>CAWFFY010000002.1:0-291827 GCA_963815235.1 uncultured Solirubrobacteraceae bacterium | reverse complement strand
CCGCCGGCGCCGTCTGAGCCGCGCGCTCAGCGGGGAAGGCCAGCGGTTGACGCTCGAACGCCACGCGCACCGCGCGCGTATCGGCGCCGGCGAGCAGCCGGCCCGCCGTCCGCCGCGCGCGGTGGACGGCCATCGTCGGCGCCGCCACCGGACCCATCCGCTCGAGCACCGTCTGCGCGGCGAGCATCGTCGCCGGTGTGGTTGGACCCGGCGCGGAGAGATAGAAGCTCACCATCGCGGCGAGGATCGTCGCGTGCTGCACGCCGCGCGGCAGCAGTTCGGCGGCGCGCATCGCACGCCCGGCGATGAGTCCGAGCCGGTTCGCCGCGTCCTCGGCCGAGCCGTAATGGTCCATCAGGCAGTGCTGTGAGCTCTGGATGTCCTCGCTACGGTCGATCAGGCTGTCGAGCAGCACGTGTAGCGCGCCGATCCACGGGAAGTAGGCCTGCTCGGTCGCTGCGGCGTCGCTCACGTGCAGGGCCGGGCGCGCGGCGGCGGCGATCAACGCGAATACGGTCAACGACGAGGCCGCGCCGGCGGCCGTCTCCCACCAACGCAGGCCGGTGCCCGCAGGCGTCAGGCCGCCGGCCCACCTGGCCAGCGCGCGGCGCGTCTCGCCTGCTTCGTGGTTGAGGCTCTGGTAGGCGATCATGCGCCGTGCCGAGCGCAACGCCGCCTCGGCCACCGCCGCGTGTGAGGGAAGCGCGCGAAATGCGAGGCGGCATGTGTCTATCAAATTCCTGATATAGCCATTGTCCCGATTGCCGCAATGATGCTGGTAGTAGTCGGGGTGCGCTCGCTCCGGTTCGAGGGCGCTCAGAAGCGCCAGGTGCAGCTGGCGGCCGTTGGCGATCGGATCGCTGCTCGGCTGCTCGGCGAGGGTGTCGATGTAGTCGTAGGCGGCCTGAAAGGCGACCACCGCGCGAACCACGCGGCCGCGCTGCGCGCGCGGCACCAGCACGGCAAAAGCGGCCGCGCCTTCGAGGTTTCCACGCTCGGCGCCCTGCGTCAGCAGCGCCAGCCGGCGCAGTCCTGGATCGGGTATCTCCTCCGCGCGCTCGTGCCAGTGACGGAGCTCGCGGCCAACGAGCGGAAACACCCCGAGCCAGTATCTCGAGGCTGCTCCTGCAAACGTCCCCGCCAGCGTGACTTGACTGCGGGTGGGAGCAACCACCAGAACAGTTTCGTCTGCCTGAGCCGCGATACATAGTCACTCCTGAAGGCTCGCGCGCGCCGGCGAGCGTGCTGCGAGCAGGCCCGGGAGTGCGATCACGGCCAGCGCTATCGCCGCGAGCAGGGCGAGCGTGAGCAGCACTCTTCCCAGCCCCACCTCGAACGGAGCCGGAAAGCCCGTTTGCAGCCGCAGCCAGCGACTCGCCAGCGCGTGCCCGTAGATGCCGGCCAGGGCGCCGACGGCGCAGCCGATGCCGAGCACGATCGTGCTCTCCAGCAGCAGCGCGCGCCACAGCTGGCCCGTGTCGTAGCCGTGGATCTTCAGCGATGCGAGGCGGGCTCGGCGCTGCCAGATCGCAGCGCTGAGCGCGGAGGCGACCGCCAGCGCCGCGGCGATCAGCAGCAGCGACGCGATCTCGCTGAGCGCGTAGAGGCCCTGGCGCGAGTCGGCTGCGTACTGCGCTTGGCGTTCGCGGAACGTCTGCACTCCGAGCCCCCCACCCGGCCCGAGCGCCTCGAGCACCGCCCGCCTTCCGGCCGCTTCGCTGACCCCCGCGTGCAGGTTCACCTCGAGCGCCGAAGGCTGCGCCGTCTGCCAGTAACGGCTGTAGTCGAGCGTGCTGATGATCACGGCCCCGGGCGACCAGCCGAGGTTGGTCGTGATCGCCGCGACTCGCAGGGGGGCTTGGCCGCTGGGCGTCGGCAGCGTGAAGTGACTGCCGGGCGCGAGGTGGTGTTCGGAGGCGAAGCCCTGCGAGATCGCCGCCCAGCCGCCGCCACGCACGAGCCGCGTTGCCAGTCGCAGGTTGCCGCGCAGCAGTTGGCTGGCGGGGATCGGCGCGGCATCCCCCGGTGGCCGCGCCACGATCCACATGCGCCGGCGACCGACGTCCAGGAAGCCGCCCTGATAGACGCGCACCGAGGCGACGCCGGGGGCGTGCGCGACCGCGCTCGTTGCGCCCGGAGCTTCGAACGCGTTGGTGGTCAGGTCGTTGCCACCGCTCGTCACCCACAGCTGCGCGGTGTGCAGATATTCAGCGAAGTTGGTGTCCAGGCCGCGCAGCAGGTCGGCACGCGCCCCGCCGATCGCGACGCTGCCGTAGACGGCGAGCGCGGCGACGCCGGCGAGCGCGACCGAGCGCGTGGTGACAGCGCGCAGCTCGGAGACGACCACGATCAACGAACTGCTGGGGACGCGCTCACCGGCCCAGCGCAGCACGCGCGCGGCGCGCGCGAACACGCTCGGGATCACCAGCAGCGC
This sequence comes from uncultured Solirubrobacteraceae bacterium, assembly GCA_963815235.1. Classification (GTDB taxonomy): domain Bacteria; phylum Actinomycetota; class Thermoleophilia; order Solirubrobacterales; family Solirubrobacteraceae; genus Palsa-744. The sequence goes on along the minus strand of CAWFFY010000002.1, from coordinate 289,393 downwards.
CGCCAGCGCGAGCGCCATGCCGCCGACGATCGTCAGGCCCGGAGCGATCAACACCGCCGCCGTGATCGCAACGAGCAGGGCCGCGCACAGAACCGCGAGCTTCGTCGGCGTGCCCGGCGCGAGCACCTCGCCGCCGCCGGAGCGGTCACGGAAGACGGCGTCGCTCGCCCGGCCGGGGCGCAGATCGAGCGCGGGCGACAGCGATGCGAGCATCGTCGCGAGCACACCGCATCCGACGGCGAGGGCGACCGTGCCGAGCTGCAGGGACTGCTGGCTGCCGATCGGGAACGCCGTCGTCAGATAGGCGGGTATGCGATGCAGGAATGCGCGCGAGAGCTCTGCACCGAGCAGCACCCCGACGGCCGAAGCGGCGACGCCGAGGACGATGGCCTGAAAGCTCAGCAGCACGACGATCTGGCGCCAGTCATAGCCCTGCATGCGCAGCTCGGCGACGAAGCGACGCCGCTCGGGCACCGTCAGCAGCATCGCGTTCAGCGCCAGCAGGAAGCCGACCATCACGCTGATCGCGGCGAACAGCGTGGTCGACTCGTCGTTCGGCTGCACCGCCTGCGCGAGCAGGCTCAGCTCGTGGTCGGCCCCGACCACGCTCACGCGTCCAGCGGCGATCCTGCTCAGCTCCGCCGCGACCGGGCGATCCGCGCCGGCCCGCGGCCTGACGAGCACCTGCGTGATACGGCCCTGCAGGCCCGTCAGGCGCTGCGCGCTCGAGAGCAGGGTGACGGCGACGGGACTCGCGGCGAGCACGCCGAAGGGTGGGCTTTTCAGGACCACCGCCACCGTCGCCGGGTGCGCGCTGCCGAACGCGTGCACGGTAACGCTGCCGCCCGGTTCGGTCCCGATCGCGTCCGCGACGCTCGCCGGGAGGATCAGCCCGCTGGTGAAGCGAAAGCCGCCCAATCCGAGCTCGCGCGTGGCGAAGCCGCCGAGGTGCACGACGGCGTCGGTCACGCCGATCAGCTGCACCGACTGGCGCCGGCCGTGCGGCCCGAGGACCGCGATGTTCTCACGCAGCACGGGCGCCGCCGCCGCGACCCCCGGCAGCGCGCGGGTCGCGCCCAGCAGCCGTTCGTCGAACCCCTGCTGCGATCGCGCGGCCAGCTGCAGGCGCGCCGAGCCCACCAGCTGATGGACGAGTTCAGCCGCCGAACCGGTCAGGCTGGCATTGGCGACGAGCACACCGAGGACGAGCGCGACGCCGACCGCGATGCCGCTGCCCGCGAGCAGCTCCTGAACCGCGTGCGAGCGCAGCCGAGCCCTGTACAGGTGCGCCAGCATGCTCAGCCGGACCCCCGCGATCGCGGGGTTCAGCGGGCTCTTCACGGCGACGTCGCTGCCAGCTCCGGGTCGGTGTCGTCACCCATGTGTCCGTCGCGCAGCGTGTACACGCGATCGACCAGCGCGGCCGCGTCGAGGTCATGCGTGACCAGCAGCGCCGGGATGCCGCGCTCGTGGCAGATGTCTCGCATCAGCACGAGGATCTCGTGGCCACGCTTGGAATCGAGGTTGCCGGTGGGCTCGTCCGCGAGCAGCAGTCGCGGCTCGTTGGCGAGCGCCCGCGCGATCGCGATTCGCTGCCGCTCGCCCATCGAGAGCTGCTCGGGCGTGTGCTCGGCGCGCGCGCCCAGCCCGACGCGCTCGAGCCACGGCAGCGCCCGACGCCGGCCCTCGCGCAGCGTGCAGCCATCACCGGTGAGCTTGATCGTGGCGTTGTCGAGCGCCGAGGTGTGGGGCATCAGGTGAAACGCCTGAAACACGAAGCCCACGTCCCGGCGGCGATACAGCGCGCTGTCTCGCTCGGAGAGCTCGCCGAGTATTCGCCCGTCGAATGAGACCGTGCCACTGTCGGGCGTGGCGAGGGCCGCGGCGAGCATCAACAGCGTGGTCTTGCCGGAGCCGCTCGGGCCGTACAGGGCGACGAACTCGCCGCCGGCGATGCTCAGCGACACGCCGTCGACCGCCTTGACGGTCTCAATGCCGCTCGAGTAGTGCTTGACGACGTCGCGCAGCTCGAGCGTGCTCACTGCCCGGAACGCTCCGCGCCGGCGCGCCGGCGGCCGGGCAGCGGCACCACGACGCCGCGTGGCTCGGTCGAGACGAGCTCGCCGTCGGCGATCGACATCATCACGGTGAGTCCCTGCAGGGCGGCCATTTCCTCGGAGGCCATCAACAGCGTGATGTCGCGTTCGCTCGCCGTCGCACGCAGCAGCGCGTTGAAGCTGTCGCGCTCGCTGAGGTTCGGCAGCAGCACCGGTTCGTCGAGGATCAGCAGCCGCGGCTCGCGCGCGAGCGCACGCGCGAGCATCACGCGTGCGCGCTCGTCGAGCGACAGCGAGATGGTCGACTCCTCGGCGCACGCGGCGCCGATCTCGACTCGGTCGAGCACCCGCATCGCCCTGCGGCGCGCCTCGCGCATCGTCAGACCCTCGCTGCCGAGCGAGGTCGCGACGTGGTCGACGACGCGCTCGCCGGGGGTCGCGCGCCAGTCCGCCGCGGACATGAACGCGATCTCGCCGCGCAGCAGACGGCCGCGCTCGCTGCCCGCCATGCGCGCGATGTCGCGACCGTCGAAGCAGACGCTACCGGAGTCCGCCAGAGCGATCCCGGCGGCGAGGCGCAGGAGCGTCGACTTGCCCGAGCGCCGCGTGCCGCGGATGCCCACCGACGCGCCGGCTTCGATCTCGAATGACACGCGATCGAGCACTGCGATCTCGCGGTCCGCCGTCGGGGTAGCGCTTGCTGACGTTCAGGAAGGAGAGCAGCGGCGGCATCGCGCTGACGCTACTGGCTGCGTTCCAGGAACTCGTTGATGCGTTGGCGGGTGCGCGATGCCCAGGTGATCTCGACCTCGAGCTGCCCGTAGACGCGCGTCTCGGGTGCAGTCCAGGCACAGCGACGTCCAGGAGCGCCCGCTGCCGTCGGTCGGGCTGACGAGCTGAGCAAGCATCAGGCACTCGCGCTCGTACGCGCGCAGCGCCGCGAGCAGCCGATGGGCGTCCTCTTCGCGCGCGACCGAGAGCTTCGCCTGCAGGCCCAGGCGCACGGGCTCGCGCGGCAGCAATGTCTCCATCCACAGCGTCAGCGCCTCGGAGGCCTCCTCGGTGGGGTAGTACACGAGGTGCGTGCGGCGGTGATTGTTGCGCTTGGGCTCGTCGCGCGAGACCGCCAGTCCCGTCTTCTCGAGCTGCTCGAGCAGGCGGTAGACATCGTTGGTGTCGACCCGCCAAGTCTCACCGAGTCGTGCCGCCAGGCGGTTGGCCAGATCGCCACCGTGTCCCGGTCGTTCCAGCAGGAGACCGAGCAGCGCGCCCCGCAAGGGCGTCGACGGACCCCGCATCCACCTCGTCTTCTCCGGGCTTACGCTCGCCATCGCTCCTCGTCTGGGCCAAGTTTGGCTGCTTGGACAATACACGACGAGAACAGAGGCCGTTGCCGAATTGTTCCGACATCCTGGCGCTCGGCAGGTCCCTGGGTGAACACCCTGCCGAGCGCGTTACGCCTAGGGCACGAGCACGGCTGCGCCGATGAAGCGCCCGGCCCGCAGATCGTCGAGGGCCGCGTTGGCGTCGGCCAGGCGATAGGTGGTGGTGCGTGTCTCGACGCCGGCGCGCGGCGCGAGCTCCAGCAGCTCGTGGCCGTCGCGGCGGGTCAGGTTGGCGACCGAGCGCAGCACGCGCTCCTCCCAGAGGATGCTGTAGGGGAAGCGCGGAACGTCGCTCATGTGGATCCCGCCGCACACGACCGTGCCGCCGGGCGCCACGGCGCGCAGCGCGAGCGGCACCAGCGCTCCGACGGGAGCGAAGATGATCGCGGCGTCGAGCGGCTGTGGCGGCGGTTCCTCCGAGGAGCCAGCCCAGACGGCACCGAGCTCGCGGGCGAAGCTCTGCACCGCCTCGTCACCGCCGGGTCGGGTGAAGGCGTACACCTCGCGTCCCTGCCAGACGCAGATCTGGGCGAGGATGTGCGCCGAGTCACCAAAGCCGTAGAAGCCGACGCGACGCGCCTCGCCGCACATTCGCAGCGCCCGGTAGCCGATCAGCCCGGCGCACAGCAGCGGCGCCGCCTGCTCGTCGGTGTAGGCCGGAGGGAGCGGAAAGCAGTAGCGCTTGTCGGCGACCACGTACTCGGCATAGCCGCCGTCGATGTCGCGCCCGGTGAAGCGCGCGTTCGGGCACAGGTTCTCGCGTTCGCTGGTGCAGTAGGCGCAGTCGCCGTCGGTCCAGCCGAGCCACGGCACGCCGACGCGGCGCTCGCCGCCGGGCTCGCTCGTCGGGCTCGCCCGCAGCGTCATCCCCCGAGACGACGGTCGCCGACGATCTGATGGCCGAGCACGCGCGGCGGCGAGGGGATCTCGACCTCGCCGTCGAGCAGATGCAGGTCGGTGCGGCAGACGGCGCACGCCCGGACGCGCAGCAGCAGCTGTCCGGGACCGGGCCGGGGACCGGCAGCTCGACCTGCGCGCAGCGGGCGGCCGACCTCCTCGAAGACCATCGCGCGCATGCTCGTTGCGGGCGTCCTCTGCGCCATCGTCACTCGAAGTCAAGCACGTGCGCGCGTCGTCGGCCCGGCCGCGCTCAGCCGAAGAACAGCTCGGCGGTCGCATACAGCTCGGGGTCCAGCAGCTTCGGCTCGCGCAGCGCCTGCTCGAGCGCCACCTCGACGATGTCCGCCCCGCGCGACGCGACCATGCAGCCGAAGCGCCCGGCCGTCGACGGCGTCCATCGCGGCGACGCCGAAACGGGTGGCCAGCACGCGGTCGAACGCCACCGGCGTGCCGCCGCGCTGCACGTGGCCGAGGATCGTGACGCGGCTCTCGAAGCCGGTCCGTCGCTCGATCTCCTGCTCGAGCGTCACGCCGATGCCGCCGAGGCGTGCGTGCCCGAAGGCGTCGGTCGGGGTGTCCGTGCGGGTCTGCAGCGTCCCCTCGCGCGGCGTCGCGCCCTCGGCGACGACGACGATCGAGAAGCTGCGCCCGCGCTCGTGGCGCCGGCGCAGGTGCGCGACGACCTGCTCGATGTCGAACGGCCGCTCGGGCACGAGGATCGCGTCGGCGCCGCCGGCGATGCCCGCGTGGGTGGCGATCCAGCCGGCGTGGCGGCCCATCACCTCGACGCACCATCACGCGGTTGTGCGACTCGGCGGTCGTGTGCAGGCGGTCGATGGCGTCGGTGACGATCTGCACGGCGGTCTGGAAGCCGAACGTCACGTCGGTGCCGCCGAGGTCGTTGTCGATCGTCTTGGGCACGCCCACGATCGGCACGCCGTCGCGATGCAGGCGCAGCGCGACGCCGAGCGTGTCCTCGCCGCCGATCGGGATCAGCGCGTCGACGCCGCGGGCGTCAGCGTGCGCGACCAGCGCCGTGCCGTCCCCGTCCGTCGGCGTAGGGGTTCGTGCGCGAGGTGCCGATGATCGTGCCGCCGCGGGGGAGGATGCCGGCGGTGCTCTGCAGCTTCAGCTCGATCGCGTCGTCGGCGAGCACGCCGGCCCAGCCGTGGCGAAAGCCGAGGAACTCGTGTCCGCCTTCGGCGAGCCCGCGCCGCACGACGGCGCGGATCACGGCGTTCAGGCCCGGGCAGTCGCCGCCGCCGGTCAGCAGGCCGATCGCACCGCCGCGTCGAGCCGGCGCCTAGATGCCCTGGCCGGGCAGGAACTCGTTGGTGAACGGCGGCAGGCCGCTCGTGCCGGGGTTGTGCTCGAGCAGCCCGTGCGAGAACATCCAGGCGCCGAAGGCCGCCCACGCCGAGGGTTCCTGCCAGCCGAACGGGTCGCTCGCGTTCGCCGGCAGCGCCGCCGGCAGCGTCTGCCTGATCGATTCGAGCTGCAGCTTCGGTTCCAGCGACGGGTTGGCCTTGACCACGAGCGCGGCGGCGGCCGCCGGATTGGCGCGCACCTCGTGCTCGCCGCGCGTGAGCGCCTGCAGGAACGCCCGCAGGTCCTGCCCGTCGGTGTGCGCCTCGCCTTCGCGCACCACCAGCACGAGCTCGTCGTAGCTCGGGACGCCGGCCTGATCGACGGGGATCACCGTCGGGTGCTTGTGCATCAGGCGCAGCTGGATCGCCTCGTAGTTCCAGTAGCCGCCGAGCGTCGCGGCGACCTTGCCGGAGAGCATCGCCGGCACGAGGTTGAAGCCGACGTTGACTTCCTTTACGCTCGCCGGGTCACGCCGGCGCGTCTGCAGCGCCGTGCGCAGCATCGGCCGCCTGGTAGGGGATCCCCGCGGTGCCGACGGTCTTGCCGGCGAGGTCGGCGACGCTGCTCACGTGCTGTCCCGGCAGCGCGATGATCGACGTCAGCGGCCGCTGCACGAGCGCTCCGATCGAGACGACCTTGAGTCCCTGATCGCGCGCGAGCAGTACCTCCGGCTCGTAGGAGATCGCCATGTCGACCTTGCCGGCGGCGAGCAGCTTCAGCGGTTCGGCGGTTTCTGCAGGGGACGACCGGCTGTACGTCCAGGCCGACGGCGCGGAAGTCGCCGTGGGCGATCGCCGCGTAGAGCGCCGCGTGGTCGGCGTTCGGGAACCAGTCGAGCATCACCGTGAACGGCTTCGTCGCTCGGCGCGCTGATCACGTCCTGCTTGGCGCCGCAGGCGGCCAGCGCGAGCGCGCAGCAGACGGCCAGCAGGATCGGCGCGCTGCGCCGGTGCAACGCGGGGCGGGCTCTCAACTGGTGTCTCCTCTCGGTTGGCTGGCCCACGGCGCCAGGCGGCGCTCGGCGAGCGCGAGGACGTAGAAGCAGACGATTGCGAATCCGAACAGCACGACCGCGGCAGCGTACGCACGCGGCGTCTGCAGGGCGGTGAGGTCGGCGTTGATCTCGCGCCCCAGCCCCGCGTGGACGGCGGTCGTGGCCGTCTGGGACTCGGCGATGTAGGCACCGATGACGGCGACCGCGAGCGCGATCCGCGCGCCGCTGAGCGCCGCCGGCAGCGCCGCCGGCAGCTCGGCGAGCCGGAACGCCTGCCAGCGCGTTGCGTCGAGCGTGCGCAGCAACTTGAGCTGATCGGGGTCGACGGCGGCGAGCCCGTCGACGGTCGTGACGAGCACGGGGAAGAAGCAGATCAGCACGATCACGACCAGCTTTGGAAACACACCGAAGCCCCACCAGAAGACCAGCAGCGGCGCGATCACGGCGATCGGCACCGCCTGTGAGCCGATCGCGAGCGGGTAAACGGCGCGGCGCAGGACCGGCGAGAAGTGCATCGCCACGGCGAGCGTGAACCCCAGCGCCAGCGCCAGCGTGATCCCCAGCACGACCTCCTCGGCGGTCGGCGCGAGGTTGGCGGCGAGGAAGCCGGCGTTGTTCCACAGCGCGCTTGCGATCGAGTGCGGGGCCGGCAGCACGAACGAGCTGGTCGAGCCGGCATCGACGTACAGCTCCCAGATGCCGAGCAGCGCAGCACGAGCGCCACCGGCGGCAGGATGGCGGCGAGCCGCCGGCGGGCGACGCGTGCGCTGCGCTGCGGGCGAGGCTGGCTGTCGCGCGCTCATTCGCCGGCGCCGCGCTGCGAGTGCGCCGCGCGCGCCGTCGTGCAAGAGCGCGAGCGCGCGCTCGCGCAGGCCGACCACGGCCGCGTCGGTGCGGACCCGCGGTCGCGGCAGGCGCACAGCGAGCTCACCGACCACACGGCCCGGCCTGGGCGACAGCACGACCATGCGATCTGCGAGCAGGACGGCCTCCTCGACATCGTGGGTCACGAGCACGACCGTGCGCGGCTCGCGCGCCAGCGCCTGCGCGAGCCACGTCCTGCATCTCAGCGCGCGTGATCGCGTCGAGCGCGCCGAACGGCTCGTCGAGGCACAGCACCGGCTTGCCGGAGAGCAGCGTCCGCAGGAACGCCACGCGCTGGCGCATGCCGCCGGAGAGCTCCGCCGGGCGCGAGTCCTCGAAGCCGTGCAGTCCCAGCTCGGCGAACAAACCCTCGGCGCGGCTGCGCGCCTGCCGGCGGGTGAGCCCGCTGATGCGTAGCGCGAGCGCGGCGTTCTCGACAGCGCTCAGCCAGGGCAGCAGCAGGTCGCGCTGGGGCATCAGCACGGCGGCGGCTGAGCGAGCGTGCCGCTGTCGGGGGCCTGCAGGCCGCAGATCAGCTCCAGCAGCGTGGTCTTCCCGCAGCCGCTGGGTCCGACGACGGCGAGCAGCTCGCCGTTCTCGACGCGCAGCGACACCTCCTGCAGGGCGCGGACGGCCTCGCCGCCACGCTCGCGGTAGGCGCGTGTGACGCCGTCGAGCACGATCGCCGGCGGGTCGTGCTCGGCCTCGCGCGGATGGAGCGCGAGGCGAGATTGCAGTTGGCTCGGCACGTCGCTCCCTTCGCGGGCATTACCCCACAGGTTCTAAGGGTCGGCGCCGGGGATCACTTCCGGTGCGCCATCTCAGCCGGCCTTCCCGCCAGCCCCCCTGGTGTCTGCTGTCAGACCGGTGATGCTAGCGCGCGCTCGGCGCCGGCGCCCGGCGTGTCACGCGGAACCGCGGTCGAGCGCGCGCACGAAGTCCTCCAGCTGGGCCGTCGTCCAGCACTCGAACGCCGTGCAGTACTGCTCGTAGGAGGCGATCACCGAGTCGCCGTAGTTCCAGTACAGGCGCGGCTCGGGGTTCAACCAGAAGGTGCGCCCCGCACGCGCGGCGATCTGCGCGAACACATCGGCGCGCGGGTCGCGTCCGTTGGTGCGCGCGTCGCCGAGCACGATCACGGTGGCACGCGGGTGCAGGTCGTCCTCGACCTGCACCAGGAACTCCGACCAGACGCGACCGTAGTCGGTGTATCCCGAGATGTCTGCGACGCCGGCGTCGCTCGAGATCCGTTCGCTGACGGTCTTGAAGTTACGCTCGTGTTCGAAGATGTCGGTGACCTCCGAGATGCGCTCGATGAACACGAACGAGCGCATCTTGCGAAAGGTGTCGTGCAGCGCGTGCAGCACCGACAGGAAGAACACCGACGCGGATGTAACGCTCGTGGAGACGTCGCACAGCACGTAGATCTCCGGACGTTTGGGGCGCCGGGGGCGGTACTTGAGCACCACCGGGACGCCGCCGGTCTGCAGCGACGCGCGCATCGTGCGCCTGACATCGACGTGCGCGTGGCGGCGATGGCCGCGGTTCTGCATGCCCTGGGTGGCCAGGCGCCGGCGCAGCTGCGCGACGACGCGGTGGACCGCCGCTAGGTCGGCGAGCGGGCCGGACGGCAGCGCGCGGTCGAGCTCGCCGAGCGGGCGAGCGGGCGGCAGGCTGCCGGTGCGCTCGATCTGAGCGCGCTCGAGCTCCCGGCGCAGCAGTGCCTCGAAGCGGCGCAGGGCGTCTCGCGGCAGCCCGTCGCGCCGCGGGTCCTCCGCGGGGAGCTCCGGCTGAGGCTCGGCGCGCAGCCCGAGCGCGCGACGGATGCGCTGGACGTCGACGCCGATCACCCCCGAGCCCTCCTGGCGGTGGGCGAACGCCGCGATCGCCATCCTCGCGAGGTCGCGCATCGCGCCCTCAGAGCCGTCGCGCAGGGCAGCCGCGATCTGGGAGCGCAGCTCTTCGAGCTGCTCGTCGGAGAGCTCGCCGAGGGCTGCCAGGTCCTGCTCGCGGATCCCCTCCTGCGAGGCGGCGATCTCGGTCGCGCGGAAGAAGAAGCGCTCGAACACCAGCTCGAACACGCGCCTGTCCTCCTGACTCTTGGCGAGCGTCGCCGCGAGCGCCTCGCGGAAGTCCGCCTGCTCGGTCCAGCTGATCTCACGCAGCACCTCGAAGGCGTCGAGCATCTCCGAGGTTCCCACGGCGACGCCTTCGCGACGCAGCTCCTCGCCGAGCTCGAGGATGCGAGCGGGCAGACCTTCCAGCTCAGGCGACATCAGCGGGCGAGCGGAGCTTCAATCCCACGCGGTCAGCCACGACATCCATGTCCGTGCGGTGCTTGACGATCACCGACATCGTCTCGGTGAAGGTGTCCGCGTCGATCTCCTTGACGCCGAGCAGCAGCAGCGCGCGCGCCCAGTCGATCGACTCGGCGATCGAGGGCGGCTTCTTCAGGTCGAGCTCGCGCACCATGCCGATCACCTCGACCAGTCGCCTGGCGACGGTCTCGGAGAGCTCGGGTGCGTGCAGGCGCACGATTTCGAGCTCGTGCTCGAGCTCGGGGTAGTCCAGCCACAGGTACAGGCAGCGGCGCTTGAGCGCCTCCGTCAACTCGCGCGAGTTGTTCGACGTGAGCAGCACCACCGGGTGCGTGCGCGACTGCACCCGTCCGAGCTCGGGGATCGAGATCTGGAAGTCGGAGAGCACCTCCAGCAGCATCGCCTCGAACTCCTGGTCGGTCTTGTCGATCTCGTCGATCAACAGCACGACCGGCTCCTCGGAGGAGATGGCGCTCATCAGCGGTCGCGCGAGCAGGAACTCCTCGCCGAAGATGTCCTCCTGGACGGCCTCCCAGCCGGTGTCCGACGCCTCGGCCTGGATGCGCAGCAGCTGCTTGCGATAGTTCCACTCGTAGAGGGCCTTGGCCTCGTCGAGCCCCTCGTAGCACTGCAGGCGCACGAGCTCGCGGCCGAGATATGCGGCGAGCGCCTTGGCCAGCTCGGTCTTGCCGACGCCCGCGGGCCCCTCGACGAGCACGGGCTTGCCGAGCCGCGTCGCCAGGAAGGAGACCAGTGCGGTGGACTCGCCTGGGAGGTAGCCGACCTCGCGCAGGCCCGTGGCTACATCTGCGACCGAGGCGGGCCCGGAGGACGAAGGGGTTGGCATCGTCCGCGCAATGATAGGCGGCGGCTACTCCGAGCGGCTGGGGGGGTCCCATGCGGCTCTGCTGTTCCCTAGTCGGAAGGTATGTGTGCCCACAGTTCGGAGGTGATGCGTTGAGTGATCTGATCTGAACATAAGCTCGCATCGGCCGTGCCGGTGGAAGTCCGGTCCCGGTAGGCGCCAGGGCGCCGGGTAGCAGGCTGGCGGTGTCGGGGGGAAACGCCCGGCGTCGAAGCCCAGTGTCGAAAGCCCCGTTGGGGGAAGCGACCGGCCAGGCCGTAACATCAAGTGAATCCTGCCGCCTCGTGACGCTAGCCCGTCAGGGACAAGGGGGAGCCGAGCCTGGGTATTCAGGGCGAAGGCCACGGACGCCGCGTAGATCCTGGAAGTGCAGCGGCTAAGAACCTCCCGGGGTAGAGGGATCGCATGGTCGGAAAGGTCGGTGCGGGAAGTGGGGAAGCCCTCGCTGGCCCCGGGTCTGCGGCTGTTCGCTCGGGAAGCGATGGGCGCGTATAAGCCTTCGGGCGAAGTCGCGTCCGGCCGGCAGGGTGGCGGGGGGCCCGTAGTACCGCTTGCAGCCCGGCGGACAACACAACCCTGGGCGAGGGAAGGGGCCCTGCTTCATCCGTGTTTGACGGCGATGGAAGGACCGGTGCATGACCGATAGGTCCAATAACACCAGGAAGGACAAAGTCCGAGAACTCCAAGTCAAGCTGTACTTGGCGGCCAAACGGTCGCCTGATCGACGTTTCCACGCGCTGTGGGATCGCATCCTTCGCAGGGATGTGCTGCAGCGGGCGTGGCAGCAGGTGCGGGAGAATCGTGGCTCTGCCGGGGTTGACCGCATCACGATCGCCCAGATCGAAGGGGAAGGGGTGCAGGCGTTCCTCGACGGGCTCCAACAGGAGTTGCGTGAGGAGTGTTATCGCCCCCAGCCGGCGCGCAGGGTATTCATCCCCAAGCCCGGCCGCTCCGAGCGGAGGCCGCTAGGCATCCCGGCCGTCAAGGACAGGGTGTGCCAGACGGCGGCGAAGCTCATCTTGGAGCCGATCTTCGAGGCTGATTTCCGTGGCTGCTCGTTCGGGTTTCGCCCGAAGCGTTCAGCTCACCAGGCGCTTGACGAGATCAAGCGTGAGGTGATGCGGGGACGGCGCTGGGTGATCGACGCCGACATTCGCGGTTTCTTTGACGCGCTCGACCCGAAGATCCTCGACTTGCTGCTTGAGGAGCGGATCTCCGACAGGCGGGTGCTGAAGTTGCTGCGGGGCTGGTTGAGGGCCGGGGTGCTCGAAGGGGAGACCCTGTTGCGCCCCGAGGTCGGCTCGCCGCAAGGCTCGCCGATCTCACCGTTGCTCGCAAACGTCTATCTGAACGCGCTCGACCGGGCGTGGGAGGACGGTCACGGTGGGCTCGGTGTGCTCGTCAGGTATTGCGATGACCTCGTGATCTTGTGCAGGTCCAAAGCGCAGGCCGAGACGGCTCTTCGGGAGCTGCGGGCGTTGCTCGCAGAACTCCGGTTGGAGCTGGCCGACGCCAAGACGCGCCTTGTGTGTCTGGACAACGATGGTGAGGGCAGCTTCGACTTCCTGGGGTTCCACCACCAGATGGTGGAGAGCTTCAGCAAGCCGGGGTGGCATTTCCTGGCACGCTGGCCGTCGGTGGCCGCCACGCGAGCGGCAAGGCAGAGGATTCGCGAGCTGACCGACCGCCGGCTGTTGCGGCTGCCGGTCGAGGACATCGTGACCAACCTCAGCCGGTTTCTCACCGGCTGGGCCGGCTACTTCCGCCGGGGCAACTCCACGACCACGTTCCACAAGCTTGACCTGTACACGGCCGAGCGGCTGGCCCGCTGGATCGGGAAGCGCCACAAGTCACGGCACCCACTCGCCTATGGCTACTGGCGCTTGCGCCAAGAGCGGTACTTCGGCCTTCGACCACTCGTCGGACGTGTCCATCACGGCGTCGCGCACGCCGCCAAGTGAAGGGTGTCGGTGCGCCGTGTGAGGGAAAACCTCACGCACGGTGCGAGGTGGCGGCGGGAGGAAACCAGCGCCAGTCGGCTACGCCGCGCGGCGCAGGCGCCTCCCGCCGACCCTACCGACCCCGGACAGAGTCGTGCTAATCATGACGTTATTGTGCTAATTAGACGGTCGATTAGCGCAACTATGCGATAGTTAGCGCGATGTACAGCTTTGTCGATCTCGACCGAACCTTCGCCGGGCAGCCTCCGGCTCTAGGCGCCCTCCTCGCCGTGATCGATACCGGACGCGGACAGGAGCGCGTGTTCGCGGATCAGATGCCTGAGTTGCTCAAGCAGCTCTCTGAGCACGCTCGAATCGCGTCGATTACGGCGTCGAACGCGATCGAGGGAGTAGTGCTCGAGACCCGCCGTGCCGAGCAGATCGCCGAGGGTTCGCCTCGCTTTCGCACCCGCAACGAGAAGGAGTTTGCCGGCTATCGAGACGCCATCGACGTGCTCCTTCGCCTCGAGACCTACGAGCCGCTCAGCGTCCCGTTCGTGTTGCATCTACACCGGCTGCTGTTTCATCACGTCGGCGGCCGAGGCGGCTATCTCAAGACCGAGGACAACTTCATCGTCTCCTACGAGACCGGCGTGCGTCAGGTTGTGTTCACCCCTCCGCCATGGCCGCGCACGGAGTTCCTCCTCACCGAGCTCTTCGATCGCTACAACGACGCGAAGCGCGAGCGACGCGCAAACCCGCTCGTGTTGTTGAGTGCCTTGATCCTCGACTTTCTCGCGATCCATCCCGTGGCGGACGGGAACGGCCGCCTGGCACGGTTGCTGACGACATACGAGCTGCTCGCTCAGGGTTATGGAGTGGCGCGATACGTCAGCGTCGAGCAGCGCATCTATGAGTCCAAGAACACCTACTACGCGAGCATTTACGAGTCTCAGAGAGATTGGCACGAGGGCCAACACAGCATCTGGCCTTGGGCGTCCTACCTCGCTCGGGTGCTCGCGGACGCTTACGCCGACTTCGAGAACCGTGTCGCCTCGGCGGAGCGGGTCACCGGGGGCAAGCAGGACCGCGCTCGTGAGTACATCCTCCGCCAGTCGCCCGCCGAGTTTCGCAAACGGGACCTCGAGCGCGCCTTGCCTGGCATCAGCCCGGCGACAATTCGTCTCATCTTGAACGAGCTACGCGTCGACGGCACGATCACGCTGGAAGGCTCTGGGCCCGGGGCGCGCTGGCATCGCGTCTAGAACGCGAGAGCGGCTACTCCGAGCGGGTGGGCGGGTCCTCGAAGGACAGCTGCTCTCCCTCCGGGGACTTCGCGGCTGGCGCCGGCGGGTAGCTGCCGCGCTGGCGCGTTGTTCGCGGCTCTCGCGCAGGCGCAGCCGTCGGGCGCGACGTGGCTCCGCGCGCAGGCGCCTGGGCCGGCGTCACGACGGTCGCCTCCAGGTCCACCGGTGCGGAGGGCTCTGCAGGTAGGAGCGGCGCCACGGGCGGACGCGGCGGCGCGCCGCGCCTGCGTTGCAGCGGCGCTGCCGGCCGTTCGAGCGCGCGTATGCGCCCGCCGGCGTAGAGGAGCCCGAGCGCGAGCAGCAGCGCGATGAAGATTCCCCACTCGACGCCGACGGTCGCGGTCACGCGCTCGTTGCCCTGCAGCCCAGGCTTGTCGATCAGCCTGTAGAAGATCAGCAGCGCCGTCCAGCCTCCGGCGATCATCACGATCACGCCGTCGCCGCCTGGCAGCGGAAAGCCGCGACCCTCGCCGCGGGCGAACAACATCGCGAGCACGGCTGCGCTGACGAGCAGCACGGCCGCCTCCACGAACGAGAACGCCTGGAACGCGCTGAGGCTGGTTTCGGCCGCCTTGGCGGCGCCGTGAACGACGAGCGTGTCGCTCTTGCTGTACCAGGGCAGGAGCATCGACACGAACAGGCCGAGTGCCGCGAGCGCGGCCAGCCGCTGCTCCGGCGTCAGCGCCCGGTAGGCGCGCGCGAGTCGCATCAAGCGCGCTTCCGGCGCGGCTGCTTGGTGTCGATGCAGGGCACTGGCGCCTAGTCTAGGCGCGGCACCTGCCGCTAATGCCGGCTGACCAGCACGGTGCCGCCGGCCGTCGAGAAGTTGCCGGCGAGGTCGGTGGCAACGAGCTGAACGGTGAACGTGCCGCCCTTGGCGGGCGTGACCCACAGCAGTCGCGGCTTGCCGCGTTCGACCGTCGCGCGGTTGGTCCACACCACCCGCGAGCCTTCGCGGATCGTCATCGATACGGTCGAGATCTTCGACAGCGAGACCTGCACGCCGGCGCGCGCGCCGCCGGCGAGCTTCGTCGAGAGCAGCGTGATCACCGGGGGCGTGTGCAGGTCGGTGGTGAAGTGCTGCGCGGTCGTGCAGTAGATCTCATCGCCGGCGATCTGCGTGCCGGTCGTGCCGACGGGCGTTGCCGGCGAGCCCTTGCGCGTGCGTTCGCACAGGTGCTGGAGAAATTCGGTGAGCAGTTCGTGGTAGTTGAGGTCCGATTCGCCGAACTGGTCGTACAGCGACCACGCGCCCGTGTCATACAGCGGCACCATCGCGCGCGCCTGCGCGTCACCGGCTTCGAACAGCGCCAGACCGAGCGGGTCCTTGGTGATCGCTGTGTAGTCGTACAGGCCGACGAGCGCCTGGATGAAGCCGTTGAGGATCTTGTCGCTCGGCGCATAGGTGTACTCGGCGTACAGCGCGCCGGCGGGCGTCGCAACGCGCACGCCCTGCGGTGGCGGCGTCTTGAAGATGCCGAGCGCCTGTTGCGCGGCTGTCAGGTCGGCGGGTTCCTTGAAGCGCGACCACGCGCGCGCGAGCACCTGCAGCGCCGTTCCCTGAGAGAGGCCGCTGGTCCATGGCGGCGTGCCGCCGTCGAACTTGAACATGTACTCCCATGCGATCCCGCCGGCGCGCTGGGTCGCGAGCGGGATGACTTCGCCGAGCAGCTGGCGCAGGTTTGAGTTTTCATCGCCGGAGAGGTAGTAGCCGTTGGCCTCGCCGAAGGTCGCGAGCCACTGGATCTCGATCCCCTGGCCGGGATAGTGCTCCCAGATGATCTTGCTTTCGGGAAAGCTGATCCGCTCGTCGCTGGAGAGCAGCGATTCGGTCGTCCACCACTGCCGGTTGCGTTCGAGCGTCAGGAACAGCGCCGGCAGCCGTGACGGGATCAGCTCGCCCGCGCCCGCGATCGCCTGAACGTTGGCGAGCACGGCGCCGAGTTCTTCCCTGCGGGTGCCGCTGAGCTTTGCCAGCGAGCTTTTGGCGGCGACATAGGCCGCGTAATAGGAGTGGTAGCTCGCTTCGCTGATGGCACCGGCGTGCAGCAGGCTCGCGAGCGCCGCCGAGACGCTCGGCCCATGGCTGGCAGCGCTTCGGGCTCGCGCGGGCACCCCGGCGCGAGCTGGGCCGAGCGCGCTCGGGGAGCGGCCGGCGAGGGCGGCGGTCGGGGCCAGGGCGCCACCGAGGGCAAGCACTCCCGCGACGAGCGCCGCTAAACGCTTGGCGCGTTGCACCGCGCCGATGCTAGCGCGGGCGCCGCGAGATCACTCCGGTTCGAGGCCGAGCTCCTCGACGCCTTCGAGCTCGTCCTCGTCCTCTTCCTCGTCTTCGTCGTCGAGCTCGTCGTCCTCCGACGGCAGTTCGCCCCCGGCGCCGTGGGAGAGCTGGAAGCGCTCGACGAGCTCGTCGCGCTTGGGCTCGTCGAGCGGAGCCTCCTCGGCGATCAGCACCCACTCCTCGCCGTCGAAGTCGCTGGACTCGAAGATCTCGTGGTCGACCTCCGGCGAGTCGTCGACGACGATCATGATCTCGGTCTGAGGGTTGAAGTAGGTCCCGGGTCGGAGCGTTATCTCATCCAGCTGGAAGCGGCGCGGGTTCGTCATTGCGCGTTTATACACCCGAGGGCGCGAGGACCGTGTTACGGCCCGAGCTGCTCGAGCGCGCGGTTGACCTCCGCCTCCACCTCGAGCGGCTCCATGCCTTGACGTATTCGCCGTTCGTTGCGCGCCACAACCAGCGTTCGCACCTCCGCCACGAGCTCGGGGTCGGGCCGATTGGAAGCCTGCACACCCTGTTCGGACGCGAGCAGCCGCGCCAGCTCGGCGTCGACGTCCAGCGCCGGCTGCCCGGAGCGCACGAGCCTTTCGCTGCGGGCGTTCAGCAGCTGGCGGATTTCCAGCTCGCGCTCCGCTCGCCCGGCGGGGGACTCGGCCACAGGGGCCGGTGCTGCCTCATATTCGCCTTCCCGGGCGATACCCCCGGCACCGATCTGGTCATAGGCACTGCCGGTGCCGCCGGTGATCACGAACGCCACCGAGACGATCGCGATCAGCGCCGCAATCGCGAGCACCACGAGCGTCCCGCCGCTGAGGCTCACGGCCGGCAGCAGGGTCGCGGAGACGGTCTGCACGATCTCTTGATTCTTGCCGATCGCCCGGCTCTCCGCTACCCTCCAACTTGGATTGACTGACCAGTCAATCTACATCCACGTGTCAGCCCGTTAGGAGATCCCGAGAATGGTCGATTTCACGCTCACCGATGAGCAGAAGAACCTGCGTGAGATGGCGCACGACTTCGCCGTCAAGGAGATACGCCCGGTGGCCTGGGAGTACGACAGGGACGGTACGTGGCCGGCGGACATCATCAAGAAGGCGTGGGATGTCGGCCTGATGAACTCGCACATCGAGGAGCAGTACGGCGGCGCCGGTGCCAGCTATCTCGACGGCTGCCTGATCGAGGAGGAGCTCTCGTGGGGCTGCTCGGGGATCCAGACCTCGCTGGGGTGTAACGGCCTGGCGACGGCGCCGATCGCGCTGGGTGGCTCGGAGGAGATCAAGAAGAAGTACCTCGGCATGCTCACCGAAGCTCCGCTGCTGGCGTCGTTCTGCCTGACCGAGCCCGACGCGGGCTCGGACGTGTCGGGCATGCGCACCACGGCGGTGCGCAAGGGCGACAAGTACGTGCTCAACGGCTCCAAGTGCTTCATCACCAACGGTGGCTACGCCGACTACTACACGGTCTACGCAAAGACCGACAAGGACGCGGGGCATCGCGGCATCTCGGCGTTCATCGTCGAGCGCGACTGGGGCGTGGTCGTGGACAAGAAGGAGGACAAGCTCGGCCAGCGCGCGTCGAACACCGCGACGATCTCCTTCAACGACGTCGAGGTCCCCGCCGAGAACCTGCTCGGCGAGGAGAACCACGGCTTCAAGCTCGCGATGATGACGCTCGACCGCACGCGCCCGGGGGTCGCGGCGATGGCGACCGGCATCGCACGCGCGGCCATGGAGTTCGCGGTGGACTACGCCAAGGAACGCGTCCAGTTCGGCGTGCCGATCGCGATGCACCAGGCGATCCAGTTCATCCTCGCCGACATGGCCACGGAGATCGAGGCGGCGCGGCTGCTGACGTGGAAGTCGGCGTTCATGCTCGACAACGGCGAACGCAACACGCTCGTCTCCTCGCACGCCAAGCGCTTCGCCGCGGACACAGCGATGAAGACCGCCACCGAAGCGGTGCAGGTCTACGGCGGCTACGGCTTCATCAAGGACTACCCCGTCGAGAAGCTCTTCCGTGACGCGAAGATCATGCAGCTGTACGAGGGCACCTCGCAGATCCAGCGGCTGGTGATCGCGCGCGAGACGCTGCTGCCGCGTCGGGTGGAAGAGCCCACCGCGGTCCCCGCCTGATCGTCTCAGCCGACGATCGTGAAGCTCAGCGAGCGGGCCGCCGAGGTGAGGCCGGCGGCGGTCGCGCTCAGAGCCACCGTGTAGCGGCCCGGCTTCAACCTCCTCGAGCTCGACAGGCGGCCTTCGAAGCGAACGTGGTCGGCGCCCGCCGGAGCCGTGAGCGTGAGCGTGCCGGCGCCCTTCGTGCGCCGGCAGCTGCGCTTCGTGCGGTTTTGCCGTGTCTGCGCCACGCAGTGCCCGGCGACGCTACGACCGCTGAGAGCCTGCGTGAACGTGAGATGTGCGATCGCGGCCTCGTTGAGGGTAAAGCTGAAGGTCGTCCCCTTGGGCATCGCGCTGCTGATCCGCGTCGGGGCGCTGCCCTCGCGCCATCTGGGAGCGGACTGGGTGAAGCGTGACAGCGCCGGCGTGGTCGGCCGGGCGAGAGGCGGCGTGTTGATGGGCGGCGCGCCACTGCCACCGCTGCTCCCGTCGCCGGGAGCGACCGCGGCGGCAGCGACCGTGAAGGTGCGCGAGGCGAACGCGCTGTAGGCGTTGGCGGCCTTGTTGGTGGCCTCCACGTAGAACGTGTGTGTGCCGGACGCGAGCGGACCGTAGGTATGCGGCGAAGTGCATTCGTGCAGCGTCAATGGCGTTTCACCGCAGTGGAAGATGGTGCCGGGTTCCGATGTGCCTTCGGCGATGAAGCTGAGGCTGACGGTCGGCGTGGTGACGGTTCCTTCAGGTCCTGAGGTGATCTTCACCGTGATGGTCTTCGTGGGCGGTTCTGTCGCCGCAGCCGAGCTGGCGCCCGCCGTCGCGCCAGCGAACGCCAGCAGCGCGGCCGCGATCATCCGCGCAGCCATCCGTGGCGCTCTCGTCTCCCTCGGCACCAGCCCGATGCTAGAGCGCTTGAGCCCATGGGTCAACTGCGTACCAATGCATCAACCGAGGACGGACGACCTGTGAGCTACGTCGTCCGCAACTGCGCGAGCGGCGTGCTTCGCTAGGCTCACGCTCCCCCAGCCGAGCAGAGGAGACAAAAGCATGTTCGTGTTCAAAGCCGCCGTCGTGGGCGCCGGCACCATGGGTGGCCAGATCGCCCAGACCATCGCCGCCGCGGGCATCCCTGTGGTCCTCAAGGACATCGACGACGCGCTCGTACAGGCGGGCCTCGACGAGGCGCGAAACGTGACCGAGGGCCAGGTCGGCAAACTGGCTGAGCGCGGCAAGATCACGGCCGAGCAGGCCGAGGCGCAGATCGCCGAGATCCTCGGTCGCATTCAGGGCACGACCTCCTACGAGGGCTTCGGCGAGGTCGACCTCGTGATCGAGGCGGTGCCGGAGCGCATGCAGATCAAGCAGAGCGTGTTCGCCGAGCTCGACGCGGCGACACCTGGACACGCGATCCTCGCGTCGAACACTTCGTCGCTGTCGATCACGGAGATCGGCGAAGCGACGCTGCGGCCGGAGAAGGTGATCGGCTTCCACTACTTCTATCCGGCGTCGATCATGCCGCTGATCGAGATCGTCGAGGGAGAGGAGACCTCCGCGGAGACGGTCGCCGCGGCGATCACCTTCGCGCAGTCGATCCGCAAGCAGCCGATCACGTGCATCGAGGTTCCCGGCTTCGTGGTCAACCGCATCCTCAACTCGGGCATCTCGGAGGTGTGGCGTGAGCAGGAGGAAAAGGGTCTGTCGATCAAGCAGATCGACGAGGGCGTCGGCGCCGCCGGCGTGGTCCCGGTCGGCCCGTACTACCTCGTCAACCTGTTGGGCCTCGACACGGTGCTGCACGTCGCCGAGCACCTCGTCGAGTCCTACGGCGAGGAACGCTTCTACGTGCCGAAGGGCATGCAGAAGCTCGTCGCTGACGGCAAACTCGGCGCGAAGACCGGCGGCGACGGCTTCTATGACCCTCAGGGCGAGCCGAACATCGCCGGCGACAACGAGCCCGACGTGGCAGAGCTTGTCGAGCTGCTCTCGCTGAAGACGTTCCTCGAGGCGTGCCTGGTGATGGAGGAGGGTGTGGCGACCCACCGCGACATCGACTTCGGGATGATGGCCGGCGCCGGCCTGGACCCACGCCGTGGCCTGTTGCCGCCGTTCATGAAGGCCGACAGCGAGGGCCTCGACGCGGTCCTCGAGCGCATGGAGAACGCCCAGGAGCGCTTCGGCTCACGCTTTGCGCCGCCGACGATCCTGCGCCGCCTCGTCGCCCAGGGGCGGCTGGGGCAGAAGAGCGGGCAGGGGTTCTACGCCTACCCGCAGCCCGACGCGGAGCAGCCGGCCGAGGTCGTCAAGCTCGAGACGCGCGCGGACGGCGTGGCCGTGGCGTGGCTCGCGAACGGCCAGATGAACTCGATCTCGCCGCAGGTGGTCGAGGATCTCGGCAAGGTGTGGGCCCACGTGAAGGTCGCCGATCCGCCCGTGCGCGCGCTCGTGATCGCCTCATCGAACCCGTTCCTGTTCTGCGCCGGAGCGGACATCAAGGCGTTCACGACGATGGACGAGTCCTCGGGCCGCGAGCTGATCGACGGTGCGCACGCTCTCTTTCGCGAGCTCGAATCGGACGGGATCGTCACGATCGCTGCGGTCAACGGCCTGGCCTTCGGGGGCGGCTGTGAGCTCGCGATGGCGTGTGACGTGCGCATCGCCGCGCGCTCGGCGATCTTCGGTCAACCCGAGATCAAGCTCGGGATCATCCCGGGGTTCGGCGGGACTCAGCGCCTGCCGCGCCTGGTGGGGGAGAACAAGGCGCTCGAGATGAACCTGATCGGCGATCCGATCCTCGCCGACGAAGCCTTCGAGCTCGGCCTCAGCAACCGCCTGGTGGAGGATCACGAACTGTTCGACACCGCCATGCAGTGGGCGGAGAAGCTCGCCGGCCAGGCGCCGCTGGCGGTGGCGCAGATCAAGCGCGTGTCGGCGGCGGGCGATCTCGACGAGGGCATCGAGGCGGAGAAGCGCGCGTTCGCGGAGGTGTTCGCGAGCGCCGACGCGCGCGAGGGCATCGCCGCGTTCCTCGGCAAACGCGCGCCGCGCTTCACGGGCGAGTAAAACCGCCGGGGCCTCTACGCCATCGTCAGACAGCGTCAGTGAGCGAACACTCGACGGCGCCGAGGGCCGTGCGGAGCGACCCGCCCCGACCTGAGATCGTCCGGCTGGCGGAGATGGTCCGCGGTGCGCGCTCGGTCGTCGCCCTGACCGGGGCCGGCATCTCAGTCCCGTCGGGCATCCCCGACTTCCGTTCGCCGGGCAGCGGGCTGTGGGAGAAGGTCGACCCGATGGAGGTCGCACACATCGACGCGTTCCGTCGCGACCCGGTGCGGTTCTGGAGCTTCTATGGCCAGCGCTTTGCGACGAACTGCAGGAGGTGCGAGCGCGGGTGCGGCGCGCGGCGGACGGCGTGCCCCGCTGCGAGCGCTGCGCGGCGCCGCTCAAGCCGGACGTGGTGCTGTTCGGCGAGATGCGAGACGTGGTCGAGGAACTGGAACGCCTGCTCGCTGCGCTCGACGCCGGCGCTCAGCGTCAGTAGGCGCCGGGGAGGCTCGACGCGGACGGCGATTCAGCCGGGCAGCCGCGCGAGCGCCACCAGGTACTCGCCGTCGGCCCGGAAGCTGCCGTCCTGCGCTTCGTTGGCGGCGCTGTACATGCCGATCAGCTCGGTCCGCAGCTCGTCGTAGCGGCCCTGCGGCTCGAGCGCCGCTTTGGCCATGATCGTCGGGCCGAGCACGCGCTCGTTGTATTCGAGCCAGCCCTCGGGCGAATCGTGCGTGAACGTCACGGTCCGGCGCTCGAAGCTCAGCTCCGCACCGGTGGCGGCGAACAGCGAGCCGACGTGCTGCTCCTCGCCCCACGTCACGGGCGGCTTCAGCTCGGGTGGTGGGGGCGGCATGTAGGAGCCGATCGTCCTGAACATCTGACCGATGAGACCCTCGGGCGTCCAGGCGGTGATCCCGATCGTCGCTCCGGGCCGCGCGACCCTGACGAGCTCGCCGACGGCCTGCTCGTGTCGGGGCGCGAAGATCACGCCGAAGCAGGAGGTGACGAGGTCGAAGGAGTCATCCGCGAACGGCAGCTGCTCGGCGTCGCCCTCGACGAAGGTGATGTCCAGGGCGCCGTCTGTGGCGCGCCGGCGGGCTACGTCGAGCAACTCGGGCGTGAGGTCGAGGCCGGTGACCTTCGCACCGCGGCGGGCGGCGGCGATGGCCACGTTCCCGGTTCCCGTCGCAACGTCGAGCAGCTCGGCGCCGGCGCCGGCACCGACCGCCTCGGCCAGCGTTTCGGCCGCCACCTCGATCCTGCGGGCGATGTCGGGATAGTCGCCGGCCGCCCACATCAGCTTCTGTCCCTGCTTGACGGCGTTCACGTCGATGCTCACCGCTGCCTCCTCATCCGCGGTTGGCGATGGCCGGCGCGGGGCCGCGCAGGTCGCGCTGTGGATCGATCTGCCAGCGGCCGGCGACCTCGAGCAGCCGCTCGCTGAGCTCCCAGCGGTCTGCGGCGGCCTCGCCGGCGTAGTCGGGGCTCGCGCCCTTCAGCGTCATGCAGCCGCGGTTCTCGCCGATTGCGGCGATCGCCTCGACCTCCTCGGCGCTGAGCGGGGAGGGCGTCGCGACGGCCGCGAGCTCGGCGCGCTTGCGCTCGATCGGCTGCGCGTCGGCGCCGCTCTCCTGGATCAGCGTCGGAGCCACGCACCGGACACCAGGGTGGGCGAGGTTCCACGCGCACGCGAGTTGCAGCATGGTGAGGCCGTGGCGGGTCGCGTAGGGGCGCATCAGCTCGAGCTTGTCGTGGCCCTGCTCGACCCATCCGGCGGGGCGAAACGAGCGGTGGTCGTGGCGGGGGAACGCGTGACCCGGCAACACGTCGTCGTGGAACAGGCCGCCGTAGTCGACCACGCGTGTGATCAGGCTGACGCCGTGTGCGTGAGCGGCTCCGAGGGCGAGCTCGCCCGGCCACGGCTCGAGCGGGTTGAGGATGATCATTGCCCAGTCGATCAGCTCGGAGAAGCGCTCGAAGCAGTCGATCAGGTCGAGCGTGAAGCCGTTGGCGGGCCCCGGTGCGACGCCCAGCCGCCGCGTCAGCCCGTCGTCGCGGACGACCCGCATGCCCGCCCACACGGCATCGCTCGAGTAGCCGACGTGGTCGGGGTTGTGCAGCAGCAGCAGGTCGAAGCGGTCGACCCCGCAGCGCGCCAGGCTGCGCTCGGTGGCCATGCGGATGTAGTCGCCGTAGTCGCGCGCGGCGCGCAGCCGCGGATCGGTGAAGCGCGGGAAGCCCTTGGCGCCGTCGCGCTCGCCCGTGTAGAAGTCGTGACCGATCGCGCCGACGAGGCAGTAGCTGTCGCGCTCGAGCCCGGCTAGCGCGCGGCCGAGCGCGTGGTCGGCCTCCCCGGCGCCGTACACGTCGGCTGTGATCGCCGTGTCGATGCCGTCGCCGGGGCGCAGCAGCGAGATCAGTCGCTCGTCATCCAACGGCTCGCCGAAGTGCATGAAGCGCCCGCCGCTCCAGGTGCCGATCGCGGTGGTGGTCGGGTCCATGTCCACCACTTTACGCGGCGGGCAGCGATGGGGATTGGGCGCGAGGCCTTCGCCGAGACCGGTCTAGGTCCGCATCGGATGTGCCGCAACTGGCACGACAACATCTGAGGCGAGCTTGTCATGCCAGCACTGCTTCTCCTTGTCCCAGAGCATCCAGAAGAAGCCGAGGAACAACGGGATCGTGGACAGGAGGCCGCCGAACCAGCGGATCAGGGCGCGTCCATAGCCGATCGACCCCGACCCGTCGAAGCTCACCACGCGAATCCCCTGCGCCATCATCCCGGGACTCTGGCCGCGACTGGCGCCGACGAAAAGGGTGAAATAGACGAGCGAGACGGGCAGCGACACGAGTCCCCCAGCGCCTTTGAAGATCACTCGCAGGACGATGTCGATCACGGACAGGATGATCCCGTCGATCAGCGATCCGCCGAAACGCCTCCAGAAGCCGGCACGCACACCGGAAGCATCCCTGTCGTCATCGGCCGCGGACTCCTCGGGTGAGACGGGCGTCATGCCAACCTGCGGACCTGTCGGTGATGCCATTGCGCCTCCGAAGCTATCGATGATCAGAGCGACTGACCCAACCATTCGAACATATTGCACTCGCGAGCTACTGCTGCGGGTAACGACCTGGCTTTACCCTCGCCAGGCTCTCCATAAAACCCTCGGGCGCCCGCCCGCTACTGATCGATCCCGGCAGCCGTGCGCGCGCGCAGCGCCGCTTCGAGACGCGCGAGCGCGTGCGAGACGACATCCTCGTCGAGCGCCTCGCGCGGCCGCTCGGTGTCGGCGGCGTCCGCTCCCGCGGGGTTGCCGGGCAGCGCGAGCTGCGCCTGAGCGTGAACGCCAGGACTCAGCTGCTCGAGCTCGGCGATCCTGATCGCGAGATCCTGCCGGCGCTCGCCCTGAAGCTCCGGCACGGCGAGCGCGAGGGCGCGGTCCAGCTCGAGCGCCGCATGTGTGAGCCGCCCGTGGTCGAGATCCTGCCGCGCACGGAGAGCCAGCTCCTCGCAGACGAGCGCCGCTCCCCGCGCGCCGAGCAGCGCAGCTAGGCGCTCCTGCGGGCGCAGCGCCCATGAGCGGTCACGACCGGGGCCGCGGCGCGCGGCGGCTGGGCCTGCGCCGGCACTGCGGCCGTCGTGCCACGGCAGGCCGCGGGCGTGCAGCCAGCGGCCGTCCGCGACCTGCTCGCCCTCGCCCCATCCGGCCCTGATCACCAGCGCCTGAGAGACTGCGACCTCATGCACAGAGGGGTCGGCGGCGGCGATTCGGTGCGCATGGATCACGCGGTTGACGACCTTGACGGCCGCGCCGACCTCGCGCTCGCGATCGAGCTCGGCGAGCCACGCGCGGGCCTGGCTCTCGGCCGACAGCGAGATCGGGTCGATGACCGTGACGCGGGTCGTGGACACGGGCGCCGGCTCCGGTTCGGCGGCGACACTGCGAGGGCGCGCTCGCAGGCGCGGCGGCAGCCACACGCCGCTGCGCCCGGCGCCGGCGGGCGCCCCGATCGGCCTGCCGGTGGCCTCGAGTGTCCCTAGCACAACCACGTGCTCGGGCTCACCGTCGTCGTTGCGGCGGATCAGATAGCGGCCGTCCGCGGGGCCGAGCTTCCACGGGAACTCGAGTTGGATGAAGACGAACAGCTGCTGGGGCATCGTTGCACCGTATCCTTGCATCGGGTTCCATCCATTCGACACCGGGAGTACCCAGAGCATGTCCGACGCAAGCCATGTCGCACGGAGCCTGCGTGAGCGACTCGGCACCACCACCGAGGATCGACTCGGCAAGGCACTGTCGGAGCTGTTGGAGAACCCCGTGCTGACGGGGGCGATCGGGCGCGCATTCGATGCGCGCGAGAAGGCGGCGCAGGCGCAGGAGGTCGCGATGGGGGCGCTCAACATCCCTTCGGCGGCGGACATCGAAAGGCTGACCCGGCGTCTGCGTTCGGTGTCACTGCGCCTGGAGGGCATCGAGGATGGCGTCGAGCGCCTGGACAGGGCGCTGGGCCCGGCCGGCAGCGACCGTTCGGAGATCGCACAGCGCCTGTCGGCGATCGAGGCCCAGCTGCAGCGGGTGACCGAGAGGCTCGATCACGCGGCGGCGCCACCGCGCGAAGCCAAAGTCGCGACGTCGCAGACGCGTGCAGGCAAAGCCAAGGCTAGAACCAAAACCAAAGCCAAACCCAAACCCGCGGCAAAAGCGCGCGCGCGGGCGGGCAAAGCCTGAGCGGTCAGCTCGCCAGGGCGGCGATCGCGACCCGACCCATGGTCTCGGACGCGCTGAGCAGCGACTCGTCCTCGATGCGCACGCGCGCCTGCTGCGCGTCAAAGGTGTCGGAGACGGTCAGCAGGCACGCAACCGCGATCGACGCTGCGGCTCCCTTGGCGAACAGCGCCGCGGCCTCCATCTCCACGGCCACCGCGTCGGCTCGGTGGGTGCGCTCGTCGGTGTCGTAGAACAGGTCGACGCTGACGATCGTGCCCTGCAACGCGGCGGGAGCGCATGCGGCGAGCGTGTCGCTCAGTGCTCGATCGGCGCTCGCGCGCTCACCGGCGCCGAGCGCGCGAGAGGTGCCGTCGGCGCAGATCGCCTCGCGTGCGATCACGAGGTCGCCAAGCGCGAGCTGCTCGGCGAGCGCGCCGCAGGTGCCGACACGGATCGCGCGCTGCACGCCGAGGGCGATCAGCTCGCTCAGCACGATCGCCGCCGACGGTCCGCCCATCCCGGTGGACTGGATCGTCAGCGGCTGGCCGTCGGGCGCCGCACCGGTGTATCCCCACAGGCCGCGGTTGTGGTTGAACATGCGTGGCTCGACGAGCAGCGCTTGGGCGAGTGCGAGGGCGCGCCCGGGGTCGCCGGGCAGCAACACGCGGTCGGCGAGCGGCGCGGTGGGGTGCAGGTGGATGGGGTCGCTGTGCGACAAGGGCGGCGACTTTAGACTTTGTAGGGGATGCCCGTCCACCTCCTGCCCGTCGCGTCGCGCTGCTGAGTGGTCGAGCCCACGGATGATCCCGTCGGCGAGACGGGCGAGTTGACGCTCGCCCAGGTGGCCGCGCGCGCCGGCGTGTCGCCGGCGACGATCAAGCGCTGGGTGGACGGCGGCCTGATCCCGGGCTTCGACGGGCGTTGGACTCCGGCGGCGGCCGCGTATGCGCGTGTGATCGCGAGGCTGCGAGCGCGCGGACACACGCTCGAGCAGATCAAGCGCGCCGGCGAGAACGGCCAGTTGGCGGTGGGGCCGCTGGAGAACCTGCTGAGCAGCCCGGGTCCGCGCCATCCGCTGCGCGAGGCCTCGCGCCAGAGCGGGCTCGACGCAGGGTTGATCGAGCGTCTGTATACGACCATGGGGCTCGGTGCGCTGCCTCCGGACGGGTTCTCCGACGAGGATCTGCAGATCCTCAAATATGCAGCGGCGGTGCTCGACGCCGGCCTGCCGCTGCCGGCGTTCCTGCAGCTGATGCGCGTGTACGGTCAGGCGGTGGCCCAGATCGCGGACGCGGAGGTGCGACTGATCCACCTGTACGTGCACGAGCCGTTGATGCGCTCAGGGGTCGCCAGCGTGGAGATCGCCGACGAGATGGAGGGGCTGATGCGCGACACGCTCCCGTTCGCGGCGCCGTTCATGAACTACCTCCACGGTCGGCTGCTGGCGCAGTTCGTGGAGCAGGACATGATCGGCCACATGGAGGCCGATCTCGGCGCGGACGCGCTCGAGGAGGGGCGCCTGCGGGTGGCGATCGTGTTCGCCGACCTGGCGGGGTATGCGCGGCTGACGGTTGAGCGCGGCGACGAGGCGGCGCTGGGCGCGGTGGAGCGCTTCGTGCAGACGGTCGAGCAGACGCTGCCGGTCGATGCGAGGGTGATCAAGACGCTCGGCGACGAGGTGATGGTCGTCGGCTCGGACGCCGCGGCGCTGACCGGCTGGGCGGTCGAGCTCGGCGCCGGCATCGCCGACGGCGATCCGCTGCCGCGGATCGGCATCAACTACGGCGAGGTGCTGTATCGCGACGGCGACTACTACGGGCGCGACGTCAACCAGGCGGCGCGCGTGGTGGCGCGCGCGGGTGGGGGCGAGGTACTGGTCACGCGTGCGGTGGTCGAGCTGGCCGAGGGCATGGACGGGCTCGACTTCAGGCGCATCGGCGAGGTGCGCCTGAAGGGCTTCCCTGAGCCGACCGAGCTGTTCGCGGTCTCGCCCCGGAAGGCGTAGGCGCGGCGATGATCAGCGAGCAGGTTCGCGAGCAGGTGCGCGCCGGCGCGCTGTTCGCGCGGGACCGGCCGGTCGTGGTGATGCTGTCCGGCGGGCGCGACTCGACGTGCCTGCTCGACGTGGCCGTGGCGCTGCTCGGCCATGCGTCGGTGAGCGCGCTGCACGTCAACTACGGCCTGCGTGAGAGCTCCGACGCGGACTCCGCTCACTGCGCGGCGCTGTGCGAGCAGCTCGGTGCCGAGCTCGAGGTTGTACGGATCGAGCGCGCTGCCGGGCGCCGGCCCCTGAGCGCCCCCACGGAAGCTGCCTCGGCGCAGGAGCCGGCGCCGGCGCCGCCGTCGGGCAACCTGCAGGCCTGGGCGCGCGAGGTGCGCTACGCGGAGGCCGAGCGCGTGGCGCGGGAGCGCGACGCGCTGATCGCCGCGGGGCACACGGCGAGCGATCAGGTCGAGACGATCCTGTATCGGCTCGCCGCCTCACCCGGACGGCGCGCGCTGCTGGGGATGGTGGCGAGCGAGGGCAGGCTGATCCGCCCGCTGCTGACGGTGACCCGCGAGCAGACGGCCGCGTACTGCGTGGCGCGAGGTCTGCGCTGGCGCGAAGACGAGAGCAACGAGGACGAGCGCTTCGCCCGCGCGCGGGTGCGCACGAGGCTCGTGCCGGCGCTGCGCGCGGTGCACCCGGCGGCGGAGGCGAGCGTGCTGAGGACGGCAGCGCTGCTGCGCGAGGAGACCGAGCTGCTCGACGGTCTCGTCAGCGAGGAGCTC
Organism: uncultured Solirubrobacteraceae bacterium; assembly: GCA_963815235.1. GTDB lineage: Bacteria > Actinomycetota > Thermoleophilia > Solirubrobacterales > Solirubrobacteraceae > Palsa-744. The sequence goes on along the minus strand of CAWFFY010000002.1, from coordinate 260,477 downwards.
GCGGGGCGCTCGAGCATCGCGCTCGCGCGACTGCAGGAGCTGCCGACAGCGCTCGCGCGCATGATCGTGGTGCGCCTCGCGGAGGACGCCACCGGCGCCTACGTGCCGCAGGCCGGCGCGCGCGTTGAGGAGCTGATCGCGCTGGGGCGCCGCGGCGGCGGCGCCGAGCTGCACGTCGGTGGCCATGCGAGCGCCGTGATCCGCGGCGGCATCCTCGAGATGGTCGAGCTCGAGCCGCGAGACGCCTCGCAGGAGCAGCCCGGCGAGCAGCCTCGCGGGCAGCCGCCGGGCGATCACTAGACTCCGAGGCGTGGCCAGCACCGCGAGCCTGCCCAGCGAGCCCGGCCTGGGGGATGTGCTCGTCAGCGCCGAGGATCTGCAGCGGCGCGTAGTCGAGCTCGGCGAGCAGATCTCACGCGACTACCAGGCGGAGCGATCCAATCCGCTGTTGCTCGTGGGCGTGCTGAAGGGCGCGGTGTTCTTCCTGTCGGATCTGATGCGCTGCATCGAGATTCCGGTCGAGCTGGACTTCATGGCGGTGGCCTCCTACGGATCCGCGACCGACTCCTCCGGCGTCGTGCGCATTCTCAAGGACCTCGACGCTTCGATCGAAGGCCGCGACGTGCTGATCGTCGAGGACATCGTCGACTCCGGCCTGACGCTGCAGTACCTGCTGCGCAACCTCGGCTCGCGCAACCCCCGCACGCTCGAGGTGTGCGCGCTGCTGACCAAGCCGGAACGACGGAAGGTCGATCTGCCCACGCGCTACGTCGGCTTCGAGATCCCCAATCGCTTCGTCGTCGGCTACGGGCTCGACTGCGCCGAGCACTATCGCAACCTGCCGTTCGTGGCCGCTCTCGAGCGTTAGAAACCGGCGTCCTGCGTCGCGCGGCGCGCTCGGGCGACGGCGCGCGGGGCGGGCGCGCAGGCCGGGCGGGTGGGCCTTCAACCCCCGGAAAATTGAGTGCCGCATGGTACGCTAGGGCACTGGTTACCGCGATTTCAGCCGCTGCCAGAACTGTCAGGGATCAGCCATGAGCCGTTTCTTCAAGAGCGCCGCATTCCCAATCCTCATCGTGGTGGTGCTGGCGTTCCTCGCGGTCAAACTCGTCAACCCGAGTAGTAACAAGCCTGCCCACAGCTACCAGGGGCTGGTCGCTAAGGAACTTCCGAAACACGAAGTCGAAGCGGTCGAGTTCAAGAACAAGGGCAAAGCGTTGGAAGTCAAGGTCAACGCCAAAGGCCACAAGGAAAGCTATGAAATCGGGTACATCGAACAGGCCTCGCCCGAGCTGATCGCGACGCTCGAAAAAGACAGCGTTCCGTTCAACATCGAATCCGAAAAGAGCAGCGCGCTGTTGGGGCTGCTCACGTACATCCTGCCGTTTGCGCTGTTCCTCGGGTTCTGGATCTTCCTGATGAACCAGGTGCAGGGCGGCGGCTCGAAAGTGATGTCGTTCGGCAAGTCACGTGCCAAGCGCATGTCCGCCGACTCGCCCAAGATCACCTTCCGCGACGTCGCCGGGGTCGACGAGGCGGTCGAGGAGCTGCACGAGATCAAGGAATTCCTCGAGAACCCCAAGAAGTTCCAGGCGCTCGGCGCGCGCATCCCGACGGGCGTGCTGCTGTACGGGCCGCCCGGCACCGGCAAGACGCTGCTGGCGCGCGCGGTCGCCGGCGAGGCGGGCGTACCGTTCTTCTCGATCTCCGGTTCGGACTTCGTGGAGATGTTCGTCGGCGTCGGCGCCTCGCGCGTGCGGGACCTGTTCGAGCAGGCCAAGCAGAACAGCCCGTGCATCATCTTCATGGACGAGATCGACGCCGTCGGGCGCCACCGTGGCGCCGGCCTCGGCGGCGGTCACGACGAGCGCGAGCAGACGCTCAACCAGCTGCTCGTCGAGATGGACGGCTTCGAGGCGAAGGACAACATCATCATGATCGCGGCCACCAACCGGCCCGACATCCTCGACCCGGCGCTGCTGCGTCCCGGGCGCTTCGACCGGCAGATCGCCGTCGACCGGCCCGACCGCAAGGGCCGGGCGAAGATCCTCGAGGTGCACACGCGCGGCAAGCCGCTGGCGAAGGTCATCGACATCGACGCCCTCGCCGGACAGACACCGGGCTTCACCGGAGCCGACCTGTCGAACCTGATCAACGAGGCCGCGCTGCTGTCCGCCCGCACGGGCAAGCGTGAGATCGGCCAGGTCGAGCTCGAGGAGGGGATCATGCGCGTGATCGCCGGCCCCGAGAAGAAGACGCGCGTGATGAGCGAGAAAGAGCGCCTGATCACCGCCTTCCACGAGATGGGCCACGCGCTCGTCGGCCACTTCCTCGAGCACTCCGACCCGGTGCACAAGATCTCGGTCATATCCCGCGGGCAGGCGCTCGGCTACACGATCTCGATGCCCCAGGAAGATCGCTTCCTGACCACGCGCGCCGAGCTCGAGGACGCGATGGCGATGACGCTCGGAGGACGCGCTGCGGAGGAGCTCGTGTTCAGCGAGATCACAACCGGCGCCTCCAACGACATCGAGAAGGTCACCGCCACCGCTAAGCAGATGGTGATGCGCTTCGGCATGAGCGAAAAGCTCGGCCCTCGCGTGTTCGGCCACGACCACGGCCAGCCATTCCTCGGTCGCGAGTTCTCGACCGAGCCCGACTACTCCGACGAGATCGCCCGCGAGATCGACGACGAGGTGCGACGCATCATCGAGGCCGCACACACTCGCGCGCGCACGATCCTGACCGAGCACCAGCACGACCTCAAGAACATGTCCGAGATCCTCGTCAAGCGCGAGACGATCGAGAAGGAGGAGTTCCTCGCGCTGCTTGAAGGCAAGAGCGAAGAGGAAGTGTTCGGCGTCGAGGAGGAGACCAAGCCCCAGCTGCCGGCGCCGCCGACCGCCGTCGACCGTGCCGAGCGTGAGGCACCCCGCCCGATCCCGCGCCCCGGCCTCGCCGGCGGCACCGCGGAGATACGGGCGACGGACCAAGAACGGCCTGAGCCGGTCTGACGACTGCCTCCTCGCGCCTGCCGGTGCTGGTGCGGCTGCGCGGAGTGTGCCTGGGCCTTGCAGTCTGTCCCACTATGGCTATACAGCCTTGGTTTGAGGAATGAGTGACGCGGGGGGTGGACCCCACTACCGCCTGATGGGGATCGTCAACGTGACGCCCGACTCGTTCTCGGACGGTGGGGAGTTCTTCGATGCCGACGCGGCGATCGCGCATGCGCGGCGGCTGGTCGAGGAAGGGGCCGACATCCTCGACGTCGGCGGCGAGTCGACGCGGCCGGGGGCCGAGCCGGTGTCGGAGCACGAGGAGCTGAGGCGCGTGTTGCCGGTGCTGGCGGGGGTCGCGGCGGCAGATCTCGCCGCGCGGGTCTCGATCGACACGTCCAAGGCAGCGGTCGCGCGCGCGACTATCGAGGCCGGCGCGACGATCGTCAATGATGTGACGGCTCTGCGCGGCGACCCGGCGATGGCCGGGCTGATCGCCGAGCAAGGCGTCGAATGCTGTCTGATGCACATGCTCGGCGAGCCGCGGACGATGCAGAGCGGGGTGGGTGGGCCTCGATACAAAGACGTGGTCGACGAGGTCAGGGCGTTCCTCGAGGAGCGCCTGCGCTTCGCGGTCGGCGCGGGCGTGCGCGAGGAGCAGATCATGCTCGACCCCGGCATCGGCTTCGGCAAGACCGTCGCGCACAACCTCGAGCTGCTCGACCGGCTGGACGAGCTGACGGTGCTCGGCAGGCCGCTCGTCATCGGGACCTCGCGCAAGGGCTTCCTGGGGCGGATCCAGGCCGACGCCGCCGGCGAGACAGAGCCCGTGGAGCCGGCGCGCCGTCTGCCGGGAACGATCGCAACGAACGTGCTCGCGCTCGAGCGCGGCGCGAGCGTGTTTCGCGTGCACGACGTTGCTCCGGTTCGCGGCGCGCTGGCGGTCGCTGCTGCTACGTTGGGCGGGCGATGGACGCCGAGGGGGACGACGACGCAGACGAGCTAGAGGACGACGGCGAGCTCGACGATGATCGTGAGGAGACGGCCGAGTCGGTCACGGTTGAGATCACCGGTCTGTCGCTGTACACCCACCACGGCGTGAGTGAGGCGGAGCGCGAGGTCGGTCAGCGGCTGGTGCTCGATCTGCGTCTCGACATCGGCGAGACCGACGCGACCGTAACCGACGCGCTCGAGGACACCGTCGACTACGCCGAGGTCTGCCAGCTGGTCGCGTTGATCGCCCAGCAGCGCTCGCACAAGACGCTCGAGCGCCTGTGCAGCACGATCGCCGACCGCCTGCTCGCCGACTACGATCTCGAGGGCGTGTGGGTCAAGGCCGCCAAGCCGGAGCCGCCGATCGCGCTGAGCGTCGACGAAGTCTCCGTCGAGGTGTGGCGGGAAGCGGAGGGCTGATCGTGAGTACCGCCTCAGCCTTCAGGACCGCCGTCGAGCGCCAGGACATCGAGGCGGCGCGCGAGTTGCTCGCCCCCGACATCGTCTTCCACAGCCCTGTGACCTTCCATCCGTTTCTGGGGCGCGACACCGTCATGGGGCTGCTGAGACTGGTGGCGCAGACGTTCGAGGACTTCCGCTACACCGACGAGCTCGCCATGGACGGTGCTCACGCGCTGATCTTCAAGGCGAGCGTCGCGGGCAAGGAGCTCGAGGGCATCGACCTGCTGCGGTTCGACGAGCAGGGCCTGATCGCCGACTTCACCGTGATGTTGCGGCCACTGTCCGGTCTCCTGCCGTTCGCCCAGATCATGGGCGAGAAGGCAGTCTCGGCGGGCGTCGAGACGACGCGCAGCTGACAGCTCGAGCGCTAGCGTCCGCTCGATGAGCGCCAACACGCAACGCGTCGGGCTGCTCGGGCTCGGTAGCAACGTCGGCGGGCGCCGTACCCGGTTGCAGCGCGCGGTCGACGCGCTGCCACGCGCGGGCGTGACGGTCCTGGCGTGCTCCTCGACCTACGACACCGACCCTGTCGGCGAGGTGATCGATCAGCCGTCGTTCCTGAACGCATGCGTGCGCGTGCAGACCGCGCTCGAGCCGCTCGCACTGCTCGACGCGGTCAAGCGAGTGGAGCGCGAGCTCGGCCGTGGCGGCGACGGCGTCCGTCACGGTCCCCGCGCGATCGACATCGACGTACTGCTGCTCGGCGAGCTCGAGCTCTCCGACGAGCTGATGACGCTGCCGCACGAGCAGCTGCTGACGCGTCGCTTCGTGCTGATTCCGGCTCTGGAGCTGGACTTCGAGCTGCGCACTCCCGACCGCCGGCGGCTCGCCGACGCGCTGGCGACGCTGTCGCTCGAGGAGGGCGTGCGCTGGGCCGGGCGCCCGCTGGACACGCCTGGGGGCTAGAGCTCGAGCGGCGCGCGCAGCAGGCGGCCGAGAGCGCCGCGCAGCTCAGGCGGCGTGCGCACCCTTGCCAACGCCGCTTGCCAGCGACAGCAGCGTGGCGTTGCTGACGCCGTGGCCGGCGACGACGCAAAGATGCCCGCTGCGAAGCCACGTCATCACCTTGACGCCGTTGGTTACGGTGAACCGGTAGGGCACGCCGCCGCGCTTGACGAGGACTCCGCCGCTGACGCTCGGCGCCGGCGTGCCGCCGACGATCGCATAGCCGACCCATTGGCCGTGGGCACCGTGGTAGAAGACCGTCGTGACGCTGCGCCCGGCGGCGCGGTCGACGCGCTCGCCCGACGCCCGCCAGCCTCGGTCTTCCCAGTACGGGAACGCCACATCTTCGACGTGAGCCGCGAGCGTCCCGTCCTCGCTCGGGCTCTCGGCCGGAGCGGGCATCGTCGGGGCTCGCTGCGTGAGCGCGACCGCGGTGTGCAGTGTCAGCGTGGAGCTGGCGCCTGAGGTCGCGATCACCAGCACCACCGCGATCACCGCGGCTGCCAGCGCACCGGTGACGCCAAAGCGCAGCCGCCGCTGGCGCCGGTCGCGCGCTGGGGAGGAGCCGGTGACCATCGCGTCGATCCGGCGGTGCAGCTCCGGCGGAGCGGCCACGTCGATCGAGCGCACGAAGTCGACGAGCTCGGACTCTGTTGGGGGTGATTTCTCGCTCATGATGGATTTTCCTCACTGTAAGAGACTCCGCTGGCGCCGGTGCCTTCCCGCCCGGTCTCGGCCAGCTGCTTCTCCTGCGCAGGCTCTCCGGTGAGTCCCGCGGCTACCTGCTTGCGCGCTCGGAACACACGCGTCGTCAGCGTCGACTCGCGCACGCGCAGCGCCCGTGCTGCCTCCCTGTAGGAGAGGCCGAGGACGTCGACGGCGACCAGTGCCATCCGGAAGTTGTCCGGCAGTCGCGAGATCGCCTCGTAGACCTCTTGTACCTCGTATGCCTGCTCCGGGCGGTTGGTCGGCCTGGGATCCGCTGCGACGACGTCCTCGATCACCGCGCCTTTCGCCGGGCGACGCGAGGCGGTGCGCAGGCTGGTGAGGAACGTGTTGCGCAGTACGCGCATCAGGTAGTACAGCTCGTCATCGCCCTGCAGCACGCGCGGTCGCGAGAGCACGCGCGCGAACGTCTCCTGGACGAGGTCCTCGGCATCCTCGCGAGATCCGCACAACGCCCACGCCGCACGATAGAGGCGGTCGACGTGCTTGGTCAGGGATTGCGGATCGAGCGTGCGCATCGGGTTGACGGTGCGCCGGCGTCCGCGCGGCGCATCGTCCTTTCGCCACCGCGACTGTAGCGCCGAGGACCCACTATCGCAGCGCTGGCTGTCACCTCGGCGCGGGCCGGTTTGCGGCGCGCGCGCCGGTGTGCTGGGCGCTCAGGTGGCGCCGTTGAGGCGGCCGGCGAGCTCGATCACGATCTCTGCCAGACGCGGTCCGCCGTCCTCCTGGCAGAAGTGCGCAACCTCCGCCAGCGTCTCGTGCGGTTGTCCCGCCGCGCCTGGGATCAGCTTCTCGAGCACCGCATCCGCACCGCGAGTGACCGGGTCGGAGTCTCCGAACGCACACACGAAGGGCGCCTTGAAGCCTTTCAGCACCTCCCACGCGGCGCGGTTGGCCGGCGCCGCCGGGTCATCCGGGGTGATCGGTACGAGCGTCGGGAACTGTCGCGCGCCGGCCTTGAAGCTGGCGTCGGGGTACGGCGCGTCGTACGCGGCGATCTCCTGCTCTGAGAGTTCCCGGTGCGTGCCGCCGTTGACGATTTTTCCGATCGGCAGGTCCTCGGCGCTCTGGGAGTACTCACGCCAGGCGCGGAACGCGTCGCCCGGATCGCGGTCGCCGGTGGGCAACATCGTGTTCGATGCCACCACCCCGGCGAAGCGCTCGGGGTGCTCGCCAACCAGACGCAGCCCGAGCAGCCCGCCCCAGTCCTGGCAGAACAGCACGATGCCGTGCAGATCGAGGTGCTCCACCACGAGACCGGCCAGCCACTGCATGTGGCGGTCGTAGCTGTAGTCCTCACGCTCGCTCGGCTTGTCCGAGCGCCCGAAGCCGATCAGGTCCGGGGCGACGACGCGCATCCCCGAGGCGAGCAGCGGCGGCATCATGTGCCTGTAGAGATATGACCACGACGGCTCGCCGTGCAGCAGCAGCGCGACGCGCGCGTCGCGCGGGCCCTCATCGACGTAGGCGATGCGCACGGTGTCGCCGTCGGCGCTGACCTGCGCGTACTGCGAGTCAAAGCTCCAGTCGGGCAGATCGGTGAAGCGCTCATCTGGGGTGCGGACAGCTTGCATCTTCTTCTCCTCGGCAGTTGATCCTGGCTCGCGCCTGATTCTGATCTCCCGGCGCCGCGCGTGCGGCGCGGCAGCTCATCAGCCCGCGTTTTGGTTCGCGCGCTCCGCGGCCGACGAGGCGAGCCACTCAGGCGGCAGCGCGCCCGCTTCGAGCTCGCCGGCGATCGGCGGGAAGTAGCGCGTGAGCTGCGCGGCCGGGCGCCCGGCGATCAGCGGGCGCACGTCCACGACACTCATCAGCAGCCGGATGCTGGCGCCGATCTGCAGGTCGGCGGCGTTGGGTTGATCGCCGCCCAGCAGCTCTTCGGCGATCCAACCGTCGATGCGCTCGAGCTGGCGCGGCAGCGCGGCCAGGTCGGCGCGCGCCTCGCCATCGCGGTGCCGGCTTTTTGCGAACAGCAGCCGTGCCACGACGGGAGCCGCGCGACGCAGCACCCCCACGGGCAATGGCAGACGCGCGTCTCCCAGGTAGGACTCCATCGCCTGCGGGCGCCGCACGAACCCGGCCGGGAGCAGCCTGCGCGGCACCGCCTGGAACACCTCGTCGCCCCAGCGCTCGAGCTCGAGCACGCGCGCGTAGCGGGGATCGCCCGGCGGCGGCAGCAGCGGCGGCTCGGGCGCCAACGAGTCGAGCGCGCGCATGATCGCGCGCGAGCCCGCCACGCGCTCGGAGCCGATCCGCATGCCGGGCACCCTGGTGGCGCCGAAGCGCAACGGACCGACGAGCAGTTGGCTCATCGGCATCAGGTCGACGCGCTCGTAGGCGATCGACTTCAGCGCCAGCGCCGCCTCGACTGCAGCGCATGGATGCGACGCGGGCTGCACGTACAGCTTGGGAGCAGTCGCGGTCACGGTTGCGCCGAGCATAATGCTCAGCGATGCTGCTCGCGGTCGACGTCGGTAACACGCAGACCCATTTCGGGGCCTTTGCGGGCGAGCAGCTGCTCGAGCACTGGCGCTTTGCAACCGTGCGCCAGTCCACCGCCGACGAGCTCGGCGCCGCGCTGAGCAGCCTGCTCGACCTGCGTGGGTACGGATTCGACGATATCGACGCGTCGATCGTGTCCTCCACCGTGCCCCAGCTCGAGCCGGAGTGGACCGCCATGGCAGAGCGCTATCTCGGACACCAGATGCTCGCCGTCGGTCCCGGCACCAAGACCGGCATGGCGATCCGCTACGACAATCCCCGCGAGATCGGCGCCGACCGGCTCGTCAACGCCGTCGCGATCCGCGAGCGCTTCGGAGCGCTCGCGGTTTGCGTGGACTTCGGCACCGCGACCACCTTCGACGTGGTCTCCCGCGAGGGCGACTACGTCGGCGGCGCGCTGATGACCGGCATCGAGATATCGCTCGAAGCGCTCTCCGAACGCGGCGCGCGGCTGCCCAAGATCGACCTCGCGCCACCGCGCAGCGTGATCGGCAAGAACACCGTCGACGCGATTCGCTCGGGCGTGGTGTTCGGTTATGCCGGCGCCATCGACGCGATCCTGCGTCGCCTCTACGACGAGCTCGGCGAGCGCACCAAGGTGATCGCCACCGGCGGTCTCGCGCGCCTGGTCGTTCCCTACACCGAGGAGATCGAGGAGGTCGACGACCTGCTGACGCTCACCGGCCTGCGCCTACTGCACGAGCGCAACAGCTGATGTCGGCGCCCGCGCGACTCGACGAAAGCTGGGACCTGGGCCCGCTGCGCGTGCCCAACCGCGTGCTGCTCGCGCCGCTCGCAGGCATCGGCAACTGGTTCGTGCGGCTGCAGGCCAAGCGCTACGGCGCGGGCATGGCGACCTCCGAGATGGTCTCCTCGCACGCCATCCACCACCGCAACGAGAAGACGTGCAACGAGATGCTGCGAATCGACCCGCGCGAGCGGGAACCCGGAGCGCCCGCCCCCGGGGGACCCGTATCGATCCAGCTGTTCGGCGAAGACCCTGCGGTGATGCGCGAGGCCGCCGCCGTCGTCGTCGTCCGCGGCGCCGACGCGATCGACATCAACATGGGCTGTCCCGTGCCCAAGGTCCGCAAGACGGGTGCCGGCGCCGCGCTGCTCGACGACCCGGAGCTCGCGCTCGCCGTCGCGCGCGCCGCCGTCGAGGGTGCCTGTGACGCCGCGGGCGGTCGCGATCGCGTGCCGGTGACCGTCAAGCTGCGCTCGGGCGTCAGGCCCGGAGAGGACAGCGGCTTCGAGCTCGCCCACCGGCTCGTCGCCGAGGCGGGCGTCGCGGCGATCGGCTTTCACCCGCGCTCGGCGGCCGTCCACCACAAAGGCCAGCCCGACTACGAGCTGGCGACGCGTCTCGTCCAGTCCCTGCCGGCGCCTGTGATCCTCACCGGTGGCATGGACGACGCCGACAGCGTGCGCGGGGCCTTCGCCGCCACCGGAGCCACGGCCGTGATGCTCGCCCGCGGCGCACTCGGCAACCCGTGGCTGTTCACTGAGCTGCTCGCGCCGGTGGCCTGCGAGCCCGAGCGTGGACCCACCCGCGCGCAGGTGCTCAGCGAGCTGCAGTGGACGCTCGCGCGCGCCGTCGAGCACCTCGGCGAGGAGCGCGCCACCCGCTACCTGCGCAAGTTCTACCCGTGGTATGTGCCGCGTCTACAGCTCGACGCCGGCGCCGCCAGGGACCTGCAGGAATCGCTGCAGAGCGCGCCCACGCTCGTGCAGGTGCAGGAGCTGCTCGACGCCGCCTGCCGGCCGGCTGCGCTCACCGTATAGCCGCTCTGCGGGGCTCTCCGGCGCGCCTCACCGGGGCCTGTCGGCCACGCTATACTGCTGCGCTCGCCGATGCCTCCCGGTCCGGCGAAGCCCCCGCTCGCAGCGGGGTTTTGTGTGCCGCGACCGGACCACCAAACCGGAATCGAGTCCCGCCACCACATGCCGAAGGACGTCATCCTCACACCCGAAGGACTGCAGAAGCTCAAGGACGAGCTCGACCTGCTGTCCACCGAGAAGCGCCGGGAGGTCGCCGAACGCATCAAGGAGGCGCGGGAATTCGGCGACATCTCCGAGAACTCCGAGTACGACGACGCCAAGAACGAGCAGGCGATGGTCGAGAGCCGCATCGCCCAGCTGCAGGAGAAGCTGCGGATGGCGACCGTCATCCAGGCCAAGGACCTCTCGACCGACGTCGTGCAGGTCGGATCGGTCGTGCACGTCAAGGACGAAAAGACGGGCAAATCGGTCAAGTACACGATCGTCGGCTCAGCCGAGGCCAAGCCCGACGAGCACAAGCTCTCCAACGAGTCTCCCGTCGGCCGCGCGCTGATCGGGCACAAGCGCAACGAGACCGTCGCCGTCAAGGTCCCACGCGGCCCCGCGCGCAAGCTCAAGATCACCAAGATCGACGTCGGCCTCGAGTAGGCTCGCCGCGATGAGCGGATCCGAGGAGCGCCGCCCGTCCGATCGATCTGATGAGCCGAGCGAGCCGGGCAGGCACGGCCTGGACGAGCTGATCGCCGAGCGCCGGGCCAAGGCCGAGCGCGTGCGCGCATCCGACGCGGGCGCGTTCCCGCACTCGTTCGCGGGCGTCGAGCCGATCGCCCCGATCCTGTCCGCCTACGAGCATCTGCAGGCCGGCGAGGAAACCGACGAGCGCCACCGCGTCGCCGGGCGCATCGCCGCGCGGCGCGGCGCGGGCAAGGCGGCGTTCCTCGACCTCGTCGATCGCACCGGCAAGATCCAGCTGCACGCGCGCGTCGACATCCTCGGCGAGGAGCGCTTCGAGCTGCTCACGTCGCTCGATCTGGGCGACCTGATCGGCGTCGACGGCTCGGCGATGCGCAGCCGCCACGGCGAGGTGTCGCTGCGCGTCGAGGCGTTCGAGGTGCTCGGTAAGGCGTTGCGCCCGCCCCCGGACAAGCACCACGGTCTCGCGGACGTCGAGACGCGCTATCGCCACCGCGAGCTCGACCTGATCGCGAGCGAGGACACACGCCGGCTGTTCATCGACCGCGCGCGGATCGTCTCAGCCGTACGGGGCCAGCTCGACGCCGCCGGTTTCATCGAGGTCGAGACGCCGGTGCTGCAGCCGCTGTACGGCGGCGCGATGGCGCGCCCGTTCACCACCCATCACAACGCGCTCGACCGTGACCTGTACCTGCGGATCGCCACCGAGCTGTACCTCAAGCGGCTGATCGTCGGCGGCCTCGAGCGCGTGTACGAGCTCGGCAAGGACTTCCGCAACGAGGGCGTCTCGCACAAGCACAACCCGGAGTTCACGATGGTCGAGTGGTACGAGGCCTACGCCGACTACAGCGGCGCCGAGGAGCGCACCGAAGCGATCGTGCGCGCGGCCGCCGAAGCGGTCGGATACGCGGGCGAGCTCGACTTCTCGGCGCCGTGGCCGCGCATCGGCTTCGTCGACGCGATCGAGCAGGCCACCGGCATCGACGTGATGGCACACGCGACCGCGCAGGAGCTGTCGGCCGCGATCCACGACCGCGGCCTCGACGTGAAGACCGGCGAGCGCTGGTTCGAGATGGCCGACGATCTGCTCTCCAAGTACGTCGAGCCGAGTCTCACGCGGCCGACGTTCGTGATCGACTACCCGAACGAGATCTCGCCGCTGGCGCGCGAGCACGCCTCCGAGGACAAGCGGGGGCTGGTGGAGCGCTTCGAGGCCTTCGCCGGTGGCATGGAGATCGCCAACGGCTTCAGCGAGCTGATCGACCCCGACAAGCAGCGCGCGCGCTTCGCCGCGCAGGAGCGGGTGGAGTCGGCCGACGACGGCGAGGCCGAGACGATGCCCTACGACGAGGAGTACGTGCAGGCGCTCGAGCAGGGGATGCCGCCGACCGCCGGCGTCGGCCTGGGAATCGACCGGCTCGTGATGCTGCTCACCGGCCGCGAGTCGATCCGCGAGGTCGTGCTGTTCCCGGCGATGCGCGACTGACCGCGACGCCGGCGCGCGGGCGTCCCGCGATCAAGCCGCACCCCCACCCTGCCGATGACCCCAATAGGGCCGGGTGGGCGGTTGGTAGACTGCTCCTCGGAGGCGTTACTTGGACCGCGAACACTACGAAGCACCCTTGAGGCACCGTCCCAGGTAGGAAGGAATCACACCATGTTCGAGCGATTCACAGAACGGGCCCGGCAGGTCGTCGTTCTCGCGCAGGAGGAGGCGCGAACGCTCAAGCACAACTACATCGGCACCGAGCACATCCTCCTGGGACTGCTTCGCGAGGAGGAGGGCTTGGCGGCGCGTGTGCTGGAGAGCCTGGACATCACCGTCGAGCGGGTGCGCGCGCAGGTCGTGCGCATCGTGGGCTCCGGCGAGGAGGTCACCTCGGGTCAGATCCCGTTCACGCCACGTGCCAAGAAGGTGCTCGAGCTCGCCCTGCGCGAGGCGCTGAGCCTGGGACACAACTACATCGGCACCGAGCACATCCTGCTCGGCCTGGTCCGCGAGAACGAGGGCGTCGCCGCGCGCATCCTGCTCGACTTCGACGCCGACTCCGAGAAGATCCGCAACGAGGTCATCCGCATGCTCTCCGGTCCCGGCGGCCGGCGCCAGAGCCAGTCCGGCGGCGGCAGCGCCGGCGCCGGCGCGGGAGCCGGCGAGGGCAAGAAGTCCTCCAAGCTGCTCGACCAGTTCGGCCGCAACCTGACGAAGCTCGCCGCCGAGGGCAAGCTCGACCCGTGCGTCGGGCGCGAGACCGAGATCGAGCGGATCATGCAGATCCTCTCGCGGCGCACCAAGAACAACCCGGTGCTCGTAGGCGAGCCCGGCGTCGGCAAGACCGCCGTCGTCGAGGGCCTGGCCCAGCGGATCACCAGCTCCGAGGTGCCCGAGCTGCTGAAGAACAAGCAGATCTACACGCTCGACCTAGCCGCGCTCGTCGCCGGCTCGAAGTACCGCGGCGAGTTCGAGGAGCGTCTCAAGAAGGTGATGAAGGAGATCACCCAGCGCGGCGACATCATCCTGTTCATCGACGAGCTCCACAACCTCGTCGGCGCGGGCGCCGCCGAGGGCGCGATCGACGCCGCCTCGATCCTCAAGCCCGCGCTCGCGCGCGGTGAGCTGCAGACGATCGGCGCGACCACGCTCGACGAGTACCGCAAGTACCTCGAGCGCGACTCCGCGCTGGAGCGTCGCTTCCAGCAGATCCGCGTCGACGAGCCGACGATCGACCAGACGGTCGAGATCCTCACGGGCCTGCGCGACCGCTACGAGCAGCACCACAAGGTGCAGATCACCGACGAGGCGCTGCGCGCCGCCGGCGAACTCGCCAGCCGCTACATCTCCGACCGCTTCCTGCCCGACAAGGCCATCGACCTGATCGACGAGGCCGCCTCGCGAATGCGCATCAAGTCGATGACCTCACCGCCCGCCAACCGCGAGCTCGAGGGCGAAGTCGAGTCGACGCGTCGCGAGAAGGAGGCCGCGATCGAGGCCCAGGAGTTCGAGAAGGCCGCGGCGCTGCGCGACAAGGAGCGCAAGCTGACCAACAAGAAACGCGAGCTCGAGCAGGCGTGGGAATCCGGCGAGACCGGCGAACGCCCGTCGATCGGCGAGGAGGAGATCGCCGACATCGTCTCGATGTGGACCGGCATCCCCGTGTTCAAGCTGACCGAGGCCGAGACCCAGAAGCTGATGCGCATGGAGGACGAACTGCACAAGCGCGTGATCGGCCAGCACCCCGCGATCGAGGTGATCTCGAAGGCCATCAGGCGCTCGCGCGCCGGCCTCAAGGACCCCAAGCGCCCGACCGGCTCGTTCATCTTCCTCGGCCCGTCAGGCGTCGGCAAGACCGAGCTCGCACGCACGCTCGCCGAGTTCCTGTTCGGCGACGACGAAGCGCTGATCAGGATCGACATGTCCGAGTACATGGAGAAGCACGCCGTCTCGCGTCTGGTCGGCTCGCCCCCCGGCTACATCGGCTACGACGAGGGCGGGCAGCTGACCGAGGCCGTGCGTCGCAAGCCCTATAGCGTGCTGCTGCTCGACGAGATCGAGAAGGCGCACCCCGACGTCTTCAACATCCTGCTGCAGATCCTCGAGGACGGCAGGCTGACCGACGCCCAGGGGCGCACGGTCGACTTCCGCCACGCGATCGTGATCATGACCTCGAACATCGGCGCCGCCGAGATCGCGCGCAACACGCCGCTCGGGTTCGCCGTCTCCGACGACGAGACCGGGATCACCTACGACGACATGAAGAACCGCATCATGGGCGAGCTGAAGAAGGTCTTCCGTCCCGAGTTCCTCAACCGCATCGACGACGTGATCGTCTTCCACAAGCTGCAGAAGGAGGAGATCAAGCAGATCGTCGAGCTGCTGCTGCTGCGGATCCGCGAGTCGATGGCCGAACGCGAGCTGCAGCTGGAGCTGACCGAGCCCGCCAAGGACCTGCTCGTCGACAAGGGCTGGGACCCGGCGATGGGGGCGCGGCCACTGCGGCGCGCGATCCAGCGTTACATCGAGGACCCGCTCGCCGACTTCGTGCTGCGCGAGCAGCTGACGCCTGGCGCGACCGTCGTGGTCGACCCCGCCGAGGGCGACCAAGAGGGCGAGGTGCGCCTCTCGATCGTCCAGCCGAAGAAGCAGAAGACGCCTGTCGGCGTCGGCGCCGAAGGCGGCGAGGATCTCGCCGAGGGCGAGGCGCCGCCAGTCGACGGCGCCGGCGGACCGGAGATCGGCGAGCCGGACGAGCAGTAGGGCCCGGCTGCTAGGCAGCCGCGCGTACGAGCTTCGATCAGCAGTGAGAAGAGCCCCGGCAGGGCACTGTGCACGGAACCATGGGCGTGTGGCGGCACGCCGAGGGGAGGAGCTTGGGCTAGAAGAGCTGCTGTGGCGAGCTGGTCTCGTAGGCGGTCGGCGTGGAAAGCTCCCCCTCGTCGCGTTTCTGGAGCTTCCGAAGCTGCTCGTCCGTGATTAGTCCTCGCGACAGTCCCGTGAGGATGACGTAGGGCTGGAAGATCGGGTCAGCGAACCGGTAGAAGTAGCGGCGGGATGACCCCTCGCGCTGTAGTACGGCGCCGCGCTCGGGCTCGAGGAACTGGCTCAAGTGATTCGAGAAAGCCGGGATCTCGATACGGCGACCCGCGATGACCTCCAACGGATCGCGGATTGACCCCGACGTGAAGAACCCGAGCTGATTCTTCGGCGCGAGTGCGCAGGCGAGCAAGACCTCCGAGAAGAGCGCGTCCTTTCGGGCGCTTCGGGTGGCGCGCTGGTAGTCGCTCAAGATCGTGTGCCGATCGACCGCCTTTGGGATGGCTTGCTGAACATCGCTGCCGGTGATCTCCGCTCGGTCTTCTTGGACGGTCCGTAGAGCAGCGTGAAGGGCAAGCAGGTGGGTGTAATGGGGTAGGCCCTCCGAGAGCGCGGCGATATCGCCGATCGCGTCTTGTTTCGCAGCGATGTCGGCCTGCTTGCAGCCCTTCGTCACGATCGCGCCCAGCTCCTCAATCCTCATGCGTGGCATCTCGATCTGGACGAGCGCGCGCACGAGGGAGGCGTGCTCGCCGATCAACTCGCCGATCGACCGCGCGACACCGACGAGAACAAGTGTCGATTCGACGGCGTGATCGGAAAGCGTCTTGATCGTGTCGGCCAGCGCTGTCAGGGTGTCGTCGTCTTCGAGGCGGTCCAGCTCGTCGATCACGATGAGGCTCGCCGAAGGGAGGGCCTGCAAGGCTCGGCGCACATACTCCGGTGCGATCTGCCGCTCGTCGCTCTCGACGCCCAGCTCGGTGAAGATGTTGTGCCAGAGCGACGCGAAGGTGTCGTCGGTGCTGCAGTTGACGATTACCGATTTCAGCCCGGAGAGCTCTCCGATGATCGTGAAGTACTCCGCGAGGACGGTCGCCAGCGACGTCTTGCCTACGCCCCGCTCGCCGTAGAGGCCCACGTGCTGCCCCCGCATTGACACGGCACTCACGATGTCGGTGAGCTGGTCGGCTCGGCCGGCGAGCATTTCGAGTTGGCCTACCGGCGCGCCGGGCGTAAACGCGCTCGACACTGCCCGTATTCGGTCCATCTTCGCCGCTCGGCTCATGCAAGGAACCCCATAAGTGGGACAGTAACACGTCGTGGTGATATAAAGACGGGAAATCCGCTGCTGAAATGCACTAAGGCGGCTGAGAAGCGAATCTTCTCGCCTACCCCGCCAATGGACGGGGCGTCCCCACCGACCCTTACGCTGGCGAGATGGCCCGCGACACCGTTCACAGCTGCTCGGAGTGCGGCTTTCAGTCAGCCCAGTGGCACGGTCAGTGCCCTGGCTGCGAGGCGTGGAATACGCTCGTCGAGGAAGCGATGCCGGCGGCGCGGGCGCGGGGGGCGGACGCAAGCGCGCAGGCGGCGCCGCTCCCGCAGGCGTGCCCACGCGCGGTGCGAAGGTCGTGCCGCTGCCACTGAGGGAGGTCGGGACGGCCCCCGTCAGTCGCATGTCCACCGGCATCGGCGAGCTCGATCGTGTGCTCGGCGGCGGCCTCGTGCCCGGCTCGCTGGTGCTGCTGGGAGGCTCGCCGGGGATCGGCAAGTCGACGCTCACCAACATGGTGCTCGGGTATCTGCAGCAGGCCGGTCATCGAACGCTGTACGTCAGCGGCGAGGAGTCCGCCGAGCAGGTGCGGCTACGCGCCGAGCGCTTGGTGTTGAGCCCCGCCGCCGACAGGAGCGGGGAAAGCGCCGCGCTGCAGGTGCCGGTGCTCGCCGAGACCGACCTCGACGTGGTGCTCGACACGCTCGCTGCGCACGCGCCGCAGGCATGCGTGATCGACTCGGTGCAGACACTGCGCGCATCAGACCTGTCCGGCGCGCCGGGCTCGGTCGGGCAGGTGCGAGAGGTCGCCGCGCGGATCATGGAGCTCGCCAAGTCCCGCGGGATCGCTGTGATCCTCGTCGGCCACGTGACCAAGGAGGGCGCGCTCGCCGGCCCTCGCGTGCTCGAGCACCTCGTCGACTGCGTCCTGCAGTTCGAGGGCGAGCGCGAGCGTCCCTACCGCGAGCTGCGCGCGCTGAAGAACCGCTTCGGGTCGACCAACGAGGCGGGCCTGTTCGAGATGCGCCAGGGGGGCCTGGTCGAGGTCCTGGACGCATCCGCGAGGTTCGTCGCCGAGGCGACGCGCGCGCCTGGCAGCGTGGTGCTGGCGGCGATGGAGGGATCACGCCCGCTGCTGGTCGAGGTCCAGGCGCTCGTGGCGCCCTCCGAGCTCGAGCAGCCGCGCAGGGTCGTCTCGGGTCTGGACCGCAACCGGCTGGCGCTCGTGCTGGCGATCCTCGGACGCCACGGGAACGTACGCACCGGCGGCGCAGACGTGTTCGTGAACGTCGTCGGCGGAGTGCGCGTCGACGAGCCCGGCTGCGACCTCGCGGTCGCACTGGCCGTCGCGAGCGCAAGCCGCGGAGTGCCGATTCACACGGCACACCCACCGCAGCCGCGAGCATGCTTCGGCGAGCTCGGGCTTACGGGAGAGCTGCGCTGGGTGGGGCACCCAGAGCGACGCCTGCAGGAGGCCGCCAGGCATGGTCTGGCAGACGTGATCGCGCCGCCCGACAGCGGGCCACAGGCGTGTGAGGCGGCGACGCTGCGCCAAGCCCTCGCTCTCGCGCTGCCCGCCGGCCCCTCCGGTGGGCGCCCGCACACGGTGCCCGAGCCGACGGCGCCCGCGCTGACGCGCGTCGAGGATCGCAGGCCGGCCGCCGCCGAGCGCTCGCTACGGCCGGCCCCCGAGCCGGCGGCACGCTCGCGTGAAGCGCTGGCCCCCGACGGCTGACGGCGTGCTCGCGTCCTGAATCCAGGAATGGGCGCGGTGTACGAGCTGCTAAGAGATTGATAATTGCCCTAGAATCATGGGTCGTGGCTCCACGATCCGGCGAAGATCTAGACAACGAGGTACGACCGGATCCAGGGCTGATGAGGGCGTTGGAGATGATCGCGCCCGGGACTGCTCTGCGTGAGGGGCTTGACAGCATCCTGCACGCGCGCACCGGGGGCTTGATCGTCATCGGCGAGCCCGAAGACCTCAGCTTCCTGAACTCGGGCGGGATCAAGCTCGACATCGACTACACGCCCGCGTTCCTGTACCAGATCGCGAAGATGGACGGCGCGATCATCCTCAACGCCAACGCCACCAAGATCACGATGGCAAACGTGCAGCTGATGCCCGATCCGACGATCCTCTCGCACGAGACCGGCACCAGGCACCGCACCGCCGAGCGCGTCTCCAAGCAGACAGACGCGCTGGTGATCGCGATCTCGCAGCGGCGCGAGGTCGTCTCTGTGTACGTCGACGGCGTCAAGTACATCCTCGAGGACATCCCGGTCGTCCTCGCCAAGGCAAACCAGGCGCTCGCCACGCTCGACAAGTTCCGCACCCGCCTGGACCAGGTCTCCACACGGCTGACGGCGCTCGAGTTCGAGGGCGGCACGACGCTGCACGACGTGCTCACGGTGCTGCAGCGCTCCGAGCTGGTCACCCGCATGGCCGTCGAGATCGAGCGCTACATCGTCGAGCTCGGCAGCGAGGGCCGCCTGATCGAGATGCAGCTCGAGGAGACGATGGTCGGGGCGGCGGCAGAGAAGTCCGCGCTCGTGCGCGACTACCTGTCCAACTACTCCGACGAGGCGTTCGCGGCCGCGCTCGAGGAGATCGGACGGCTCGCACACCAGGACCTGCTCGACTTCGGGCGCCTGGCCGAGCTGCTCGGCTACGACCGCAAGCTGAACACACTCGACTATCCCGTCTCGCCACGCGGCTACCGCGTGCTCGGACGCATCCCACGACTGCCCAAGCTGGTCGTCACGCAGATCGTGAGCGAATTCGGCGGCCTCGACGAGCTGCTGGCTGCCACCGACACGGATCTCGAGGCGGTCGAGGGTGTGGGCGAGATCCGCGCCAAGGACATCCGCGAGGGCCTGCGCAGGTTGCAGGAGCTGAACCTCGTGGATCGTTACCTGCAGACTTGACTCAAGGGCGGCTCACTCGTCGCTCGCAACGAAGGAGGACATCATCCCCGCACAAGCAACTGAAGAAGCAGTACTGGAAGAGGAGCTCGAGGTCACCCGCGAAGTCGAGTACATCGAGTTCGAGCTCGGAGACCATGTCGTGTATCCCCACCACGGAGCGGGGAAGGTACTCAAGAAGGAGGAGATGGAGATCCTCGGCGAACGCCGCGAGTACCTCACGATCAAGATCCTTCACAACGACATGACCGTACGAGTTCCCACCGAGAACGCAGCGCTCGCCGGCCTGCGCAGAGTCATCGACGAGGAAACCGTCAAGAAGGTCCTCGACGTGCTGCGCGACGAAGTCTCAGAGATGCCCAAGAACTGGAACCGGCGGTTCAAGCACAACCGCGACAAGATCAAGACGGGCGACATCTACGAGCTGGCCGAGGTCGTGCGCAACCTCTCGCTGCGCGAGAGCGAGAAGGGGCTTTCCACGGGTGAGAAGCAGATGTTCACCCGCACCAAGAAGATCCTCGCCTCAGAGCTGATGTACGCGCTCGACAAGGACGAGGACGAGGCTGAGAGCTACCTCGACGATCTGCTCGAGGACTCCGCCAACCACCAGATGGCGGCCGCAGGAGCCAAGTAACGAGGCTTTCGCGCACGCGGCAGCACAATTGCCGCGTGCGCGAGCGCCCCTCGCGATGGCCGTCGCGCTGATCGTGGCCGCAGGCAGCGGCGAGCGCCTCGGAGCCGGCCGGCCGAAGGCGCTCGTCGAGCTCGGCGGGCGCCCTCTGTTCACCTGGAGCGTGCAGGCGCTGCGGGCGACCAGCGGCGTCGAGCGCGTCGCGATCGCGATGCCGGTCGACTGCGACATCACCGCCGAGGACCTCGACATCGCGGCCCCCGGATCGCCGCCGGTCGTCTGTGTCGCCGGCGGCACCACGCGCTCGGAGTCGGTGCTGCGGGCGCTCGACGCGGTCGGCCCCGGGGATCCGGTCGCTGGTCCACGACGCCGCCCGCGCGCTCGTGACGCCGGCTCTGGCCGAGTCCGTGATCGCGGCGCTCGAGCGCGACCCAGACGCCCACGCCGCGATCGCCGCGATGCCGGTGACCGACACGATCAAGCGCGTCGACGCTGACGGCGCGGTCAGCGAGACGCTCGAGCGTCGCGAGCTATGGGCGGTGCAGACACCGCAGGTGTTCCGCCGCGCCGCACTGGAGCACGGCCTGGACGTGCCCGCCGCGGAGCTCGCTCGCGCAACAGATGACGCCTGGCTGATCGAGCGCGCCGGCGGCAAGGTGATCGTGGTTCGTGGCGGCGACGAGAACCTCAAGGTGACGACGCCGCTCGACCTCGCCCTCGCCGAGCTGCTGCTCGCGCGGCGATCCGGGGCCGATCCCAGCTCACGGCCTTCCGCGTGAATCCTGCTTGAATCGCAGCCGTCGACGTGCTCACCGACTACCACCTCCACCTCCGACCCGACGGCCGCGATGCCGAGGCCGCCGCATACCACACGCAGGCGAACGTCGAGCGCTACCGCGAGGTGGCCGAGGAACGAGGGATCGCCGAGCTCGGCGTCTCCGAACACATCTACCGCTTCGCGCAGGCGCTCACCGTCTGGCGCCACCCCTTCTGGGAAACCTACGCACACGACGATCTCGACGAGTACTGCGCGTTCGTGCGCGAGCAGACCGATCTGCGGCTGGGGATCGAGGCGGACTTCGTTCCCGGCGCCGAGGACCGTACCGCCAACCTGCTCGAGGCTCGCGACTTCGACTACGTCGTCGGCTCCGTGCACTTCCTGCGCGAGGGCGCCGTCGACATGGACGACTACAGCGTCTGGGACTCGGCGTCGTTCAGCCCGAGGAAGTCTGGCGCCGATACTTCGAGACGATCGCCGAGGCCGCTCGCAGCGGGCTGTTCGACATCGCCGCACATCCGGACCTCGTGAAGTATTGGGAACCGACCCACCCCACCCCAACCGTCCACCAACCGAGCTCGAAGCGGCCCGCGACGCACGCCCGCGGGCGATCTGCGTCGCTACTACGAGCCGGCGGTCGAAGCGATCGCCGAAGCCGGCATCGCCGTCGAGGTGTCGACCGCCGGGCTGCGCAAGCCCGCCGGTGAGCTTTACCCGTCGCGGGCCTTCCTGGAGATGTGCGTCGACGCGGGCGTCGCCGGTGGCGCTGTCGAGCGACGCCCACCGCCCGCAGGACGTTGGCGCGGACTACGAGCGGGCGCTGGAGCTGCTCGACGAGGTGGGGGTCCGCGAGCTGTGCGTGTTCGAAGGTCGTGCGCGACGTCTCGTGCCGATCGGCGAGACGAGCGCGTCCTCTGAAGCATCGCGGCGATGACGTTCGTCGGGATCGGCTTCGACTCCCATCGCCTGGCAGCCGGGCGCCGCCTGCTGATCGGCGGCGTCGAGATCGAATACGAGCTCGGCCTCGACGGTCACTCAGACGCCGACGTGCTTGCGCACGCTGTGATCGACGCGCTGCTCGGCGCCGCCGGCCTGGGAGACATCGGCGCGCACTTTCCCGACAGCGACGAGCGCTGGCGCGACGCCGACTCGATGCAGCTGCTCGCCGCCGTCGTGCGCAACGTGCTCGACGCGCGCCTGGAGATCGTCAATGTGGACTGCACCGTCGTGATGGAGGCGCCGAAGCTCGCGCCGCACAGGCAGGCGATCCGCGAGCGACTCGCGGGGGTGCTCGGTCTCGAGGTCGGACGCGTCAACGTCAAGGCGAGCACCGGCGAGGGGATGGGCTTCGTCGGGCGCGGCGAGGGTGTGGCCGCGCTCGCGATCGCCGGTCTGCGTGGCAGCGGCGACTGAGCCTCCCGAGCCGAGCACTCACCTGTTCTGATCGCGGCGCGAGCGCCAGCCCGATTGCCCGAGAACGTTGCCGGGTACTTGGAGTAACATCGGCGTTAGGTAAAGACAGAACACACCCGGGGGGATCGAGTGCATCTGTACGCGATAGCGGTGAACGCTACCTCGCTCAGCGAGGAGCGGCTCAGTGTCGAGCTGAGCGCGGTGGCGGATTCGTTCGCGCTCGACCCGACGACGGCGTGGCGCGCACGCTCGCCCGGCGGGGAGATCGCCGCGGCTGGCATCCACCACGGTCAGGAGCGCTGCGGGCCGCGCCGATACCTGGCCCGCGACGCCACCCACCTGACCTGGTTCGACGGGCTTCCGGTCGAACGCGCAGATCGCTTCCGCGGCTGCGATGCCGAGGCGCTGGCTGCCAACTGGCCGATGCTGGAGACATGCCTCGAGGGACAGTTCAACGCCGTGCGTCTCGACCTCGAGGGCGGGCGCGCCGAGGTGCTGCTCGACACGCTCGGGCTGGTGCAGGTGTTCGTCGCCCGTGACGGCGACGGCTGGCTGATCAGCAACAGCGCGACCCTGATCGTCTCGGCGCTCGAGCTGCGCGACCCGGATCCCCTCGGAGTCAGCTCGTTCCTCGGATTGGGGTGGGCCGCGGGGGACGCCACGCTGACGAGCGGGGTGAGCATCCTGTGCGGTGGCGCCCGCCACCGCTTCAGCAGTGACGGGCACGTGACGCGCCGACACTTCGGGCCGGAAACGATCCCGCAGCGCGGGAACGAGCATTTCGCGCCGAGCGACGTCGCCGAGAGCTTGACGTCGCTGACCGCGAGCGCCGTTCGTGACATGGACCGGGTCGGCTGTGCGCTGACCGCCGGGCGCGACACGCGCATGCTCGCGGCACTGCTGAATGCAACGGGCGAGGATGCGCTGTACTTCACCGGGGGCACGGCTGACCATCCCGACGTGGTGATCGCGTGCGAGATTGCTCAGGGCCTCGGGCTGCGCCACGAAGTCGTGTGTCACGACCCGAACGGCGCGTCCCGCGACTGGACCGACGCGGCGATCCAGTTCGTCCGCCAGAACGACGGCCTCGTCAGCCTCAAGCAGATCGGCGATTACATCGACCTCACGGTGCAGCGCCCGCCCTTGGGCGTGAAGCTCGGCGGCGTCGGCGGCGAGATCGGGAGATGCGGAACCGGTCAGCTCACGGCGATTGCGACCAACGTGCCGTTCCTGCGCGCGTCCGTGCGAGCCCAGCGCAAGCTGCTGGCGATGAAGGCGCGAAACGACGGCGGGCTGATGACGCCCGACTCGTGCGAGCAGCTCGGGCGCTACCTCGATGTCTTCCGCGAGCAGCGCCTTGGCGAGGGGTGGCGTCCGCACGAGCTGCAGGAGGCGTTCTACACGTTCGAGCGCGTCGGCCGCTGGGGCGCGAGCGGGCGCAGGATGGCCGGTACCGACGATGCGTTCCTGCCGCTCTGCTCGCGTGCCTTCATCGACTACTGCTTCTCGCTCGGAGCCGCCGAGCGCTACATCGAGGCGCCGCACTATCGGCTGCTCACCGAGCTCTCGCCGGCGCTGCGCGACCATCGCTTCGAGTCGCCGCTCTTGCCGCAGCGATCCTGGGTCGCGCCTCTGCACGCGAGTCGCAAGCTCACGCACGCCATCCGTGAACGGGTGCAGCCCGCGCGCTCGGGCGCGGGCGGGGAGGATCAGGCGCCGGCAACGGTGCGGCCGGCGTATCCCTTCCCGCACGCCTGGCTCGAGAAACGCCTCGAGCTCGTGCGTGGGCTGTTCTCGCAGCCGAGCTCCGAGCTGTGGAGCTTCATCTCGAGGCCGCGAATCGAAGCGCTGCTGAACGGTCCCGAGGCCGAGCGCGCCCGTTATCAGGAGGCTCTGCTGCGCGCCACGACCGTGTTCTGGCACTTTCACGGCCCGCCGGCCTGAAAGCGTCGCGGGTCGCCGCGCCCGCTAGGGTTGGCGCGGCGATGCGTGAGATCGTTCTGCACGACACGCGTAGCGGCGAGCTTCTGCCGCTGCGACCCCGCGACCCCGGACGGGTTGGCATATATGCGTGCGGACCAACCGTCTATAGCCGGATCCATATCGGCAACGCGCGACCGTTCGTGGTGTTCGCCCTGCTCAAGCGCTTTCTCGAGCACGAGGGCTACGCGGTCGACCTCGTGGTGAACGTCACCGACGTCAACGACAAGATCTACGACGCAGCGCGCCGGTCGAATCCCGCCCACCCGCGCTCGAGCGCCGACCTGGCCGCTGAGATGACCGAGCGCTACCGCGCCGACACCGACGCGCTGGGCTTGGGGCGCCCCGACCACGAGCCGCTCGCCTCGGAGACGATCGGGCCGATCGTCGATCACATCCAGACGCTCGTCGATGGCGACCACGCCTATGCGGTCGACGGCGACGTCTATTTCCGGGTGCGTTCAGACCCCGGCTACGGCACGCTCTCGCACCGCCAGCTCGAGAACATGGACCAGGGCGAAGCCGTCGCGGAGGCCGACGAGCTGGCCGAGCGCAAGGAGGACCCGCTCGACTTCGCGCTGTGGAAGGCGCACAAGCCCGGCGAGGACACCAGCTGGCCAGCTCCGTGGGGCGTGGGGCGGCCGGGCTGGCACATCGAGTGCTCGGCGATGGCCGAGCAGTTCCTCGGCGTCGGCTTCGACATTCACGGCGGCGGCTCTGACCTCGTGTTTCCCCACCACGAGAACGAGGCGGCGCAGACCCGCGCGGCTCGCGGCGAGGAGCTGACCAGACTGTGGATGCACAACGGCATGATCCAGTTCACCGGCGAGAAGATGGCCAAGTCGGTGGGCAACGTCGCGCTGCTGCACGAGGTGCTCGACGAATACGGCCCGGAGACGGTCGTGATGTACCTGATCTCCGGTCACTACCGTCAGCCGCTCGCGTTCTCAAAGGCGGCGCTGGAGCAGGCCCAGGCCAACGTCAAGCGTATCCGCGAGGCAGGGCGGCGATTGTCATCCGGAGACTCCCCGGCGGAGCTGACCGGGCTGCGCGAGCGCTTCTTCGAGGCGCTCGCCCGCGACTTCAACACCGCGGAGGCGCTGTCCGTGCTCAACGAGTGGCTCCGCGAAGCCTCCAGCCGGACGGACGCGACAGGCGACGCGCACCTGCGCGAGATGCTCGAGGTACTGGGGTTGGCGTCGCTGCTCGCGCCGAGCGAACAGGCACCCGGGGACGTGGAGCTGCTGGCCGAGCAGCGCGAGCGTGCCCGTGCCGAGCGCGACTTCGCGGCGGCCGACCGGCTGCGTGATGAGATCGCGGCGCTTGGCTGGGAGGTCCGCGATGGACCCGCCGGCTTTGAGCTGCTGCCGCTGTGATCGTCTACGGGCGCAACCCGGTCAGAGAGGCGCTACGCGGGCGCCGGGCGGACAGCGTGCGAGACGTGTGGGCCACGGCCGGCGCCGCTCGTGAGCCGTGGCTCGCGGGCGTGGCGGTGCGGATCTCCTCTGCCGAGGAGATCGAGGGGCGCTGTGGCTCGGATGCGCACCAGGGTCTGTGCGCCGACGCGGGGCCCTACCGCTACGCGAGCGCCGACGCGCTGCTGTCGGGCGAGAGCCCGCTGATAGTCGCCCTCGACCAGGTGCAGGACCCTCAGAACCTCGGCTCGATCTGTCGTACCGCCGAGTGTGCCGGGGCGTCCGGGGTGGTGATCCCGGAACGGCGGGCCGCCGAGGTGACCGCCGCCGTGTGCAAGGCCTCGGCCGGAGCGGTCGAGTTCCTGCCGGTCGTGCAGGTGCGCAACCTCGCGGATTTCCTGGCGGACGCCCGCAAGGCGGGCTGCTGGTGCTACGGAGCCAGCATCGGAGGCGGCGCCGGCACAGACGCGCCGGTCGCCTATGACGTGCCCGACTATCGCGACTCGGGCGTAGTGCTCGTGCTGGGCAGCGAGGGCGCGGGCCTGCGCCCTCGCGTGAGCAAGGCATGCGACCAGCTGATCACGCTGCCGCTGCTCGGCAAGATCGAATCGCTGGGCGTCAGCGCGGCCGCGGCGGCACTTCTGTATGAGATCTTGCAGAGCCGCGGCTCGCGGCCTTGACAAGGTTCCATAACTGTGTAAGGCTGCGCCGGCATAACGCTGAACCTAAGGTTGAGAAAGGCCGAAGGCGAAGCGCAATTTTCATAGCTTTGGCGCCAGGGGAGGAGTGCGCCATGGGCATTTTGACGGCCCGCCGCCCAGCCAGGGCGGTGGTCTCCGAAGAAAGGACTGCTCGTGGCACGAATCTCCCATAACTCTCACCCTGAACCTAAGGTCGAGGACCTGTTCCTGATTGCGCTTGCGAAGCAGGGTGACCGCAACGCGTACGATCGTCTTGTCCGCCGCTATCACGGCTTCGTGCGTCTCAAGGCCTCCTCGTATTTTCTCGCCGGCGGCGACTCCGAAGACCTGATCCAAGAGGGTCTTGTGGGCCTCTACAAGGCGATTCGCGACTTCCGTACCGACCGCGAGTCGAGCTTCCGCAACTTCGCCGAGCTGTGCATCACGCGGCAGATCATCACCGCCGTCAAGACGGCCACGCGCAACAAGCACACGCCGCTCAACCAGTACGTCTCGTTCTCCTCGACGCCGGCCGGCAGCGGCGACGACGTGCCGACGCTCGACCAGATGCTCCCCGGACCGACGGTGCAGGATCCGGTCAACCAGGTGATCTCATCGGAGGAGCTGCGCTCGCTCGTCGGCTGCCTCTCGAGCGCTCTCTCCGAGCTGGAGAGTCGTGTGCTGTCGCTGTACCTCGACGGCTACTCCTACGAGCAGGTCGGTACGCGGCTGGCCTGCGACACGAAGACGGTTGACAACGCGCTGCAGCGCGTCAAGCGCAAGGTCGGCGCGCACCTGCAGTCACGCGCGGTGGCGGCCTAGGAGCACGAGCCGCGGGCGCTGGGCGACCCCCCGGCGGTCGCGGTGATCTCTCGGCACCGCCGTGGCCGCCCCCGACGAGGGGAGCGGCCACGGGGCACCTCGTACTGCTTGCTGCGCGTCCCTGGCTAGATTTCGCCCTCGGAGGGCTGGCTCGAGTTTCCAGGCGACACCGGCGTCAGTGATGACGCAGGTGCCGAGTTGACCTGGATCGTGAACGGTTCGCTGACCGAGCTGCCGTTCTGCGGGTCGCCCGGGATCTTGATTCGAACGACCTGCGTACCCGCCCCGAAGAACTTGTGTTCGATCGAGTAGGTGTATTCCGTCGACGGGGGTACCGGTGCGATCACGTGCCCCACCTCGAGTACGTGGAAGCCCGCCGTGTTGGGGTTCTGGCGCTCTAGGTAGACGTCGTGCCCGGTGATGCTTTCGTGCCCGGGGATGATGCCCGGCTTGACGGTGCCCGAGAACGTCAGCGGCTGGTCTTCCTGCACGGTCGTGCCCGGCAGGAGGCTCTCGGTGAGGACGTATTTGACGCCCTCGTAGAGCACCGCCGAGGTTTCATTGCCGCCGACGACCTTGTAGAACGTGCTGCTCGACGGGTACACCGAGGCGAAGCTGTATGCGCCGCCCGGCTGCACCTTTGCTTCGCCGACCTTGCTGTAGCCATGGGTGTGTGCTTCGCGAGCCATCAGCTGCAGCGGTGTGTTCGTCGCGAGGCTTGTGACCGTGCCGTGGATCGACGTCGACTGCCCGAAGGAGATCGGGTCGGCCGTGCTTTCGATCTTGAGGTTGGGGTTCTCGGCCTGGGTGATCTCGTAGTCGAGGACGTTGGACGGGCTCGACAGGTTGTGTCCGGGGTCGCGCACGACAACGCGGATGTTCGCCGGGCCTGGGACCACGAAGTCGTGGGCGATGGTGAACTTGCCGTGTTCGTCGACGCTCACCACGGCGCCGATGCGGTGCCATTCGTTGCCCTTGTACGCGTTCTGGCGCTGGAGCAGGACCTTCGCTCCCGTGTCTTCGGGGCTGACTTCGCCGGTGAAGCGGACGGGGATCGGGGCGCGCCGGGCTACGTGCTGCGCGGTGAAGATGACGCTGCCTTCCGGCGGGCCTTCGAGCTTGACGATTGCGATGACTTTAAGCTGTTTGACCGAGCTGCGCACGCCATCGGCTGACACATAGAACAGGCTGTTCGTCGTGATACCGCTGTACTTGACGAGGAACGCGCCTTTTTCGCTTGCTCCTGTGGCGACCGGGGTGAACTCGGACGGCCTCGTCCCAACGTCGCCGCGGTAGAGCGTGACCACCTGTTTTTCTTCGCTGCCGCAACCCGCTGAGAGATGTCCGTAAGCGCTCACCGTTTCACCGGCATACGCCGGATGGGGCGCGACTTCGAGGGTGATCTGGCAGCCACCGGCACCGGTGGTCTGAGGGTGGGGGTGCCTGCCACGCGCCAGAGCGGTGGCGCAGGCCGGCGCAAATGATGCGGCCACGGCGGTGAATGCCGCGGCCAGCTTGATTGCTCGCATGCTTGCCTCCTCCTTGTGATGCGTCGTTTGTACGGCGCTGCGTCCGAGCACCTAAACCCTCCGCGGTCGGATTCGATGCGGTCGCTTGTGGCGCGCGCGATAGGCCCGCGCCGGCCGTCTCTGGGAGCCTGCAGGAAGGGCAGACGCTCACCGCCGACACTGGCACGTGGGCGGGAACTGCGCCGTTTCAGTTCAGCTACGTGCACCAATATCAAACCGACTGAAAGGCTGCTCGGAATTCTCTAGCCTCACTCGCGCCCGGTGGCGGCGTCGACGAGCCGGCCAAGCCGTGACGGTCGCTGCGTCCGCTGCACGAAGCGTGCGGCCGGCGAGGTTGGCGGCGGCAACGCCCTCGCCCACGTAGCCGCCGGCCCGGGCCAGTCCCGTGCGTGGATCGGCGTCGATCGACACGCACCAGTCGCGGGGCGCGCCCAGCACGCCCGACCAGGCCTGATCGATCGCCGCGTCGGCTGCCGCCGGGAACAGCGCGCGGAGCTTTGCCCATCGGCGAGCACCTCGCTGCCGTCCCAGCCGATCTGCTCCCGCACGGCGGGCGCGAGCTGCTCAGTGAGGATCATCGAGCTGTTGATCGGCACACCAGCGCACGCCGCAGACCTGGGAGCTCGGCCGTGTAGCCCTCCGTCGCGCGCACCACCCAGCGGGCGTTGACGCTGCCGGCCGGCGTGCGCGCCTCGTGCGCGCAAATCGTGCTCACGGGGGTGGACTCGTAGATCTTCACCCCGAGTGCCTCGACCGTGCCCGCCAGAGCGGTGAGCAGCTTGGCTGGGTGCGCGCGCGACGTGCGGTGAGAAGCTCGACCCCACCGCGCCGGCTATGCACAGGCGCGTCTGCAGCTCGCCCGCGGTCAGCTCGCGCAGGTCGCGCTCGCCGAGACCGTGTGCGCGGCTGTGGGCGACCTCCTGACGCAGGCGTGGCAGCTTTGCTTGAGACTATTCAGCTGAGGGGTATGATCGACGCAGGCCCGCTGGGCTTGGACCGTCAGACCCCATGGGGATGGGGCGAACCGCGAGAGGAGGGAGCGTGCGATGGAGACCGAGCTCACGGAATCGGTGACGCATGCGCGGGCTGCGCTGGGCGCCGCGACGATCGCCGAGGCGTTTCGGATCACGGCTGGCGAGCGTGCCGGCGAGGTCGCGATCCGCACCAAGGGGACGAGTTCACCATCACCTGGGGAGAGCTGCGCGAGCGTGTCGACGCGCTCGCCGGCGGTCTGGCCAAGCTCGGCGTCCAGCGCGGCGACAGCGTCGCGCTGATGCTGAGCAACCGCCCGGAGTTTCACCTGTGCGACCTGGCGGCGATGATGCTCGGCGCGACGCCGTTCTCGATCTACAACACCTATACGCCGGAGCAGATCCAGTACGTCGCCTCCGACGCGGGAGCCAAGGTCTTGATCTGCGAGCAGCAGTACCTGCCGCAGGTGCGCGAGGCGCGCAAGCAGCTGCCGAACCTCGACTATGTGATCGTGGTCGACGGCGAGGCGCCGCTTGGGACGCTCGCGCTGTCGGATGTCGAGGGCTCGAACCCCGAGTTCGACGTCGACGCGTCGGTGGCGCAGATCAAGTCGACCGACGTGCTGACGCTGATCTATACATCGGGAACGACCGGACCGCCGAAGGGCGTGCAGCTGATCCACCGCAACCTGCTGGCGACGGTCGAAGGCATCGAGGACCTGATCGAGTTCCCGCGCGGACGGCCGCGTGATCTCGTGGCTGCCGGCCGCCCACGTGGCCGAGCGCAACGCGCACCACTATCTGCCGATCGTCTTTGGCCTGCAGATCACCTGCTGCGACGATCCCGCGCGAAGTCCTCTCCTACCTGCCGGAAGTCCGCCCGAGCTGGTTCTTCGCCGTGCCGCGCATCTGGGAGAAGCTGAAGGCGGGGCTCGAGACGATGATCGCGGGCAAGCCGGACGAGCGCGAGCGCCAGCAGCTGGAAGCGGCGCTCGACGCGGCCGTGCGCAAGGTCCGTCTCGAGCAGTCCGGCGAACCGGTGCCGGCCGAGCTGGCCGAGCAGGTGGCCAAGGCCGACGCAGAGATCTTCGCTGGGCTGCGCGCGATGCTCGGGCTCGACCAGGTCGAGGCGATCAACGTCGGCGCTGCGCCGACGCCGGTCGAGGTACTCGAGTTCTTCCACGCGATCGGGCTGCCGCTGGCGGAGCTGTGGGGGATGAGCGAGACGTGTGGCGCGGGCAGCGTCAACCCTCCCGCGAAGATCAAGCTCGGGACCGGTCGGGCCGCCGGCGCCGGGAATCGAGATCAAGCTCGACACCGACGGCGAGGTGCTGGTCAAATCCGACGTGGTGATGCTCGGCTACCGCAACCTGCCCGAGAAGACCGCCGAGGCGTTCACCGAGGACGGCTGGCTGCGCACCGGCGACATCGGCGTGTTCGACGAGGACGGCTACCTGACGATCGTCGACCGCAAGAAGGAGCTGATCATCAGCGCGGCCGGCAAGAACATGTCGCCGGCGAACATCGAGGCGACGGTCAAGAGCGGCCTCGCCGCTGATCGGTCAAGCCTGCTGCATCGGCGACCGGCGCCCCTACAACACGGCGCTGATCGTGCTCGACGCGGACTTCGCACCGGCGTGGGCCGCGCAGCAGGGCATCGAGGACACCACGCTCGAGTAGCCTCGCGCGCGAGGAGCGTGTGCGCGCGGCCGTGCAGGAGGGCGTCGACGCGGCCAACGCGAAGCTCGCGCGCGTCGAACAGATCAAGAAGTTCGAGATCGTCAGCGGCGACTGGCTGCCCGGGGGCGACGAGCTGACGCCGACGATGAAGCTCAAGCGCAAGCCGATCGCCGAGAAGTACGACGACGCGATCGAGGCGATGTACGCCGGCTAGACGCAGCCGGGGTGCAGGTCGGCTCACCGCTCGCAGGTCGGCGGCGCGCCGGCCCAGGACGGCTCGCGCGGACGGAAGCGCAGCAGCGCCCTCCAGGTCGCCGCGCCGAGCACGCCGCTCGGGCGCAGCGCGATGGCGAGCCTGAAACGCGCTCACAGCGCGTCGCCGTCTCGGCGCCGAAGAACCCGCCCACCGGCAGGTGCGCGCCTGCTGCGTTGAGCAGCTCCTGCGCCTGCACGATCTGATCGCCGCAGGCGCCGGCGTGCAGCGTCGGCGCGACGACGGCCCTGCGCGCGAGCGCAGGCGCCGGTGCGGCGAGGGCGGCCAACTCCTGAGGCTGCGCGATATCGAGGTCGAAGAAGCTCGAGCCCGGGGCGCCATACGCGCGCGCCAGGGCGCGAAAGCGCGACAGCTCAGCGGCGCGACGGCGAGCCGTAGAGCTGCCCCGAGCGCAGCCTCGGCGGCCAGCCCGCGGCCGGTCGTGGCGGGGCGACGACCTGCGTTGACGCCACAGTGCGCCAGTAGCCCTTGAACGGCTGCGGAACCGGCATCGATGAACAGCGTCGCCGGCGGCGGGCGCCAGAGCGCTGAGCGAAAGCGCGAGCCCGACCGCGGCACGCGAGCATCGCCACCCACCGCTTGGCGTGCGACCGGTTCACCGCGCGGATCGTAGTGCCTGGCCCGACAGACGTCGCTCGAGCTCGACGATGCGTTGCGTGTCTTCGTAGAAGTCTTCCTGCGAGACGATCCGCCCCCATCGTGCACGCGCGAGCAGGACCGTGCGATTGCGGTAGATCTCCTCGCCTGCGGCGTCGCTCGCGTGATCGTCAAAACGCGCGATCAGCGTCGTGCGCCACGGCGGTCCGGCGACGAACAGCTCGCTGACGTGGCCCCGCAGGCCGGCGTCCACGAAGCTCTGCAGGAACGCCGCGATCGCGTCCTTGCCGCGGTGTTCGCCGGCCCATCGATGCTCGCCGTCGTTGAAGCGCATGACCGCGTCCTGCGCGAAGTTGGACAGCAGCGGTCGGATGTCGCCAGCGTTGAGAGCCTGCACGTCGCGCCGGAGCTTGAGAAGCAGCGCGCGACGAGAGGAGCGCTCGGCCGCTGAGCACCAGTCCTGCACCCGCGAGCGCGATCGGCAGCCGACCGACTCGGCCGCTCATCTGCGCGAGCAGCTCGCCAAGATGCTCGGCGAGCGCGACCGGCTGATCCTCTGGGATCAGCGTGTAGGAGTCGGCGATCTCGACGAGCGTGCCCTGCGGCAGCAGCTCGGCGAGGCGTCGCCCGTGCTCCCGGGGCATTAGGCGGTCTTCGCTGGCCCACGCGACAAGCGCGGGGCGGTCGAACTCGCGCAGCGCGTCCGCCGCCGCCAGCAGGTCGCGCCGAGCCTGGGCGGCGCCGAGCACGTACTTGCGCAGGTCGCGGCGAACCTCTCGTTGCTGGGTCACGGGGCCGAACCAGCGGTCCATCACCTCGCGCGGAACCGGGCGGCGGCTCAGCGGGCCGTATGTGACCGGCAGCCGCCGCAGGCGATCGAAGCGCAGCGGCATCACGGCGGCAGCGATGCCGCCTGGGACGCGCGCGATGATACGGCAGCAGCTGCGCGGCTCCCTTGGGAGGTACGTTGTCGAAGGCCTCACACGAGCACAGCGCGAGCCGCGCGATGCGTGCGTCGTGGCGGCTGCCGAGGAGCAGCTGCGGGCCGCCCCAGTCGTTCATCACGAGCGTCACGTCGTTGAGCTCGAGTGCCGCGAGCAGCTCGCCCAGCAGTTCCGCGATTCCCCTCATCGAGAGGTCCGCGTCGGCGCGCATCGCGTGGCGGTGGCCGCCCAGCGGCAGCGTCGGCGCTACGCAGCGGCACCGTCCACGCAGGCCCTCGATCACGTGGCGCCACAGCGAGCTATCCATCATCAGCCCGTGGCTCATCACCACGACCGGGCCATCTCCGCCCGTGTCCTCGTACTCGATCGTGCCGCTCGACAGCTCCACTTCGGGCATCGCGCACCTTCCGCCGGCGTCTCAGATTAGATAGATCGCTCTAGTAGAATCAAAGCCTATCATCGACGTCGCGAGCGCGACAGGGAGGCTGATGTGGCTGGCACGAAGGACCGGCTCCTGGACAGCAGCGCCGAGCTGTTCCGCCGCCAGGGCTATGCGGGGACGGGCATCAAGCAGATCCTTGCCGGCGCGCAGGCGCCATTCGGTTCGCTGTATCACTTCTTCCCGGGAGGCAAGGAGCAGCTCGGCGCCGAGGCGATTCGCGCATCGGGGCGGCTGTACATCGAGCTATTCGCGACGATCGCCGCACAGGCGCCCGACGTGCCAAGCGCGGTGGGCGACTTCTTCGACGGGGCAGCCGAGACGCTACGCGAGACCGACTACGCCGACGCGTGCCCGATCGCGACGGTCGCGCTGGAGGTGTCGAGCACCAACGAGCAGCTTCGCGAGGCGTGCGCCGAGGTCTTCGACGGCTGGATCGACGGAGCGTCGAGCTACTTCCGTGCGGCCGGCATCCAGGCGCGCGACGCGCGCGAGCTGGCGCTCAACATGCTGTGCCTGCTCGAGGGCGCTTTCCTGTTCTGCCGCGCGCTGCGCAGCACCGAGCCGCTGCGGGTCGCCGGAGCCAGTGCCGTGGCGGCCACCCGCGCGGCGCTCGCAGGCGACGCCTAGCACCTAACGGCGGTTCGACCCGTCGAAGCGAGCCTGCTCGGCGACCGTGCGCTCGGCCCATGGGATTGCTTCGAGGCGGGCGTCGGGGATCGGCTCGCCGCTGTCGATCGAAAGGCCATAGGTGCCGTCTGCGAGTCGCTGTTCGGCGCGCTCGATCGCGGCGAGCTCATCGCGCA
This sequence comes from uncultured Solirubrobacteraceae bacterium, assembly GCA_963815235.1. GTDB lineage: Bacteria > Actinomycetota > Thermoleophilia > Solirubrobacterales > Solirubrobacteraceae > Palsa-744. Next base: position 225,909 of record CAWFFY010000002.1, on the reverse strand, counting down.
CACGCTGGAGCTCTGCATCGGCGAGCTCGTCTTCGAGCACCTCCGCGCCCGTGTCGGACTGCTCGAATGGATCGGGGACTTCTTCGGGGTCGTGTGGGCCCAGCTCCGGTAGCTCGAGCGCGAGTCTGGCGCGCTCCAGTGCGAGCAGCTCGCGGGCACGTTGTGTCTCCATGTGAGGGATTATGCCGCCTCAAGCGTGGCAGGCTCGCGGCCGATAGAAAACACCCGAAGACCGACAGGTCCTCCGGGTAGAGGACGACCCCGGGAGGTCTTGGCTCATTCTCCGGCCTCCCGGGCCGTCCCCAAGGCCGAGCAGGCGAGAGCCGACGTCCGGGATCGAACCGGAAACCTTCGCTTTACAAGAGCGATGCTCTACCAATTGAGCTACGTCGGCTTGGCCTTCGCATCGTACCGTCGCGGTGTCAGGCTGACGCTGACATGACGAGTGGCGGGATCACCACGCGTGCGCTGCGGGCGAGCGGGCGCTTCCTCGGCGCCGGTGCGCACGTGCTGGCCGGCGAGGCGGTCAAACGTGTCGGCGGCCCCGCACGCGCGCGCGTGATCCTCCTGTTCGGCGGCGTGCTCGCTTTGAGCAGCGCAGACGCAGCGACCGTGGGCGCGGTCGCGCCGCAGCTCGAGCACGCGTTGCACATCGGCAACACCAAGATCGGCCTGCTGAGCTCGGTGGCGCTGCTGTCAGGGGCGGTGTTCGTGCTGCCGGTCGGCATGCTCGTGGACCGCGTCAAGCGCGTGCCGTTGTTGTCGGCGAGCATCGTGCTGTGGAGCGCCGCGTCGCTCGCCAGCGGCTTCGCAGGCAGCTACCAGACGCTGTTGCTGACACGGCTGGCGCTCGGCGCGGCGATCGCGACGGCCGGCCCCGCGATCGCGTCGCTCACCGGCGACTACTTTCCCGGCCGCGAGCGCGCACGCATCTACTCCTACATCCTCGGTGGGGAGGTGGCGGGCACGGCCGCGGGCTTCATCGTCAGCGGCACGGTCGCCAGCGTGATCTCCTGGCGCGCGGCGTTCGTGCTGCTCGCGATCCCCGGATTCCTCCTCGCACGATCGCTGTGGCGCACGCTGCCCGAGCCGCTGCGCGGGGGCCAGAGCCGATTGCAGCCGGGGACGCTCGACCTGCGCGAGGCCGCCGCGGGCGCCGGCACGAGCGTCGGATCAGAGAACACAGACGCCGATGAGGCGCCGGCGGAAGCCGACGAGCTCTCGCGCGAGGCCGCGCGTGCGCGAGGACTGCGTCCGGACCCCCAGCTCGTGCTCACCGAGGATCCGCGGACGATGGGCGCCGTGCGGGCGATCCGCTACATCCTCTCGATTCCGACGAACCTGAAGCTGATCATCGGCTCCTCGCTCGGTTACTTCTTCTTCGCCGGGCTGCAGACGTTCGGCATTCTGTTCGTCCGCGGTCGCTACCACGTCGGCCAGGCGAGCGCCGAGCTCGCGCTCGTGCTGCTCGTCGTGGGCGCCCTCCTCGGCACGCTCGCGAGCGGGCGTCTGACCGACCTGGCGATGCGCCGCGGCCTGCTCGAGGCGCGCGTGGTGGCGCCGGCGATCTGCTACCTGGGAGCTGCCGCGCTGTTCGTTCCGGGCGTGCTGATCGGCCACCTGACGCCGGCGCTGTGGTTCGACGTCGGCGCCGCGACGCTGCTGTCGGCCGCGAACCCGCCGCTGGATGCGGCCAGGCTCGACATCATGCCGGCCGGGCTGTGGGGGCTGGCGGAGAGCACCCGCACGTTCCTGCGCTCGCTCGCGCAGGCGCTCGCGCCGCTGGTGTTCGGAGCGCTCGCCGACCTGATCGCGGGCATCGCGCCCGAGCAGACGCCGGTGGGCACCCACGCCGCGACGATCTCCCCGAGCGCCGCCACGGGACTCCAGTTCAGCTTCCTGATCTTGCTCGGCGCGCTCGTCTGGGCCGGCGTCTTCCTGGCGCGGGCGCGGAGCACATATGCCCCCGACCTGGTGAACGCGGCCGCCTCCGATGAGCGCTTGCGCGCACGCGAGGCGCCCAGCCGGCCGAGCGAGGCACCCCCGTAGCCGGGACAGCGGCCCGCGAGCGCTGTAACACCGCCCTCACGGGCGGTGTATCTGGGGCATGAAGCAGTCCGATGAACCGCAGGCGCTCGTCGCGCACAAGCCCGCAGGCGCGGCGTCGTTGGATCTGGGCGCGTTCCGCGAGCGCTCGCTGCAGCGCGGCGTCAATCCGCTGATCTACTGGGCGCTGCGGGCGGTGCTGGTGCCGTGCTTCCTGGTGTACCTGCGCATGCAGCGCGTGGGACGCGAGCACCTGCCCCGCAGCGGGCCGCTGCTGCTGGCCTCCAACCACCGCAGCTTCTTGGATCCGTTCGTGATCGGCACGCTGGTGCGACGCCCCGTGTACTACATGGCCAAGCGCGAGCTGTTCGAAAAGCGCTGGCAGGCATGGATCCTGAACGCGCTGGGCGCCTTCCCGATCGAGCGCGGCGCGGGCGACCGCGACGCGATGGACACCGCCCGTGCGATCCTCGCGCGAGGCGACTGCGTGGTGGTGTTCCCGGAGGGCACGCGCGTGCGCTCGGGGGCACTTGGAGACCCGCGGCGGGGCGTCGGGCGTCTCGCGCTGGAAACCGGTGCGCCGGTGGCGCCCGTGGCGGTGATCGGCAGCGACGCCGTGCGCCGCGGCTGGCGCATACGGCCACGCAAGGTGCGGCTGCGAGTCGGCCGTCCGCTGCACTACCCCACCGTCGAGAGCTGCTCGCCGGCGCTGGCGTCCGCTGTGACCGAGCGGATCTGGGCGTGCGTGAGCCTGCAGTGGGACTGGTTGGGGGGCGCCGAGACTTCGCAGCGGGAGCTGGCGCCCGGGCCACCGACGCGCGAGATCTCGCGTGCTGCCTGATCGCGCCCAGCGCGCCCGAGCGATGGTGCAGGGATAGGGTGCAATGAGTGAGCGATCAAGCCAGCCAGAAGCCCAAGGCGGAGCTGGACGCCGAGTTCTCCGATCTCTACCGTGCGCATCTGCGCGACGTGTACAGCTACGCCTACTACCGGGTGGGCAATCACCACGACGCGGAGGACCTCACCGAGCAGACGTTCCTGCAGGCCTACCGCCACTTCGCCCGGGCGCAGCACGAATCGGATGGGCGCCCGCTGCGCCCGTGGCTGATCAGGATCGCGCACAACCTCGCGGCGAACCTCTACAGGGATCGCTCGCGCAAGCCGGTGTCGCCGATCGACGACACCACGACGCTGACGGCGACGCATACGACCGAGCAGCTGGTCGAGGGGCGCGACGAGCTCAGTCGCGTGCTCGACGGTGTGCAGCTGCTTCCCGACGACCGCCGCGAGGCGTTGATCATGCGCTTTGCGTTGGGCATGGACAACCGCGAGATCGCGCGTGCGCTGGGCCGTTCCGACGGCGCGACCAAGGTGCTGATCCATCGCGCGATCAAGCAGCTGGAGGAGCTCGTCCATGACTGAGGCCGCTCCCAGCTTCGAGGGTCTGCTGCGTGAAGCGCTCGCGCCGGTCGAGCCGCCGGCCGACCTCGCCGAGCGTCTGGAGCTGACGTTGACGAGCATCACCGAGCTGGCGGCCGAGGAGCTCGAGGCGTGGGAGCTGTCCGCGATGCGCGACCCCCGCAACTGGGCGCGCCCGGCGGCGGCGCTCGTGGTCGGCACCAGCGCCGGTGTGGCGCTGGTGCTGCTGCGCGCGCGCAGGCGCGCCGCATTCTCCGGCCGGAAGCCTCGACGCGGTCCGCGGTACGGCCGAGCGCGCGCTCGAGGACATCGGGCGCGAGGCGCGCAAGCTGCTCGGCGATCGCTAGGCCCCGGCGCGCGCCGGCAGCCGGTCGCAGCCGCGGCGCCGGCGCGGCGTGGGCAGCTGCCGTGCCCCGCCAGCGCGGCGGATAGGCTCTGCTTCCCGGACATGGCCACCTGCTATCGCCATCCCTCGCGCGAGACGGGGGTCTCCTGCTCGAACTGCGGGCGGCCGATCTGCCCAGACTGCATGACCACGACGCCCGTCGGCATGCGCTGCCCCGAGTGCGCCAAACAGAGCACGCGCGTGGTGCGCATGCGCCAGCTCACGAAGGTCCCGCGCGTGACCTACGCGCTGATCGCGATCAACGTGGTCGCATTCCTGACCGAGCAGGGCCAGTTCTCGCTGTTCGGATCGGAAATCCACGGTCCGGTGATCAACGAAGGCGTGCTGTTCCGCGAAGCGATCGCGTCTCCGCACGACCAGTACTGGCGGCTGATCACGAGCGCGTTCCTGCACGAGAACTTCGTGCACATCGGCTTCAACATGTACCTGCTGTACCTGCTCGGCGTGATGCTCGAGCCCGCGATCGGGTCGCTGCGCTTCGCCGCGATCTACTTCACCTCGCTGCTCGCCGGCTCGTTCGGGGTTGTGTTCGCGACCAACAGCCCCAGCCTCGGCGCATCGGGCGCGATTTTCGGGCTGATGGGCGCGGCGGTGGTTGAGCTGCGCTCTCGCGGCATCAGCATTCAGGAGTCGGGGCTCGGCGCCCTGATCGTGATCAACCTGGTCCTCAGCTTCACGCTCGCGAACATCTCCGTCGGCGCCCACATCGGCGGCTTGATCGGCGGCTTCCTCGCCGGCCTCGCGATCCGCTGGTCCGACGATCACAGGGTCCCCGCGCTCGGGCTTCCTGGCGTGCCTGGTGCTGTCGGTGGCGGCGGTCGCCGGAGCGATCGCCGTGTCCGGCGCGACCGGTGGCGGCTTCGCGTAGCCGGCCCGCGGCGCGTGCCCGGCCCCGGGGGCTGGGGTTGCGCCTCAGACCGTGGCCCCGGCTGGCTCCACGGTGAGCGCTCGCGCCTGCGCTGGGGCCTGGGGAACGCTATCCGGGTGCAGGATGTGTGCCAGCAGCTCCAGCCCGGCGATCAAACGCGGGCCGGGCCTCGAGAAATAGGCGGAGGCGTCGACCGCGAGCACCCGCTGCGCGCCGAGATCGGCGAGCCGGCGCGCGTAGGCGAGCGCCTCGGCGTGCGCGCGCGGCGCGTCGTAGCCGCACGGCATCACCACGACGACATCCGGGCGGGAGCCGATGAGCTCCTCCCAGGAGACGGTCCGCGACGATTCGCCGGGGAGACCCAGCACGTCTTCGCCGCCGGCGAGCTCGATCAGCTGCGGGGTCCAGTGGCCGGCGACGTACACCGGGTCGAGCCACTCGAGCGCGGCGACGCGCGGGCGCTGGCGTCCACGGACGGCCAGCTTCACGCGGTCGATGCGCGCGGCGGCGTCTGCGACGAGCTCGACGCCGGCATCGCGTCGACCCGTCGCCTGCGCGATGGTGCGTATGTCGCCGAGCGTTTCGCCGAGTGTCTTCGGGTCGAGTGCGATCACGCGCGGCCCAGAGGGGAGGCTCTTGGCGAACTCCTCCACCTCCTCGTAGGAGACGGCGCACACCGGGCACAGCGCCTGCGTGACGATCAGCTCCGGCTCGAGCGCGGCGAGCCGCTCCCGGTCGAGCGCGTAGATCGCCTCGCCCGCGAGCGTGCGCTCGCGCACCGCGGCGTCGATCTGCGCCGGCGCTGAGGCCGCCTGGCAGCACATCGCGGGTGACCTGCGGTAGCGCCGCCGCCGCCGGCGGGAAGTCGCACTCGTGGGTGACGCCGACGACGTCACCGCCGAGGCCGAGCGCGAACAGCAGCTCGGTCGCGTGCGGGACGAGGCTGACGATCCTCATGTGCTGACTGTAGGGGAGCGAGATCGCGAGGTGGGTCCAGAGCGATCGGGGTAACCTCGCAGCAGATGACCCTGCTCAGCGACACGGAGATCGAGCAGCGCCTGGCCGGCGTCCCGGACTGGCGCGCCGGCGAGCAGGGCACGATCGTCCGCGACCAGCAGTTCGCGAACTTCGCCGACGCGATGGCCTTCGTCAACAGCGTTGCGCAGGCGGCGGAGATCGCCAACCACCACCCCGACATCCTGCTGCATGGCTGGAACAAGGTGCGCTTGACGCTGTCGACGCACTCGCAGGGGGGACTGACGGACGCCGACTTCGAGCTCGCGGCCCGGATCGACGCCCTCGCGTAGCGAACGCCGGCGGTGCCGGCTTCCGACCCTTGCGCTTGCTACCTTTGACGCGTCGACCAGCGCGATGAACGACGACGAAGATCTACCCCGAAGTAGCATCGCCCCGACTGGCCGCTTGCGCCATGGCGGCATCGGCCGGGGCCGCGTGAGACCGCTCGAGCGCGTGTCCGGGATCGCCGATCGCGCGTGAACGGCCTCAAGCTGATCCTGACGGCGGCTCTGATCGCCGTCAACGCATTCTTCGTGATCGCCGAGTATGCGCTGGTGCGCTCGCGTCGCGCACGCCTGGAAGTGATGCGCGACGAAGGCGAAAAAGGCGCGGCGCTCGCGCTCGACCAGGTCGCGAACGTCAACCGGTACATCTCGGCGGTACAGATCGGCGTGACCTTGACCTCGATCGGCGTCGGCGCCCTCGGCGAGCCCGCGCTGGCGTCGATCTTCAAGAGCGCGCTCGGCAACACGCTGAGCCACGGCGTGGCGGTGGTGATCGCGGTGGTCGCGTCGTTCGCTCTGATCGCCTCCGCGCAGCTGATCGCGGGCGAGATGGTGCCGAAGTTCTATGCGATCAACCGCGCCGAGGCGGTCGCCCGGCGCGTCGCGCGGCCGCTACAGATGTTCAGCACGCTGTTCCATCCGTTCGTCGTCGCGCTGACGGCGATCGCTGATCGCATCCTGCGCCTGCTCGGCGTGGACATGAGCCAGGAGAGCCGCGGCGGGTCATCGGAGGAGCTGAAGCTGTTGATCGCCGAGTCCCACGAAGGCGGTCAGATCGACCAGGGCGAGGCGGGGATGCTGAGGGGCGTGTTTCACCTGCACGAACAGGAGGCGCGTCAGGTGATGACGCCGGCGCCGGCGGTGGTGACGGTCGACATCTCCCAGGACGTGGAGACGGCGCTACGGCTGTGTGTCTCCAGCGGGCACACGCGGCTGCTTGTGACCGAAGAGGAAGACCGCGACCGCGTTCGCGGCATCGTGCACGTGTCAGAGCTCGTGCGACAGCTGCAGCAGGCCGGGCCGAACACGCCGATCGAGCCGGTCGTCCACGCGGCGCTGATCGTGCCGGAGACCAAGCCGCTGGACGACCTGCTGGCCGATCTGCAACGCCAGCGCACGTCGATGGCGGTGGTCGTCGACGAGTACGGCCGCGTCGTGGGCGTGGTGACCGTCGAGGACATCATCGAGGAGGTCGTCGGGGAGATCGCGGACGAGACCGACCCCCAGGCTGGAGAGATCCGCCAGCTCGCCGACGGCGAATGGCTCGTGCGCGGGCACGTCGCCGTCACGGACCTCGCGGATTACGGCTTGCACCTGCCGGTGGACAGCGATGCGTACAACTCGGTCGGCGGCTTCGTGTTCGCGCAGCTCGGGCGGCTGCCCAAGCGCGGCGACACGATCGCCGCGAACGGCTTCTCGATCAGGGTCGAGTCGGTGCGCGACAACCGCATCGAGGCGGTGCGCATCCGCGAGCGTCGCCAGGTTGCCCAGCGCGAGCGGCGCGACGCCGAGGACTGACGGACAGGCTCGTTAAACACGACCGGCCCGCGGGGGGAGCGGACCGGATCGTGCGCACTGGGAGGAGGCGGGTGTGCGATGCGACTTTGATGTCGCATGTACAAGTATCGCCACCGTGATGAACCTGAGCTAAAAGTCTGGTGAGCCTTGATAAATGTTCGCGCAGCGTCGTCAGTAGCTGTGCAGCCCGCGCCCGCTCTTGCGTCCGAGCGCGCCCTCGCTGATCAGCTCCTGCACGCGCGCGGGCACCGGCTCGCCGATCGTCTCGCCGATCGCGGCAGACACATCGAGTCCGACGAGGTCGAGCAGCGCGAGCGGCCCCATCGGGTGCCCGGCGCCAAGGCGCATGCACGTGTCGATGTCCTCGGGGTCCATGCCGGTCTCTTCGAGCAGTCGCACGGCGCTGAACAGGTACGGGAACAGCAGCCGGTTGACGACGAAGCCGGGGATGTCGGGGACCTCGACGGGCGTCTTCTCGAAGTCCTCGCACATGGCGAGCGTGCGCGCGCGCGTCTCGGCGCTGGCGCCGGTGGGGAAGACCAGCTCGACCAGCTGCATCTTGGTGACGGGGTTGAACACGTGCAGCCCGAGGAAGCGATCGGGCCGCCCGCTGGCGTCTGCGAGGCGCTCCACCGACAGCGACGAGGTCGTGGTCGCGAGGATCGCGTCCGCACCGACGATCGCGTCGAGTTCCGCGTGCAGACGCGCCTTGACGTCGTGGTCCTCGACGACGGCCTCGACGACGAAGGTGGCCGGCGCGAGCGCCTGAGGGTCGGTGACGATCTGGATGTCATGGAACCCACCCACCCTGTCGACCTCGGCGCCGAGCTTGCTGAGCGTCTTCTCGACAGTCGCGCGCGCGCGCTCGGCTGAGCTGTCCGAGCGGGCGAGCAGCAGCACCGGCCCGTGGTGGGCGGCGGTGGCGGCGAGGCCGCACGCGATGGCGCCGCTGCCGGCTATGGCGAGGCGTTTGCTCAAGGTTCTCCTTTGGCTTGTCTGACGCGGGCGCGCGTTCCTGGCTGACTGACCAGTCAATCGGTGGACGCGGTACAGTAGATGGTGCAGGCTCCGGGCATCTTATTCAGCCGCGCCCAGATCGCCGGAAGCGGGCGCAGACACCTTCGTAGGAGGACCGCACAATGAGGCAAGCAGAGGGCCGCGAAGTCGTGATCGTCGAGGCGGTGCGCACGCCGATCGGCCGCGGACACAGAGAGAAGGGCTACTACAAGGACACCCACCCGAACGAGCTGCTCGGCACCACCTACACGGAGGTGATCAAGCGCGCGGGTATCGACGCGGCGCAGGTCGAAGACGTGATCGCGGGCTGCGTGTCGCAGTTCGGCGAGCAGGGTCTGAACGTCGCGCGCAACGCGTGGCTGCAGGAGGGCCTGCCGATCGAGACGCCGGGCACGACGGTCGACCGCCAGTGCGGCTCCGCGCAGCAGGCGGTGAACTTCGCGGCTGGCCTGATCGCCGCGGGCGTGCACGACGCGATGATCGGCTCGGGTGTCGAGCACATGGGCCACCTGCCGTTCGCGGCTGTGGCGCAGACCCAGCAGGAGTTCGGCGTGGCGTTCCCGCCGGAGCTGATGGCCAAGCACAACATCGTCGGCCAGGGCCTCGGCGCCGAGATGATCGCCGACCAGTGGGAGATCCCCCGCTCGGAGCTCGACGAGCTCGCGGTGCGCTCGCACCGGCTCGCCAACGAGGCGACCCAGGAGGGACGCTTCGAGCGCGAGATCGTGCCGATGACGGTCAACGGCGACACGTACGTGACCGACCAGGGCATCCGCCCGGACACCAACCTCGAGGCGCTCTCGCAGCTGAAGCCGGCGTTCAAGCCAGACGGCAAGATCACGGCGGGCAACGCGTCACAGATCTCCGACGGCGCGGCGGCGGTGCTGCTGATGTCGGCGGACAAGGCCAAGGAGCTCGGACTGACGCCGCGCGCGCGGATCGTCGACCAGACGACGGTCGGCTGTGACCCGGTGAAAATGCTCGAGGGCCCGATCCCCGCGACGCGCAAGATCCTCGAGCGCAACGGCATGGCGATCGACGACATCGACCTGTTCGAGATCAACGAGGCATTCGCGCCAGTCGTCGCCGCGTGGCGTCGCGAGCTCTCGCCGGACATGGACCGCGTGAACGTCAACGGCGGCGCGATGGCGCTCGGTCACCCGCTCGGATCGACCGGCGCGCGCCTGATCACGACGCTGCTGCACGAGCTCGAGCGCTCCGACAAGGAAATCGGCTTCGTGACGATGTGCTGCGGTGGCGGGCTGGGAACAGGCACGCTGATCCAGCGCGTCTGACGCGCGATAGCCGGCGCGAGGCTGCGTCCTCGATCGCTTGCGTGCACAGCACACGGCGCTCCCTGCGTCCTTGCCTCGCTTGGCTCTCGCACGTCAGATCGGTAATGGCCTTGAGCACGCGGGTTTGATGTTTATGGGGCCGGCCTTCGGGCCGGCCTCGCGGCGTGCGGGTGGGTCGCGCTCGGCTACTGGCCGCCACCGGCGCGCGCGTCGTAACGTCGCGGGAATTCACTGAGGCGTAGGGGTCGCCGATCACATCTGGACGTTTCAGAAGATCGCGGGCTCCTCGATTAGGCTGGCATCGTGCTGATTGCCACTTCGGTTGCCGGACTTGTTTTCGGCCTGATTCTCATCGGCGGACTGCTCTGGCTCGCGACGATATGCGCCATGAAGGGCAAGTGGGTGTTCTTTGTGCTCGGCTGGTTCAGCGGCATCTTCTGGATCGTCGGGGCAGCGCGGCTCGCAAAGCCGTGGTCACGTTGGGCTAGAACGCGTTACGGCGCGCAAGCTATGGAAGCGGCTGAACGACGTTTTCCCCGTCGACGTTTCTCGCTGCGCAAAGCAAACTCACCTGTTACCAGCAGCGCCGTCTGGGACGCCTCTGGCATCAATTATGATGTCTAGATGACGATAATAGCTCTACTGCATCATAATTGATGTAGGTAGTGTTCTGTCTTGTGCTATGCTCTACATCAGATCAGATGTCTTCCATCCAAATATCCACTTAGTACATCACTACTGATGAATCTTGAAGAGCTGATGACCGACGATGCGGTTCTCGCCGAGCTCGGCCGCAGGCTGGCGCAGAATCGCCTCGAGCGCAACTGGACGCAGGCCGAGATGGCCGCTGAGGCGGGGCTTGGCCAGGCGACGGTGCAACGTGCCGAGCGAGGCGAGTCGATCCAGATGACCTCGATGGTCAAGCTGCTGCGCACGCTGGGGTTGCTCGGGGCGCTCGACGCCGCGGTGCCCGAGTCGATCGTGCTTCCGATCGCGCAACTGGAACGCGAGCAGCGCCACGGGCGCAGGCGCGCGAGCGGCCGCCGGCGGGTAGCCGGCGAGGCCGGCGAGAAGCCGTGGATGTGGGGCGACGAGTCGGGCGGCGACGAGCCAGGCGGCGAGGAGCGGGGCGCCGCCCCGTGACGGTCGCGGCGGTAACGCTGTGGGGAGCACGCATCGCGCGCGGTCTCGATCGAAGCGGGTGGACGCTACGCGACGTTCCAGTACGACCCTGCGTTTGCCCACAGCGGTATCCAGCTCGCGCCGGTGCGGATGCCGCTGCGCGCCCAGCCCTACAGCTTCCCGGGGCTGCCGCACGACGCTTTCAGCGGCCTGCCTGGCCTGCTTGCCGATTCGCTGCCCGATCGCTGGGGAACGGCGCTGGTCAACGCGTGGCTGGCGTCGCAGGGACGCGACCAGTCGAGCTTCGACGTGGTTCAGCGGCTCTGCTACGTCGGCACGCGCGGCGTCGGGGCGCTGGAGTTCCAGCCGGCGCACGAGCCGACGGTGCCCGCTGGTGAGGATCTACAGGTTGACGCGCTCGTGCGGCTCGCCAGCGAGGTGCTCGCCGAGCGCGCGCAGTTCGTGACCGAGCTGAGCGAGAACCCCGACGAGGAGGCGATGAAGGCGATCCTCGCGATCGGCAGCTCCGCAGGCGGCGCGCGCCCGAAGGCGTTCATCGCCTACAACGACGCCACCGGCCAGGTTCGCTCGGGGCAGGTCGAGGTGGGCGAGGGTTTCCGGCACTGGCTGTTGAAGTTCGACGGCGTATCGCGCGCCGGCGACCACGGACTCGCCGACCCTCAGGGGTGGGGGGCGGTCGAGTACGCGTACTCGAGCATGGCCCGCGCAGCCGGCATCGAGATGACCGAGTGCCGCCTGCTGGAGGAGAACGGCCGCAGGCACTTCATGACCCGGCGCTTCGACCGGCCAGACGGCGGCGGCAAGCTGCACATGCAGACGGTCGGCGCGCTGGAGCACGTCAGCTACAACGAGCCGGGCACCTACAGCTACGAGCAGGCGCTGCTGCTGATCCGGCGTCTTGGCCTCGGCACGCCCGTTGTCGAGCAGCAGTTCCGGCGCATGGTCTTCAACGTCGTCGCGCGCAACCAGGACGACCACGTCAAGAACATCGCCTTCCTGATGGATCGCGAGGGAGCGTGGTCGCTGGCTCCGGCCTACGACGTCATCTGGGCCTGGAAGCCCGGCAACCTCTGGCTCGACAGCCACCAGATGTCGATCAACGGCAAGCGCGACGGGTTCACCGTCGCCGACCTGCGAGCGGTCGCGGACGCGTGGCCGGCTTGAAGCGCGGTCGCGCCGAGGCCATCCTCGCGGAGGTCGTCGCCGTCGTCGCGGGCTGGGGTGAGATTGCCGAGCCGAGGCCAGCATCGACGAGCGGATGGCCGAGCAGATCGCGCGCTCCCACCGTCTGGAGCTACCGTCGGGCTGAGGCCGCGCGGCGGCGTCAGTCGCTGGGCTCTGCTCGCCCCGGTCCACTCGACCGCGACCGGCGCCAGCGCCAGCAGCGCCGCCCAGGTGGCCGCTTCGGCGATGCCGCTGGCGGCGATGCCGTGCGCGGTCTGGAACGCCTCCAGGTTGGCGAGCGTCTGCGCGCCGAAGACGCCGGTCGTTTCCTGTGTGGGGACGGCGCTTGCGAGGTGCTCCTGCATCCACAGCACCTGGTCGCCCTTGCTGCCCTCGTGCAGTTCCGGAACTTCGGCGTTGGGCGTGACGCTGGTGAGCGGCGCCAGTGGTGAGGCCAGCGTCGTCCAGCCGCTCACGCCGGTTTCCTGCCAGTCCCAGAACGAGCATGCCGGTGGCGCCGTAGTCGACGGCCTCCTCGCGGAAGCGCAGCAGTTCCGCGGCGGACACACCGCCGTAGGTCTGCCCCAGCGGGTAGATCGGGCGCCCGTAGATGCGGTTGGCGATGTAGGTGTTGGCGTACACGGTGTCGACCGACTGCCCGATGTCTTTCCAGTACATCTGCGGCGCGTTGTACTGCGCGCCGCCGGGCCCGAGGAAGACCGAGTACGGGAAGGAGGGGTGGTAGCTGACGTAGGGGAACGAGGCCAGTCCGAGCGGGTAGCGTCGGGCCGATCTTGGCGCGCAGGTCGTCGATGTAGGTCTGGGCGGCGGCGTAGTGGCCTTCGTATTCGCCCTCGGCGTCGATCACCAGGCAGTCGGCGCCGTCGGCCACGGCCTCGGCGCCGAGCGCTGGCCTCGCCGACGGGTTCGGTGCCGTAGACGAACTGCCAGGCGCAGACTTTGAGGCCGTTTGCGTGCAGTTCCGCGACGAGCTGCGGGGAGAACTGGCTCCAGTAGTTGCTCGAGCCGTCGGAGCTCTTGATGAACAGGGTGCTGACACCGGCCGCGTGCGCCTGGGCGACGATCGCGGCGATGCTGCCGCCGTCGGACTTGCTCAGGTACCAGATCCACATGCCCTGGCCTTCGAAGGGGCTGCCGGCGACGGCGACGCTGCTCGCCGGTGCTGGCAGCACTTTCGGCGGCGTCGGGCGGGTGCAGCGCGTGGTTGTACACGTAGATCGGGCCGTAGGAGCTCGTGTAGCGCCCGCCGCTGAGCAGGATCATGATGTGCCCGGAGTGGGCCGTCTTTGGAACGGTCACGAGCAGACCGTCCCCGGGCTTGCCAGGAATCGCGTAGCGCGTGTGTGCCGCCGGCTGCGCCCTCGGTGAGAAGCTGCTGATCCGCGCGCCCGGCGCTTTCGGGAAGGCCACGACCATGCCGGGCCTCAGCCCGACGCCGCCGAGCAGCAGCGTCCCGTGGGTCGAGACCTGGTGCGGGTTGGCGCTGCAGTGCGCTGCGGGCACGCAGCTGACGCTCTGGATCTTCACGCTCAGCACGTGCCGCGAGGGCTTGGCGGCGGCACTGGCGCCGGCGCCGGTCCGGCCTGTGGATGAGCTCGGGGCTCTGGTCGTGGAGGTGCCGCCGGCCTTCGCCGTCGAGGTGACGCTCGGCGCCGAGGCGCCCCCTGCGCCGACCGCCTCCGCCGTCGGCGCGTACGTCGCGAGTGCCAGAAGCGACGCGACGATGGCTGTCGCGCGCACGAACCTCGATCGCTTGTGGGCGCCTGTGCTCGCCAAGACGTGGACACTCCTTCGCGCAGAGCCGGCCCGCGCCGGGTCAGGCTCAAATACGTGCCCCGACCGGCGGCCCCCGACGTTATCGGCTATGAGTTCGCAAACCGAATGGTGGCACGGAAGTTGCGCATGCGCAGTTCCGGCGCGGCCGTGCGGGGGCCCTAGCCCCAGCGGAAGCCGCTCGCGCTCGGCGCCGGCTGTAGCGGGCTGGACGGCAGGCCGGGCGGCGCATCGGGCAGGTTGAAGCCGGTCGGCGCCACGTCGTTGGGGGCGTCGGGGTGAAACAGCGAGGCCAGGTACTGGTTCTGGCCGCGTCCGACGCCGAGCTCGAACTGACCGCCGCCGTAGTTGCCGATTCCGCGCTCGGCGCAGTAGTCGTAGGCGTCGAGCAGGTTGCGCAGTCCGCCGAGCCGCGACGGCTTGATGTTGACCATCCGCGGCGGATACGCGAGCGCTGCGATGTCGGCGATCGAATGGATCGGCGCATCCCACGAGAACCGCGCGCGGTGGGCGGCCGAGCACCGCATCGGTCTCCGCCGTCAGCGCGGGATCCTCGATCCACGCGTCGGGGAACGCCTCGACGACGCGGCGGTAGAGCGCGGGATCGGCGGGCTGGTCGACGATCGAGCCGTGGTACAGACCCTTGAAGTCGACCGAGTCGACCGCGCCGGTGGCGACGAGCGCGGCGATCAGCGGCTGATCCCAGGAGCTGGTCGGATCGAGCTTGAAGCGCAGCGAGGGGTAGCGCTCGAGCAGGCGCTGGATCGGCTCCAGCGACGGCGGCTCGCCGAGGCGCAGCGACACCACGAAGCGCACCGGCTGTGGCGCGCGCCCGAGCGCCTCGTGCAGCGTCGTGCCGCGCCTGGCGCAGCGCCAGGTCGAGCGCCGCGGACTCGTAGGCCCAGGTGCGGTAGCGGCTGGATACCTCGCGCTGCGGCGGCTGCGGGAACAGCTGCTGCTCGGCAAGATGCGCGCTGAAGCTCGCCAGCGTGTAGCGCCCGGCAAGCGGCAGCGTCGGGCCCGCCTGCTGCAGGATGTCTTGGTCGACTGCGTCATACGTGACGTCCTCCCCGAGGCCATCCTCGCCGGCGCCGCGCAGGCGTATTACGGTGCTCTTGCGCTCGAAGCCGGTCGACACGCTCGCCTGCAGCGGCTCCAGCGCGTAGTCATCGATCTCGACCGCGAGCTCCGCGAGCGTGTCCCACGTGCTCAACCGCCGGCCTCCCGTTCGAGTCTGCTGACGAGCTCGTCGAGGCGCAGCTCCTCGAGCGCGCCGCCGACCGCGGCGAGCTGGCTGGCGCACTGCTCGATCAGCAGCTTGCCCTCGCTGACGAGCGCCAGCGTCTCGTCGAGGCTGGCCTCGCCGGAGTCCAGCCGGCGGATGATCTCCTCGACGCGCGCTGCCGCCGCCTCGTAGGTCTGCTGCTCGCCTGGCCGGTCAGGCTGGTCGGCTGGCGCGCTCATCGCTCGGACACGCTCGCGGGCACCGAGCCGTCGGCGAACCGCAGTTGCAGCTCGCCGGCCTCGTGCGCGCCCGCGGCTGTGACAACCGGGAGCCCGTCGTCCGAGTGCGCCAGCACGTACCCCCGCTCGAGCGTGCGCTGCGGGTCGTGGCCGGCGAGCGCGAGCGCCAGCTGCGCCAGCTCTCGCGGGCGACGCTCGCGGCAGTCGAACAGGAACGACGCGGTCTTGCGCTCGATCACCACGGCGCGCCGAGCGCTCACACGGCGCTCGGCATCGAGTCGCCGGCGCGAGCCGGCGCGGATCTCGCGCAGCCGCTGGTGCAGGTGCGCGCGCTGGCGATCCAGGTGCGCGGCCGGAGCGCGCGAGAAGCTCGCGAGCAGCCTTGCACGGTTGAGGACCGCGCGGCGGCCGTGCTCGCGCAGCCGCGCGGCGGCGCCGGCGAGGGCCGCGCGCGGAAGCACAGCTCGACGGGCATGCTCGCGAAGCCGCGCCGCTGCCGTGGCCTGCTCGGCGCGGGCGCGCGTGCAGTCGACGCCAACCGCCGCCTCGGCGGCGTGTGTCGGCGTCGAGCAGCTCACCGCGGCGACGTCGTCCAGCAAGCGTGCGGTCGGTGTGGTGGCCGACGGACGCGATCACCGGCACGCCGAGCAGCGCGACGGTTCGGCACAGGGTCTCATCGCAGAAGCACAGCAGGTCGGCCAGCGAGCCGCCGCCACGGGCGACGATCGCGACCTCGACGCCGCCGACCGCCACGAGCTCGCCGAGCGCCTGCACGATCGCGGGCGCCGCGTGGCGATCCTGCACGGGCGCGAACGCCCACACCAACCGTCCCGCCCAGCCGCGCCGCGCGAGCGCCGCGCGCACGTCGTCGCGCGCCTTGCCGCCCTCGCCGGTGACCACGCCGATTGTCTGCGGCAGCACCGGCATTTGCAGGCGCTTCTGGGTCTCCAGCAGACCCTCGCCGTCGAGTTGCTTGCGTAGGCGCTCGATCCTCGCGAGCAGGTCGCCATCACCCGCCAGGCGCAGGTCGAGCACCGTGAAGGAGAAGCCCGGCGAGGATGTGGCGCTGCCGGGGTAGTAGTCGCAGCCGCCGGCCACGACCACCTGCATGCCCTCCGCCGGCGCTCCCGCGCGGGCGAGGATCGCGTCCCAGTCTGCGCGCCATGCCGCGCACGGGATCGCGCCGGTGGCGTCGCGCAGCTCGAAGTACACGCGCGCACGTGACGGGCGCAGGTTGACGAGCTCACCCATCAGCTGCACGCGCGTGAACGAGCGCAGCTTCGAGCGCAGCGCGGCGGCGTACTCACCCACCGGATACGGGCCCGACAGGCGGCTGTCGGGGATGCCCGTCGTGGCCGGCGAGGCAGGGTGCACGGACGTGGACACGCAACGCAGCATAGGCGCTAGCATCGACGGCGATGCGCCGCTGCGACCTCCCGCCTGGCTCCTGAGGACCGTGGCCAAGCACAACACGGGGCGCCGTGGACGTTCGCGTAAGCGCCGCCCGTCTCAGCACAGCGTACGGGAGCTCTCGGAGCGGGCCTCCGCCCCCGCCCGAAGTGTCCCGCGCGCCGTCGGCGCGGCTGCTGAGCCCAAGACGTTGGGCGAGCGCCCGCAGGCGCCATGGCACCCGCTGCCCCTGTCGGAGCTGTTGATCCTGGTCGGCATGATCGGCGCCGTGGTGGCGTTCCTGCGGGGCGTCGAGGGCAGTGTCGCGCTGCTCGGCGCGAGCATCGGTGCCGTTGCGATCGGAACCTTCGAGGTCGCGCTGCGCGAGCATCTGGCAGGGTTTCGCGCCCACACGCTGATGCTGGCGGTGATTCCCGCCGTCGTGTTCCACACGGCCGTCGTGCTGGTCGTGCCGGCGTTTGCCGATCACGCGCCGCGCTGGCTGAACGTCGCGCTGCTGCCGCTCGACGTCGCGATCGTGGTCGTGTGCTTCAAACTACTTCGCGCGCGCTACGTCGATGCTCGGCGCGAGCGCACGTTCGCCGGCCTGCGCTGAGGGCTCAGGATTTCGTGGGCACGGCGGCGCTGAGGCTCAGCGACGGCAGCGGCCGCTCGCCCTCGGCAGCGCCCTCGCCGCGGTTCTCGCCTTCGAAGCCGAGTCGCTGCAGGCGCGCGATCTCACGCTCGCCTTCCACGCGCGCCGGATCATCCGGTGGCAGATCGGCGATCAGCTTGGCGATGCGGTTGCGCAGCTGCAGAGCGAAGTGCGGCGTCGATGCTCCCATCAGCTGACGCACGTCCTCGACGCTCACCTGATGAGCGCTCGCCTTGCGACTCAGGCGGCGGGGATCCTCGGCTTGACTCAAGTTTGCCTCTGTGTGATCGACTGCTGGACTGGGCGGAGCGAGACTATTCGACCTGTGAAACGGACGGTTCTTCGGAGGTGTGGACCTGCGGGCGGATCTCGAGCACGGAATCGATTTCGGCCTGGGTGACCGCTGCGATCGCTTCTTCGTTGCCGATCAGCCAGCCGTGATTGTAGGCGCCGCGCACCGGCGGGAACTGCGGCGAGTTGTACGCGGGCTGGATGTCGGACAGATAGGCGGCGAGCATCAGCGGCACCTGCGTTGGGCTCTGCAGCAACAGCAGCGGCCCGTAGTCGCCCGTCGATGACAGCAGTGCCGATGCGGGGGCATCCAGCGGGCGACCTGCGTTCGCGAACACGAGACCGTGGCCCGGTTCTTTGACGCCCCAGCCGAAGTTGCCGTCGGTGTAGCGCGCGATTTCGATCGCGTTGTCGGCCTCGGCTTCGCCACCCGGCGCCGGGCTGGCGCTGGTGATCGTCTTGACCGACCCGAGCTTGCCGAGCGCCGACAATGTCCGGGCGCCCACTTCGGCCGCGTCGATCACATAGATCGACGGCTTGTGCAGCGCGGCCAGCACGCGCGTTGGTCGCTGCCGGCACGCCGCGTGGGTGTCACGAACAGGATCGGCGCGCCGCTCTCGGCGGCGAGGCCCGCCGCCGGCATCGCAGGGCGCGCGCGCCGTCGGCCGGCAGCACGATCACCTGCGTGCGGGGCGCCGCGCGCCGAGCGTCTGCGCGAGCTGCTCGATGTCCGCGGCGCTCGTTGTGGGCGCACCGACAGGCACGGTTCGCGTCAGGTAGCCGCCCGGCACCGCCGCCGCGGTGCCGATCCGGATCACCTGGGCGCCGCCCAGCGCAGGCGCCCCCAGCGGGTGCATCGCTTCAAGGGTCTGGCGGGTGACCGCCGGCAGCGTGTCGCCTTCGCTGAACAGGATCGGTGCGCCGGTGGGAGCGCTCGCGAGCACCGAGGCCGCCAGCGCCGGCAGCCAGTCGTGCTCGTTGACGAGCACCGCCACCAGCGGCCGCGTCGCGACCGTGAGGCCGGGGTAGACCGCGCGCGCGACCGCGGCCGCGTCGGCTGGCGACATCGGCGCCGCCCAGGCGCGTGGTGTTGCGCGTCGCGACGCTCACCGCTCCCTGCGCTGCCACCGGCGCGAGCTGGCGCACGGGACCGCCGCCGCTGAGCTGTTCGGATCCGCCCTTGCCGCAGCCGGCGAGCGCCGCGGCGGCGAGTCCCGCGGCGGCGAGCAACAGCAGGGTCGCTGGCGGTCGTGCCGCCACGGTGCGCATGGCGGGCACACTAGCGCTAGCACCGGGCAACCAGCCCCCGCACAAAAGCGCGGCATTTGCGGGAAAACCTGCGAAAACCTGTGCAGGTCCTGCAAGCGTCCTTGCACTCTGCTAGCGTGCCCGCCCGAATGCCGAGTCCTTGGCCAGGTGTCAAGGAACGGGGGACCCAAGTTGTTGGGGCGAATCCCGCGGTAGGACCGTGAGAAGCGCAGGCTCTTTCAGCGCTAGCCCGTCAGCTAACCCCGCAGGCCTACGAAAGAGGTTGTTGTTGTGCGGATGCGTAGCTTTACGGTGTTGCTGTGCAGCCTGATCGCCTCGGAGTGAGCGCTGAGACAGCTCTCGCCAACGGCAGCGGCGGCGTCGCAGCCGTAGCTCCAGTCCCAGCCCCGTCCCAGCGACGGCGCCCGTCCCGGTGATCCACGCGCCGATCACCGCCAAGTCCTCGAAGCTCACCTACAAGGGCCCCGTCTACGAGAAGACGGCGACCGGAGAACTCGTCCCGTTCGTGGCCCCGACGACGGCCAGCACCACGACCGGCACGGCCGCGAGCAGCACACGGGCGCCAGCGCCACCGGCGGCAGCGTTGCAACGTCCAGCGAACCGGCTCTGGTCACGCCGACCGAAATTCCCAGCGAACTGACGATCGGCGACGGCATGACCACGGCGACAGGACCGACGTTGCGCCCGGAGCTGCTGGTTCCTGGCACCACGGCGCGCTTCGTCGACGGCCTGGCCGCCGCCCCCGAGGGCGCGCCGGCCGCGATCCAGGAGATGATCTGGGCCGGCAACGAGCTGATCGGACTGCCCTACATCTACGGCGGCGGCCACGGCTCGTTCGTCTCGCCCGGATATGACTGCTCGGGCACGGTGTCCTTCGCGCTCCATGGCGCCGCGCTGCTGGCCACCCCTGAGGACTCCTCCGAATTCGAGGCCTGGGGCTCGCGCGGAGTCGGGCGCTGGGTGACGATCTTCGCCAACGGCGGCCACGCCTACATGACCGTGGCGGGCTGCGTCTGGACACCAGCCCCGCCGAAGACCCCGCCGACCTCGAGGGTCCTCGCTGGCGCCCGCTGCGCCAGACGAACGCGGGCTTCGTCGTCCGCCACCCCATCGGACTCTGAGCGGCCCTTTCGCTTTGTCGGCGCCGGCGGCTCGCTCGCGGCGAGTGACGCTGACGCGGTTGGTGTGCGGCCGTAGGCCCCCAGTCGGCTACGCTTGACGGTGTTGGCCGAGCTCGTCGGTCGCCTCGTGGAACAGCAATAGGAGGATCAGATGGCCGGCTTGACTGGGCGCATGTCCACCGTAGTGAAGGCGAAGGTCTCGAAACTGCTGGACCGGGCCGAAGACCCGGCCGAGACGCTCGACTACAGCTACCAGAAGCAGGTCGAACAGCTGCAGAACGTCAAGAAGGGCATCGCCGACGTGGTGACCGCCAAGAAGCGCCTGCAGATGCAGGAGAGCTCGCTGCAGCAGAGCGTCGTCAAGCTCGACACGCAGGCCCGCCAGGCGCTGTCCGCCGGCCAGGAAGATCTCGCGAGGACGGCGCTCGAACGCAAGAACGTGGCGCAGACCGAGCTCCAGGGTCTGGACACACAGGTGAGCGAACTCGAAGACCAGCAGCAGAAGCTGACCGACTCCGAGCAGAAACTGCGGGCCAAGATCGAAGCGTTCCGCACCAAGAAGGAGGTCATCAAGGCGCAGTACTCAGCCGCCGAGGCCCAGGTGCGGATCTCCGAGGCGGCGACCGGCGTCGGCGAGCAGATGGCCGACGTGGGCCTGGCGATGCAGCGCGCGGTCGACAAGACCGAAAACATGAAGGCGCGAGCCGACGCGGTATCCGAGCTGGAAGCCGCAGGCACCTTCGAAGACATCGGCCAGCTCGGCTCTGGCGAAGACGACATCGACCGCCAGCTCAAGCAGCTCTCGAGCCAGCCCGCCGTCGACAGACGAGCTGGCGAAGATGAAGGCCGAACTCGGGCAGGCCGATACGGCGTCGGCGCCCCAGATCGCCCCGGGCACGCCGGGGGCAGGCGAGGCGGCAGCTGCTCCCGAGGAGGCTCAGCAGCCAGCCAGCGGGAACGGTAGCCAGGGATGATCGTCCGCATCTCGGGCGAGGGCCAGTACCGGCTCGACGACAGCGACTGCGACCGTCTCACCGAGCTCGAGAAGAGCGTTATCTCGATCGTCGAAGGCGGCACCGAGGACGGCTTTGCCGATGCCTTTCGTCAGCTGCTCGACTACGTGCGCGCCAAGGGAACGCCACTGGGCGACGACGAGCTCGAGAGCTCCGACGTGATCCTGCCGCCTGTCGGACATCAGCTTCGCGGAGGCCGGCATGGAATTCACCGGCGAGGGTCTGATTCCGGACTAGGGGCGCCTTCCGCGGCGGAGCGTCTCAGATCGGGATTCCCCACAGCGGGAACCAGCGCTCCAGTTCCGGCTCGATCGGCAGTTCGGAGGCGATCTGTGCCTTGATCTGCAGCTCGCGCTCGGTGTCACGCTGCTGGCCGGTGTCGGTGGGACTCGAATCTGGCACGAACGGGTACCAGTAGCCGCGCTTGTAGTTGTAGATGAAGTACACGCGCTGCTTGCGTGCGTCGAGGAACGCGAACACCGCGCACAGCAGTCGCTCGCCGTAGCCGGCGGTCTCGATCGAGCCGGAGACGGCGTTGATGCCGACCGCCAGGTCTTCGACGCTGGGAGCGCCGTCGGGGTTGTGCAGGACCATCCAGCGGTAGCCGTAGCTGTCGTCCTCGGTGGTGACGGTGCTGCCGCTCTCGCCGCCGGTCGCCGTCACCACCTGTTCCATTTCCTTCAGCGTGCTTTCGAACTCGCTGGTCGCCAGCGCCTGGAAGACGATCGCGGCCTGGCCGGCGGGCTCGATCTGGTGCTCGGCCTCGAGCGTGACGTATGCGGTCGTGATCGCGAACAGGCGGTCAGGTGCGGGGCCCTTGACCGTGTGCCGGCCGGTGAGGATGTCGCGCAGCCCCACTAGACGCTCGCCCCTGCGGTCCGACGCGCCATGCGGCTCAGGCGACGCCCTGCAGCTGCGACTCCAGCCGTTCGAGCGCCGCCAGGCGCTTGCTCCAGCGGCGGGTGGTCGGAGAAGATGTTCATCAGCGAGTTCTTGGTGCGCGCCGGCAGGATGAAGAACGCGCTCATCGGTTCGGCCTTGCGCAGGTCCTGCGTTGGCACGCGCTCCATCGTGCCGCTGATCTTCAGCAGCGCCGAGGCGAGCGCGCTCGGGCGTCCGGTCAGCACGGCCGAGCCGCGGTCCGCCGCGTACTCGCGATAGCGGGACAGCGCGCGCAGCAGCAGGAACGAGATCGCGTACACGAAGGCGGACACGAGCAGCACGATCATGATGTCCTGCTCCTCGTCGCGGCTGCGCCCGTAGCCGCCGCCGAAGCCGCCGCCGAAGAACAGCGCGAACTGCAGGATCAGCGCCGAGAGCGTTGCGAAGAAGCTCGCGAGCGTCATCACCAGCACGTCGCGGTTGATCACGTGCGTGAGCTCGTGTGCCATCACGCCTTCCAGCTCGGCCGGCGACAGCAGCTCGAGGATGCCGCGCGTGGCGCACACGGTCGTCGCCTTCTTCGATTTTCCCATCGCGCAGGCGTTCGGCATCGAGGTCTCGATCACCCCGACTTTCGGCTTCGGCAGGTCCGCCTGCACGCACAGGCGTTCGACGATCGCGTGCAGCTCCGGCTCCTGGTCGGGTGTCACCTCCTTGACACCCATCGTCGCCAGCGCGATCTTGTCCGAGCCGAACAGCTGTGCCACCAGCAGCACCACGGCCACCACCACGATCAGCGCCGGCGCCCGCGCCGGCCGCGAACAGCACGCCGATGAACACGACGTAAACGACCGTCAGCAGGAACATCGTCAGCAGCATTCGCGCCTGCAGGCCCGTGTCTTTGCCGAAGTTGGATCGCGTCCCAGCCATGTGATCGATTGTCGCAGAAGCAGATACGGGTGCCCTAAAGTTCAGCCGCGAACGATGCCGCCTGCGATGCTGCGCGCCCGGATGCGATGAAGCCCGAAATCGAGGTTCTTGGCATCTCGGTGAAGACCTTCGGGGTGATGTTCGCGCTGGGCTTCCTCGCGTGCGGCTGCGTGCTCGCGCGTCGCCTGCGCGAGCTCGAGCGGCCGGTCGACTGGTCCTATGAGCTCGTGTTCGCCGCGTTGCTCGGCGGCGTGATCGGCGCGCGCGGCTACTACGTGATCCAGAACTACGGCGAAGTCAGGCACGATCTCTTGGAGAGCCTGTTCTCCGGCGCCGGTCTCGTCTGGTACGGCGGCGTGATCGGTGGCGCGATCGCGGTGTTCGCGTGGATGCGCTGGCGCGATGCGCTGGAGCTGAGGATGCTCGACATGTGCGCCACCGCGCTGGCGCTCGGCTACGCGATCGGACGCATCGGCTGCCAGGTGTCCGGCGACGGCGACTACGGGATCCGCTCGAGCCTGCCGTGGGCGATGGGCTACCCGCACGGGACGCTGCCGACGCCGCCGGGGGTGCGCGTGCAACCGACGCCGATCTATGAGACGGTCACGATGTGCCTGCTCGCATACCTGCTGTGGCACCTGCGCGATCGCGTGCGACCGGGCGTCGTGTTTGCGCTGTACCTCGTCGGCAGCGGGCTCGAGCGCTTCCTCGTGGAGTTCATCCGCCGCAACAAGGAGGTCTTCGCCGGGCTGACCGCGCCGCAGCTGGAGAGCGTCGTGCTGCTCGCGCTGGGGCTGCTTTGGCTCGGCCTGCTCGCCCGGCGCGGCGGCTTCGGGGCCCTGCGCGCCGGGACCAGCGTGACGACCGCGCCGGCGCGTTGACGCGCCGACGCGCCCCGCTGTCGGCCGCGGCCGTATGAGCGGCAGCTGAGCCGGCAAGCGATAATCAGCCGCCATGGTCACCGGGACGAGCCTCTCTGCCGTGTATCCGCTGGGCAGCCGCCTCAACGAGCGCGGCCATCTCGAGGTCGGCGGCTGTGACACGATCGAGCTGGCGCGCGAGTTCGGCACGCCCGCCTACGTGGTAGCCGAGGACGATCTACGGACGCGGGCGCGGAGCTTCCTGCAGGCCGGCCGCGACGCCGGCCACGAGGACTTCCACGTGGTGTTCGCCTCGAAGGCGTTCCCCTGCAGCGCCGTGCTGGCGCTGTTCGCCCAGGAGGGCCTGTGGTGCGACGCGGCCTCCGGAGGCGAGCTGCACCTCGCGCTCCAAGCTGGCTTTCGCCCCGAGCGGATCGTCCTGCATGGCAACGCCAAGTCAGAGGCGGAGCTGCGGATGGCATTGCGCCACCGCGTGGGGGCAATCGTGGTCGACAACTTCGACGAGATCGAGCGGCTCGAGCGGCTGGTCGCCGAGGGCGCGCTCGTGGATCGTGGCGATGGCCAGCCGGTGCTCGTCCGTGTCACGCCCGACGTCAGGGGCGAGACCCACGAGAAGATCTCGACCGGTCAAGCCGACTCGAAGTTCGGATTCGCGGTTGCCGACGCCGGCGAGGCGATCGCGCGGCTGCAGGCTGTCGCAGGGCTCTCGCTGCGCGGCCTGCACGCGCATGTCGGCTCGCAGCTGCTGGGGCTCGAGCCCTTTCGCCGCGAGGTGCTCGAGCTCGCCAAGCTCGGCGAGGGGCTGGGCGGGTTCTCGATCTATGACCTCGGCGGCGGCCTGGGCGTCCAGTACAGCGAGGGGCAGCCTTCGCCGCCCTCGATCGAGGAGTACGTGACCACGCTCGTGCAGGCGGCGCACGCTCACGGGATCGGGCCCGAGCGGCGCCTGTTGATCGAGCCGGGCCGGGCGCTCTGCGCCAACGCCGCCGTCACCCTGTACACAGTCGAGAGCGTCAAGCAGAACGTCTCGCGCTGGGTGGCCGTCGACGGCGGCATGTCCGACAACCTGCGCCCGATGCTCTATGGCGCGAGCTACGAGGCACACGTCGCGAGTCGCTTCGGTGGCACGACCGAGTGCGTGATCGCGGGCAAGCACTGCGAGTCCGGCGACGTGATCGTGCGCGCGGCGATGCTCGATGACCCCAGGCCGGGGGACGTGATCGTGACGCCGGTGACGGGCGCGTATGGCTTTGCGATGGCGAACAACTACAACGGAGTCCCGCGGGCGCCGGTGGTCTTCTGTCGCGACGGCGACGCGCGCGTCGCCGTCAGGCGCGAGAGCTACCAGGACCTGACCGCGCGCGATGTTCTCTGACGCAGCGAGCGTGTGCGATGGCTGCTGAGCGGCCGGCGCCGGCGCCACCATTCAAGGTCGGCCTGCTCGGCCACGGCACCGTCGGCGCCGCCTTCGCGGTGCTGCTCGAGGAACGCGCCGGCGAGATCGAGCGCTTCAATGGCCGGCGGCCGCTCGTCAGCGGCGTGCTCACGCGCAGCCGTGGCGACTTCGAGGAGATCCTGTCGGAGGCCGATCTGTTGGTCGAGTTGATGGGGGGAATCGAGCCGGCGCGCGAGTACCTGCTCGCGGCGATGCGTTCCGGCAAGGACGTCGTCACCGCCAACAAGCAGTTGCTCTCACAGCACGGCGAGGAGCTGTTCGAGACCGCACGCGAGCACGGTGTGCGGCTGCGCTTCGAGGCCGCGGTGGCCGGGGTGGTGCCGGTCGTGCGCGTTCTCGAGGAGTCGCTGTCGGCGACGCCGATCGAGCGGATCCACGGAATCGTCAACGGCACCACCAACTTCATCCTCACCGAGATGACCGGTGGCTCCAGCTACGCCGAGGCGCTCGCCGAGGCACAGCGAATCGGCTACGCGGAGGCCGACCCGAGCGACGACGTCAGTGGCCGCGACGCGGCCGCCAAGATGGCGATCCTCGCGCGCCTGGCGTATGGCTCGCCGGTGCACCTCGACGACGTGCGCTACGAGGGCATCGAGCATCTACACGGCGACGACCTCGAGTTCGCTCGCGAGCTCGGGCTTGGTCTGAAGCTGATCGGTACCGCCGAGCGCCTACCCGGTGGGCTGTCGGTGCGCGTGCACCCCGCCTTCCTCTACGCCGGGCACCCGCTCGCAGGCGTCTCCGGCCCCTTCAACGCGGTCACGCTCGAGTCCGAGGCGATCACCGAGATCACGCTCTCCGGTCCCGGCGCCGGCGGGCGCCAGACCGCGAGCGCGGTGCTCGGAGACGTGGTCAGCGTGATGACCGGTGGCGCCCGTCCGCCGGCGCCGCCGCTGGCGATACCGCTGGTCGAGGATGTCAAGAGCGCCTTCTACCTGCACCTCGACGTGGCCGACCGTCCGGGGGTGCTCGCGGCGGTGACTAAGGTGCTGGGCGAGCACGAGGTGTCGATCAAGTCCGTGGTCCAGCGGGGCATGCGCGAGCGCGCCCGCCTGGTGATGATCACCCACCCTGTGCTCGAGTCGGGACTGCGCGTCGCGATCGAGCGACTCAGCGACTTCGAGTTCGTACGCTCGACACCCCGGACAATCCGTGTGATCGAAGAGGAGTTCGTATGAGCCAGCTGGGCACAGACATCCCCAAGGTGAAGCTGCCGCGGATCGAGGGCACGCCGCCGACGGGAGCGCATGTGCCGCTGATCGAACGCTACCTCGACCGGCTGCCGTTCGCCGCCGGCGACCCGCTCGTCAGCTTGCAGGAGGGCTCGACGCCGCTGCTGCGGGCGCCCGTGATCTCCGAGATCGTCGGCGCGACCGTGCGCCTGAAGCTCGAGGGCGCCAACCCCACCGGCTCGTTCAAGGATCGCGGCATGACCTGCGCGGTATCCGCCGCCGTCCGCGACGGCGCCAAGGCCGTGATCTGCGCCTCCACCGGCAACACCGCCGCCAGCGCCGCCGCCTACGCGGCGCGCGCGGGCATCACCTGCGCGGTGATCGTCCCCGAGGGCAAGATCGCCCAGGGCAAGATGGCCCAGACGCTCGTTCACGGCGCCCGCGTGATCTCGCTGAAGGGCAACTTCGACCAGGCCCTGACGCTCGTGCGCGAGCTCACCGCCACGCACCCGATCGCGCTCGTCAACTCGGTCAACAACTTCCGCATCGAAGGCCAGAAGACCTCGGCCTTCGAGATCCACGAGGGCCTCGACGGCGGCCTCGAAGCGCTGTGCATTCCCGTCGGCAACGCCGGCAACATCACCTCCTACTGGCGCGGCTTCCAGGAGCTGGGCGCGGCGCCGAAGCTATTCGGCTTCCAGGCCGAGGGTGCCGCGCCGCTCGTCGAGGGGAAGATCATCGAGCACCCGGAAACGGTCGCCAGCGCGATTCGAATCGGCAACCCCGTCCGCTGGGAGGACGCGATGGCCGCCGCCACAGACTCGCGCGGAGCGATCAGGGTCGTCAGCGACGCCGAGATCCTCGAGGCCTACCGGCTGCTGGCCTCGCGCGAAGGGATGTTCTGCGAGCCGGCCTCGGCGGCGTCAGTCGCCGGGCTGCTGAAGTACGGCGCCGACGGCGCCGAATCGGTCGCCTGCGTGCTCACCGGCCGCGGCCTCAAGGACCCGGAGACGGCCATCGCCAACAACGACGGTCGCGTGATCCAGTGCGTCGCTGAGACCGCCGCGATCGAGGAAGCGGTACTGGGTGATCCGTAGGCGCGTAGTGCGCGCGCCGGCGTCCTCCGCCAATTTGGGCCCGGGATTCGACTGCATGGCGGCGGCGCTCGCGTTGACGCTGGAGCTCGAGGTCGAGGAGACCGGTGAGTTCGCGGTGGAGACCGATCTGCAGGTCTCCAAGGGGCGCGAGAACCTGTGCGTGCGGGCGTTCGAGCGACTGCACCCAGCCGATGGCTTCACCTTCAGGATCAGCTCGCAGATACCGCTCGCGGGAGGCCTCGGCTCGAGTGCCGCCGCGATCGTCGCCGGGCTGATGGCCGCCGATCACGTGTTCGAGCTGGACGCGGATCTGCTCGAGCACGCGAGCGCCCTGGAGGGGCATCCCGATAACGTCGCAGCGGCGCTGCTCGGTGGCTTCGTGATCTGTGCCGACGGCGAGGCGACGCGCTTTGACCCGCCGACGGGGTTGGAGGCACTGGCGGTCGTCCCCGAGCAGGCGGTCAACACGCGCGCCGCACGCGCTGCCCTGGCCGACCAGGTTGCGCGCGAGGACGCCGTCTTCAACATCGCCCACGCCGCGCTGCTGACGCTCGGGCTCGCGCGCGGCGACTGGGATCTGCTCGCGCGCGGTCTGCACGATCGCTTGCACGAGCCGCAGCGCGCGAGCCTGTTCCCGCGGTCGTTCGAGCTGGCACGCCGGGCGCGCGAGCTGGGCGCGCTTGGCGCGACGATCTCAGGTGCGGGTCCGACGGTGTTGGTGTGGTGCTTCTACGAGCAGACGGGCGCTGTCGCCGAGGCGCTGGCGCAGGAGATCGACGGCTGGGCGACGCTCTTGCGCGTGCCGTTCGAGACGCAGGGCGCCTACGTGGACGCGCTCTGAGTCAGCTGCGCGAGGCGCGTGCGCGTACCGTCGATATCGTCGAGACGGGCGAGCACCTCGGCGGCCAGCGCCAGGTAGTCGGCGCCGAGATCCGGCCGATGATCCAGGATCGAGCTCGCCCGCTCGGCCGACTCGGCATAGGCGATCGAAGTGCGGATCACCGAGTCGAACACCAGCTCGCCGAAACGTTCCTGCAGTGATGTCAGGGCCTCGCGCGAGTGGACGGTGCGCATGTCGGCGAGGTTGAGCAGGACGCCGAGAACCGTCAGCTGCGGGTTGAGGCTGTCGCGCACGAGCTCGACCACCTCCATCGCCTGCTCGACGCCCTGTAGCGCGAAGTACTGCGCCTCGGCGGTTATCAGCGCGCGGTCGGCGGCGACCAGCGCATTGACCGTCAGCAGCCCCAGCGACGGCGGGCAGTCGATCAGGATCACGTCGTAGCTCGAGCTCGTCTTCGCGAGCGCACGCTTGAGCGTCAGCTCTCGCCCCATCTTGCCGCCGAGCATCAGCTCCGCCTCCGCGAGGCTCAGGTTGGCAGGGATGATGTCGTCGTGGATCGCCTCGGCCGCGGTGGAGCGCCCGGCGAGCACGTCGGCGATCGTCGGCTCGACCTCGGGCGGGAGGTCGAAGTAGTCCGACAGGTTGCCCTGAGGATCGAGGTCAACGGCCAGTGTGCGTGCCCCGCTGCGCCGCAGGACGTCCGTCAGCGTACGCACCGCGGTCGTCTTGCCCGTTCCTCCCTTCTGCGAGAGCACAGCGATCGTCTGGGTCATTGTCGCAGCGATATTACGCGGAGGAGCGCATCGGGCGCGCGCCGTGGCGTCCACCGTGCGCAAGCATGCCAGTCACGGGCGAGATTGCTCAGCCGATGCTGTGCAGCGAGGTTGTTTCGGTGTCCGTCGTGCGCGTGTTCGGGTCCGCCGCCACGCTCATAAAGGCCAGGCGATAGCGCCCCACGATGATCTCGTCGCCGTCCTTCAAGGTCTGGCCGTCCACGCGCGCGCCGTTGACGAACACGCCGTTGAGGCTGCGGTCATCGAGCAGGCGCACGCCGTCGGGCTGGCGCACGATCAGCGCGTGGCGCCGCGAGACCGTCGGATCGTCGAAACGCACGTCCGCCGCGAGGCTGCGGCCAACCCGAGTCCACTCGCGTGTGAGCGCCACCAGCCGTTGCTCGCCGTTCTCCTCGTAGAGCAGATACTCGCCCGGCTTCTCGATACCGGCCCTGGCTCGCGCCAGGCGGACATCCTGATCGGGCGCCGCCGGGGAGACCAGCGTTGCTTCGCTGCTGTCCGCGTCGATCGCGCCGACGTTGGTCGTGATGCGCTCGGTGCTGAACAACGAGGCTCGGACGAACTCGCGCCCGCCGCAGTGGGGGCAGTCGGGCAGCATCTCGGACGCGTTGAACATCAGCGTGTAGTCGCAGCGAACGCAGCGGAACGAACCGGCTCCCACAAAGGTCCCTGAGGTGAATGACTCCATACGCTGCTCCTCCCTCTCGGTTGCTGCCGTGGATCGCTGCCGGAGGGGCCGGCTGTTGGATCGGGGGAAACTTGTGGCGATCATAACAAGGCTGTCAAGCGTTGCCGAAGTTCTGAATAACGGTATCGAACCCCGAGCCCGACGGGAAGTCGTCGGCTGCTCCGCGCCCTCACCGGCGCGTGCCCTCCATCCTCCCGCAGGGAGTCAGGTACCCCCCGCACCGCCCGGCCAAACGCGCAGCTGGGCGCAACTTCCCAAAGGCAGGAGGCGCCCGGTGAGCAGCGAATTCGGTGCATCATGACCTCCCTCACCACCCATGTCGAGCAGCTCGAGCGGCTGCTGCTGCGCCGTGGACTCGGGACGCTCGAGGCGAGCAGGGACCGCTGTGGCGACTGTGGACGCACGCCACTGACAGGCGAGCGTGTGCACGTCTACGCCGGGCGCCAGCAACGGATCATCTGCGAGCTCTGCCGCGTGCGTCGCGAGGACGCGCCTGTCACGAGCGAGCTGGTCAGGCACTGCGAGCACGGGCACGCCGTGCGCCTGATGGCACGCGCCGCCTGAGCACGCTCAGCGCTGGATCGCTCCCCGGGCCGCGGTCATTAGACTTGCGCTCGCGATGGACCCGCTCACCGTCTCGATAGTCGTCTCGGCGCCCCGCGAGCAGGTATTCGACTACCTGCAGGACATCGCCAACCACCCCGAGTTCACCGATCACTACCTGGTCGACTGGCATCTGACGCGGCTCGACTCGGTGGGCACCGGTGCGGGCGCCCGCTTTCGCGTCAAGGCGCCGGGCAACCGCTTCAGCTGGGGCGACGTGACGTTCGCGGAGGTCGCGCGACCGCACCGCATCGTGGAGGTCGGGCGCACGGGCAAGAACAACCGCATCCGCACGCTCGGCGTGTACGACCTCGCGCCTGCGGCGGCGGGCTCCACGCGAGTGCAGTTCACGCTCGAGACGCTGCCGATGACGCTTTCGGACCGGATCATGGAGGGACTCGGCACGCGTGCATGGTTGAGGCGCAAGAACCGCCGCGCGATGCTCCGGCTGCGCGGGATCCTCGAGCAGGGAGAGGGCCGCGGACATCGCGTCACGGTCGCAGGCGGATAGACTGCCGCGTCGCATGTTCAGCCGCCTGCGCAAGCTCCCGCTCGTTCTGCCCGCGCTGCTCGCCGTTCTCGCGCTGAGCGCGTGCGGACAGGCTCACACGAGGGTCACCACCGGCACATACGCCGGCGAGGGTGGCGCGGACGCCCCGTATCTGTACGTCGGTCCGTTGATCTACCAGGTACAGGTCTCGCGCCAGCTGAATCCCTTCAACGTCGAAGACGCCGCCTATCTGCAGGGAATCCCTGCGGCCGTGCGCAAGCTCGAACCGGGCCAGGAGTGGTTCGGCGTGTTCATGCAGGTCTACAACACCAGCAACGCCCCGCACGTGGCCTCCAACACCCTGACCGTCAGCGACACGCAGAACAACACCTACTACCCGATCCCCTTGGGCGAAACCAACCTGTTCGCCTACCGCGGCGGGCTGGTGCCGGCCAACTCCCGGCTGCCGGCGCCGGGCACGATCGCGTTCCTCGATTCCTCGCAGGGCCAGCTGGTGCTCTACAAGATCCAGATCGCGTCGCTGAACAACCGGCCGATGCAGATCAAAATCGTCGCCCCTGGAAACCCGACGGAAACGGCCTCCGCCGAGCTCGACGTCTAGCGTGGGCTGACGCACGGTGGGTGCCCATCGTGTGGACGTGACCGAGCAGAGCGGCGCGCCCGCGAACTCCGACTACGCGAGCGCCTTCGCGGTCACAGCGGCCCAGGGCGACGCTCGCTCGGCGGAACAGTGGATCCGAGATACGTTCGAGGGCGCCCCGCGAGCTGTGCGCTGGTTCGTAGTGATCGGCTGGAGGTACCTCCTCGGCCTGCAGCTGGGACCACCCCGATCCCCTGCACACGTCCTCGGTTGGGAGATCGTGGCGAGCTCACCCGACTCGATCGTTCTCGAAGTGCGCTCCGCGCTCGTGACCGCCTGCAAGGTCCTGCGCGTTGAGAGCTCACGGGTGGTCACGACAACCTTTGTCCGCTACGAGCGGCGGACCGGCCGCGCCGTCTGGTCGGCACTCGCGCCGGTGCATCACCGAACCGAGCCGTATCTTCTCGGACGCGCCGCGATCGACCAACGCGGCCGTGACCGATGAGCCGTCGCTCCCGTTCGTCAACTGATCAGCCGCTCGCTCCCGTCCATCAGGTGCTCATTTTTCAGCGCGTAGCGCCGCTTCGAGCACTTCGCGGGCGACCGGGGCGGCCGTGGCGCCGCCGGCGCCGTCTTTGACGAGCATCACGCACACCGCCACGCGCGGGTGCAGCGCCGGGGCGAACGCCGCGAACCAGGCGTCCGTGTTGGCGGCTTCGCTTTCGGCTGGCTGACAGCCTTCTTTGTCCGCGGGAGCGCTCGAGCTGGATTCCGGGGCCGTGGTGGCGCAGCTGCTCTTGAGTTCGGCCGTGCTCTTCAGTTCGGCCGTGCCGGTCTTGCCGGCGACCGTTATCCCTGGGATCGCCGCGGCGGTGCCGGTGCCCTCGCGAACGACACCGATCATCAGGTGGCGCATGGTGTGAGCCACCGAAGCGCTCATCACGCTCACAGGCGCGCCGGCGGGCGCCGGCAGGAAGGTCGGCTCGGGTCGGTGGCCGCCGTCGGCGATCGTCGCCGCCACGGTCGCCATCTCCAGTGGCGTGGCGAGCACCTGCCCCTGGCCGATCGCGGTCGAGCCGACGGCGAGTTCGCCCTGGATCTCGCTGGCGGGCGGCAGCGTGCTTTCCGAGGCGCCGGGAATCCCGGACTGGTGGTTGAAGCCGAAGCGTTCCGCGGTCGCGACCAGCCGGCTGGCGCCGAGCTTGACTCCCAGCGGCGTGAACACCGAGTTGCACGAGACGGCGAACGCGAGTTCCAGCGAGCCGCCGCATTCCTCGCCGTTCGCGTTGTTCAGCTTCACGCCGTCGAGCGTGGCGAAGGTGGCGTAGGGAAAGACGGTGTGGGGGGTGGCCAGCTTCGCCGCGAGCACCCCGGTGGTGGTGATCATCTTGAACGTCGAGCCGGGCGGCTGCAGTCCGTTGAGGCCGATGCCGGCGACCGCCAGGATCTGTCCGCTGGACGGGCGCAGTACGACGATTCCGCCGTACTGCCCGGCGAGCGCAGTGACGGCCGCACGCTGCACCGCCGGCGAGATCGTGGTGTGAATCGTCGGCCCGGGAACCGGCAGCGCGGCGGCGAGGACTCGCGCCCCCGCCAGCAGCCGGCCCCCGGCCATGCCGCGCAGACGTTCGTCGAACGCGAGCTCGAGGCCGCTGAGCCCGACGCTCGCGTCGGCCGGCACGCCCTGCGCTTCCAGTTCCTGGCGTCGTGCGGCGGGCGCCGGCCCGACGGTCCCGACCAGTGCTTCGGCGGCGCTCCCCAGTGGCGAGCTGCGAGTGACTTCGCTCGAGAGTGTCGGGTCGGGACCCGGGCCGCTTTCGGCCAGCACGCTGCCGTCGCGAGCGAGCAGCGTCGCGCGTCGTGGGAGGTTGGTGTGGCGGCTGAGCGCCTCGCCGGGACGCAGGCCCGGAAAGGCGAGTGAGCGCGACCACTCGATCCGCGTGCCGCGCGCCGGGTCCTCGACGGTCGGCAGCATGAAGTCGAGCGACAGGCGCCCGAACAGGCGCGTGTCAAGCCTGACGGGGAGCTTGACCGCGCCGCTTGCGCCAGCGCTCGGGGCGCCCATGGTCTTCGCGCTGGTGACCGTCGCCGTGGTCAGCGCCTGCCTGTAGGCGTCGGTGAATTCGCCGAGGGAGATCGCACGCTGTGAGGAGCGCGCAATGTCCGAGTACATGCCCGCGTAGTCGCGCCTCGTCCATGCCGTCACGAACCGCTGCGCGACCGCGTATCCGGGAGGGCTTCCGTGATCCGCGCCGAGGATCGCGCCGGTGGCAAACGCCGCCGCGGCCAGCACGAGGACAGGGCGCGCGCGTCGCATACGCTGGTTGCGGCTTTCAATCACTGAGCATGTAGAACATGACAGGTGACTCAGCTGGATTGGCTAATAGTCGCGTTTGCGGCGATTCTCGCCATCCTCGGCTTCCGGCAGGGCTTCATCGTGGGTGCGTTGTCGTTCTGCGGGTTCGCGGCCGGGGCGTTCCTCGGCACGCGCGTGGCCGCGCTCGTGCTGCCCCAGGGCTCCACCTCGCCCTACGCGCCGGCGTTCGGTCTGCTCGGGGCGCTGCTCGGCGGGGCGATCCTGGCGAGCGGCCTCGAGGGTCTCGGCTTTCGGCTGCGACGCACGCTGATCATTCCTGGCATGGGCGCGATCGACGGCGTGCTCGGCGCCGCGCTCGGTGCCGCGTTGGCGCTGGGGATCGTCTGGATCGCCGCCGCGGTCGCCGGGCAGACGCCCGGCCAGAGCCGGTTGCAGGCCGACATCCAGCGCTCGTCGATCCTGCGCAAGCTCAACCAGGTGCTGCCCCCATCCGGGCCGATCCTCAACGCGCTCGCGCGACTCGACCCGATCCCGTCGATCAGCGGCCCCTCGCCGGACGTCGCCGCGCCGGAACCGGCGATCGCCCACACCGCCGGCGTGCGGCGCGCGGCGCGTAGCGTCGTGCGCGTCGACGGCACCGCCTGCGGCCTTGCGATCGAGGGCTCCGGTTGGGTGGCCGAGCCGGACGTGGTGGTGACGAACGCGCACGTTGTCGCAGGCGAGACAGACACGACCGTCGAGGTCGGCGGGCAGCCGCCGAGTCTGCCGGCCGAGCCGATCGCGTTCGAACCCCAGCACGACATCGCCGTGCTGTTCGTCCCCGAGCTCGACCTGCCGACGCTGAGCGTCGCGCCCAGCACGCCGTCGGGTACATCGGGAGCGATCCTCGGCTACCCGGAGAACGGGCCGTTCGACGTGCAGCCGGCGAGGATCGGGCGCACCCAGGACGTGGTCACCCAGAACGCCTACGGCCAGGGCCCGGTGACGCGCCTGTTGACGCCGCTGCGCGGTCTGGTGCGGCCCGGCAACTCCGGCGGCCCGCTGGTCGACGACGACGGGCGGGTGCTGACGACGGTCTTCGCGGCGACCGTCGACAGCAAGGTTCGCGGTGGCTACGGAGTGGCGAACGAAACAGTCGCCGCGGTGCTGCGCGAAGCCAACGCGCGTGAGCGCGAACGCAGCCAGGTGAGCACCGGGCCGTGCACCAGCGGCTGAGGCCGCGGCGCTCCCGCTTCCGCGCAGAACGTTGCCGCGTCGATCGCCCGCTACGCTGACCGCCATGTCCAAGACGCTCCTGGTCGCCGAGAAGCCCTCCGTTGGGCAGGACCTCGCGCGCGTGCTGCCGGGCCCGTTCAAGAAGCAGGAGGGGTTCCTCGAGGGCCCCGAGCACGTGGTCACGTGGGCGGTCGGGCACCTCGTGCAGCTCGCCGAACCGGAAGCGTATGACGCGAAATACAAGAGCTGGCGGATGGCCGACCTGCCGATCGTGCCCGAGCGCTTCAAGCTCGAGGTGCGCGACGAGCGCTCGCGCAAGCAGATGTCGGTGGTCAGCAAACAGCTCGGCCGCGAGGACGTCGAGGAGGTCGTCAACGCCTGCGACGCCGGTCGCGAGGGCGAGCTGATCTTCGCCTACCTGTACGAGAAGGCCAAAGCCAAGAAGCCGGTCAAACGGCTGTGGCTGAACTCGATGACGAACGCCGCGATGAAGAGCGCGCTCGCCTCGCTGCGCCCGGCGGAGGAGTTCGAGCGCCTCGAGCAGGCGGCACGCTCGCGCTCGGAGGCCGACTGGATCGTCGGCATGAACGCCACGCGCGCGGCGACGATCCGGCTGCGCAGCTCCTTCGACGGCGCCGTCTCGCTCGGGCGCGTGCAGACGCCCACGCTCGCGATCGTCGCGCGCCGCGAGGAGGAGATCAAGGCGTTCAAGCCGGAGCCCTACTGGCTCGTCGACGCGACCTTCGCGGCCGACGCGCTGAACGGCGACAGCGGCGAGCGCGTCTACGTCGGGCACTTCCAGGCGCCGCCCGGCAGGCGGGCGGGTTCCGGATCAACCAAGGGCCCCCGCATCGGCACCGAGCAGGAGGCGCTGGCGATCGTCGCCGCCTGCGAGGGCAGGCCCGGGACGATCACCAAGCTCGAGAAGAAAGAGCAGCGCGAGAAAGCGCCGATGCTCTACGACCTGACGACGCTGCAGCGCGAGGCCAACAACCGCTTCGGCTTCTCGGCGAAACGCACGCTCGCAGCCGCCCAGCGCCTGTACGAGGAGCACAAGGCGCTCACCTACCCGCGCACC
Organism: uncultured Solirubrobacteraceae bacterium; assembly: GCA_963815235.1. GTDB lineage: Bacteria > Actinomycetota > Thermoleophilia > Solirubrobacterales > Solirubrobacteraceae > Palsa-744. The sequence goes on along the minus strand of CAWFFY010000002.1, from coordinate 189,691 downwards.
AACTCGCGCTACCTGACCACCGACATGGTCGAGGAGATCAAGCCGATCGCCGAGCTCGTGGGCGCCCACGGGGAGTACCGCAAGGGCGCCGAGTACGTGGTCGGGCTCGACGTGCTTGCCGCTCGCGCGCGTGGTCAACGACGAGAAGGTCACCGACCACCACGCGATCATCCCGACGCGCTCCGAGCACAACCTCGAGAAAATGGGCTCCGACGACAGGCGCATCTACGACATGGCGGCCAGGCGCTTCCTGGCCGTGTTCCACCCCGAGGCGGTGTTCGAGAACACGCGCGTGGAGACGACCGTCAAGCCAGCTGACGCCGCCGGCGAGGGTTCCGGCCACGTGTTCCGCACGCGCGGCAAGCTGCTGATCGTGCCCGGCTGGCGCGGCGTCTACGACGAGATCTCAGCCGACGCCAAGGCCGCCGAAGCGGAGGCGCGTGGCGAGGAGGACGAGGAGGCCGAGCAGCAGCTGCCGCGGCTGCTGGCCGACGAGCAGGTGCTCACGCGCGAGATCGCCAGCATGCGCAAGGAAACCAAACCGCCGCGGCGCTACAGCGACGCGTCGCTGCTGGGCGCGATGGAGACGGCGGGCAAGCTCGTCGACGACGACGAGCTGCGCGAGGCGATGAAGGACTCGGGGATCGGCACGCCGGCCACGCGCGCGGCGATCATCGAGCGGCTGATCACGGTCGGCTACATCGAGCGCGACGGCCGCGCGCTGGTGGCGACCGAGAAGGGCCTGAACGTGATCCGCCTGCTCAACGAGCACGCGCTGACCTCGCCTGGGCTCACCGGCAGCTGGGAGCAGCGGCTCGGCAAGATCGAGCGCGGCGAGGACTCGCGCAAGCAGTTCATGAGCGACATCGCGGGGTTCGCGCAGGAGACCGTCAAGGAGCTCGACGAGACGCTCAAAGACGTGCGCATCCCGCGCGCCCGGCTCGGGCCGTGCCCGGTGTGCGGCCACGAGATCGTCGAGAACCGCAAGGGCTACTCGTGCTGGGCGCGCGAGGACCCAGGCTGCGGCTTCGTGATCTGGAAGGCCAAAGCCGGCAAGACGCTGCCGCTGGCGGTCGCGCGCGAGCTGATCAAGCCCGGCTACACCGAGCAGGCGGTCACCGGCTTTCGCGGACGCAGCGGACGCAGCTTCCGCGCCCACCTCGCGCTGCAGCAGACCGACGAGGGCAAATGGCGGGTCGAGTTCGACGAGCTGTGGGCCAAGGAGGGCGCCAAGCCGCCCGAGGCGGAGGCCGAGACGGGGGCCGAGAGCGCCGTCGTGGCCGCCAGCAACGCGGCTTAGGGCGATCCTGCCGGGGCCCGGCCGGGCGTGGCGGGCGCTTGGCGGGATCCCGTGGCAGCCCACCGGGCGCGGCCGCCGCGTGCGGCAGGATGAGCGCTGATGCCGATCACGCTCGTCACCGGACCCGCCAACGCGGGCAAGGCAGAGGTGGTGATGGACGCCGTGCGCCGTCACCTCGCGCACGGGCGCGAACCGCTGCTGATCGTGCCGACGAGCGCCGACGCGGAGCACTACCTGCGCGAGCTTGCGGGCGTGCGCGTGGCGATGGGCGTGCGCGTGGAGCGCTTCGCCGAGCTGATCGACGAGACCGTCCGCCGCGCCGGCGTCGCCGAGGCCGTGTTGGGCGGGCTCGCGCGCGAGCGGGTGCTCGCCACGCTCGCCGCCCGGCGCGCCGGCGCCGGCGCCCCCGTCGGCTCCGGCCTGGTACGCGCGCTGGGCGAGCTGTTCGCGGAGCTCCAGGTGCGGCGCGTCAGCCCGGCCCGGCTGGCGGCGGCATTGCGCGCTGGGCTCGGCGCCGAAGCTGACGCGCTGGGTGTCGATCTGATCGAGATCTACGGCGACTACCACGCCGCGCTCGCGCGCCTCGGCACCCACGACGCCGAGCAGCGTGCGCTGCGCGCGCTCGACGGCCTGCGGGAACGCCCGTCGCTGTGGGGATCGACGCCGGTCCTGTTCTACGGCTTCGACGATCTCACGCGGCTGCAGCTCGACGCGATCGAGACGCTCGGCCGCGTGGTCGATGTCGAGGTCACCGTGTCGCTCGCCTACGAGCCCGGCCGCACGGCGTTCGCCGGTCGCGCCGCGACGTTCCAGGCGCTGGCGCCGCTGGCCGCCGAGCACCGCGCGCTGGCCGCGCGCGCGGACTACTACGCCGAGGGCAGCCGCATTGCGCTCGCGCATCTCGAGCGCTCGCTGTTCGAGCCGGCGGCGAGGCGCGTGGATCCCGCGCAGGTCGTGGAGCTGCTGGAGGGCGGCGGCGAGCGCGCGGAGCTCGAGCTGATCGCGCGAGCGAGTCGGCGAGCTGCTCGAGCGGGGCATGCCGGCGCAGGAGATCGCGGTGATCGTGCGCCGACCTGAGCTTTCGGCCGGACTGGTCGAGGAGGTCTTCGGGGCGGCCGCGATCCCCTTCGCGCTGCCGATCGACGCCCCTTCGGCGACAGCGCCGTCGGGCGCGCGCTGATCGGCCTGCTGCGCTGCGTGCCGGGCGCCGACGGTACGCCGACGGGTACACCCGCCGACCTGTTCGCCTGGCTGCGCGCGCCGGGCTGCTCAAGCACCCCGAGCTGGCCGACTCGCTGGAGCTGAGCGTCCGGCGCCATGGCGCTGAGCAGTCGCGCAGGCGCGCACCCGCTGGGAGGAGCGCCACTGGCCGCTGGAGGCGATCGACCATCTCGCCGACGCCCAGCGTCGCGGCCCGGGTGCGCTGATCGAGCGCGCCGCGCGCGAGCTCGAGTGGCTGTTCGCGGCGCCGCGACGCGGCCGCGCGAGCGTGCTCGGCGCGGGCGAGATGGACGAGGCCAGGGCGCTCGCGGGCGGCCGCCGGGCGCTGGCCGAGCTGCGCGAGCTGGCCGCCTTGCCGCGCGAGGCCGTCCCGGACAGCGCCGCGGAGCTGGCGCAGGCGCTGGCCGGCGTGGAGGTCTATGCCGGCCAGCTTCCCGGCCCGGGCGCGGTGGCCGTGCTCGATCCGCTGGCGCTGCGCGCCCGGCGCGTGCGGGCGCTGTTCGTGTGCGGGCTGCAGGAGGGCGTGTTCCCCGCGCACGCGCGTCCGCAGCCGCTGCTCGCCGAGCAGCAGCGGTCGCGCCTCGCCGACGCCTCGGGTCTGCGCCTGGGCGAGCCCGAGGACGTGCTCGCGGCCGAGCGCTACCTGCTCTACGCCGTGCTCTCGCGCCCGCAGGAGCGGCTGGCGCTGAGCTGGCACGAGAGCGACGACGACGGCGGGCCGCTGTCGCGCTCGCTGTTCGTCGACGACGTCTGCGACCTGTTCGACGAGCGCCTGGAGAGCGAGCGCGCGCGGCGCGCGCTGGGCGCGGTGGATCGCCTCGGGGGCGCGACGACGGCAGATGGCGATGGCGCCCGGCGGCCTGCGCGACGAGCGCGTGCTGGCCGAGCTGCGCGACCGCGTGTGGTCGGCGTCCTCGCTCGAGCGCTGGATCGGCTGCCCGGTCGCGTGGTTCGTCGAGCGGCTGCTCGATCCCGCGCCCTTCGAGCCCGACGCCGAGCCGCTCGCGCGCGGCGGGCTCGCCCACGCCGCGCTGAAGGACACGCTCGAGGCGCTGCGCCGCCGAGACCGGCAGCGCCAGCTCACGCCCAGCCAACCTCGAGCTCGCGCGCGAGCTGCTGGCGCGCGCGCTCGCCGAGAACGAGCCGCGAGCACCCGCTGTCGGTGATCGCCGAGCGCCGCGTCGCCGTGCGTCGCAGCCTGCGCGCGGACCTCGAGCGCTACCTCGAGCACGCCGCCGCGCTGGACGGGCCGCTCGAGCCAGGCGAGCTCGAGCTCGGCTTCGGCTTCACCGGCGAGGATGAGCACAGCGAGGCCAGCGAGCTGCCCGCCTTCGAGCTCGGCGGCGGCGTGCTGATGCGCGGGCGGATCGACCGCATCGACGTCGAGCCGGGCGGCGAGGCGGTCGTCTTCGACTACAAGGCCAGCAGCGCGCCGCCGGGCGCCCGCTGGCTGAAGGGACGGCAGCTGCAGGTCGCGCTGTACATGCAGGCGCGCGACAGCTGCTCGGGCTGCGCGTGGTCGGCGGCCTCTACCAGCCGCTCTCAGGGAAGGCTCTGCAGGCGCGGGGGGCGATGAGCGTCGACGAGCCGCCGCTCGAGTGCAAGGCCAACGACCTGTACGAGCCCGACGAGCTCGAGGAGCTGCTCGATGCCGTGCTCGCCACAGCGCGCGCGGCCGCGGCGGAGGCGGCGCGCGGCGCGCTCGAGCCGCGGCCGGCGACCTGCGCGTTCCGCGGCGGCTGCTGCCTACCCCACGATCTGCCGCTGCGAGCGTTGAGGATGGAGCAGCTGCAGATCGACCTCGACGGGCTCAGCGGCGAGTGCGACGGGCCGGCGGCCGCCGGCATCGAGCTGACCGGCGAGCAGCAGCCGCCGGTGGAGCGGCGCAGGCGAGTCTCTGCTGCTGTCGGCGGCCGCCGGCAGCGGCAAGACCTCGGTGCTCGTCGAGCGCTTCGTGCGGGCGGTACGCGAGGACGGCGTCGCGCCGAGCGCGATCCTCGCGATCACCTTCACCGAGCGCGCCGCCGGCGAGCTGCGCGAGCGGGTCCGCGCGCGGCTGCTGGAGCTCGGCGACCGCGAGGCCGCGCGCGACACCGAGGCGGCGTTCGTCGGCACCTTCCACGGCTTCTGCGCGCGGCTGCTGCGCGCGCACCCGCTGCCTGCCGGCCTCGACCCCGAGTTCGCGATCCTCGACGAGGGCCTGGCGGGCCGGCTGCGCGAAGCGGCGTTCGCACAGGCGCTCGCGACGTTCCTGGAGGGCGAGCCGCGCGACGCCGTGGACCTCGTCGCGGCCTACGGCGTCGACGGCGTGCGCGCGATGATCGAGCAGGTGCACGCGCGAGCTGCGCAGCCGCGGCCAGCGTCGCCCGCGCCTGCCCGACCCGCGCGCCGCGCCTGCAGCCGAGGCGGATCGAGCTGCGAAGCGCTCGCCGCGCTGGCGCTGCTGGATCGGCTGCTGGGCCTGTTCTGCGACGCGCTACGAGGCGCTCAAGGCTGAGCGCGGCGCGCTCGACTTCGACGACCTCGAGCTGCTCGCGGGCGAGCTGCTGGCCGAGAACGACGGCCTGCGAGCGCTCTGGTCCGAGCGCTTCGCGCTGCTGATGGTCGACGAGTTCCAGGACACCAACCCCCGCCAGCTCGCGATCCTCCAGGCGCTCGCGCGCGAGAACCTGTTCACGGTCGGCGACGAGCTGCAGTCGATCTACGGCTTCCGCCACGCCGACGTGAGCCTGTTCCGCGCGCGCCGGGCCGAGCTCGAGCGCTCGGGCGCAGCCTCGCGCTGACGCGCAACTTCCGCAGCCGCGGCGAGCTGCTCGAGCTCGTCAACGCGGTCTTCGCAGAGCGCTTCGCGGACTTCACGCCGCTGCGCGAGGGCCGCGCGCAGGGCGACGCGCCGGCGCTCCGCGAGCCCCTCGTCGAGCTGCTGCTGAGCAGCAAGGCCGGCTGGGATGACAGCGAGACCGTCGCCGCGGCAGATCGCCGCCGGGCTGCCGCACGCGCACGCTCTGGCGCCAGGCCGAGGCGCGCCTGCTCGCCCAGCGCGTCGACGAGCTGGTGCGAGGCCGGCGAGGCGCGCCCGGCGAGATCGTGGTGCTGCTGCGGGCGACGGGCGACATCGAGGTCTTCGAGCGCGCGCTGCAGCTGCGCGGCCTGCGCACGCTCGCGACGGTCGGGACCTTCTGGGGGCACCAGCAGATCGGCGACCTGCTCGCTACCTGCGGGCGCTCGCCAACCCGCTCGACGAGCAGGCGCTCTACTCGGCGCTCGCCTCGCCGCTGGCGGGGTCTCGCGCGACGGGCTCGCGCTGCTCGCCAAGCCGCTGCGTCGCGCGGTCGCGCGTGGGAGACGGCGCTGGCGCGTATCCGAGCAGCCGCTCCTCGCAGCTGAGCGAGCCCGACCGGCGCGCTGTAGCGTCGCTTCTGCGAGTGGCTCGAGCGCGAGCGCCGCGACGCGCCCGGGCGCGCGATCTCAGAGCTGATCGAGCGCGCGATCGCGCCACAGCGGCTACCGCGCGCACGTGCTGGCGCTCGACTGGGGCGAGCGCAGGCTCGCCAACGTCCACAAGCTGCTGCGCCTGGCGCGCCGCTTCGAGGCGAGCGAAGGGCGCGACCTGCGCGCCTTCCTGGACCACGTCGCGTACCTGCAGACGGGCGGAGGCGATCGAGCCCGAGGCGCCCGTCGAAGGCGTCGAGCCCGACGCGGTGCGGCTGATGAGCATCCACGCGGCCAAGGGCCTGGAGTTCCCCGTCGTGTGCGTCGCCGACCTCGGGCGCCAGCCGCTGGTGCGCGCCGCCGAAGCTGCTCGTCGACGGCGAGCGCGTCGGTCTGCGCCTGCTGCGCGTGGGCGACGGCGATGTGCACGCCGGCGCTCGACTACGAGGAGCTGCGCTGCGAGCGACGCCGGCGCGAGGCCGAGGAGGAGGACCGCATCCTGTACGTGGCGATGACCCGCGCGCGCGAGCGGCTGCTGCTGAGCGGCGCCGTCGACTTCGAGCGCTGGCCGACGCCGGGCGAGATCGCACCGCCGATCGACTGGCTGGGCCCGGCGCTGTGTCCGACGCTTGCCGAGGTCGGCGGCAGCGCGGCGCCGGCGTCCACGAGCTGGCCGTCGGCGCGCGCGCCGGCGACGGCGCTGCGCTGCACGCTCAGCACTCCCGCCGCGTACTGGCTCGATTCTGCTGCAGGCGCCTGCCGGGGCGCCGTCCGGCGGGCCCTCGCACGGCGCCGCCGAGCGGCGATGCCCGGCCGCCGGGCGCCGAGCGAGCGCGACGGCGCGGCATCGGGACCCGGCCGGGCGGCGCCGGCGACCGGCGCTGCCGGCCACGCTCAGCTACACCTCGCTCAGCCAGCTCGAGCGCTGCGGCTACCGCTACTACCTGGAACGGGTGCTGGGCATGCCCGAGGAGCGCATCGCCGCGCGCCGGGCGCCGCTGCGAGCGGCGGGCTCGAGGCGCGGGCGAGGGGCATGCTCGTGCACCGGCTGCTGGAGTCGCTCGACTTCGCGCGCGCGCGAGCCGCCGGACGCGGAGCGCGTGGGCGCGGTGGCGCGCGAGCTGGGCCTCGCAGCCGCGCCCCGGGAGCGCGAGGAGATCGCGCGGCTGCTCGTGCGCGCGCTGCGACGGCGCCGCTGAGCAGCGCGATCGCCGCGGCCGCGCGACTGCGGCGCGAGCACCCGTTCGCGTTCGCCTCGGCGAGGGCGCGCCGCTGGTCACCGGCGTGATCGACCTGCTCGCGCGACGAGCGCCGACGGCAGCGCGCTGATGGTCGACTACAAGAGCGACCGCCTCGCGGCCGGATGCCGATCTGGAGGCGCTCGTGGAGCGCGACTACGCGGTCCAGCGGCTGCTCTACGCGCTCGCGGTGCTGCGCGACGGCGCGGTCGTGGTGGAGGTCGTGCACTGGTTCCTCGAGCGCCCCGACGAGCCCGCTGTCGGCCCGCTACACGCCGCCGAGCGGGCGACGCTCGAGGAGGAGCTCGCCGCGCGGCTCGCCAGCGCCTGGGCGCGAGCCGTTCGCGGTCAGCGCCGCAGCCGCACCGGGCCTGTGCCTGACCTGCCCCGGGCGCGCGCGCCTGTGCTCGTGGAGCGACGAGCGAGACGCTGCGCGAGCTCCCGGAGCGGCGACCCGGCCGCGCAGGGGCGCGTCGAAGGACCGCTGAGCGGCCCTGCTAGGCCGATTCGCCATCGAAGAATTCGCGCGCGTCGACGCTTTACGGGGCCCTTGCGCTGCTACGCTTTCGGCTCCGCCTCAGGTGCCCGCCTGCCTGCGCCACGGTGGGTATGCCCGCACAGTGGGACTGCCCGCCGCTCTGCCGGGATGCACCGCCCCAAGGGAGCACTTCCATGAACTCGCACAACAAGCAGCCGCCAAAGGCCGTCGGACTCTACGACCCCCGCTTCGAGCACGACGCGTGCGGCGTCGGCATGGTCGCGCGCCTGGACAACGTGCCCACCCACGAGGTGGTCGCGCGGGCGATCACGGCGCTCGAGAACCTCGAGCACCGCGGCGCCGCCGGCGCCGACCCGTGCACCGGCGACGGCGCCGGGATCCTGATGCAGATGCCCGACGAGCTGCTGCGCGCGGTGGTCGACTTCGAGCTGCCCGCCGCCGGCGCCTACGGCGTGCTGATGTGCTTCCTGCCCACCGACGCAGGAGCGCGCGCGCACGCCTGCGAGGCGCTGCTCGAGCGCACCGTCGAGGCGGAGGGCCAGCGCGCTGCTCGGCTGGCGCGACGTGCCGATCGACGAGCAGCACACGGGCGAGGTCGCCGGCGGCCTGCCGGCCGGTGATCCGCCAGCTGTTCGTCGGCGCCGGCGGCGGCCCATGCGCGAGCGACCAGGACGCGTTCGAGCGCAAGCTCTACGTGATCCGCCGCATCAGCGAGCTGACCGCGCAGGAGCCGCGGCCTGTACGTCACGCTCGAGCTCCTCGCGCACGATCAACTACAAGGGCATGCTGATCAGCTACCAGCTCGGCGGAGTTCTACCCCGACCTGCGCGACGAGCGCATCAAGAGCGCGCTCGCGCTCGTGCACTCGCGCTTCTCGACCAACACCTTCCCGAGCTGGGAGCTCGCGCACCCCTACCGGGTGATCTGCCACAACGGCGAGATCAACACGGTGAGGGGCAACGTCAACTGGATGCGCGCGCGCGAGTGCAGAGCTGCGCAGCGAGCTGTTCGGCGAGGACCTCGAGAAGATCCTGCCGGTCGTCGACGCCCGGCAACTCCGACTCGGCGACGTTCGACAACGTGCTCGAGCTGCTGATGCTCGCCGGGCGCTCGCTGCCGCACGCGGCGATGATGATGATCCCCGAGGCCTACCGCGACCGCGACGACCTGCCGGACTACCTGAAGGGCTTCTACGCCTTCCACTCCTGCCTGATGGAGCCGTGGGACGGGCCGGCGTCGGTCGCGTTCACCGACGGACGCGTGGTCGGCGCGACGCTCGACCGCAACGGCCTGCGCCCCGGCCGCTGGGTGGAGACGACCGACGGCTACGTCGTGCTCGGCTCGGAGTCCGGCCTGCTCGACATGCCGCCCGAGCAGGTGCGGCGGCTCGGGCGCCTGCAGCCGGGCAAGCTGTTCCTCGTCGACCTCGAGCGCGGGCGGATCGTCGAGGACGAGGAGGTCAAGCGCGAGGTCGCCACGCAGCAGCCCTACGGCGAGTGGTTCGCGCGCAACGCCGTGCCGTTCGCACGACCTGCCGCCCTCCGAGCAGGTGACGCTCTCCGACCAGCCGCTGCACCTGCGCCAGCGCGCGTTCGGCTACTCGCAGGAGGACCTGCGCGTGCTGCTCGCGCCGATGGCGATCGACGGCGCGGAGCCGATCGGCTCGATGGGCAACGACCTCTCGCTGGCGGTGCTCTCCGACCAGGCGCCGCCGCTGTTCTCCTACTTCAAGCAGCTGTTCGCGCAGGTCACCAACCCGCCGATCGACCCGATCCGCGAGGAAATCGTGATGAGCCTCGCGACGAGCCTCGGCACCGAGCGCAACCTGTTCGACGAGACCCCCGAGCACGCCCACAAGCTGCTGCTCGACCAGCCGATCCTGCTCAACCGCGAGCTCGAGACGCTGCGCCACGTCGACCACGACGTCTACGCGGCGCGCACGATCGACATCACCTGGCCGGTCGCCGAGGGGCCGGCCGGGCATGAGCGAGGCGCTCGAGCGCATCTGCCGCCAGGCGCGCGAGGCGATCGCCGAAGGCGTCAACATCATCATCCTCTCCGACCGCCAGCTCGGCCCGCGCCGCGCGCCGATCCCGTCGCTGCTCGCGGTCGCCGCCGTGCACCACCACCTCGTGCGCGAGGGCACGCGCCTGCGCGCCGGCATCATCGTCGAGTCGGGCGAGCCGCGCGAGGTGCACCACTTCGCGACGCTGATCGGCTACGGCGCGAGCGCGATCAACCCCTACCTGCTGCTCGAGACGCTCGACGAGCTGGTCGCCGAAGGGCGCATCGTCGCGCGCCGGGGCGGACGGCAACGCGGCTGCGCTCGAGCGCCGGAGGAGGCCGCCCAGAACGTCGTCAAGGCGATCGGCAAAGGCCTGCTGAAGACGATCTCCAAGATGGGCATCTCGACGATCCAGTCCTACCGCGGCGCGCAGATCTTCGAGGCGGTCGGCCTCGAGCAAGGAGCTGATCGACAGGCACTTCACCGGCACCGCCTCGCGCATCGGCGGCATCGGCGTCGACGTGCTCGCCGCCGAGGCGCTCGAGCGCCACGCGCGCGCCTATCCGCCGCGGGCGGCACCCGCGACGAGCTGCTGCCGGTCGGCGGCGTCTACGCGTGGCGGCGCGACGGCGAGCACCACATGTGGAACCCCGAGACGATCGCGCTCGTCCAGCACGCCGTGCGCGCGGCCAACGGCGACGTCGCCGCGGCGCTGAAGGGCGACCGCGAGGCCCACGCGGCCGTGCGCGAGAGCCCGGCGTTCGAGAAGTACCGCGAGTACGCGCGTGCGGTCAACGAGGACGCCGCGCGCAAGGCGACGCTGCGCGGCCTGCTGCGGATCGGTTCAGGCGACGGAGCCGATGCCGACCGACGCACTCGCGATCCCGCTCGAGGAGGTCGAGCCGGCGAGCGAGATCGTCAAGCGCTTCTGCACCGGCGCGATGAGCCTCGGCTCGATCTCGCGCGAGGCGCACGAGACGCTCGCGATCGCGATGAACCGCCTCGGCGGGCGCTCGAACACGGGCGAGGGCGGCGAGGACCCGGTGCGCTTCATGCCGGACGCCAACGGCGACCGGCGCCGCTCGGCGATCAAGCAGGTCGCCTCGGGCCGCTTCGGCGTGACGATCCACTACCTGGTCAACGCCGACGAGCTGCAGATCAAGATGGCGCAGGGCGCGAAGCCGGGCGAGGGCGGCCAGCTGCCGGGGCACAAGGTCGACGCCTACATCGGCTCGATCCGCCACACGACGCCGGGCGTCGGCCTGATCTCGCCGCCGCCGCACCACGACATCTACTCGATCGAGGACCTCAAGCAGCTGATCTACGACCTGCGCTGCGCCAACCCGAAGGCGCAGGTGTCGGTCAAGCTCGTCTCCGAGGTCGGCGTCGGCACGGTCGCGGCGGGCGTCTCCAAGGCGAACGCCGACCGCGTGCTGATCTCCGGGCACGACGGCGGCACCGGCGCCTCGCCGCTGTCCTCGATCCAGGCGGCGGGCATCCCGTGGGAGATCGGCCTGGCCGAGACCCAGCAGACGCTGCTGCTCAACGACCTGCGCTCGCGCATCGTCGTGCAGACCGACGGCCAGCTGAAGACCGGCCGCGACGTGGTGATCGCGGCGATGCTCGGCGCCGACGAGATGGGCTTCTCGACCGCGCCGCTGATCGCGACCGGCTGCATCATGATGCGCGCCTGCCACCTGAACACCTGCCCGGTCGGCATCGCGACGCAGGACCCGGAGCTGCGCAAGCGCTTCAAGGGCACGCCCGAGCACGTCGTCAACTTCTTCTTCTTCGTCGCCGAGGAGGTGCGCGAGATCCTCGCGTCGCTCGGCCTGCGCTCGCTCGACGAGGCGATCGGGCCGCGTCGACCTGCTCGGCGCGAGCGACGCGATCGAGCACTGGAAGGCGCGCGGCGTCGACCTCACGCCACCTGCTCACCCACATCGAGCTGGCAGACGAGGCGCCGCGCCGGCGCGTCGAACCGCCGCCGCAGGTGCTCGACGACGCGCTCGACTGGGAGCTCATCGAGCGCGCGCGGCCCGCGCTCGAGCAGCGTCAGCCGGTCGCGCCTGAGCCTCCCGATCCGCAACCGCAACCGCTGCGTCGGCGGCATCCTCTCGAGCCACATCGCCGCAGCGCCACGGCGCCGTCGGCCTGCCCGGAGGACTCGATCGTGGTCGACTTCGAGGGCTCGGCGGGGCAGAGCTTCGGCGGCTGGCTGGCGCCGGGCGTGACGTTCACGCTGCGCGGCGACGCCAACGACTACGCCGGCAAGGGCCTCTCCGGCGGGGTCTTCGCGATCCGCCCGCGCGAGGGCATGGGCGAGCACTTCGAGGCCGAGGAGAACGTGATCGTCGGCAACACCGTGCTCTACGGCGCGACCGCCGGGCGCGCCTTCTTCCGCGGCCTCGCGGGCGAGCGCTTCGCGGTGCGCAACTCCGGCGCGTGGGCGGTCGTCGAGGGCGTCGGCGACCACGGCTGCGAGTACATGACCGGCGGGCGCGTCGTCGTGCTCGGGCCGACCGGGCGCAACTTCGCGGCCGGCATGAGCGGCGGCGTCGCCTACGTGCTCGACGAGGACGGCACCTTCGCGCAGCGCTGCAACATGGGCATGGTCGGCTTCGAAGCAGCCCTCCGAGGCCGACGCGATCGAGCTGCGCGCGCTGGTCGAAGAGCACCTGCGCCGCACCGACTCGCCGGTCGCCGCGCGCGTGCTCGCGAGTGGGAGCTGCTGCTCGGCGGGCGCGTTCGTGAAGGTGATGCCGCACGACTACAAGCGCGTGCTGCGCGAGCTCGCCGAGGAAGAGGCGCTCGCGGCGAGCGCCGCGAGCAACGGCCGTCCGGTGCGCACGCGTCCGCTCGACGCCGGTCGGCGAGACGGGCGGCTGATGGGCAAGCTCGGCGGCTTCCTGCAGATCGAGCGGCACGGCGTCCCCCAGCGCGACCCGGCCGAGCGCGTCCACGACTACCGCGAGTTCCTGCTCACGCGCCCGGTCGCGGAGCTGCGCGAGCAGGGCGCGCGCTGCATGGACTGCGGCGTGCCGTTCTGCCACAACGGCTGCCCGCTCGGCAACCTGATCCCCGACTGGAACGACCTCGTCTACCGCGACCGCTTCGCGGACGCGATCGCGCAGCTGCACGCGACCAACAACTTCCCCGAGTTCACCGGCCGCCTGTGCCCGGCGCCGTGCGAGGCGGCGTGCGTGCTCGAGATCCGCGAGGGCGACGCGGTCACGATCAAGCAGATCGAGAACGCGATCATCAACCGCGCCTGGGAGGAGGGCTGGGTCACGCCGCAGCCGCCGCGCCGCGAGCGCGAAACCGGCCAGGCGGTCGCGGTCGTCGGCTCCGGCCCGGCGGGCATGGCCGCCGCGCAGCAGCTGCGCCGCGCCGGCCACCGCGTGACGCTGTTCGAGCGCGACGAGGCGATCGGCGGGCTCGTGCGCTTCGGCGTGCCCGACTTCAAGATCGAGAAGACGGTCGTGCAGCGGCGCGTCGAGCAGCTGGTCGCCGAGGGCGTCGAGTTCCGCTGCGGCGTCGACGTCGGCGGCGACGTCGAGCGCGCAGGAGCTGCGCGAGCGGCTTCGACGCGGTCGTGCTCGCGACCGGCTCGCGCGTGCCGCGCGACCTGCCGTCCCCGGCCGCGAGCTCGACGGCGTGCACTTCGCGATGGACTACCTCTACCAGCGCAACCGCTGGGTCGCGCGCGAGCTGACGGCACCCGCCGCCGACGGCGCGTCGCGCAGCCGCCGCTCGAGCGCGAGATCACGCGCCGCCGGCAAGGACGTGGTCGTGATCGGCGGCGGCGACACCGGCGCCGACTGCGTCGGCAACGCGCTGCGCGAGGGCGCGCGCTCGGTCATCCAGCTCGAGCTGCTCGCCGAGCCGCCGGCGCACCGCCCCGACGACCGCACGCCGTGGCCGCTGTGGCCGCTGAAGTACCGCCTCAGCTACGCGATGGAGGAGGCGCGCGAGCTGGGCGTCGGCGAGCAGGACTACTCGGTCACCACCACCGCCTTCGCCGACGACGGCGCCGGCGCGGTCGCGGCGCTGCGCATCGCGCAGGCGACGCCGGAGCCGCCGTTCGAGCCGCTCGCCGGCACCGAGCGCGAGCTGCCGGCGCAGCTGGTGCTGCTGGCGATGGGCTTCCTGGACCCCGAGCAGGCGCTGCTCGACCAGCTCGGCGTCGAGCGGGACGCGCGCGGCAACGTCAAGGCCGTGACGCCCTACACGACCTCGGTCGACGGCGTGTTCGCCGCCGGCGACGCCCGCCGCGGCCAGTCGCTGATCGTGTGGGCGATCAACGAGGGCCGCCAGTGCGCGCGCATGGTCGACCGCTATCTCGCCGCGCAGCGCGCGAAGGCGACGGCTCGCTCGGCGCTCGCCGGCGAAGACGGCGGGCTCGCCGGCCACGCCGACGCCGACGCGGGCCCGGAGGGCCCGCCGCAGCACGTCGGCCCGGGCATCGGCGCGTCGGAAGCGTAGCCGGCGTGTCGCGGCGCGAGCTCGATCTGCAACAGCGGCGCGAGCTCGCCGAACGTCTGCCTGATCGGCGCCGGCTCCTCGGGGATCGCGGCGGTCAAGGCGCTGCACGAGCGCGGCATCCCGTTCGACTGCTTCGAGAAGTCCGACCGCGTCGGCGGCAACTGGGTGTTCGAAAACAAGCAACGGCATGTCGGCCGCCTACCGCGACCTGTTCATCAACACCTCGCGCCCGCGCATGGAGTACTCGGACTTCCCGATGCCCGAGTCCTATCCGGACTTCCCCCACCACACCCAGATCGCGGCCTACTTCGACGCCTACGTCGACCACTTCGGCCTGCGCGAGCGGATCACCTTCGAGACCGGCGTCGAGCACGCGACGCGCGACGAGCACGGCGTGTGGACGGTCGAGCTCGACAGCGGCGAGAGCCGCAGCTACGACGCGCTGCTCGTCGCCAACGGCCACCACTGGAACCCGCGCTGGCCCGAACCGGCGTTCCCGGGGGCGGACACGTTCAGCGGCAGCCAGCTGCACGCCCACTCCTACGTCGACAACTCGATCTTCGCGGGCAAGCGCGTCGTGGTCCTGGGCATGGGCAACTCGGCGATGGACATCGCCGTCGAGTCCTCCTACGTCGCCGAGCGCACCTACCTGGCCGCGCGCCAGGGCGTGTGGATCCTGCCCAAGTACATCTTCGGCAAACCGATCGACCAGCTGCGCAACGACCCGCGCATCCCGTTCAAGATCCGCCAGCGGATGATCCAGCAGCTGATCCGCAGCTACGCCGGGCCGCCCGAGCGCTACGGGCTGCCGAAGCCCAACCACCGCTTCGGCGAGGCCCACCCGACGGTCTCCGGGCGGATCCTCGACCGCATCCAGCACGGCACGATCACGCCGAAGCCGAACATCGCCTCGCTCGAGGGCGACGCGCGTGCGCTTCGTCGACGGCAGCAGGTCGAGGCGGACGTGGTCGTCTACTGCACCGGCTACAAGATCACCTTCCCGTTCTTCGACGAGGAGCTTCATCTCCGCGCCGGAGAACCACATCGAGCTGTTCCGGCGGGTGTTCCATCCGGAGATCCCGAACGTGTTCTTCGTCGGCCTGCTGCAGCCGCTGGGAGCGATCATGCCGCTGGCCGAGGCTCAGGGAGCGTGGGTCGGCGACTACCTGCTCGGCGACTACGCGCTGCCGCAGCCGGGCGAGCTGCGCGCGGACATCGCGGCCGACCAGGCGGCGATGCGCGAGCGCTACGTCGCCTCCAAGCGCCACACGATCCAGGTCGACTACGACGACTACCTGCACGCGCTGGCGAAGGAGCGCCGCGCGGGCAGCGCACGCGCGCGCGCAAACGGGTATATCCCACCGGCGTCATGCCGACCTTCTGCCGTCACAACCGCTTCATAGAGCGCTGCCCGATCTGCAGCAAGACGCTGCCGGGCAGCGCGCCGAGCAGCGGCGCCTCGACGCGCGCGAAAGCCCCCACGCGCGACGCGCTCCGGCGGCGAAGCCACGCGACGCCGGCGCGCACGCGGCGAAAGCGTGCGGATTCAGCGCGAGGGTCGCGCCGAGGACGACGGCTACCGCTCAGAGCTCGTGCCCGGGCTGCGCGCCTCCGCTGACGCGCTGCGCCTGACGGAGGAGATCGCCTTCTCGAGCGGGCGCCTGCTCGCGCTGGCCGCACAGCCGCCGGGGCTCTACGGCGAGGCGCGCGCGCTCGCCGCGAGGATCTGGAGCGCGCCACCTGGATCTGCTTCCTGATCGCCTATCTCTGTCCGCTCGAGGACGGCGATCCCTTCGCGGGCATCCGCGCGGTGCTGGACGCCCCGCCCGGCGAGCTGCCGGACCTCGACGGAGTGCCGCTCGGCCCGCGCAGCTCGCACGACCCCGCGCGCGGCTCCGAGACGCTGCTCGCCTACCGCCAATGGGTCGCGCGCGGCGGGCGCGCGAACGTGCCAGCGCAGGCGACGCCCGTCGAGGGGACGCAGGCGGCGGCCTTCACCGGCGACCCGGCGTGGAGCCCCGAGCGGCGCTTCGAGCGCGTCTTCGAGCGCCTCGCGCTGCCGGGCTTCGCGCGCATGGGACGCTACGAGCTGCTGGTGACGCTCGGGCGCCTCGGGCTGTACGAGCTGACGCCTGACTCGCTGCAGCTGGCAGGCGCACGCGGCTCTCCGCCGAGGACCTCACCACGCTGGCCGCCAAGCGCGTGTTCGGCATCGGCGACCCGCTGCTGCTGGAGCGGCGCGCGGCAGCGCTCGCACAGGCCGCCGCGGTGCCGATCGAGACGCTCGATCTGGCGCTCGCCAACTGGCTCGCCGCAGCCGGCGACGCTGGGCTTCCCGCGCGAGACGCTCGACGACGGCGCGTTCGAGCGCGCCGGCGCGGCCTTCGGGCTCTGAGCGCACCACCTAGAAATGCCGTCCACACGGCCACCTACAGTGCGTGCAACACAGTTGTTCCGAACCCCCAGGGAGTCGCTGATGCCACTCTGTTTCATCGAGCCGCAGGATGCGATCCGCGTGATCGCCGAGTCGGTCGGCCGCGAGGCGCGCCGCCAGCTCGTGGGCGAGGTCGTGCGCGCCTGGGTCGACGACATCCCCGACCAGGAACTCTCAGTCCACTACGCAAAGGCGATCGCGGACCTCGACGAGGACGACCTGCACCTGCTGGCCGCCTGGCACGCCTCGCTGGAGGTCGGCCAGCCGATCCCCAACACCGAGTTCCTCGTCGGCGTGTTCCCGAGCCTCGGCGAGAACCGGCGCGAGGCGCTGAAGATCGCCGCCGGCTTTCGCGGCGAGGAAGCCTTCCAGGCCGGCGTCGCCGAGGACCAGGCGCTGGATACGGTGCTGCCGCGCCTCTCGAGCGAGCGGGCGATCGAGCTGGCTAACGAGTGCATCCAGCTGTACATGTGGGACCGCCTCGGCTGCGACAACTAGCGGGCCGTATGCCGGCGCGCTACTGCGTCCTCGGTCGCTTGCGTGCGTAGCACGCTGCGCTCCCTGCGTCCTTGTATCGCTTGGCCTACGGCCCGCTAGTGCGCGATCGACCCGACGAGCCTGGCGACGCCTGGCGCACGGCTAGACTGGCTGCAGATGACCGAGACTGAGGCGATGCCCACCGAGGATGACGTGATGGACGCGCTTTCGAACGTGATCGATCCCGAGCTTGGGCTTGACTTCGTCGAACTGGGGCTGATCTACGGGGTGGAGGTCGTGCAGGGCAACGTGCGCGTGACGTTCACGCTGACAACGCCCGGATGCCCGATCGGCCCGCAGGTCAACGAACAGATCGAAGAGTTCGTGGGCGAACTCGATGGCGTCAAAGCGGTCGAGTCCGAGATGGTGTTCACGCCGCCGTGGTCGCCGGAGATGATGAGCGAGGACGCCAAGTTCGCGCTCGGGTACTGAGCTCGCACCAGACGCCCCTGTCGGTCTAACCCGAGCCAGCGCCGGCACGGCCCCCAACCAGGACGGAGCGTCCGTTGTACATAGGCATCGGAGTCGCAGGCTTCATCATCTACGTCTTTCTGCTGGTCTTTTTCGGCGTCAAAACGATGCGCAACGGGCATTGGGTCCTGTTCGTCCTCGGGTTCTTCTTCTTTCCGCTCTGGATCGTGGGCGGCATGATTCCTCCGAAGGGGATGTCGCGCATGGACGCGATGTACGCCGAAAAAGAACGCCGGGCCTGAGAGGCTCGATGCCACGCGCCCTGAAAGGTTTGACCGTCGGTCCTCTGGGCTGACACCCCGACGCTATGATCGAGCCGTCTCGTTGGTCGGGGGGCTTCGAGACGATCCATCGCCGGCCGGACGCAGGGCCTTCTTAGGCGGCCAACGCGGACCGCCGGACCGTCGACAAGGGAAAGCCGGGGGCTCCCACATGGCAATCATCGAGCAGTGTCCGGGCGATAACGAAGAGCGTCTTCCCGAGCCGCAGCCCGGTCAGCTCGACATGCAGGTTTTCGTCACGGGCGGCGAGCAGACCGTGCGCATCGCGGGCGAACTGGACATCGCGACCCAACCGCTGCTGGCCAACGCGATCGACGGCATGGACATCGAGGCAGCGGAGGTGATCACGCTCGACATGCGACGTCTGACGTTTCTCGACTCAACCGGATTGCACGTGATCCTGACGCTGCAGCAATACTGCGAACGCGCCGCGACCGAGCTGCGGATCATCCCCGGACCGAGGGCTGTTCAGCGCGTGTTCGAGATCACAGGCGTTCTCGAGTCACTGCCGTTTCGCCAGCTCTAGGCGAGGGGGCCCGAACGACGCTCGCGGGGCTCAGACGGGCGCGGCGGTGCGCTCGCGCGCGAGCGCGACCAGCGTCGCGAGTTCGGCGGCGATGCTCTCGCCGATCGCGTCGATGTCCGGAAGCGCGTCGAAGTCGCCGAGCAGGCCGAAGTTCATCTGGCCGTTGTAGGACATGATCGCGATCGCCAGCGCGTGGTTCTCGGGCAGGAACGCGACGGGGATCGCGTGCAGCATCTCGCGCCCGAGCACGTACAGCGGGAACTGCGGGCCGGGCACGTTGGTGACGATCAGGTTGAACAGGCGCGTGGAGAAGTTCAGCCGCGAGGCCTGCGCGAGGATCGTCGGCGGCGCGAAGTTCTGGGCGCCCGCGATCACCTCGGCGCCGAGCGCCTGCTTGGACTCCTTCAGGCCGTCCATCGCGCTCGAGACGAAGCGCAGGCGGTTGAGCGGGTCGGTGATGTAGATCGGCAGCGGGCCGCGCATCACGACGATGCGGTTGCCGCCGTGGTGGTGCTCGCCCTCGGTGCGCACCGACACCGGCACCAGCGCGCGCATCTCGACGCCCTCGGTGTGGCGCCCGCGCGAGATCAGGAACGTGCGCAGCGCGCCGGCGACCACCGCCAGCACGACGTCGTTGACGGTTCCGCCGAAGGCGTTCTTGACGGTCTTGAAGTCCTCGAGCTGGCTCGTCACGCCGACGAACCGCCGGTGCGGCCCGATCGGCACGTTCAGCGGCGTCTCCGGCGCCGGGTTCAGCCCCGCCCAGACGATCTCGCCGACGCCCTCGGCTGCCTCGCGCGCGCGCGCCAGCGCGCGCTCGGGGTGCGCGAGCGCGTCGATCGCGCCCTCGGCCAGCGCGACGCCGGCGCGCACCGCCCCCACAAGCCCGGCGGCGAGCAGGTGCGCGGTGCCGGGTTCGGGATGCGGCTGCCAGGGGCGCCCCGAGTATCGGCGTCTGCGGTGGGTCGGGTGACAGGTCGAACAGCACCGTCGCCAGATCGACGCCGGCGATGCCGTCGATCAGCGAGTGGTGCGTCTTGGTGATCAGCGCGAAGCGGTCGTCCTCGAGGCCCTCGATCAGCCACATCTCCCACAGCGGCTTGGAGCGGTCGAGCTGCTGGGAGAAGATCCGCGCGGTCAGGTCCTGCAGCTGCTCCCACTGCCCGGGCGCCGGCAGCGCGGTGTGGCGGACGTGGTAGTCGAGGTTGAAGCTCGGGTCGTCGATCCACACCGGGCGCCCGCTGTCGAGGGCCGTGTGGCGAGCTTGTGGCGGTAGCGGGGCACCAGGTGCAGCCGCCGGCGGATCTGTTCGAGGAACTCCTCCATGCTCGGCGGAGGGCCTTCGATGATCGTCAGCCCGCCGATGTGCATGTGCGAGACGGAGCTCTCCTGATGCAGGAACGAGGCGTCTACCGGAGTCAGCCGATCGAGGTGGCGTTGGCTCATCAGGGCTTAGCGTAGCGGGGCGCCCCCTACAATGGCATCGCGTGGCCAACACCGTCGAGAAGTTGCTGCTGGCGGCGCCGCGCGGCTACTGCGCGGGCGTCGATCGCGCCGTGCAGACGGTCCAGCGCGCGCTCGCGATCCACGGCGCGCCGGTGTACGTGCGCAAGGAGATCGTGCACAACAAGCACGTCGTCGAGCAGCTTGCGCGAGCGCGGCGCGATCTTCGTCGACGAGCAGACCGAGGTGCCCGAGGGCGCGGTCTGCGTGTTCTCCGCGCACGGCGTCGCCCCGAGCGTGCGCGCGGGCGCCGGCCGAGCGCGGCCTGCAGACGATCGACGCCACCTGCCCGCTCGTGACCAAGGTCCATCGCGAGGCCGTGCGCTTCGCCGAGGAGGGCTACACGATCGTGCTCGTCGGCCACGACGGGCACGAGGAGGTCGAAGGCACGATGGGCGAGGCCCCCGACCAGATCGTGCTCGTCCAGAGCGAGCACGACGTCGAGGAGCTCGAGGTCGCCGACCCCGAGCGCGTCGCCTACATCACCCAGACGACGCTCGCGGTCGACGAAACGAGCGCGATCCTCGCGCGCCTGCGCGAGCGCTTCCCGAGCATCGTCGGTCCCCGCACCGACGACATCTGCTACGCGACCACCAACCGCCAGGCGGCCGTCAAGCAGATGGCTGGCGAGCTGCGATCTGATGCTCGTGATCGGCTCGCGCAACTCCTCCAACTCGGTGCGCCTGGTCGAGGTCGCGCGCGATTGCGGCACCGAGGCGCACCTGATCGACGCCGCGCGCGAGGTCCAGGAGGAGTGGCTCGCCGGCAGGCGCGTGGTCGGCATCTCCTCGGGCGCGAGCGCTCCCGAGGAGCTCGTCAGTCGAGCTCGTCGAGTTCTTCCGCGCGCGCGGCGTGCAGGACATCTCCGAGTTCGACGTCGTCCGCGAGGACGTCCGCTTCATGCTCCCCAAGCAGATCCGCGAAGCAGTCACGGCGGCGCCACGCCCGGACGGCGTGGCCGGAGCGCCCTCCTGAGCGAGCCGGGTCGCTCTGTGGACCCGCCCGATCGACGGAGCAGCCTGTGCGCACGAGTTCAGCGATGCGCACGCTGATCGTCTCCGACCTGCATCTCGGCAGCGTCTCGGCACCGACCTGCTGCGCCGCGCCGAGCTGCGCGCGGCGCTGCTCGAGGCGGTCGCGGATCGGTCGAGCGCGTGGTGCTGCTGGGCGACGTGCTCGAGCTGCGCCACGGGCCGATGCGCGAGGCGCTGGCGGCCGCGCGCCCGTTCTTCGAGGATCTCGGGCGGCGCTCGCCGGGCGCGAGCTCGTGATCGTCGCCGGCAACCACGACCACGCGCTCGTGGAACCGTGGCTCGCGCGTCGCGGCGAGGAGCATGAGCCGCCGCCGCTCGGCCTCGAGCAGCTGCTCGAGCCGGCGCGAGGTCTCGCCGGCGCTCGAGCGGATCGCCGGCTGGGTCGCGCCGGCGCGCGTGCGCGTCGCCTACCCCGGCCTGTGGGTGCGCCCCGACGTGTACGCCACCCACGGCCACTACCTCGACTGCCATCTGACGGTCCCCACGCTCGAGCGCCTGAGCGTCGGCGCGATGAGCGCCTGCTGGGACGGCCGGCCAGCGACGTTCGACTGCGTCGGCGACTACGAGGCGACCGTCGCGCCGGTGTTCGCCTGGCGGGACGCCGTCGCACGCGACGGCCCAACGGGCGCCGCGCTGAACGGCGCGCGACCGTCAGCGCGTGGCAGCGCGCTCAGAGGTGACAGCGGACGGGCTGCGCGCGGTCATCACAAGGTCTCCTGCAGCTGGCTGCGCGGCGCAGCGCTCGTCGGGGCCTTCCCGCTCGCCGTCGCCGCGCTCAACCGCGCCGGCCTCGGCCCGCTGCGCGCCGACATCTCGCTGACCGAGCTGCGCCGCGCGGGGCTGCGCGCGATGGGGGAGGTCGCCGCGCGCCTTCGACCTCGGCGACGCATACGTCGTCTTCGGCCACACCCACCGCGCCGGGCCGCTTCCGGCGACGACGCAGCACGAGTGGCGCGGGCGTGACGGCGCGCGCCTGGTCAACACCGGCAGCTGGACCTACGCGCCGATCTTCCTCACCGACAAGCCCGGCGAGAGCCCCTACTGGCCGGGAGTGTGCGTGCTCGTCGACGATGACGGCCCGCCGGGGTCACGCGCCTGCTGCAGGATCGCACGCACGCGCAGATCGCGAGCGGGGCCTCGCACAGGACGCGAGCATCAACTCGCAGACGCTTGCTCGCCGCACGCAGCGCGTCGCCTGGCGGCGAGTCGCCGCGTTCACGAGCAGGCCGCTAGCTCGCAGGGCGCGGAGGCTGAGCCGGCGTCCGGCCGCTCAGGCGAGCCCCGGCGTGAAGCACGTCGCCAGGCAGCGCACGCCCGTGCCGATCTCGAGCTCGAGCACGCCGACCGTGTGCCGCGTCGTGCTCGACCAGCGGGTAGGCCCCGGGATGCGCGACCGTCAGCTCGCGCGCCGCCGGCCGCGCTGCCGCCGTTCACCGTCACCGTCGCCGGCGCCGTCGAGCACCGCCCACACGCCGCCCGCCTCGTAGGGGCCCGAGTAGGCGCCCTCCTGATCATGCCGTCTGCGGCGCGAGCAGCGCGCCGGGCGCGTCCTCCGGGCGCAGCGGCGCGAGCGGCTCGCGCTCGACGCCCAGCAGCTCCTGGATCGCCAGCTCCGTCTCCGCGTAGGCGCCCTCGCCGTAGTGGTAGTCGAACAGGCGCGCGCGGCCGTCGAACAGGTAGCGCGCCGGCCAGCCCTCGTTCTCGTACTCCTGCCACACCTCCAGCTCGCTGTCGATCAGCACCGGGTAGGCGATCCCCAGGCGCGCGACCGCGTCCCTCACCGCCTGCTCGTCTCGCGAGACGCTCGAAGCCGGGACAGTGCACGCCGATCACGCGCAGGCCCGCCGGCGCGTAGCGCTCGTGCCACGCCTTCACGTACGGCAGCGTGCGCATCGAGTTCGGCCGGCAGAAGTCCCAGAACTCGACCAGCATCGGCTTGCCCCGCTGGAGCATCGCTGCGGCCCAGCTGCGCGTTCACCCACGGCAGCCCGGCGGGAACAGCGGCGCAGGCGATCGTGTCTACAGGCGCGCGCATTGCAGGTCAACGCGCCCCTGAGAGGCGCGAGTCGCAAGTCTGACAAGGACGCAGCGAGCGTGGTGTGCTCTGCACGCGAGCGACCGAGGACGCCGTC
Organism: uncultured Solirubrobacteraceae bacterium; assembly: GCA_963815235.1. Taxonomy (GTDB): domain Bacteria; phylum Actinomycetota; class Thermoleophilia; order Solirubrobacterales; family Solirubrobacteraceae; genus Palsa-744. The sequence continues at coordinate 166,593 of CAWFFY010000002.1, read as the reverse complement.
AGACGCCGCGCATCGCGCCTCTCAGCCGATGGAGCCGACCATCTCCAGCTGTATCAGCCGGTTGAGCTCGACCGCGTACTCCATCGGCAGCTCCTTCGTCACCGGCTCGATGAAGCCGTTGACGATCATCGCCGCCGCCTCGTCCTCGGTGAAGCCGCGCGAGCCCATGTAGAACAGCTGGTCGTCGGAGATGCGCCCGACGGTCGCCTCGTGGGCGACCGTCACGTGCGGGTTCTGGATCTGGATGTCCGGCCAGGTGTCCGATTTCGATTCGCCGTCCATCATCAGCCCGTCGCACTGCACGCGCGCTTTCGAGCCCGCCGAGTTGTGGCCCATCTTGACCAGGCCGCGGTAGCCCATGATGCCGCCGTCCTTGGAGATCGACTTGGCGAGGATGTTCGACGTCGTGTTCGGCGCCAGGTGCACGACCTTCGCGCCCGTGTCCTTGTGCACGCCTTTGCCGGCCACGCCGACGTTCAGGTGGTCCGCGCGCGCGCCCTCGCCCATCAGGAACGAGCCCGGGTAGAGCATCACGTACTTGGCGCCCATCGAGCCGCCGACCCACTCGACCGTGCCCTCGGCGTCGACGATCGCGCGCTTGGTGTTGAGGTTGTAGACGTCCTTCGACCAGTTCTGCACGGTCGTGTAGCGCGCCTTGGCGCCCTCGTGCACGAAGATCTCGACGACCGCCGAGTGCATCGAGTTGACGCTGTAGGTCTGCGCGGTGCAGCCCTCGATGTAGTTCACCTCGGAGCCCTCGTCGGCGATGATCAGCGTGTGCTCGAAGGTGCCCTCGCCGGCGCCCTCCATGCGGAAGTAGGACTGCAGCGGCAGGTCGCACTTGACGCCCTTGGGGATGTAGCAGAACGCCCCGCCCGACCAGACCGCGCCGTGCAGCGCCGAGAACTTGTTGTCCTGCGCCGGCACGCACTTGGTCATGAAGTATTTCTGCACGAGCTCCGGGTACTCGGTGATCGCCGTGTCCATCGAGCAGAACAGGATCCCCTGCTTGGCGTACTCCTCCTTCAGGCCCTCGTACACGGGCTCCTGGCGCCACACGCCGACGACGCCCGCGAGGTGCTCGCGCTCGGCCTGGGGGATGCCGAGGTCCTCGTAGGTCTGCTTCATCTCCGCCGGCACGTCGTCCCAGCTGTTGAAGCGCCCGGCGGTCGGCGGCGAGTACAGGACGAGGTCGTCGAGGTTCAGGCCGCTCAGGTCCGGACCCCACGTCGGGATCGGCTTGCGTTCGAAGATCTCCAGCGACTTCAGCCGTTTCTCGGCCATCCAGTCGGGCTCGCCCTTGATCTTCGACAGCTCGGTCACGACCTCGCGCGAGATGCCCTGACGGGCGCGCAGCTGACCCTGCTCGTCCTCGACGATCGGGCTGGGCTTTGCGATCTTCGTGCGGTCAATCGTGGCCATGAGGCTCCTCGCTGGCGGTTCGCTGGGCAATCCTGTGCTGTGCAGTAGGAATTGTATCGAGGCGGGCGGGCCTCACCAGAGCGTCGCCGGGGGATGGCACCATGATCGCTCCGACATGCTGCTCTACGACTCCCAGGTCTCAGGCAACTGCTACAAGGTCCGGCTGCTGCTGGCACACCTCGGCATCGACTACGAGCGTCGCGAGGTCGACGTGGTCGATCGATCGAATCGCGCGGAGCTTCTCGGAGCGGTCAATCCTGCGCTACGGGTTCCGGTGCTCGTACTCGACGACGGCCGTTCTCTGGCTGAGTCCAACGCGATCCTCTGGTGGCTGGGGGAGGGCACGCAGTACATCCTCGCCGATCCCTTCCAGCGCGCGAAGCTGCTGCAGTGGATGTTCTTCGAGCAGTACAGCCACGAGCCCAACATCGCGGTGGTCAGGTTCTGGGTCGCTGTCGCCGCCGCGCCGGCGCCCAAGGGCGAGGTGGAGGCGCGGCGCAAGGCTGGCTATGCGGCGCTGGACGCGATGGAGCGCGAGCTGTCATCGAGAGAGTTCCTCGTGGCCGACACCTACACGATCGCCGACATCGCTCTCTACGCGTACACGCACGTCGCGGGCGAGGGTGGGTTCGAGCTGTCTGGCTATCCGGCGATCAGGGCCTGGATCCAGCGTGTGGCCGCTCAGCCGGGACATGTCCCAATCGGGGCCTGACCCGCGCGGGCGGGTTCCATTCAGCTCTGGTCGTGGAGAAGCTCGTCGAGGGTGCGGCCGCTGAGCACCGACGCGGGTTGTTCGGCGGCCACGTCCGAGCCCGGGCGCGCCTGCTCGTCGCGGCGCTTCAGCAGCAGCCACTGCGGCTTCGGCTCCCGGTCGGGTGCGCTGCAGCGCAAAGCCGCCGCTGCAGCTTCTCGCCGTGCAGCACGAACACCGCGTGGCCGCGCTCGAGCGCCTGCGGCCAGGCGACCCGGCCGCCCTGCTCGTAGTTCCCGCGGTCCCAGATCACGACGCCTCCGTGTTCCGTGCGGCCCTCGAACGAGTTGTGCTCCAGGTCGTGGTCCTCGACCTGCACCGCCAGACGCTTCACCGACGGGTCCAGCGACGGGCCCTTCGGCACCGCCCACGAGCGCATCACGCCGTCCACCTCGAGGCGCAGGTCGAAGTGGCGCGTCGTGGCGGCGTGCTGCTGCACGACGAACACGCCCGCGCTCACGCCGCGAATCGCAAACTGCTCATGCCCCTCGACCTTCACGTCGTGCAGCTCGACCTCGGCGACGGCAGCTCCCCGTGGGCCCACGCGCAGGAACGAGGTGAGGGCCTCGATTGCGGCGGCCGACCCCTCCGCGTGCACCTCGACGCGGCCGTCCTCCGCGTTACGCACCCAACCCATCAGGCCGAGCTCGTGCGCCCGGCGGCGGGTGGCGTCGCGGAAGCCGACCCCCTGGACGGAGCCCGTGACCACCGCTCGGATAGCCCTCGCCGCCGGCGTGTCAGCTCCTCAATCGCGCAGGCTCAGGCCGGCCAGTCGTGGTCGCCGGTGACCGCGCCGCGCACGACCTTCAGGTTCAGCAGCGCGCACTTGCGCCGCGTCGCCGACACGGGGATGCCGAGCAGCTCGATCATCCAGTCCGCGTCCAGCTCGCCGACCTCCTCCAGCGTCATGCCCTTCAGCTCCTCCGAGGCGATCGACGCCGACGCCTGCGAGATCGCGCAGCCGTGGCCGTGGAAGCGGATCTCCTCGATGCGGTCGTCGCTCACGCGGATGTGCACGCCCAGCTCGTCGCCGCACAGCGGGTTGTGCTCGAGCGCCTCCAGGTCGTGCGGCTCGAGCTCGCCGAAGTTCCGCGGCCGCTTGTAGTGGTCGAGGATGTAGTCGCGGTACAGGTCGTCCATCACGCCATCACAGTCCGAATACCTCGCGCCCGCCTGCAGCGCATCGATCAGCGCGTCGATGTCCGAGCGGTCGTTGTACACGCCCACGCTTGCCCGCGCCGTCGCGCCCACGCCCAGGCAGCGCATCAGCGGCTGCGCGCAGTGGTGGCCCGCGCGGATGCACACGCCGCCGCGGTCGGCCAGCTCGGCGACGTCGTGCGGGTGCATGCCCTCGATCGTGAACGACGCCAGGCCGCCGCGCGCGTCGGCCTCCGGCGGGCCCGACGACGCGCAGGCCCGGCACCTCCGCCAGGCGCTCGAGCATGTACGCGGTCAGCGCGCGCTCGTGCGCGCGCACGCGCTCCATCCCGAGCGCTCCGCAGGTACTCGACCGCCGCGCCCAGGCCGACCGCCTCCGCGATCGGCGGCGTGCCCGCCTCGAACTTGTACGGCAGCTCGTTCCACGTCGTCTCGAGGAAGTCCACCGACGCGATCATGTCGCCGCCCGTCAGGAACGGCTGCATCTGCTCGAGCAGCTCGCGCGCGCCCGTGCAGCACGCCGATCCCCGTCGGCCCCAGCGCCTTGTGGCCCGTCCACGCGTAGAAGTCCGCGCCGATGCCCTGCACGTCCACCGGCATCTGCGGCACCGCCTGGGCGCCGTCGACCAACGACACCGCGCCAGCCGCGCGAGCCCGCGCGGTCATCTCCGCCACCGGGTTGATCGTGCCGAGCACGTTCGAGACGTGCGCGAACGCCACCAGCCGCACGTCGCCGCGCGCCAGCTCCGCGTCGAGCGCCGCCAGCGACAGCTCGCCGCGCTCGTCCACCTCCAGGTAGCGCAGGCTCGCGCCGCGCTCGCGGCACAGCACCTGCCACGGCACGAGGTTCGCGTGGTGCTCCATCTGCGTGATCAGCACCGCGTCGCCCGGGCCCACGTTCGCGCGGCCCCACGAGTACGCCACCAGGTTGATCGCCTCCGTCGCGTTCTTCGTGAAGATCGTCGTCCTCGGCTCGCGCGCCCGACGAAGCGCGCCACGCGCTTGCGCGCGCCGTCATACGCCGCATCCGCCTCCTGCGCCAGCGCGTACACGCCGCGGTGCACGTTCGCGTTGTGACGGCGCAGGTGCTCCGCCTGCGCGTCGATCACCACCGCCGGCTTCTGCGAGGTCGCGCCCGAGTCCAGGTACACCAGCGGTCGTTCGGCTCGCGCCGCGCGAGAAGATCGGGAAGTCGGCGCGCACGTCCAGCGCGCCCGTAACAGAGTTCTCAGCGACTGGTGGCATACGTCTCGATGTCCTCGCGCGCCGCCGCCAGCTTCTCGGCGACCCTGCCACGCACGAGCTCCTCCAGCGCCTCGTCCTGCAGCTCCGCGACCAGCGGCTCGAAGAAGCCCTCGACGATCACCCGCACCGCCGCCGGGCGGTCGAGGCCGCGCGACTGCATGTAGAAGATCGCCGTCTCGTCGAGCTCGCCGACCGTGCCGCCGTGCGACGCCGACACGTCGTCCGCCGACACCAGCACCGACGGGATCGCGTCGATGCGCGCCTTCGGCGAGAGCATCATCGAGTGGATCTGCAGGTAGGTGTGCGTCTGCTGCGCGCCCGGGTCGATCTGGATCAGCCCCTCGAAGCTCGCGCGGCTCTCGCCCGTCGCCGTCCCGCGCCAGTGCACGTCGCCGCCCGACGGCCCCGTCTCGTGCAGGTCCACCGCGAACACGTCCAGGTGCTCGTGCTCCTCCGCGAAGAACAGGCCGCGAAACGCCATGTCGCCGCCCTTCTCCGTCACCGCCAGCTCCAGGTGCTGGCGCACCAGGTGGCCGCCCAGCAGCGCCGGCAGCCAGTGGCAGTAGGCGTCGCGGCCCACGCCCACGAAGCGCGTCGAGACGTCGAACACCTCGCCCGAGCCCCAGTCCTGGAACTGCGCCACGCGGCAGCGCGCGCCGTCCTGCAGGTACAGCTCGAACGCGCCCGCGTGCAGCGCCTGGCCCTCGAAGTCCTCCGCCAGGTCGTACTCCTGCACCCGGAACTCGCTCGTCGGGCCGCCCAGCACGAGCGTGCGCCCGTACTGCGCGACACCCGCGCGGTCGATCGCGTACACGATCTCAAACGGCTCCTCCACGACCACCCCCGCGGGCACGTACAGGAACGCGCCGCCCGTCCAGAACGCCGCGTTCGCCGCCTCCAGCTTGTGGCGGTCGATCGGCATGCGCTTGGAGTACCACTGCGACACCAGCTCGCCGTGCTGCTCGAACGCCTGCTCGAGCGAGCACAGGATCACGCCCTTGGCCGCCAGCGCCGCGTCGAGCTCGACCTCCACGACCGCGCCCGCGCTCTGCACGATCCGTCCCGCGCGAGGCCTGTCCGGGAGCGTCCGCGTCGACGACGTCCGGCACGCCGTTCTCCGCCACGCTCGTCTGCAAGCGCGTCGAGGTCCAGATCCTGCAGGCTCGTGCTCCAGAAGCCCGAGCGCCGCCACACCGGCAGCTCCGATGCCTCGTACGCCTGCAGCGCCGCCTCGCGCAGCTGCGCGAGCGTGCGCCCGTCGCCCGCGCCGGCGCCGTGCAGCGCGTCGTACAGCGTCGCCTCGCGGTGGCGGCCCGCCTTGACCTGCACCGGAGCCGCGCCGTTCGTTGACGCACTCGCGGCGCCGTTGGTAGCTGCGCCAGCGTCAGACACTGCTGTCACCGGCCGCCACCGCTCCGGCCGCGCCCGCGCCAACCTCCTGGCGGATCTGGTCGTAGCCCTCGCGCTCCAGGCGTTCCACCAGCTCCACGCCACCCTCCAGCACGATCTTCCCGTCCATCAGGATGTGCACGAACTCGGGCTTCACGTAGTGCAGGATGCGCTGGTAGTGGGTGATGATCAGCGCGCCCAGACCCTGCTCGTCGTGCAGCTTCTGCACGCCCTCCGCGACCGTCCGCAGCGCGTCGATGTCGAGGCCCGAGTCCGTCTCGTCGAGGATCGCGATGTCGGGGGCCAGCATCGCCATCTGCAGGATCTCCGCGCGCTTCTTCTCGCCGCCGGAGAAGCCGTCGTTGAGGTGGCGCGAGGTGAACGCGCGGTCCACGTCCAGCAGCTCGATCGCGTGCTGGAGCTGCGTGCGGAACTCCTTCACCTGGATCGGCTCGTCGCGCTTGGCGTTGATCGCCATGCGCAGGAAGTTCGCGACCGACACGCCCGGGATCGACACCGGGTACTGGAACGCCAGGAACAGGCCCGCCTTCGCGCGATCGTGCGGCTCCGCCTCGGTGATGTCCTCGCCCTTGAACACGATCGAGCCCTCCGTGACCTCGTACGAGGGGTGGCCCAGCAGCGTGTTCGCCAGCGTCGACTTGCCCGAGCCGTTCGGGCCCATCAGCGCGTGGATCTCGCCGCGGTTGATCTCCAGGTCGACGCCTCGCAGGATCTCGCGCTCCTCGATGCGTACGTGCAGGTCTTTGATCTCTAGGTCGGCCATGTGTTCGCTCAGGCTCCGGTCGTCAGGGTTGATGGTCGGGGTTCGGTTGCCAGCGGTTGTGCGCCGAGCGTCGGCAGCGCTGGTCCCGCCGTCTCGCTCAGCCCCGGCAGCGTGGGGTGCAGGAGTTGACCAGCAGGTCCGCCAGCGTCGTCTCGCGCAGCGTGCGCACGATCGAGAAGCGCACGCGCGTCCACAGCAGCTTCGTCGGGCACACGTGGTCGGCGCTCGACTCGCGCGAGCACACGATCGAGCCGTCCGCCGCCTGCGAGATGCACTCGATCGGCGCGATCGAGCCCTCCAGCGCCTCCACCACCTCCGCCATCGTGATCTCGCCCGCCGGGCGCGCCAGCATGTAGCCGCCGCGCGAGCCGCGTCGCGAGTCCACCAGGCCGGCCTTGCGCAGGCGCGCCACGAGGTGCTCCAGATACGCCAGCGGCAGGCCGTCGTGCGCGGCGATCTCCGCCAGCGGAATGGGCTCCACCCTCCGCCCGACGCGTCGAGCAAGCTCGACCATCACGCGTACGCCGTACTCGGCCTTGGTTGAGAACATCATCGCAAGATTTCCTACCTGGCAGCTAGGGTATCAAGGGTGGGTGCGATCTCCCTCGAGCAGCTGGATGTCGTGGCTCAGCGATTCCGGCGTCAGCTGTTCTGACTCGAACAGCACGCGCTCGGAGCCGGACGGGTCGATCAGCAGCACCGACGCGTATTCGTCGAACACGCGCGCGCCCGCGCTCGCCGGCTTGATGCTGTACGCCGTCCACACCTGTCGCAGTTGCGCCGAGCGTCCCCGACAGGTACTGCGCGCGCCCGCTCAGCGCCACTTCGGAGAGGAAGCGGCGCACGCGCCCAGCCGCGTCCGACGCCGGGTCGGCGCTCACGATCAGCACCGGCACGCGCGCGTGCAGTTCATCGAGCGCGCCGCGGATCTGCTGAGCGATCAGCACGCACGGCTCACCGCACGTCGAGTACAGGAACGTCAGCACCACCACGTGGCCGCGGTACTGGGCGAGCGACACGCTCTGACCTTCTGGTCGTGGAGCGTGAACGCTGGGGCCTTGATGTTCGCGGGAAACGCCGCGCCCGCGAACGGCGATGCGGGGCCGGTGGCGGCCACGGACGAGTGGGCTGCAGACGAGCCGTGTTCGGATGCGCGCCAGACGACCGCCACGAACACCACCGCGAGCACGATCGTCGCGAGCCCCGTGGCGGCGAGCGCGACGGCGCGACCTTGCAACGGCTCGCCGTTGCGTCTTTCGCGGAGCATGCGGGTCAGAGTAGATGAGCTGTTGACCGCGGCTGAACGATGGGTAGCCGGTGGCCGAGGCGGCGCAAGGGCTCGCGGGCCGTGGGCACGGACACGGATGGCCGCCGAGCACGAGCGTAATATGCCGACGGATGGGGGTAGGCTCGCGCTCTGCGGCGGCGACGGCTCGGAAGCTGGTGGGAGTGCTCGTCCTGACGCTCGTGACCTTGACGGTGCTCGCGGCCGGAGCCTCGGCTGAAGGCACGGCCCCGGTCAACTCGGGCCCGCCGTCGCCGACGCCGCCCGCCAACGACACGCTCGCGGGCGCCCAGGCGATCCGCACGCTGCCCGCGTCGATCAACGGCACCACCGTCGGCGCCACCACCGAAGCCGGCGAACGCGAATCGGCGTGCAGCGTTCCCAGCGCTCACTCCGTCTGGTACAGCGTGCGCCTTGCCGCCGCGCATCGCATCGCACTCCACCTCGCCGCCGCCGGCGCGCTCGACGCCACCGTCGACGTCTACCACGCCGTGCGCTCGCAGCTGACCTCCGTCGGCTGCCAGGAGACCGACGCCAACGGCAAAGCCTCCTTCTCCTTCCGCGCCTCCAAGAACGGCCTCTACGACATCCGCGTCGCCGCGCTTCAGAGCTCGCAGCTCGCCACCTTCACGCTCGAAGTGTTCCTGCCGACCCCCGCCGTACAGCCGCCCGGCTCGCCGCTGCCCGCCGCCGGCGCCAGCGGTCAGGTCGACCGCATCCAGAACATCAACGCCGCCTACGCCGTGACCCTGCACGCCGGCGTCAGCTACCTCATCAGCCTCGCCAACGAGACCAGGGGCGCGTGCGTCAGCGGTGCGCTGTTCGCCCCCGGCACCACCTCCTTCGGCGGCGAAGAAGAAGAACCCGAAGCCGGCGGCCGCGCCGGCTCCTCGCTGCTGCAGATCCAATGCGGCGGCTACCGGCTGTTCACGCCCGCCGCCGGCAAGGGCGGGCGCTACAGCTTCGAGATCACGCCGCGGCTCTCGCATCGCGGCGTTCAGCGCTTTCACCTGCAGGTCGCGCCCGCCGGCTCCGACGAGACGGCTCCCGGGCTGCTCTTGTCCAACTACGGCCGCGCACAGGGCTACCTCAGCTCACGCAGCTCGCAGGTGCTGCGCCTGTATCGCATTCAGGTCACGAGTCACTCCAACCTGACGCTCAAGTTGCGCGCGCCGGAATCGGCAGAACTGAAGCTGCAGCTGCGCAACCAGAACGGCGACGTCATCAACTGCAGCTGCGAAGGCGGCGGCTCGCAGACGCTCCAGCAGCAGCTGGTCCCCGGCACCTACTACGCGGTCGTGTCGGTGCGCGGCGACACCGCCGGCAAGTTCACGCTCACGCGCGAGTCGCGCACGATCACCGCCACCAGCGTCTCCTTCAGCGATTCCAAGGCCACGCCCGGCAGCGCGCTCGGGATCGACGTCAAGGTCTCGCCAGCGGCGTCGGGCCCGGTCAGCGTCGTCATCGAACGCTTCGACCCCGTCTTCGGCTGGCAGTTCTACCGCGAAGCCCACGCGTTCGTCAGCGGCGGGCTGGCCAGCGTGCCGTTCACGGCACCCGCCGTCGGCCAATGGCGTGCCAACGCCACCTACGAAGGCTCGAGGACCGCCAGTCCGAGCGCCGTCGGCTTCACCTACCTGCTCGTCTCCTGAACCAGGGCTCGGCGGCCCGCGGGGCCGCGCCAAAGGTCGCTACACTTTATGAAGTCCCTGAATCCCGACCCTGGTTTAGGAGTTTAGATGAGCCCGTCAGGCGCGGAGCTTCTCCGCCGAGTCAAGAGCGAAATACAAGAGGTCGACCCATCTGAGGTCGCCGAGCTGATGCACGAGGGCGTGGCGATCATCGACGTGCGCGAGACCGAGGAGTACGCCGCCGGGCACCTGCCCGGGGCCAAGCACGTCCCGCGCAGCTACCTGGAGACCAGGATCGAGGGCGTCGTGCCGGACCGCTCCTCGCAGGTGATCCTCTACTGCGCCTCCGGCAACCGCTCCGCCTACGGAGCGCGGACGCTCGAACAGGAACTTGGCTACGAGCACGTGCGCTCGATGACCGGTGGCATCACGCTGTGGAAGGACCGCGGCTACGACGTCGAGGTTCCGCGCGCGCTGAGCGCCGAGCAGCGCGAGCGCTACTCGCGCCACCTGCTGATCCCGGAGATCGGCGTCGAGGGCCAGCAGAAGCTGCTCGACGCCAAGGTGCTGCTGCTCGGCGCCGGCGGGCTCGGCTCGCCGACCGCCCTGTACCTCGCGGCCGCCGGCGTCGGCACGCTCGGCATCGTCGATGACGACGTCGTCGACCTGTCCAACCTGCAGCGCCAGGTGATCCACGACACCGAGCGCATCGGCACCCCCAAGGTCGACTCCGCCGAGCAGACGATCCGCGCGCTGAACCCCGACGTCAACGTCGTCAAGTACCAGACGCGGATCGACGCGTCGAACATCATGGAGATCATCGAGGGCTACGACGTGATCGTCGACGGCGTCGACAACTTCCCGACGCGCTACCTGCTCAACGACGCCAGCGTGCGCCTGCAGATCCCCGTCGTATCCGCGTCGATCCTCGGCTTCGACGGGCAGCTGTCGGTGTTCAAGCCGTACGATGGCCCCTGCTACCGCTGCCTGTTCCGCGAGCCGCCGCCCGCTGAGCTGGCGCCCTCGTGCGGAGCCAACGGCGTGCTCGGCGTGCTGCCCGGCACGATGGGCCTGCTGCAGGCCACCGAGGTCGTCAAGCTGATCCTCGGGATCGGCGACCCGGCGATCGGGCGCCTGCTGCTCTACGACGCGCTCGGGGCGACGCTCACCGAGGTCAAGGTCCACCGCGACCCCGAGTGCCCGATCTGCTCGCGCGATCCCGACGAGATCGCCGACGAGGAGATGGGCGTGTTCCCGGACTACGAGGCGTTCTGCGCCGCAGCCGGATAGGCTGCGCCGCCGTGGCGACGATCAAGATACCCCCGGTTCTGCGCGCCTCCGTGGGCGGCGAGAAGGAGGTCGGCGCCTCCGGCGGCAACGTCGGCGACGTGCTGCGTGACCTCGCCGCCAACCACCCGGCGACCCAGGACCAGCTGTTCTCGGCCGACGGCGCGCTCAACCGCTACGTCAACGTGTACCTCAACGACGAGGACGTACGCGTGCTCGACGGGCTCGACACGGCCGTCGGCGAGACCGACACGCTCGTGATCCTGCCGGCGATGGCCGGCGGGACCTCGCACGGCGTGTAGCTGAACCCCGCTGTCGGCGTTGTGCGTCTGTCGGATTGTCGTGGTGGGAGTGTGATTGTTGCGAGCAGGATGTAGTTGATCGCTTACATGCTGCTGCGCGCACCCTAATTGTCGACGATCGACGACATCTGTGGCGAAGGCAACCAAATGTCAGTGATCGTTGACATTTTGTCCAGATCCGATACCGTGGCGCTTAGACATGGTCATCAGAACAACCGAGGATCTGGCGTCGATTGTGCGCGCTCGACGTCGCGAGCTTGGTCTCACACAAGAGGAACTCGCCGGCGTGAGCGGTGTGCACAGGGTCTTCGTCAGCCAGCTAGAGCACGGAAAGGCGAATGTGCGCCTGGCGTTGGTGCTCAGGCTTCTTCAAGCGCTCGGTCTCGATCTCGATCTTCGGTCTCGCGACCAGTGAGCGAGCTAATCGTCTTCTTGGCCAGCGTCCGGGTGGGGCGGCTGATTCGCAAGGACAACGGCAACATGCAGTTCCGCTATGACCCGGGCTACGCAGGATCCGCCGTCTCGCAGTCGATGCCGGTTCGCTCAGAGGCTTACTCCCACAGGATCTGCCAAGCGGTATTCGGTGGCCTCCTGCCGGAGGGCGAGGTACGCCAGACAATCGCCCGCAATCTAGGGGCTTCAAGCGGCAACTACTACGCCCTGCTCGAGGCGCTCGGTGGCGACTGCGCGGGGGCGCTGACGATGCTTGAGCCCGACCAGTATCCCTCCACGGTTCCCGAGGAGGAGACGCTCGACGAGGTCGCGCTCGACTCGCTGCTGCGCGAACTGCCCCAGCGACCACTCGCCGCGAATCCGCAGGAGGGGATTCGCCTGTCGCTCGCAGGTGCGCAACCCAAGCTGCCGGTGATCCTCGATGAGGAGGAGGCGATCTCGCTGCCGTTGAACACGGCGGCGGCCACTACTCACATCATCAAGCCCGAGCCGTCACGATTTCCCGGTCTAGTTGATAACGAGGCGTTCTGCATGGATCTGGCCCACGCCGTGGGCCTGCCCGCCGCAAGGGTGCGCAAGCGGGCCGCCGGATCCGGCTTGGCGTATCTGCTGGTCGAGCGCTATGACCGAGACCTCACCGCAGATCCAATCGGCCGCCTGCATCAGGAGGATTTTTGTCAGGCGCTCGGACGATCGTCGGAGCACAAGTACCAGCAGGAGGGAGGGCCCTCGATCGGCGACGCTATATCGCTCGTGCGCGCCTCGTCAGCCAGGGCGGCTCATGACCTGATCGCGCTGTGGCGTGCGCTGGTTTTCAACTGGCTGATAGGCAACTGTGACGCGCATGCCAAGAACTTCTCGCTCCTATACGACCGCGGCGCGCCTGCGCTCGCGCCCCTCTACGACCTGGTGAGCACGACTGTCTATTCCGAGCTGACGACGAGGCTTGCGATGAGCATCGATGGCGCACGGCTGATAGAGGAGGTGGATGCTGCTGCCTGGGTAAGGCTGGCGGAGGAGATCAACTACAACCGGCGGTTCGTGATCACGGAGACCGCCGATCTCGTCGGAAGGACGATTGCGGAGAGTCGCAAGTTGGTGAGCGACGAGCTACACGACAACACGGTCGCGCATTCGATCGCTGACGGCATTGAGGAACGGGCGGAGGCTGGGTTTTGAACGAGACGCGCCGTGTCCGCGCTAAGCCGTGATCCGCTCGCCCGCCTGCGCGGTGTCGCCCGCGGCGGGCACCTGGCTCATCGCGTGCTCGGCCAGCGCGGTGATCGTCAGCGACGGGTTCACGCCGACGTTCGCCGGCACCGCCGAGCCGTCGCACACGAGCAGGTTCTCGTAGCCGAAGACGCGCTGGTGCGCGTCCACCACACCGCGCTCGGCGTCGGGCGCGATCACGGCGCCGCCGAGGATGTGCGCGGTGGTCGGGATGTTGAACAGCGCCTCCGTGACCGAGCTCTGCGCGATCCCGCCGGTTCGCCTGGCGAACCATTCGGCGGCCCTGTTGGCGACCGGGATGAACGTCGGCATCGGGCGCTCGGGGTCCTGTTCGGTCTTCAGCCAGAACGTGCCGAGCGGCCCTTTGTGCGGGCGCAGCGCGATCGCGTTGTCGAGCGTCTGCATCACGAGGATGATGATCGTGCGCCGCGACCAATGTTTGGGGAACATCACCTGCGCCAGCCGCTTGGGGTGCAGCAGGATCTGCACGAGCAGCTTCAGCGGGCGCGTCACGCGCGTGCCGTCGCCGACCAGCAGCGTGTTCAGGCGATGCATCGAGTCGCCGTCGTCGCCGTAGGTGACGGTCTCGATGTGCGTATTTGCGTCCGGGTAGATCGAGGAGGTGATCGCCACGCGTTTGATCAGATCGTCGGGGTAGTCCTCGGGCACGGTCACCGCCAGGATCGACTCGGAGTTCGTGCGCACGAGCTCGCCCAGGCGCGCGGAGATGCGCGGCAGCGAGCCTTTGGTGCGGCAGCGCTGCAGCAGCTTGTTCGTGCCCAGCGGGCCGGCGGAGACGACCACGCCGCGTGCGCGCTGGACGCGGCGATCCTTGCGCAGCCACGCGCCGGAGCGGACGCTTTCGACCTCGTAGCCGTCGCTACCGTCCGGTGATCCGAGCGGGCGGATGTCGATCACGGTGCGTTCCGGCGTCACCCTCGCGCCGAGCTTCTCGGCGAAGTACAGGTAGTTCTTGACGAGCGTGTTCTTGGCGCCGTGCGGGCAGCCGACCATGCAGCGCCCGCACAGGCGGCAGCCCGTCCGCTCCGGGCCCTCGCCGCCGAAGAACGGGTCCGGCACGGTCTTGCCGGCCTCGCCGAAGAAGACGCCGACGGGCGTGCGTTTGTAGGTGTCGCCGACGCCCAGCTCCTCGCCGAGCTCGCGCAGCAGCTGGTCGGCGGGGTCCTCGTACGGGTTTTCGACGACGCCCAGCATGCGCTGGGCCTCGGCGTAGTGAGGAGCGAGCGCGCCCTCCCAGTCGGTCATGTCCGCCCACTGGCGGTCCTCGAAGAACTGCTTCGGCGGGACGTACAGCGTGTTGGCGTAGCCGAGGCTGCCGCCGCCGACGCCGCAGCCGGAGACAACCGACACGTCCTTGAACGTCGTCAGCCGGAAGATGCCCTTCATGCCCCAGGCGCGGGTTCCAGAAGTAGCGCTTCAGGTCGGCCGTCGCCTTCGGGAACTCGTCGTCGGCGAAGCGCCGGCCGCACTCGAGCACGCCCACCGAGTAGCCCTTCTCGGACAGGCGCAGCGCCGAGACGCTGCCGCCGAAGCCCGAGCCGACGACCAGCCAGTCGAAGTCGAAGTCCGTCACAGCGGCGACATCTTACATCCGATTGGCCGCCCGGCCAGTCGGTTGCGGCGGACGGCTGTATGGCCCGGCTCGGCGCGTCAGCCGTACCCCGCTATATTCCGTGAAGTAATGGCGGCGGAGAGGCTCAGGAACAGGCCCTGCGGGGGGCGCTACGGCGACATCGTGCAGTCGATCGGCAACACGCCGCTGGTCGAGCTGCCGCGCCTGTCGCCCAAGCCGGGCGTGCGCATCTGGGCGAAGCTCGAGTCGCGCAACCCGACCGGCTCGGTCAAGGACCGGGTCGCGCGGGCGCTGATCGAGGACGCCGAGGAGAAGGGCGCGATCGCCCCCGGTCAGACGATCCTCGAACCGACCTCCGGCAACACCGGCATCTCGCTGGCGATGATCTGCTCGCGCAAGGGCTACAGGCTGAAGGTGGTGATGCCCGAGAACGTGACCCCGAGCGCACCCAGCTGCTGCAGCATGTACGGCGCCGAGATCGTCTACTCGCACGGCGACGCAGGGCTCCAACGGCGCCGTCGCGATGGCGCTGGAGATGGCCGCCGAAGACCCGTCCGTCTACATGCCCTACCAGTACGGCAACCAGGCCAACCCCAACGCCCACTACAACGGCACCGCGCTGGAGATCCTCGAAGAGCTCGACGAGGTGACCGCGTTCGTCGCCGGGCTCGGCACCGGCGGCACGCTGATGGGCAACGGCCGGCGCCTGAAGGAGACATTCGGCGACGCCGTCAAGATCGTCGCCGCCGAGCCGATGCAGGGCGAGCCGGTGCAGGGCCTGCGCTCGCTCGACGACGGCTTCATCCCGCCGATCATCGACATCTCGCTGCTCGACCGCAAGATCTTCGTGACCAACCGCGACGCGATCATCTGGACGCGCAAGCTGCTCGACGAGGAGGGCGTGTTCGCGGGCGTCTCCAGCGGCGCGATCGCGAGCATCGCCGTGCGCATCGCCGGCGAGCTGGACGAGGGCAACGTCGTGTTCGTCGTCGCCGACGACGGCTGGAAGTACCTCTCCAGCGGCATCTACACGCTGCCGGTCGAGGAGATCGAGAACCTCGAGTCGACCGTCTGGTGGTAGCCGCGCTGGCAACCCGCAGCAGGGCTGCTCGGCGGACATGAGGATCTCAGCCGAGCTGCTCGACGAGGTGGTCGCGCACGCGCTCGAGGATCCCGCCGAACGAGGTCTGCGGTGTGATCGCCGTCGCGAGCGCCGAGGCCGCCGCGGCGGCGGTGACGGGATCGGCGATGCGAGCGCGCGCGCGCTGCGGGTCGCTGCGAGCCAACAATCGCTACGCCAGCCCGCTGCGCTTCGAGATCGAGCCGAAGGAGCTGCTCGAGCTCTCGAACGCGTGTCGAAGAGCTGGGCGAGCTCGGCGCGATCTACCACTCGCACGTGCGCAGCGCCCCGTATCCGTCGCAGACCGACATCAACTTCGCGGCCAACTGGCCCGGGCGTCGAGTGGGTCATCGTCGGGCTGGCGCGGACGCAGAGCCAGAGGTGCGCTCCTACCTGATCGAGGACGGCCAGGTCCGGGAGGTCGCGCTGGAGGTGCGCTGATGGAGGGGGAGCTGATCGTCTGTCCGACCTGCGCGCAGGCCCACCCGCCGAGCGAGCGCTTCTGCGAGGCGTGCGGGATGCCGCTCGTGCATCCCGGGGCGCCGAGCAGGCAGCCAGCGAGCGCCAGCGCAAGGCACGCAAGATCAAGCCCCAGTACGCCGAGGGGCCGCTCGTGAAGGTCGCCCGCGTCGACAGCCAGCCCGAGGCCGAGTTCATCGCCGGCCTGCTGCTCGAGGAGGGGATCCCGTGCCTGCTGCGCAACTCGGTCGCGCGGCTACTCGCCGCTGATCGGCGCGCGCGACGTGCTGGTCCCCGAGTCCGGAGCCCAGGCCGCGCGCGAAGCGCTCGACCTGTCGGAAGCGAGCCCGTCTAGACCAGGACGGGCTGGCCGGCCGCTTCGGCGGTGATCGCGCGGATCTCCTCGGAGGCGCGCTCGAACTCGGCGTCGGAGAGCACCGGCGTGCCCTCGAATGGGAGTTCGCGCTGCAGCTCGATCCAGGCGCCGGGACCGGTGTACTCGTCCTTGACCTTCACCGTCACCGGCCGCGGGATGCGGTAGGTGCGCAGCAGCAGCACGTGCAGCGGCTGGCGCCCGCGCCAGCCGAGGCGCTTTTCGGCGTAGTCGGGCGTCCACACGTAGAACGGCGACAGCGCGTCCACGCAGCGCGGGTCGACGATCGTGAAGTGGTCGGTGACTTCGGCCCAGGCGCGGATTCGCACGCGGTCGGGCTGCTGCAGCGGGCGCGCCCGAGACGAACGTGTGCAGCGGCGGCTCGCCGTCGCTCCATACGCCCTCCTCGAGCGCCCGGCGCAGCTCGGGCTGGTGGGACTCGCGCACGAGGTCGCCCGGCTGGTGGTCGAAGGTGGGGTACAGGAAGAAGCGCTCGTGGGCGAGCTTGAACGGCTTGCCGGCGCGCGGAAGCACGCCCTTGCGGAGCGTCAGGAGCTGCTCGCCTTCCGCGAGGGCGCGGACGGTGACAGCCCATTCTTTGAAAGCAATTGGCATGAAAGAAGAACTAACGAGATGAGGGAAACGTCAGGACTGAACCGTGCGACGCCGCAGCGACACCGCACATGCATTAAAGATACGAAACCTGAGCGAAAATCCCAAATCCCCTGCAAATCGGGGACTTTTTTTGGCCGACCAGCCAGTTTGGGGTGTCACGAACTACTCACAAACGCCGTCCGGCGAGCCCCTCGACCGCCTCGATCATCGCGGCGTAGTCCTGCTCGCCGTAGCCGCGGCCCATCGTCGCCGACAGCAGGTCGCGGGCATGCGCGGCCGCGGGAAACGGCACGCCGGCGCTTTCGGCCTCCTGCAGGCACAGGCGCACGTCCTTGAGCATGTGCGCGGTCTTGAACAGCGTCGTGTAGTCGTGCGCGCGCATCGGCGCCGACTTCATCTGCAGCTGCGCCGAGGCGCCCGAGCCGGCGGAGGTGACCTCGACGAGCGCGTCGAGGTCGATCCCGGTGGCGCGCGCGAGCAGCAGCGCCTCGGCGACCGCCGCTGCGTTGGCGGCGCCGAGCGAGTTGTTGATCAGCTTCAGCATCTGGCCCTGACCGAGCTCGCCGACGTGCACGATCAGCCGGCCCATCGTCTCCAGCAGCGGGCGCGCGCGCTCGAAGCTCGGCGGGCTCGCCGCCGACCATGATCGTCAGCGAGCCCTCCTCGGCGCGGGGCGAGGAGCCGGTCACGGGGGCGTCGAGCATCGCCACGCCGCGCTCGTGCAGCGCGGCTGCGATCCGGCGCGCGTCGCGCGGCCCGATCGTCGACATGTCCACGCACAGCAGCCCCGGATGCGCCGCCTCGACGACGCCGTGCTCGCCGAGCAGCACCTCTGCGACCTGCTCGCCGTCGACGACCATGCTCACGACGATGTCGCTGTGCGCTGCCACCTCGGCCGGCGTGGCGAACGCGGTGGCGCCGTGCTCGGAGGCCCAGCGCTCGGCCTTGCCGGGGGTGTGCGTCCAGACCGTCAGCGGGAAGCCCGCCGCGCGCGACGTTCGCCGCCATGCGCGAGCCCATGATCCCGAGGCCGAGAAAGCCAATCGATTCCGGCTGCGCGCGCTCAGTGCTGTCGTTCTCGGGCATCTCCGAATCCTCCTCCGCCGGGGGTTTCGATGCGCAGCCGCTGGCCGGCGAGCAGCGTGCCGGTGCTCTTCGCAGGGAGCGTACGCCCGTCGAGCAGATCGCGCCCGCACGCGCCGGGCTCGCCGCCGTGCGCGCCGCGGGGCGGTGGCGCCGGCGCTCGGCGATCAGCGAGAAGGTCATCTCGGTGAGCGCTTCGAGCTCGCGCACGACGCCGTCGCCGCCGCGGTGGCGCCCGGCGCCGCCGGAGCCGCGGCGCAGCGCGTACTCGATGACGCGCAGCGGGAACTCGCGCTCGAGCGCCTCGATCGGCGTGTTGAGCGTGTTGCTCATCGCGACGTGCACGGCGCTCGGGCCGTCGGCGTCCGCGCACGCGCCCTGGCCGCCGCCGAGCGTCTCGTAGTAGGAGAAGCCGGCGGCGCCGAGCGTGAGGTTGTTCATCGTGCCCTGCCCCTGCGCGCGTCCGAACGCGCCGAGCACGAGGTCGGCGACGCGCGAGGAGGTCTCGACGTTGCCGGCCGCCACCGCCGCGCCGGCGCGCGCGTTGAGCACCGTGCCCTCGGGGGCGCGCACCTCGATCGGGCGGTACGCGCCCGGCCGTCGGCGGGATGTCGGGGTCGGTCAGCACGCGCACCGCGAACAGGCACGCCGACCGCGTCACCGCGAGCGGGCAGTTGAGGTTGCCCTCGTGCTGGTCGGCGCTGCCGGCGAAGTCCAGCAGCAGCCGCTCGCCGTCGATCACGGCGCGCAGGCGCAGCACGAGGTCGCCCTCCGGCGCCTCGAGCACGTCCTCGCCGTGCAGCTCGCCGTCGGGCAGCGCCGCGAGGCAGGCGCGCGTGCGCCGCTCGGAGTAGTCGAGCACGGCGTCGGTCGCCTCGCCGCAGGCGCTCGGCTGCCGACGCGGCTCGGCGAGCTCGGCCAGGCGCTGCGCGCCGGCGCGGTTGGCGGCGAGCTGGGCGCGCAGGTCGGCCCGGCGCTCCTGCGGCTGGCGCATGCGCGCGACGAGCTCGTCGAGCGTCGCCTCGTCGAGCGGCCGCGGCGAGATCACGACGCCCTCCTCCTGCAGCGTGCGGCTGTCGGCCGGCATCGACCCGGGCACGCGCGCCCCGACGTCGGCGTGGTGCGCGCGGCTGGCGGCGAAGCCGAGCAGCGTCTCGCCCGGCGCGAACACCGGCGTGATGACCGTGATGTCGGGCAGGTGGGTGCCGCCGGCGAACGGGTCGTTGAGGATCCACGAGACGCCCGGGGCGTGTTCGGCTTCGAGCACCGCCGCCACCGCCGCCGGCATCGCGCCGAGATGCACCGGGATGTGCTCGGCCTGCATCACCATCTGCCCGTCGGCGTCGAACAGCGCGGTCGAGGCGTCGCGGCGCTCCTTGATGTTCGACGAGTGCGCCGAGCGGACCAGCACCACGCCCATCTCCTCGCAGGCGGCGCGCAGCGCGCCGGTCACGACCTGCAGCTCGATCGGGTCGAATGGCTCGACCCGTGCCGCGCGCTCCGCGATGCAGCCGTGCGTCGAGGCTGGACTGCGTGCCCGTGCTGCGTCGACCTCTGCCCGCACCAGCCGGGCGGGACGAGCAGCGTCGACTCCGGCAGCGCGCACAGCGCGGGTCCGCGCAGGCGCGTGCCGGGAGGCAGCTCGCCGCGCAGCACGGTGGCGGTGACGGGGCCGCCGTCGAAGACGATCTCGTGGAGCTCGGTGCTCGGCGCCGTCGGCCGCGCCGCTGCGCAGCGTGCGCGCCGGGCGCCGAGCCCCACACGGACACGCGCATGTTGACGAGCTCGACCTCGGCGTCCTCGTCGGCGTAGCCGTAGCGCAGCTCGTGCGCTCGCGCGAACGCCGCGCGCAGCGCGTCGGGGTCGAGCGCCGGCGTGCCCGGCTCGAGCTCCTCCTCGACGGCGAGCTCGAACGACTGGCCGCGGTAGCGCAGCTCGTGGCGGACGCGCACGCGCGCCGCCTCGACGCCGAGCGCAGCGCGGGCCTCGGCGATCAGCGTGTCGCGCTCCTCGCGAAGGCGGCTGCTCGCGTCAGCGAGCGCTGCTCGAGCATCAGCGTGCGAGCGGCGTCGCGGCGCGGCGCGGCGGCGGCGAGGCCGAGCGCGCACAGCACGCCGGAGGCGCGCGGGCAGAGCACGCGCGCAGATCCCCAGCCCGCGTGCGAGCGCGGCCGCGTGCAGCGGGCCGGCGCCGCCGAACGGCATCAGCGCGAAGCCGCGCGGGTCGATCCCGCGCTCGACGCTCATCACGCGCAGCGCGCCCAGCATCTCCGCCTCGGCGACCCGCACGATGCCCTCCGCGCACGCCGTCACCTCGAGGTCGAGCTCGCGCGCCAGGCGCGCGATCGCGTCGTGCGCCGCGTCGCGGTCGAGCGACAGCTCGCCCGCCAGCGGCGAGTCCTCGAGCAGCCGGCCGAGCAGGAGGTTGGCGTCGGTCACGGTCGGCTCGCGCCCGCCGCGTCCGTAGCAGGCGGGGCCGGGATCGGCGCCCGCCGAGGCCGGCCCCACGCGCAGCGCGCCGCCGGCGTCGCGCCAGGCGATCGAGCCGCCGCCCGCGCCGACGGTGTGGATGTCGAGCGCCGGCAGCGACAGCGGACGTCCGGCGATCGTGCGCTCGGCGGTCTCGGGGACCTGGCCGCCGTCGATCAGGCAGACGTCGCAGGAGGTCCCGCCCATGTCGAAGCACAGCACGCGCGGCTCGTCGGCGAGCTCGGCCAGCGCCAGCGCGCCGGCGACGCCGCCGGCCGGGCCGGACAGCACGGTGAGCGCGGCGTGTGCGGCGGCCTGAGCGGGCTCGGTGAGGCCGCCGGAGGACTGCATGATCTGCGGCTCGGGCAGCCCGAGCGCGCGGGCGTCGCGCGCGAGCGCCCGCAGGTAGGAGGCGAGCAGCGGCGAGAGCGCGGCGTCGAGCGCCGTGGTGGCCGTGCGCTCGTACTCGCGGAAGGTGCCCACGAGATCGCTGGAGAGCGACAGGTGCGTGCCGGGCAGCAGCTCCTCGAGCAGCTCGCCGAGCAGGCGCTCGTGGGCGGGGTCGGCGTAGGAGTGCAGCAGCGAGACCGCGACCGCCTCCGGCTCGGCGGCAGCCAGCTCCTGGATCAGCTCGCGCGCGAGCGTGGGCTCGAGCGCGAGCAGCGGGCCGTCCGGTCCCATGCGCTCGGGAACCGCGAAGCGCAGCTCCGCGGGGACGAGCGGCGCGGGCGCGCTCGGCGCACAGCCTGTACAGCTGCGGACGGTTCTGGCGAGCGAGCTCGATCACGTCGGTGAAGCCGGCGGTCGCGAGCAGCGCGGTGCGCGCGGTGCGTCCCTCGAGCAGCGCGTTGGTCGCGACCGTCATGCCGTGCGCGAAGCGCTCGACCTCGCTCGCGCTCGGCGCCGGCGCGCGCGAGCACGAGCCGCACCGCCTCGAGCACCGCCTTGGACTCCTCGGAGGGCGTCGAGGGGACCTTGGCGGTGTGGACGGCGGCGTCGTCGTCGATCAGCACGGCGTCGGTGAAGGTGCCGCCGACGTCGACGCCCAGGAGCATGCGACCCAGACTACGCGGCGGCCAGCTCGCGGTCCTCGGTGTCGGCGAGATGCTGGTGGGAGGGGCAGTAGCCGTTGTGCGGCAGCGGCGTGCGCTGGCAGGCAGAGCCCTTGCGGGTGGTGGCGCGGCACTGCGGCGGCGCGCCGCTGACGGCGGTGTAGCCCTCGTGCGGATGTTCGGCCAGGAACGTCTGGGCGCAGCCCATGTAGCGGCTGACGACCCGATGGACGTGGCTCTGAGCCGACATCGGGAAGTAACTGCGGATGTCGAGGAACAGGGTGCGCGCTGGGCGTGCGAAGTAGTGACGATCGGTGGCCAGGCGCGTGATCACCTCCTCGCAGGCGCGCAGCACGGCGGCGTGGTTGCTGGTGGGGGCCATGCCTGGGCATGGAGCCTCGATATAGGGAGCAAGCT
Organism: uncultured Solirubrobacteraceae bacterium; assembly: GCA_963815235.1. Lineage (GTDB taxonomy): Bacteria > Actinomycetota > Thermoleophilia > Solirubrobacterales > Solirubrobacteraceae > Palsa-744. The sequence continues at coordinate 144,475 of CAWFFY010000002.1, read as the reverse complement.
CCCGATAGATCGCCCGACTGAACTGGTACATGGTGTGTTCCTCGCCCTCTTTTGCTCGGTCTGATTGGTCAGAGAGCACACCCGCTGTTCCTGGAGACTCCGTTGTCCTCTGGGAACTTCCGCCTGCAAGTAACACATTTGCAAATGGAAAGGATCGCGAGATAAAAATCGCGGCGCGATTTATTTATCTATAAAAATGATCCGAGCGACCGAGCGGTGCGTCAGCGCCACGTCTGCCAGGAGATCGGGCCCTCGTCGGCGACGATCGCGTGGCGGAGGTCGAGCGCGGGGTCGCGCTCGGGGTGAGTCGGCACGCAGGTGCGCGCCCCGGCTCTCGGCGCGCGCGAGCGCGCAGGCGGCGATCAGGCGCGCGAGCGGATGCGGGTTGCCGAGCAGCTCGCCGAGCCCTCCGGCGTGCGCACGACGCCGGCGTCGCGCCACAGCGCCGCGCGCACCGCGGCGTCGGCGCTCGCCGGCGCGGGCAGCTCACGCAGCAGCCTGCAGCTCGCGCTCGCTCGGCGCGGGGCGCGCCTCGGCGGGACGCGACAGCGCGTCTGCGACCGCCCGCCGGGCGAACACGAAGCACTCGCTGAGCGAGTTCGACGCCAGCCGGTTGGCGCCGTGCAGCCCGGTGCACGAGGACTCGCCGACCGCGTACAGGCCGGGCAGCGTCGAGCGGGCGTGCAGGTCGGCGACGATGCCGCCCATCATGTAGTGGGCGGCCGGCGCGACCGGGATCAGCTCGCGCGTCGGGTCGAGCCCCGCCTCGCGCAGCGAGGCGACCACGTTGGGGAAGTGCGCGGGGTCGATCGCGCGCATGTCGAGGCCGACCGATGGCTCGCCGGACTCCAGCAGCTGCGTGGATCGCGCGCGAGACCTCGTCGCGGGGCGCGAGCTCGTCGACGAAGCGCTCGCCGCGGGCATCGTGCAGCGTCGCGCCCTCGCCGCGGATCGCCTCGGTCACGAGGAAGCCCTCGCGCCCGGGAACGCCGATCACGGCCGTCGGATGGAACTGCAGCAGCTCCAGGTCAGCCAGCGCCGCGCCGGCCGCGTGGGCGAGCAGCAGGCCGACGCCCTGGGAGCCGGGCGGGTTGGTCGTTCGCGCCCACAGGGCCGCGGCGCCGCCGGTCGCGATCACGACCGCGCGCGCCGCGATCACGCGCCCGTCGTCGCAGACGACGCCGCGGCAGCGCTCGTCCGAGCGCCACAGCGCCTGTGCGCGCGCGCCCTCGAACACGCGTGATGCGCGGCTCGCCGGCTGCCAGCGCGGAGAGCTGGCGCACGACGCGCCGGCCGGTGGCGCTGCCGCCGGCGTGGACGACGCGCCGGACCGAGTGCCCGCCCTCGAGGCCGAGCGCGAGGTGCCCGAAGCGATCGGCGTCGAAGCGCACGCCGAGCGCCTGCAGGTCGCGCACGCGGCCGGGCGCCTCGGTCACCAGGATCTCCGCCGCCGAGCGCCGCACCAGCCCGCGTCCCGCGAGCTCGGTGTCACGCAGATGCAGCTCGGAGCTGTCGTCTGCGGCCAGCGCGGCCGCGAGGCCGCCCTGCGCCCAGTAGCTGGCGGTCTGGGCGAGCGGCGTGGCCGAGACGAGCACCACGCGCGCGCCGTCGGCGGCGGCGCACAGCGCGGCGTACAGGCCGGCCGCGCCCGCACCCACGACTGCGATGTCGGCCTCGTGGGTCCCTGCCGAGGGAGGGGCGGGCATTGGCGGAACCGTATCTGGCCGCGAAGCGTCGCCGGTCTCCCGCATCGGCTGGTCGGCGACGCGCGCCGACGCGCCGCCGGCGCCGCGCGTCACCTGGTGCTCGTCGACGGCAGCGTTTCGCAGGTGGAATTTGCCGTAGGCCGTTCTTTGACGCCTCGCGCGATTTCTTCGCGGGTCTTTGCGTTGAGGGTGCGCCGTGCCGTGCGCGCTGGTCCGGCTTTGACCCGTGCCGGCTTTGCCCGTGCCCGTGGTGCCGGTCCCGGCTTTGCCGGCGCCCGGCGTGGACGGTTCCGGCTTTGCCGGCGCCCGGCGTCGTGGTTCCGGCTTTGCCGGCGCCGACGGTGCTCGTGCCGACTTTCGGAGCGCTCGCTTTGGCGCGTGCCCAGCGTGGAGGTGCCCGGCGCCGGCTGTGCCGGGCAGCGCGCTCGCCGGCGCCGTGCTCGATCTGGGTGGGTGTGAGCGCCGCGGCGGTCGTCACGATCCTCGTGATCGCAGGCGCCTGCGGGGCTGGAGCCGCCGGCGAGCTCGACCAGCGCGGCGGCGAGCACGCCGAGCGCCAGCACGGCGACCACCGCGAGCGCGCCGATCGGCGCTTTCCAGTTGGGTGACGCCGCCAGCCGCGTACGCGCGGCCGCGCCGCAGTGCAGGCACCACTCCTGTGCGGGGTGCAGCGGAGCCCCGCACAGCGGACATGCCTCGCCCGAAGGCGCACGCGGCGGCGGCGGCGGGAACGCCGCCTTCGGCGGGCGGCGCCGGCGCGACGCTCACGACTGCGCACCCGGCGGACGCAGGATCTCGGTCGGTCCGTCCTCGCACCGTGGCGGTTGCTTTCTCGATCACGGTGACGTCGTGATCGTGTGGCTGCTTGGAGACACGCCGGCGCCGGGTGCTGCGAGCGACGAGTCGACAGCAGGGCCGGGAGTGGGGGCCGCCGTGGCGGGCGGCTTTGGCGTCACAGGCTGCGGCGGTGATGCGGCGGGCGTGGGCGTGGGCGTGGGTGCGGGCTGCCCGGCGGTGACCCCCGCGATCGGCAGGTCGACGTGGCGTCCCAACGAAAGCCCGCAGTTGGGGCAGAAGCTGTCTTCGCTGCCGTGGATCGCGGCACAGCGGGGACACGCCGTGATACCCGCCTCGCGCAGCACCGTGATCGAGCGGCGCTCCCCGAGCGCGCCTTCGATCGCGCGCAGCTCGGCGTCGATCTGTCCGAGCGTCGTCAGCTTGGCGAGCACCAGCGCGTCGTTGCGCTGGCCGAAACGGTGCAGGTTGAACACCAGTCCGCCGAGGTCGCGGTAGGCGAGCTCGCGCGCCTTGCGCAGGAAGCGCGCGCGTCGACGCGCCCGACCGCGCGGCTGAAAGCCGGGCGAGTCCGACGCAGCGCCGCCGTCTCCCGGCTCCTCGTGCTCGTGCGGCTGCGCGGCGGTGTCCATATGCGTCGTGCCAGATATTTGATCCACGCCGGATTCATGCTACCCCGCGCGCTCCCCGGAGCGCTCAGCATGGCGGAGCCGCGTGCGCGACGCGCGGCTTCTCAGGCCGCGCGCTCGAGCGCCTCGCGCCACGCGTCGGCGACCCGCGCGGCCATCGTCCTCGCGGAAAACCGGGCGGCGCTCGGGCGCCCTTCGACCCGCGGATCGGGCGCCCGCAGGTGCGGCTCGAGCGCGCCGCGCCACCGCTCCAGCTCGAACGGCGCGCACAGCGTGCCCGCGACCTGCGCCAGCGCTTCGGCATGGATGCCGACCGGGGTGGCGAGCACCGGCACGTCGCACGCCAGCGCCTCGAGCACCGCCAGCCCGAAGCCCTCGCGCTCGGACGGCACAAGCACGGCGTTGGCGGCGTTGACCCACAGCGGCACGCGGCTCGGGCTCGACGCCCCCGAGCGCCAGCAACGGCACGCCCGCGGCCTCGGCGAGCGAGCTGGCGCGATCGTGGCGCTTCTCGGCGCGGTCCGGATCGGCTGGGAACAGGACGAACGGCGCCTCAGGGTCGAGTCCGAGCTCCGCGCGCGCCTGCGCGCGGGGCAGCGGACGGAAGCGCTCGAGGTCCACGCCGCACGGCAGCACCAGCGCGCGCCGGCGCGCGGAGCGGCCCGGCAGTTCCTGTGCGAGCGGCGCGGAGGCGGCGGCGAGCAGCCCGATCCTCGGCAGCACCGCCGCGGTCGCCAGGCGCGTGCGCGGGTGGCGAACGTCGGTGCCGTGGATCGTCAACGCGCGCACGCGTGCGGGCACGGCGAGCGACGGCCACGCCGTGAGGCCGAAGTGCGCGTGCACGACCTCGAAGCGTGCGTGCGCGTACCGGTGTCGCAGCTGCGCGTGCCGCGCCCGCGAGCGCTCTGGCGCCGGGGGCGAACTCGTGCAGCTCGACCTCGACACCGTCGAGCGCTCGCAGCGCCGACACCTGATCGCGCACGAAGCGGCCGCGCTCGGGATGCGTCGCGTCCGGGCGCATGTTGGAGACCACGAGCGCACGCAAGATGCCCCGACCGTAGCGCTCTGGAATGATGGCGCGCGTGCACAGCACAGCAGTCGAGCGCAGCTACGGCCGTGGAGCGGACGAGCTGCGCCCCATCGCGATCGAGCCGGGGTTCATGCGCACCGCCACCGGCTCGGCGCTGATCTCCGCCGGCGAGACACGCGTCATCTGCACGGCCTCCGCCCAGGAGGGCGTTCCCCGCTGGATGACCGGCAGGGGTCGCGGCTGGGTGACGGCCGAGTACGGGATGCTGCCGGCGTCGACCGGCGATCGCAAGCAGCGCGACGCCACGCGCGGGCGCCAGGACGGGCGCACGATCGAGATTCAACGCCTGATCGGGCGCTCGCTGCGGGTGGTGATCGATTTCGAGGCGCTGGGCGAACGCACGGTGTATCTCGACTGCGACGTGCTGCAGGCCGACGGGGGCACGCGCTGCGCGTCGATCACGGGCGCATACGTGGCGCTGTCGCTGGCGTGCAAGCGTCTGCAGGCGGAGGGCCGGCTCGAGCGCTCGCCGTTGACCGGTGCGCTCGCGGCGGTTTCGTGCGGCATCATCGGCGGCACGCCGTTGCTCGATCTCGACTACTCCGAGGACTCGACCGCGGAGGTCGATGCCAATGTGGTGATGACCGGCGACGGGGGGCTGGTCGAGGTGCAGGCGACGGCCGAGCGCACGCCGCTCTCTCGAGCGCACCTGGATGAGCTGCTCGCGCTTGCGGCAGGCGGGATCGAGCGGCTGCGCCTCGCCCAGGACCAGGCGATCGCCGCGGCCTCTTGAAGCTGCTGCTCGCGACCCACAACGAGCACAAGCGCGGCGAGTTCGAGCGCCTGATCGATGGTTCCCCGGCGGGCGGCTGGCAGATCGACGCGCTTCCCGAGAGCGTGGCGTTGCCGCCGGAGGACGGCGAGACGTTTGCCGAGAACGCGCTCGGCAAGGCCCGTGCGGCGGCGCTGGCGACGGGGACGGTGAGCATCGCCGATGACTCCGGCATCGCTGCGGCGGCGCTCGACGGTGCGCCGGGGGTCCGCTCTGCTCGCTACGCCGGCGAGCATGCGAGCGACGCGGAGAACCTCGAGAAGCTGCTGCGCGAGGCGCCGGCGAACAGCGCGCTGGAGTACGTGTGCGTGATCGCTTACGTCGATCCCGCGAGCGGCGTCGAGCGCGTCTTCGAGGGTCGCTGCACGGGACGCCTGGCGCAGCAGCCTCGCGGCGACGGAGGCTTCGGCTATGACCCGGCGTTCCTCGCCGACGATGGTCCGCCGGCGATGACGATGGCCGAGCTGAGCGATCAGCAGAAGGACGCCATCAGCCATCGGGGCCGCGCGGCGAGGGCACTGCTGGCATGGCTCGAGGGCGGCGGCGAGGCTACAGCAGGTTGATCGCCGCGGAGATGGCGACCGCGAGCCCCAGGCCGGCGTAGCCCTGGTAACCGGAAAGCAGTAGCGCAACCGCCGTGATCAGGGCGATCACAACGGTCACCAGCCATGCCACGCGCGAGATTGCCATCGCCGTATTGTTGCCTATGCGCCTGTCCGCAGACAGTGTTAGCGTCGTGGCAACGGTTTCACGAACGAGGAGGGCGAAGTGACAAAGTCCGAGCTGGTCGACCAGGTGGCGGATCGCGCCGATTTGACCAAGCAGGATGCCTCGCGGGCTGTGGACGCGGTGCTGGCCACCGTCGAGGACGCGCTGCGTCGCGGCAGTGAGGTATCGGTCTCGGGATTCGGCAAGTTCCACGTGAGCCAGCGCGGTGCGCGAGTCGGGGTCAATCCCCGCACCGGCGAGCGCATCCAGATCGCAGCGTCACGGGTGCCGCGCTTCACCGCTGGCAGCGGGCTGAAGAGCGCGGTGAAGGGCCGCTGACAACGGCGCGGTCCTTCGGCGAGACTCTGGCTGCGCGGGTAGCCGAGCGCGAGTCCCAACTCGTGCTCGGCCTCGACCCCGACCCCGCGCGGCTGTGGCCGGGAAGCGGCGCGCAAGCGCCCGTCGCGGGCTCTGCAACGGAGGTGGCGGCCCGCGCGATGCTCGAGCATTGCCGGGCGCTGATCGACGCGGTGGCATCCGCGTGCGTCGCGGTGAAGCCGCAACTCGCCCGCTTCGAGCTGCTCGGGGCGCCGGGATGGGCGACGCTGGAAGCCGTCGTCGAATACGCCCGGGCTGTCGGGCTGCTGGTGATCGCCGACGGTAAGCGCGGCGACATCGACGTGACCGCACAGGCGTACGCCGGCGCGCTGTTCGGGGGCACGGACAGCCCGTTCGGACACGTCGGCGGCCTGGGCGCGGATCTGGTCACGGTCAACCCGTTGATGGGGCGCGACGCGATCGCGCCGTTCTTGAGCGTGGCACGCGAGCGCGGCGGCGGCGTGCTCGTTCTCGTGCGCACCTCCAATCCAAGCGCGGCGGACATCGAGGACCTGGCGCTGGCTGGCGCCGGCACCGTCTGGGAGCGGATCGCGACGCTTGTCGATGAGCTGGGCGCGGCCGGCGTCGGCGAGGCGGGCCTCAGCGACGTCGGTGCCGTGGTCGGTGCCACCGAGCCGGGCCACCTCGCGCGGGCACGGCAGCTGATGCCCGCCGCGACCTTCCTACTGCCCGGCGTCGGCGCGCAAGGTGGCCGCGTCGAGGAGCTCGCGGAGGCATTCGCACCGGGCCGTGCCGGCGGCCTCGTGTCGGCCTCGCGCAGCATCGCCGACGCGCACCTGACGGTCGGCGGGGATCCCGCAGAGGCCGCCCGCACGGAGGCCGAACGACTGCGAGCGAGCGCCTGGGAGCTGTCCGAGCGGGTCCGCTAGCCTTTGTGTCGTGCACGCCAGGGCATCTGCTGCCGTTGAGGCGCGCCGGAAGGTTGGTGGCGAGACAGGATGATCATCACGGTCACGCTGAACGCGGCGATCGACAAGTCGCTCGCGGTTCCGAACTTCAGGCTCGGACGCCGCCATCGCACCGTGGATCAGCGCACGATGGCCGGCGGCAAGGGCGTCAACATCGCCCGCTCGCTGAAGGCGCTGGGTCAACCGGTGATCGCCACCGGCTTTGCCGGCGGCGCCACCGGAACGCACATCGTCGAGCAGCTCACCGAGGAGTCGATCCTCAACGACTTCGTACGGATCCGCGAGGAGTCGCGCACGAACACGTCGGTGCTCGACCCGACGACCGGCGACCAGACCGAGATCAACGAACGCGGGCCCTCGGTGTCGACGCGAGAGGTCGAGCTGTTTCGCGACAAGCTGCTGTACCTGGCGCGCGGCGCAGCGATCGTCGTGTTCGCCGGGTCGCTGCCGCGCGGCGTCGAGCCCGAGATCTATGCGTCGCTGATCCGCGACCTGCAGCGGCTCGACGTTGTCACCGTCGTGGACACCGACGGCGAGCCGCTGCGTCAGGCGGTTCGCGCCGAGCCGGACGTGGTCTCGCCCAACGTGCTCGAGGCGGAGGAGCTCGTCGGCCACGAGTTCTCAGGTGAGGACGAGCGATCGCTGGCGGTTGCGGAGATCGCGGCGCTCGGGCCGCACGAAGCGATCATGACGCTCCCCGACGGCTGCTACGCGCAGGTCCTCGTGGACGGCCAGCGGCGGCTCAAGCGCGCGAGCATCGAGCTGCGCGAGCCGGTTGCCCGCAGCGGGTCCGGAGACGCGTTCCTCGCCGGCTACCTCGCCGCACGCTACGAAGGTCGCGCCGCCGACCAGTGCCTGCGCTTCGGCGTCGCCTGCGGAGCCGAGTCCACCGCGCGCCTCGGTGCCGGGCTGATCGACCCTCGCGAGGCGCGACGGCTGATGGGCGACGTCGAGCTGACAGTCATCGAGCTGCCAGCCGAGGTCACCTGAGCCTCAGCCGCCGGCGACGTCCCGACGCAGGAACACCAGGTAGCCGGCCACCAGCGCGGGCACCCCGTAGAGCGCGCAGAGCCATGCGGAGTGCGCGATCGGCGCCCAGTCGGTGGGCGTGCGCAGCAGCCCCTGCCAAGCCTGGAACTGTTCGGTGAGCAGGTAGGGCTGGATCGATTCGAGGCCAGGTATCTGGGCGATGATGAACAACAGGATCACGATGCCGATCGTGCCGACGACCGCGGCGGCGCTGTTGCGCGTCACGACTGAGAGCATGAGACCGATGGCGGCAACGGCGAACAGTGGGATCAGATAGGCGACGTTGGCGGCGGACACCAGCAGCAGCGCTTCGGGCGCTGACACGAGCGTGCCGGAGTAGGTCCTGACCGAGTGAAAGCCCCACGACGCGACGCCCGCGATGGTGGCGACGCTCGCGGCGACGAGCACGGCGAGCACGGCGTAGCTGAGCGCCGCGAGCGTCTTGGCGAGCGAACACTTGCCCGCGGTCGACCGAGCGCGTGAGGATCGTCTTCAGCGTGCCGTTGCCGTCCTCGTTGGAGAAGATGTCGCCGGCGACGAGCGCGGCGACGACCGGTAGGAAGAACCCCGACATGAACAGCAGCATCAGCACCGGCGTCGCGAGGCCGGACTGGGTGATCTGCGCGGCGAAGATGTTCTCGCGCTGGTTGTGCTGGTGGTGCAGGCTCTCGAACACCACGAAGATCACCGGTAGCAGGGTCAGCAGGCCAAGTCCCAGGTAGGTGCGCACCTGTGCGAGGAGCTTGCGCAGCTCCCAGCGATAGACGATGAATATGGAGGGTCGCCGGCTACGATGCGCCGCCGCGGTGGCGGCCGCCGCAGGGGGACTGAGCGCGGCGCTGCTCATCAGACCTCCAGTGCCGGCTCGGAGGCGCGGTTCGAGGCTGGGGAGCTGGTGCCGGCTCCAGCGCCCGCGACCCGCGTGTGGAGCGGGGGCTGCGCTCCGGCGCTCTGGTCGTGATCGCCCTCGGTGAGACGGAAGAAGAGGTCCTCGAGCGTCGCCAGCTCGGGGCTGAGCGCGAGAATCCCGATGCCGGCTGCGGCGAGCGTCAGCGAGAGCTGGCCGACGTCCTGCTCGCGAGCCTGGAAGGTGAGACCGTGCTCGCCGGGAGCGGCGTGCTCGACGCTGGCCTGCTCGCGCATCAGTGCGAGCGCGCGCTCGTCGTCGGTGGTGTGCAGTCGGTAGCCGGCGCCGCCCTGACGGCGCAGGTCGGCCAGTGCGCCCTCGTAGACGACGCGGCCGGACTCGACGATCGCGACGCGATCGCACAGTTCCTGGACCTCCGGCAGTTGGTGACTGGAGAGCAGGACGGTGATGCCTTCCTCGGCCAGTCGCCGGATCAGCGCGCGCATGTCGCGCATGCCGGCGGGGTCGAGGCCGGTGGCGGGCTCGTCCAGGATCAGCAGCCGCGGGCGACGCAGCAGCGCGGCGGCGATGCCCAGGCGCTGGCGCATGCCGTGCGAGTAGCCGCCGACCTTGTGCTTGGCCCGCGGGCTCAGCTCGACGACTGCAAGCACCTCGTCGATGCGTGCGGCGGCCCCGTCGCCGTCGAGCGCGGCGAGCAGTTCGAGGTTCTTGCGTGCGGTCAGGTACGGGTAGAAGCGCGGCGCCTCGACAAAGCCCGCGACCCCCTCCAGGGCGCGTGCGCCGTCGCGCATGGGATCACGGCCGAACAGTTCGACGATGCCCTCGCTGGGCGTGATCAGGCCGAGTGCCATGCGCAGCGTGGTGGTCTTGCCGGCGCCGTTGGGGCCGAGGAACCCGTACACGTCGCCGGCGTGGACGTTCAGGTCGATGTGGTCAACCGCCAGGACCTCGTCGTAGCGCTTGACGAGCCCCCTAGCCCGGACGGGCTGGGCCGCGTCCTCGCTCACGCTAGAGCCCTCGTGCCACTTCTTCTACGGCTGCTGGGGCGACGGCGCCACCGACGAGATAGCGCACGCCGGAGCGCTCGAACGTCAGCAGCGTCCCGAGCTCGGTGCGGAGCTCGCTGGCGCTCGCGCCGTCGATCGTGACCTTCGGCAGTCCTTCGAGCGACGTGCCCGTCCCGGTGGCGCTCTTGGATTTGCTTTCGAGCACCGCGATCGTCCCGAGGCCGTGACCGTGGGTGGTCACGCTCGGCTTTCCACCTGCGCCCGCCTTCTTGGAGTCGCCTTGGTCCTGGCCTTCGGCGAAGGTGATTTCCTGAACCTTGGCGTTGGCGGGAGGCGTGATCGCGAAAACCGAGCTTTCGACGGGCCCGAAGGAGACTTCGCTGGCGGCGAGTTCGATCACGGGCGAGCTGCTGGTGGACGAGTAGATCGCCGCGCGTAGAGGCACGCCGTTGTTGGCGTCCCAGGAGAGCTCTGCGCCGCCCAAGAGGCTGCCCGTTTCCTTGGGGGAGACGCGAACCGTGTATGCCGGCTGCCCGGCGACGTCGGTGGGCGTGGCGCCTGATACGTCGGCGTGCTTGTTCAGATGCGAGATCGCTTCTTCGATCTTGGCGACCGACGGGACTTCGTGCTCCCCGCCTGAGCTTTTCTCAGCACTGGAGGAGCCTTCTTCGCCCGCGGTGGGGGTGTAGCGGTAGACCGTGTCGGTCGCGGCGTCGTAGAGCGTCACGGTGTGTCCGTCGGTGACGATCTGCGTGTCTCCCTTCTGCGACTGCAGCTCCAGGCGGACGCGACCGTCGTTGGCGACCCACAGCCGCCCCGACGCACCTGTGACCAGGGGGCTCGACGTGAGCCCGCCGCCACCGCCGTTGCCGCTTGCGAGGCTCGCGCCTTCGAGCAGATGGTCGGTCAGCTGGATGTTGGCGCTGAGGCCTTCGATGTGCGTGCCCTGAGCGCCGGCCAGCGTGTCGTGCACGGCTTGCGCGAGCGGCTTGGCGGGCGGGGTCGGCCCGGAGTCAAGCGCAGAGGCGATCGCCGTGGCTGACACGCCGATGGCGATCACGAGCGCGCACAGCAGGAGCAGGCGCGAAAGCGGAAGACGACGGAGGATGTTCACGGGAGTCGAGCCATGTCCTTTGTTTTTGCCGGTCTACATCGAGGTTAGCGCGCCTCCTTTGGGTCGCCTAAAGGTGGGAGAGCTCTCATCGTGGGGTCGTCGGTCGACCGTCCGGCGCCGCCACCCGATATCTTCTCGGCGCGCATGCTCCTGATTTTCATCATCTTCTGGATCGTCGTCGGTCTCGGTGTTTTCTTCCTGGCGATGCGCCGTGGCTCACGCGACGAAGACGGCTCCGCCGAAGGATCGCGGTTCAGTCGGGCAGCGATCACGCTCGGCGTCATCCTCGCGTTCGCGTTCGGCCTGATCGTGCCGGCGATCGTGCTCTCGGTCAACGGCGAGCACAAGGCGAGCGACGCGCCCGGAGGCGTGCACCTGAACGCCGACGAGACCGAAGGCCGCGAACTGTTCGCGCACACCTGCAACGTCTGCCACACGTTGGGCGCGGTCAAGTCGGTCGGCCGCATTGGCCCCGACCTCGACGTCCGGGTGGGCGACGACATCCCCACCAAGGCTGGTCGCATCGCGCTCGTCGAGAACGCGATCGCCGAAGGCCGAGCGCGCGGTCTCGGCAATATGCCCGCGATGCTGTACACGGGTAAGGAAGCCGAAAACGTGGCGAAGTTCGTAGCGGCGGTCGCTGGCCACTAGCCGAGGCGAGGCTTGAGCCAGGCGCGAGCGATTTAGCCAACAGTCGATACGGCTCGCGGTGACCATCGGCTAGGGTCCGGCGGGATGGCAGATCAGCCGAAGACTGCGGAGGAGGTGAAGGCGTTTGTCCAGGAGCGCGACATCCGCTTCATCCGCTTCTGGTTCACGGACATCCTGGGGCAGCTGAAGTCGTTCTCGATCAACGCGGCGGAGCTGGACGACGCGTTCGAGGCGGGGATGGGCTTCGACGGATCGTCGATCACGGGCTTCAACGCGATCGAGGAGTCGGACATGATCGCGATGCCAGACCCGAGCACGTTCGCGGTGCTGCCGTGGCGCCCGGAGGAGCAGGGCGTGGGGCGCATGTTCTGCGACGTGATCACGCCAGAGAAAACGCCGTACGAGGGCGATCCTCGCCATGTGCTGCGCCGCGCGGTGCAGCGCGCGAAGGACATGGGCTTCGACACGTTCAACGTGGGCCCGGAGCTCGAGTACTTCCTGTTCAAAGACTCGCGCTCGACCGAAGTGCTCGACGAAGGCGGCTATTTCGACCTGACGACGCTCGACGCGGGCTCCGACGTGCGCCGCGAGACGGTTCTGGCGCTGGAGCAGCTCGGAATCCACGTCGAGTACACCCATCACGAGGTCGGGCCTTCCCAGCACGAGATCGACATGCGCTACGCGGACGCGATGAAGATGGCCGACGACTGCATGACGTATCGCATCACGGTCAAGGAGTACGCGATGAAGTACGGCTGGCATGCGACCTTCATGCCGAAGCCGCTGTTCGGCGAGAACGGCTCGGGTATGCACACGCACCAGTCGCTGTTCAGCGGCGGCAAGAACGCGTTCTACGACGCCGATGACCAGTACTTCCTGTCGGATGTGGGCAAGGCGTTCATCGCCGGCCAGCTCAAGCATGCGCGCGAGATCTGCTCGATCTTCGCCCAGTGGGTCAACTCGTACAAGCGCCTGGTGCCCGGGTTCGAGGCGCCGGTGTACGTGGCGTGGTCACGGCGCAACCGCTCGGCGCTGGTGCGCGTGCCGCTTTACCACCCGGGTCGCGAGAAGGCGACGCGCATGGAGCTGCGTTGCCCGGATCCCGCGTGCAACCCCTATCTGACCTTCGCGGCGCTGTTGCAGGCAGGCCTCGAGGGCATCGAGAAGGGCTACGAGCTGCCGGAGCCGATGGAGAAGAACCTGTACCACCTGTCGAGCGAGGAGCGCCGGCGCCTCGGCGTGGAGCAGCTGCCGGAGAGCCTCGGCGAAGCGATCGAGTTGACGGCAGAGTCCGAGCTCGTGCTGCGCACGCTCGGCGAGCACATGTTCAACCGCTACGTCGAGATCAAGCGCCAGGAGTGGGACGACTACCGGGTGAACGTGACCCAGTGGGAGCTCGACCGCTACCTGTCGATTTTGTAGCGGCTGAGAGCTTAAAGGCCTCCGCCTGCCTGTGCCCCGCATGGGGTGCCGGCTCCGGCTCGCGGGGTCGCGCGTGGTGAAGAATGGCTCGACGGGACGCCCGCGGTGCGGCGAGTGCGACACTCGTAGCCTTGTTGCATGTTGCGCAACACGCTACACTTTTCGTATGCTGCGCCCCACAGACCTATACGTGCTAGCAGGAGCCCTAGCCAACCAGGGGGACACGTGGTCATTGCGCGACCTGGCCGAGAAGCTGGTGGTGGACCACACCGTCGTGAGCCGCGCGCTCAAGCGCACCGAGGAAGCCGGTCTCTACCAGTCCGGCGAGCGACGAGTGAACGCCGCCAATTTCGCGGAGCTCATGATCCACGCTGCCCGCTTCATCGCGCCCGCTCCGCTCGGCGGGATCACGCGGGGATTCAACGCGGCATGGGCTGCCGCACCGATCTCAGACCTCATCAGCCAAGCGGGCGACGAACCATCACCAGTCTGGCCAAGCGCTCTAGGCGTAAACCGAGGCCAAAGACTCGAGCCACTGCACCCCGGCGCCATAGGCGCATCCGCAGATCCGACGCTAGGTGCCCTTCTCGCGATTATCGACTGTCTCCGGGCGGGCGATGCGCGGGTGAGGAAGGTTGCCGCGTCGGCCCTTGAGGACGAAATCGCTCGCGTGTTGGATCGCACCGTGTTGTGAGCGCCGAACTGATCGATGCCGCCGCTGAGGCACTCGGCCCGCTCTTGTCTGATGTGGTGTTCCTCGGCGGTGCCAGCATCCACTTGTGGGTCAGCGACCCGGCAGCGCCCGCGACGCGCGCCACCAACGATGTTGACGTCATCAGCGCGGTCGCGGGAAAGGTCGGGTATTACAAGCTCGGTGAGCGACTGCGCGAACGCGGCTTCAGCGAGGCCAGCGATTCGCCGGTCATTTGCCGGTGGCACCACTCCGAGACGGGCCTCGTGCTGGACGTCATGCCAGCCGATGCGAACGTGCTGGGGTTTTCAAACAAGTGGTACGACCGCGCAATCGCGATGTCCGTCGAGTTGTCGCTGTCAAACGGGATGAAGATTCGGGCAGCGACTCCACCGAGCATCGTCGCAACGAAGCTGGCCGCGTGGCACGGCAGGGGGAACAACGACATGCTTGGAAGTCTCGACCTGCACGACGTTCTCGTCCTCATCGACGGGCGGAAGGAGCTCATCGCCGAGATCGATCAGGAGCCGGTAGGAGGTGCGCCGACGGATCGAGGCGATCATCGCATCTCCCGCGTCTTAGGCACTGCGCAAGCGATCGCCCGCGCTGGAGCGAGCTGCCAGTGCATCGCCTGCAGCATGTGCCCGAAGGCACCGGGGTGGCGCGGTGCGATCTCGGCGACGAGCGCGATCGCGCCGAGCGCGTGGCGCTCATAGTCGTCGTTGCCGGTCAGCTGGGCGAGGCGCGAGAGGCCGACGGCGGCGCTCGAGGACCCGGAGGGGATGGGGGAGTCCTCCAGGTCCTTGCGCCTGACGATCAGTGCGTCGCCGCCTGCCGCGGTCGAGAAGAAGCCGCCCCTGTCGGGGTCGGCGAAGCGGGCGATGATCTCGTCGGCGACCGCCGTGGCCTCGTGGAACCAGCGCTCTTCGCAGCTCGCTTCGAACAGCGCGGTCAACGCCTCGAGCAGGAAGGCGTGATCCTCGAGGTAGGCGTCGATCTTGGCGTGCCCGTGGTTGTAGGTGCGCAGCAGCCGGCCGCGATCGTCGCGCATCTGGGTCTGCAGGAAATCGGCGCAGGTGCGCGCCGCGTCCAGATAGCGAGGCTCCTCGAGCAACAAGCCCGCCTCGGCGAGCGCCGAGATCATCAGCGCGTTCCAGCTCGCGAGGCGCTTGTCGTCGAGCCCCGGGCGCACACGCCGCTCGCGGGCCGCCAGCAACTGCTCGCGAATCCGCTCGCGTGTCTGCTCGTCCGGTGGCGCGCCGCGATCGGTGAGCACGCTCAGGCCTGGCTGCGGATGATGGGGGTCCTCGAAGTTGCCCTGGTCGCTGACGCCCAGCCAGGCACTCGCCGCACGCGCGTCGTCGGCGCTCAGGACCTCGGCGAGCTGAGCGACGCTCCATACGTAGTAGCGACCCTCGACGCCCTCGGAGTCCGCGTCGAGGGCGCTGTAGAAGCCGCCCTCGGGACCGCGCATCTCCCGCAGCGTCCACTCGAGGGTGTCGACGCAGACCTCGCGCAGGCGAGGATCCTGCGAACGCCGCCAGCCATGGAGAAACGCGCGCGCGAGCAGCGCGTTGTCGTAGAGCATCTTCTCGAAGTGCGGAACGGTCCAGCTGGCATCGACGCTGTAGCGTGCGAAGCCGCCACCGAGCTGATCGTGGATGCCACCGCTTGCCATTGCGTGCAGCGTTGTCAGCGCCATCGCATTTCCGTCTCCCAGCAGCAGGAACTCCAACACGGGCGCCTGTGGGAACTTGGGAGCGCGGCCGAAGCCGCCGTTGCGCGCGTCGAAGCTCTGGCTCAGCCCCGCCAGCGCCTGCTCCAGCGCGCCCTGCTGTAGCGGCTGAGAGGACGCTGACAGCTGGGAGGCGTCGGAGAGGCGCTCGCGCAGCCGCTCGCCGCCGCTGCGGATCTCCTCGCGGTTGGTCTCCCAGGACTCGGCGATCGCCTGCAGCACCTGCGTCCACGCGGGCATGCCGTGGCGCGCCTCGGGTGGGTAGTACGTGCCGCCGTAGAAGGGCAGCTGCTCGGGCGTCAGGAAGACGTTCAAGGGCCACCCGCCCTGACCGGTCATCGTCTGCACGGCCTCCATGTAGAGGGCGTCGACGTCGGGACGCTCCTCGCGATCGACCTTCACGCACACGAAGCTCTCGTTCATCAGCCGTGCCGTGGCTGCATCCTCGAAGGACTCGCGCTCCATCACGTGACACCAGTGGCACGCCGAGTAGCCGATCGAAACCAGCAGAGGCTTGTCCTCGACCCGCGCCCGCTCGAGCGCGACTGGACCCCACGGCAGCCACTCAACCGGGTTCTCGGCGTGCTGACGTAGGTAGGGCGAGCTCTCCTGCGCTAGCGCGTTTGGCACCTCCTCAGGGTAGCCGCGACGAGCGCGGCGCGACCGCGGCGCCCGCCGCTCGTTCGAGCAGCGCGTGACGGCCGCCGAGCAGCTGGCCGATGGTCGCACGAGACGGCCATTCGCCTGCACCAACGCTCGCCAGTTTGACTTTCGCGAGGCTGACGTCGAAGCGTCTGCCGCCGAGCATGCCGGTGATCCGCTGCGAGGCGGCACCGAAGCGGACGGTGCCCACGGACGCGTCCTTCCCCGAGACGCGAATGTTGGCCGCCTGCAGCTCGCGGTTCTTGACGGGGAAGGTCGCCGTCAACTGCACGCCCGGCACGAACGCGAAGTCGTGCAGCGTCGCCGCCGAGCTCGTCAGTCTGGCGTAGCCGCCGCGCAAGCCGCCGAAGCTCGAGCCGCTCGGGAGTTCTGCGTCCTCCTGCAGCGTCGCCGCGATCACCTGGCGGTTGAGGTCCACAAGCGTGTCGAGCACCGCCACGAGCGTGCGCCCTGGTCTGCCCCCGAGGGTCGTGGGCGGGTGCACGTAGGCGAGCTTTGTCGGCGTCAACGGGGTCGGCGCGAACTGGTTGACGGTGGGCGTGCACGGTTGGATCTGACCGCCACCCACCCCGACGGCGAAAAACGCCTTCACGGCCAGCGACGAGCAGTCGCTCAGGTCGCTGCCGAGCACGGAGTGGCCGGTGAACGGCACGAGCAGCAGCTGCGCGTCGGGGATCAGCGCCGCGACGCGCAGCGCATAGGCCGTGGGTGTCCGCAGGTCCTGCTCGCCGGAGAGGATCAGCGTGGGAATGTTCGGCAACGGACCCGGCGCCGGCGGCGGCGGCGAGGCGTCGGGCCAGCTCGCGCAGTCGGGGACGAGGCTGTTGTTGTATGCGGTGCTCGAATCGAACGGGTAGAAATCGCTGCTCGGCTGGGCGTGCAGGTAGGCGAGCGCTTCGTTCAGGCGCGTCGCGCTTGCCGCGGCGCGCTGCCATGGAAACGGGCTCTCCTCGCAGGTGGTTGTCGCGAACAGCGCTTCGTCGACGCTCGGCGCGCTTTCGACGTTGGCGCTTTCGCGCGGTACGTTGGGGATCAGGCCCTCGGAGAGCAGCTGCAGGCGCAGCAGCGGGTCGGGATCGCGATCGAGCGCCGAGCGCACCGCCGCCGGCAGCAGAGCGCGCAGGGCGGGGTTCAGGTCGCCCGCCTCGAGGATCCCGAGCAGGCCGGTGGCGTCGAGCGTGCTGGCGTGACGCTTGCCGGAGCCGTCGTATACCGATCCGCTGAGCGGCCGCCTGCGCAACTGCGCGGCCAATCTCGCGATGTCCCCGAGCGGGTCGGAGCTGATCCCGTCGCAGGCGCCGCCCTCGCAGACCTCGCGGATGACGCCGCCGATCGCCTGGAACGTTGGGATCTGGAACGGTTCGGTGCCTTCAGGCGGCACCACCGAGTCGAGCACGAGCGCTTCGACGTGTTCGGGGTAGGTCTCGGCATAGTCGAGCGCCACCTTGGTGCCGTAGGAGGTCCCGTACAGCACGAGCTTTTCGTAGCCGCCGGCCTGCCGCAGGGCCTCGATGTCCTGGACCGATTCCTCGGTCGTGAACGCGCCTCGCGCGGGCCCGATCTCCGACGCGCAGTCTTCGAAGAGCTGTCCTGCGGACTGTGTGCTGAAGATTTCCAGCGCCGGGCAGCTGAGCGGATCGGAGGCACCGGTGCCACGCTGGTCGAACACCAGAAGATCGCGTGAGCTGAGCGCCGGTGCGATCGCCTGGGCGATGAATTCGCTCAGCGGCAGCGCTGCCTGGCCCGGTCCGCCGGCGAGCGCCACGACGGCATCGCGGCTGGGAGCCGCGCCGGCCCGCTTACGCTCGACGCTCAGCGAGAGCGTCCCAGGAACGGCCCCCGAGCGCTCGAGTGGCACCGGCACCGAGCCGCATTCGAACGCCGTGGCGTTGGCGCAGGGGATGAAGCTAGCGTCGGCCGCTGCCGAGGAGCCGGGCCAGTATGCCAACAGCACGGCGGGCAACAGAGCCGCCAGCCCCCAAGTGCGAACTCTCCTGCGCATCGCCAACGACAATAGCCGCACTCGTGAGCGAGCTCGCCGGTAGCGCGACGTGATGGCCGCCGAGCATCCCGGTGAGCGATTGGTGTGGCATCCCGCGCAAGCTCCCGTGCGCTCCCGCGCCACCGCCGACGGTGAGATCCTCCATTTCCAGTCCGATCGTGCCCGATACGGTCACGCCGGGAATGTAGGAGTAGCCGTGCAGGCTCACGCCGCGGGTTGTGAGCTCAGCCCAGCCGGCGCGCAGGCCGCCGATCCGCAGCTTCAGCGCGCCGCCTTCGCTCGCGCTGCCGAGCGTCAGTGCCAGCGCGAACCGGCGGATGAGATCAGAAAGCGTCAGCGCCACCGCGTGCAGCGTGCGCCCGGGCGCGCCGCGGTAGCCGCGCGCGGGTGACACCTGATCGAGTTGCAGCGGCGGCAGCGGGGCCGGGCGCAGGATCGTGGGCGTGGGCGTGGGCGCGCACGCCTGCACGGGCGTGTCCGCGAACAGCGCCTCGAGCGCTTCGTGCGCGCACGGGGTCGGTTGGTCGGTCAGCACCGAGTGCCCCGCGCCGGGTACGACCAGCAGGTGCGCGTCGGGGATCTGCCCGGCAACTTCGCGTGCGTTTACGGTGGGGGTGCGTAGATCGTCGGCGCCGCTGAGGATCAGCGTCGGCACATTCGGGAGAGGTGCGTTATCGACGGCGGGGGCCGGGGTCGTGAACGGCCAGTGCGCGCACGCTTCGATGTTGCTGAGCGCGAGCGCGTTGGCTGCTGTGAACGGCGCGAACGTGCTCGCCGGCAGCGCCTTGGCGGTGGCGACGGCCTGCGCGATTCGGGCCGCCGGAGCAAGCGCGCGGCTCCACGGGAAGTCCTGCTCTTCGCAGGTTGTCGCGTAGTACAGCGGTGTGTCGTCGTCTTCGCCGCCTTCAGCTTCGCCTTCGTTCGGCCCGAGTGCCTGGACCAGGCGTGCCAGTGGCGCCGGGTCGTGGCGCGCGAGCGCCGCGACGGCGGTGACGAATTCGGCACGCAGAAGCGGCGAGAAATCGCCTGTCAGCAGCAGCGCGAGCAGCTCGTTGGAGGAAAGCGTGACCTTGTGCGCTGCGCCGTGTTCGCCGATCGCGCGCGCTCGCAACGGCGCATGCGCCATCCGGGCGAGCACTTGCGCGAGGTCGGCGACCGGTTCGGATGTGACCCGGGCGCACGCGTGCGCGGCGCAGAGCTGGCGCAGGACGCGCGGGATCGCCGCGAAGGTCGGACGATTCAGGGTGTCGGGTCCGTTGGGCGGAACGACCGAGTCGAGTACGAGCGCTTCGACGTGACTCGGGTACTCCTGCGCGTACTGCTCGGCCACCTTGGTGCCGTAGCTGGTGCCGTACAGCACGAGCTTTTCATAGCCTCCAGCCACGCGAATCGCCTCGATGTCGGCGACCGTGTCGGCAGTCGTGTAGAAGCCGCGTGCGGGTCCGAGCTGTCCGCCGCATGCTTCGATCACCGCTGCGAACGAGCTGTACAGGTCGGGGCGTTCGAGCGCATGGCAGGACAGCGGGTCCGACAGGCCGATACCGCGCTGGTCGAAGACGATCAGGTCGCGCGTGGCCGCGATCGGGCCCAGCAGTTCGGCGAACGCTTCTGCGAATGGCAGCGCCGGCTGCCCCGGGCCGCCGGCGAGCGCGATGATCGCGCTGCGTGCTTCGCCGACCGTCGCGCGGTGGCGGCGGATGGCGAGCGTGATCGTCCCCGGCGTCGTACCGCTTGGATCGAGCGGCACGGTGAGGTGGCCGCAGGCGAAGTCGTTGCTGTTTCCACACGTCGAGAAGGCGATCTCCGCGTTGGCTGAGGCGAGGAATGGCAGCGCCGCGGGTGCGCAGAACCATGCAGCCAGCGCGACGAGCACGGCCACGACCACGTGTTGACGACGCTCCACCAATCGGAATCTATTGCCTGCGCCGGCGCCGTGCACGCAGCGTTCGGTGGCGCTCGTTGCCGACGATCGCCCCTGTAGTGTGTCCTCGGTGAACGGTGAGCGCGAAACCGTCGACGCACCGGGGGCACCCGCCGCGATCGGGCCATACAGCCACGCCGTTCGGGCCGCCGGGTTGCTTTTCTGCTCGGGGCAGATACCGCTCGACCCCGATAGCGGAGAGATCGTCGGCGCGAGCGCGGGCGAGCAGGCGCGGCGCTGCCTGGAAAGCCTTGCCGCGGTGTGTGAGGCCGGCGGCGGGCGGCTCGAGCGCGCGGTGCGCCTGACGATCTACATGACCGACCTGGGCGACTTCGCGGAGGTCAACGAGGTCTACGGGTCGTTCTTTGCCGCGGATCCCCCGGCGCGCGTTACGGTCGGGGTCGCGCAGCTGCCGCGTGGCGCCTACGTGGAGATCGACGCGATCGTCGCGCTGTAGGCGTCCTCGTCGTCGGCGGGCTCCATCGAGCGCAGCGCGCGGTTGAGCAGATCCCGAAGCGTGCGGCGCTCATCGACGTCGAGCGCGGCGAGCACCTCGTCCTCGATCGCCGCCTGCACGCGTTCAGAGTCGCCCAGCGCGGCGCGCCCCGAAGGCGTGATCTGCACAAGATGACGGCGCCGGTCGCTCGGGTCGCGCAACCGCGCGACGAAGCCGAGATCCTCGAGCTCGTTCAACAGCAGCACGACGTTGTTGGCGTCCATGCAGAACGCGTCGGCGAGGTCCTGCTGAGGACAGCCGTCGTGATCGCTGACGTAGCTGAGTGCGACCAGGTGGCGTAGGTGCATGCCCAGCCGCTCCTCGTCACTGCGGCGATACACCTGCTTCGCCAGGCGACTCAGCAACACCGCCGAGCCGGGGGCGCAGTTTCGCTGATCAGCCATGGTTGGAAGTGTATACCTCATCAAAGCGTCAACCATCACAATAGCAGCGATCAACAATTTTTCATAGATCATCCTTACTAGATGGATGATAAGTGCTATGGTGGTTTCTCCGCAACCCCTGGAGGACTCCCATGACCGCACTGCTAAGCCGACTGAAGACACCAACGGAGACCGCCGCCTCGGAGCGCAGGCGCTGGATCGCACTGGCGGTGCTGTGCCTCGGGCAGCTGATGATGGTGCTCGACGCGACGATCGTGAACGTCGCGCTGCCGTCGATTCAGCGCGAACTGCACTTCGCGCAGGCCAACCTCACGTGGGTCATCGACGGCTACCTGATCACCTTTGGCGGTTTCCTGCTGCTCGCCGGGCGCTTCGGCGACCTCGTCGGGCGCAAGAAGGTCTTCCTCAGCGGCCTCGTGCTGTTCGTGGCTGCATCGATCCTGTGCGGCGTGTCCGACAGCCAGGGAATGCTGATCAGTGCGCGACTGATCCAGGGCATCGGCGGCGCGATTGCCTCCAGCGTGATCCTCGCGATCATCGTCACCGAGTTTCCCGAGCGTGTCGAGCAGGCCAAGGCGATGGGCATGTACGCGTTCGTGTCCGCCGGTGGCGGCTCGATCGGCCTGCTCGCCGGCGGCGCGCTGACGCAGTCGCTCAGCTGGCACTGGATCTTCTTCGTGAACGTGCCGATCGGCATCGTCGCGCTGGTGCTGGGATGGATCCTGATCGAGGAGAACGAGGGCATCGGGCTAAGCGGCGGCGTGGACGTGCTCGGCTCGATCCTGATCACGCTCGCGACCATGCTCGGCGCATTCGCGATCGTCAAGTCGACCGACTATGGCGTCGGCTCGGCGCGCACGCTGGGAACGGCTGCCGCCTCGCTGGTGCTGCTCGCCAGCTTCCTCGTGGTCGAGTCGCGCGTCGCAAACCCGATCATGCCGCTGCGCATCCTGCGCCTGCGCATGCTGATGGGCTCGAGCCTCGTACGCGGCCTGCTCGTCACCGGCATGTTCTCGGCGTTCTTCCTCGGCGCGCTGTACCTGGAGCGCGTGCTGGGCTACGACGCGATCGACACGGGCCTTGCGTTCATGCCACTGACGATCGCGATAGCGGTGATGTCGCTGGGCGTCTCAGCGCGCTTGATCGAGCGCTTCGGCGCGGTGCCGACGCTCGCGGGCGGTCTCGGCGGGCTGATCGTGGGGCTGCTGCTGCTCGCCGCGCAGGGCGTTCACGCCGGCTACTTTCCCGGCCTGTTCTTCGCCTTCCTGGCGCTCGGGCTCGGGGCTGGCGCGTCGTTCTTGCCGCTGCTGACGATGGGCATGGCGGACGCGCCCCCGCGCGACGCGGGCCTCGCGTCGGGCATCATCAACGTGTCCGTGCAGCTGTTCGGCGCGATCGGCCTGGCGACGCTCGGAACGATCGCGACCGACCACACGAAAGCGCTCAGCGCCGCCGGTCACCCGCTGCTCGCGTCGCTGACCGGCGGCTACCACCTCGCGTACCTGGTCGCCGCGGTGTGCGTCGGCCTGGGAGTGCTCGCGACGTTCGTGCTGCTGCGCCCGCCCGCTGCCACGGCGCAGGAGATCGACGCCGAGGAGCGCGTCGAGGCGGCGAGAGAGGGCGAGTTGGTGGCCGCATGAGCGCCCTGGCACGACACGGCGGTCAGGCTGTGCGTCGGCCCAACGACCGCCCGGCGGAGCGCGTGCGCGCCGCCGGGCGGCTGCGCCGCGCCAATGCGGGCACGCTCACGGAAATGACGCGCTCGCTGCTCGGCGACGCGCGCGAGGTGCGCGTCGCCGAGGGTCGGCGACGGACGCACGCGAGAGATCGCTAGTGCGCCGGGCCCGCGCAAGCGAGGCGACCGGTGGCCTCACGATCGCCGCCAAGCTGGCGGTTCGCGATCTGCTCCCGGGCGAGTTGAGGCGCGCCGGCTCGCGCTCAGCGGTCGTGTGGGCAAAGCCTCGTACACGCGCGGCCTCGCTGCCTTGCAGGTGTTGAGAGCCTAAGACTGGATAGGAGTCGGGCGTCGAACCGTTCTCGCGGCTGTACAAGTTCTTCGACCGTTTCGGGCTTTGGAGTGCGCCGCGAGCAGACAACGATGGCATCAAGACGCTTCGGGTAGTTGGCCCTCGACTAGCTCGATAAGTGAGTCGAAGTTGCGCATAGCATCGCGCACGAGTCGGTTGAACTCCGTCTGCTGGGTGGAGTGCTTCTCAAGCTTCTTCAGGCGTCCCGCGAACTCTACGAGCACGCGATGAGAACCAAGCTCAACGAGCTGGTCCCGCATACCGACAAAAGCGCGCGACACCGCAACGCTGACCTCGGCTGCCCGCTCGCCCTTGAGAACTCCGGCGGCAGCAATGACCCCGTGCTCCGTGAAGACCCACGGCGGGTAGCGCCGACCGCCCCAACTTGAGGTCGGATTTTCCGACCTCAAGTTGGCGTACTCCTCCCGAGTTAGTTGAAAGCGAAAGTCCTCTGGGAACCGGGCGGAGTTGGTACTCGCCTGTTCGTTTAGACGCTTGGTTGGGACGCCATAGAACTCTGCGAGGTCGCTGTCGAGGACGACTCGTTGCCCGCGTATGGTGAGGATGCGGTTCGCCGCCTCGGTTTCGACTTCGCTGACCGGGATTAGCTCGGTCTTCTTGCTGGCTGCCGGGCTCACCCGCTCGTCATCTCCTCGTGCTGGTGCTCGATGGCATTGAGAGTGGCTCGGAACCTGGCGATGACCTCCGATGACCGCTCGCCGCCTTCGACTTGTTGATGGAGCTTGCTCAAGCGCTGGGCGCGAGCCAAGGCATCAGCCTTGATATTGGCTGGGCCTGTCGGATGAGCGTCAGCGAGAGCAACGAGCGCCTCCTGTGTCTCGCAGCCGACCGTGATTAGCGTGGCGAGCTGGTCCTGGACCCCGGAGACGCGCTTGTCGATTTCTTCGAGGCTCTCAGCACCCGAGTTAGCTATCTCTAGCGCCTTCTCCCAATCCAAGGAGAACCCGAGGCCGCTCATCTTCGTCGGCGGTCCCCCGGCTCGCATCGTCACGGTCAGGAGCGTTGCGAGTGCGTACAGGACCACGAAGATGAAGACGCCGAACGCGGCGTGGAAGAACCATCCTGTGCCGAACCTCAGTCCTGCTGGCAAGCCCGAGCGATGCGCGACGACCGACGCTCCCGCGCTGAGCAACGCCATACCAGCCAGCACAAAGAAGCTTGTCTTGTGGCCGCCCCACGCTCGCTTCGCTTTCACGCGGGCAATCCTACGAGGTAGTCAGGCTGTTAGACCAGTTTTAGCTTCCATACCCGCTTAAGGCGGCGTGCTGAGCCCGAGCACCGAGCTAAAGCGCTGCCGGGGCGACCGCCGACGATGGTCGTATGCGTCGCGGCGACCGCGAGTACAAGCGTCGAGAGGACAACGAGTGGGAGGTGCTCCTAACTCGCGTGCTCGACCTCCCTCCAGCGTGCCACTCCAGCCACGAGCGCGTCTGAAGCAGGTCAGCCCGCGCGCAGCTGCGCACGCTTGACCTTGCCACTGGCGGTCTTGGGCAGCTCCGCAGCGAAGTCGATGATGCGCGGGTACTTGTACGGAGCGGTTTCACGCTTGACGTGCTCCTGCAGCTCGCGCACCAGCTCGGGCGAGGGCACGTAGCCCCGGTCGCGGAGCACGACCACCGCGCGGACGACCGAGCCGCGCTCCTCATCCGGCGCCGCCACGGCGGCGGCCTCGGCGACGGCCGGGTGCGCGACGAGCGCCGACTCCACCTCGAACGGTCCGATGCGATAGCCCGCCGAGACGATCACATCGTCGGCGCGTCCCTCGAAGTAGAGCCAGCCGTCCTCGCCACGCGTGACCCGGTCGCCGGTTCGCCAGGCGCCGGCGGTGCGCCGATCCGCGACGCTCCAGGCACCCGTCTGATCGCGCTGCGCGTGCTCGCCGAGGTAGCCGATGAAGAAGGTCGGCACGGTCGCCGCGTCGACCGTCAGCTCGCCGTCCACGACCTCGAGACCGATCCCCGGCAGCGCCTTGCCCATCGAGCCGGGCCGGGCGTCGTCGTCCAGTGGCGCGCCCGTCAGCTGGCCGGTCTCCGTCTGGCCGTAGCCGTCCCGGATCTCCAGCCCCGTCGCCTCGTGCCAGGCGCGCAGCACCTCGGGGTTGAGCGCCTCTCCGGCGGCAACCATCGCGCGTAGGTCAGCGAGCGGTCCCAGCGTCGTGCGCTTGGCGATCACGCGGTACTCGGTCGGCGCCATGCAGAGCACGGCGACCCGCTCTCGCTGCAGCAGCTCCAGGCGCTCGTGCGGATCGAAGCGCGCGTCGTGGAGCAGAGCCGCCGCGCCCGAGAGCCATGGCGCGATGAACACATTGCGCGCCGACTTCGACCAGCCGCTGGCCGCCGTGCACCACACCAGCTCACCGGGGCGCGCGCCGAGCCAGTGCTCTGCCTGCAGGCGCTGGCCGTCCAGGTAGCGCTGGGCGTGCACGACTGCCTTCGGCTCGCCCGCCGTGCCACTGGTGAACGTGATCAGGCACGGGTCAGCGGCGCCCAGCTCGACCGCCGCGGCGGGCGCGCCGGCGAACAGGCTCTCGTCAGGCAGGTATACGCAGCCGGGGGGGTGCGGGGTGCCAGCGATCGCCGCCTCGAACTCGGCCCGGTTGCGCTCGTCGGCGAGGATCAGGATCGGCTCGGCGACCGCAATGCGCAGGCGCAGATCCTTCGCCCGCAGCTGCTCGGTGCAGGGCAGCACGACGGCGCCGATGCGAAAGCACGCGAGCATCGCCAGCACCCACTCCGGGCGGTTGCCGATCAGTGTCATCACCACGTCGCCCCTGCGTACGCCGTGCTGCTGCAATGCGCCAGCGAGCCGCGCCGAGCGCTCGGCGATCTGACCGAAGCTCCACTCCCTGCGCGCGCCGTCGCGCGCGAGCTCGAGCAGCGCGAGCCCGTCGGGAGGCTTCGCCTCAACGATGTCTCGTGCGAAGTTCACGTAGGGCATTGTTCCCGACGCGCCGACGCGTGCGCCGGGCCGGCGGTGGCCGGTATTCTCAACGGGCAGGAACTGAGCAGACCGACCCCGACCTTGGAGCGCGAACCAGATGGCCGTAGCCGCCTCGCAGTACACCGAGATGACCGACGAGCAGAAGGCAATCACCGAGATGGTGCACCAGTTCGCGGACGAGCAGATCCTGCCGAACGCCGAGCACTACGACCACGAGGATGCCTTCCCGGAGCCGATCGTCGAGCAGATGAAGGAGCTCGGGCTGTTCGGCGTGACGATCCCCGAGGAGTACGGCGGCATGGGCCTCGACCTGACGACCTACGCGATGATCGTCGAGGAGCTCTCGCGCGGCTGGATCTCGATCTCCGGTGTCATCAACACCCATTTCATCGGCTCCTACCTGCTGATGAAGTTCGGCAGCGAGGAGCAGAAGCAGAAGTACCTGCCGCGCATGGTCACCGGCGAGATCCGCGCTGCGTTCTCGCTGTCCGAGCCGGAGCTGGGCTCCGACGTGCAGGCGATCAAAACGTCTGCCAAGAAGACCGACGACGGCTCCTATGAGATCAACGGGCAGAAGATGTGGGTCACGAACGGCCTGCGCTCAGACCTCGTGTTCGTGCTCGTCAAGACCGACCCCAACGCCGAGAAGGCCTACCAGGGCATGACGTGCTTCATCGCCGAGAAGGAGGCGGGTGCCCATGAGAACACTGGCCCCTACGCGGGTCTGAACGTCCCGCCGCAGCTGCGCAAGATGGGCTACAAGGGCGTGGAGTCCACCGAGCTGGTGTTCGACGGCTACCACTGTCCGGCCGAGAACATCCTCGGCGGCGAGGACGCCGGTCTGAACAAGGGCTTCCCGCAGATGATGGACGCGCTCGAGGTCGGTCGCGTGAACGTCGCCGCCCGCGGCGTCGGCATCGCCCAGCGCGCGCTCGAGCTCGCGCTGCGCTACTCGCAGGAGCGCAAGACGTTCGGCAAGCCGATCGCCCAGCACCAGGCGATCCAGTTCAAGCTGGCGGACATGGCCACGCAGGTCGAAGCCGCACGACTGCTGACGATGCGCGCCGCTCGCCTCAAGGACGCCGGCGCGCGCTCGGATCTGGAGGCTGGGATGGCGAAGCTGTTCGCCTCGGAGGCAGGGCGCTTCTGCGTCGAGGAGTCCTTCCGTATCCACGGCGGCTACGGCTACTCGAAGGAGTACGAGATCGAGCGCCTGTATCGCGACGCGCCGCTGCTGCTGATCGGCGAGGGGACCTCGGAGATCCAGCGCATGGTGATCGGCCGCAAGCTGCTGCAGCGTCATAAGATCTGACCACGAACGCTACGGGCCGCGCGCGGTCCAGAAGAGGACGAGCTACATGGCCGAGGACGCCAAGTCGCTGATCGAGCTGGCGACCCGTAGATTCATCGCTGAAGTGCCAGCGCTCGAGCCGATCAAGTTGATCGTCGGCATCGAACTCAGGGGCCGCGGCGACGTGCAGCAGTTCCGCCTGGAGATGCCGGACGTCGGCGTCACCAAGGGGCCTGCCGCGGACGCGCGCCTGCGGGTCGACATGCGTCGCGAGTTCTTCAACGTGATGGCCCGCGAAGGCAAGGTCGCGGACTGGATCGAGGCGTTCACCTACGGACAGGCGAAGGCGTCAGGGCCCGAGCAGATCATGAAGCTGATCACCAACGTCGTCGAGCGCCACCAAGAGCGCGAGCGCACGCCCAAGGCACGCAAGCACGCGTAGCGCTCTAGTGGTAGGACGAGAGCTGCTCCGCCAGGAACGCCAGCGAACCGAGCAGGAAGATGCACATGACCACGAGGGAGAAGTTTTCGTTCATCGGCCTGCCTTCAAGATAGTCGACGCGGCGGCTCGCAGTGCACGCCGTGGCTTCTAAAGCTCGGCGCCGTCCTCGTAGAGCTTGAGCACGTGCACGCCTTGGGGCACGGCGTCGAGGCACAGCCGGCACAGCACGCACTCGTCGAGGTTCTTCTCGACGATCTCTACGCCGGCGTCGTCCGCGACGGCGAAGATATCCACGGGGCAGACCTCCGCGAGCTTGGCGGCGACCGCCGGGTCCGACGCGATGCTGTCGTCGACCTCGACGGCGATGAAGATTCCGTCCTTGCGCATCAGGCGGCGCTCCGCTCCGCGATCTTTGCGCGGATCATGCCGGGGATGTCCTCGATCCGCTCGGCCACGGCGATTCCGGCCTGGGCGAGCCGCGCGATCTTCTCCGAGGCGGTGTCCTCCTTGCCTTCGACGATCGTGCCCGCGTGCCCGAAGCTCATTCCCGGCATCTCGTCCATGAAGCGCCCGGCCATGAACGCGACGATCGGCAGGCGCGAGTCGTTCTCGGTGACCCACAGCGCGAGCTCGGCCTCCATGCGCCCGCCAGGCTCGGTGTAGATGACGATCCCCTGAGTCTGCGCGTCGGCCTCGAACAGCGGCATCAGCTCCGCGTAGCTTGAGCCGATGATCGCGTCGCCGCCGATCGAGACGGCGGTCGATTGACCGAGGCCAGCGGCGCTGAGCGTCGAGGACATCTCCGTCGTCATCCCGCCCGAGCGCGAGATCACGCCGATCGGACCCGGGGTGTAGGCCTGCGCCGCGTTTTTGGCCGGCCCGCCGATCCCGCCCATCTTGATCACGTCGGGCACGATCACACCGAGGCAGTTCGGACCGATGATGCGCGCGCCGCGCAGCGTCGCCAGCTCGACCATCTGCGCGACGTCGCGGCGGGGGATGCGCTCGGTGACGATCACGATCAGCTTCACGCCGTTCTCGACCGCCTCGAAGACGGCGTCCTTGGTGAAGGCGGGGGGTACGGTGACGACCGAGCCGTAGATCGGCCCGCCGTGGTGGGTGACGGCCTGCGCGACCGTGTCGAACACCGGCACGCCGTGGACCTCGCGCCCGAGGCGCCCCGGCGTCACGCCGCCGACGACCTTCGCGCCGACGCCGTAGTCCAGGCACTCGCGCGTCAGGTTCACCGCCTCGCGACCGGTGATGCCCTGCACGATGAAGGTCGTGTCTGCGTCGATGAGGATTGACATCAGGCCGCCGCTCCTTGGATCTTGTCGACGGCGCGGCGAGCGGCCTCGTTGAGCGAGACCGAGCGGTCCGCGTAGTCGACCCCGTACTTGTCGAGGATCTTGAAGCCCTCCTCCTCCCAGGCGCCCGGGATACGGAAGATCGCGATCTTCTCTGAGGGGTCGTAGCCGAGCTCGAGGCAGGCTTTGATGACGCCGCGCGCGACGATGTCCACGCGCGTGTTCGACACGATCGACATCATCACCGCGATCTTGTCCACGCCGGGCTTCTCGAGCACCAGCTTGGCCAGGCCGCAGGCCTTCGAAACCGACGGGTTGCCGCCGATCTCGCAGTAGTTGGCGGGGCTGCCGCCGTGGGCGCGCACCGCGTCGAACAGCGTCAGCGACCCGCCGCCTGCGCCGATCACGAGTCCGAGGTTGCCGTCGAACTCGGTCACGTTGCCGGCGACGCCGCGGTGGTCCTGTGCGTCGACCTGCTCGCCGGCGAGCTCGAAGGGGGTTGCCTCGCGCGCCTGGCGGGTCTCCTCGTCGCCGACGCCGAGCTCGGCGAGCAGCGCCTTGTGGCGCCCGCGGGCCTCGTTCTCGATGTCCATGTGCGCGTCGAGTGCCACGAACGAGCCGTCGGTGAGGCGGCCGAGCGGGTTGATCTCGGCGAGGATCATGTCGTTCTCGACGAACAGCCGTGCGAGGCGCAGGACGATCGGGACGAGCTTGTTGAGTGCGGAGCCGGTGACGCCGGTCGCGGCGATCACCTCCTTCGCTTGGAAGTTGCTCAGCGGCAGGATGTTCGAGAAATGCCGCCGTCCGACCGCCTCGGGCTGCTCCTCGGCGACCTGCTCGATGTCGATGCCGCCGACCGGCGAGAAGATCATCACCGGCTGCTTGCGAATCCCATCCCAGACGACGCCCGCGTAGTACTCCTGCTCGACCTCCGCCCTTGGGTCGACGAGCACGCCGCGCGGCATGTGGCCGTTGATCTCGAGCGCCAGGATCTCACGCGCATACCTCTCGGCCTCCTCGGGAGTGTCGGCGAACTTGACGCCGCCTGCCTTCATGCGCCCGCCGGTCAGCACCTGCGACTTGATCACCGTCTGGCCGCCGATGCGCTGCGCGATCTCGCGCGCCTCGGCGGGGTCGGTCGTAAAGCCGTAGTCGGTGACGGGGATGCCGGCGCGCTTGACCACCTCGCGCGCCTCGTACTCAAAGAATCGCATGCGGCGCGGAAGCCTATAGGGAGTCGCTCACGCAGGTGCGCGTCGCCGCTGCAGTTCGTCTCCGCGCGCCTCGATCAGCCCACGAGCGTGAAGCTCGGGTGTTGCTTCGCCGTCGTTCTGCGGGATGCGTCGCTCGCCGTCAGCGACACCCTGTACGTCCCTGGGGCGAGGTGCCTCTTACCGGCGAGGAGTCCGTCGAAACTGATCGTGTCGGCACCGGCCTGCGCTGCGAGGATCACGCGGCCGGACACCGGCGCATACCTGGTGCAGCGCCTGCGCGCGCGATGGGACTTGGTGAGCGCGACGCACTTACTTCCGACACGCGCGCCCGCGCGGGCCTGTTCGAAGCTCAGCGTCACGCTCGCGCCGCGCGAGAGCGTGAACGCGATCTTCGTCGCGTTAGGCAACGCCTTGGATCGGGTGCCGGCGATCGTCGCTGTGTGCTTGCCCCGGCGAAAGCGCGTGGGGGACAGCCGCAGGTTGGTGACCGTCGGCGCTGAGCTCGTGCCGGGGCTCGCGACGGCGCCCGCGCCCGCGGCTGCAGCCGTGAACGTGAGCGGAGAGCCGGTGGTCGAGCCCTGGGCGCTCGTCGCCTGCAGCGTGACCGTGTACACGGTGCCGGGCGAGAGCCCGCCGAGCGTCGCGGTGACCGGGATCGGCGTGCCGCCAGCGCCGACCTGCTGCAGGCACGGCGCAGCACCGCCGGAGGGCGGCGCGGGAGAGATCTGAAAGTGGCAATCGGTGACCTGGAAGCCGTTGGGGTCGACTGTGCCGTTGAGCGTCGCGGCGGCTTCCGAGACGGAACTGCTTGCGTCGGTGATCACCGCCGGCGCGGGTTGCGTCCACGTGAACACCACCTCGGGAACCGCGCTGTGCGAGGCCACTGCCACGCTCAGGCCACTGACGCCGCCAACCCCCGCCGGCACGCCTGAGCTGCCGCCGCCTCCGCCGCCGCCGCCGGCGAACTCCGAGCCGCCGAAACTGGATTCGCCGCCACCTCCGCCACCGCCGCCGTAGATGCCGCCACCGCCGCCACCGCCGCCGGCCGCCGCGTAGTTGCCCGCTTCCTGGCCGCCGCCGTTGCCGCCGACGCCGAGCACACCCGTCCCTGCGCCGGTCCGCTGCACGTCGGACCCGCCGCCCCCGGTGCCGCCTTTGCTCGAGGACGCCTGTTCGCCGCCGCCGCCTGCCGCGTGTCCGTACGTCGTGTTTTCGTCGCCGCCGTGGCCTGCTTCGCCGGCGTTGCCGCCGGAGCCGCCGACGATCGACGGTTCATTAGAGTTGCCGCCGCCGCCTCCCCCGCCGCCGGCGACCACCAGCCGCGTGCTCGACGTGCTGCGTCCCGAGCAGCCGAGTGGGTCCAGCGGGCTGCTCGGATTGCTCGAGCAGGTGCGCACGTCGGAGGCGCCGCCGCCGCCGCCCCCGTAGCCGCCGCCGCCTTTCCCGCCGCCGTTCGTGGCTTCGATGCCCGGCCCCGGAGTCGTCACTTCGAAGTAGCCGCCAACCTCGGCGAACAGGCTCTCGCCAGGGGTCACGGCCAGGCTCGCGTTGACCAGCGCTCCCGCGCCGCCCTTCGGCCCGCCGCCCAGGGACGCGCCGCCGGCGCCGCCCACCAGCGTCACCTGCACGCTCCTGACTCCGGCGGGCACGGTGAAAAGGTTCTCGCCCGTCGCGGTGAACGAGCGCGAGGCCGTTTCAGCAGCCTCGGCGCCGGCGGGCCACACGATCGCGCAAGCGCAAGCGAGCAGTACGCCGAGGCGAGAGCCGCAGATCGCCGTGATCACCCGAGCCGTATCGGCCGAATCGGCGCACTACTGAATCGGTGCCGGCGCCTCCTGGTCGGGTCACACGGGCGCGGGCTGCGCGAGCCCGTAGGCCTCCGCGAGCTCCGGGTCCTTCTTCGCGAGCATTTCGGCGAGGTTGACCATCACCTTGCACTGCTTCCAGGTCGCGTCGTCCTGCATCTTGCCGTCGATCATGTGCACGCCGCGGCCGTCGGGGATCGCCTCGATGACCTTTTTCGCGAACGCGACCTCGTCGGGGTCGGGGGAGAAGACGCGCTTGGCGATCGCGATCTGGCTGGGGTGCAGCGACCAGGCGCCGACGCATCCGAGCAGGAACGAGGCGCGGAACTGCGTCTCGCAGCCCTGTTCGTCGCTGATGTCTCCGTACGGGCCGTAGAACGGCAGCGCGCCGACCGCGGTGCAGGCGTCGACCATGCGCGCGATCGAGTAATGCCATGGGTCCTGCTGGTAGCTGGCCCGCGGCGCGTCCGGGTTCTCGGGGTCGGGGTCGGCGATCGTGCGGTAGCCGGGGTGTCCGCCGCCGACGCGCGTGGTCTTCATGCGGCGCGACGCCGCGAGGTCGGCCGGACCGAAGCTCATGCCCTGGATGCGCGGGCTGGCGGAGGCGATCTCCTCGAGGTTGGCGACGCCCTGCGAGGTCTCGAGCACGCAATGGATCAGGAGCGGACGCTCCAGGCCCGCTTTCGCCTCGAGCTGCGCGAGCAGCCGGTCGGCATAGTGGATGTCCCACGGACCCTCGACCTTTGGGATCATGATCACCTCGAGCTTGTGCCCGATCTCGGCGACGAGCTGCGTGATGTCGTCGAGGAAGTACGGCGAGGCGAGCTCGTTGACGCGGGTCCACAGCGCCGTGTCACCCAGATCCATCTCGCGTCCCACGCGAATCAGGCCGGCGCGCGCCGCCTCCTTCTTTTCCAACGGCACCGCGTCCTCGAGGTTGCCCAGCAGGATGTCCACCTTCGGCGCCAGGTCGGGCGTCTTCTCGACCATTTTCGGGTTCGAGAAGTCCATGAAGTGGATCATCCGAGATGGCTTGAAGGGGATCTCGCGCGCCGGCTCGGGGGCGTCGATCGCGAGGGGCTTGAAGAAGTCGCGGGGGTTGCGCAAGGGCTCTCCTGGGTCGGTTCGGGTTACAACGCTAGGCTCGGTAATGGAAAGTATCGATGATGCGACGTCCTCTGACCACGCTGGCGCTGGTCGCGACGTGCGGGCTGCTCGCTCTGGGCGTGATCGCGCTGGCGAGCGGCCAGAGCGCCGGTAGCCGGACGGCGCGGGGCCGAGAGGCCGGCGCGGCGACGCGGACATGGCGATTGAGCATGTCGGCTGCCCCCGGGGACCTCGCGCTTGCCGAGATCAGCTTCGCCGACGCTGGTGGCACGCGCCTGGGACGAGGCGCGCTGCAGGTGGGGGTCAGCGGAGCAATCGGCGATGACTATCTGGCGACGGCGGTGCTGCACCCGGCGACCAAGCGCGGTCCGTCCGCGCTGGTGCTGCTGGTCAACCGGCCGTCGCCGCTGCTCGACCCGGCGGCGGTCGATCTGCGTATCAGCGCACGCCGCTCGCTCGGCGCTCCTACCGTGCGCAGACTCACCGACCCGTTCGCACGGCCCCCAGGCGCCCCCGCACCAGGACTCTGCGATCCGCATCGCCACGGCGCGCTGAGCGCATCGTCGCTGAGCGTTCTCACGACACGTGGCCCCGGACTCACGGGCTTCGCAGCCGCGAACGCCGTCGCGCAGGCCTACGACGCCACATGCGGCCTTCCCTACGCGAGCTCGTTCGAGCAGGCGGTCGAGCGCTCCGGGGCGCCGGGCTCGCAGGCCCCTCAGCCGGCTGAACCGGTGGCGCCGTCGCCGCCGCCGCCGGTGGGGAAAATCCCCGGCGAAGGCTGTCGGCCCGCCGCAGGGCGTGCCTGCCCCGGGGCCGTCGCGGGCGTCGCGCCGCGGGCGGCCGCGAGCGCCCACTAGAGTTGGAGTTGCGAGCTGCGGCTCCCACATTCCCTGCCACTGGAGGCCCACGACCTAAATGAGCGCTACCGAGACCGCCCCGACCGTCGAGACAGATCAGGCCGCACGCGAGGCGAGCGGCGCCCATCCGTACGGCCGCTACCTCGAGGAGTTCGAGGTCGGCGACGTCTACAAGCACTGGCCGGCAAAGACGGTGACCGAGTCCGACGACCACCTGTTCTGCCTGCTCACGATGAACCACCACCCGCTGCACATCAACGATGTCTACGCCGCTAAATCCCAGCAGGGGCGCAACGTCGTTGTGGGCCCGCTCGTGTACTCGCTGGCGCTCGGCATGTCCGTCAGCGACGTCAGCGGCAAGGCGATCGCGAACCTCGCGACCGAAGAGCTCAAGCACCCGGCGCCGGTGTTCCACGGCGACACGCTGTTCTGCGAGTCCGAGGTGCTCGAGAAGAAAGAGTCGCAGTCCAAGCCCGACCGCGGGACGGTGCGCGTGCACACGCGTGTGCTGAATCAGGACGGGGTGCTGGTGGCCGAGTTCAAGCGCCTGGTGCTGGTGCCGCGCAAAACACCCGGCGGCAGCACGGCCGAGGGGATTGTCGAGTAGCAGGGCGTGCGGTACGCTTTCCGGGTCGCCCGCGGAGGGCGTTTTTCTGTTCCCGGAGCCAGTCCTGGCCCGGCCGCAGCGCGGCCGATCGTAGATCGCCCAGCGCCGATCATGCCCGCGAACCGAGGAGCCGCTTGGACCCCATGAATACAACCGTTCCCGCACCAACCACCAATGAGAGACTTCTGGCTTGGGTCGACGAGACGGCCGCGCTGACGGAACCCGACCAGGTGTACTGGTGCGACGGGTCCGCCGAGGAGTACGACCGCCTCTGCCAGGAGCTGGTCGACGCGGGCACGTTCGAGCGGCTGTCGGACGCAAAGCGCCCGAACTCCTACCTTGCGCTGTCGGATCCTGGGGACGTGGCGCGCGTGGAAGACCGCACCTTCATCTGCTCGGCGAGCGAGGCGGATGCCGGCCCGACGAACAACTGGCGAGATCCAAGCGAGATGCGCGAGACGCTCAGCGACCTGTTCGCCGGCTCGATGAAGGGACGCACGATGTACGTCGTGCCGTTCTCGATGGGGCCGCTGGGCTCCGACAAGAGCCACGTGGGCGTGCAGCTGACCGACTCGACGTACGTGGCGGTGAGCATGCGGATCATGACCCGCATGGGCCAGGGCGCGCTCGACGCGCTCGGCTCCGGCGAGTTCGTTCCGTGCCTGCATTCGGTCGGCATGCCGCTCGACAGCGGCGTCGAAGACGTGCCGTGGCCGTGCAACGCCGAGAACAAGTACATCGTGCACTTCCCCGAGAGCCGGGAAATCTGGTCGTTCGGCTCGGGCTACGGCGGCAACGCGCTGCTCGGCAAGAAGTGCTTCGCGCTGCGTATCGCCTCGGTGATGGCGCGCGACGAGGGTTGGATGGCCGAGCACATGCTGATCCTGAAGCTGACCTCGCCGGAGGGCGAGGTCAAGTACATCGCGGGGGCGTTCCCGAGCGCCTGTGGCAAGACCAACCTGGCGATGCTGATCCCGACGCTCGAGGGCTGGGCGGTCGAGACGATCGGCGACGACATCGCGTGGATGAAGTTCGGCGAGGACGGTCGCCTGTACGCGATCAACCCCGAGTACGGCTTCTTCGGCGTGGCGCCGGGAACCGGTGAGAAGACGAACCCGAACGCGGTCCGCATGATCGAGCGCAACTCGATCTTCACCAATTGCGCCAAGACCGACGACGGCGACATCTGGTGGGAGGGCCTGACGAAGGACCCGCCGGCCCACCTGATCGACTGGCACGGCAACGACTGGACACCCGATTCGGACCCGCCCCCCCCGCCAGCGGCGCATCCGAACGCGCGCTTCACGGTGCCGGCGGCACAGGATCCGGCGATCGCACCGGAGTGGGAGGACGCGGCGGGCGTGCCGATCGACGCGATGCTGTTCGGCGGACGGCGAGCGACGGTGGTGCCGCTCGTGACCGAGGCGCGTGACTGGCAGCACGGCGTGTTCCTAGGTTCGGTGATGAGCTCGGAGAAGACCGCCGCGGCCTCCGGCACGGTTGGCGAGCTGCGTTTCGATCCGTTCGCGATGCTGCCGTTCTGCGGCTACAACATGGGCGACTACTTCGCCCACTGGCTCGAGATGGGGCGCCGCGACGGGGCGAAGCTGCCGAAGATCTTCTACGTCAACTGGTTCCGCAAGGACGCCGACGGGCACTTCCTGTGGCCAGGCTACGGCGAGAACTCCCGCGTGCTGGCCTGGGTGTTCGCCCGTTGCGCCGGCCGTGGAGCCGCCGAGGAGACCCCGATCGGGCTCGTGCCGGCGGCGGGCCCCGACGGCATCGACACGCGCGGTGTCGAGGTCTCCGACGAGGACATGGCCGAGCTGCTGCACGTCGACGTCGAGGCATGGCGCGCGCAGCTGCCCCAGTTCCGCGAACACTTCGCCAAGTTCACGAACCTGCCCGGCGAGCTGCACGCTCAGCTCGAGGCGCTCGAGGAGCGGCTGGGGAGCTGAGCCGGTGGCCGGCGTGATCCCCGGCGTCGATCCCGACGCGGTTTCGAGCTCGCGCTTGAAGCGCTTGGTGTTCGCGTTCGCGCTGACGAAGGCCGGCACCTGGTACTCCTCGCAGCTGGGTGCACGCATCGACCCGTGGTTGCTGCGGGCAACCCGGGGCAAGGTAGACAGCGCGCTCGGGCAGATACCGATCGTGCTGCTCGCGGTCCGCGGCGCACGCAGCGGCCTCGAGCGCACCGTGCCGCTGCTCTACTTCAGCGACGGCGACGATGTGATCCTGATCGCCTCGAGCTACGGTCGCCCGAAGTTCCCCGCCTGGTACTACAACCTCAAGGCCAACCCCGACGTGAGCCTCGAGGTGAGGCGCCGCAGCGCTCCGTACGTGGCGCACGAGGTCACCGGCGAGGAGCACGACCGCCTGTTCGCCCAGGCCAAGAAGGTCTACCGCGGCTACAGCGCCTACGAAAAGCGCACCGAGGGCATCCGCCGCATCCCGGTGATGCGCCTCTCACCGGCGTGACACGCCCCTCTAGAGAGTCGATAGGCGATCGAGGACGCCGCCTCGCGCCGCCTAGCGGCTCTCTAGTCGTGGCCGTGGTTGTCGCCGCCGGCGGCCGGCGGCCGTGACTCCTCGGCGAGCGAGGTGATGGTCAGCGCGCCGCGCGCGGATGACTCGAGCACGTCGGTGGCCTCCTCGAGCGAGCGCGCGTACAGCTCGACCAGCAGATGCACGATGATGCGCGCGTCGTCTTCGTGCTTGTGGAAGCGCACGTGGGTGAAGAACTCGCGCACGCCGTGCTCGCCGAAGGCGGCGTAGGACAGAGCGTCCCCGGCCTCTGGCCCCGAGCAGCTCTCGACGTCTTCAGAGTCGACGGTGACGGTGCACGAGGCCACCCATGGGGTGCCCGCGATCATCCGTTCCCAGCGGTCCTCGATCGGCTCGACGCGGCCGTTGTTGAAGCCGAGGTGCGGCTGATCGTGCATGCAGTCCAGGCACTGGACGACCGCCTCCTGCAGCTCGTCCACGACTTCCGCGCGCTCGCCGCTGTCGGGGTCGATCTTGTGGATTCCCTCGTAGTGGACCTGAACCTCCAGATCCTGTGACCAGCAGCGGTAGCAACGCAGCCAGCTGCGGGCGCTGGTCTCGGCCATTGAGCCCTCCATGCAGCGCATTGTAGGCGCAGGTGCCGCCTCGGCTCGGCTCGCGACCGGGCCGCACCCCGGCGGGTCGACGGTCTGTGCCGGCGAGCGGAGCACTCGCGCTCGGTGCGCGGCGTCTACCCGAAGGTGAAGTCGTAGCCTGTGACGCCGTCTGCGAAGCGCAGGGATAGGCGACGCTGTTCGTCGCGCGGCAGCGAGACGAGCGAGTACAGCCGTTCGCGGCGTACGGTGACGACACCGTCCCGCACGTCTTCGCCGGCGTCCGCCGCAGAGATCGGGTGCCCGTCGAGCAGCACCTGCACCTGTAGCGGTCGTTCGCCCGGGGAGCTGAGCACGAGATACACGTGCTTGGCCTTGAACTCCAGGTCCACGCCCGCTCCCGAGACGGCTTGCGCAGGCTGTTCGCCGATCTTCCATGTGCCGCTGTAGGCGAAGTCGTTGAGTGCCAGAGCGCCGGTCGGCGGCGGTCCGTAGTCGTGTGTGCCGTCGTGGGGTCCGTTGATCCAGCCCTGCCCTCGGAGGGTGCCCATGTAGGTCTCAGGCGTTGCGATTTCCGAAGGCGTGACGACGTCGGTGGGGTGACTCATGCCGCCCACCTGATGGCCGGCTTCGGCGAGCAGCGACCGGATCGCGGTTTCGGTCTTGTCGTAGTCGCCCTCTCCGAAGGTCGCGTAGCGGACCTCGCCCTTGGCGTCGATCAGGTAGTCGGCGGGCCAGTACTCGTTGCCGTAGGCGTTCCACGTGCCCATGTTGTTGTCCTGGACGACCGGGTAGCGCAGCCCGAACTGGCCGATCGCGTCGGACACGTTGCTGGCGTTCTTCTCGAACTCGAACTCCGGTGTCTCGACACCGACGATCGTCAACCCGTCCTTGGCGTAGGCGGCATTCCACGCCTTCAGGTACGGCAGCGTGCGGATGCAGTTGATGCACGTGTAGGTCCAGAAGTCGACCAGCACGACGCGTCCACGCAGCGAGGCGAGCGTCAGCGGCCGGTCGCCAGGCGTGTTGAACCAGTCCTCGGTTTCGGTGAATTCGGGTGCCTGGATGAGGTCGGGTAGCGAGTGCGCGGTGGCGAGCAGCGTCGCCTCGCTGGCGTTGTGCGCGGCGGCATGGATCGTGCTGGTGCCCGAGCCTTCGCAGTCGGAGGACCCGTTGGCGGCGACGAGCTTGGCTTTTCGACCGGTGATCTGATCCAGTCGGCTGGTGACCGTCCGCGAGCACTCGAGCGACGCCGTGAGATTGACGTTGGGGACGTGCTGGGCGATGAACTGGTCGAAGTTGACATCGAGATTGGTCGCGATCGCGACCGCCGTGAGGATCATGATCGTGCCCAGCGCACGCTGGAGCATCGGCCCGCGTCCTGCCTTTCGAACGCGCTCGAACACGCGTCTGCCGCCGAGTGCGAGGGCGAGCAGCACCGCCGCCGACCCGGCGGCGTAGGCCACGGCAATCACGATCGTTTTGCCAGACGCGGCACTGACCGAGATCACCGCGGCGAGGATCGGGCTCGCGCACGGGGTGTAGACGAAGCCGAGCGCGCCGCCGACGAGCAGCCCCGAGAAGAAGCCGTCGCCGGTATCGCGTGGACCGAAGCGTGCCAGCCGCGACAGGGGCGCCTCCAGGCGTGCAGCAACGTCGGGCATCAGCAGCGCCAAGCCGAAGATCAGCAGCACCGCGACCGCGACGTCGCGTAGCGGATCGTCGCCGAGGCCCACGCCGTCTACCACGCTCGCGAGCCCGACGATCGTCACCGTGAACGTGATCGACAGTCCGAGCACGACCCCCATCGGCCGGCGCCGGCCGCCGACGCTGCCGGCGGACAACAGCGCGGGCAGCACCGGCAGCGCGCACGGCGACAGCGCCGTACCGGCCCCGGCGAGCACAGCGAAGATCACGAGAACTAGCATCGCTTGACTTACAGTCTCGCTGGCGGCGGTTTCGTTACGCGCCGATTCGCCGGCTCAGCGTCTGAGCAGCACATAGACGGTGGTTGCGGCGAACGCCATCTGGCCGAACGCGAGCGCCGTGCCGAGGTTGACCGCCCCGAGCGCGCCCGCGAGCAGGCTGGCGAGCACGAACGCGCCGAACATGCCCAGCAGGTTGCGTCTCATGCGAGATGCTGCTCGAGCGCCTTCGTGAGCGCGGGGACGGCCATACCCGGCCCCTGCTCGGCGAGCAGGCGCTCGGCACCGCGGCGACCGCCGAGCGCTCTGAGGCCCTGCTCGCCGTGCTCGACGACGAAGTCCCTGAGCGCGGCGGCGCGCCGAGCCGCGTCGCGGCGCTCGCCGATGTCGAGCGCCCCGTGGCGCTCTTCGAGCGCCGCCACCAGCTCGTCGATGCCGCTGGCTGGCGGCAGCGCGGAGACCGCCAGCACGCTCGCGCGACTCGAACCGAGCGAGCGCAGCGCGGCCGCGAGATCGCGCCTCGCACTGATCGCGATCTGGCCGAGGTCGGCCTTGGTCACGACCAGCAGGTCGGGGATCTCCATGATCCCTGACTTCAGAAACTGCAGTGCGTCACCGCTGCCCGGCTGAACCACGACCACGACCGTGTCGGCCACATCGGCGACGTCCGTCTCTGCCTGTCCCACGCCGACCGTCTCGATCACCACGATGTCGAATGCCGCGGCGAGCGCCTCGGCCGCCGCTCGCGTCGCCTGCGCCAGGCCGCCGAGGCGCTCGCCTGCGGCCGTTGAGCGGATCAGCACGCCGCGGTCGGCCGGATCGAACTCGATGCGTGCGCGATCGCCGAGCAGCGAGCCGCCCGAGCGCCGCGAGCTCGGATCGACCGCCAGCATCGCCACCGTACGCGACCGTGCGCGCCAGGCGTGCAGGAGGGCCGAGAGCAGCGTTGACTTGCCGGCTCCCGGCGGCCCGGTCACGCCGATCACGTGCGCCGGCGCCTCGCCGCCCAAAACAGAGGGGGCGACCTCGCGCAGCAGCTCGGCCGCCTGCTCGCGATCGGCCGGCGTGGTGCTCTCGATGAGGTTCAGCGCCGCGGGTGCCGCGCTCAGATCGTGCTCGCGCAGGCGCGCGCCGAGAGCGGCCCCGTCCGCGCTCACGCGGCGCCGGTGGCGGACGCGCCGCCCGCTGCGGCGATCGCGGGTCGGTCGGCGCGTTCTCCCACGATCCTCACGATGTCGCGCATGATGCGGTTGATGTCGAAGTCCTTGGGTGTGTACACGGCGGCGACTCCCGCTTCCTGCAAGGCCGCCACGTCCTGGTCGGGGATGATGCCGCCGACGATCACCGGCACGCTCACGCCGGCGTCGTTCAGCGCGT
This sequence comes from uncultured Solirubrobacteraceae bacterium, assembly GCA_963815235.1. Lineage (GTDB taxonomy): Bacteria > Actinomycetota > Thermoleophilia > Solirubrobacterales > Solirubrobacteraceae > Palsa-744. The sequence goes on along the minus strand of CAWFFY010000002.1, from coordinate 103,444 downwards.
CGATGACCGCGGGGATCAGGTCGCGGTGGGAGCCCGACAGGATCGACAGGCCGATCACGTGCACGCCCTCCTGTAGCGCCGAGGCGGCGATCTGGGCGGGGGTCAGGCGGATGCCTTCATAGACGACGTCCATGCCGGCGTCGCGTGCGCGAACCGCAATCTGCTCGGCGCCGTTGGAATGACCGTCGAGACCCGGCTTGCCGACGAGGATCTTGAGCCTGCGCCCGAGCTTCTCCTGCAGCTGCGCGACCTCGCCGCGCAGCTCGTCGAGTTCCTCGTCGCCTCCCGCTCGCTCGATCGACGCCGCCTCACCGACACCGGTCGGAGCTCGGTAGCTACCGAACACGTCGCGCAGCGTGCGCGACCACTCGCCGGTGGTGGCGCCGGCGCGGGCGGCGGCGATCGTCGCCACCATCAGGTTCTCGGCGGCGCCTTCGTCGCGCGCGACCGCGGCGAGCGAGGCGAGCGCCTCATCCACGGCGGCCTGGTCGCGCTCGGCGCGCCAGCGGCGCACGGCCTCGATCTGCTCGGCTTCGAGCTTTGGATCCACGACGAGGATGCCGCCCTCGGCGTCGGCGGTCAGCGGCGAGACCTCGGTCTCGGTGAAGCGGTTCTGCCCGACGACCACCTGCTCGCCCTCCTCGATGCGGCGGATCCGCTCGCGGTGGCTGTCCACGAGCGCCGCCTTCATATAGGGAACGGCCTCGACCGCACCTCCGTGCTCGGCGACCACTGCCATCTCCGCGCGCGCGCCCTCGAGCAGTTCCGCCACCAGCGCCTCCATCACCTTCGAGCCCTCGAAGATGTCCCCGTACTCGAGCAGGTCGGTTTCGTATGCGAGGACCTGCTGGATGCGCAGCGACCACTGCTGGTCCCACGGACGCGGAAGGCCCAGCGCCTCGTTCCACGCCGGCAGCTGGATCGCGCGTGCTCGCGCGTCACGGCCGAGTGTTACGGCGAGCGCCTCGAGCACGATCCGCTGCACGTTGTTCTCCGGTTGCGCCTCGGTGAGCCCAAGCGAGTTGACCTGAACGCCGTAGCGAAAGCGCAGGTGTCGCGGGTCCTTGACGCCGTAGCGCTCACGCCCCAGCTCTTCCCACAGGATCGACATCGCGCGCAGCTTCGCGTGCTCCTCGACGAAGCGGACGCCGGCGTTGACGAAGAACGAGATCCGCCCGAAGACCTGTTCCAGGCGCTCCTCCGGGACGCGCTCGCGCGCGGCGTCGAGAACCGCGATCGCGTTGCTCATCGCGTAGGCGATCTCCTGCACCGGCGTCGCGCCGGCCTCCTGCAGGTGATAAGAGCAGATGTTGATCGGGTTCCACTTGGGGACGTGCTCGACCGTGTAGGCGATCATGTCCGCGATCAGGCGCATCGAGGGCGCGGGCGGAAAGGCATAGGTGCCGCGTGCCAGGAACTCCTTGATGATGTCGTTCTGGGTCGTGCCCTGCAGCTGCTCCTGGGCGACGCCCTGATCCTCGGCGGCCACGATGTACAGCGCCAGCAGCCACGCCGCGGTGGCGTTGATCGTCATCGACGTGTTCATCTCTGCCAACGGAATGCCATCCATCAACGCGGCCATATCGCCGCGATGGGAGATCGGCACGCCGACCTTGCCGACCTCGCCGCGGGCCAGCTCGTCGTCGGGGTCGTATCCCGTCTGCGTCGGCAGGTCGAACGCCACCGAGAGGCCGGTCTGGCCCTTTTCAAGGTTGCGTCGATACAGCTCGTTCGAGGCCTTGGCCGTCGAATGCCCGGCGTATGTGCGCATCATCCACGGCCGGTCGCGCTCGGGCAGCCGCGCGGAGTACTCGGTGCTCATGACGCCAATTGTACGGTCGGGGCGCGAGCTTTATCCTGCGGCCCATGGATCAAACCCTCGAGCGACCCAGCGCGCGCGGACCGGGAGGCGGCCTCGGCGGTGGTTGGCGGGTGATCGTCTGCAATGACGACCACAACACCTTCGAGCACGTCGCCCGCACGATCGCGCGCTTCATCCCCGGTATCTCCTACACGCGTGGCATGGAGATCGCCAACGTGATCCACGCATCCGGCCGCGCCGTCGTCTACACCGGCCAGCAGGAGCCGGCTGAGCACTACTGGGAGCAGCTGAAGGGCGCAGGGCTGACGATGGCCCCACTCGAGAAAGGCTGACCTGCTCATCCGTATCGTCTGCCGCCATGCTCCGCTTCGCACCGAGCGAACTGACCGACGCCGAGCTGGCGCTCCAGGGTGAGGTGCGAGAGTTCCTCGAGGCCGAGTTGCCGCGTGGAAGCTTCGCCCCCGGGCTGGGGATGGCGGCGGCTCGCGACAAGGATTTCTCGCGGGCGCTCGCGGCGCGCGGTTGGCTTGGCATGGCACTACCGCGCCGGTACGGCGGCGCCGAGCGTGGCGTCGTGGACCGCTTCATCGTCGTCGAGGAGCTGCTGCGTTGGGGGGCGCCTGTTCGCTACCACTGGGTGGCCGACCGGCAGACCGGACCACTGATTCTGCGCTACGGCACAGAGGCCCAACGCGAGCGGTTCTTGCCGGCGATCTGCCGCGGCGAGGTGTCGTTCTCGATCGGCATGAGCGAGCAGGAGGCCGGAAGTGACCTGGCCGCCGTGCGGACGCGCGCGACGCGCACAGACGGCGGATGGTGCGTCCGCGGCACGAAGCTTTGGACCGGCGGCGCTACCGAGAACGACTGGTGCGTGGTGTTGTGCCGCACGAGCGAGGAGGGCGATCGTCACCGAGGGTTGTCACAGCTGATCGTCGATCTGCGTGCGCCCGATGTGAGCGTGCGACCGATCGCGTATCTCGACGGCAGCGAGTTCTTCAACGAAGTCGTCCTCGATGACGTGTTCGTTGCGGACGACCTCGTGGTTGGCGAGGTCGGAGCGGGCTGGGCGCAGAACACCTCGGAGCTGGCCTACGAGCGCGCCGGGCCCGAGCGCTGGCTGTCGACCTACCTGGTGGTCGAGCAGTACCTACGCGAGCGTGGCGTCGCCGACGAGCGTGCGCAAGCTGCGTTGGGCGAGGCGGTCGCCGGCTGGTGGGGACTGCGTGCGCTGTCGCTGTCCGTCGCGCGACTGCTCGACGCCGGCCAGGCGCCGGCCGCGGAGGCGGCGCTCGTGAAGGAGTTGGGAACGCGCTTTGAGCAGCAGGTGCTCGACACGATCTGGCGCCTGGTGCCCGAGGATCCCAATCCCGCTTCAGAGTCGCTGTTCGAGCGGCTGCTGGCGGCGGCGATCCTGGGCGCCCCGTCGTTCACGATCCGCGGCGGCACGAACGAGATCCTGCGTTCCGTCGCGGCGAGGGCGCTCCGCGCATGATGGCCGCGGACGCCTTGGCGGTGCTGCGCGAGCGTGGCCCCGACCGGGCCGCGGAGATGGCGGTGCTGGGGGAATGGCTGCTGGCGCACGCCGGACTGAGCCGCGATGACGGCGAGGTGACGGTTGTGCCGGGCAGCGCTCGCGACAACGTCGAAGTGCGAGGCGGGCGCTTGAGCGGGAACGCGCACCGGGTTCCCTGGGCACGCGACGCGGCTCGCATCGCGGTCCTCCTCGACGGCCGCGTCCTGGTGATCGAACGCGCCGATGTCTCGATCGAGGAACACGTAAATCTCGCTGGTGACGCCCGCGACACGGTTGTGTTCGATGGCGCCGTCGCGCGCGCCGGTCCGGGCGTGGACGCCGAGGCGCTGTTCTTGCGTGGCGCGTTGACGCGTATTGCGCTCATGGCTGGGGCGCTCGATGCGCTGTATGAGATCGTCGTCCGCCACGCAGGCGAGCGCCATCAATTCGGACGGCCGATCGGAGCCTTCCAGGCGGTTCAGCAACATCTCGTCACCATCGCCCAACAGGTGGCGTTGGCGGGCGTGGCCGCGGAGGCGACCGTGCAACGACCCGGCGCGTTTGAGATCGCTGCGGGCAAGCTCCTTGCCAACCACGCGGCGCTGAGCGCGGGACGAGCCGCCCATCAGGTCCTGGGAGCGCGCGGCACCACGCGCGAGCACCCGCTCGGCCAGCTCACGCGCCGGCTCTGGGCCTGGCGTTCGGAGTACGGTGACGAGCACCACTGGAGCACTCGGCTCGGGGCGGGTGTCGCAGGTGCAGGCGCGGACAGCCTGTACCCGGCGATCACCGGCGGTTCGACTGTGGTGAGCTTGTGATGCCTGACATCGCCTACACCATCCACGGAGCGCCGTCTGCGCTGCCGCCCGTGCTGCTCACCCACGGCTTCGGCGCGAGCCAGGCGATGTGGGGGCCAAACCTCGCGGCCCTCAGCCGCGAGCGCCAGGTGCTGACGTGGGATCTGCCCGGCCACGGCGCGAGCGCGGACGCCGGTGCGGGCGAGCTCTCCCACGAGGGATGCATCGAAGAGATGCTCGCGCTCCTCGACCGGCTCGGCGCTGGGCGCGCCGTGATCGGCGGGATGTCGCTTGGGGGATACCTCTCGCTGGTCTTCTACGCGCGCCACCCCGAGCGGGTGGCCGCCCTACTGCTCGTCGACACCGGCCCGGGCTTTCGCGATGACGCGGCGCGCGAAACCTGGAACTCTTGGGTGTCAGGGCTCGCGGATGACCTCGAGGCCCGCGGCCTGGACGCACTGCGCGCCGGTCCTGAGGCGCAAGCCGCGGAGCACGCAGGCGGCGCCGCCCCGCTGGCCGTCGCGGCGCGCGCGATCCTTACCCAGCGCGACGGGGAGGCATTCGCGTCGCTGGGGTCGATCGCCGTCCCCACGCTGATCGTCGTCGGCGCCGATGACGATCCCTTCCTGGCTGCCGCCGAGGCGATGGCCAGGCGCATCGACGGCGCCCGCAAGGTCATCCTGGAGAACGCCGGGCACGCCGCCAACATGGACCAGCCGGCCGCGTTCGATCAGGCCGTCGCCGAGTTCCTCGAGCAGCTGTGATGGAGGGGCTCGCGGTGAGTGTCGGCGAGGACGATGTCGCGACCGTCGAATTCGACCGCCCCCCGCACAATCACTTCGACGTCGAGCTGATCGCCGCGCTCGCCGACGCCTACGAGGCGCTCGACGTTGACCCGGCGTGTCGGGTGATCGTGTTGTGCTCCGCCGGCCGACACTTCTGCGCCGGCGCGAACTTCGCGGGCGCCGGAGACACGGGCGTCCCGGCGCTCTATGCCCACGCCGTGCGGCTGTTCGCTGCTGCGACCCCCGTCGTAGCAGCCGTTCAGGGCGGCGCGATCGGCGGGGGCCTCGGGCTCGCGCTGTCGGCTGATTTCCGCGTCGCCAGTCCCTCCTCGCGCTTTGCTGCGAACTTCGCGCGCCTGGGAATCCACCACGGCTTCGGGATCACGGTCACGCTTCCCGCCACCGTCGGGATGCAGGCGTCGCTCGAGCTGCTGTACACCGGCCGGCGCGTGAGGGGGGAGGAGGCATATGCGCTCGGCCTCTGCGATCGCCTCGCCCCCGAGGAGGAGCTGCGGGGTGAGGCGTATGCGCTCGCGCGCGAGATTGCAGCCTCCGCGCCGCTGGCCGTCCGCGCGATCCGACAGACGATGCGCGGCGATCTCGCTGAGCGCGTGCGAGCCGCGACCGAGCGCGAGCACGCCCAGCAGGCGCCTCTGTTCGCGACGGATGACTTTCAGGAGGGCGTCCGCGCGAGCGCCGAGCGCCGGACCCCGCGCTTCAGCGGTGGCTGAGGCGCCTGGGACGTGCGGGAGGTTCAGATCCTCTCTCCCCGGTAGAAATGCTGTTGGATGCTGGGAGGCGCTGAGGGCGTCCTGAGGAGGCAGGATTTGGCTCTCTGACTTGGATCGCGGGGTGATGTGGCCCACGAGGTTGGTGACCGTGTCAGGCTGTCGTTCGGACGTTCCGTCCACGAACCGCCCACATAACGAGGGACCGCCCAGCGCCCCCGGGTCGGCGCACACTAGCTGTCATCGCTGGCGTCCGTGGAGCCGTCAGCGCCGCCCACCCATTCCCGGCGCTCGTGGTCCCACGTCCCGCTCGCTCTACCGTGGAGCAGCGGATCGATGAACGGGCGAACGGTCGCGAGCGCTTCGTCGAGGGTCGTCGCCTCGCCGAGCAGCGACTCGGCCGCTTCGTGCGCGTAACCGGCCTCCCAAAGGCTGCGGTCAGGGGCGTCGAATGTTTGCGGCAACGTGACGCCGCGGCGCTCCGCCTCGGACCTGAGCGAGCGGAGCTGTCTCTCAGCGTCGATGGAAGCGCCGCGGACGATGGCGACGAGGTCAACGAGGTCGCGGTAGCGACTCGACGGTCGCTTTGCCGAGCCGTACAGGTCGAACGTCGCGACCACCTTGTCGGCGACGTGGCCGACAAGCGGATATGCACGGTATCCCTTCTGCTGTAGCTCGGGGATGTCGACCTGAGCGATGGCGGGGACGTAGTCGGGCTCTCCCGTCATGCGCAGGTCGGAACCCACTAGGTCGATGTGGAACGGCTCCCACTGTTGTTGCCCGATGTAGGCAATGACGGGCAAGCGCACTGCGGCGGACTCGTCGCCCACCGCGCGTCGCGGACCAAGCTCGAAACGGAACCAGTCGCCGATGTCGCGGTCTGCTGCCCGACGCAGATCCGCCTCTGCAACCTCCGACGCTGCTGCGCGGTACACATCGATATCGCGCGAGCCGCGTACACCGATCTCGCGTGCAAGAAGAGCAACGGCGCCCTTGACGATCCAGTCATCGTCCATGAAGTAGAGCCTCTCGAGGAAGCGGTCGTACGCGAACTGACGGCGGAGCTGAGGAAGCGTCCACTGGCTCCTCTCGGACAACGTGCGGAGCCTGTCGGTCAGGGCCGTGCGAAACGCACCAGGCGTTGCGTACTTCGTCATCGCAGCGGGTTGCCGCCGACACTGGCAGGCGCGCGCTCGCGGGTGATGTCGCTGCCGGCGTGCATGCGTGCCTCCGACATCCAGAAGTCCGTCTCGGGATCTCCGGTGAGGTCGAGCATCGAGCGCAGGAGCGCAATGCCATCGCCGCGCCGAAAACCGAACTTGCTTGCGTGCGGCTCAAGAGCTTCTGCGATGGTGCTCGGGTAGTCGAAGACGTTGCGCAGCGAGTCGCTGATGATCTGCGCCACGCCACTCGGATCTTCGTTGTCGTACAGAAGATCCGACGCGATGCGCGACGGACGCGTGACCGGGAGGCCCCGGAGGATGATCCATTCGGTGTCGTTGAGCTTGCGGCGATGCAGCCGCACGTCTGGTCGTCTCGTCTGGTGCCGTGCGGCGATCGTAAACGCGTGGCGGTCTTCGGTCAGGTGGCCGATCCCGTACATGTCGGCGGCGGATCGGTGTGATGCCACGCCTTGGCTTTCCACGCGCTCCCACACCGGGATGGCCGGTGCCAGCTGGAGCCAGGCGGCCCGGAGATCTTGGTGGTCGGGAGGCGGAGCGCCTCGGAGTCGGTAGACGCCGTGGGCGATTTTCTGGAGGATGGCTTCTGGAGCCGTCAGGCGCACGAGCGTCCTTTGCGCGACGCCAAGGCGAATGGCCTGCTGGCGCGTGATCAGGCCCCACTGTTCTTCGGCCATCTCGGTAAGCAGAGAGAGCGTCGGGTACTGCGGCATATCTGCATTATAGGCCGTTTTTGGCACATAATGCAGTATTACTTGCAAGACAGCCTGCGAAGCAGGCCGCTTTTGGCACAAAACGCAGCTACAAACCGCTTCTCCGGGTCCGTTTGGCTTGCCTAGCGCCCATGCCGCATGAGGCTGGGCGACAGACTTCTCCCCGGCCGATGCGCTCTGGGCGCTCTCGCGATCTGCCCCGAGCCCTTTGTTGTAGGAGCGCTCGACGGCGGCGCTACTCCTCGGCCTCGCTCGGCGTTGCGTATCGCGCCAGCCGCAATGCGAGCTCGAGCTCGAAGCGTCCGTCGGCGTTATCGAGCGCGTCGCCGAACAGCTCGCGCAGCCGTGCCATGCGGTAGCGCACGGTCTGCGGATGTACCGCGAGTGACTCGGCGATCGCCTTGCGCTGGCCCAGGTTACGCAGCCACGCACGCAGCGTCAGCGCCAGATTCCGCCGCGCCTTCGCGCCCTGGATCGCGTCGAGCGGCGCGAGACGGCGCCTGACCAGATCGCTCGCGAGTTGCGGCTGCGCGGACAGCAGCAGGGCGAGGTCGTGATCGTCGGCACGAACGAGCGGGAAGCCCTCGACGAGGCCGCGACGCATCAGGCTCAACAGCGTGTTGGCTTGCTTCAGGCTGCGTCCCGCCTGCGAGACCGCCACCGCCGGGCCGAGCGCGAGCTGTGCTCCCGTGCGTTCGCTCGCCGCTGTCAGTCGCGCGAGTCGCCCCGGGCTTTCCGGGTCGAGCATCGCACCCACGAAATTGCCGCCTCTGGGCTCCAGCACGAAATGCTCGTGGCTCGAGCGCACGAACGCGTCGTAGAGCTCGGCCGGGCCGGCGAAGAACGCGAGCGTGGGTGAGAGTTGCGTGCCCGCCGTCTCGGCGGCCGCGTCGAGTACCTTGCGGTCGGGCTGTGGTGTTCGGAGCAGCAGACGCAAGAGCTCGGTTCGTCGCGACTGTCTCGCGCCGGAGCGGTGCGATTGCTCCTCTGCATAGCCGGCGGCAGCCTGTGTGGAGAGCTGATCGACGTAGCAGAAGCCCGTGGCGGCCAGTCGGTAGAGGTACTCCGGCTCGATGCCCTCGGCTGCACCGACTTCGCTCGCGCGCAGCCACGCTGTGCTGCCGGCGACCCGGTAGAAGCCCATCAGCTCGTCGAGGCCGCGGCCTGAACGTGCGTGTGCCCGTCCGAGCGCGAAATGCAGATCGGTGTCCGCCGTCGGCGACGCCGTCGCGAACCAGCGTTCGACGGCGTGAGTGAGGCCGACCCTGAGGTTCCGCTCGAGTGCGCTCTCGGGGTGACCGGCGCGGCGCTCCTCACCACGAATCGCGGCGATCACCGCGTCGACGATCGTCGGCACGGCCGGCACGAGCGCCGCGCGAAGCTGCGCGGGGGGAGCATCCCGCTCCAAGAGCTCCGTGTCGTCCGTTCCGAACAAATCAGATGATCTAGAGTCGACCCGCGTCCCGGCGAGACTACTGGACTTGCCCGCCGGGAGCGGGGCGACGCTCGCCCTAGATGGCAGCCTCCACCAGCTTGGCGAACTCTTCCTGGCCTTTGGTGTTCGGGTGGTAGCTTTCGCCCAGCGGGTCGGACTCACCGTTCAGCCATTCCGAGGACGAGCAGATCTCGTGCGATTCGAAGGCGCTCGTCGGGTTGGTGAAGGTGAATTTCAGCGCTTCGGCCCGCGCCTTGACCGCGGCATCGAGTTTTTCAGCGCTTTCGTTGATTTTCTTCTCGTGGCTCGAGGTGAGTGTGTTGACGCCACACGTCGCGCCTTCCTTGGTGAACAGCTTCGGGTAACCCAGCACCACCACTTTCGCCGTGGTCGCCTTGGCACGGATGGCTTTGTACGTAGTTTCGAGTGCTTTTGGCAGACTGTTTTTGATGTACGTGTCTGCTTCTTCGATCGCTTCTCCGCACCAGAAGTAATAGACGGCGCATTCTTCCATCACGTGGCCGAAGCCGGCGTCGTTGCCGCCGATCGTGATCGTCACCAGCGCGGTGCTGGCGCTGAGCGTGCCGAGCTGTTTTTCAACCACTTCGTTGGTCTTGGCGCCGCCGCAGGCCTGGAAGCTCAGCGTGTAGCCATCGGCCGCCGCGACCAGCGGACCGTATGCGTACGGGCTGCGCTTGCATTCACCCGATTCTTCGTAAAAGGTGCGTGAACCCACCCCGGATGAATAGGAGTCCCCCAACGCCCCGTACTGCGGTGAAGCAACGGCCGATGCAGCAGGCACGAGCACTCCGACGACCAACACAACGAAACCGACGATGCGGGCTCGTTTCCCCATGATTCCCAGTCCCCTCTTCCGCGTATGTCGCCCGGAGCACGGTGACGTCTGCGCGGCCCGTCGCCGCCGAGCGCTTGTCGGGTGAACGTAGCCGAGTTTGAATTAGCTAGTCAAGGGCGGTGGCACTAATTCCTGAGAATCGTCGTCCAGCAGGTGAAAATTTGTCCCCGCGGGACATTTGCGCTCGCGCGAACCTGCCAAATCTTGTACCGCGGCGGCAGGCGGCTGCCCCCCGAACCCGGGCGTGGGATGCTCGCTGCAGATCCTCAACGAGCGTCGCCAGCGCGCACCGCGCCCACGAAGCCGGCCAACGCCGCGTCCAAGGTTCTCTCAGGTGACGTCGATGATCGGGGCGCCGTTACCACCGTGGCCGTTACCGGCCGCGAGCGCTCCCTCGGTCACGACGCCCTGCGTCGTGCGGTCCCACCAGCTGTACAGCACCGGTACCTGGTACCAGCTCGAGTGGCTGGCCCGGAAGAAGAGCATCTCGTCGCTCTCCCAGTAGCGTTCCCAATCGATGTACTCCTCGAACTCGGCGAGCTGCTGGAAGCGGTAGCGGTCGTCACGCGAGCGGTAGACGGCATAGGAGCTCGCGCCGTAGCGCAGCGCGACGGCTGCGATCTCGTTGAGCGCAGCCTCCAGGTCGTCGCCGCGGAAGCCGGTGGAGTACCACGGAACGATCACGGTGCCGGCCATCAGGCTCCCACCTCCGCGCGGATCGCGCCGGGCCCGTCCGCCGTCTTGCCCTGGTCCTCGGAGTCGGCGCCCACGAGGATCGAGATCTTGCCGAGATGCTTGTTTTCGAGCATCAGCTGGTGGGCTTCAGCGACGCCGTCGAAGCCGAGCGTGCGCCACAGAACCGGGCGGATCTGGCCACTCTCGATCAGCTCGTTGGCCTTCATGCACTCGTAGGCGTTGGCGAAGTGCGAGCCGAGGATCTCCTTCTGCTTCATCCACAGGTAGCGGACGTCGAAGTCGAGGTTGTAGCCGGTCGTGCCGGCGCAGATGACGACCTTGCCGAACGGCTTGACAGTGAACACGGACGTCGGGAAGGTCGCCTTGCCGACATGCTCGAAGACGATGTCGGGCGCGTCGCCGAGGATGCCCTTGACGCGCTTGGCGAATTCGCGCGAGACGCCGAAGCGCGCCTTCTCCTCCTCGGGGGTCTCACTGCCCGTCCGCATCATGCCCGTGAACTCGGCACGGTCGATGTAGTCGACGGCGCCGAGGCGCTTGACGAGCTCGCCCTTCTCGGCTGAGGAGACGACGCCCACGCAGTGTGCCCCCGCGGCCGCGCACAGCTGCGTGGCGAATACGCCGAGTCCACCGGCGGCGCCCCAGATCAGCACGTTGGCGCCCGCCTGCAGTTTGCAGCGCGTGATCAGCATGCGGTAGGCGGTGAAGTAGACGAGGCCGTAGGAGGCCGCCTCCTCCCAGGTCAACGCCTGCGGCTTGGGCAGCAGCTGTTGTGCCTGCACCTTCGTGAACTGCGCGAATGAGCCCCAGGTGGTCTCATAGCCCCAGATCTTCTGCGACGGCGCGGCCATCGGGTCGAGCCCGTGCACCTCGGGGTCCTCGTAGGAGGCCTGGTTGCAGTGCAGCACGACCTCGTCACCGGGCTTCCAGCGCGTGACGCCGGCGCCGACCTTCCACACGACCCCCGAAGCGTCGGAGCCGCCGATGTGGTGCCCGTACTGGGGGTGGTCGCCGTAGCGCCACACGCCGACGGGCTCGCCGAGCGCCGCCCACACGTTGTTGTAGTTCACGCCGGCCGCCATCACGCGCACGATCACCTCGAACGCTCCGGGCTCGGGGACCTCGATCTCCTCGATCTGGAAAGCGTCCTTCGGTTCGCCCTGGCGCTCCTCGCGGATGACCCACGCGGCCATCGTCTTGGGCAGCTCGCCCGGCTCGGTATCTACGACGGAGACTTGTTGGAGATCGATTGCCACTTGCTCTGGAACCTCGTCGGTCGGGGTCAGGGGAACGAAGGTCCAATCCTACCCGCGGTGAGCGTGGGCGTGCGCGCGAGCGTGACGCTGCCTTCTCGGCGCTGGTCGAAGCGCGTGTCGCGCCGGCGCTGGCGTCGCGCTACGCTCGACGCCAAGTGCCTGATCCAGAGCCACCTGAGGATCCCGACCAGACGCCCGCCGAGCAGGGCCCGAACATCATGATGCCGCCGGAGGAGTTCGCCGGCAAATGGGCCAACGCGGCGGCGATCGCGCGTACGCCGCACGAGTTCACGCTCGACTTCATGCGGATCGGGCCACAGGGGCAGCAGGGGATGGTCGTATCGCGCGTGTCCTTCTCGCCGCTGCTTGCCAGCCAGCTGCTGGATCTTCTCGGCGAACAGTGGCAGTCCTACACTGAGGAATCGGGTATTCCGCCCGAGGGAGATGGCGATGAGTGAAGAGCAGCCTTGCAAGGAGCCCGGTGAGCTGGAGCCGACGACGCTGGCGCTGAACGCGCCGAACGTCATCAGCACGCTCGACACGCCGCCGCATCCCGATGCGGTCAAGGCGCACGACGCGACGATTCGCAAGCACCTGCAGGACCGCAAGCCCCCTGAGGGCGACGCCGGCACCTAGGATCTGGCGGTGCCGGGCTCCTCCGCTCAGGCTGGCGGAAACGGCAGCTCGAGGACCTCGGCGCTCGCGCCCGCTTCGCCGACGCTCACCGTGCTTCCCGGCGCAGCCTCGCGGCGCACGAGCGCCAGCGCGATCGGGCCCAGCCTCGGGGAGAGGGCCGCGCTGCCGAGGTGGCCGACCTGCCGCTCGCCGAGACGCAGCTGCTCGCCGGGCGCCGCGGGCGCGGACAGACGCAGCCCGCGCAGGTGCCGGTTGGGCTTGCCCTTGTAGTACAGACGCGCGACGGTCTCCTGGCCGACGTAGCAGCCCTTGGTGAAGCTGACCGCGCGCTCGTTGAGCCCAGCCTCCTGAGGAATGACGCTGTCGTCGAGGTCGACCCCGTAGCGGGGGCGGCCGCGCTCGACGCGCAGGCACTCTGCGACCTGCTCGGAGACGGTTTGCGCGCCCCGCGCGCCGAGCGCAGCCCACAGCGCCGGCGTCGCGGCCGCGGCGACGATCAGGTCGATACCGACGTCTGTGCGCACGGCCAACGCGGCGATCCCGTCGATCTCCACGAGCACATTTGCGTGCTCGGCCTCGGCGAGTCCCTCGGCCGCCGCGATCGCCGCCGCGTCGGGGCCGATCAGCGACAGCAGCCCCCGCTCGACCGTGCGCTTGTGGAGCTCGACGTCGTAGCCGACCTTGAAGCGGCGGATCATGTCGAACAGTCCCTGCAGCGCGACGCGCTCGGTGTCGAGCAGGAGCGCGGCGGGAGCGCCCGGGAGCTGCGCGCCCGCGTCCTCGTCCTCGCCCACCGCCAGGATCCGCAGGTCGCCGAGCATCTTGCCCTTGTGAGTCAGGAAGGCCGCGTAGCAGCCCGTGCCTGGGCGCAGCGAGCTCAGCTCGTTTGTGACCTGTCCGTTGAGAAACTCGAGCGCGCCCGCGCCGGTGAGCGCGAGCTTGCCTCGCTGCGATCGATCCACCACGCCGCAGCCCTCGACCAGCGCGCGGTATTCGCCCTCGAAGGACTGCTCGCGGGCCGCTGCGACGGTGTCGGTGCGTGCGCTTGCCATCGGTTCGAGAATAGCCGCGCTAGGCTTGCGGCCAATGGCTTTGGCGGAGGACTTCCAGCGGATCATCGATTCGCTGCCCGAGGACTGGACTGATCTGGAGCTCGATCTGAGGATCGCCGATGAGTCGCGCTACGTCGAGGCGGCGGTGCTGCTGACGACATGCAACGCGCGCCCCTATTCACACAACGACTGGCACTGGCGGCTGCTCGTCGCCCACCGTTTCGGCCACGCCGCCGCCGCTCCGACCGTCCACGGGGCGCTCGGGCTGCTCGACGACGCGGGCCTGGAGGGCGAGATGGTGGTGCGCGAGGAGCGCAGCGGGCGTGTGGAGATCAAGGAGACGTGGGGGCGCCCGTACTCCGAGCGTGAGCAGTTTCGTCGCCTACGGGCGCAGTAACGATGGCGCGCGTGCTCGCGCTCACACGCGATCTGCTGTTCGGCTCGCAGGTCCAGGGCGCGCTCACGCTCGCCGGCTACGACGTCGAGCTGCTCGCCGATGAGGCGCTGCTCAAGGACCGGCTCGGTGACCTCGCCGGCGTCGACGCGGCGACGGCGAACATCCTCGTCGTGGACCTGACCGACGCAGATCTCGCTGGTGCGGCGACCGTCGAAAGGCTGCTCGCGACGGGCGAGCTCGGGTCCACGCGCACGCTCGGCTTCTACTCGCACGTCGATGTCGCTGCGCGCGAGGCCGCCGAGCGGGCCGGGTTCGACATCGTGGTGCCGCGTTCGCGCATGGCCCGCGAAGGCGCTGAGCTCGTGGCGTGCGCGCTGGCGGCCAGCCCGTAGGCGCCTACGCCGGCTGGGCGGCCTGCTCGCGAGCGGCGCGGCGGAACAGCGGGTGGTCGGGTGCCGCTCCGGGGCCAGGAAGCGCGCGCACGTCGCGCACCGACAAGCTCGCCCCGCACGCCTCGCACAGACGGTGCTCGTCGACGGCGCCGCCGCAGGCACGATGTTCGAGGACGACCGCCGGACCGCCGCTCGAGGGGGCGTAGCGGTCGCCCCATTGCATCAGCGCGACCATCGTCGGCCACAGGTCGAGGCCCTTCTCGGTGAGGCGGTATTCGTAGCGTGGCGGGTGCTCCTGATAGAGGCGCTTTTCGAGCATCCCCTGCTCGAGCAGCCTGGTCAGGCGGGTATGCAGGACGTTGCGCGCGATCCCCAGGTTCGACTGGATCTCATCGAAGCGGCGCAGGCCGAGGAACACGTTGCGCACGATCAGCAGCGACCAGCGCTCGCCGACCACCTCCAGCGCGCCGGCGATGCTGCAGATCTGTCCTTCGTAGTCATTCCCAAGCATTGACGGCCATGTTAGCCGATTGGGTTGCATGATGCGACTCTATGATATGGTCCGTTTCATGATGCAACGTAAGTGGCGAGTGTCGATCATCGTCTGCGTCGGGGTGTTCATGTCGAGCCTCGACCTGTTCATCGTCAACATCGCCTTCCCGGCGATCGCCAAGCACTTCGGCGGCGTCTCGCTGGGCTCGCTGTCGTGGATCCTCAGCGCGTACGCGATCGTGTTCGCCGCGCTGTTGGTACCCGCGGGACGCTGGGCGGACGCGTTCGGACGCAAGCGCGCGTTCCTACTGGGTCTCGGCATCTTCGTCGCGGCCAGTGCCGGCTGCGCGCTCGCGCCGTCGGTCGGCGTGCTGACCGTGGCGCGCATCGTGCAGGCGGTGGGCGGTGCGCTGATGCTGCCGACATCGCTCGGCCTGATGCTCCCTGAGTTCGGGCCGCACGAGCGCCATGTCGCGATCGGCGCCTGGGCCGCCACCGGCGGCATCGCGGCCGCCGCCGGACCGCCGCTGGGCGGGCTGCTTGTGCAGGCCGACTGGCGCTGGGTCTTCCTCGTGAACGTGCCGATCGGCCTGCTCGGCCTCGGCTTCGGGCTGCGCACGCTGACCGAGCGCCGCGAACAGGGCGCCGCACGGCCCGACGTGCTCGGTGCCCTTGCGCTGATCGTCGTGATCGGGTCGCTCGTCGTGGCGATCGTCAAGGGTCAGGAATGGGGCTGGGACTCGGCGCCGATCCTGGGACTGTTTGCCGTCACGGCGCTGGGGCTACCCGCGATCTGGTGGCGCTCGGAACACCACGCCTCACCTGTCGTGGACCCGGCGATGCTGCGCGTGCGCAGCTTCGGGCTCGCGGTGGGAGCCTCGGTGCTGTTCTTCGCAGGGTTCGGCGCGATGCTGCTCGCCGGCGTGCTGTTCCTGACCGGTGTCTGGCACGAGTCCGTGCTCACCGCCGGCCTGATGCTGTTTCCCGGGCCGGCGATGGCGACCGCGTTCAGCATCCCCTCGGCCCGGCTGGGAGCACGCGTGGGCTACCGCATTCCGGGGGTGCTCGGCGCGCTCCTGTTCGTCGCCGGTCAGGTCTGGTACATCACCCAGACCGGGGACACACCCGCGTACGTGACCGAGTACCTGCCCGGAATCGCGATCAGTGGCGCGGGCGTCGGCCTGATGATCCCGACGCTCACCGGTGCCGGCACCTCATCACTCGCGCCTGAGCGCTTCGCGACCGGAGCCGCGGTGCTGACGATGGGTCGCCAGATCGGCGCCGCGCTCGGCGTTGCGCTGCTCGTCGCGGTGCTCGGGACCAGCACCGGGAGTGCATCGGACTTCCACGAGGCGTGGCTGATAAGCGTCGCGGGCGGACTCACTGCCGGTCTCGCGCTCCTTGCCATCGGCTCGCCGTCGCCCAAGCCGCTGACGGCGCCGGTCACTGCAGCGAGCCCGGCAGCGGGCGTGCCGCGCGCGGAGACCTCCCTCGTGGCCGAGCGCGTGACGTGAGCACGGCCGAGGGGCTGCGCACGCGCAGCTTCAGCTGGGAGGATCCAGCGGCCGCGGCCGCCGCTGCCGTCCAGCTGTCGGGCCTCGAGTGCATGCAGGCGATCATCGACGGCAGGCTGCCGCCGCCACCGATAGCACGCCTGCTCGACTTCACGATCCTGGAGGTCGAGGACGGCCGCGCGGTGTTCGCGATGGAGCCGGGGGAGTGGATGTACAACCCGATCGGCTCCGTGCATGGCGGCATCGCAGCGACAATCCTCGACTCGTGCATGGGCTGCGCGGTCCACACGACGCTCGAGGCGGGCATCGGCTACACGACCACCGACCTGCAGGTCCGCTATATCCGAGCGATGAGCGACGCGTCGGGTCGCGTCCTGGCGGAGGGCCGCGTGGTCCACCGCGGCAGCCGCACCGCCACGGCCGAGGGACGGCTGTTCCTCGAGTCAGACGAAACGCTGATCGCGCACGGGACGACCGGCTGCGCGATCCTGCGCTGAGGTTCTGACGCCGGCCGGCTGGATGTGTCAGGCTCGCCGGCATACCATCCAAGATCCCGCTCCCGAGTGACGAGGAGCTCGAGCCCGAGCAGCGCGAGCTGCTTGCCGAGCTCCCGCCGCTGAACGTCTTTCGCATGGTCGCCGGCGCACCACGCGCGGTGCGCCCGTTCATGGCGCTGGGGCGCGCGGTGCTCTCGACCGCG
This sequence comes from uncultured Solirubrobacteraceae bacterium, assembly GCA_963815235.1. GTDB lineage: Bacteria > Actinomycetota > Thermoleophilia > Solirubrobacterales > Solirubrobacteraceae > Palsa-744. Next base: position 86,479 of record CAWFFY010000002.1, on the reverse strand, counting down.
CTCGACGCGCGACGGCGGGAGATCGCCGTGCTGAGGGTCGCGCACGCCACCGGTGCCCCCTACGAGTGGGCCCAGCACGAGCAGCTCGCCAGGAACGTCGGCGTGAGCGACGAGGAGATCCGAGCGATCGGCGGCGAGGACCCCGTCATCAGCCTCGACGAGGAGGCGAACCTGATCTGTCGCGTCGCCGACGAGGTCAGCCGCGACGTTCGCCTCTCCGACGAGGCGCTCGGACAGATCGTCGAGCGCTATGGACCGCGCGAGGCGGCCGAGCTGATCCTGCTCGTCAGCTACTACAACATGGTCAGCCGCTTCCTCGAGTCCACCCGCGTCGAGATCGAGCAGGAGCCGCTGCTGCGGGAACAGGTGGCGCCCTGGCCGGGCGAGCGCTGAGGAGCTCGATGCGGCTGCAGGGCAAGGTCGGGATCGTGATCGGCGCCGGACAGTCGCCCGGTGAGACAGTCGGCACGGGCCGTGCCGCTGCGATCGTGTTCGCGCGCGAGGGCGCCAAGGTGCTGCTCGCCGATCGCGACATCGACTCTGCTCGCGAGACGGCCGCGATGATCGCCGCAGAGGGTGGCATCGCCGAGTGCGTGCTCGCCGACTGGACCCAGGCGGACGACTGCGGGACGGTGGCACAGGCCTGTCGTGACGCGTGGGGCCGCATCGACTTCCTTCACAACAACGTCGGCATCGGCGCCGGCGACTCCGATCCGCTGAGGCTCACCGAGGAGGCCTTCGATAACGTCATCGCGGTTAACCTCAAGGGCTGTCTGCTGGCGTGTCAGGCGATCGTGCCGGTGATGCGAGAGCAGGGCTCAGGGTCGATCGTGAACATCTCATCGATCGCCGCGATCGCCGCCTCGGTGCCGCTGACCGCCTACCGGATCTCGAAGATGGGTGTCAACGTGCTCAGCCATTCTCTGGCGATCCAGAACGCCGCGCACGGGGTCCGTGTGAACACGATCATGCCCGGGCTGCTCGACACACCGATGGCGATCGACGCCTGGGCCGCAGCGCGTCACCTCCCGCGTGAGCAGGTTCGTGCCGAGCGCGACGCGGTGGTACCGCTCCGCGCCAAGATGGGCACCGGCTGGGATGTCGCCTACGCCAGCCTGTTCCTGCATTCCGAGGAGGCCGCGTTCATAACCGGCGCCGTGCTGCCGGTCGACGGAGGTCAGCTGGCGCGCATCGGCGGCTGATCGCCGGACCGGCCGATCGCCTGGTCTCGCGCCGGGCAGCTCGAAGCACTAGGCCGCGATGTCGCCTCGACTTCCGATCGGGTCGGCCTCTATCGGGCCGAACTTGCCGCGCAGGAACAGGTACGCGATCCCTCCGCCGATCAACGGCACGAGCTGTCCGATCGCCTGGTAGAGCAGCACCGCGACGACCGCGGCGTTGTGCTGGACGCCGTAGAGGATGAGCATCCCGACCATGCCGCCGATCGCGCCGATGCCCGCCGGCAACGGGGCCGAGCCGCCGAGCGCGCCGATGATGTAGGCCATCAGGACGACCGCGAAACCCGGGGCCGGGTGGGCGTTGATGGCGATGAAGGCGCTCCACAGCACCAGCACGTCGAACCCGAGGTATGCGAGCGCCCCGAGCACGCTCTTCAATCCGTCGCGATGAACCAGCAGTGCGCGGGTGTCCTCGACGGCGCGGGCGAGCGTGGCGATCGAGACGGCGAGCTTCGGGTGCTTGGCGTGGGTACGAGCGGCGTAGCTCTCCGCGCGCCCCGCGATTCGCAGGACCGCCAGGATCGCGATCGCCGCCACCGCCGCCGGCAGCAGCGTCAGCGTGAGCTTCTGCTCGCCAGGGAAGATCCCGCTCGCGAGTCCGACGCCGAAGGCGATCAACGCGAGCGCGTCGATGCCGGTGTTGAGAAAGCTGAGGTTGAACTGGCGCTCGGCGACGAGCTTGGTCGGCATCCCGAAGCGGTGCAGGATCCAGGCTCCGACGCCGACGCTCGACAGCGAGCCGCCGGGGACTAGCATCCCGCCTCCCAGCTGCGCCCAGGCCACGCGCGTGCCCATTCGCTCGCCGCGACCGTCGCGGCTCAGGAGATCTTCCGGATCGACGATCGCGCGCCAGGAAGTGACGAAGCCGGTCTCTGACACGACCTCGATCGCGACGGCCACCACCACCCATTCCCAGCTGACCCGCTCCAGGCTGCTCAGCGCCTGTTCGAGCCCCGGCAGCAGCTTCACGATGAGGTAGACCACGACCAGGTAGCCGGCGAGCTTGAGGAGCCTGCTGCGCAGGTGGCCCCGGGCGATTCTCAGGGTGTGTCGGCTGTGGCGCGCCGGCTCGGTCTCGGTCTCGGTCTCGGGCGCGGGCCTCGAGGGAACGGGTGTCGCGTCGGTCCCGTCCGCCATCACGACTCACGCATCGCCAGCTCACCCAGCGCCGGCGCCGTGCTCGGCGGGGGCCGCCGGCGCCCGCGCGGCAGCTCGCGAGGACCACCAGTCGGTGAGGATGATCTGGATCGCAGCGGCTGTGGGAATTGCGATCAGCGCCCCGAGGATCCCGAGCAGCTCGGCTCCTGCGAGCACCGCGACGATCGTCACGAGCGGGTTGACGTGCAGCGCGCGCCCGTAGACCATGGGCTGCATCACGTAGTCCTCGAAGCGCTGCCACACGATGATGAACGCGACCCACACGATCGTCGCGAGCGGGAAGTGCACGGTCACCGTGGCGAGCGCCACGACGATCGCGCCGAGCGTCGCTCCGACCAGCGGGATCAGGTCGAAGAAGCCGACGACGATGCCCAGCGACAGCGCGTAGGGCACGCCCAGAATCGACAGCACGATCCACGTGGCGAGCGCGGCAAGGCCGCTGATCGCGATGTTGCCGAGCACGTATTTTGCGACCGCCTGCTCGATTTCGAGCACCAGCCGCCGGTATCGCGCTTCACGTGGTCCGGTGAGTGAAACCGCCATGCCCACGTACTGGCGACCGTGCAGAATCAGCAGGAAGGTCAGGGCCAGCACCGTGACGAACTGGCCGATGAAGCTGAAAGCCGACACCGTCACGTCCTTGAGCGGCCCGGCGAGGTGGCCCAGCGACTGCGGCAGCCTGCGCGCGTCCTGCACGAGCTTCGGGCTGATGTGGTAGCGGTTGTCGTAGTGGCGGAAGGTCGAGTTGGTGCGCAGGTCACGCGCGTATTGCGGCGCGTCCCGCGAGAGCTGGCCGACCTCCTTGACCATGCTCGGCGCCACCACCGCGCCGACGACGATGACGCTGGCGATCAGCACCACGAACACGGCCAGGATCATCACCGCCCGGGGTAGACGCGTGCGTCGCTCGAGTGAATCGACGATCGGGACAAGCGCGAGTGCAAGGAACAGGCTGATCCCCGCGAGCCGCACGACCGTGCGCACCCGCCACAACAGGTACAGGGCGATGGCGCAGCCGACAAGGATCAGCGCTATCCGCAGCACTCCGCGAACCGATGGCGCCGCCAGGCGCACGACCGGCGTCTCGGTGATGGCTCGGCCGTCGGGGTCGCTTGCGCTTGGTTGCCGTGCCACTGGGCTCTTTCAGTGCGGCGGCGTTCCGCTCGTCAATCGCTGCTCTCGCGCGGGATCACGCGAGCTACCTCTACGGCTCCTCCTGAGCGTGTGTCGGTGTAGAGGACCAGGACGGCGGGGGTCCTCCGAACCAGCGGTCCATCGTCTCGCGCACGCCGATGTACTCCGCAGGGCGCTGCGAGCCGTCGGCCTCCATCACCCATATGGGCTCGCCCTGCTGAAAGGGGCCGTCGCCGATGTCCGTCATCGTCGTCGGCTTGCCGCCGCTCCGGCGTGTTCGGTGAATCGCTCCAGCACATCCATGAGACTAGACATTGAGCGTCTGAGTCGCGATGCGGTGTCGCACGGGTGAGGACGCTCCAGGTCATCCAGCGTTGGTCGCCGGCCAAGTGACACCACCACGAGCAAAGGAGTAGCTTCGGCGTGGGGCTGTCAACGAGCCGGGGCCCGCGACCAGCTCCGCGATCATGCCCGGCCGCACGGGCCGGGAGAACCACGCTCGACAGGAGGAGCGTCATGCCCTACATCTCCGTTGGTCAAGAGAACTCTGGCTCGATTGACCTGTACTACGAGGATCACGGCTCGGGAACGCCGATGGTCCTCATCCACGGCTACCCGCTGAGTGGCCGCGCGTGGGACAAGCAGGTCCCGGTCCTGATGAAAGCCGGGCACCGGGTGATCACTTACGACCGCCGCGGATTCGGTAAATCCAGCCAGCCGACGAGCGGCTATGACTACGGCACCTTCGCGGCGGATCTGAGCACGCTCTTGGACGATCTCGATCTTCGGCACGTGACGCTCGTCGGACACTCGATGGGCACCGGTGAGGTCACGCGCTATCTGGGTACACGCGGCTCCGAACGGGTCGAGCGGGCGGTGCTCGTGTCCCCGATTCCGCCGTTCCTGCTCCAGGCCGACGACAACCCCGAGGGGCTCCCCGGCAGCCTCTTCGATGGCTTCACCAAGGAAGCGATGGCGGACAGCCCGGCGTTCCTGAAGGGCTTCCTCGACAACTTCTACAACATGGACGTCTTCGGAGGGACGCTGGTCAGCGAACAGGCATTCCAGGCGAGTTGGAACATCGCCACCGACGCGTCCGCGACAGCCGCGGTGGCGTGCATCGAGACCTGGGAGACCGACTTTCGTCAGGACCTGGCGAAGATCGACCTGCCGGTGCTGGTCGTCCAAGGTGACGCTGATCGGATTCTGCCGTTTGAAAAGACCGGCAAGCGTCTGCCGGGCATGATCAAGGACATGAAGCTCGTCGTGATCGACGGCGGCCCGCACGCGATCGCGTGGACCCACGCCGATCAGGTGAACAAGGCGCTGCTCGAGTTCATCGGCGCGCGTGCGCCCGTGACATCGAGCTGAACCTCAGCTCGCGATCGTGGGCGCGCCGCCGCCCAGCTCGTCCCGCGCAGCCGCCCTCGCGGCCGCCGCGGGGTCGAGTGGCACGAGCGCTGCGTTGGGCACCCGTTGGAAGGGCACGACGCCGTCTCCTGCGCGACTGGCGAACGCGGCTCGGATGACCATTCCGTGGCAGACCACGAGCGCCGGCAGCTCGCCTTTTTCGATGTCGGCGAGCGCGGCGCTCACGCGCACCTCCTGCTCGGCGAAGGACTCGCCGCCGGGGAAGCTGAAGCCCGGCTCGGCAGCGGCGAAGGCGTCGAAGCGCTCCGGCGCCTGGGCGCGGACCTCGGCGAACGTCAGGTCCGTCCAGTCACCGGCGTCGGTCTCCATCAGGCGCGCGTCCTCTTTGGGCTCGAGGCCGAGCTGCGCCGCAACGATGTCGGCCGTTTCGCGGGCGCGCAGCAGCGGGCTGCACCAAAGCGCGCGAAAGCCGTAGCCGCTGGCCCGCTGCGCCAGCTCCGCGGCCTGAGCGCGCCCGGTGTCGTCGAGCGGCACCTGCTGCTGGCCCTGGAAGCGGCCCTCGTGGTTGTACGCCGTCTGGCCGTGGCGGGCCAGATAGACCTGTGCCTGGGCGGGAGGGGCCTGCTCGGGCTGCACCTGGCTCACGGCCGTGCAGGATAGAGCGGCGCGGAAGCTTTACGATCGGAGAGGTCCAGCGCCGGACGCCCAGCCAACGACCAACGACGACGGAGGAATGACGCAATGAGCGACAAGCCGCCCCGCACCACCACCGACGCGGGCATCCCGGCAGCAAGCGACGAGCACTCGCTGACCGTCGGCCCGGATGGCCCGATCCTGCTGCAGGACCACTACGTGATCCAGAAGATGGCGCAGTTCAACCGCGAGCGCGTGCCCGAGCGCGTCGTCCACGCCAAGGGCGGCGCCGCGCACGGCTTCTTCGAAGTCACCGAGGACGTGACGCAGTGGACAAGCGCGAGTTTCCTGTCGCAGGTCGGCAAGCGGACCGACACCTTCCTGCGCTTCTCGACGGTCGCCGGCGAGCTCGGCTCGGCCGACACCGTGCGCGACCCGCGCGGGTTCGCGCTGAAGTTCTACACCGAGGACGGCAACTACGACCTGGTTGGCAACAACACGCCGATCTTCTTCATCAAGGACCCGTCGAAGTTCTCGGACTTCATCCACTCGCAGAAGCGCATGCCCGACACGAACACGCGCTCGAACAACGCGCAGTGGGACTTCTGGTCGCTCTCGCCCGAGTCATACCACCAGGTGTCGTTCCTGATGTCAGACCGCGGCACGCCGAAGACGTGGCGCCACATGAACGGCTACGGCAGCCACACGTTCATGTGGGTCAACGCGGGCGGCGATCGCTTCTGGGTCAAGTACCACTTCAAGACGGTCCAGGGGATCGAGTGCTTCACCGACGCCGAGGCGAAGGCGATGGCCGCCGAGGACGCCGACCATCACCTGCGCGACCTGTTCGAGTCGATCGCCGGTGGCGACGCGCCTGAATGGCGTCTGGAGATGCAGATCATGCCGTTCGACGACGCCAAGGACTACCGCTTCAACCCGTTTGACCTGACGAAGGTCTGGCCGCACAGCGACTATCCGCCGGTGACGATCGGGCGCCTGGTGCTCGACCGCAACCCCGAGAACTACTTCGCCGAAGTCGAGCAGGCGTCGTTCGAGCCGGCGAACATGGTGCCGGGCATCGGCCCGAGCCCCGACCGGATGCTGCTGGGGAGGATGTTCAGCTACCCCGACACGCACCGCTACCGCATCGGCCCGAACTACCTGCAGCTGCCGATCAACCGCCCCAAGAGCGAGGTGCACACCTACAACAAGGACGGCGCGATGCGCTACGAGCACTCGGGCGCGCAGCCGGTGTACGCGCCGAACAGCTTCGGTGGCCCCGAGGCCGACCAGCAGCGCTACCCCGACCCCTCGTGGCAGGCCGACGGGGAGATCGTCCGCGCCGCGCAGACGCTGCACAGTCAGGACGACGACTACGGGCAGGCGGGCTCCCTCTACCGCGAGGTGCTCTCCGCGGATGACCGCGACCATCTCGCGGCGAACCTCATTGGACACCTCGGCAACGACGTCAGCCGGGAGGTCCAGGTGCGCGCAGTCGGACACTGGCAGCAGGTGGACGCCGATCTTGGCGCGCGGCTGCGCGAGGGCCTCGGCATCGGCGGTTCCGGCAACGGCGCGGTGAGCGAGCATCCGGTCGAACAGGCATCGGCGGTCGCCGGCGCAGCGGAGCCGGCCGCGGGCTGAGTAGAAGGCGCTATCGAGCGGACGGCGTGCCGGTGAACAACGCGATCGCAGCGTCGGCCGCGCGCGTCGGCAACGCCGTTCCGATCAACGTCTGCACGCGCGCGTCGGTGCCCACCAGGTAGCGGGCCCGCGGTCGCGGGGCGCTGAGCGCTCGCTCGATCACGTCGGCCACGCGAGCCGCGGGCGCGGCCTGCTTCTGCACGCGCGGGATCGTCTTCTTGATCCCGGACAGATGCTCGGCGTACAGCTCGCGCAGCTGCGGCGCCAGCGCCTCTTCGGCGTCGCGGGCGGTGTCGGGCGCCAGCCGCCAGAGGTCGGTGTCGATCGCGCCCGGCTCGATCAGGACAACGCGGATGCCCCAGCGGCGCAGCTCGATGCGCAGCGAGTCGGCGAGACCCTCGAGCGCGAACTTGGAAGCCGAATAGGGGCCCATCATCGGGGTCGCCACGCGGCCGCCGACCGAGGAGACGAACACCACGCGGCCGCGGCTGGCCCGCAGCCGCGGCAGCAGCGCCTGCGTCACCGCGACCTGCCCCACGACGTTGACCTCCAGCTGTCGCCGCAGGTCCTCGACCGTCACGCCCTCCACGGGGCCGGGCACGACGATTCCGGCGTTGTTGACGAGCGCGTCGACGCGCTCGGGCAGCGTCTCCTCCAGCGCGTCGATCTGGGCGGCGTCGGTGACGTCGAGCAGGAGCGGCGTGATCCGCCCGCCTGCGCTCGCTGCGACCAGCGCCTCGCCGTCCTCAGGGCGCCGGACACCGGCGAGCACGTCCCAGCCGCCGGCAGCGAGCTTCAGCGCGGTCGCCTGACCGATTCCGCGGCCGGCGCCTGTCAACAACACCGAGGGCATCGACGCAGCCTATAGCTTCGCTCGCCGGTCGCGTGAGCACTCTGATCAGCCATCCCTTGACGAGCGGGCGCGCGCTGCTGAGGGCCCGCTCCAATCGCGCCGGCTAGCGCTTTTCGGCTCAGCCTCCCCTAGCGCCCTAGACTCATGCCAATGCGTCGCCGGGTGACCTTCTCGCGCAACCTGACGCTGTCGCTGTCGCGGACCTGCCGCTGCTACTGCAAGTACTGCGCCTTCGCCACCCACCAGGCGCATCTGTACGCGCCCGAGGAGGTACTCGAGATCATCGACGCCGCCGCGCGTCGCCAGGTCAAGGAGCTCTTGGTGTTGACCGGCGAGCGCCCCGAGGTCAACCCGGACGTGGCCGCGCGCCTGCATGAGTACGGCCACGAGGACTTCACCGCCTACGTCGTGTGGACGTGCGAGCGCGCGCTCGAGCGAGGCCTGTTGCCGCACACGAACCTCGGCGTGCTCACGCGCGAGGATCTCGCGCGGCTGCGCGAGGTGACCGCGTCGCAGGGCTTGATGCTGGAGTCGGTCTCCGAGCGACTGATGGAGACCGTGCACGCGGGATCGCCGACGAAGCACCCGGCGCGGCGTCTGCAGACGATCCGCGAGGCCGGCGAGCTGCGGATCCCGTTCACCAGCGGCATCCTGGTGGGGATCGGCGAGACCGAGCAGGAGCGCGTGGAATCGCTCGAAGCGATCGCCGCGGCCCACGCCGAGTACGGGCACATCCAGGAGGTGATCCTGCAGAACTTCGTGCCACACCAGCGCTACTACGGCCAGGAGCCCGCGCAGATCGCCGATACGGCCGCGCGCGAATACTGGCGTACGGGGGTCGCCGACTCACGCCCGGAGCTGGCGCTGCCGGAGTGGGCGTGCCCGGTGAACATCGAGGACATGAAGCGGCTGATCACCGAGACGCGGCGGCTGATGCCCGACGTCGGCATCCAGATCCCGCCGAACCTCGCCGACTGGTGGGGTGAGCTCGTGGCCGCCGGCGCGAGCGATCTCGGCGGGCTGAGCGCCAACGGCGACCACATCTCCCCCGAGCATCCGTTCCCCTCGCCGCACCAGGTGCGCAAGCGGCTGCAGCAGGACGGCGTCGCGCTGACCGAGCGGCTGTGCGTGTACCCGCAGTACATCGACCCCGAGTGGGTCGCGCAGGGCGTGATGGACACGATCAAGGTCAAGTACTGGAGCTTCATCCCGCGTCGCGGGTCTGGGCGTACCGACCCCCCGACCCCGATCCGCCCCGACCTCGTTGGCGGCGCGATCGAGCGCGCGCGTGAGGGCCGCGCCCTGAGCGCCGAGGAGCTGACGGCGATGTTCGCCGAGACGCGGCCGCCGGCGATCGAGGACATGCGCACGGCCGCCGACGAGCTGCGCGCCGAGCTGGTGGGCGAGCTGGTGACCTTCGTCGTCAACCGCAACATCAACATCTCCAACGTATGCACCGTCGGCTGTGCATTCTGCGGCTTCGGACAGGGCAAGCGCTCGCCCGACGCCTACGAGCACGACGAGCGCGAGTTCGTCGCGCGCATCCACGACGCGCTCGAGTTCGGCGCCACCGAGCTGTGCATCCAATCCGGCATCCACCCCGACTGGGCGCTCGAGGACTACCTCGGCTGGCTGCGCCTCGCGAAGGCGACCGCGAGAGCGGCGGGCTCGGAGCTGCACCTGCACGCCTACAGCCCGATGGAGATCGCCCACATGTGTGACATCTCCGGGCTGAGCCCGGCAGAGGTCTTCGCGCGCCTGCGCGACGCGGGCCTCGGCTCGACGCCGGGCACCGCCGCCGAGGTGCTCCACGATGGCGTGCGTGAGCGCATCTCACCCAACAAGCTTCCTGTCGCGCGCTGGGTGGAGATCATCGAGGCCTCGCACGCGGCAGGACTGCGCTCCACCGCCACCGTGATGTTCGGGCACATCGAGGAGCCGTGGGAGCTCGCCGAGCACATGCGCGTGATCCGCGAGCTGCAGGAGCGAACGGGCGGCATCACCGAGTTCGTGCCGCTGTCGTTCATCCCCTTCCAAACGCTGCTGGGACGGACGCATGGCGTGGAGGAGATCTCTCGAGCTGAGAACCTCAAGCACACGGCCGTGTTTCGACTCGCGCTCGGGCGCACCGTCGCGAGCGTGCAGGCGAGCTGGGTGAAGATGGGCCTCGACGCCGCCACTGAGTCGCTGCGCTGGGGCGTCAACGACCTCGGCGGCACGCTGATGGAGGAGTCGATCAGCCGGCTCGCGGGCAGCTACCACGGCACGCGCCTCGAGCCCGAGCAGCTCGTCGCGGCCGCGCACGAGGCCGGGCGCCCCGCGGCCGAGCGCACGACGCTGTATGGGATCAGGCGGCGCTACCCGCTGGCGTCCCCGCCCGCCGCGGGCGGCGTCCCGGTCGCGGCCTGACGACCGGCGCCGCGCCCCGCCTACGCCGCCCCCTCGATGCGTGCGCGGGGCCGCTCAGCCGCTGCGCTTCGCAGCCGCAGTCGGCGGCCAACGCTCGCCCAACGCACGTCGCGCGTCGTGCTCGGAGGCGAACCCATCCAGGTGTCTGACCCTGCCGGCCTCGATTTTCACCACGTGCACGATGTGCGCATCGATGTCTATGCCGCTGCCCCGGCCATGTCCCCGCGCGTGCACGAGGATCACCACATCCTCCTCGTGCACGATTACCTCCTTCGGTTCCGCCAGCAGCTGATCCCATGGCTCGTTCGCGTCGGCGTACCAGCGCCGCACGCCGCGATGGCCGCGATAGACCTTGCCGCCGAGGTCACTCAAAAATGGATGTATCTCGGTGTCCTGGCTGTAGCAATCGAGCAGCGCGTCGATATCACCCCGATTCCAAGCGGCGTAGGCACGGTGGACCAACTCGACCTTGTGCTCGACCATCTGCCTTGGGAGTATGCCGGGGACGCACCGAAGGTGGGTGGCTAGCTCGCGAGCACGTTCACACTCGGGCGAGGGCGATAGGATCGCCTCACCAGCCGGCCGTGGAGGCATCGATGGATTACGAGACGTTGCTGTATGAGCAGTCCGGGCACGTCGTGACGCTGACCTACAACCGTCCGCATCAGCACAACGCGGTCAACCGCGCGATGAATGCCGAGCTGCACGATGCCTGGCAACGTTTTCGTGACGACGACGACGCCTTCGTGCTGGTGATCACCGGCGCAGGAGAGACGACGTTCTGCGCCGGATGGGATCTCCGGGACGCTGCGGGTTTGAATGAGCTCGGCGACTACGACGCTTACCGAGTTGGGCTCTACAACAGCGCCGGCGAGTGCGGTTACACACGCAAGACGGACATCTTCAAGCCCGTGATCGCCGCCGTCAACGGCTACGCGTTCGCCGCCGGACTCGAGACGGCGCTGTTGGCCGATATCCGAATCGCAGCCGCCAACGCCGAGTTCGGCGCGCTCGAGCGCCGATGGAACATCGTCGGCGGCGACGGCATGACGGTCAGGCTGCCGCTCGTTGTCGGCTTCGCCAAGGCGATGGAGCTGGTCATCACCGGGCGCCGGATAGACGCCGACGAGGCGCTGCGGATCGGCTTGGTCAACGAGATCGTCCCGCGTGGACAGGCGCTGACACGCGCGCAGGAGCTAGCGCACGAGATCGCCGCGTTGCCTCAGGGAGCGATTCGCAGTGACAAGGAGAGCATCATGCGCGGGGTCGGACGCACGCTCGAGGAGCGGCTGCGGATCGAGGCGGAAATGGTGATTTCGATGTTCATGCGGCGAGACCCCCACACGCTCGGAGCGGCGGCCTTCAAGGCCGGAGATCTCACGCCCGAGTGGCCACATCACGGACTGTAGGCGCGCTGCCCCGCCGTCGCGGGGCGGCGCGAGACTCGAGCGTGACGCGATACGCGGTGAACAGGATCGACTGCTCGCTCATGAAGTGCGCCGCTCCGGCCATCAGCAGACTCATCAGGCGCCACGTGCGCTCATCGGTTGCAGCCACGATCTCAGCGCGCCGATCGGTCCAACGCTCGAGCGCTTTCAGCGGCCACAGGTAGTAGTTGCGCCGGTCGTTCTCGAGCGCCACCACATCGAAGTGCGAGCGCGCGAGCGCCCGAGTGAACGACGGCAGGTACACCAGCCGGAACGCACCGGGCCAGACATGCCTTGTCACGAACGTGGAGATTCCCCACGGACGGTCCTTGGATGCGAAGTCCATGTAGACGCGACCCCCCGGCCGCAGCCAGCGCTGGAGGCGACGCATGACCGCGCGGTAGTTCGCTAGATCCTCGATCGAGCCCATCAGGCTGATCGCATCGAACTGGCGCCGCGGCTCATAGGTGAAGAAATCCTGGTAGAGCGTCTGGGCGTCGAGTTGCTCGTCATCGAGGCGCGAACGCGCGTGCGCAAGCTGATCTCGCGAGAGACTGATGCCCGTCGCCTCGACTCCGCGCTCGGCGCAATAGCGCAGGAAGCCTCCCCACCCGCAGCCCACATCGAGCAGCGTCGCGCCGGCCCGCAGCCCAAGGTGCTCGTACGCGTACTCGAGCTTGCGCGTCGCGCCATCCTCGAGCGACTCGTCGTCGCTCCCATACAGACCCGGTGTGTAGACGTTGTAGCGCTCGTCGATCCCGTAGAGCTGCATGTTCTGTGAGTCGTAGTGTTTGGCGATCCAACGCGGGTTCAGGCGCCGGCGCCCGAACAGCAGCGGTTGCAGCACGGTCCACGCGCGCAGCAGCGGCCGGACGTCTGACAGCGCCGCCCGCAGGCGCATCGCCGCGACGAGGTCGCCGGCGATGTCGATGTCACCGCCGAGGTACGCCTCGGCGATCCGCAGCTCCGAGCGCGAGCGCAGGGCGGCGAGACCGTGGGCGTTGACTGCGACCACTTCGACGACCGGCTCGCCGTCGCCGATCCGTTCGCCCCCGCCGTCGGCGCAGCGCAGCGCCACAGGCACCCCTGTGCTTTCTATGCCTCTTCGCGCACTCGCCGGGAGTATCGCTTGACCGGTACTCACATGGCCCCCCTTCGGGTGCCGATAACGCTAGCAAGCGAGCCCGGTTTGGGCCAGCCTCCTGCCGCGGCGGGTGTCGTTACGCGCAGTCGCGCGCGAACTGACCGTGAAAGCCGAACGGGATGTGATGCGGAGCCTCAGCGCGCGCGAGCTCGCGTAGGTCGACGGCGTCGAGCACGAGTAGGAATGAAATGCCGGCGTGCGCGTCGAGCACCACCGACAGCAGCACACCGTCGTCCTCGGCCTCGGCGCCGGGGCGCGCCACGAACACCGGCTCGCCCGGATAGCAGCCGGGTTGCTCCCAAGCCCGCGTGGAGTGCTCGATGGTGTCCACCTTGACGATCCGCTCGAGCCAGCCGCCGGGCCCGTTGCCGACACCCCACACGTAGCGGTAGGGATGCTCGTTACAGCGCCCGTAGTTGATCCGCGGCAGCTCGATGTCGCCGTCGGCGAGCACTTCGCGGCTGACCGCGCGATCGGATGGGCGCAGGCGGAAGCGCGTGAGCGTCGCTGAGGCGATCGGCTTGCCGGCGCGCAGGCGCTCGAGATAGAGATCCTCGATCACGCCCGCGTCCGCGTACGCGCACAGATCGACGATGACCTCCTCGCCGTCGTCGTAGGCGTTGACGTGGTGAAAGGCGAAGCACGCATCGGTCTGAAAGCCCGCCATGGACGCGCCGCTGGCACGGTCCACGAGCGTGAAGCGCGTGCCCAGCTCGGGCCTCCAGCGGTAGTTCTCGATATACGGGCGACCGGACAGCGCGAGCGCCAGCGGGTTGACGACGAACGGGAACTCCGCGAGCACGAGCCAGCGCTCGGTCAGCCCGAAGGAGTGCATGTAGGCGGGCTGCTTCACGGGCAGCGACGCGATCGTCCGCGGGGTGAGCGGCTCCTGCGCTCCATTGCGCGGTTCGAGCGCAAAGAAGCGATAGCTGCTGCGACGCCCGAGCTGAGCCGCGTAGTTGAGCATCCCGCCGCTGGCACGATCCCGGTGTGGGTGCGCGGTGCTCAGCTGTCCGGGCGCGACGAACGGCCGCACCGCCGCCGCCTCCAGCGTCTGCGGGTCGAACTGCACCGGCAGCGGCGTCTCGGTCATCGCGACGAAGCGCTCGCCCAGCCTTGCGACGTTCACGTTGGCATTGTCTGAGAGCTCGCTGCCGGGCGAGAACAGGCTCTGCACGCGCTTGAAAAGCGAGCGGCACGGGTCGGTCGCGAACTCGCCGTAGACGATCTCGCCGCGCTCCTGTGCCGCCCGATAGGAGCGACTCTCGAGGAAGCGGTTGCCGTATGAGACGCGACCGTCCTCGACCGTGAAGCGGTGCAGCATCGCCAGGCCGTCGAACCAGTGGCGCATGCGCTGAGCACCGCCGACCTCGAACTTGGCCGGGCCGGTCCGCAGCAGTGACCCGCGCAGCCAGCTCGGCAGCTCACCGGTGAGCGTCAACTCGTCCAGCACCACCTCCTGATCGAGTGTCGAGAAGCCGAGCGAGGGCTCCGTCGCCTTGGTCGTCGTCAACGCCGTCATGGTACCTCCCAAATGGTTCGACTCGAATCATTCGTACCGTACGCTACGCTGCGCGACATGTCAAGCGAGCGATCCGCACAGTCCGAGGAGCAGCCGCGGCCGCGCCTCACCGAGGCCTCCTACATCGTGCTGGGGCTGCTCGAGCTCACCGGCGAGGCGACGCCGTATGACCTCAAGCGGGCCGCGCAGATGAGCACCAGCAACTTCTGGTCGATTCCGCACACGCAGCTCTACACAGAGTGCGCGCGCCTCGCCGGCGAGGGCCTGCTCGACGAGCGCCAGGAGCAGACCGGGCGGCGCCGGCGCATCTACAGCCTCACCGAGCGCGGCCGCGAGCTGCTGGGACAGTGGCGCAACGAGCCGGCCACGCAGCTGTACGAACTGCGCGACGCGAGCACGCTGAAGCTGTTCTTCGGCGGCGACCCGGCCGCGCTTGCAGCCTCGCAACTCGAGGCCCACAGCCGCCAGTTGGAGGCGTATGAGCAACTGCAGGAGAGCCTGTCGGACGCGCCCCTCGGGCAGCGCCTCGCGCTCGAGTGCGGCATCGGCCACGAGCGCGAGTTCATCCGCTTCTGGTCGCGCGTCAGCGAAACAGATCCTCCTGCAGCGGACGCAGCAGCGCCGCCGCCCCGGGGCCGTCCTGCTCGGTGAAGAAGCGCTCGAGCCCTTCGAGGATCACCACCGGCTCGCGCGAGTCCTTCGCCCGCGCCAGGTCGGCGCTCGCAGCGGCGGCGTCCGCGACCCCCAGCCAGGTCGCCTGCAGCTCGAGGCCGCTCGCGTCGGTGCGCCCGCGCCAGTCGTCGAGCGGCTGCATGCCCGCGAGCCCGATCGCGACGTCGAGCTGCCCGTGACGCCATGCGCGTCCGAAGCTGTCGCTGATCAGGACCGCTACCTGCGCGCCGCTCAGCTCGCGCAGGCGCGCTCGAATCCGGCGCGCCGACGCGTCGGCGTCGCGCGGCAGCAGCACCAGCGTGTCCGCGCCGCCGCCCTGCGAGGCGTTCGACGCATCGACGCCGGCGTTGGCGCACACGAAGCCGTGGCGGGTGCGGCAGATCAGCACGCCGCGCTCGGCGCGCAGCACCTCGCGCGACTCGTCGAGCACGACCTGCACCGCGCGCGGGTCCTTCGCCTCGCCGCCCGGCGGCGCGGCGGCCAGCTCGAGCGCGCGGGGACCGGGGCGCACATCCGCCAGCGCCACGATCGCGCCCTCTGACTTTGAGACCGCCTTCTGGGCGATCGCCACCAGCTGACCGTCGCGCAGACGCTCAGCGCCGAGTGCCGCGAGTATCAGCGCGGCGAGGTCGTCACCCGCGTGCACCTCCGGCAGGCCGGGCAGGCTCCGTGCTGAGAGGGCTCGCCACGCCGCGCTGCTCAGCCGCAGCCGCTCATCGAGAGCACGCCCGCGCGTTCACCCTGCCCGAGCACGGCTCTGGTGCGCGACGCGCGCGCGGGATGGCCCGCGAGCCGCGCGCGCAGCACGTCGAGGTCGGCGCCCGTGTCGATGTCGAGCAGCAGCGACGGGACGCGCTCGACGCGGCACGCGACGCCCGCCTCGAGGGCGAGCGCGCGGTGGCGCTCGCAGCTGTCGGGCCCGAAGCTGGGGGAGATGGCATCCGCGGGCGCGAGCAGCAGACCGTTGGTGCCGGTGCCGTGGCGATCGGGCACGACCACGACATGGCCGGCGCTGGCGTTATCCGGGCCGCCGTCGAGCAGCGCGTTCAGCTCTGCCGGGTCGAGCGTGGGGCAGTCTCCGGGGACGCACAGCACGCGCTCGATGCCGGCCGCGAGCGCCCGCTGCACACCGAGCTTCGCCGCCGCCGGCTGCCCGTCTTCGTGCTCGTCCTCGATCACGATCGCGCCGAGCTCGCGCGCCGCCGCGGCGACCGAGCGCTCGCCGGTCACGAGGATCGTCAGCTCGATCGCGCGCGTCTGCGCAAGCGCGAGCAGCACGTCGGCGACCATCGCTTCCGCGAGCTCCCTTCGCAGCGGGTCGGCGACGCTCGCGCCGAGGCGCTGCTTGGCGCGCGTGAAGCGCTTCACGGGCAGGATCGCTGCGGTGCGCATCTACCGGCAGACGATAGTGGCGCCGGCGCTACCAGCCGAGCAGCATCAGCCCGAGGGTCACCCCGGGGCCGATCGTCACCAGCAGCCCGTGCTCACCCGGCTCTGGCGTACGGCGCTCGATCGTCTCTTTGAGCACGTACAGGATCGACGGTGTGCCGACGTTTCCGTGCTCGGCCAGCGAGCTCCAGCTCGTGGCGAGGTCCTCGTGCGAGAGCTCGAGCGCGCTCTGCACGTTCTCGACGACGCGCCTGCCGCCGGGGTGGGCCATCCAGTGGTCTATGTCCGAGCGCTCGAGTTGGTTGCGGCGCAGGAACGCCGCGGCGACGTCAGGCAGACCCTCGCCGGCCAGGTCCGGCAGGTCGCGGGCGAGATGCAGATAGCTGTCCTCGGCGCTCAGATCGAGGCGCACCGCGTCGAGCGTGTGCGAGAGCTGGTGGACCTGGGAGTCGAGGATGATCGGCCCGTCAGCCGACGCGTCGTCGGAGAGCAGCGCCACGGCGCAGCCGTCTCCGAACAGCGCCGAGCCAACCGTCTTGGCCTTCGGATCCTCGGCGGTGGCGCGCGTGAGGATGCCGCTCATCGACTCGGCGGCCACGACCAGCGCGTGCCTGCCAGGGCTCGCGTGCATCGTCTGGGCCGCGAGCCGCATCAGCGGCACCGCGCTCGCGCAGCCGACGCCGCTGACGTGGTACTTGTCGGTGCTCGGGTCCATCGCGTAGTGATCCACGACCTGATGCGCGAGCGTCGGGCAGCCGAGCGAGTAAAGGCTCGAGCTGACGACCGTGGCGATCTGTGACGGGTCGAGCGCCAGCGTGTCGATCGCCCGGATCGAGTGGCTCAGGAGATCGTGCTCGATCTGCTTGGCGCGGCCCTGCATCGTGCGCCCGAGAAAGTCCTCGCTCAGGTTCAGATGGCGGCGCTCGACGCCGCTGCGCGCGAAGATCCGCTCCGCGAACTCGTCGCCTGCGAGGCCCAGGCGCTCGAGCACCTGATCCTGCGAGAGGACGTCCTCGGAGTCTGAGACCGCGATCGCCGCGATTCGCGTGCCGGCGCGGCGGGCGGCGCGGCGCGGAGCTGCAAGCGGTTCGGCGAGAGCGGATCCTTGGAGGCCGCGGTTCGAGCCGTCGTTGTACAAAGTCGAGACTCCTTGTGAGGCGGGGAACGTACCTGGTCTAACCCGGTCAGTACCGTCCAGTTGTGGTTCCGACGATATGCGCAAGACTCCACACTAGCTGGTGCCCGGGCGGCCTTCTTAATCGAGTTCTTCGCGCGCCTGGCAGGTCCTTTGACCCTCACGCAACGGCCCCGGCAGCGCCACGCGCTAGGTTACAGGCATTAAACGCGTCCTGGGAGAGATTGCACGCAGATGAGCATCGAATTGATAGGGGCGGGCCTGCCGCGAACCGGCACCCTCACTCAGAAGTTGGCGTTCGAATCATTGGGACTGGCGCCCTGTTACCACTGGGTGAACGTGCTCGCGGACCTGCCCACGCAGGTGCCGCTGTGGAACCGGGCGCTCGACGGCGAGACGCCGTGGGATGAGGTGTTCGCCGGCCAGCGCTCGAGCACGGACTGGCCCGGGGGCTACTTCTACCGCGAGCTGATGGAGGCCTACCCCGACGCGAAGGTGCTGCTGAGCGTGCGCGATGGCGAGTCGTGGGAGCCGAGCTTCCGCGAGACGATCGTGAACATGTCCTTCGGGGAGTCGGTGATGCCGCTCGTTTCGCGAGCGCGCGCGCAGATCGACCCGATGTGGGAGAGCTATCTGGCGCTCGTCGACCGGATGTTCTGGGGCCCGCAGGGCACGTTTGCGAACGGCCGCGAGCCGCAGCAGCTGATCGAGCAGATGCACGCGCACAACGAGCAGGTCAAGCGCGCCGTGCCGCCCGAGCGCCTGCTCGTCTGGAAGGTGACCGACGGCTGGGAGCCGCTGTGCGAGTTCCTCGGCGTCGCGGTGCCCGACGAGCCGCTGCCGCACGCCAACGACCGCGCCACGTTCCTCGGCCGCGTGATCGACGGAGGACTCGCAGCGCTGGCACAGTGGCGCGAACAGCACCCCGACGAGTTCGCCTGAGCTAGCCGCTAGCCGGCGAGGGCGTACGCGAACGACAGCGTCTGCTCGGCCAGCCGAGCGCGCGCGTCGCGGTCGTGCATCCGCGTGTCGGTCTGCAGGGTCGTCAGTCGCCCGACGTCTTCGTCGGCGATGATCCCGTCCAGCAGCTCGCCGTAGAAGTCCGCGATCCCGTCGGCGCTCAACTCGAGCGCGCCGAAGGCCATGAACGATGCCGTCGGACCCTTGATCACCTCGCCCGCCACGATCGGGCTGACGGCGAGCACGGGCGCGTTCGCGGCCTGCAGCGCGTCGTGGATCCCGGGCACCGCCAGGATCGGCGCGATCGAGGCGAGCGGGTTCGACGGGCCGATCACGATCACGCTCGCCCGCGCGATCGCCGCGAGCACCTCGGCGCTCGGACGCGCCTGCTCGGCGCCGCGGTACTCGAGCCCCTCGAGCAGCCCGGACGCGCGCTCGCGGATCATGAACTCCTGGAAGGTGAGCCAGCCCGACGGGCCGGTGCGGACCCAGGTGCGCACCGGGTCATCGCTCATCGGCAGCACCTGCGAGCGCACACCGAGCGCCTCGTTGAGGCGAGCGAGCGCTGCGGTCGCGCCGATCCCATCGGCGAGCATCCGCGCGCGCTCGAGGCACCACGCGAGGTCGCGGTCGCCGAGGTTGAACCAGACCTCGACGCCGAGCTCGCGCAGCGCATCCATCACCGCGAAGCTGTCACCGTCAAGGCCCCAGCCGCGCTCGTCGATCGCATCCGCCAGCCAGAAGGAGACGAGATCGGGATCGGGTGACACGTGCGCGCCGTAGATCTCGATGTCATCGCCGGTGTTGACGATCGCCGCGAGCCGCTCCGGGCCGGCGATGTCGGCGATCCCGCGCGCGAGCTTGGCGCCGCCGGTGCCGCCCGTGAGGATCACGATGTCCGGCTCGCTCACTCCCACAGCGCCTCGGGCAGGCTCGTCAGGCGGATGCCCGCGTGCACCTTGTAGCGCGCGTTCACGGCGATCAGCAGTGCCGTCAGCGCCTCGGTCGTGCGTGACATCTCGAGTTTCCCGCAATCCACGCAGCGCAGACCGTCGATCCGCTCGATCAGCTCAGCCGCGCGGCGCTTGTCCGCGCGCGAGTCGCCGCACACGAGCACGTCCTGTGCCAGCGGGTGCTCGAGGTCGCTCAGCGACGCGGCGCTGACGGTGTGAAGCGCCGAGACCACGTGCACGCCCTCTGGGACCATCTCGAGTGCCTGCTGTGCGGCCGACCCCTGCCACACGCCGAGCATGCGCGTCGCCTTGCCGCTGACGGCCGCCGCGAGCGGGACGGTCGCGTCGATCAGCAGCTGCTCGGAGCTCAGCGCCTGCTTGAGGTTGGCGAGCGTCTCCGCCTGGTTCCTGAACGGGACGCTCAGGACCACGATCCCGGCGGCGCCGGCGGCGCTGACCGCGGCGGCGTTCTCGTGGGCGGAGAACGTGGCGCTGGGGACGAGCTCGCGGGCGCGCTCGGCCGTCTCCTGGGCGCGGGCGCCGTCGCGCGAGCCGATCGCGATCGGCACGCCCGTGCGCGCCAGGCGCACCGCGAGGCCGAAGCCGAGCGCCCCTGAGGCGCCGATGACTGCGACGGGGTCGGGGCTGGACGGTGCCACGGCGGCCGAGTATAGGCTGAGTGGCATGCCGATCGAGGGAGGCGCAGCGCCGTGAGCGGGCTGCCACAGGCGGTGAGCATCAGAGAGGTCGGGCCACGCGACGGCTTCCAGAACGAGCCCGAGGTGATCCCGACCGCGCGCAAGGTCGAGCTGATCGACGCGCTCGCACGCACCGGTCTGCGGCGACTGGAGGTGACGAGCTTCGTGCGCGCCGACGTCATCCCGCAGCTCGCGGACGCCGCCGAGGTGCTGGCGCGGATCGACGTGCCGGCGAACGTCAGCGTGTCGGTGCTGATCCCCAACGAGCGCGGCCTCGACGCCGCGCTCGAGCTGCGTGACGGCGCTACCGGCGCGCGCCCGGCGTTCGATGAGATCAACGTCTTCATGTCCGCCTCAGAGACGCACAACCGCAACAACGTCAATCGCTCGATCGCGGAGTCGCTGGGCGGGCTCGAAGCCGTGCTCGGGCGCGCGCGCGAGGAGGGGCTGCGCTGCGAGGCCGTCATCTCGACGTCCTTCGGCTGCCCCTACGAGGGCCAGGTGCCGTCCGCGCGGGTGCTGGAGATCGCGGCGCGCCTGCGCGACGCCGGCGCTCAGGAGGTCGGCTTCGGTGACACCACCGGCATGGCCAACCCGCGCCACGTGCGCGAGTTCTTCAATCAGGCGCGCGAATCGCTGGGGGAGGGCGTGGAGCTAACCGCGCACTTCCACAACACGCGCGGGCAGGGGCTCGCGAACGTGCTCGCGGCGCTCGAGGCCGGCGTGTGCAGCTTCGAGTCGAGCTTCGGCGAGCTCGGGGGCTGCCCGGTACCGGCGGGCGCCACCGGCAACATCGCCACCGAGGACCTCGTCTCGATGCTGCACGAGATGGGGATCGAGACGGGGATCGAGCTGGAGGCGCTGCTCGCCTGCGCGCGGCGCGTGCAGGAGATACTCGGCCGGCCGCTGGGCAGCCACACGCTGGTGGCGGGGCCGGTCGACTGGCATCGGTGACCGACTACGTCGGGTCCGGCGGCGGATCGGGTCCGTCGGCGAGCGTCCGTTGTGCCCAGGCGACGTCGTGCCAGCTGCCGTGCTTGAAGCCGATGCCCCGGTAGGTGCCGACCGGTTCGAACCCGAGCGCGCGATGCAGGCCGACGCTGGCGTCGTTCGGCAGCGTCATGCCGGCGGCGGCGACGCGGAAGCCGCGGCCCGCCAGCCGGCGGAAGAGCGCTTCGTAGAGGCGCCTGCCGCTGCCCGTGCGCCGGCGTCCGGGCTCGACGTACACGCTTACCTCGCACGCCCACCGGTAGGCGGCGCGCGCTTGGAAGCGGCCGCCGTAGGCGTAGCCGACGACCCGGCCCTCGTCTTCGAGCACAACCCACGCGTGACTGCGCAGCGCGGTGGCGATGCGCACGGCCATGTCCGCCGCCGATGGCGGCTCGGACTCGAAGGTGATGGCCGTGCCGGTCACATAGGGCGCGTAGATGGCGGCACACGCAGCAGCGTCGCGCTCGGACGCGTCACGCACGATTGGCTGCCCCGCGTCGACCCCGGCCATTCGTTCAGAGGCTCGCGACCGGCTCCTCGGCCTGGCTCTGCGCGTTGGCGCTCTCGCGCGCAGCGGCGACGCAGTACTCCTGCACCGCCACCTCCATCTCGAGCGTCTGCGCGAGCGCCGGACGCGCCGAGGCGTCGATCACGCGCTTGGCGCGGCCGACCGCGATGTGCGAGTTGGCGAGCAGCTCATCGACGAGCGCCTGCGTCGCCTGCTCGAGCTCCTCGGGAGCGACCACGCGGTTGACCAGACCGATGCGCTCGGCCTCAGCGGCGTCGATCAGCCGCGCCGTCATGATCAGCTCCTTGGCGCGGCCGAGGCCCACGACGGCGGGCAGACGCGTCGAGCCGCCGACGTCGGGGATGATCCCGAACTTGACCTCGGGCAGGCCGAAGCTCGCGTCGCTGGAGGCGATTCGCAGGTCGCAGCCGAGCGCCACCTCGAGCGCGCCGCCGACGCACGTGCGGTGGATCTGGCAGACGACCGGCTTGGCCATCTCTTCGCAGATGTTGGCGCAGTCGAGGAACACTTTCCTGAACGGGCGCAGCATGCCCGGGTGGCGGGTGGAGTCGGCGAGCTCGACGAGATCGACACCCGCCGAGAACACCGGTCCTTCGCCGCGCAGCACGACGCAGTGGATGTCCGGCTCGGCGGCCGCCTCGCGCAGCATCCCTCCGAGCGCCAGCAGCAGCTCCTGGTTCATCGCGTTGCGCTTCTCCGGCCGGTTCAGCACCACGTGCCTGACGTGGCCGCGGTCCTCCGCGAAGACGATGCTCATTTGCGTGGCCCTCCTGTAGATGAGCGTCCCGTCGGGCATCTTCCGGTCGGATGAGCCTCGTACAGGGCCATTTGGTCTGCACAGCCTACGGAAGGACGCGACTGATAGCATGATTGCACCGATGATGCAGAGGCTGATGATCCAGGCTGAGCCGGAGCTGGTCGAGCGGGCCAAGCGGCGCGCAAGCGAACGCGGCGTGTCGGTGGCGCAGGTGGTGCGCGAGGCGCTGGAGCATGAGTTGGGGGCCGCGCAGGACGAGCCGATCCCGCCGCCGCTCAGGTGCATCGGAATCGCCTCCTCGGGTCGCAGCGACCTGTCGCGCCTCGCCAGCGAAGACATCTTCGAGCCCGAGCCATTTCGCTGATTCTCGACACCGGTCCGCTGTGGGCCACGTTGGACCGCGATGACGCCGACCATGCGTCGTGTACGCGCCTTCTGTCTGACGCGCGTGAGGCGCGAATCGTGCCGGCGCCGGTGCTTGTGGAGCTCGACCACCTCGCATCTCGGCAGCGCGACCGTCTCGCTGTCACCGCCATGCTCGAGGAAATACACAGGGGCGCGTATGAGGTCGAGAACCTCACGCCGGTCGACTACCGACGAGTCCAAGAGCTGCTCACCACCTACGCCGACCTACGCGTCGGCTTCGTCGACGCCGCCGTGCTGGCGATCGTCGAGCGGCTGCGCGAGCCCAAGCTGGCGACGCTCGACCACCGCCACTTCTCCGTCATGCGCCCGCGGCACGTGGATGCGCTCGAACTGCTGCCCGCATAGTCGGCGCCACACGCACGCACGAGCGGCGGAGCCGATAGGCGGAGCCCCTAAAAGTCGTTCTCAGCTCAGGTCGAGACACGGTCGTCGGCGGTTCGATCTCTTCGGTGTGGCCCTCGCGCGGGATGATCGCGGTGCCGACGGCGAAGAACTCGATCGTGTGGCTGCCCCAGCCGTGGCTCGTCTCCTGCAGCTGCACGCCGACGATGCCCTCGGCGCTGATTTCCTGAGCCTCCGACTGCATCCGCTCCATCGCCAGCTCGCGCGCGTCATACAGCGCCTGGGTGAAGTTCGACAGCTCGACGTTGCGACCGGTCTGCGCCATCGACTGGAACATGCCGCGGTGCGCCACGTGGTAGACGCAGCTGCCCATCACCATCCCCACGGGGCGGTGTCCGGTGCGCAGCAGCGTCCAGAAGTCCTGGCCTGAGAGATCGCTCGTGAACGGCCTGCCGTTGGGCGCGCGGTGCATCGCGCCTTCGCGGTGCTTGACGGCGGTGCCGATCGCGATGAACTCGGCCATGTCCTGACCCCACTCGTAGCGCCCGATGTCCAGGCGCACGCCGACGACGCCGTCCGCGCCGAGCTGGTCGGCCTCCTCCTCCATGCGCGTCATCGCCAGCTGGCGCGCCCCGTACATCGCCTCGGAGAGCACCGTCATCTCCTGGCTTTTCTTCCAGCCGGCCATCTGGATACCGATGTGGTAGATCGAGCTGCCCACCACCAGGCCGAGCGGCTCGAAGCCGGCCTGCTTGACGAGCAGGAACTCGTTCACAGACAGGTCTGAGGTGAACAGTCCTTGACGGTTCTGCTCGCAGGCGGGCGCGGCCCGCCTCGGGGACGCCCTCGAGTGAGGAGGGGTCATACGGGGTCTCGCGCTCGTTCATGTCGTTCGTGCTCCTTCTCAGGTGTACAGGTCGACTACCGGTTTCGGTGCCTCGACCGTCGTGTCGGCGTCCTCGCGGATCGCCGTGCCCACGGCGGTGAACGTCACCATCAGTCCTCTGATCTCGCGCATGCCGACGCCGCCGCCGAGCGTCTGCGGGCGGACCGTGTGCCCGATGTTCATGCCGACGACGCCGGAGGCGCCGAGCGCTGCAGCCTGGCCGCTGATCCGCTGCATGACCGCCTCGCGCGCGCTGTAGATCGCCTGGGTGAACTCGCGCAGCTCGAAGTTCTGCACGCCCATCGTGAACGGCGCCGCCAGCCGCCCGCCATCATGCCGCCGAAGACATAGCTCGTGAAGAACACCGCGCTCCACGCGACGATCCCCAGCGGCTCGAAGCCGCCGCGCACGAGCATCGCGTACTCGGCGACCGACAGCTCTGTCAGGACCGGGTGCTCGACGCGCGCGCCCTCGCGGCGCACCGCCGTGCCCACGACCATGTGCTCGAGCGCGAGTCGCGCCCGTGTCCAGCTGGCTTTCGCCCGCGCGCGTCTGCACACCGACGACCGCGTCCGCGCCGACGTGGCGCGCCTCCTCGCCGAGGCGCACGAGCGCTCTGCCGCGGACCTCGTTGAGCGCCTCAGACAGCGTGTCGAGCTCGAACAGCATCGCGCCGCCGTAGCCCATGTTGCCCCAGGAGGACTGGTAGCCCATCTGGTAGATCGAGCTGCCCATCACCTGCGACAGCGGCTTCAGGCCAAGCTGGTGGCACAGCGCGAAGCCGTTGACCGAGAGGTCCGAGGTGAACGATGCCCGCCCCGTCGCTCGCGCCCAGCTCGCGCAGGCGGCGTTCGGCCGACAGCGGGATGCCTCCCTGTTCGATCCGCGCGAGCGACTGCTGCTGCTCCTGCTCCTGGCCTCCGGATTGCGCATCGGGGCCGCTCATCTCAGCGCAGGAGCTCCTCGAGCGCGCTGCGCGCCTGCGCGCTGCGCTCGGCCTCGGCGCGCAGGTCCGCGGTCAGCGCCGCGATCCACTCGATCCGGCGAGAGCGCCTCGCGCTTGATCGCGATGCCGCCCGACTGGCGCTCGCGAAAGCCCTGCACGCGCCCGTCCTCGACCGCCAGCTCGTACGCGCACGGGCCGAGCTCCACGTGCACGCGGCGCACGCGCTTCTCGCCGCGGCCGAGCATGCCCGAGCCGCGGCGCTCGACCCGCGCCCGCCCCGGCAGCGCCTGCTCGAGCTTGCTCGCGAGCACCTCGACCGAGATCGCCAGATCGGCTGCCGTCGCCGCGCAGGCCGGCCGCCGCAAGGTCGAAGGTGTCCTCGGCGCTCACTCCGTTGAGGGTACCCGCAGCCGGAGGCCTGCCACGCCACGTGCGCGGCAGGCCTCCGGCTCGGAGAGAACGGCGGCGTCAGTGCAGCAGGTCGAGCGTGTTGTTGGAGTCGTTGACGAAGTACACGCCGTGCCCGTTCGGCGCGAGCGTCAGGCCGAACAGCCCACCTTCGCCTGCTTCGGTTTCAAACGGCGGGAACTCGTGGCCGGACGGCGTCGTCTCGACGAGGTTGCCGTCGTTGGCGTTGGCCGTGAGGATGTCGCCGTTGGGCGCGATCGTCAGCCCGAGCGGACCGTTGAGAGAGCCGCCGGTGGCGACGGTGAGGCCGCCGTCGGTGCCCAGCGGCGCCTGGCGGAACAGCGCGTTCGGGACCGCCGCGATGCGGTTGCCCTGCGTGTCGGCGACGTACAGCGTGCCTTCGGGGCCGAGCGCGTCACCGGTGGGGCCGACGACGAGCGCCGCTTCGCTGGTGCGCTCGGGGAAGCCGTCGGCGATCACCCGCTCGGAGGTCACGATCGGCGCGTGGCCGGGCAGCGTCAGCAGCCCGAGCCGCACGACGGTGCCGCCGTCCGTCACTTCTTCGCCTTTCGCGACCGTGCCGTTGAGGACGTTGGTGACGAACAGGTCGGTCAGCGGTCCCGCCGAGACCGCCGTCAGGTCCCACGGCCCGTTGATCGCGCCGCCTGAGATCGTCTTGATCACGTGGCCGGTGCTGTCGAGCACGATCAGCCCGCCCGCGGTCGCGGTCGCCGCACTGCCGTTGCTCGTCGGCAGGCTGCCGACGACGACGTCGCCGCCGGGCAGGATCGCGAGCGCGGTCGTCAGGCCGACGCCGAAGGGGACGCTGTCGGGAGCGACGTGCGCGAACAGCGACAGCTGCCCGGTGGGACTCTCCTGCACGATCGTCGTGCCCGTGCCCTGCAGGTTTTCGGAGTTGTTGAAGTTGCTGATGAGGATGTCGCCGCGCACCAGCGAGCCGACGCTGCTGGGCACGGTGACGATCCCGTAGGGGTTGACGTCGCCGTTGGACGGCACCGTGGTGCCGATTTCGGTGACCGTGTTGAACTGGCCGAGGAACGGCTGGTCCGAACGCCAGCGCGGTCGCGGACGCGCAGGCGAGTCCCGCGAGCGCGAGCAGCGCGGGAAGAATGAGGAAGCGCTTGAGCATTTCTGCCCTCCCAGCGATTTGAGGATGGCCAATCGATTGAGCCTTCACGCTGCAAGGACTCCGTCCGCGGCCCGACCTTCCCGCAGGTAATAGGGTTGGCGCCCACGACCAGAGGAAGCGAGGGAGGCGATGGCGCAGCGGATCGAGAAGGTGGGGGTGCTCGGAGCGGGCCTGATGGGGCACGGCATCGCGCAGGTGGCTGCGGAAAGCGGCTACGAGGTGGTGCTGCGCGAGCTCGACGAGGCGACCCTGAACAAGGGCGCTCGCCAAGATCGAGAAGCAGCTCGCGCGCGCCGTCGAGAAGGGCAAGTCCACGCAGGAGGACGCCGACGCGCTGCGCGGCGCGCATCCACGGCACCGTCGACTACGCCGAGCTGGCGGACTGCGATCTGGTGATCGAGGCGATCACCGAGAGCCTGCGCGCTGAAGCTCGAGATGTGGCGCGAGATCGAGGAGATCGTCAAGCCCGAGGCGGTGTTCGCGACCAACACCTCGTCGCTGGCGGTGATCGACCAGGCCGCGGCCACCGGCCGCCCGAGCCAGTTCGTGGGGCTCCACTACTTCAACCCGGCGCAGGTGATGAAGCTGGTCGAGGTGGTGCGCTGCGTGACCACCAGCGATGACGCGTTCGAGACCGCGCTGGAGTTCGCGCGCTCCGAGGGCAAGCTCGCGATCCCCACCAAGGACAAGGCCGGCTTCATCGTCAACCGCCTGCTCGTCCCGTACATGCTCGACGCGATCCGCGCCTACGAAGAGGGCGTCGGCTCGGTGGCGGAGATCGACGAGGCGATGAAGGCCGGCGCGGGACACCCGATGGGACCGC
Organism: uncultured Solirubrobacteraceae bacterium; assembly: GCA_963815235.1. GTDB lineage: Bacteria > Actinomycetota > Thermoleophilia > Solirubrobacterales > Solirubrobacteraceae > Palsa-744. The sequence continues at coordinate 58,882 of CAWFFY010000002.1, read as the reverse complement.
TGACGCTCGCGGACTTCGTCGGCCTGGACACGATGGGATCGATCTGCGACGTGCTGTTCGACGAGTTCCGCGAGCGGCGCTTCGCGCGTCCGCCGACGCTGCGCAAGATGCTCAGCGCGGGCTGGTTCGGGCGCAAGTCCGGTATCGGCTTCTACGACTACTCGGGCGCGGAGCCCGTCGAGAACGCCAGCCTGTAGGCCAGCCGGCCGCCAAGCGCTTGCGCCGTCGCCAGGTCCGCGGGCCAGGAGCTCTGGTCAGAAGCCCGGTATTGCGATGGCGATACTGACACGTCTACCTGGAACGTTTATATTCCGAATGGAACGAATTACGTGCCGATCGTGTCGTTCTGGACTACATTCATGGGATGAGTGACCCCTCGCAACTGCGTGTCGCCGACGCCGATCGCGAGCAGTTGGTGGAGGAGCTGCGCGAGCACGCGCTCGCCGGACGCCTGTCCTCGGAGGAGATGGAGGAGCGCATCGGCAGCGCCTACCGGGCGAAGACGCGCGCGGATCTGGACGCGCTGCGGGCCGACCTGCCCGTCAGCTCCACCTCGGTCGCGCTCGCGCTACGCAAGCGCAAGGGCCAGCTGCGCCGCCGGCTGGCGCAGGAGGCCGGCGGCGCCTCGGTGCATCTCGGCGATCAGCGTCGGCGTGTGGCTCGCCGTCGGCGCACACACGCCGTTCTGGCCGGGCTGGGTGATCGGCGTGACGCTGCTGCCCGTCATCCGCGACGCGTGGGCGCTGCTCGGGCCCGGCTCGGACCTCGACGTTGTGCACGCGCGGCTGCAGGCGCGCCACGAACGCCACCTCTCGCGCGGGCGGCGCGGACGCCACCGGTATCGAGGGCTGCCGCGCCCGTGAGCAACCTGAGCGACGCCACCGAGCGCGCGCTCGGTGGCGGCCCGGAGCGTCACCGGCAGAAGGCGCTCGAGCAGGGCAAGCTGCCCGTGCGCGAGCGGATCGCGCTGCTGCTCGACGACGGCTCCTTCGCCGAGGAGGCGCTGCTGGCGAACTGGCACGAGGACGGCCTCGGTGCCGACGGCGTCGTCATCGGGGTGGGGGAGATCGGCGGGCGCGCAGTCGCGCTGATGGCCAACGACCCGACCGTCAAGGCCGGCTCGTGGGGGCCGAAGACGGTCGAGAAGATCCTGCGCATCCAGGAACGCGCGCTGAGCCTGCAGATCCCGATGGTGTACCTCGTCGACTCGGCCGGCGCGCGCATCACCGAGCAGGTGCAGATGTTCCCTGGCCGCCGCGGCGCGGGGCGCATCTTCCACAACCAGGTGAAGCTGTCGGGGGTGGTGCCGCAGGTGTGCGTGCTGTTCGGCCCGAGCGCCGCCGGTGGCGCCTACATCCCGGCGTTCTGCGACATCGTGATCATGCGCGAGGGCAACGCGTCGATGTACCTCGGCTCGCCGCGCATGGCCGAGATGGTGATCGGCGAGAAGGTCACGCTCGAGCAGATGGGGGGAGCGCGCATGCACACCGGCGTCTCCGGCTGCGCCCACCAGCTCGTCGACAGCGACGCCGAGGGGATCAACTTCGCACGCCGCTATCTCTCCTATCTTCCGACCAGTTGGCGTGAGGAGCCGCCGCTGGCGCCGCCCGCGCAGCCGCTCGGCGCGCCCGGGGATGCTGGCATCGCCGGGCTGATCCCCGCCGATGAGAACAAGCCGTTCGACATCAAGCTGCTGCTCGATGCGCTGATCGACGATGGCTCGCTGCTGGAGATCCAGCAGCGCTGGGCGAAGGAGCTCGTCGTCGGCTTCGCGCGCCTGGAAGGCCGCGCGATCGGGATCGTGGCCAACCAGCCCAAGCACAAGGGTGGCGTGCTGTTCACCGACTCGGCCGACAAGGCCGCGCGCTTCATCTGGACGTGCAACGCGTTCAACGTGCCGCTGCTGTTCCTCGCCGATGTGCCCGGCTTCATGATCGGCACGCAGGTCGAGCGCGAGGGCATAATCCGCCACGGCGCCAAGATGATCAGCGCTGTCAGCGAAGCGACCGTGCCGAAGATCTCGGTGATCGTGCGCAAGGCGTACGGCGCGGGCCTGTACGCGATGGCGGGACCCGCGTTCGAGCCCGACTGCTGCATCGCGCTGCCGAGCGCCTCGATCGCAGTGATGGGCCCGCAGGCGGCGATCAACGCCGTCTACTACAACCAGCTGCAGGCGATCGACGACGAGGACGAGCGCGCCGCGAGGACCGCGCAGCTGCGCGACGAGTACGCCCAGGACATCGACATCCTGCACCTCGCCTCCGAGCTCGTGATCGACGCCGTGATCGAGCCCGACGCGCTGCGCGCCGAGCTCGTGCGCCGGTTCGCGCACGCCGCGAGCAAGCAACGTGAGTGGCCGGCGAAGCACAATGCCGTGACGCCTGTCTGAGACGGCCGTCCGGCGCCCGCGCTTTGCGCGCGCCGATAGCCATGGTGATACGCGTGTCGCGGGTTGGCTAGACGGAAGTTTTTGCGGTCGGTGCGCTGAGTCTCGTGGGGTGGCGGGGGTTTGACCGTGTTTGGGTGGCGGGGTTCTGTCTACGCGGCGAGCTTGACGTTGAGTAGGTCCAGTGCTTTGGCTTGCAGCGGTGTGGGCTTGGTGAGGCGCGTGAAGGTGTTTTTGGCCTCTCCGATGCGGATCGTGTTGCGGGCGATGGTGCCAAGCTCAGCGAGCAGGTCGGGCAGGTTTGAGGCTGGGTGCCCATCCTCGGTCGCGGCGCTGGCGGCCTTGGTCTTGGCGGCTTTTGAGCGCCGCGCAGACGCGACGGGGTCCGCGGGCGCGAGTGGCGTCTGGTCGGTGAAGAGCATGGTGGTCAGGCGTCCGGCGAGCTCGAAGGTGACGTAGTAGGCGAGCATGCATAGGAAGATGTGTGCGCGGACCCTGGTCTCGAGGTGGTGGTGGATGGGACGGATCTCCAGGGTGTCCTTCATCGTCTTGAATGCTCGCTCGGCCATCTTCAGCTGCTTGTAGGCACGGACCGCGGCCTGGCTTGAGAGCTGCTCGGCCGGGCAGGTGGTGCGGATCACGTAGAGCCCGTCCAGGGCGGTCTCCTCCTCGATCTGCTGATGCTTGCGAGCGAAAGAGAACGCGCCGTCTGCGATGTGAAGCTCGAAGTGCTTTGAGACCTTGTACTTGTTGACGATCTTGCCGGCGCGTGTCCCGATCTGACCCGCGTGGGCTTTGCGCAGGGAGCCACGCGGACCGTCAACCATCCGTTTGACCTTCTGAAGCTCGGCTTCGGTCGCGGCGAGCAGCTCTTGGCGCTTTCTGGCGCGCTCAGCGGCGACCGCGGGGTTGCGACAGACGATGAGGCGCTCACCGTCGAAATTTCTCTGAGGAGATCTCCGCGAGGTTTGATTCATCAAACAGCGATAGCTGAATTGCCCCCGCGTTGATGAGCGTACGGATCTGCGCGCTCTTCAGCGCGCTGATGAAACCGACACCGTTCTCCTTGAGCGTCTGGGCGTGCGCCTGGGTGATCATCCCGCGGTCGCCGACGAGCACCACGTTCTTGACCCCGAAACGCTCGGTGACCGCCTGAACCGCGTCGGGAAGCGTCTTTGAATCGGTGGTCGACCCGTCGAACGCGTGGACGGCGACAGGCCGGCCCTCCGGGGAGCAGATCAGGCCGTAGTTGACCTGCTGGGTGCCTTTGCGCCCGTCACGCGAGTAGCCGAGCTTCGCCAGCGGACAACAGCGTCCCTCCACATAGCTCGATGACAGGTCATAGAGCACGAAGCCATCCGGGGAGAGGTGCCGGTGAGCGAGGGTCTTCTCGATCCGCTCCTGACGCTCAAGCAGCCAGTCCATTGCGGAGAGGAGCTCGGCCTCCTTCACCTCGCCGAGGTCCAGCTCATCGGCGAGCGTGCTCACACCAAAGCGCCGTGTCGCCGAGAGCTTTGAGCCCGGGCCGATCACACGCTGGACAATCATCGCGACCACCAGGTCACGCTCACGGCAACGCTCACGGCCGATCACCCGCTCCACGTCGAGCGCCCGCAGCACACCGAGCACCGCGGCGACGTGACCATGGGGCAGCGAACGCTCGATCTCAAGCTCCTGATCGAGATCCACAAGCGCCTTGCCGGCGAGCATCGCGCGGATCCCGTCGATCACGTGGGGCGGCAGGTGCGAGAGGTTGCCGACCGTTTCGTTGCGGACCTTGCCGTCCTTGCGGTAGGAGCGGCGCAGCAGCGTGCTCTCATAGACCTTGCCCTTGTAGTGGCGACGAGTGACCGCCACATGTACCGCACCCACTCTCTTTGGCATACACACATGATGCCATATCCGTCGGACGGATAACCCCGATATTAGTGTCTACGCCCAACCACCAAAAGAAGGCCCGATCACCGCAACCACGGGGCAATCGGGCCTCAGACCCTCAAAAACTTCCGGCTAGAGCGCTGCCCCCGCCGTGCGCGTCTCCTCGTCCTGGAACGGGGGATAGGTCTCAGTCAGCAGGAACAGGTAGGCGTCAGAGCGCGCGACGTAGGAGTTGGCGAGCACCATCAGGTCGAAAAGCCCGCGCGGGAGCCTGCCGGTGATCACGATCACAACCCACGCGGCGACCGCGCCGATCTCGAGCAACATGTTCATGACGTAGCGCAGGATCACGATCGGGATCGCCAGCAGCGGGCGGAAGAACGTCTTCAGGCGGCTGTAGCTCTCGAGCGGGCCCACGAAGTCCATGCTGACGGGGTAGGCGGGGTCGGGCGCGCCGCTGAACGGCGTGTAGGGGTCGCACAGCAGTGCCCCATAGGCGGTGACGCGCGCGACCGCGCGGTTGAAGCCCGCCACGAACTCGTACAGCGCTTGCGGGTAACGGCCGGTGATCACGATCGCGAACCACGCGATCACGATCGCGACCGACGCCAGGAGCCCGTAGACCCACAGCCAGATCGCCAACGGGATCACGAGGATCAGTCGGAAGAACGCCGTCAGCCGGTTGCGCTGCTCCACATACTCGACCTCGAAGCTGACCGGATAGGACATCAGTTGCTCCCCCTTTTCTGGTTCCGTCTTGGCCTCCCCGCGGACAGCGTAGATCGCGCGGCGGCGGCGGCGCGGCGAGCCTTTGCACTAGATTGCTGGGGCGATGGACGCGGTCGAGCTCGCCTACGCCGGAATCGCCCGCCAGGCGGAGCTGATCGCCGCCGGGGAGGTCTCCTCGCGCGAGCTGCTCGACACATATCTCGATCGCATCGCGCGGCTGGACCCGCGCCTGAACTCATTCCGCATCGTGTTCGCCGAGCGCGCGCGCCTGGAAGCCGACCAGGCTGACGCGCGCCGTGGCGCGGGAGGGGACGCCGCAAGCCGGCCGCTGCTCGGCGTGCCGATCGCGGTCAAGGACGACATCGACGTCGCCGGCGAGGTGACGACGTACGGCACCAACGCGTGCGACGAGCCGGCGAGCGCTGACGCCGAGGTTGTGCGGCGCCTGCGCGAGGCGGGCGCGGTGATCATCGGCAAGACCACCGTGCCGGAGATGACGCAGTGGCCGTTCACCGAGACGGCCACGTTCGGCGCGACGCGCAACCCGTGGGACCAGCAGCGCGCGCCGGGCGGCTCCAGCGGCGGCAGCGCCGCGGCGGTCGCCGCCGGCCTGGTCGGCGCTGCGCTCGGCTCCGACGGCGCCGGCTCGATTCGGATTCCCGCGGCGTGGTGCAACCTGTTCGGTTTGAAGCCCCAACGCGGGCGCGTGTCAATGTCGCCGCGCAGCCGCGGCTGGCACGGGCTGTCGGTCAACGGCGTGCTCACCCGCAGGGTCGCCGACACGGCGCTGTTCCACGATGTCGCCTCCGGTGCGATCGACATCGACATCGACCGCGTGCCGGCACCGGCGGTCCCGTTCGCGACCGCCGCCGCCACGCCTCCCGCGTCGCTGCGGATCGCGTACTCGACGAGCTTCCCGGCGGGCGTGATCGCGAAGCTCGACGACGACGCCCGCCGCGCGTTGCAGGAGACCGTCGAGCTGCTGCGCTCGCTAGGGCACCACGTCGACGAGCACGACCTCGAATACACGCCGAGCGTCAAAGCGGAGGTGATGGCGCAGGTGACGCGGCGCTACCTGCGCGGCGTCCACGACGAGGTTGCCAAGCTCCCGCACCCCGAGCGCCTGGAACGCCGCACACGCGCGATGTCGCGCATCGGTGGCCTGATCCCGATGTCGCTCGTCGAGCGCTCGCTCGCCGGCGAGGCGGAGCTTTCACGCAAGCTGAACCGTGTGCTCGAGGACCACGACGTGCTGCTGACCCCGGCGACCGCCGCGCCGCCGCCGCGCATCGGCCAGCTGCAGGGGCGCGGCGCGCTGTGGACGCTCAACGCGGTCGCCGGCTGGGTGCCCTACAACGGCGTCTGGAACGTCACCGGCCAGCCGGCCGCGTCGGTGCCGGCCGGCTTCGGCGCAGACGGACTGCCGCGGGCGGTGCAGATCGTGGGGCGCCCGGCGGACGAGGCGACGCTGCTGTCGCTCGCCGGTCAGCTGGAAGCCGAGCGCCGCTGGGCCGAGCAGCGCCCGCCAGAAGCCTCGTGAGCGAGGCACCCGGGCGCAGCGTCGCCGACGCCCAGCAGGCCGACGCGCTGCTGGCGATCGCGGTCGAGGCCGCAAGGAGCGCCGGGGCGCTCCTGCTGGAGCGCGTCAGCCGCGGCGCCGAGCGCAGCATCGCCAGCAAGAGCACGCCCACCGACCTCGTCAGCGAGGCCGACCTCGCCTCCGAGCACGCGATCCGCGAGCTGCTCGCCACACGGCGCCCGAGCGACGGCTTCATCGGGGAGGAGGGCGATCACGCCGAGGGCACGAGTGGTCTCAGCTGGGTTGTAGACCCGCTCGACGGCACCATCAACTTCCTGTTCGGGATACCGCAGTGGTGCGTCAGCGTCGCCGTTCGCGACGACGGCGGCACGATCGCGGGGGCGGTGTACGACCCCAACCGCGACGAGCTCTTCAGCGCAACCAGAGACGGGCGCGCGACGCTAGCCGGCGCGGGCGGCGAGGTCGAGCTGGCCGGCAGCGCCCGCGACGACGACCTCTCCAAGGCGATGCTCGCCACCGGCTTCGCCTACGACGCCGGCGTGCGCGCCGCGCAGGCCCGAGTGCTCGCCCGCGTGCTCCCACGCGTGCGCGACGTGCGCCGCTTCGGCAGCGCCGCGCTCGACCTCACCTGGACCGCCGCCGGGCGCTACGACGGCTACTTCGAGCGCACCGTCAAGCAGTGGGACATCGCCGCCGGCGCGCTCATCTGCGAACGCGCCGGGCTGCGCGTGCTCGAGCTGCCCGTACACGAGCAGCTTCCGTGGGGGATCCTCGTCACGCGTCCCACGCTCGCCGAGCCGTTGCTGGAGCTGGTGGGGGGGGCCGTGAGAACTTGATGCGGCGGGTGGGACTCGAACCCACACGCCCTTCCGGACAGGGCCTTTTGAGGGCCCCGCGTCTGCCGTTCCGCCACCGCCGCAGTGTGGTCGTGGAAGCGAGGATATCCGCGCAAGCTCAGGCGGAGTACAGCGGCGTCTCGCGGTAGCCGTCCGCTGTGATCTCCGGTTCGCGCTGCTCGACCTCGATGTTCCATCCCTGCGAGAAGCCGCGCATGGCGAATGTGATCAGCAGGATCTGCACCGGCACGATCAGGAGCGTCAGCACCCCGAGCAGCCCGGCGTTGATCGTCGGTTCGGCGAAGCCGGTCTTGTTGCGCGCGAACCAGCCGGGTCCGGCGACAGCCGCGAAGATCATCAGCAGCACCGCCAGCGACGCCGAGATCGGCAGCACGCCACGGTTCCAGCGGGCCGCGTAGAACGCGAACACCAGGTAGATGGCGATGTAGGCCATCTGGATCAGGACGGCGCCCTGCAGCACTTTCCAGCCGCCGATCGTGATGATCAGGATCAGCGTGGCGCTCACGAGCAGCAGCACGACGACGGTCGCACGCGTAGCCTGCACGACGGGCTTGTCGCGGTTGGGGTGCGTGATGATCACGCCTTCCCTGCTCTCCGGGCCGGACACCGAGGACATCTCAGACATGACGATACAAGCTGGCGCGGCCGAGGTACGCTCTCAGGGCCGCGCGGGCGTGGTGGAATTGGTAGACACGCCGGCCTTAGGAGCCGGTGGGCGTTAGCCCTTGGGGGTTCGAGTCCCTTCGCCCGCATTGCTGCTTGCGAGCACGCTACGTTTCCGGCGGCGCGGTCTCGCGCTCGATTTTCCAGCCGCTGTTGGTGATCGGTGCCAGGAAGTCCGGCGGCTGGTCGTTTTCGAGGCGGCTGTCCCATTTGTAGCTCTTGACGTAATCGCCGCCTGCTGCACAGCAGGTCACGCGCCCGCGCCAGTCCTCAGCGATCGAGCCCCATACGTTGATCGTCCCGAGCGGTTTCCCGCAGGCGAAGTTATCGACGCCCCACGAGTTCTTCGTGCTTAGCAGCGCCGCGTCGACGACCGGGTTGCTGAGCGACCCACCGAGTTCTTTGGTGGCGGTGTCGTAGCTGGCTTCGGCGTTTTCCTGGTTGCACGTGTACTCAGCCGAGCCCGCCGGCGATTCTTCCGCTTTGCAAGTCGAAGTAGGTTTGCCCGATTCGCACGAGCCCTTCACCGGGTGGTAAAGGCGCACGTATTTGTCAGCGATCAGGCCAAGCGTCGATGTTCCTGTCGGTTCGGCGCCGCTGGTTCCACCGGTGGTGGTGATGTTCCCGTTGATGATCACGTCGTTTTCGGCGATCACAGTGAGCGACTGCGTGTACTTGCCCGAGATGTAGACGTCTCCGCATTCCGTGTCAGCTGTGTAGCTCGGAAAGAACGGCGTATATGTGACCCCGCAGCTCGTCGTCCCGTTTTGAACGGCAAGCACGCCGTTTTTGGGGAATTCGCGGATTTCCGTTTTACCCGCGTTTTTGACTTCCATCGTCCCGGGAACGCCTTCTTTGAGGACGATCACCGTCCGTCCTTTGATTTTTATTTCGGCTTCTTCGACTAGTTCGGATCCAGCTTCCGGCGGAAGCAGTATCGGCCCTCCGTACTTGTAGCCTTTGCCGTTGATTTTTGGGGTACCGCCGTAGTACTTCTCATTCATTTCGACCGGGTCGTTGTGACCTGCTCGACCGAACGTGGGAGTGCCGATGATGTCAGCCGCGTCGTTCGTGTGGAACGGACCTTCGATCGCATCTTCGGAAATCCAGGGGAAGCTGACACATTTGGATTTGGGTTCTTTGAGCCGTTCTTCGTAATAGTGTTCGCATTCGGCCGTGCCGAGCCCGACTGTGTTCGGGTCGACCAATTCGTAGTTGCTCACAAATGCGTAGTCGAGGAAGCTGGGATGGTCGAACGTCGCCACGATTTCACGGGTGCAGGGTATGGCTTTGCCCGTCGAGGTGGCGCCGCAGCGGCTGTTGAGGACCGTGCCGATCGCCTTGATATGGAAAGTGCCCGATGCCGAATCAGCGCTGTCGACGATGTCGTTGATTTTGTTGGTTTCGTTGGCTTTACATGTACGCCCAGCCGCGATCGCCGCGCTCGAGGAAAGCGTTTCGTATTCGTAGGTCTCTTCAGCGGCGCCGGGAACTTTAACGGCGGCGGTGGTCTTCGGGCAGGTGCCCCAGTAGGAGCTGTTCGCGCTCAGCTGGTATTTGTATGCGTCGATGCCGGCCACAGCTGCGAAGTAGGCTCGCTGCTGGTTCGAGTAGTTGCGGGTGAAGGTGACGTCATCCCGGGCGGCGGTTATGGCTGCGGCGACGAGAAGGGTACAGATCAGCATGATCATCACGGCGAAGATCATGGCGAAGCCGTGCTCGTCGTGTGTGATTCTGTGCAGACGTTGGGAGATGCTCAGCTGCATGGTTCGTCTTCCGCGCTTTCTCCGGTTTGGGTGGCGTTGAGACGCAACACGACGGCGTCGCCGAAGGAGACGGCGCGTCCGAGCTTGGCTTCGCCGCTTTCGGGCGCCTGCTTGAAGGCGATCGCGACCTTCACGATGTTGTTCTCTTTCGCTTCCGTCGGGATGTTTTCGGTCAGCTGGACATAGCTGCCGCCTTCTGTGAGTTCGTAATACTCGAAGATCGTGTTGGTGCCTGAGACGGTGACCGGGATCACGTCCTTCGCGAGCACGCGTTTCTTCGCGTTGGCCGGTTTCAAGGCCGGGAATTCCCACTGTCCGGAGGTGGTGCCGGGTCCGGTACCGGCGACGCTTTCGAACGAGTAGTCCGTGAGCGTGCCCACCGTTTCCCCGCTTTTGTCTGTGCCCGTGCTCGTCCAGTTGATGTCGTGCTCATACACCGTTTTCTGGACAGCGAGCCCACTCGACGACGATCCGTAGGCGCTGATGAACCACAGGTTCGACGGGCCTGTGGATGCGAGCGGTGTTTCCGGCGTCGCGCTCGGACCCTGGATCGCGTCGGCTCCGAAGCCGGTGCAGCTCGAGTGCAGCTCATCGGTCATTCGGGCCATCGCCATGCGCCCCACGCGGTCTGTTTCGACGCGTTCGGAGACCCGCGAGGCCTGGGTCGTTGAGAACACGAGCAGGCCGACCATCGCGATCATGATGACCGTCGCGCTGAGCATCGCGACGACCAGTTCCATGAGCGACGTGCCTTGCTCGCTGCGGAGGGTGGATAGGAGGTCGAAGGAGGGCATCGCGTGACTATGGGCAGGTGAGTGTGACTGGCGACGTGGAGCTCGAGTGGCCGGTACCGGTGGCTTCCATGTAAATCGACGGAACTATCGTGCCGCCGGCGACTTTGTTCGAGAATTTTTCCTTGTCCTTGTAGTATTTGGTGCCCTTTTTCTGCACGACGCAGAGTTCGAGTTCGGTCGCATAGGGCCAGAAGCTTTGGTTTTCGAGCAGGTGGCCCCCGCTGATCGTGACTTCGTGCTTGTACGGAGGGCTAGCGGTGCCCGTGCCCGTGCGTACCAGTGAGGTTGTTTCACAGCCCTTGTTGATGATCATCGCGTGTTCGGCAGATGGCAGTAGCGGCGAGGGCGCATTGGTGCCTTCGTAGACGTTCGCGGTGACCTTGGGGAGTTCGACTTTGACAGCCGGTTCCGTGGTTTTGTTCGGTTCGACCTGTGCCTTGGAGTCGATTTCCGTGCTCGCGCCGGTGACCGTTCTGGGGTTGTTCGCTTCACAGTCGCCGGCAAATACCGTGTAGGGGCCGGAGCCGGGAGGGGTGCCGCCCGTACTCGGGAAGGGGAATACGATCGGGCTTGCGTTGAGCGACGCCGTCGGGCTGTAGATGCTGGCGCTGCCACCTACGAAGCTGTCGGGGGTTTCAACAGCCGTCTGGAGCGCGAAGAAGGTGGAGCCTGAAACGGCTTTGTGCGTGCCACCGGCTTCGACGAATTCGACCGCGATGTTCCCGGGTTCGGCGATGTAGAACTTTTCTTCGGTGGTGGCCGTTTTGGAGAGTGGGACTGCCTTCGGAGTCGGAGCCGTTTCGGCGTTTTTGTTCACCCAGCCCGCCTTCGTCGCTGCGACTTTGGCGGTTGCGGAGGTCAAGCCGCCGACGACGACGCACCCGGTCGACGGCGTCGTCTCTTGGATTTCTGGGGTCACCCCGGAGACGGCGACTGTCGCTCCTTCGACCGGTTCGCCCTTCTGGTTGAGAACCCGGACGAGGAGCGTGTAGCTGTTCGGGAGCGTCACCGTGCTGGACTGGCTGACAGGTTCGCGTGTTCCGAGCGCTGACCAGGTCACGGAGGAGGTCGTCTGCACGTAGTTGGCTACCCCGCCGGTCGTTTCGCAGGTGAGGCCGACTTTGGTGCCGCCCGTTTGGGCTGTCACATAGGTCGAGGAGGAGCTGACCGTGAAGACCGTGCCCGCGTAGGCGGTGCCGCTGAGACCGGGCGGGTTTTCGCAGAAGGTGGTGGTCCCTTTGCTCCAGTAGTGCCATACGCTCGCTACCTGTTCGACGCAGGCGCCGTTTTCGGCCCTGCTCGTTGACGTGGCGGTGAGCTGCGCGAGCTCGGTCGTTGTGAAGCCACGCAGGCGTTCCTCGTCCTGTCCCGCGAGCTCCGTGGCCTGAGCGTGGGAGCGCGTATCCGCGGTGCTCTTGCCGGCCGCGATGACGCCGGTCAACGTGCCGACGGCGATCACCGAGACGACCAGGGAAGCTATGAGCACTTCGATGAGGCTCAATCCGGTCTCTGCCGCGCAACGCGCGGCCAACGGCGGACGGTCGAGGCGGTCGAGGCCTAGGCGAATCGTGGGAGACGCGACGCGCACCCGGCGACGGCTGGCCCGCCGCCAGCGGCAGAATCCCAGCCCGGCTGTGGCGATAAGGGTGCGCATGGGTATCAAGAGGCGTCTTTCAGTGACCCTTCGGCACCACGCGACGGCGCCTTTAGCGCGGCGATCGCTGCTAAGCACTTAGTTCGGCACCAGGACTGCGGCGCGGGCGGCAAGGACCCCGGGTTGCGGGGCGCCCGGGGCGAGAGGCGAAATGCTGGGAGGTCCTACAATTCCGGCTCCCCGGGGGACTGGTGTATCGGTAACACGGTGGTCTCCAAAACCGCAACGCCAGGTTCGACTCCTGGGTCCCCCGCTTCGGAAGTGGCTCTAGGCGCGCTTTCTAGCGTCCTAGAGCCAGCTTTCGATCGCGTGTCGCTGCAGGAGCGGCTGCAGCCCTGCAGGAGGCATCTGCGAGAATCGAGACAGCTGATATTCTGCATAAACCTGATCGAGAAGCTGATGAAGATTGACGTACACCAACATCTCTGGACCGAGCCGCTCGTGCGGGCGCTCACCGAGCGCACCGAGTTTCCCTTCGTGCGCCGCGAGCACGGCCTGATGGTGCTGTATCTCGCGGACGAGCGTCCCTATGTGATCGATCTGCGCAGCGAGCATCCCGAGCAGCGCGCCGCGCTCGTCGACAGCGACGGGCTCGACCGCGCGCTCGTCTGCCTGTCGAGCCCGCTGGGCATCGAGTGGCTTCCACGCGAGCAGGCGAGCGCGTTGATCGAGGCCTATCACGACGGCGCGCTGTCGCTTCCGGAGCCGTTTGGCGTTTGGGCGGCGATCGCCTTGGATCGCGCCGACGCGGATGACATCGACCGCGCGCTCGCGCGCGGGTGCGTCGGGCTGTCGCTTCCCGCGGGGGCGCTCGCCAGCGTCGAGGCCGTGAGCGCGGTCGCGCCGCTGCTGGCGCGCCTCGAGATGCGCGGGGCCCCATTGCTCGTGCACCCGGGCCCGCGCTGGGGTGGCGCCCTTACCCGTCAGGCAGGCAGGGCGACATCTCTGGAGGAGCCACTGTGGTGGCCGGCGCTGACACGTTACGTGGCCGGTATGCAGGCCGCGTGGCTCGCCTTCGCGGCGGCAGGACGCCCGCGCCACCCGCGGCTGCGCGTCGTGTTCTCGATGCTCGCGGGGCTCGCGCCCCTGCATCTCGAGCGCCTCGCGTCTCGCGGCGGTCCGCGGCCGTCGCTGCCGGACCCGTTGACGTTCTATGAGACCTCCTCCTACGGGCCGGCGACGGTGCGCCTGCTCGGGGAGCATGTCGGCCATGAGCAGCTCCTTTACGGGTCGGATCGGCCGGTGGTCGAGCCGGGTGAGCTCGGCATGCCCGAGGGCATTGCCTGGGGCCCGACCGCCGAGGGCACGAGCCGCGCGTTCGGCGTCGGACAGACATCGACGGCTGCCGTGGCGCCGGTATGAGCGTCACGGCGCAGCGCCCGAAGACCGTGCCCGGGGGCGAGGCGAGATCGTTCGATCCGCGGGAGCTCGCCGCCGTGCCGCGTCCACACGGGCGAGATCTGTCCGCCCCGGAACTGCAGGAGTTCGTCAGCGAGCTCGCCGAGCGGCCGGAGCTGTGGATCGACCTCGTCAGGCACGACAGCACGCAGCGCGTGTACGAGGAGCTGTTGAGCGATCAGCATCTGACGGCGTGGCTGATCTGCTGGATGGACGAGCACGACACCGGCTTTCACGACCACGACGTCTCCTGCGGGGCGCTCGCCGTCGTCAGCGGCGCCGTGCGCGAGGAGCGTCTGGCGATCGACGGTCCGACTCGAAGGGGCGTCTTCCGCGCCGGATCCAGCTTCCACTTCGCGTCCTCGGACATCCACCGCGTGAGCCACGCCGGGGCGGATCCCGCCGTCACGCTGCACGTCTATTCGCCGCCGTTGCTGCGGATGGGCGCTTACGTGATCGGCGACGACGGCGTGCTGGCCCGCCATCCGGTGTCCTCCAAACAGGAGCTGCGCGGCTAGCTGCTAGCCGAGGCGTGCGGCACTCGGCTTGGCGCCCACACGCCGCTGCACGGACTCCACGCCGGCGATCAGGATCAGGCTGACGAGCTCCGGCTCGAACAGCCCGTGCTCGACCACACCGGGGGTGGCGCCGAGGCGCGTGGCGAGCTCGCGCGGGTCTGCGACCGGCCCCAGATAGTCGGCGATCAGCCCTCCGTCGGGGCTGGGGGGCAGGCCGCGCAGCTGCGCCGGCGCGACGCTCGCAAGCGTATGGCCGACGCCGAAGGGCACCAGCTCGAGCGGCACCGGCGGCGAGAGCGCAGAGACGACCTTCTCGGCGGAGGCGATCACGACGAAGCAGCGAGCCGCCGAGGCGACGATCTTCTCGCGCGTGTGTGCGCCGCCGCCGCCCTTGATGAGCCAGCCGCCCGGGTCGATCTGGTCGGCGCCGTCGATCGCGATGTCCAGCTCACCGAGCTCATCGAGCGACTCCACGGTCAGTCCCAGCTCGCGCGCGGCGGCCTCCGTCTCCGGCGAGGTGGCCACGCAGCGCAGGCCCTTGCAGGCGCGCTGGGCGATCGCCGGAAGCAGGTGGGCGACGGTCGTGCCGGTCCCGAGCCCGACGCACATGCCGTCCTCGATCAGCTCGGCGGCCGCGCGCGCTGCCACGCGCTTCTGCTCGGCGATCGTCGCGTCGCCATCGCTCAGCGGGGTCTGTCGCTGCCGCGCAGTCGCACGAGAGGACGCCATGGCGCGGACGTTACCGCCCCGGATGGCCCTCTGAGGCGCACGCGATCCGCCGAGGCCGGTCCGTGCAACAGGAATCCCTGCCCCACAGCACAGTCGAGCTCGCGTGCCAGCGCCAGTTGACGGTTGGTCTCGATGCCGACGGCGACCGCCGTCAGGCCCGCCTCCTTGGCGAGCGCGATCGTCGCCGCGAACATCGCGCGCCGCTCCTTGTCCTGGTGCAGCGTGCTCGTCAGGGTACGATCGAGCTTGACCAGGTCGAGCGGCAGATTGCTCGGCAGTCCGAGCGATAGCTGTCCGAAGTTGTCCAGCGCGATCATCACCCCGAGGCGCTTCAAATCCTTCAGCGCCGAGCGCGCCCGCTCGGGATCGCGCAGCACCGCCTCCTCGCTGATCTCCAGGCACAGCGCCCGACCCGGAAGGCGGCGGTAGGCGAGCTCGTCGTGCACGCGCTGGGCGAGGTCGAGCTCGGTCAGCTCGCGGGCGGAGACGTTGACCGACAGCGGGATCGTGATCCCGCTTTGACGCCAGGCATCGGCCTGTGCGCACGCTGTGTGCAGCACCCAGTTTCCGATCTGCACGATCAGCTCGCTGTTCTCGGCGGGCGGCAGGAACGTCGTGGGCAGCACCATCGCGCTCGCCAGGTCACCGGTGCCGGTCGGGCGCCAGCGCACGAGCGCCTCGACGCCGAGCGCCTGTCCGCCCGCCAGTCGCAGGATCGGCTGATAGGCAAGCAGCAGCTCGTGCTGTGGCAGCGCGTCGCGCAGACGGCTCTCCAGTGCCATGTGCGCGCTCAGCTCCTGACGCAGCCGCTCGTCGAAGAGTTCGAAGCGGCGGCCGCCCGCTTCCTTGGCCCGGTACATCGCCACGTCGGCCTCGCGCAGCATCGTCTCAGGATCGCCGTCGGGGCTGCGGGAGACGGAGATGCCGACGCTGGCAAGGATCGCCACTTCGGAGGAGCCCAGCGGGAACGGTCGCTCGAGCGCGTTGAGCACCCGCTCCGCGAGTGCCAGCGCTTCGCCGTCGTCCTCGATTTCCTCGGCGAGGATCACGAACTCGTCGCCTCCCAGACGCGCGACGGTGTCGCTGTCGCGCATCAGCTCGGCGAGCCGCTCGGACACGGACAGCAGCAGCCGGTCACCGACGTCGTGGCCGAGGTTGTCGTTGACCGCCTTGAACTTGTCGAGGTCGATGAACAGCATCGCGACCGCACCGTGGCTGCGGTGCAGCCGCGCGAGCGCCTGGCGCGCGCGGTCCATCAGCAGCAGGCGGTTTGGCAGGCTCGTCAGGGGATCGTGCAGCGCCTGGCGTTCCAGCCAAACCCGGTCGGTCACGTCCTTCGCCGCCGTGTACCAGCTGTCGCCGTCGCGTCGCGCGCTCCACAGCAGCCACCGCCACGAGCCGTCGCGGTGCTGGTAGCGCGTTGTGATGTTCGCGAGCTCGGTGGTCTCGCCGTCGGGGTCGAGCATCGTACCGAGCGCCTGCTCGACGTCCTCGGGGTGCAGCAGCTCGCGGACGGGTCGCGCCCTCAGCTCCTGCTGCGTCCAGCCGAGCAGCTGCTCCCAGGCGGGGTTCAGCAGCGTGAAGCGGCCGTCGAGCGAGATCATCGCGAGCAGGTCACTGGTCATCTCGAACAGGCGCGCGATGCGCGCCTCGCCGTCGAGCGGAGGGTCGATGCTCCTGTGGACCTGCGTGCTCGTCGCGTGGGAACCCATGCCTACTGACCAAGTCGGCTTCAAGCGCCCGATTGCGAGCGCCCGGCGCAGTTCATTGGACGGATAGACCACGCCCAGAGCCGAATTGCCACACCGTCCGGCGACGCGCTGCCGGCGTGCCTATGCCGGGATGCCCGTCGCGCTGGGACTCAGGATGCGCTGCCGAGCTGCGCGGCCGTCTCGCTGCCCTGGCTCGGCACCGGGGACGCCGCGTTTGCACCGGGCGCGCCTGTGTCGCCGCGCAGGAATCGCCAGACCGATAGGCCCATCAGCACCGTGAGGATGCCGGCGCTCGTCGCGCACTCCTCGCAGATGGCGTGGATCGAGAACAGCTCACGGTAGGTCAGGTACGCGCTGAAGCCGAAGCCGACGAGCGTCAGCGCCATCGTGGCGAGCCTGCTGGTCTCGTTTTCGGGTACCAGCAGCGAGCCGAGGATCGCGACGTAGCCGATCAACCCGATCAACGCCACCGGCACGCCCGCGAGCTTCGAGTAGACCGAGCTCTGCACCTTGATGCACGCGTTGCCGGCAGTGCACAGCGGCTTGATTTCGGCGTAGTGGACGTAGGTGAGGTAGCTGGCGAGCGCCACGCCCAGGACCGTGAGGGCGATCAGCACGATCCTCAGCGTGCGGGAGCTCATCGCGGTCTACGCTTTGAGGAGGCTTTCGACGCCTTCGTTGATGAACGCCGGGTCTTCGGGGTTGGAGTATTCGAGCTTCTTCGTCGCGCCGCCGGAGCGGCCGATCAGGAACGACGGCGTGCCGGTGAAGCCGGCGTTGCTCGCGGCCTGGGCGTCCGTCGTGGTCACCTGTTCGGCCAGTTGCGGGTCGCCGCGATCGGTGGTCCACTGCGTGAGGTTGAGCCCGGGGACCTGGCTGGCGATGCCCTGGAGGTATTTTTCGGTCACGTAGCCCGAGTCCTCTTCTCCCTGCTCGTGGTAGAAGGTCTCGACGAAGTTCCACATCTTGTTCTGCTTGCCGGCAGCCAGCGCTGCGACCTGCTGGGACTTGAACACTTCGGGTTCGCGCGTGGCCGTCTGCAGCGAGCGGTATTCGATCCGAACCTTGCCCGTGCGCACCCATTTCTGGATCACGGTGGGCAGCGCTCCGAGCGTGAATTTCTGGCAGATCGGGCACTCCAGGTCGCCGAAGTACTGGATCGTCACCGGCGCCGTCGGCGAGCCGATGACGCTGCCGTTCTGGGGTATCCCGCCGACGAGCGCCGTGACTTCGTTGGCGACCTTGGTCTGTTCGTGTTCGGTCGTCGGGATGCCTTTTTTGGAGCTGCCGCCGGTGGCGATCAACACGACCACGATCGCGATCACCACGACGGCCGCGACGATCCCGAGCTGCGTCAGACGTGTGCGCCGCACTGCGCCGGCAGCGGCGGCTTCCTCCATCGCCTTGCGCTGCGCGCGCGCCTGGTCGCGGCGCTGCTTGCGCGTGAGGTCTGTCTCGTCGCTCTCCACTGGGCTCATACGGGAACTTTTACAGATTTCTGGCGGCTCGCGACGAACTACCGCGCCGGGCGCACCCGGCTTCGGGTCCGTGCGGGCGCTTTTCGATCTCGTGAACGTGCCACGATATCGCCATCCAAAAGGCCCTAGAGGACGCGCTGGCGCACGTGCCGTTGTGCGCCGGGCGCTGCAGGCGTCGGCTCGCCCCCGTAGCTCAGCTGGATAGAGCATCGGACTTCTAATCCGAGGGTCGCTGGTTCGAATCCAGCCGGGGGCATCAACGACGGTGGGGTGTTCGCCGTCGACGGCGCTGGTCGGCTGTAGGATCAGCGTCGATGCTTGTCCGCATGGGAATCCGCGCCGGCACGTCGCTGGCAGGCATTGCGATCGGACTCCTGCTCTCGAGTGCCGTGCTCGACAAATTCTCAGTCGACGCGACCGCCGTGGTCGAGGCAACGCTCGTCTTCTGGGTGGTCCACCTCGTGGTTGGGTTCGTCGCGCTGAAAGTGCTCGTCCGCGAGCCTTCCCTGGCGCTTGCAGGACTGCTCGCCCTCGGGTCGACAATCGTCTCGCTGATCATCGTCAACGCCATCGTCAGCGGGCTGTACATCAGGGGCCTTCAGACCTATGTCCTGGCCACCGCGATCGTGTGGCTGGCGACAGCCATCAGCGACACGATCGGAAGGCGCATGATTCGAGCGCGGCGCGCGGAGCGCTGAGAGCGGGCGAGGGCTCCATCGGGACGCGAACGTAGTCTCCCGGGGGTGAGCCCGAGCGAGTCGCCCGCGATCGACCGGATCCTGCTCGGCGACAACCTGCAGCTGCTGCCCGCGTTCGTGGACGAGTCCTTCCAGCTGGTGTACGTCGACCCGCCGTTCAACACCGGCAAGCTGCAGACGCGCCGAACGCTGCAGGCGGCGCGCGACGAGGAGGGACAGCGCACGGGCTTCCAGGGGCGCCGCTACAGCGTGCGCCTGCTCGCCGAGTCGAGCTACGCGGACTGCTTCGATGACTACCTGGCATTTCTGACACCCAGGCTCGAGCACGCGCGCCGGCTGCTGGCGCGCGAGGGCACGCTGTACTTCCACATCGACTACCGCGAGGCCCACCACTGCAAGCTGCTGCTCGACGAGATCTTCGGCCGCGAGTGCTTCCTCAACGAGATCATCTGGGCCTACGACTACGGCGCGCGCAGCAAGCGCCGCTGGCCCGCCAAGCACGACACGATCCTCGTCTACGTCAAGGATCCGGGCGCCTATCACTTCGACTCCGCCGAGGTCGACCGCGAGCCCTACATGGCGCCCGGCCTGGTCACGCCGGAGAAGGCTGCCCTCGGCAAGCTGCCGACTGACGTGTGGTGGCACACGATCGTGCCGACGAGCGGTCACGAGAAGACGGGCTACCCGACGCAGAAGCCCGAGGGGATCGTGCGCCGCATGGTGCGTGCCTCGACGCGACCGGGCGACTGGTGCCTGGACTTCTTCGCAGGCAGCGGCACGCTCGGCGCCGTGGCAGCGCAGCTGGGTCGCCACTACGTCCTGATCGACTCCAACCCAGACGCGGTGGCGATCATGCACGCGCGCCTGGACGCGGTAGCGGACGGCGGTGCGGGCGCCCGCGCGGCGCGTCCGGCAAGCGGGTCGGCGAAGTAGAGCGCGGCGTCGCGCGCGCCAAAGTGCGAGCCTTTGCGCATGTACCACGTCGAGGTGCGGCACTTTCCGCACAACATGGCGCGCTTCAACCTCACAGACGCGGAACTGATGGCGATCGTCGAGCCGTGGGTGCGCGACCAGATGGTCGAGTTCGGGGAACGCAAGTGGAGTCCGCAGCAGGCGAAAATCACGATCTTCGAGGGACCGCACATGCCGCTCGATCAGCTGACCATGGGGCGTGGCTGGCGCGCCGCCGAACGCGAGAGCGAGAACGTCACCGATGCGGTCCTCGCAGCTGCCGGGGAGCGCCTGGCAGCGCCGGCGCCGGCGTCCACGCCCGGGCCGCCGGTCTCCCCGCAGCCGGCTGCGGCGAACGGCGCGCTCGCCGATCCGCTCACGCTCGGCGTCCAGCTCGCTTCACTGCTCGGCGAGGATCCGGCCGGCCTGCTGGCGGCCTGGCGTGAGGTGGCGGCGCGCTCGAGCGGCCTGTCGCCCAGCGAGAGCCTCGCGCTCGCCGAACGCCAGCGGCGCGGCTGACGCTCCGCCCGAGACCGCGTGCCGGCGGCGCGCGGTCGCTAAACTGCGGTCCTCTGACCCGTGGTGGGCGTAGCTCAGTTGGTAGAGCTCCTGGTTGTGGTCCAGGCGGTCGCGGGTTCGAGTCCCGTCGCTCACCCTCAGAACTCCTGAAAGTACGGGCTATCTGCGCAAAACGGCGGCCAGTTGTAGCCGTCATATTCGGCCCATCGTCAGCCCACCGGTGGGCTGGGTAGGTGAGAGGGCCGCCTAAATGTGGCAGAAAAGCCCGGAAATCAGGGCTGTGTCAGGCGTCTTGGTTGCAAAGCGGTAGTCGAACTGACCAGACGGTAGAGCGTTCGAGTTTTGAGCCCACCAGTGTCCCGGTAGACCACGCGGTTGCCTGCAAATGGACGGTAGGTATGCTGGCGATGCGTGTCGGAAACCGACCTCCACCGGGACCTGGTCGCCTCGCTTTTGAGTCATATCGCTGGCTCCTGCGTCGTCACGCACGTGGCAGGGAGGGCCGAGTTTCCAGACCCGTACCCGATAGGCCGGCATGAGCCTGACGTGATTGCCGAGGCTGGCGGCGTGCTCATTATCGGCGAGGCAAAGACCGGGTCGGACCTGGATGAAGATCGAGCCGCAGAGCAGATCGCCGACTTCTCGGCTGCTGCGAGCCCTAACGGAGAGAAAGCCACATTCTGGCTGTGTGTCCCTGAGCAATCCCGTGAGGTCGCGCTCGATGCGATCGCTGCCTATGGCGATCCCCACTACCGAACCGACGTTCTTGGCGTGATTCTTCCCGGCCCGTCTGCGAGCTGAACGACCAGTGGACTGTCCAGCTTCGCCCTCTCTAATCGTGCCACATTGCGGAACTGGTTAGTTCTTCGAGCCGTTGACGCTGGTTCGCCGTGAGGCAGCGCCCAATCACCTGAGTAACACAAACCAATGCGTAACGTGAGGCACGGAAGAGCATACTCTGGCCTCTGACCAGGGTCTATATAAATGACAATGGCAGGGTCCGCAATCGACTTTTGCCACCGTGGGCCAGGTGAAAAAGTGACACCGAGGGCGCCACTGATCGACGGCTCATCGCTCGTTAGACTAGTTGCGACTATTGGGCGTCGGCTGGGTATAGGCACGGTGAGGACAAGGGTGATGCATGCGGACAAGTGATCAAGGTGTCGAGTCGCACGATCCTCAAAGGTTTCCTGCTGGTCGGCGGTCGGCCTCGTCGTGACTGTCAGGGAGACGTTGTTCGAGTGGCTGAATGCCAGGCCGGTGTGGCAGCAGGATCTCGCCGGGCGCTTGGCGTCTGAGTCGCAGCTCGAGGGCGAGGCATTCAGTAATGCCCTCGCGATGGTGCTCGGCGCGCATGGTGCACTCGCCGATGGCGAGCCAGCGCCTTTGCCCCAGGCGCTGGAGCTCGACCACCTTCCGGCGGTTCCCACGACGGGTGGCGCTCCGCGCCTTGTTAGCTTCGGGCGTCTGCACGGCCTCGGGATGGCGGCACCGGACCAGGAGCTCAGGTTCGCGGAGACCGGGCTCACCGCCGTGTATGGGCCGAACGCGGCGGGCAAGACGACGTACGTGCGCGGCCTCAAGCGCGTGTGCCGGACAGTAGACCGCGATGCGGCGGTGCGAGGCAATGTCTTTCTGGCCCCTGCAGTCGGTGCCCAAGCACCATCGGCCAACGTTGGGTACGTCGTTGGCGGGGAGCGCCGTGCGCAACAGATCGATCTCACGAGGCCGCCCGACTTGGGACTGAGCGACATCTCGGTGTTCGACTCACGTTGCGCAGAGCTGTATATCGACGCTCGCAACGCTGTCGCCTACATCCCGTCGACGCTGATGCTGCTCGCGCGCCTAGCGGCTACCCAGGATCAGATGCGGAGCAACCTGACCACTGAGATCGCGCGCCTGAGGGCGCTGGCGCCCGTGTTCCCGGAGATCGCGCAGTCGACCGACGCCCAGAATCGCGCGGTCAACCTCTCAGCGGGCACGGACCTCGAGGAGCTAGCTGTGTTCGTGACGCTCGGGGAGGAGGAGAGAACTCGTCAGGCGGAGCTGCGGGCGGTCATTGCCGCAGCTGATACTCACAGCGCTCACGCCGACGCTCAGGCCGCAAGGCGGGACGGGACCGAAGCCGAGGCGCTAGTTGGGCTTCTCAGCGATCTCGCCGCGCGGGTCGCGGGGCCGGCTGTGCAGGCTCTGCGTGCGTCCGCGGCGAATAACAAGCGTGCCCGTGAGGCAGTTGAGCTCGCCGCCAAGGAGTTCCACGGCCTCGCCGTCGCAGGTGTCGGCGGCGAGCCCTGGCAGCGCCTATGGCGCGCTGCGCGCGATTTCAACGAGCAGCGCCATGCGGCGTTCCCGCCAGCGGCGGGCGACCCGTGCCCACTATGTCTGCAAGACATCGACGGAGACGCGGCAGGCAGGATGGAGCACTTCCAGCAACACATAGAGAGCTCGCTGCAGGCCGACGCCGAGGCTGCCCGCCTGGCGATGAGTTCGGCACTCGAGCGGCTCGGGGACAGCCATCTTGCTGCGTGTCGCACGCCCTTCCTTGAAGCACTGAAAGAACGCGAGGCAGAGCTCCACGAGGCGCTCGAGCGCTACCTCACAGACGTCGGTGCCCAGATGAATGTTCTCCTTGATGATCCAGCTGGTGCTGATGTGCTTCCAGTCGTGGACGACGCGGTCAAACAACTAGCTACCTGGGGCCGTGCTCGCGCAGAGCACGCAGCCGTGCTGCTCGCCGCCGAGGACCCCAAACGCGAGGCCGAGTTGCGGGCCGAGCTCGCCGAGCTTGATGGCCGGGAGAAACTCGCCTCGCGCCTAGCCGACATGACCGCCTGGGTCGCGACCCTCGGACACATCGCTGCACTAAATGATGCGTACACAGCCCTCGCGACGAACCGGATCACGACCAGGCAACGCGAGTTGGCCGACGAGATGGTCACCGAGACCCTCAGCGGGAGACTGCGAGAAGAGCTGAGCAACCTGGGCTGCGAGCATCTCCCAATCGACCTGCAGCCACAGACAGCGGTCGGAGAGACCCAGGTCCTCCTACGACTCGCAGGTGCTCATGGCGCGCCGCGCGTGTCTGAGATCCTCTCCGAGGGCGAGCAGCGAGCCGTCTCGCTTGCGTTCTTCCTGGCAGAGGTGGCCAGCTCAGAGAACGATGGAGGGATCATCGTAGATGATCCCGTGTCCTCGCTGGATGACGAGCGGCGCGCCTACATCGCAAAGCGACTCGTCGAGGAGAGCGCACGCCGCCAAGTCGTCGTCCTAACACACGACCTGGCGTTCCTGCTTGACCTCGCAGACCACGCCGAGGCTGCCGGCGCGGAGGCGCTGATCCAGGGCGTCTGGCGAGCCGGCGCACAGGTGGGGCGGGTCGATGACCATCCGCCATTCACGGCGATGAAGCTCCGCGGCCGGATCGGGGTGCTCGACCAACAGGTCGCCCAGTGGGATAACCAGACCGCGCCACGAGATTTCGACGAGGCGTGGCGACGCGTGTGCGATCTGTATGACCAGATGCGAAAGACATGGGAGCGCGCGATCGAAGAGCGACTCTTCCGCGGAGTGGTCCAGCGACTGCAGCGTGAGGTCAAGACACGCAAGCTCAAAGACATTGCGATCACCCCAGAGCAGATCAACGCAGTGACCGAGGGCATGACCCGCTGCTCGCATTTCGTGCACGACGCGCCGCCCGGTACTGCCACCAATCTCCCCGACCGCCAGCAACTCGCCAAAGACCTCGAGAGACTCCAGGACTTCGAGCGCCACACGCGCCCTTCAACATAACCGCGACTTTACTCTCTGCAAATCGGCCAGCAAGCCCACCTCGGTTCACGAGTCGATAGGCCTCGGCCCGGTCGGGTTCAGCGTGCGATTCGGTCCGGGTCGACGCCCGAGGCGGCCGCTGCGGTGACCGATCGCCCGCCGTCGAGCGCCTGGACTACGAGCCCGGTTAGATCTCGTGTGCTCGCCGTCCGCGTCCCGATCCAGCCGTCGCGCACGAGCTCGGCGAACTGCGTGTTGCGCAGGTAGCGATCGACGTTGTGGTAGCCGACGGCGAGGCCACCCTTGGGTCCGCGTACCTGCGGTGTCTTCACGATCGCGTCCCACAGTGCAAGCGGCAGATACATGCCCGCTGTCGGTTTGGTGTCGTACTGGCGCGCCGCGACGATCGGTGAGCAGAGCTTCAGATAACCGGCCTGTGGGTCGAGGCGGAAGTCCGCCGGCGCGCCGTCATCCACACCGGGCTCGATCGTGCGCATCCGTGCGAGCTCCTTGGCGATGTTCGCGTCAGAGCCCGGCCGAAACACGGGCTTATCTTCCAGGCGGTCGCTCATCGTCTTGTATTGCACGAGCACGAGGCTCTCAGTTGTCTCGTTGATGTAGATCAGGTCGGCGCCGAGCGTGGTCTCAAGCGGTCGACGGTTGATGTTCACAACCGTGAGTGTGGTCGTGTCTTCGGTGAGCGTCACGATCCCCGCGGGGGAGCCGATCGCTTCAGCGTTCAGGAAGCTCAGGCTGTCGTTGAAGATAGCGGAGTCCTCGGGTGTGACGGCGAACCCGAGCCGCTCGATGATCGACCGTGTCGAGGTGGGCGGCACTTGCTTCAGCGCGTCTCTGCGCATGCCGGCGAAGTCGAGCGCCGATCTGAGCGCATCTCGTTCCTGAACAGCGACCTGGAAAGCGTCGCCATGAAGACCGGGGCCGCCGGCGAGAGCACCAAGCAGGGATCGCAGGTTCCGGGCAACGTCAGCATCGATGTCCTCCAGCGCCCTGAGCGTGGCCGCCCAGGTTCGCGCGGGTACGCGGCCTCCGTCGCTCAACGCCGCGTCGAAGTGTCGGTGGACGCTCTCCGGCAGACGCTCTCGTATCTCTTCAGCGAGGATCGGCCGGTTGACCTCGAACTCGCGGGTGTAGCGCAACTGACGCAGCCCCGAGGCGGCTACTCGGCCGGGGCTGAGCGTGCCCACCTCGGTCAGCACCTCGTCGTCGAACAGTAGGCCGGCTTGACGCCCTCCCCAACGCTGATCCCCGCGTGCGACCACGGTCGAGAACGTCCTGAAGCGGTCGAGGTCCTCGTGCTGGGCGCCTTCCTCGACAGCGATAAAGGCACCGTGTGCGATTGGCATCCCACGAAGCCTAATCTGCGCAGTGTCACGTCCGCGCGGACCAATACGGTCCCGGCCATGACGCTGCCATCAGTATC
Source organism: uncultured Solirubrobacteraceae bacterium (assembly GCA_963815235.1). Taxonomy (GTDB): domain Bacteria; phylum Actinomycetota; class Thermoleophilia; order Solirubrobacterales; family Solirubrobacteraceae; genus Palsa-744. The sequence goes on along the minus strand of CAWFFY010000002.1, from coordinate 33,403 downwards.
GCCCGTCTCGCCCGGGGATGTTTTCCTGCGTCCCGAGCAGGATGATGAGACATTCCTTAGCGGGCGGGGCCTTCGCAGCGGCGTCGCGGGACTAATCCTTCGTCCCCGCCAGCTCCTGGTCGCAGCGCGCGACGGCGAAGAGCGCCGCGGCCGCGTCGCCCGTCTGAAGGGACTGCTCTCCAAGCCCTCCACCGTTTGGTTCATGGATCCTGAGACTGCCTGCCTGGTCGACCCCGAGATTCGCAACGAGCCGGGCGCAAGGCGTATGCGCGAAAGCGCGATCGCGCTGAGCGTACATCTCCCGTTGCAGCGCGACACGCTCGAGGAAAATGAGATCCAGCAGGGCCTGCTCGAGGCGACGTGGGGCGTGCAGGCGGCCGCAGCGGCGCTGACCGCGCCTTATTTTCGTATCGCCCGGGGTGACGACGTCGCCGTCACGCTCAACCTCGAGCTGCTCCGTCGCACCGCTCTTAGCGACGAGCGGCCAACCGTCGCGGTGCTGGAGATCAACATCGGAGCAGTCACCAGCGGCTGGAGCACCGGAATCGCGCGGCGCCTCGCGAAGGCCGGCGCAGACATCGTGCTGCTCCGCGTCGTCGGTTGCAAAGAGGACGCGCCCCAGCGCCACGCCGCTGCGTACCTGCGCCTCGCGTGCGAGCTCGGCGCCAGCAAGCTGCAGGTGATCTGCGACCAGGTGGGCAGGCTCGGCCCGGTCCTTGTGGCGGGCGCTGGCGCCGCCTTCTCGACGGGCTCCTGGCATTACCGCTCAGTGCCTCGCGATCTGACCCCTCGCAGCGGCGGGGGCGGCGGCAGTCCGGCGATCCCCTACGAGCTACCGGGCCGCTGGCGATCGGCCGGGCCGTCACTCGCGCGGAACCTGAGCAGCGCGCGCTGCCCCGTCGAGGGCTGCCGTGCGCTGAAGCCCAACGCGACACCCGCCGATCAGCGCGAGCATTTCCTCCACACGATGGTCGCCAGTGCCGAGGAGGCGCTAAGCGGCGGCATCGACGCGCTGGTCTCCTCGCTGACCCGTTCCGGGGACCCGGTCGCGGCTGGCTGGGCGCACGCGCTGCGCGAGGTTCAGGCCGAAAGCGCCTGAAGCGCCACCCACTCGGTCAGCGTCAGGCCCTGGGCCGCGGCTGCGGCCTCCCATCGAAGAGAATCGGCAGGCGCACAGTCGAGCATGACGGTCATCCACTGTTCGAGCTCTAGCTCCGCGTCGAACGCCGCCAGTCGCCAAGCACCCAGTAGCCGGCTCGGCGGCAACATCTCAAGTTCGCCTACAAATCGGCCCGGCTGCTCCCCTGCATCGAGTAGCTGCTCAGAGTAGCCGAGCAGCGCCGGACGCGGGATCAGCGCGCGCACTGGCTCGGTTGGCTCGGCGGCGCGGTCTAGCGCCGCGCATGTCAATCCCGTGGCCGACACACGCTCAAACGCGTGGGCTGCCTCAATCGCGATCACTGCCTGCAGGGCCACCGGCACACCCGGCCAGACGTGCTCGAGCGCAACCGCCATCACGAGACGGGCCGGCATCTCTCCGGGCCGGACGGGATTCGCTCCGAGCGGGACCGATCGTGCCACGGCCCGGCCCGCCAGCCCTCCCGGAAGGGCTCGGAGCTGTGTGACGCCAGTCATAAAAGACTGAGAATCGGAGATATATCCCCATAAAGTAGGCTCACGGAAGGTAAGTATGACTTCCAGCTCGGATGCCACGGCCTCGCAGACGCTGTCAGCGGACGCCATCGACGATGCTCTGGCCGCCTTTGCAGGGCGCGTTGTCCAATTGCGTCACCAGTCAGGAATGACTCAGGAGCAGCTCGCAGTCCGCGCCGGTCTCGAGCAGAGCAATCTCTCTAAGCTCGAGCGCGGAGATCATCGCCCGCTCATCGACACCGTGCTCCGCCTTCAACATGCACTTGGACTCAGATCCATCGAGGAGCTGTTTGGCGATCTGCCCGAGCCCGACGCTCCGACAGCACGCCTGCTGGGTCTCTGAGTCAGCAGACAGCCTCCTTCACCTGCGCCGGCTCATCCTCTGACCGGGCGCGGTTCACCGAGAAAACCATCGTGGCCTTGCATGGCCCGGTCCGGCTGCGGGTAGTAGATCTGAGAACAATCAGTCTGCGCGACGGAGGTCGCCCAATGTCCGAGATGTCCCTCCTACCAGCGCCCCGACTCGGCTCGAAGCTGGAGCCGCGATTGCGCGAACGTGCCGAGCGCCAGATGCTCTCACCGGCACGCGAGCGCGGCTACGAGCTGAGGCTTCTTGGCGCGACCGTCCTGCCACAGCGCCAGGTGATCGTCCGCTCGCAGTGGGGGACCTGGATGTTCGTCGACCACCTCGAGGACCCCACCGCCGAGCTGTACGCCGGGCATATACCGATACCGGCCGAGCAGCACGCGCGCCTCGTAGAGCTCGACCGGGCCGGAGTCGACCCCGACGTTGTCTGGCTCGGCCACGAGCTGCCCGAGCACTGGCGCGAGGGCGAGCCCGTGCCGGTACCGGCGCCAGCGCATATCCGCGAGAAGGATCAGCGGCTGATCGAGCGGCTCGGGTTCGCGACCAAGCTGTTCCTGACCGGAGCGGCCGGGACGCTCGGGCTCGCGGCCGCTCCGCTGGCGCTCGCGGCGCTCGGTGCGGGCGCGGACCCCATCGTCCTCGGCGGCGTCGTTGCCCCTGACGCGCCGGTCGTCCAGTGGGCGCTACTTGCGCAGTGGGAGTGGCGCTAGAAGGGCCCCTGAGGATGTCCCAAAGCGATCTCGCGCACAGGCCGGCGGCGGACGGTGCGCTGTCGAGTTTCCTCGCGCGCAGCGTCGTCTATGAGAAGGCGGGTGCGGTCATCCCGCGCGACCTTGTTCAGTTCGGGCTGCTCGCCAGCGGCGCGGTCTTCGTCACCGGTCTGATGGCGCTGCTGCTTCCTGGCGCGGCGTCGATCCGCCACGGCGGCTTCTTTTTGCTGTTCGCCTCGCAGGAGGCGGGCCTCGAGACGCTGATGCACACTCTGGCGCTGCCTGCGATCTTCCTGGCCTCGGCGCTGTTCGCGCTCGACGTGTGCCTGATGAAGGGCCGGCGCTCAGAGCGCTGGCGCTCTGCGATCGTCGCTCAGGCAGTCGCGGGCGGCGTGGGCGGTGTGATCTGCACCCTGTTTCTCGCCCTGTTGATCTTGAACCTGGCGATCTGGATCGCGCTCATCGGGCTCGTGCTGGCCGCCTTGTGCGCCATGCTCGCCGCTGCGGGCAGCTAGGCCCCAGACGGGCCCCGGCCGCAGCCCGTCGCCGGCCCGCGCGCCGATCGGTGAGGATTTGCTGATGTTCCCTGAAGCTCGCCGCGGTTCACCGGTACTCGTGCTGGGGGCCGGCGCCTCGCTGGCCCGTCCCGCCGGGCGGCCATTATTCGACGCGATTCGCCGCGCCCTGCTCGAGCCGTTGCAGGTCGGGCTTGACCCGGCGCGCCTGAGCCAGCTTGCCCCGGAGGCTCTGCTGAGCCGGTTGCAGAGTGCTGGGCTTGACATCGACAGCGAGCTTCGCCAGATACTCAGCGGCGGGCACCCGAATGCGCTTCACGTGATGGCCGCCGAGCTGCTGCGCTCAGGCTCGGCGATCTGGACGACAAACCTTGACGAGCTGATCGAGACCGCTGCCGGGCAGGCAGGGATCCCGTTTCATCGACTGCTGCCCGGCGATGAGCCTGGCTGCCGGTGCTCGCGCGGGCATCTGGTCAAGGTGCATGGGACGCTTTCTGGAGAGCGGGTGCTCGCGCGCAGCGAGGACGTGCTACTGCCGCTGGCGCAGCCATGGCTTGACCGACTCGCCCGCGACGTCGAGGGCGCGCAGGTCGCGATCGTCGGCTACGCCGGTGCTGACATCGACCTGCGAACCGGGCTGCGCGACGCTTTCACCGTGACCAAGCAGGCGGTGTGGTTCGCCAGGGACTCAGACCGCGAGCCGCTCAACCGCCGCTTCACGAGGCCGCTCGCCGACGGGTGTCTGCGGCTCGATCTCTCAGAGCGCCCGGACCTCGCCGCCCTGGACTGGGGCGCCGCCAGAGATCTCACCGACCGGATCCCCGCTGAGCTGCTCGCGCAGGCCAGCGAGCCGGCATCTGCGGCCGTAGTCAGTGTGGAGTATCACGCGAATCATCTGCTGCGCGCCCGCGTGCTCGACGACTTCGGCCGCGGCCCAGATGCCCGCGGCCAATACGCGCGGGCACTCGTGCATGGGCCGCGGCGGCGCCTGGCGGCACGCGCGCTGTACTCGAGCGGCATGATCCACGGTGCGCTTTGGCGACCGGCCGTGGTCACGTCACTGAACGCGTTCTGCGCGCTGCCGGCGCGCTCGCGTTGGGCGCACCGTCAGCGGCTGCCGTACCTGACCTGGAACGTTCCGCCGGACCGTCGCCTGCGGATCCTCGAGCGCTCGCTGGCGAGACTCGGCCCGGACCCGCCGATCGTGCTGGCTGCTGCCAACGCCGCGAAAGAGGTCGACCCGCCCCGAGCCATCGAGCTCGGACTCGATGCCCAGCAGGAGGCGATGTTCCGACAGGATCCGGCCGACACTGCGTGGGCGACGTTCACCCTTTCGCTCGCATTGAGGTGGACCGGAGACATCACCGCAGCGGCAGAGCAGGCGGCACGCCTCGCCGACGGCTATGACGCGCTCGCTGGGCCCAGCTGGGTCGCCTGGGGGCACTTCGAGTCCGGCGCGACTAAGGCGCTGAAAGGCGAGCTCGCCGAGGCACACGAGCAGATGCAGTTCGCGATCGAAGTGTTCACCGCCGCCGGGTCGATGTTCGCCTTCGACGCCTGGTGCGCGATGATCGCCGTCTGCCGCGCGAAAGGGGACCTCCCGGGCCAACGCGACGCCTACGAGAAGGCGCGCCGGCTGCTCGCTGGCGACACGCTGCGCCGCCGCTTCAAGCACGACGTGCTGATGGTTGAGGACGCCGAGTACGCCCGCCAGCGGGGAAACCTCGAGGAAGCGCACGCCCTCTACAGCGAACTGTCACGTAGCCCGACCCTCGCCCAAGAGCTACTCGGCCGGCTCGGCCTCGGCGAGCTCCAGCGCCGCCGCGGCGAGCAGCCGAAGGACGCGTGGCACGCGCTCACGCGCAGTGACGAGCTCGGTTTCGGCTACGGCCAGGTGCACGCCGCGATCACCTTGGGGCTCGCGGGAGAGATCACCACAACAGAAGCCGAGCAGCGAATCGCAGACAGTGTGTATGACCCTCCCGTGCGTCCCGGGGAGACCGGCCTGACCCGCTTCTGTCAGGGCGCTGATCCATCAGCGCACGTGCTTTGCTTCCCCTGAAGCGTTGCTGGTCCACTGGGTTACTCGGCAGGCCTCGAAATCGTTAGAGCCGGTGCCAGTTCAGGCGTCGGTGCTCCGCATCCCGCGGAGAAACAGGTGATCGATATGGCTACCGGATGGCAGGTGCGCGTGCTGCGGTGATTCGGGCGATGGATCGTTGTCGGAGTGCCCATGGTTGGGGGTGTTCGCGGGCGTAGGCGGATAGGAGGGGGTCGGCGATTGCCCATGTGCGCTCGGCTGGTTGCCAGGCCATGCCTACGTCGCGTAGTCGGTTGAGTGCGTCGTCGATTGTCTTGCTGGCGGCGGGAGCGTTGTGGGGCTTGAGTCCGAGGCTGATAGCGCCGACGATGGTTTGGGCGGCGGGGTGAACGCGGCGCAGTAGATCCCACTCTCGTAGCACTGAGACCGCTGTTGCGCGGCGCAGCGCTTCCCATCCGGATAGCGCGCGGGCTGGGTTTTCACCTTCGTTGGGTGCCATGGCTATTGCTTGCCAGGTGAGAGCGGGCACGCCGGCAGCGAGTTCCGCCGCGGCGCGTAGCAACGGGACGGGTGTCTTGACGAGCGGCTTTGTGATCGCTAGGTCCTCGACGATGCGATTCGGGGTGGCGCGGCGGATACGTAGGCGCTCGCCGGCACGGTATAGGGGGTGCTGGTGGTCGCTGAGCGCCAAACTGATCGGCCCGTCGGGATGGTCAACGAGCACAAGGTCGAGGCTGCTGGTTTGCTGCCGCGCTGCCCTGAGCTCGCCGAGGATCTCTCTGGTGGCGGTGCCGCGGAGGTTCGCGAGCATGTACCCGAGGTGGTCGATCGCGAGGGTGATCGGGCCCTCTGTGAGCGCGGTGGTGAGCTCAAGCGCTTCGTGGAGTCTGCTGACGTTTTGTCCTTCGCCGGAACGTAGAGCCTGGGGATCGATGCGATGTCTGTTCAGTAGCCGCGAAACGCTGAGGCCTGCTGTGCTGCTCGGCGGTGCTGCTCCCATCCACCATGCGCTGGCGTCCGGTGCGAGGGCCGCGATCGCGCCGTCTGCGATCGCCATCGCCAGGTCGAGCGAGTTGGCGCAGCGTCGGGCGTCGACGAGCACGCTCGGCGGGGTGCTCTCTTCCAACGCCCCAGCTAGTAGCGCGCTGGTGCCGCTGAGCGGGTCGGCCACGATGACTGTCAGCCCGCGACGCTCCTCGAGGACACTTCGAAGCTCGCCCCACTCAGCTACGTGCCCAGTGAGCAGTTGCCCGTCGGGGACGCTCCGGGCTGTGTGGTTAGGCGCCATCGTCGTGCAGGTGTCGGTCTGCCTCGTCGATGCCCATTTGCACATCGAACTCGGTCGCGGTGTCCGAGCTCGTGCGACGGGCGCTCTGCGCGGTGTAGCGCGCCGCGGCCATCGTCGCGTATGGACGTCCCTCGCTCCACTTCAGGAGCTCTTCTCGCGGAGTGTCCTCGAGCATCAGCCCTGCTCTGGAGAAGCGCTCGGTCAGTGGCTCACGCCAGCTGGTAAGCGGAATCCTTGCGTCTAGCTCGATCCGCTTGACGAGCTTGCCGAAGTGCACCGGCTCGCCGAACATGCCGTCCAGAGCGCGCTCGTTGCTGCCGTCGACGAGCACCACGGCGTCGTTGGAGGCGCCGTAGAGGTCGATCAGGTCACGCAGGACTGTCTCGCCGTCGGCGTAGTCCACGACGCGCTGGAGCTCGTCCAGGAAAAGCAAGGCTCGCCTGCCCTCGCGTCGCGCGAGCTCGGCCGGCAGGGACAGCACCGCTCGCGCTGGCAGCTCCTGTGGCTCACGGCCGAGCGCACTCAGGTCCAGTGGCACGCCGTATTCGGAGAGGAGCTTCTCGATCGTCGGGCGCGCGAAGCGCAGAGCAGCCCGTCCCGTACGCGCAAGGGACGCCCGGCTGCAGGCGTCGATGATGAGCTGCAGCAACGCTCGCGAGTCGGGCCGCTCGGGGACATCCACTTCGATGACGAGCGCACCTTGGCTCTTTAGCCGCTCGCAGACCGCGGCGCAGACGGTCGTCTTGCCGATCCGCCGTTCGCCGGCGAGCATCGTGCTCATCCCCTCCTGTAGCCGTCCGGTGATCTCGTCGATCTCGCCACGACGCCCAATGATCAGATCGGATGGCACCGGGCCCCCGAGAGGGAACAGCGTGCCGATCGGCTCAGGTTTTGTGCTCATGACTCATCATGATACTACGGTTTAGTGATAAGGACATCACTTTTTAGTATCAAGCGGGTGCCGGTCCGACACCCGCGCGAATGCTGCTTGGGTTTGGCTTCCGTGGCTTGGCCCCGGGAAGAACGCCGGTCTATGGCTGAACGGCTGGGTCCGGGGTTGATCTCGTCTCTGACTCTGCTGAAGGCTTGTAGAGGGTGTTGCGTGCCGATGCGATTAGCGCATCGAATGCTGTGCCGTGGTCGCGCTTGCTGCGATCGAGCAGTTGGTTGTAGACGTCGAGCGTCATCTTCGCGCTGGCGTGTCCGACCTGGCTCTGGACGAACGGGATGTCGAAGTTCGTGGCGAGCAGCATGATCGAGACGTAGGTCCGTCGCAGCGAGTGCGGAGTCACGCGCGGCAGGGGCGGCAGGCTGCTCTCGGTCAGGCTTCGGCTTGCTAGCTCGACTACTGGCGCGAAGATGTTCTGTCGGACGTTGTCCTCGTCCCAGCGGGTGCCCTTCGCGGTGCAGAAGAAAGGTGTCCCAGGACTGGTGGGGTAGCCGCGGCGTGCCTTCTCGACGCGGTAGTCGAGCAACTCGGTCCGCAGCGCCGGGGTGATCTCGACATGCCGGATGCCGGTCTCGGTCTTGCTGTCAGCGATCCACAAGCGTGAGCCGTTTGGGTCGTGCAAACGGACGTCCTGCTCACGTAGATTGAGGGCCTCTGAGATCCTTGGGCCGGCATAGCCGAGCACCGCGCAGAAAGCGCGCCACCCGATCCGGCGCCCCTGGCCACTGTAGGTCTTGCCCTGCGCGAGCAGCGACATGGCTGGGGTGCTCAGGCCGTACTCGCTGCAGAGCGCGTATTGAGTCTCGCCGTCGGCGAGGCGTGTGCGTATCTGTTCGGCTTGTTGCTGTGTGAGCTTGGCGCGCTTGTTGAGCTGAGGTGCCTGTTCGAGCTTGCGTGCTGCGTCTAGCAAGGCGACAAGCTGGTCGATCTCGAGGAATGTACGGTTGGGCTTCGGTACACGAACGCGTAAGCGCTTCGCTCTGGCCGGGTTATCCGAGCGCAGCTCATCTTCGACAGCGTCCTCAAGGATTTGCGCGAGGAGCACCATCACACTGCGGATCGAACGCAGAGCAAGCGGCCTACGAGGCCGGCCATTCTCGTAGGTCGGCTTCTCGCCTTCGGCAATCAGCGCACGCAGCTCGTGGCTATCGCTAAACAGCTCGCCGCGAAAGCGCTCACAGTCGCGCTTTGAAATCTTCGCCACGGGCATCCGGGCGAAAAACGGCAGTAGGTGCGACAAGGCCCAAAGGTAATGCTCGCGCGTCGCGTCTGCCGCAGGCCGATGCCCGAGCTCGCCACTGCAGCGCCGAGCAAACCATTCCGAAGCGTACGCATGAAACGACACGTCTCTCGCCAGGAACGCGTCTGGCGCCGCTGGCGGCTCGGGCCGATAGCGACTCTGCACCTCATCGAGAGGCATGCCAGCTCGTAGCAAGACGCAGATGTCCGCCATCTCCTGCCGAGCCCGTGCCTCTGTCCAGCCCTCTACATCTCGGCCGAACACCACGCGATAGCGGCAGCCGCGATAGTTGAAGCGGCCACGGACGCTCGTTGTGCCGTCACCCAACTCCTTCGACTCCACGGTTCCAAAGGTACGCGCCGTCACGGCACTCCAAGCCCCATCGTTTGTCCGGTGAGCGATAGCTCCGATCTCATCGCGAGTAGACTCATGTGGAGGTCATGATCGTCCGTAGACCCGACGCATCGAGTTAGCCCACCAGAGCACCGTAGTGGGCTAGACCTACGCCAAACCCCATGAAATGCCGACAAACTGAGGCGCATCATAGGGGCAAGTCTGGCTTTGTAGAGCGAAATTTCACCTAATCCACGCGCATTTGTGGTCCAGGCGGTCGGGGGTTCGAGTCCCCTCGCTCACCCCTCTGAAATGGCTGCGAATCTTGGGTTTTGATGCTAAACCCAGGGGTGCGGAGATGCGGCTGGGAACAATTGGGGAACAATTTCCTCGCCGGCGTGCTTGTGTGGGTGTTTTCGCCGTTGGAACCGACGAAGTAGAGCACCTGGTTGCCTTCACTGACATATCCCACGGGGCCGCCGGCGGCTTTACCTCCGAGTTCTGTCAGGTACCATTTGGAGCTGGCTTTTTCCCACTGCCATTGCCAGATCGCGCCGTTGGTGCCGCGGAAATAGACGTCCTGGTTGCCTTCATCAGCGTATCCAGCCCGACGCCGGCGCGTGCCGCACGGCGTGCCTGCACCAGCGCGGCGATCGGGATTGGCTCCAAGGACTCTCCCGAGCGCTCGATGCCCACGAGGACGTAGTCCGGTGCCGCCGCGCCGGCAGTGCGCAATCCTGCCACATACTCGGCGTCTCCACTCCCCGTCCGGTCGAACCACTGATCGCTGACACGCGCGAAGATCGCCGCATCGATCTCCGATCGCCGCCCGCGCAGCTGCTCAACGAGACGGACACGAGCCTGCGCGCTCGCCCCCGTCGGATAGGCGGTTCGCTGGCACGCCGAAACGCCCATCTCCGAGCTCCGGCCCGTCGTACGCTTTCTCCCAGATCCGTTCGAACGCAAGCCCAAGCCCCCACAGGATGCTGCCGGCAAGTACTGCGACGCCGCCTGCGACCGCTGGTCGCGGCAGCCCGCGTATCCGTGTCTCCATGTTCGCCCGACCTCTTGCCTTCCCCGCGGCTGGCGCGCGGTCCGCGACCTTCGCGACGAGTCGACCCGATTCCGGCAAATAAACGTTGACGCGCACGGTATCGCACCTGGATCGCGTCTGCAACTGCAAGCGCCACATTCGCACGCATTCATTCGGCTGCAGCAGGGATGCGTGGACATTGGCCGAGCCATACGCAGCACCAGCACGCCCCGTCCATAAACACCAGCGCTGCCTTTAGCATTTGCGTGCCCTCGGACGCGCCGCGGAAGGCTGAGGTAGCGCGCTGCCGCCCGAGCGATCTAATGCACTCTCAGCAGCGACGCGGGGGTCGCCGACACTCCGGGCACGCTCTCCCGCCAGCCCGAGGAGGAGAATAATAAACGTTGTGTCGCAGCGCGGACCAGGCCTGCAACATCTCTGTCAGCCTGACGAGATCGCGCCGAAAGCCTAATGCCGAAGCTGCGAGCCGGCCGATACGCGAGCGCCGGACAACCAACGGCGACCTGCACACACAAGCTCCATAAACACCAACGCAGCGTCACACTCAACCCAGATCCCTCAAGCATGAGCCCCCACCAGACCAACTCACACGCACCGATCGAGCCCCGAGCGCTGCCCGTGCCGCCGTCGACGGCTCCCAAGCCCGATCTGCAGCGTCTGGGCGAGGCCCTGATGGCCCGCGCCGACCACGTCCTCGAGCTCACGAGCGCGCGGCTGCTCGACTCCGACGACGCGATCGACACAGTCGTGCAGGAGAGCTTCGAGCAGATCAGCAGGAGCTCGACCGTCGCCGTGGCGCGGTGGATCTCCGGCGAGGGCCTGGAGGTAGCGCGCGAGGCGGGCGAGGAAACTTGGTTGATCTTCGGCGAGCTCGCTGCGAGCCGCGCCGCTTCGCTGGACCAGGTGATCAGGCGCTGTCTGTTGTGGCGTGACTCGATGGCGCAGGTCCTCCACGAGGACGCCGCGCGACTCGACATCCCAGCCGACACTCTCATCGAGGCCCGTGAGATCTTGCAGCTGAGCCTCGAGTTCAGCCTCGTGCGGATGGCGGAGTGCTTCGAGTACGAGCGCGCGCAGAAGGATGAGGAGCTCGATCGACGTGGGGAGGAGCTTGCATTCCTGGCGACTCACGATGCGCTGACGGGGCTGCCGAATCGCACCTTGATCCTCGATCGCGTCGAGCAGATGCTCGCGCGCTCGACGCGCAACAAGACGCCCGTCGCGGCGCTGTTCATCGATCTGGACAACTTCAAGAGCATCAACGACACGCTCGGGCACGGTGTCGGCGACGAGCTGCTGCGCGCGTGCGCGGCCAGACTCGACGGCGTCATTCGCGGCGCCGACACATTGGGCCGGCTCGGCGGCGACGAGTTCGTCGTGATCTCCGAGGAGCTCTCGACGTCGGGCGGCCCTGAGCTGATCGCCGAACGTGTGCTCGAGGCGCTGCGGCATCCGTTTGAGCTCGGCGAGGACAAGCAGACCCGCGTGACGGTGGCCGCGAGCGTCGGTATCGCCACAGGCGAGCGCATCACAGCGGAGGAGCTTCTGCGCGACGCCGACATCGCCATGTACCGGGCGAAGTGGGACGGAAAGGGTCGCTTCGTTGTCTTTGAGAGCGGCATGCAGGACACGATGCAATACCGCATGGAGCTCGAGATGGATCTCCGTGAGGCGCTCGAGAAGGGGGAGTTCTTCCTCGCCTACCAGCCGACGTTCAACCTCAGCGACATGCGCCCCAACGGCGTCGAGGCGCTCCTGCGCTGGCGCCACCCGGTGCGCGGGGTGGTGCAACCGAACGACTTCGTCCCGCTGCTCGAGGAGACCGGGCTGATCACGGACGTCGGCAGGTGGGTTCTGAACCAGGCGTGTGCGCAGGCGGCCACATGGCGAAGCTCCGGTCACGAGATCGGCGTCGCCGTGAACGTCTCCGCACGCCAGCTCGACAGCGACCAGATCCTCGCCGACGTCGAAGGCGCGCTGGACGCGAGCGGCCTCGACCCATGCGCGCTGACGATCGAGATCACCGAGACCACGCTGATGCGGAACATCGCCGAGACCGCTCGACGTCTCGGTGCGTTGAAGGATCTCGGCCCCCGCATCGCGATCGACGACTTTGGCACCGGCTACTCCTCGCTCGCGCATCTCCAGCGCTTCCCGGTTGACGCGTTGAAGATCGACCGATCGTTCATCTCAGGGCTTGCGCATAACGTTGAGGGTGAGACCCTGATCCGCACGCTCGTGCAGCTCGGCAAGGCTCTGTCGATCGAGACGTTTGCGGAGGGAATCGAGCAGCAGCACGAGCTCTCTCTGCTCAAGGCGCAGGACTGCGACAGCGGCCAGGGGTTCCTGTTCGCCCGTCCACTCGATGTCGCCGAGACGGAGGCCTTTCTGCAAGAGCTGCACATCGAGGTAGCGTCGCCCGCTGCACCCGCCGCTCACGAAGCCTGAGTCGCGTTTATAGGTTCGCCGACTTGGACCAAAAAGCCATGCCTTGACGACCAGGGCGGCTATCCCTTACGCTGAGCACCGACGTTTATAGCCGCTCGGGACTAGAGCCAACCGAACGCCATCGGCTTAAGGGCTTACGGAGTGACGTATCTCATGGAGCGAGCAGGGGGTCGAGACGACGGAACACCGCGAGGGATCGCGCCGAGCCCGACCGTCTCACATGCGCTTGAGTTGGCTGCGACGGGAGACCGCGACGCACTCGCCTTCCTCTATGCACGCTTTGCCGACGACGTGCACGAGCATTTACTCGCTGCGCTCGCGAGCCGCGACGATGCCGACAAACTCATACAGCGCCTATTCGCGAGTCTGCCCGAGCTGATCGAACGACACGGCGGGCCGCCGGACTCGCCGTTGCCGTGGCTGCTACAGGTCGCCCGCGAGCTCCACCGCGACCCATACCCGACGCTGCGACCCGTCCCAATCGAGGCCGCGTGCCGCCGCGCCGCCGGTATCGCCGCGAGCGCCGCAATTGCCAGTCGATGACAACGTTTATGGGACGCCGCTCCCGCGGACACGGACGGCCGGATCGACAGCCCCCCGGCGGTAAGCGCGCAGTGCTCGCATTTCCCCGACGGTGGGCGCCTAAATTGCGTTAGCGGCAGTCCGTTGATGACCGGCCACGACCCCTTGGGCTGTCCGCTCACCCCGCATCCCCGCTTTCGTTTATTCTGTTGGCGTCATGGGAGCGGAGAGGGACGCGCGCGCGGGTCCTATGCACTCGCAAGTCAACTGGGCTTTGCTCGGTCTCGTGATCGAACGCCCGAGCTACGCCTACGAGCTCGCGCGCCGCTTTGAACGCACCTACGAGAGCGTGCTCGCGCTGAGCAGCGTCTCGCACGCCTATACGGCGCTAGCGTCGCTGAAGGAGCGCGGGCTGATCGAAGAACTCCCGGGAACGAGGGTCGGCCGCCAGCCCAAGCCCCACTATCGCGCGACCGCGAAGGGCCTGGGGGATTACGGCGAGTGGCTGGTCGGGCAGGTGGACGAGGACCTGCGACGCCAGCGCCTGTTCGTGCTCGCGCTGGCCACGTTCGCCGGCAACCCGCCCGCCGCGCTGGAGATCCTGGCCCGCTACGAGCAGGCGTGCCTCGCGGAGATGCGTGCGGTGCCGATCATGCCCCACGAGAGAAGCTCGCGCCGCCAACGCGCTCGAGCTGGCCCGTCGCTTGCTCGCAGAGGAGAGCCGCCTGGCGATTGCGGCGAAGCTCACGTGGGTGCAGTTCGCCCGTGAGGAGCTGGCAGCCTTGGCCCACGCCCGCGCGCCTGGCCGATGAGCCTGCTCGAGCTGGACCGTGTCTCGAAGAGCTACCGCGACGGTCAGCTCGAGCGCCTCGTGCTGGGCGAGGTCTCGCTGGAGATCGAGGCCGGCGAGCTGAGCATGATCTGGGGCCTTCGCGGCTGCGGACGCTCGACGCTGCTGCGAGTGGCGGCGGGCATCGAGCCGCCCGACAACGGCGTCGTGCGCTTCGATGGGCGCGACCTGGCGAGCTACCACGATGATGTTCTCGGCACCGGCATCGGCTACTGCCAGAGCGCGCTCGGCAACGGCTCACAGCTGGTCCTCGAGGTGGTGATGATGCCGCTGCTCGCGAGCGGCGTCGCACCCTCCGCTGCGCGCTCGCGTGCCCGGGGCGCGCTCGAACGCGTCGGTGTCGTTGCCAATGCGACGCTCCGTGTCTCGGCTCTCGACACCGCTGAACGCGTGCGCGTGAGCGTCGGCCGGGTGCTCGCCCACGAGCCGCGCGTGGTCGTCATCGACGACCCGATCCAAGGCGTCGATCTGCTCGAGCGAGACGGCATCCTCGCGTTGCTGCGCTCGTTCGCCGAGGAGGGCATGGCGGTGCTCGCCAGCACCGCTGACTCGACCGGCCTCGCGGGCGCGGACCGCACGCTGACGCTCGGCGACGGCGAGCTGCGCGGCCCGCCGCTGCAGGATCTCGCGCCGGTGCTGGCACTGCGCCGGCGCGCCGGCGCGTGAGCATGCTCGAGCTCGAGGGCGTGCGTCAAGCGCTACCGGGGGGCGGGGGAGGAGGTCCGCGCCGTCGACCATGTGAGCCTCGGCGTCGAGGCGGGTGAGATGGTCGCCGTGCAGGGACCCTCGGGCTCGGGCAAGACGACGCTGCTGCTGCTGATCGCCGGACTGCTCAGCCCCGAGGAGGGAGTCGATCCGCTTCGCCGGGCGCGACCTCGCCGCGCTCTCCGAAGATCAGCTATCCGACTATCTGCTGCGCGACGTCGGCTTCATCTACCAGAGCTATCGCCTGATGCCGAAGGTCTCGACGCTGGAGAACGCGGCGCTGAAGCTGCTGCTCGGCGGCACGCGGATGCGCGAGGCACAGCAGCAGGCGCGACCGTGGCTCGAGCGCCTCGGCCTCGGCGATCGCCTTGCGCACACGCCGGAGGAGCTCTCCGGCGGCGAGCGCCAGCGGGTCGCGATCGCGCGCGCGCTCGCCGGTGAGCCGCGGCTGATCCTCGCCGACGAGCCGACCGGCAACCTCGACAGCGCCCGCAGCATCGAGACCGTCGAGCTGCTCGCCGATATCGCCCACGAGCAGGCGGCTGCTGTGGTGCTCGTCACCCACGACAGCGAGGCCGCCCGGCTAGCGGATCGTCGCTACGTGCTGCGCGACGGGCAGCTCCTGAGCCGCCGAGCCGGGGACCGCCGCGTCACTGCCGTCAACCCGCCGCGCCTATCGCCCGATCGGAGGCAGCGCCGCGGTGAGCACTGCGAATCGCCTGCGCGACGCGAACGCTGCGCCCGTACGCGCTGCTGTACCTCTACCGCAGACGCCTGCGCGCGCACGCCGTCTCGGAGCTGCTCGCCGGCGTCGGCATCGCGGTCGCGGTCGCGCTCGTCCTGGCCGCCACCGTCGCCGAGCGCAGCATCGCCGGCTCCACCGGCCAGGTGGTGCGGGCGGTCGTCGGACAACGCGAGCCTGCAACTGCGCGCGCAGAACGGCGAAGGCTTCTCCGAAGGCGATGCTGGCGCGCGTCGAAGCGATCCCCGGCGTCAAGCAGGCGGCGCCGCTGTTGGAGCAGACGTGCGACCGTCCGCGCGGCGGATGGACGTCACGTGACCGTTGATCTTGCGGGCACCGATGTCAGCCTCGCGGTGCTCGACGGGCTCGCGGCGACGCTGCCGCTGGACGCGCTCAGCCCCGGTGGCATCGGGCTCAGCCGGGCGACAGCCAATGCGCTCGGCATCACCGACTCCCCGCGCTCCAGCGCCGTGACGCTGCAACTGCGCGGACGCCTGTTCCCGCTGCGCGTCTCCGCCGTCCTCGGCCCCGAAGCGGCCGGCGCACTCTCAGGCGCGCTCGTCGCCGTGATGCCGCTCGCGCGTCTGCAGCGGCTGGCGGGCCTGCAGGGACGCATCACCCGCATCCTCGTGCAGACGACGCCCGGCCAGGAGGACGCCGTGCGACGCCGTCTGCAGGTGCTCGCGGCCGGTCAGCTGACGGTCGCGCCCGCGACCAGGACGTGACGCTGCTCAACAGGCGCTGCGCCCGAGCAACCTCGCGAGCCAGCTGTTCGCCGCGATCGGCGCGCTGCTGGGCTTTCTGCTGGCGTTCAACGCGATGCTGCTGACGGTCCCCGAGCGTCGCCAGGCGATCGCCGACCTGCGGCTGGCGGGCACCAGGCGCAGCGCGATCGTCCAGATCGTGCTGTTCCAGGCGCTCTGCCTCGGCGTCGCGGCGAGCGTCGTCGGGCTCGCCGCCGGCTACGCGCTGTCGCTGTGGGTCTTCCATCAGCCGACGGGCTATCTCGCGGAGGCGTTCACCCTCTCCAGCGGGACCGTCGTCGGCGTTTGGCCGCTGCTGCTGGCGGGTATCGGCGGCGTCGCTCGCGACCTGCCTCGCCTCGGGTGTGCCGCTGCTCGACCTGCGGCGCGGCCGCGCCCGTGACGCCGTCTACCGCGACAGCGGCGACCCCGGCAACGCCCTCGGGCAGCGCACGCAGCGCGTGCTGTTCGCTGCCGCGGTCGCTGGTGCTGGTCGCGGCGACCTTCGTGTTCGTGCTCGCGCCCTCGGCGGCGATCCTCGCCGGGGCGATGCTCGCGCTCGCGACCGTGCTGGCGGTGCCGCTGGCGTTCGCGGCGACGCTGTCCGGCGGACGCTGGCTCACCCGGCGCCGTGAGCGCCTGACCTCGCTGCCGGTCGCGCTCGCCGTCGATGCAGGCAACGACGCTTGCGCTCGCTGGCGCTGGCCGCGACCGGCGCGGTCGCGCTGTTCGGCAGCGTCGCGCTCGGTGGCTCACGCGACGATCTGCTGCGGGGTATCCGCTCGTTCTCCTCGAGCTATGTCGCCGACGCCGACATCTGGGTCTCGAACCCCGGACGATAACCAGGCGGTGAACGCGTTCGCGCCTGGACGCTGACGCCGCAGCGATCGCACACGTTCCGGGTGTGGTGAGCGTGCGCGCGTTTCAGGGTGGTTTCATGCAGGTCGGCGACCGACGCGTCTGGGTGATCGCGCGGCCGCCCGGCGCGAGCCGCGAAGTGCTGCGAACCCAACTCGTCGTCGGGCAGCGCCAAACTCGTGAACGCCCGCTTGGCGGCGGGCGGCTGGATCGCGGTCTCTGCAGCAGATCGCAGACGAACATCACGCCGGCGTCGGCCAGCTGCCTCACGCTGCAAACCCCGACGGGCCGGCGTCGCTTCCGGATCGCGGCGACCACGACCAACCTCGCATGGCCGCCGGGGGTGATCTTCATCGGAGCGCCGACTACGGCCGCTACTGGGCCAGCCCTGCTCCGACCGCGCTCGGCGTCGACTTGCAGCCGGGCGCCGACCCAGCCTCGGCGCGTACTGCGATCGAGCGCGCGCTCGGGCCGTCGAGCGGCCTGGAAGTCTCGCTCGCGTCTGTGCGCGCGGCGCGCATCGACGCGCTCGCGGGCGAAGGGCTCGGCCAGCTCGCGGAGATCGCGACGCTGCTGCTGCTCGCGGCCGTCGCGGCGATGGCCGCGGCGCTCGCCTCGAGCATCTGGCAGCGACGCCCGGCGCTCGCCGGGCTGCGCCTGCTCGGGGTCGAGTCCCGCCCGACTGCGGCGGATCCTGCTGCTGGAAGCGGCACTGATGCTCGGCGCCGGCTGCCTCACGGGCGCTGTGGCTGGCGTCTACGGCCAGCTCGTCCTGGACGGCTACCTCAAGCGCGTCACCGGCTTCCCGCTGGCGCGCATCGCGACGGGCGCTGCGTCCGCTCGAGATCTTCGCGTTCGTGCTGGCGCTGGCGCTGGCGCTGGTCGCAGCGCCCGGGCTGGTTCGCCTCGCGCGTGCCGCCCTCGCTCGCGCTGGAGGAGCGCTAGCGAGCCGGTCGTGGCACGTCGCTCGACACTGACAACATTGCCGCTCTCGCCAGCAGCCGCCGGCTCGGCCGGCCCGCGCTACGTCGCGATCATCGCCGACGGTAGCGGCCGCTGGGCGAGACGCCGCGGCCTCCCGGTCGCCGACGGGCACTCGGCGGCCGCTGACACGCTGGCGGCGCGCATCGCAGACGCCGTCGAGCTCGGTGTCGAGGAGCTCGCCGTCTACGTCTTCTCGACCGAGAACTGGTCGCGCCCGAACGGCGAGGTGCGCGAGTTGATGGCGATGTTCTCCCAACGGATCGCGCGCGAACGCCCGGTGCTGCACCGCCAGGGTGTGAGCGTTCGCTTCATCGGGCGCCGCGAGGGCCTCTCGGCCGAGCTGCTCGAGCAGATGCAGCGCATGCAATCGCTGACTGAGCGCAACACCGGCCTCAGGCTGTTTCTGGCCTTCAACTATGGAGGGCGCGCGGAGATCGTGGACGCCGCCAGGAGCTTCGACGGAGCCAGCGAGGCGGACTTCGCCGCTCTCCTATATGAGCCTGACATGCACGACCCCGAGATCATCATCCGCACGGGCGGCGAGCAGCGGCTCTCCAACTACCTTCTGTGGCAGTCGGCCTACTCCGAGCTGGTGTTCAGAGAGGAGCTGTGGCCCGACTTCACGCAGGCCTGCTTCGAGGAATCGCTGCTCCGAGTACCGCGACCGCGCGCGCCGCTTCGGCGGGCGCTGAGAACGACTTGACCGACACACCGACCGAAACCAGGCACCACCCGCAGGCTCGTGCGCTGTTCTCGCTGGCGCAGGCCAACGTGCGCTACTGGACGACCGTCGCGCCGCTCGTGCGCGCGCAGCTCGCGCATTGGCGCTGGCGCGCAGCGGCGATCGCCGACGCCGAGCTTCGTGTGCTGGCGCTGGACAAGCTCGAGCGACGAGCGCTTCAACGCCGAAGCCGGCGCGATGCTCGCCACCCTCGCACCGCGCGCCCATCGCGCCGACGTGGTGCGCGGCGATCGTCGCGCTGCAGGTGCTCTTCGACTTGCTCGACGGGCTCACAGAGCGCCCGTCCGCCGACCCGCTGGGCAACGGCGAGAGGCTGTTCGCTGCGTTTACCCAGGCCGTGCGGCCCGGCGCCATCGTCGCCCCCGCGCGAGTCGGAAACGACGAGGACTACCTGCGCGAGCTTTCGGACGCCGCAAGCGATGCCCTGATGCGCCTCCCGGGTATCGCGACGGTCAGCGACGCCGTGCAAGCGAACGCCGAGCGCGCCGCCCAGGCGCAGATCCGGATGCATGCCGCCGCCAGCCTCGGCGTCGAGCAGGTTCGCGAATGGGCGCAGGCACAGACGCGCGACACGGCGTTTCAGTGGCGGGAAGTACTCGCCGGTGCGGCCTCATCCGTGCTTGTGCTGCACGCCCTGATCGCTGCGGCCGCGGACCTCGATACAACGCCGATGCAGGTCGCGCAAATCGAGCAGGCGTATCTGTCGATTTGCGTCGTGCTGACGCTCCTCGACGGCGTGATCGACCGCGAGCGCGACGAACGCACCGGCACGCTCGGATACCTCGGCCTCTACGAGGACCGCGAGCTGCTCGCGCCGACGCTCGCCAGGACGGCGCGACGCGCGGTCGCCGAGACCCGCGCGCTCTCGCCGGGTGGGGAGCACCTGATGATGCTCACGGGTGTGGTCGCGTTCTACGGTTCGGCGCCTGAAGCGCAGGGCGAGTTCGCGCGGCCGCTGCTGTCAAAGCTGCACCGCGACCTCGCTCCCTCGATCGTGCCGGCGCTCCTGCTGATGCGCGCGTGGCGCCTGGCCAAGCGCGTCCGCGCCAGGGGCGCCTGAGATGGCGCTTGGCCGGAGCAGGAGGACTATCATGCGATGCAAGTCTGGAGGGAGAGGGATGCTTTCGTTCTTTGGACCGTATGCCGCGGTTCTTGCGCGGCAGGGGAGGCCATATGCGTGACAAGCGACGGATCGGCTTCATCGCGTCCGCGGCGCTCGTGGCGGCGTCGTTGCTGATCGCCGGCGCAGCCGGCGCCGCAAGCGTCCTCAACGTCCGCGACGAGGGACATCTTCGCTTCGTGCACGCATCGGGCTCGGTGATCCTCGACGAAGGCGCCATTTCCGGCAGCTTCCCCGGCTCGATAAGAGTCCGCTTCCTCTACGACGGAGAACCGCAGGTGAGCGCCCAGTTCACGATCGCCGGCCACGGCGGCAGCGTCAGCGGTCATGGCACGGGCCGCCTCAGCAGCCCCACGAGTCCGAGCCCGAGCTTCAGTGGTCACATGACGATCACGGGCGGCACGGGGCGCTACGCCCACATTCGCGGCGGCGGGGAAATGTACGGGGTCTACTATCGGCGCAGCTATGCCCTGACGGTCCAGGCGATCGCCAAGCTGCCCTACTGAGCCGGAGCTGGGCGTCGGCTATGCCTTCGCGCAGGCACGCCATCGTGATCTCGATCTTGCTCTGCGCGCTGTGGCCGGCGGTCGCGCTCGGTGCCCCCCCGGCGAGGATCAGCGCGGCGTTCTCGCCGGAGCGACTCGGAGGCGCGACCACGGTCTCGGTTGACTTTCAGATCGGCACCCCGGGCGACGCCCCCACGCCGCTGCACAGCGTCGAACTCGCCTACCCGTCGGACCTGGGCTTCGCGACGAGCGGGCTCGGCCTGGCCGCCTGCCCTCCCGAAGCGCTCGCGACGCTTGGGCCGGTCGTCTGTCCCGCCGACTCAAAGATGGGCGGTGGCAGTGCGCTCGTCGAGATCCCGGTCGGCCCGCAGCTGATCCGCGAGACGGTGTCGCTGAAGGTGTTCGCCGGCCCCTCGCCCGACGGCTATCTGCACCTGCTGATCTACGCTGCCGGCAAATATCCGCTGATCGCGCAGGTGGTGCTCACCGGCGAGCTGCTGCCGGGTCGGATCGACGTCGTCGTGCCGCCGATCCCGAGCCTGCCGGGGGCGCCGAACGTCGCGCTCGCGCAAATGCACCTGACGATCGGCGGCCACCTGACCTATTACGAACAACTCGACGGCACGCGACGCGCCTACCATCCGCCGGGTGTCGGGCTGCCGCGCAGCTGCCCGCGCGGTGGCTTCCGCTTCGCCGCGACGTTCGCGTTCGTGGAAGGCAGGCCCGCCACGGCGAGCACGCGGATCGCGTGTCCGCGCGCCCTCTCGTGAGTCAAGGCATAGAAGCTTCTAGGCGTTGA
The DNA here is from genome assembly GCA_963815235.1 of uncultured Solirubrobacteraceae bacterium. Lineage (GTDB taxonomy): Bacteria > Actinomycetota > Thermoleophilia > Solirubrobacterales > Solirubrobacteraceae > Palsa-744. The sequence goes on along the minus strand of CAWFFY010000002.1, from coordinate 12,234 downwards.
CTTAACGAGACGTCGGCTGCACGGCATGATCGCGCGGGTGTCGTTGCCGAGCTCGGGGGAGCCGATAAGCCGCACCCGTCCTGCGCGACGTGCGTGCGCCAGCCCCAAAGCTGCCGGCGACCAACGAGACCGGCTGCTCGACTCGATGTCGCGTCTCGCGCGCAAATCGGGTTACGCCTCCACGACGGTCACGCAGGCAATCGCGCTCGCAGGCGTCTCGCGCACGACCTTCTACGAGCATTTCCGCGACCGCGAAACGTGCTTCCTGGCCGTGCTCGAGCCGCTGGCTGACGACCTGCTCGCCGCGCTGCACCAAGACGTAGCGCGCGGTCGACCGCAGGACGCCGCGCGCGCGGCCATCGGCGCGTTCGTCGGTTTTGCTGCGTCGCGGCCCTTCGACGCACGCCTCTTGATGAGCGACTCGCTGCGCGCCGGACCGCGGCTGCGCGACGCCCGCGACGGCTGGGTCGACGCCGCGGCGCGGATCGTCGAGGAAACGGAGCGTGCGGCGGCCCCGGGTGCCGTGGTCGCCGATCTGCCGGCGAACCTGATTTGCGGCGTCACGTGGCGCTTGCTCGCACAAAGACTGGGACGCGCCGGGGATGGCCTCGGCGAACTGGCAGCCGACCTCCTCGACTGGATCGCTGCGTACGAGCGACCGCTTGCGGATTGCCGCTGGGACGAGCTGGCGACCCTCTCCCCGGCCGCGCGTTCGCCGTACCTCTCGCCGAGCCCCCTCCGCGCGCCGCCGGCGCTGCGGGCCGTGGGTCCGCGAGCGCCCGAGGGCGCGCTCGCGGACGACAACTGGATGCGGATCGTGTTCGCGACCGCCGAGCTCGTGCGCCGCGAGGGCTATCCGGCGACCACCGTCACGGAGATCGCGCGCGTCGCGGACGTCGACCCGAGCACGTTCTACCGGCTGTTCGACGGCAAGCAACAGGCCTTGGTCGCCGCCGGCGACCTCCTCTTCCGCCGCTCGGTTGCCGCGGCGGCGGGCGCGTTCGTAACAGGCGAGACCTGGCCGCAGCGCGTGTGGGAGGGGGCGCGGGCGCTCACTCAATCCGTCGCGGAGAGTCCCAGCCTCGCCTATGTCTGGCTGACCGAGACCGGGGGAGAGGGCGCGGACGCGCGCGATCGTCTTGACGATCTCAGCCTCGCCTTCTCGATCTTTCTGCAGGAGGGCGAAGCATGCCTGCCCGAGGGTCGCTCGCGATCGAAGGCGGCGCCATCGGAGGGGACCGGGCGAGCGATCGCCGCAGCGGTGTTTGAGCTCGGCTACCGCGACAGCCGCGCCGTCGCCGGGCCCCCACACTCGGCGCTGCTTGGGCACGTCGTCGTGGTCTCGCTGGCGCCGTTCCTCGGCGTAGAGCGGGCCGGCGAGTTTGTCTGCGGGAAGGCGTCCGCTGCCGAAATGCAGCCGGGCCTCGCCGCCTAGCGATTGCCGCTTGCCCCGTTCACCATCTGCTCGACAAGCGCGGTGGCCCTGCGCGCTCCTACGAACAGGGCGAGCCCGAGGTAGGCGGAGTGCCGCGCAACGCTCGTCAGCTCAGGCGCCGACCTGGCCCGCGCCTCCCGGTACAGCATCTCGAAGTTGGCCTGGATGACTGCCTCGAACACCGCGCGCGACGGTGCGCGGCGGCCGGCCGTTGGTTCGTAGTGGTAGCCCTCATCGAGGAAGATCGAGAATCCTCCTACGAGCTCCTCGAGGCGTTGCACCGACGCCGGCCCGCCGGCATAGCCTTCGACGATCGAGGCGCAGGTGAGCGTCGGGTTCTGCTCGAGGTACTGCATGAAGGCTCTCGCCGCCCGCCACAGTCGTTCTGGCCAGCGCTCCACCGCGAAGAACGCGCCGGCGGTCGCCGACATCGCACCTTGGAAGGTGAGCTCGTGCACGGCGGTGAACGCAGCCTCCTTGTCTGGGAACTGCCGGTAGAACGCTCGCTTGTCGACCCCGGCAGCGCGCACGATGGCGGCGACAGTACTTGCCGCGTAGCCGTTCTCGCGCACGGCCTGGGCCGTCGCGAAGATGATCCTCAGCCGCTGATTCTCGACGAGCGCAAGCGCATGGCGTGTCCCCCTGCGGCGCCTGAGCGGGGCTGGGGCTCGCAGCGGCGCTGCTGCGAGAAGGAGCGAGCGCTCGGTGGTGCTGGCCCGTCCATCGAGCGTGCGCCAGAGCTCCTGGCGGGCGTCCTCCTCGTAGTAGCCGACCCAGTCGAGCAGCTCGCGCTCGAGCGCCTCCAGGCCGGACTCACGACGGCGCAGACGCGCCGCGAGCATCCTGTACACCGCACCGACGAGAACCTCGCCGGGGAGCGCCGGCGTCCTCGCGTGTGCGCCGATACGCGAATACGCGCCCTCGAGTAGCCGCGCGATCGAATCGATCGAGTCATCGCGCGCGTCTTGCGCCCGCGCGCCGGCGGCCATCGTCTCGTTCACCAGCACGCGTGCTTGCAGCGGGTGCTCCTCCGCGAAGCGCACGAGCGCGCTGATCGCCGCGCCGGCTGCCGTCTCTGGCGGCTGTGCCGCGATGCTCTCGGCCACCGCGGTCAGCGCATGTTGTTGGATCTCTGCGAGGGCGGCCAACAGACCGGCCTGCTTGTCGTTGAAATGTGCGTAGAAGGTGGCGCGGGAGACGCCGGCCTGCTCGATCACGTGCGCGATCGTCGCGTGCTCGTACCCGCGATCGCAGCTGACGCGCACGATCGCGGCAAGCAGGCGCTGGCGCGAGCCGCGCTCCTCACGCTGCGTCGGCACCTCTTAACGTGCCGCCCCGCGGCGCCGAGTGACAGCCGCTCCTCCGCCTGGGTTCGCCGGCTGCTACGTCGTCGTTTACCGAGGCCGTTACATTGCGAGTAAGACGCGCAGACGAAATGTGTGGCTTGGCTTCACGACAGGGAGATTCCACAGGATCACTGGTTGGGTTGACCGGCACGGGGCCGATACGCTAACGTGCGATGCGGCGTTTATGCAGCGTCACGGCTTGCTCGACGCGGCAGCGGCGTCGTTGTTCTGCTGGGTGCCGGCTTCCCTATCGTCAGCACTCGCAGGTAGTGGTCGGAACCCTCCTCCGACTCCTCAGGGCGCCGCGGCTACTGACGCAGCCGCGGCGCCCGTCCTAGCTCCGGGCGCGAGCCGACTTTGCCCTCTGGGATTTGCGAGAGTCGGCGAGCTGGACGTCGATGAACTCGTTCGCTTCAACGGCACCGACGAAGGGCACGAGGCACATGTGAACGAGGTGGGGGAGGAGCGCTGCGGCTTTTGGCTTGGCGCTGGCGCGGGTCTGCAGGTAGAGGATCTCGAAGATCGTGGTGACGATCGCCTCCGGCGCGAGTCGCGGCGGCGCCTCGCGGTCGGGTTGGTAGCGATAGCCCTCCTGGAGGAAGATCGTGAACGCGATGTGGCTGTCCTCGACGCGCTGAATTCCGCGGGCACCGACGGCGTAAGCCTCGACGAACCCGACGTGGGCGAACGTGGGAGTCTCCTCGATGCTCTGCGTCGCAGCTCGGAACGCCTCCCAGATCCGCTCGGGCCAGTTCTTGCCGGCGAAGAACGCCCCAGCGGACGCTGCCAAAAGGTATTGGAAGCCGAGCTCGTGAATTGCGCTGAACGCCTCCTGCTTGTCGGCGAAGTGACGGTAGAACACCCGCGTATCGACGTCGGCGACGTCCGCGATCTCGCCGACGGTGGCGGCCGTGTAGCCGTGTTCCTGTACGACCTGCGAGGTGGCGAACATGATCCGCAGCCGGTGGTTTTCAGCAGTCTCCTCCCGCGAGAGCCGCGGTCGCCCCGGCCCGAGCGGCGGCGGCGCGCGCAGCGCGGTAGGGGGTAGGTACGGTGATCGATCGGGCTCGCTCGCCGGCGTGAGCTTGCGCCAGCGCAGCTCCGCGGCCGGCTGCGCGTAGCTCGCCACCCAGTCCAGCAGTTGCTGCTCGAGCGCTCCGAGTGCGCGTTCTCCGCGCCGTAGCCGTGACGCCAGCACCCGATGGATCCCGCCGAGCACGGCCGCGACTGGGACGTCTGGGGTCGCGCTCGGCGCCGGAGCGCGTTTCAGTGTGCCCTCGATCAGCTTGGCGGTCTGCGCGATCCCGCGGTCGCGGGCGTCCAGCGCCTGGGGGCCGCCAGCGAGCGCCTCCTTCATCAAGAAGCGGGCGCCGGCGGGATCGGCGGCCGCGAACTCGAGCGTGGCGCTGATCGCGGCCCCCAGTGCCGCCCATGGTGGGCTCGCGGCGACCGCGGCCCGCACGTCATCCAGGAGCCGCTCGTGGACGTCGTTGATCGTCGCGAGGAAGCAGTCGTCGCGATCTTCGAAGTACTCGTAGAAGGTCGGGCGCGAGACGCCCGCCTGCGCGACCACCGCAGCGACGCTCGCGCCGGCGTACCCGTCGCGGTTCGCGGCGGCCACCATCCCACCCAGCAGACGTTCGCGCTGCGTCTCCTTGCGCTCTTTCTGCGTCGGCGTGTTTATCGCCTGCTTGGCGGCGGGCTGGCGTGGCACGAGGGGCTAGACCCTAGCGCGTGCATCGCGGGATCGCCCTAAAACACGGGCGATCCGCGCGCGCTCGGCAATTCCGCGAGGGCTGGCCAGGCTTCCGTATCGGCTCCGGGATCGCTGTCTGATGGCGGAAACACCACTGTGTGTGTTTACCGTCCCTCGCGCTCGTTGCGGCAGGAAAACTCCATCGCGCGCGCTCATCTCGCCGCGCTGGTCCCGCTGCCCATCACAACCCCATGGCTCTCTCAAGGCTGTGGCAAAAGGTCAGCGTTCCCACTACACGAATTGCAGTGCTGACGTTTATCGCCTATCCCAAACCGCGTCGATTGCCTCGTTGTCAACTAGGTATCTGCTTGGGATAATAATGTGCGTGTGTGCGTTTATGATATCTCCATGACTCGTCTGGAGCCAGCGCTCGACAGTGCTCGCGCCGGCGCCTGCGCAAGCTCGTCGTCGCGGGGAAGCTCGCACGACCGCCTCATACACGCGGTCACCCAGGTCGCCGCTCGCGATGGGTACCCCGGACTGACCGTCGAGCGGGTGCTCGCAGTGGCCAGCGTGAGTCGCGCCACCTTCTACCAGTACTTCTCAAACGTCGATGACTGCTTTTGGAGCGCATATCGCGGGCACGCCGAGCAGCTCCTCCGCGACGTCAGCGCCGCGGCTGCAGGCAGCCCGAGGCGAGAGCTCGCCGTCCTCGATGCGCTTAGCGCTGCCGCGAGCACCAGGCCGGAGATCGCCCTTCTCCTGATGCGCGAAAACCTGGCGGCCGGGTCGGCGGGCCTCTCACAGCGCGACTGCCTGATCGCAGGTATCGAGCACGTCATGGCCGGCCCTGCTGCCGGGCAGTCCACCATCGACCTCCCGGCGGCGATCCTGGTCGGCGCGACGTTCCGCTTCCTCTCGATCCGGCTGTCCGACGGGGGCGCCCCCGACGGTCTTCGCGACGACGTGCGCGAATGGGCGGGTGCGTTCGCGCGGCGTCCTTCTCGTCCGCCGTGGAGCTCGAGGTTCACGCCGGCGCTGCCGGACCGTGTCTCGTCTCTGCAGTCCAACCGGATGCGACCGGCGGGCCCTCCGCGCGAGCGGATCGTGTGCGCGACGGCGCTGATGGTCCATCAGAAGGGCTATCGGGCGATCACAGTCGCCGACATCGTGGCGGCAGCGGGCATCTCGCGGCGGGGCTTCTACAACGAGTTTCCGAATAAGGCCGGCGCCTTCATCGCAGCCTACGAGCACGGGTTCGAGCGGGCGCTGGCGGCGTGCACGCCGGCGTTCTTCGCCTCGCATGCGTGGCCGGAGCGTGTATGGCACGGTGCGCTGGCATTGACCGGCTTCCTCGCACGCGACCCGTCGCTCGCCTCGCTTGGTTTCGTGGAATGCTACGCGCTCGGCCCTGCGTTCGTTGCGCGAGTACATGACACGCAGCTCGCGTTTACGTTGTTCTTGGAGGAGGGCCACCGCCAGCGTTCGCAGGCGTTCTCGCGAGGATGCTCGGCGCTGACCGTGGCGGCGATCTTCGAGCTCGCCTTCCAGTCCAGTCGTCGTTGCCCGGTCCTTGACATCCGCCGTGCCCAGCCGCTCGCTGTGTATCTCGCTCTGGCCCCGTTCATCGGGTCAAACGAGGCGGGCGAGTTCGTGCTCGGCAAGCTCGGCGCAAGGGAACGCGACGCGCCGGCGGCGGCCTGAGCGACAGGGACAGGCCCGGTCGGCGCCGGCTCGGCAAGTACTGATCACATCTACTGCATCGAACAAACGTCCATCCGTCGCGCACCCCCAGGCCCACTTGGCGTGCACAGCCTGTCTGCCTCGCAGCAGCGGTCTCTCCACCGCCTTCCCCCATCAACCGCTCCGTGCCGGTGCTGCAGCCCATCCAACTGGATCTCTCGAGCATCCCCGCCCTCGGCGACACGCCGATCCCCCGACACCATCGCTGTTCAGCATTTCCTCGCCGTAGCTGCTCGCATGAGCCCCGTCGCGGGCCGCGTTGGTGCCGCGCGCGTATCGACCTAGGCCGCTCGGCTGCTCAGGGTGGCCGAGCTAGATCCACTCACCTATCGAAAGAGAGAACCCAGCAATGAGAGTCAAGTTGAGAGCTACACTTCTCGTGCTCGCCGCGGTATTCGCGATGGGCACCGTGGCCGCAGCATCCGCTTCGGCGGCGCTGCCGGAAATCGTGAACAAAGCAGGGAAAGCGCTCGTCAAAGATAAGTTCACCGGCGAATTCGAGCCAGGGGGCGTCACTCAATTTCGGCAACCGGGGGGTGTCACGCTGGAGTGCGAAGGGATCCGGGAAGAGACGGTCACGGGCGCCTTCGGCGGGTTGAAAACCGGCGAAGCGACCTTCACGTTCAAGGGGTGCAGCTACGACGGATCCGCCTGCAAACCAAGCGGCGAAGTGGTCTTCCCAACGTCGCTGACGCTCGTTTATCTCAGCAAAGCAACGAAAGAACTCGCTCTCCTGGCGGAACCCCACGCGCTTGGAAATCCAAAAGAAGCGTTGGGCTTCACATGTGGTGCGGGCTTCAAAATCAAAGTGTCCGGTAGCTTTCTCATACGGGTGGAACCGGTCAACGCCCTGATCTCGAAACTAGGGCTCGACCCGAGCGGGAACGGCACGCAGTCACCGAATAAATACGAAAACGAAAAAGGAGAACAGGTAGAAGCAACCCTGAAGCTTGCGGTGAATGGCGGTACAGCGACGGACAACAGCCTGGAATTCCAGGCGACCGCGGCGTTTGAAGAAGAGGTGGAGTTCAAGGGGTAGCGTCGCTCTGGGCGAGCAGGCTCTGCAGGCGGCGCGTGGGGCTCGGGTAGCCCCACGCGCCCGCTGCGGGCCGGGCTCCTCGGTTCGATCGTTCTAGGCCATGAGTTATCGGACGGGCTATGCGTCCGCGATACTCGGAGTGTGGAGGGTGAGGCTCTGACTGGCCCCCGTTTGCTGGTCCAGATGTTATGAGAGTGTTGGTGTGGGTTGCTTGTGGTTGGTCTTCCATTTCTCGGCGTATTCGTCGGGCGGGTGCCCGTCGAGCGCTGAGTGTGGCCTGGTCGTGTTGTACTCGATTCTCCATTGTTCGGTCAGGATCTGTGCTTCGGTGAGCGTGGTGAACTCCTCGACGTTCCAGTGCTCGTCACGCATCCGTGAGTTGAACGACTCGACGTAGGGGTTCTGCCACGGTGAGCCCGGCTCGATGTAGATCGTGCCCGCCGTGTTGAAGCGGCACCAGTCTTTCAGCGCCGCGGAGATCATCTCCGGCCCGTTGTCCATCCGTAGGAACTCGGGGGCGCCGTGCTCGCGTTGGAGGCAGTCGAGGACGGTGAGCACGCCGTCAGCGTCGCAGGAGCGCTGAACATCGGTAGCGAGCGCTTGACGCGTGAACTCGTCGACGATGTTCAGGCTCTTGAGCTGGCGGGCGTCGTTGGTCGCGTCGAACTGGAAGTCGATCGCCCACACCTCCCCAGGACGCAAAGCCCGCCGCCTGGCGCCGTCGGGATCGGTGCTCGTCCCGCGGCGACGCTTGCGTGCCTTCTGGGGCACTCTCAGCCCCTCCTCGCGCCACAAGCGTTGCACCCGCTTGCGGTTCACCGCATGACCATCCCGGCGCAGCTGCACAGCCGCGCGCCGGTACCCCCAGCGAGCATGCTCCCGGGCGATCACGCGCAGCCTTGCGCGCAAGTGCTCGTCCACCGGCCGCGGGGCCGGCGGCGCGAGCCGCTGGGTGGAGCGATGCTGGCCGACCAGCTGGCACGCCCTTCTCTCTGAAAGCCCGAAACGCTGCATGCACATCGCCACCGCGCGACGGCGGCGCTGCGGGCTCAGAAGTTTCCCCGGCTGATCTCCTTCAGCGCCTGGATATCGAGCGCCTGCTCGGCCACGACCTGCTTCAGCCGCCCGTTCTCGCGCTCGAGCTCCCGCAGACGCTTGGCGCCTTCGGCCTTCATCCCGCCGTACTGGTTGCGCCAGCGATGCAACGTCGGCTCGGACACCTCCAGGTGACGCAGCACCTCAGCGATGTCCTTGCCCTCTCCCAGCAGCCGATCGGCCTCACGCAGCTTGCGGACGATCTGCTCCGGGGTATGACGACGACGCTTCATACGAGTCTCCTTCCACCCACGATAAGGGCGATCAGACTCTCAAAGCACCCGGACCACTACACAGGGGTCACGCCAGCTCGCAAGTCGCCTCGCCCCAACCGATGCGTGCGCTGGGTCGCGCCCTGCATCGGTCAGCGTGCCGTTGAGTAATGCCCGGCAAGCGTATATCGCCTGGCCTATGCCGTCTCGGGTGGAGCGCGAGTGCTCATCGTCTCTGCTTCCGATAGCGTGCGCACCAAGGTTTACGTAGCGCGTGCAAGCGGCCCTGGCGTTCACGGCGGTGGGTTGGGCGTCGAAGTCGAATTCCTCGAGCGTCTTGTGGGAGGGGAAGCCCGCGAGGCGCAGGCGGCTCTGCAGGGCTCGCTGCTCACTCGCGTCGACCTCGACCTGGAGCAGGTCGGTGAGGAGCCGGGTGTAGCTGGGGTTGGTCTTCTGCGCACTGTCGAGATGGGGCTGCTAGCAACCTCGGCGCTCGCAGCGGTGTGCTGGGCGTGGCGTTTGAGATCGGAGGTGGAAGTCCTGTGCTGGGACCCTGACAGGGGGAACCCAACATTGATGAGGCAAGGGCGCGGTTCGGAGTTCGCCGGGCGGTCCCAGTGCGGCTGTTTGCGCTGCGGGACTTCCGTGAGGGCGTGTCTGAGGGAAGCCGTAGGTGTGTCGTGGTCACGAACGAGAGTGAAGCGCCGTAAGGCGTCCTTTGGGTGGGTGAGCTGGCCGCTAGCAGTGATGCCCTGTTCCTGTCGGTCCCGGGGGCGTATTGGCGACGTGATCGCGGTGAGATCTCAGCGTCTTACCCCAGGAGATCTGCTGGGTTCCAGTCGTTTGGCTGGTAGGCCGGAGAACGAGAGGACGACGGTTGATGGCCCAGCAGAAGTCGGAGGATCGCGTAGGACTGGAAGGCGGGGTAATGCCCGCTGAGCGTGCCGGGTCGAGTCCTGGTGGGCAAGGGAAGGCGATCCCGGTTGATCAAACGGTGTGGCAGCTCTGCCTGCCGATCGCGACAGCAGAAGACCCGTCAGGGTCCGCTCGTGTGGTGGCCTCGAACCTATCGGGGACCGGCCAAGCGGGGGTGCCGGAGGCGATCGTCAATGCAGAACAGGTCACGTCGGCGACGATGGAAGGGGTTGTGAGCCGTTTGACGGCGGCGTTGGTGAAGGTGGTGTCGAACAAAGGGGCGCCCGGGCCTGATGGGCAGACGGTCGGCGAGCTGCGTGAGCAGTGGCCGCTCGCAGGTCCGAGGCTAGCCACCGTTTTGCTGGAGGGTCCTATCGGCCTGGCGCGACGCGCCGGGTGATGATCCCGAAGGTGGGTGGAGGCCAGCGCGGGCTGGGCATCCCGAACGTGATCGACAGGGTGGTCTGTGAGGCCGTGCGTCAGGTACTCGAGCCTGTGTTCGAGCCGACGTTCCATCCGTCGAGTCAGGGGTTCAGGCCGGGTCGTGGTTGCCACACGGCGATCGAGGAGGCCAAGCAGTATCTGCAAGATGGGTACGGGTGGGTGGTGGACATCGATCTGGAGAAGTTTTTCGATCGGGTCTGCCACCAGCGGCTGATGTCCCGGCTCGCGCAGCGAGTTCCGGACCGGCGGCTGCTCGTGCTCATCGGATGGCTGCTGAAGGCCAAGATCGTGATGGGGAACGGTGTGCTGGTCGCGAACGAGGAGGGCGTACCTCGGGGCTCGCCATTGTCCCCGTTGCTATCGAACATCGTGCTGGACGAGCTCGATTGGGAGCTTGACCGGCGTGGTCACAGGTTCGTTCGCTACTGCGATGACGGCAACGTCTATGTCAAGAGCGAGCGAGCGGGACTGCGGGTAATGGCCAGCTTGAGGAGGTTCATCGAAGGGCGCTTGCGCCTGGAGATCAACCAAGCCAAGTCAGCCGTCGCTCGTCCGGAGGACCGCCATTTCCTCGGGTTCAGTCTGCGAGTAGATGCGCAGACCCAGACCGTGGAGATTCTGCTTTCCCAGCGCGCCAAGCGCATGGCGATGGCGAGGATCCGTCAGCTCACGCCGCGATTGTGGGGATGGACCCTTCAGGGGCTCGCGAGGGCGCCGAGGCGCCCGAGGAGCTCCAGGACCGTCTGGCTGGCCTGTTGCCAGCAGACGCGCTGCAGGACGCCCTGAAGGGCCCTTGAGCCGGAGGAGATCACCGGCCAGGGCGGCCTCTTGACGCGCGTCTACAGCGCCCCGAACGTCGAAGAGGCCGCCCGCCAGCTCGAGCTCTTCGACGAGAAGTGGGGCGAGCGCTACCCGATGGTCGCGCAGACCTGGCGGGCACGCTGGGAGCACGTCATCCCGTTCCTCTCCCTACCGGCCGATCTACGCCGCGTGGTCTACACCACAAACGCGATCGAGGGTCTCAACCGCCAGGTCAGAAAAGCGATCAAGACCCGTGGACACTTCCCCGACGAGCAAGCAGCAACGAAGCTCATCTACCTCGCCCTGATGCGAGCCGAGACGAAATGGGTCAAAGTGATGCGCTGGCCCTCAGCACTACGAGCCCTCAAGATTCACTTCGGAGACCGAATCCCCTACTAGCCACAACCAACCAATCCCAACCTCACACACAGAAGATCTGACAGTCTGCCGTTGGGTTCGAGTTCTGACTGCCCGGGGTCAACGACCACGTTCCAGCCTGAGAAGTAGTCGGTCATCGTGCGACCTCCGCGAGCTGGGCGTAGCGCTCCAGGTCGATCACCACGCCGCCGTTCGCGGCGGGCTGTTCGTCGCGAAGGGCGGAAGCGGCCGCAAGCGCCGCCTGGCCGGGCGGACGATTCTGCTTTCCTCGGCACGGCTTGCGTGTCGTGAACGCGGAGAGCACCGCTTCCTGCAGCCCAGTGGTGTGTTCGGCCGAGCGGATCAGCTGCCCGGCGCCCGAGGGGCCCGGCGATGGCTAGCGACCCGCGTGCCCGCGGCACTGAGGAGCTGGAGCGTCTGCTCGCCGAGCCGCGCCCGAACCGTGACATGGGCGCCGGCCAGCGTGGCCGGCACGCTGTAGCGGTTGCCCTGGAAGGCCACCAGCGCCGAGCGCGACATCTCCCGTTTCACGCAGATCCACCGGGAACGGCACCGAAGGCAGCCGCGCAGCCGCTCGGCGGCCACGAGCTTGGCGATCGTGCTCCCGCCACGCCGACGCTGACCAGCGACCTGGACGCAGAAATGATCAAGGCTGCGCTGTGCCTCGCTCTCGCTCGCGACCGCCGCCGAGCACCACCATGAGCGCGTTAGGTATTTCACGGCGGCCTCGACGACGCCCTTGCGCTTGGCGCGCCGCGCGGGACAACATCGACGCCGACACCGTAGTGCTTCGCGCACTCTGTGAACTCCGGCAACAGCCGGTCGCTGCCCGGCTTGCTAATGGCCTGAATCTGATGTGTGCGACAACCTACGTACTTCTTGATTGTCGAGGCGATAAACAGCGCTCGTGCGCTCCGTACCGGCTCTTGAACTTGCGGTCGCTTGGGTGATGAGCTGCAAGGACGTCCGGTCTCCGCGACGGGTCGGCAGGGGCGGATGCTGGATCGCACGCGGGCTGAGAGGCGCCTACTTCTTCCTTTTCTTCTTGGATGCCTTGCTTGCTTTTGCGCCGTATTTGTTGTGGGCGGCGTGTTCGCAGCTCTCGCGTTTCGCCTTGTTCGTGTCTTTGT
>CAWFFY010000001.1:0-1117741 GCA_963815235.1 uncultured Solirubrobacteraceae bacterium | reverse complement strand
GGTGCATCCCCAGATTTGAGTCATGTCGTGTTCGGTGAGGATGACGGCGAACCACTCACGAAGGAAGATGAGGGCGGAGACCTCTACGAGTGGGTGGCCGGGCGGCTGGCGGTCGTGAGCGTGCTACCGGGCGGCGGAGGACCCACGGGAGGCGAACTCGGCGTGGTCAATCACAGGGCGGCGAGGCATGCGGTTTCGAACAACGGGTCGCGCGTGGTCTGGCTTGGAACGTCGACCGGGCATCTCTATTTGCGTGACATGGAAAGAAAAGAAACGGTCGAACTCGACGCCCCCGAACCTGGTTGCGCCTCCTGTGGAACTGAAAATGCTGAACCTCATTTTCAGACGGCGAGCAGCGATGGCTCGAAGGTGTTCTTCACCGACGAAGCGCCGCTGACCGCTGGTTCGTCGGCCTCGCTGCCTAATAGCGCTGCGGATCTGTATGTGTTTGAAGTGACGAGCGGCGCGGGCGAGCCGTTGGCGGGCAAGCTTACGGATCTGTCGTTCGACGCGAACTTCGCGAAAGACGGCGAGCGCGCCGGGGTTCAGGGCGATGTTATCGGCGCGAGCGAAGACGGCTCGTATGTGTACTTCGTCGCGAACGGTCTGCTCGGGGACGCCAGCGCACACGGCGCGAGCGACGGGAACTGCCTACGCGATAAAACCGGTGAAACGTGCAATCTTTATATGGAGCACGATAATGGTGGTGTGTGGGAAGCACCGGTGTTCATCGCGACACTGTCGGGCGCAGACGCGGCGGATTGGGCCGGGGCCGGGGGCGTGAAGCTGGCGGAATTGACTGCGCGTGTGTCGCCGGACGGGCAGTGGCTGGCGTTTATGTCTGATCGCCGTTTGACGGGTTATGACAACAGTGATGCGGCGAGTGGTGTGCCGGATGAGGAGGTCTATCTGTTCGACGAGGCGACGGGCGGGTTGGTGTGTGCGTCGTGTAACCCGACGGGTGAGCGTCCGGCGGGGGTATTCGACCCGGAATTCAAGACCGAACGGAATGCTGCCCCGTTGCTGGTGGATGAGTGGGGCGCCTGGAGGGGGCATTGGTTGGCGGGCAGCGTGCCTGGCTGGACACCATATGAACATCAGGGGGCGTTGTATCAGTCGCGGTATCTCTCGGATAGTGGCCGGTTGTTTTTTGATAGTCCGGATAGCCTGGTGCCGGCGGATGTGGATGGTAAGGAGAATGTGTATGAGTTCGAGCCGGTGGGTGTGGGTGGCTGCCGGGAAGGTGCTGCGGGTTCGGGTGAGGTGTTTGCGCCGGCTGCGGCTGGTTGTGTCGGGCTGGTCTCCTCGGGTACCTCGAGTCAGGAATCGGAGTTTCTGGATGCGACGGGTGTGGGTCCGGGTGGTGAAGAAGGCGAAGAAGTGTTCTTCCTGACGGCTTCGCAGCTCGTGGCGGGTGACACGGACGACGCGTTTGATGTGTATGACGCGCATAGCTGCTCGACGGTGTCGCCGTGCATCGCGGCGTCGACCGTGGCGGCGGCGCCGCCGTGCACGACCGCGGATTCGTGCCGTGCGGCGCCGGCGCCGCAGCCCTCGATCTACGGCGCGCCGCCGAGCGCGACGTTCTCCGGTCCCGGGAACCTCGCGCCACCACCGCCGACCGCCGTGAAGCCGAAGCTCGAGACGAAGGCCGAAAAGCTGGCTAAGGCTTTGAGGGCCTGTCGCAAGGACAAGCGCAAGTCCAGACGCATGAAGTGCGAAAGGGCGGCGCGTAGGGCCTACGACGCTAAGGCGAGCGTGCGAAGGTCGACCGAGGCGCGCAAGGCGGGCGGGCGATGACGGCGCACTCGTTTACGCTCGACTCATCGGCAGCGTGTCGGCGGCGCTTGGCGGTAAGCGGGCATCCGGCGCGTCCGGACGCCCGCTTGTGCCCTTTCGGCCGTCATGGCCTGCTTTCACCCGTGCGGTTGTTCTGCCGGGAGCAGCGGCACGATCACGATGAGCGGCCCGGCTGCAAGCGCGAGGTGTACGAGGATCAGCAGTGCGAACGCTCCCACGACGGTCGCTGGGAACGTGCATGTATATCGACTCGAGCGCATCTGAATCTCCATTCCGGTCGGGGTCTTGTTGATCTCCCCATCATCCCGGGTCAGCACGCAAAGGTCTGTTGCGTACGCGACAACACTGCGTCAGCTCAGACACCGCAGGCACACAAGGCCGGATATGTGGCACTGTCGGCCCCCGCCGGCCGGCGTGAAGGAGCCGGACGATGACGTTGCGCACGGCCCTGCCGCTGGTGGTCGTGTGTGCGGCGAGCGCGCTCCCGGTGTTTTGCAGCCCGGCTTGGGCGGCTGCGCCGGAAGCGCCGGATACGAGGGCGGCGAGCGGCGAAGGCACGAGTACGGTGGTTGTGCATGGTGTGCTTGATCCGGTTGCGTCGAGTACGGAAGTGGTCGTTGAATATGGTTTCTTCTATGCGCCGCGGGGCGCGGCGTGCAGCGAAGCGTTCTTTGCGTCTGAATCTCCCGGGCTCGCGTCGGGTGCGCAGGGAGAAGCTGTCGAACTCACGCTGAGCGGCCTTGAACCGAATACGCCATACGCGGTGTGTCTCGCGGCGCGTAACCCCGGTGAAGAAGGCTGGGTGATCGGTAACGCGGTGGCGTTCTCGACGTTGCCGGCGCCGCCGAGCGTGCTCGGCGAGAGCGCCGCCTCCAACTCGACCGAAGCGACCTTGTACGCGGAAGTGAACGCGAACAACGAGAACACCAGCTACGAGTTTGAATACTCGACGAGCGAGGCCGAAGTGCTCGCCGGGAACGGCACGAAGCTCCCTGGTGGCAGCGAACTGGAAGGCGGCAGCCCTCAGACCGTTGAAGCGCCGACCGGCGCGGCTTTGAGCCCGGGCACCACCTACTACTACCGCGTCGTCGCGGAAAACACGCAGTCAAAGACGGAACCCCACCCGGCGGAAGGCGCCGTCAAGTCGTTCACGACCGACCCGACCCCGCACACGGACCTGGTCACCGGCATCGGCACGACGACCGCGACGTTCAACGGGCACCTGGCCCTGGACGCGACCGCTACGTCCTACTCCTTCGACTACAAACTCGGCGGCTCATGCACTGGGGAAAGCAGCACCCCCTCGGCCGAAGCGGCCAGCGCGAGCGTCTCCTCGCCTGTGACGGGCCTCCAGCCGGGGCGTCTGTACACCGTCTGCTTGGTCACCGCTAACGCGTCAGGCTCCCAGGTCGGCCCGCCGGTGAGCTTCAAGACGCTCCCGGAAACGTATGTGACGGACGTGGGGTCTTCTAGCGCCACGTTGCACGCGGTGCTCGACCCCGAAGGCTCCGCTACCACCTACAGCTTCCAGTACGGCACCACCAGCGGCTACGGCACGGAAACCCAGCAGGCGAGCGCGGGCTCTGGCTCAGCGCCCGTGAGCGTCGAAGCGCACATCCAGGGACTGGCCGCCGACACCGTCTATCACTTCCGGGTGATCGGCTCGGTCGGCGCCGCGGCGTTCCAGGGCGCCGACGCGAGCTTTACCACGCAGCCCGCCGCGACCGCGTTCTCGCTCCTGGACGCCCGCGAGTGGGAACAGGTCTCCCCTCCTGACAAGCACGGCGCGAGCATCGAACCCTTGAACTTCGAAGGCGGGGTGGTCCAGGCCGCTGAAGGCGGTGGTGCGATCACCTACACCTCTGAGGGGTCAATCGTCCCCGAACCCGAGGGCAACAGGACGACCGAAGTCTCACAGGTCCTCTCCAAGCGTGGCACGGAAGGGTGGAGCAGCGAAGACATCGCGACACCACACAGCGACGTCGGCTTCTTTCAGATCGGTGCGTTCGCGGAGTATGAGTTCTTCTCGCCCGACCTGTCGCTCGGCCTGGTGGAACCACGCGGTGAAACACCACTGCCGCCCTTGAAAGAAGGAGCAGAAAAGACGATCTATGAGCGCAACGACGATGATTGTGAGCCGACGCCGACGGAAGCGATCCCAGCGACGTGTTACCTACCGCTCGTCACGACAGCGAACGTCGAAATACCCGGCTCGAAACTAAGTATCCCCCCGACAGAAGACCAAACAAACACGTCAGGGCATCACATCGAATTTGAGGGCGCATCCCCAGATTTGAGCCATGTCGTGTTCGGCGAGGACGACGGCGAACCACTCACAAAGGAAGACGAGGGCGGAGACCTCTACGAGTGGGCGGCCGGGCGCCTATCGGTCGTGAGCGTGCTACCGGGCGGCGGAGGACCCACGGGAGGCGAACTCGGCGGGCTAGACCACCGGGTGGTGAGGCATGCGGTCTCGGAAAACGGGTCGCGCGTGGTCTGGCTTGGAACGTCGACCGGGCATCTCTATTTGCGTGACATGGAAAGCAAAGAAACGGTCGAACTCGACGAGCCCGAACCTGGTTGCGCCTCCTGTGGAACGGAAAATGCTCAACCTCATTTTCAGACGGCGAGCAGCGATGGTTCGAGGGTGTTCTTCACCGATCGGGCGCAGTTGACCGCCGACTCGACGGCGTCCGTGAGTGCAAGCACGGCGGATCTGTACGTGTTCGAACTGACGAGCGGTGCGGGTGAACCATTGGCGGGCAGGGTAAACGACCTCACGGTCGACCGTGAACCCGGCGAACGCGCCGCGGTGGAGGGCGAAGTGATCGGCACGAGCGAAGACGGCACGTATGTCTATTTCGTCGCTAACGGGGTGCTTGGAGACGCTGGCGACCACGGTGCGGCCGCGGGGAACTGCGCGATCAGCAGCACAATCAGTACAGGAACTTGTAACCTCTATGTGGAGCGCTATCGCGGCGGCGGTTGGGAAGAACCGGTGTTCATCGCGACGCTGTCAGGCGAAGACGGCCACGACTATGAGCCGTATGGCGGCTTGCCTACCTTGACTGCGCGTGTGTCGCCGGATGGGCAGTGGCTGGCGTTTATGTCTGATCGCCGTTTGACGGGTTATGACAACAGTGATGCGGCGAGTGGTGTGCCGGATGAGGAGGTCTATCTGTTCGACGAGGCGACGGGTCGGTTGGTGTGTGCGTCGTGTAACCCGACGGGTGAGCGTCCGGCGGGGGTATTCGACCCGGCATTCAGAACGGAAAAGAACACCGCGCCGTTGTTGGTTGATGAGCGGGATGCGTGGGGTGGTCATTGGTTGGCGGGGAGCGTGCCTGGCTGGACACCAGACAACCGCGAACTCGCCTTGTATCAGTCGCGGTATTTGTCGGATAGTGGCCGGTTGTTTTTTGATAGTCCGGATAGCCTGGTGCCGGCGGATGTGGATGGTAAGGAGAATGTGTATGAGTTCGAGCCGGTGGGTGTGGGTGGCTGTCGGGAAGGTGCTGCGGGTTCGGGTGAGGTGTTTGCGCCGGCTGCGGCTGGTTGTGTCGGGCTGGTCTCGTCGGGTACCTCGAGTCAGGAATCGGAGTTTCTGGATGCGACGGGTGTGGGTCCGGGTGGTGAAGAAGGCGAAGAAGTGTTCTTCCTGACGGCTTCGCAGCTCGTGGCGGGCGACACGGACGACGCGTTTGATGTGTATGACGCGCATAGCTGCTCGACGGTGTCGCCGTGCATCGCAGCGTCGACCGTGGCGGCGGCGCCGCCGTGCACGACCGCGGACTCGTGCCGCGCGGCGCCGGCTCCGCAGCCCTCGATCTACGGCGCGCCGCCGAGCGCGACGTTCTCGGGCCCCGGGAACCTCGCGCCACCACCGCCGACCGCCGTGAAGCCGAAGCTCGAGACGAAGGCCGAAAAGCTGGCTAAGGCTTTGAGGGCCTGTCGCAAGGACAAGCGCAAGTCCAGACGCATGAAGTGCGAAAGGGCGGCGCGTAAGGCGTATAGCGCGAAGACAACTGTGGTCGATCAGGCCTACAACAAACAGAGGACGAGGTAATGCGAACCACGAAGCAGACGATCACGGCGAACGCCGGCGATTCCAGTGCGGATAGGAGCGTCTCGCTTCGCCGCGGCCGTCCCGTCGATGAGCGTCGTGCGCCGGCGTTGTTCGGGCGCGCGTTCCGAGCTGCGGTGCTTGCTGCTGTCGTGACGGTGGGTGTGGTGTTGGTTGTTGTGTCGCCGGCGGTGGCTGCTGAGCCGTGGTGGCAGTTGTCTTCGAGTGCGGTGCCGGCGGTTTTGCCGGAAGCGAAGGAAGTGGGCGGGAAAGTTGTGCCGGGTGTGGGGCAGGTTGTGGTGCGGGCGGAGGATCTCGGGGATTTGGCGGTGACGGGGTCGCCTTCGCCGGTGAGTTTTACTGATGTGTTGCCGGCGGGGGTGCTCGCGACCGGGGCTTCCGCGATCGCTGGTTTTGCGCATGGGGCCACGCATGGTGCGATCGTGTGTTCGCCGGCGCCGCCTGCGAGCTCGTTCCCGGCGTCGTCGGTGACGTGTTCGTGGTCTGAACCGAATGTTTCGCTTCAGCCCTATGAAGTGCTCGAAGTCGTGCTCTATGTGGAAGTCGGAAAGGGTGTCGTGTCGGGCGCTGAGAACGAAGCGGAGATCTCGGGCGGCGAAGGGTATGTGGGGGCGCCGTATGAAGGGGCGGCGGATGGTGTGGCGGTCGCGCCTGCGGTGTTGAGGCGTCCGGTTACGGTGGGTTCGGGGTCGACGCCGTTCGGTGTCGAAGAATATTCGCTGCAGAACGAAAACGAAGGCGGGGCGTTTGATACGCAGGCGGGGTCGCATCCGTTTCAGCAGACGACGAATATCGCGTTCAATCAGGTCGCGCATCAGCTGGAAGGTAAGCCGCCGGCGTTGCCGAAGGATCTGCATTTCCAGTGGCCCGCGGGGCTGATCGGTAACCCGACGGCGTTGCCGCAGTGCACCGAAACGGAGTTCTCAGCACAGGTGTCTGGTGGTGAGGATCTGTGCCCGGCGGACACGGTCGTGGGTGTCGCGTCGGTGACGGTGATCGTGCCGCACCTGCTCGTCGAAGGTCCGGAAACGTTCGATGTGCCGTTGTTCAACTTGACTCCTGAGAAAGGCGAGCCTGCGCGTTTCGGGTTCGACGTCGTGCATGCGACGGTCACGATCGACCCGTCGGTGCGCACGGGCGGGAACTACGGGATCAACGTGAACGTGTATAACACCTCGCAGCTGGTGGTGTTCGTCTCCAGCCGCGTGACGGTCTGGGGTGTCCCGGGGAGCCCGGTGCACGATCACACGCGTGGCTGGGGCTGCCTCGAGGAAGGCGCATTCATCGAAGAATCCAAAGGTGTGCTGCCGCCGTGCACGGCTGAGGATGAGACGCAGCCGCCGCCGTTCTTGACGCTGCCGACGTCGTGCACGGGGCCGCAGCAGACCTCGGTGGAAGCGGACTCGTGGCAGAACCCGGAAATGGTGTCCCCCGCCCCGGACCCATCGGTGGCGATGCCGGCGTTGGATGGCTGTAACCGGCTGTCGTTCGGCGCGTCGCTGGAAGCCGCCCCGGATGTCAGCTCGGCGAGCACCCCCACGGGGTTGACCGTCAAAGTGCATATCCCGCAGGAAGCGAGCCTCGACGGTGAAGGCCTCGCGGGATCAGACGTCAAGGACACGACCGTCCGGTTCCCGGAAGGCGTCGCGTTGAACCCGTCCGGCGCGAACGGTCTGGAAGCGTGCTCGGACGGACAGATCGGCTTCCAGGGACTCGAAGCATCAACCGAAACGGACCTGTTCTCGCCGACGATCGGCTCGCCGTTCTGCCCTGACGCCTCGAAGATCGGGACCGTCAAGATCACGGTGCCGATCCTCGCGCACCCCCTCGAAGGCGCCCTCTATTTGGCGTCGCAGAACGAAAACCCGTTCGGGAGCCTCGTCGCGAACTATCTCGTCGCGGAAGACCCAGTCTCCGGGGTGCTCGTCAAGCTCCCCGGCGAAGTCAAACTCAACCCCGAAACAGGACGGGTGGAAGCGACGTTCCTGAACACACCCCAAGCACCGTTCGAAGACCTCGAAGTGCACCTGTTCGGCGGCGAACGCGCACCACTATCGACGCCCACCCACTGCGGTACCTACACCACGGAAGCGTCGTTCACGCCGTGGTCGGGCAACGCCCCCGTGAGCGCGTCCTCGAGCTTCAACATCACAAGTGGCCCGAACGGCAGCCCATGCACCGATCCAGGTCAGGCGTTGCCGTTCAGCGCGTCGCTGACCGGCGGGACGACGAACATCAACGCGGGTGGGTTCAGCCCGATGGTCACGACGATCGCCCGTGAAGACGGCCAGCAGAACCTGCAGTCCGTGGTGCTGCACATGCCCGCGGGCCTCGAGGGCATGATCTCAAACGTCACGCCCTGCCCGGAAGCCCAGGCCAACACGGGGACCTGCGGCCCGGAAAGCCTGATCGGGGAAACGACGGTGCTGGCGGGCGTCGGCACCGACCCCGTCGCCGTTCACGGCGGCAAGGTCTACATCACCGAACCCTACGAGGGCGCCCCGTTCGGGTTGAGCATCGTGGACCCGGTCAAGGCCGGCCCGTTCGACCTCGAGCACGACACCTCAAACCCCAACCAGGACCCACCCTGTGACTGCGTGGTCGTCAGAGCGAAGATCGAAATCAACCCCGTCACCGCCGAACTGACCGTCACGACCAACCCCACCGGTCCCTATTCGATCCCGCACATCATCGACGGAGTCCCCGTCCAGATCAAGGCCGTCAACGTCACGATCAACCGCGAACACTTCACGTTCAACCCCACCAGCTGCGAACCAATGACCCTCACCGGCACGATCGACAGCGATGAAGGCGCCACCAGCGCATTCTCGACGCCATTCCAAGCAACAAACTGCGCGGACCTCAAGTTCGAACCGAAAACGGTGCTCACGACCGCCGCGCACGCCAGCAAAAAGGACGGGGCGAGCCTGAAGTTCGACATCGCCTACCCCAAAGGCGCCCAAGGCACCGACGCGTGGTTCAAATACGCGAAGTTCACGCTCCCCAAACAACTCCCAGCCCGCCTCACCACCATCCAGCAAGCCTGCCTCGCCAAGACGTTCGAATCCAACCCCAACAACTGCCCGCCCCACTCCAAGATCGGCGAAGCCGTCGTCCACACCCAAGTCCTGCCCGTCCCGTTGAAAGGCCCGATCTACTTCGTCTCCTACGGCTCAGCGAAGTTCCCCGACGCCGTGATCCTGCTCTCCGGCGACAACGTCAACGTCCGCCTCACCGGCGAAACCTTCATCCAAGGCAAAACCGGCGTCACCTCCGCGACATTCCCGAACAACCCCGACGTCCCCTTCGAAAACATCGAAGTCACCCTCCCAACAGGCGAATACAGCGAGTTCGGCGCCAACCTCCCCCACGAAAGCTACGACTTCTGCGGCCAAAACCTCACGATGAACACCGAATACAAGGCCGCCAACGGCCTCGAACTCCACCAAAACACACCCATCACCATCACCAGCTGCCCCAAACCCAAAACCCGCGCACAACAGCTCGCAGCCGCACTCAAAGCCTGCCACAAAGACACGAACAAGGCGAAACGCGAGAGCTGCGAACACGCCGCCCACAACAAATACGGCGCAAAAGCAAGCAAGGCATCGAAGAAGAAAAGGAAGAAGTAGGAGCTGCCCGTCAGCCCCTGCTCGAGGTGCATCGGCCCTTTGACCTAAGCCATAGCACTGTTTATAGGCGCGGACGGCGCGGCGGCGCACGAGGTCGCGGGCATCAAGTGCAGGCGGCTAGAGCCCAGATACGACTTCCCGCTTGACGCCGGTTGAGCACTTACGCTAGCCTGCTGTGAGGACGTTTATTGAGGGTCGAACGATGGCGAGTAGGCATCGTCGAGAGGAAGGCATCGAGTGGGACGGGAGAGCGGGGCGAGACCATGACGACGCAGTACGGAGTTCGGGCGCGTCTGCATGCCCGGCCTCCGCTACTCGGTTTCCTGGTTTCCGCGTTCGTCGCCTGCGCGTGTGCAGCGCCAGCAAGCTCCCGCGCTGAGAGCGTTCACGTTGCCGGCACGATCTCGCTGGACGACACCGGCCACCTACACCTGACGAGCCACCACTCCTTCACCCTCAACGAGCAGGGCTCGGCCTCTGGCACGATCTCCGGGACGATCTACATCCACCTGACCGTCGTCTCCACCAACCGCGTCACGGCCGAAGTCAACATCTACCCGCACGGCGGCTCGCTCACCGGCTACGCCTCGGCCAGCTATCGCCCCTCTGGCGCCGTAGCGAGCTTCACCGGCACGATGTCCGTCACGCGCGGCAGCGGCAGCTACGACCACGCCCACGGAACGGCGCTGAGCTTCAGCGGCTCGATCCAACGCTCCAACGACGCCGTCACCGTGCACGTGACCGGCGGCCTGAGCACTTAGCGCAGTCCGTGCGCGCGTTCGCACCGATCACCGCGCTGGTGGCGGCGCTCGCGCTCGCGACACCGCTGCCGGCCGACGCTGTCGTCGAGCAGGCGAGTCTGCACGCCTCCTTCAGCCCCGACCGGCTCGGCGCCCCGACGACGATCGCCTTCTCCTTTCACCTCGCCACCAGCGAAGGCCTCGCGCCACCCCCGTTGACGCGGCTCGACCTGCAGATGCCCGCCGGCCTCAACTACATCAACACGACGCTCGGCCTCGCGCTCTGCAATCCCGCCGTGCTCGTCGCCGACGGTCTCGCCGGCTGCCCAGCCAACTCGCGCCTCGGCTATGGAAGCGCCTACGTCGAAGTCCCGTTCGGTACCGGCTCCGGGCACGAGATCCCCGAAATCCAGGCCGTCGCCGGCCCCTCGACGAACGGCAACCTCGCGGTCCTCTTCTACGCCAACGGCCTGTATCCCGTCGACGCTCAGCTCTCGTTCGGCGGCGAAGTGCTCCCCGACAGCGGCCGTTACGGATCGCAGCTGCAGACCAACGTCCCGCTCGTCACCAGCGTCCCCGGTGGCCCCGACGTCTCGATCGTCAGCGTTACCAGCACGATCGGCCCCAGCCACCTCACCTACTACAAGTACGTGCACGGCCGGCGCGTGCCATTCAAGCCGCGTGGCGTCTCCGTCCCGGAACGCTGCCCTCGGGGCGGCTTCCCGTTCGCGGCCGAGTTCGATTTCCAAGACGGCAGCAGCACGAGCGCGCAGACCACCGTCAGCTGTCCGCCGAAGCCCAGGGGCCGAGCATGAGCGTCGCGACCCCAACCAGTGACCGGCGGCTCGACCTGCTCGCCACCGTCGAGGATGCCTTTCCGCCGCGCGTCTCATCGTTCCTCGAGCGGGCGCATTTCGCGGGCGCGTTCGCCGCCACCGCGGCCGTCTATCTGAGCACTGTCGTGCCGGTCGTGCGTGGCGAGCTCGCCCACGCGCGTGCAGCAGCGCGAGCGATCCCCGACGAGCGTCTGCGTCTCGCCGCGCTCGCCTCCCTCGCAAAGCGCGGCAACATCGAGGGCGCAGCCCTGCTCGCGACCCTCGCCTGCGCGCCCCGGCGGCGACGCAGCGCGTGCGCTCTGGCCCGCTTCCAGGCGCTCTACAACTACCTCGACGCGCTCTCCGAGCTTCCATGTGCCGACGCGCAGGCCAACGCCCGGCAGTTGCATCAGGCGCTGCTCGTCGCGCTCGAGCCCGGCGCCGCACATCCCGACTACTACCGGCACAACCGCACCGGTGAGGATGGCGGCTACCTGCGGAAGCTCGTCGAGCGCTGCTGGGACGCGCTCGCTGAACTGCCCTCGTTCGCGATCGTCGCTGTCCGCGCGCGCCTGGCAGCCGCCCGCATCGTCGAGTTCCAGGCGCTCAACCTCTCAGAGCTCGACGGCGGCCACGGCGCACTCGAGCGCTGGGCCGGCGACGTACGCGCGGCCCAACCAGGGCTGCACTGGTGGGAGCGCGCCGGTGCCGCCGGCAGCTCGCTCGCGGTGCACGTGCTGATCGCCGCAGCGGCACGCCCCGAGCTCGACGAGCACACCGCGCGCGAGCTCGAGCTCGCCTACTTCCCCGACGTCGGCGCGCTGCACTCGCTGCTCGACAGCCTCGCCGACCGCCTCGAGGACGCCAGCGAGGGACGCCGCAGCCTGCTCGACTACTACGGCCCCGCGCCGCAGACAGCGAGCCGGCTCGAGGGCTTGGCGCGCGCCGCGGATGCCGCCGTCGGCTCCCTCCCCGACGCCCACACGCATCGGATGATCCTCACCGGCATGTGCAGCTACTACCTCTCGGCCGCGGAGTGCAGGACACCCGAGGGCGAGCAGGTCGCGCGATCGCTGACCGCCGTCTTTGGCCCGGCGCTGCCGGCCGCGCTCGCGCTGTTCCGTACCCGTCGGCTGGCCGCGCTGCTCTCCGGCACGCGCTACCTGTAGATCAGCGGGAGCGGGGATGCTGGCGCTCCGCGAGCTCGTCAAGCACTACCCATCCGTCGGCGGCGAGCCGATCCGCGCCGTCGACGGCGTCTCGCTGCAGGTCCGCCCGGGCGAAATGCTCGCCCTGTACGGGCCCAGCGGCTCCGGCAAGACGACGCTGCTGTTGATGATCGCGACGCTGCTCGAGCCCACCTCCGGCAGCGTCCTGATCGACGACCGGAACGTCTCGCAGATGAGCGAGCGCGAGCGCTCCCGCCTGCGGCTCTCAGAGCTCGGCTTCATCCGCCAGAACTTCGACCTGCTGCCCGGCGTCAGCACCATCGACAACGCCGTCCTGAAGCTCCTGAAGACCGTCCGCTGGCGCGACGCGCACCGCCAGATCACGCCGCTGCTCGAGCGCCTCGGCCTCGGCGAGCGCCTGCACCACCGCGCCGAGACGCTCTCGATGGGCGAGCGCCAGCGCGTGATGATCGCCCGCGCGCTCTCCACCTCGCCCAGCCTGCTGCTCGCCGACGAGCCCACCGGCAGCCTCGACAGCGAGCGCAGCCGCGAAGTCCTGGCGCTGCTGCTCGAGCTCTGCCGCGAGCAAAACGTCGCGTGCGTGCTCGTCAGCCACGACCCGCTCGCCGCCGGCTACGCCGACCGGGTGCTCGCCCTGCGCGACGGCACGCTCGCCGACTACCAGCCCGAGCGCCCCGTCACCGCGGCGTGACGCTCGCAAACGTCCTGCACCTCTACCGCGTGCGACTGCGCGCACGAGCGCTTCAGGAGTGCTTCGCGCTGGCCGGGATCGCCGCGGGGGTCGCGCTGCTGTTCGCCTCGCAGGTCGCCAGCGAGAGCCTCTCCAGCTCCGTCGCGCAGCTCTCTCGCGGGATCGTCGGCAACGCCAGCCTGCAGCTGCTCGCGCGCGAGCCGCAGGGCATGCCCGCGAGCCTGCTCGCACAGGTCCGCGGCCTCGCCGGTGTGCGGGTCGCCGCGCCGCTGCTCGAAGCCAGCGCGAACGCGACCGGACCGAAGGGCAGCACCTCGGTCGAGCTGGTCGGCGCGGACTCGAGCCTGCGCGCGCTCGACGGCGCGCTCGTCCGCCGCACCGACCTCGAACCGTTCGCCGGGATCGGCGCCGTGCTGCTGCCGGCGCCGCTCGCCCGCGACCTCGGTGTCACCAAGTTCGGTAGAGAAGTCACGCTGCGCATGTACGGCCGCAGCGAGCAGGCGCCGCTCTATCAACAGCTTCGCGCCGCGCAGATCGGCGGCCTCCTCGACAGCCCGATCGTTGTCGCGCCGTTGTTCTACGCGCAAGAACTCACGGGGCTGACCGGCCGCGTCTCGCGCATCCTCGTCCAACCTGACCCCGCGCGCCAGAGCCAGGTCCGCGCCGAGCTCCTGCGTCTGGCGGCGGGCCGCCTGAACGTCGAGAGCACCAGCTACGACGAACGGCTGTTCGCGACCGCCGCATCGGCGAGCAACCAGTCCACGGCCCTGTTCGCGCTGATCAGCGCGCTTGTCGGTTTCCTGTTCGCGTTCAACGCGATGCTCCTGACCGTCCCCCAGCGCCGCCGGCTGATCGCGGACCTGCGCCGCGAGGGCTACAGCCCGCGGACCGTGATCGCCGTCCTGGCGCTCGACGCGATCGTCCTCGGCCTCGCCGGCTGCGCGCTCGGGCTGCTGATCGGCGACGAGCTCTCGATCCACCTGTTTCACGCCAACCCCGGCTACCTCGGCTCGGCGTTCGCCGTCGGCAGCCAGCGCGTCGTCGGCTGGCAGAGCGTCGCGCTCTCGGTCGCCGGCGGCATGCTCGCCGCGTTGATCGCGGTCCTCGGCCTCTCGCGCGAGATCCTCTCGCGCGACCCGCTCGCCGCGATCACACCTCGCACCGCCTCGAATCGACGCGGCTCCAGCGCCCGCGCGGCGCTCGCGGGCCTGTTGTGCCTGGTTGGCGCGACCGCGATCCTGCTCGAGGCGCCCACGCAGGCGATCCTCGGCATGGTCCTGCTCGTCTGCGCGCTGCTGCTGGTGTTGCCGTTGGCGCTGGAGCTGGCGCTCGCCGTGCTCGCCAGCCTCGCACGCAGGCTCACCGGCGCCGTCGCGCACGTCGCCGGCATGGAGCTCAGCGCGGCCCGCGCCCGTGCGGTCGGTGTCGCCGCCACCGGCGCGATCGCGGTCTTCGGCGCCGTGGCGATCCAGGGCGCCCACGCCGACCTGCTCAGCGGCCTGGAAACCGCGGCGCGCGACGAGAACGCCTTCACCGACGTGTGGGTCTCGCCGCCGGGCGCCTACAACCTGCTGCGCACCGCCCCGTTCTCCCCTTCCCAGCAGGGCACGCTGGAACGCCTGCCGGGCGTGCGCGCGGTGCGCGTCTATCGCGGCGGCCTGCTCGACTGGGGGCAGCGCCGGATCTGGGTGATCGCCCCGCCGGCAGATGCCGACCCGCTGCTGCCCGCCTCCCAGATCCTCGAAGGCGGCGTCGCGACCGCCACGGCGCGTCTGCGCGCCGGCGGCTGGGCCGTGGTCTCGCAGGCGTTGGCGCGCGAACACCACCTGCACATCGGCGCGCGCGTGACGCTGCCGACCCCGGCGCCCGCGAGCTTCCGGGTCGCGGCGCTCTCCACCAACGTCGGCTGGGCGCCGGGCGCCGTGATCATGACCGCCGGGGAATACGCCCGCGCCTGGGGCAGCGCCGCGCCCAGCGCCTACAACGTCCTGCTCGCTCCCGGCGCGAGCGCCAGTTCCGTGACCCGTGAGATCACGCGCGCCCTCGGTCGCACCTCGGGCCTGTCCGCGCAGACGGCGAGGGCGCACGAATCCGAACAGAACGCGCTCAGCCGCCAGGGCCTCGAGCGTCTCACCCAGATCGCGACGTTGATCCTCGTCGCGGCCGTGCTCGCGATGGCCGCGGCGATCGCCACGATGGTCTGGCAGCGGCGCCCGCGCCTGGCGAAGCTCAAGCTGGAGGGCTTCGACCGCAGCGAGCTGTGGCGCACGATCCTGCTCGAGAGCCTGCTGCTGCTGGGAGTGGGCTGCCTCGCGGGAGCGCTGTTCGGCCTCTGCGGCGAGCAGCTACTCGACCGCGCGCTCGCGAACGTCATCAACTTCCCGGTCGTCTACTCGGTGGCGCTCCTGCCGGCGCTGATCAGCCTCATGGTCGTGGTCGCCACGGCTGCTGCGATCCTCGCGCTCCCCGGCTACCTCGCGGCCGGGGTTCCGGCCTCGCTTGCCCTCCAGGACTGACGCGCAAATCGTGACGACATTGTCACCGTTTACAGGCGAGTTTGCGACCAGCTTTAGCGTCAGTGTTTGACGGTCGCTCGCGGATCGGATAGCCTGCATTGCGATCGTTTATATGATTGCTCTGGCACGAGAAGATGGCGAGCAGGGGATCGTGCCACCGGGGGGCTGTTCGAGCGTCGTGTCCCCTCTCTGACGGCGCTCGAAGAGGCTCCAACGCGATCCCCGTCGCGTCGTGTCTCCACGGCGGCCGTTGGTGCAGGTGTCGCCGCGGCCACCGTGGAGATACGAGCAGCTAAACCCGTAGCAAACGTTTATGCATGGCATACAACGCTTGATTTGACAGGCAGATCAGCCATACGGTAGCGTGGACTGTGGGTGTTTATAGATGGCCATTGAGACAGCAGCAGCGAGGCCGGCGCGGGGACGTGCGCGCGTCGCCGAGTTCCAGCGCTCGCGCGTGCTGCGAGCCGCCAGGGCCGTAGCCAGCGAGCGCGGCTACGACAGCATCTCGGCGACGGCCGTCGTCGCCCACGCCGGCGTCTCGCGCAAGACCTTCTACGACTACTTCGACAGCCGCGAAGACTGCTTTCTGGCGGTCCTCGAGGAGACGTTCGCCGAGCTCGCGGCCCACGCCGCGCCGGCATATGAAACCCGCGCGCGATGGTCAGCCCGCATGCGGGCTGCGCTCACCAGCGTGCTGGCGTTTCTCGAGGGCGAGCAGAGCGCCACGCTCGCGCTCTCCTATCTGCTCGGCTACGGCCCGCATAACCTGGCCCTCCGGGGGCAGGTGCTGGAGCAGCTGCGTCGCCTCGTCGATCAGGGTCGAACCCAGGCTCGCGGCGCCCGCGAGGAGCTTTCGCCGCTGACCGCCGAGCTGCTCGTCGGGGCAGCGCTCACGGTCGTGCATCGGCGCGCGCAGCAGCGCCCGGCGGAGCTGATGGGTCTCCTGAACCCGCTGATGTGGCTGATCGTGCTCCCGTATCTCGGCCCCGCTGCCGCCGCCAGCGAGCTCAAGTACGACGCGCCCACGCCGCCGCAGCGGTTCTCGAGCCCCGCCGTCGACTCACCACCACACCTCGAGATGCGCCTGACCTATCGCACGGCGCGGGTCCTGGAGAGCATCTGCCGGCAGCCCGGGCTGAGCAACGCCGAGGTCGCCGAACTCGCCGGCGTCACCGATCCCGGGCAGATCTCGAAGCTGCTCGCCCGTCTCGCGCGCTTGCAGCTGATCGAGAACACCGGGCTGGGGAAGGACAGGGGCGCCGCGAACGCTTGGCGCGCCACCGACAGCGGCGAGCAGCTCGAGTCGGCGCTCAGGCGCAAGTCCGCGACCACGGGGGACTGATGGCCAGCGTACGTGCACACCCCGGCGGCCTCGCCGAGTTCCAGCGCTCGCGGCTGCTGACGGCGGCCCTCGACGAGGCATCCGAGCGCGGCTGCCGCGAAACCTCGATCGGCGCGGTGGTGGCGCGCGCCAGGGTCTCCCGCGAGACCTTCTACGAGATCTTCGCCACGCGCGAGGACTGTCTCGCGGCCGTGTTCGAGGAATCGCTCGCACGCATCGCTGCCGTCGTGGAGCCCGCATACGCGGGTCCGCGCCAATGGCGCGAGCGACTCCGCAGCGCGCTCGCTGCGCTACTCGCTTTCCTCGAAGACGAGCCCGAGCTCGGTGGCTTCGCCCTCGCCTACATCACTGCACCGGGCACGCAGCATCAACGCCGGCGCCAGTGCCTGCTCGAGGCGTTGCGCGGCGAGCTCGAGCGGGGTCGTTCCGAGGCGCGGGTACACCCGGCGACATCGCCGCTCACCGCTGAGCTGCTCGTCGGCGGCGTCCTCGCCGTCATCCAGGCGCGTATCGAAGCCGGCTCCGGTCAGTTGATGCCGATCTTGAACCCGCTGATGTCGATGATCGTGCTGCAGTATCTCGGCCCCGCGGCGGCCAACAGCGAGCTGTCACGAACCCCGCCCGAGCACACGCCGAGACGCGTGCAGCCACGCCGGCTCGACGCCCGCGCGCTCGACACGCGCCTCACCTACCGCACCGCCAGGGTCCTGAAGGTGATCGCCCATGCGCCGGGTGCGAGCAACGTCGAGATCGCCGATCGCGTCGAGGTCGCCGACCAAGGCCAGATCTCGAGGCTGCTCGCGCGACTGGCGCGCCAGCAGCTGATCGAGAACACCGCCCCGGACCTCCCCGGTGCCGCCAACGCGTGGCGCCTGACGCGTCGCGGCAGGCGACTGGAGTCGACGATCGCCCGCGACTTCGCCGGCACCGGGCAGACCCGCGAGCGGGTACGTGGTGCTTGATTCGACGCAACCCACGACGGTCTCGATCGAGCTCGCGCCGGCGCAGGTGCAGCGGGTGCTGCGTGCTGCCGCCCCCGCCGATGGTGTCTGGCAGGCGCTCGCCGGCCTCGCGGAGGTCCGCGGCGTGCTGGCGCGCGCGCCGGCGCTGCTCGATGACGGCCGTTTGTCGCGCTCGCTGATCCTCGGTCTGCTGCTGCTCGCCGCATCGCCCGCCGATGGCAGCTACATCGGCAACTCCGAGCTCGCCCAGATCGTGCAACTGAGCGCCAGCACCACCCACCGCTATGTCTCGACGCTGGTCGCTGTCGGCCTCATGGAGCGCGACCCGACGACACGCAAATACAGGCTCGCGCAGGCCGATTGACGTGTTGGACGCGACGTCGCTGCGCCCTGGCCCGCACGGCCTGCCGCGCAATCAGGTCGATGAGATTCAGCGACGACGGCTGATCGCGGCCACCACGGCAACCGTTTCCGAGCTCGGCTACGAGCGGATGACGGTCGCGGAGGTGATCAGGCGCGCGGGCGTCTCACGCAAGACCTTCTACGAGGTCTTCAGTGACGGCGAGGACTGCTTCCTGGCCGCGTTCGAGCAGGCGCTGTCCCACGCGAGCGCCGCGGCGAGCACGGCGTACGGCCGCGCGCCGGGATGGCGCGCGGGCACGCGCGCCGCGCTGGCCTGCCTGCTCGAACTGATGGACGAGGAGCCAGCGCTCGCGAGGCTCTGCATCCTCGAGGCTCCCGCGGCTGGCGAGAGCGTGCGCGCGCGCCGCGCCGAGGTCCTCGAATCACTCGCTGCGGTGATCGACCGCGGACGCGCGTGCACGCGCGCCACGCGCCACCCGCCGCGCGTCACCGCCGAAGGCATCGTCGGCGGCGTCCTCGCGGTGCTGCAAACGCGCCTTGTCGACCAGCAAGAGCAACGCCTGAGCGAGCTCCTAGGGCCGCTGATGAGCTTGATCGTGCTCCCTTATCTCGGTGGGAGAGCCGCGCGCAGCGAGTTGGCGAGGCCCGCGCCGGTCCCTGCCGATCGCCCTGCGAGACAGCCGCTGCCTGTACGAGGGGATCCACTCCACGGCTTGAACATGCGCCTCACCCACCGCACGATGCGCGTGCTCGCCGCGATCGCCGAGCAGCCGGGGGCGAGCAACCGCGAGATCGCCGAACACGCCGAGATCGTCGACCAGGGGCAGATCTCAAAGCTGCTCACCCGCCTCTCAGACCGCGGGCTCATCAGGAACTTCGGCGCAGGCCAACAGCGGGGAGCCCCGAACGCTTGGCAACTGACGCCCCGCGGCGCCCAGCTCGAGCAGGCCAGCCGCCGACGCTGATCCAGAAACGCGCTCGCGACTAGCCGCGAAGCGAGCTCGCGAGCGCCTGCAGCAGCTCGACCGCGTCCTGCACGGCTCGCGCCGAATGATGCGCGCGTTCCTGCCAGCCGTCGCCGACGCTCACGCCGCTGCGCATGAACTCCTGCACGGCCTCGGGCTCGAACTGCCGGACCAGCACCCGTGTGGTCCGTAGCGTCCACCGCCGTCTGGCGGCTCGCCAGCACGCAAAAGCGGCCTCGTCCTCGATCGCGTGTCCCCAGGTCGCGAGCTCACGGCCCTCGTGAACCGCGCGCTCGAGTGCGCTCGTCGTGACCCCCGTTCGATCTCGTCTCAGCGTCTCCGACACGTCCCGTCCGCCTCCTCACCGTCCACGGCAATCGCGCTGCGCCCCAGCTCGCAGAGCGAACGATAAACGTTGACAGAGGTGCAAGATAGTCCCGTCCGCAGCGCGCACCGCGCGCGCGTGGCCGGGACCCCGTACAGCCAATCCATGAACGCGTTCGTGCCAACTTCGCCCGCCAGCACCGCGGATTTCGCCGGTGGCACTGCGGCCGGGGACGCTACCGCGGGCGCCGGCGCGATCGTGGTACAGCAGCACGAAAGCGGTGACGATCCATCACACGCCGGCTCGCTGCACCGCCGTGCATCACGTCGTGACGCCGCGCTTCACCGGCTGACCGCGCCGGCCTGCGCACGCGCGCGCTCGGTGACGTCCTCGAGCGTACGCTCGGGCGCGCCGCGCCGGCGGCGATGCCGGTTCTGCGCGGCGAGCATCTGATCGACGTCGCTGAGCTCCAGCTCGACTTCGCGCTCCGCTGAGCGGGTGGGCTTCCAGTCGAGCAGCTCTGCGTTCTCGTCCCGGTGCAGGTAGCCGGCCAGCAGCGCGATCGCGAGCATCAGCAGCGGTAGTCCGAGCACCACGCCGAGGAAGTAGGTCTCTGCCATGAGCTCAGCCTCACCCCGCTACCCGCGGCTCCTCCTCGTTCGCTCGCAAGCCTCGAGCTAGGTTAGCCTTCTTGGCGCATGCCCGCGCTTCCAGTCGAGCTAGCTCCAGGCCTGCTGCGCTGGACGGCGCCGCACCCCGATTGGAATCCGCAGGCGCCACTCGGAGGCTCCGGCGACTGGGGACAGATGGTCGGCTCGGTGCTCTACGAAGTGTCCGACACGGTCGTGCTGATCGACCCGCTGCTGCCCAGAGCCGAGCGGGCGCAGTTCCTGGCTTGGCTCGACGAGCGTGTCGCCGGGCGCCCCGTCAGCGTCCTCACGACGATCAGTTTCCATCGTCGCGACCGCGAGGAGCTCGCTGAGCGCTACCGCGCGAACACGACCCGCGTATGGAACTTCATCCCCCACGGGGTCGAGCCACGGCCGCTGCGCGGCGCCGGCGAGACGCTGTTCTGGCTTGCGGGCGTCGCCACGCTCGTAGCCGGCGACCGGCTGGTGGGAGACGGCCACGGAGGCATACTCGTGTGCCCGCAGAGCTGGCTGAAGAACGTACGAGCCGACCGCGCTGACGTCGCGGGCCTGATGCGCCCGCTGCTCGAGCTGCCGATCGAGCGGGTGCTCGTATCCCACGGCGAGCCGGTGCTGCACGGAGGGCACACAGCACTGGCGCGGGCGATCGCGGAGGCTGAGCCCAGCTGAGACGCCCGCCCCGCACAGGCGCCGTGCGGGGCGCAAACGAGCTCAGCGCTCGATCACGAGCTTCGTCCAGTTTCGCTCGAGCAGCGCCGGCGCGGCGTCGCTCCAAGCGACCACCTGCGTCGTCACCAGCTCCGGACGCAGGGCGCCGGACGCCGCCAGCTCGAGCACGTGCGGCATCGCCGCGCGCGCGTTGACGCGGCCCGTCTTGAAGGTGATGCCCTTGGTGTACATCTCCAGCAGCGGCAGCGATGGCTGCTCGCCGAAGTAGATCGCTGTGCTGGTGCAGATGCCGTCGGGGGCGGTCGAACGCAGCGCCAGCGCGAGACCCTCGGGAGCGGCGCTCGCGTCGACCGTGATCGCGTACGGGCCCACGCGCTGCGGTGTCCCGGCGCGCGTCTGCGCCCCGAGGGCCGCCGCCGTCTGACGTCGCGACTCGTCGGCGTCGACGTACAGAACCGACTCCGAGCCCAGGGCCACCGCCAGTCCCGCCGCGTACAGGCCGATCGACCCGGGGCCCGCCCCGCCGACCACCAGCACGTCGGCGCCCGGATGCTCAGCCAGGGCCGGCGCGACCGCCCGCCAGGCATCGCTGATGTTGTCCGACGCGCTCGCCACCGCCGCCGGCTCGAGGCCAGCGGGGATCGGCACGAGCATGTGCTCGGCGTAGGGCACGCACACGACGTCCGACAGAAAGCCGCCCCATTGCTCGACCGCCGGGCCGAAGCCGTAGCTCGACATGAACGCGACGCCGCTGCAGTTCGACGTGCGCCCCTGCCGGCACGCGGGGCACTCTCCGCAGGAGATCTGAAACGGGACGCTCACCAGCCGGCCGGGTTGCAGAGAGCCGACCGCGTCGCCCAGCTCGAGCACCTCGGCCACGCACTCGTGGCCGATCGCGAATGGGGGCGCAAAGGGCGAGGTGCCCTCGATGATCAGCGCATCGAGGTCGCAGGTGGCAACAGCCACCGGGCGCACCAGCGCCGCTGCGTCGGAGCTCAGCTGCGGCTCGTCCGCCTCCCTCCACGCGAGCGCGTCGGGACCCGTGTACGTGAGCGCCAGCATCGCTTGGCACGCACGCTACTCCAGCGGCGTCGTGTACGCGCCGCTGAGGCCGCCGTCGATCAGGAACGTCGACGCGGTCACGTAGCTCGAGTCCTCGCTGGCGAGGAACAGCGCGCCCTGGGCGATCTCCTCGGGGCGCGCGAAGCGCCCGATCGGCACGTGCACGAGGCGGCGCGCCGCCTTCTCGGGGTCCTTCGCGAACAGCTCTTTCAGCAGCGGCGTGTCGACCGGGCCGGGACACAGCGCGTTGACGCGCACGCCGCGGCGCGCGAACTCGACGCCGAGCTCGCGCGAGAGCGCCAGCACGCCGCCCTTGGAGGCTGTGTAGGAGATCTGCGAGGTCGCCGCGCCCATCACCGCGACGAACGACGCCGTGTTGATCACCGAGCCGCGCGACGGACCGTCGTTCTCGAGCAGGTGCGGGATGCCGTGCTTGCAGCACAGGAACACGCTGCGCAGGTTCACGCTGCTGCACGCGCTCCCACGCCTCGAGCGTCGTCTCGAGCACCGAGCCGTCGTCGTTCGGCGAGATGCCAGCGTTGTTGAACAGCACGTCGATGCGTCCGTAGCGCTCGCGCACCGTCTGGAAGGCGTCGCGCACCTGCTGCTCGTCGGTGACGTCCACCTGCAGCGACCAGCTCGCCCGGCGCGTCCGGCTTGCAGATCCACGCCGACCACGCGTCGCGCCCTCGCGCTCGAACAGCGCGACCGTGGCCGCGCCGATGCCACCACTCGCGCCGGTCACCACGCACACGCGCCCGGCCAGGCGCCCGGCCGCGCTCATCGCTCCTCGGTTGCGTAGAAGATCGTCTTCACCTCGGTGTATGCCTCCAGCGCGTGCGGACCCAGCTCGCGCCCGTAACCCGACTGCTTGAAGCCCCCGAACGGGGTGCTCACGCGCACCGAGGTGTTGGCGTTGATCGACAGCACGCCCGTGTCCACCGCGCGGGCGACGCGCAACGCGCGTGCCCCGTCGCGCGTCCAGATCGAGCCCGACAGGCCGTAGATCGTATCGTTGGCCAGGCGGATCGCGTCGGCCTCGTCGGTGAACGAGATCACCGCTGCGATCGGCCCGAACACCTCCTCCTGGGCGACGCGGTCGCTGGCGCGCACGGGGGAGAGGACCGTCGGCGCGAACCAGAACCCGGGCCCCTCCGGTGCGCTGCCGCGGAACGCCACCGGCGCCTGCCCGTCCAGGAACGAGGCGACCGCCTCGCGTTGGCCGGCGGAGATCAGCGGCCCCATCTGCGTCTGCTCGTCGAGCGGATCGCCCACCCTGCAGCGCCTTCACCGTGCGCCTCCGAGCAGCTCCAGGAAGCGCTCGAGCGCGCTCTCCTGCACGAGGATGCGCGAGCGCGCGCAGCAGTCCTGGCCGGCGTTGCCGAACACCGCCAGCGGCGCCGCCGCCGCGGCGGCCTCGAGGTCGGCGTCGGCGAACACGACGTTCGCCGACTTGCCGCCCAGCTCGAGCGTCACGCGCTTGATCGACGCGGCCGCACCCGCGGCGATCGAGCGGCCGACCTCGGTCGAGCCGGTGAACGCGATCTTCGCCACGTCCGGGTGCTCCACCAGGCGCTGCCCGCACGTGCGAGCCCGGTCCCACGACCACGTTGACGACGCCGTCGGGGATCGCCCGCCTCGCGCGCGAGCTCGGCGAAGCGCAGCGCCGTCAGCGGCGTCAGCTCCGCGGGCTTCAGCACCACCGTGTTGCCCGCCGCCAGCGCCGGCGCGAGCTTCCACGCGGCGATCGTCAGCGGGAAGTTCCACGGCGTGATCAGCCCGACGACGCCGACCGGCTCGCGAACCGTGAACGCCTGGCCGCCCGCCACCGGGATCGTGTCGCCGAGCAGCCGCTCGGGCGCGCCCGCGTAGTAGCGGAACGTGTCCACCACCATGCCCATCTCGCCGCGCGCGTCGGCGATCGCCTTGCCGGCGTTGCGCGCCTCGAGCACCGCCAGCTCCTCGCGATGCGCGCTCAGCGTGTCCGTCGAGCGCGTACAGCAGCCGCGCGCGCTCACCCGGTGCGAGCGCGCGCCACGCCGGCAGCGCCGCCCTGGCGCGGGCGACGGCCTCGTCGACCTCCTCGGCGGCCCGCGCGGCGCGATCTCGGCGAGCACGCCCGCGGTCGGTCGGGCTCGAGGAGCTCGCACCAGCGAGCCGGCCGGACTCAAGGCGCCTCGGCGGAGCTTGCGCATGTCAGGCAGCGAGATCGACGAGTCGATCTCGTCGATCGTGCGGACCGGACCCTTGAATGTCCGTTTCGCGGATACGGCGTACCAGATCGTCACTGCCAGCATCACGCCGATCGTCACGAGCGGGGCGTAGTTGACCGCCGACCATTCGAACCCGCTCTTGAAGAACACGCCGGCCGGCGCGAACGGCAGGCAGAAGATGACCACGCAGAGCGCCACCCAGCTGAACGCGATCGGGTTCATCCATTTGTACTTGCTTGCCGAGCGTCCACGGGCCGGCCTGGAAGCTGTCGCCCATGCGCCAACGCAGGAACACCGGGATCGTGTAGGCGATGTACAGGCCGATCACCGAGATCGAGGTGACCGCGAAGAACGCGACGGGCGTGCCGAGCTTGTTCGGGAAGTAGGCGGGGAAGGTGACGATCGCCGCGAACACGACCACGAACAGCACCGACCACGTGGGCGTCCTGTTCTTGCCCAGGCGACGCCACAGGTTGTGCCCGGGCACGGCGCCATCGCGTGAGAACGCGAACGTCATGCGCGAGGCGCTCGTGCAGCAGGCCACGCCGCAGAAGAGCTGCCCCACGGTCGAGATCAGGATCACGGCCTTCGCCGCTGAGGAGCTCAGCGCGGATGTGAAGATCGTCAGCGCCGGGTAGCCCGCCTTGATGATTTCGCCTTCGTGGCTCTTCTGGATCGCGAAGGTGATCGCCAGCAGCACGATCCAGCCGATCACCGCCGAGTAGAAGACCGATCGCCATACGCCTTTCGGGGCCGCCTCCGCCGCGTCATTCGTCTCCTCGGAGACGTGCGCCGACGCGTCGTAGCCGGTGATCGTGTACATCGTCAAGAGGAAGCCGAGCGGCAGCACGTAGAACCAGTACATGCTGTCGCTGAAGCCCGAGGCGTTGATGCGGTGCCCGAACACATAGGAGAGGCTCGCGTGGTGGCTCGGCACCGCGATCAGGATCACGACGATCACGGCCACGCCGATCACATGCCACCACACCGAGACGGCGTTGAAGAGCGACACCAGGTGGCTCGAGAAGACGTTGGTCACCAGGTCGAGCAGCAGGATCGCCCCAAACACGGCGAACTCCACGTGCGCTGTGTAGTGGACGTTCGTCCCCGCCGCCGCCTTCGCGAAGTCGAAGATGAAGTGCACGTTGTACAGGCCGAGCAGGTACACCAGGAAGGTGGCACTCACGTACACCACCGAGGCGACGACCGCCACCAGCCCGATCAGGTTGAACCAGCCAGTGAACCACCCCCAGCCGGCGCCGCCGAGCTTTGACGCCCAGTAGTAGATGCCTCCGGCCGTCGGCATCGCCGAGGCCAGCTCGGACATCGAGAACGCCACCATCAGGATCAGCACGCTGATCAGCGGCCACGCGATCGAGATCGCGATCGGGCCGCCGTTCTTGAATGCCTGGCCGTAGGTGGTGAAGCAGCCGGCGAGCACCGAGATGATCGAGAACGAGATCGCGAAGTTGGAGAAACCACTCCAGCCGCGCTTCAGCTCCTGTTTGTAGCCCAGCTCGGCAAGGCGCTGCTCGTCGGTGGTCAAGGTCTCGGCGCTTGTGCTCATCGACTACCCCCTCCAAGAAAAGGTTTGGTTGTCCTTCCTTCAATCGTGACAATACGCTCGATCGCGGACGGGTGTCAAGTGCGGTTGCCGCAAATCGCGAGCTTCAGGACGGACAGCTGGCCAACAGCTCTCCCGACCGCACATGTGCGCTCGGAACCGCCCACATCTCAGCCGTCCGGCAGCAGCCCCGCGAGGATGTGCTCGGTGCCCTGCAGGTGCTCGGTCATGACGCGCACCGCGCGCATCGCGTCGCGCTCGCGCACCGCCGCCAGCAGCCGGCGGTGCTGGGCGTTCGAGGAGGCGAGCACCTGTGGCGGGTGGGCGATGTAGGAGATCAGGGCGGTCATCGCACCCTGCGCCTCGGTCATCGCCCGCACGAGCTGGGCCGAGCGCGTCGCCTCCGCGAGCGCGACGTGCAGCCGCACGTCCGCCTGGCGGTAGGCGACGAAGTCCTCGAGCGTCGCCTCGAGCGTCGCCGCGAGCTCATCGAGCGCGTCGAGGTCCGCGTGGGCGGCGCGTTCGGCCGCCAGCACCGCCACGCCGAGCTCGACCGCCAGGCGTCGGTCGCACGTCTCGCGCCAGCGATCGAGCATCAGCTGGGAGGGCGGATCGGCCGGCGGCAGTGGATCTGAAACGAACGTGCCGCCGCCGCGCCCGCGCGTTGCGAACACGTGGCCGCTCTGGCCGAGCGCCGTCAGCGCCTGGCGCAGCGTCGAGCGTGCGATCCCGAGGCGCGCGCACAGCTCGCGCTCGGCCGGCAGCTGCGACCCCGGCGCCAGCAGCCCGAGCTTGATCGCCGTTCCCAGCCGATCGACCGTCTCCTCGAACGCCGTCTGCGAGCGCACCGGTCCGAACACCGCGCTCGGTAGCGTCACCATCGCGCCTGCCGCTCGATCCTCAGCTCCGCTTGCCATCCATGCTCCTGCTCCCCCTGCCGTTTACAAGCGCTCGAATCCGCGCACCCGCTCCCAGTCTGTCACGGCCGAGTTGAACGTCTCGAGCTCGACGTCCGCCGCATTGAGATAGTGCTCCACGACCTCCTCGCCGAACGCGCTCCGCGCGACGTCGCTGGCGGCGAACAGCTCCCGCGCGTCGTGCCAGCGTCGTCGGCAGCCGCGGGCGCTCGAGCGCGGCGTACGCGCTGCCCTCGAGCGCCGGCTCGAGCTCGAGGCCGGCGTCGATCCCGTGCAGCCCCGAGGCGATGATCGCGCTGAGCGCCAGGTACGGATTCAGGTCGGCGCCGCCCACGCGGTTCTCGAAGCGCAGCGAGGGGCCGTGGCCGACGACGCGCAGCGAGCACGTGCGGTTGTCGTGGCCCCAGGCGACGGTCGTCGGCGCGAAGCTGGCGGCGGCGTAGCGCTTGTAGGAGTTGATGCTGCGGCGCAAGCAGCAGCGTCAGCTCGCGCAGGCAAGCCAGCTGGCCGGCCAGGAACGAGCGGAACAGCCCCTCCTCGCGCGCGAACAGCGGCGTCGAGGAGTCCGCCGCGTCGGCCAGCGAGAAGTGGATGTGGCAGGAGTTGCCCTCGCGCTGGTCGAACTTCGCCATGAACGTGATCGCCACGCCCTCCTGCGCCGCGATCTCCTTGGCGCCGTTCTTGTAGATCGCGTGCTCGTCGGCGGTGCGCAGCGCGTCGGCGTAGTGAAAGTTGATCTCGTGCTGGCCGAAGTTGCACTCGCCCTTCGAGTCCTCCACGACCATCCCCGCCGCCACCATGCTGTTGCGGATGCGCCTGATCAGCGGCTCGACGCGCGCGGTGCCGAGCAGCGAGTAGTCGACGTTGTAGAGATTCGCCGGGTTCAGCTCGCGATAGCCCTTCTGCCACGCCTGCTCGTAGGTGTCGTTGAAGACCAGGAACTCGAGCTCGGTGCCGGCGTTGGCGCTCCAGCCGCGCTCGGCGAGCCGCGCGAGCTGGCCGCGCAGGATCTGGCGCGGCGAGGCCACGACGTCCGAGCCATCCGGCCAGGCGACGTCGGCCAGGCACACCACCGTGCCCTCCTGCCAGGGCACCGGGCGCAGCGTCGCGAGATCCGGCGCCAGCACCATGTCGCCGTAGCCGCCCTCCCACGAGGACATCGCGTAGCCGTCGACCGTGCGCATGTCGACGTCGACCGCGAGCAGGTAGTTGCAGCTCTCGGCTCCGTGCTCGACCACCTCCTCGAGGAAGTGGCTCGCCGTCAGGCGCTTGCCCTGCAGGCGTCCCTGCATGTCGGTCATCGCCAGCAGCACCGTGTCGATCGCCCCGTCGGCGACCGCCTGTTCGAGCTCCTCGAGTGTCACGGTCGTGAAGGTACTGAAGTTGAACCTCTGGCGGGCGGGTCGAACCTCTAGCGTTACGCGGCGTGAGCTCGCCCGAGCAGAGCGCTCCGAGTCCCGACGCGCAGCTGACGCGGCTCGACGAGCGCCAGCTCGGTGTCCTCAAAGAGGTGGGGCGCGAGTGGGGGCGTGTCTGCGCCACCCCGGACCGGTGGCGACGCGCGTTGCCGATCGATCCGAATCTCGGCGCGTTTCCGGCCGCCACCGACATCCGCCCGAGCCGCTTCGGGCGCTTCGTGCCGATCGAGAGCGGGCCGCTGCCCGAGGTCGAGGCGACGCCGGCGGGCGAGGTCTCGCCCTCGCCCGACGCCCGCCTCGGCTCCGCGGTGCGCCGCGTGCTGCTGGGACCACCGCTGCGCAGCAGCGCCATCGCCCGCGAGCGGATGCGCAAGCTGGTGGCGCTGCCGGTGCTCTCCGCCGATGCGCTGTCCTCCGTCGCCTACGGCCCGGAAGCGATGCTCGCGGTGCTCGTGCTGGCGGGCAGCGGCGGGCTGAGCTACTCGCTGCCGATCGCCGGCGCGATCGCCTTCCTGATGTTCGCCGTCGGCGCCTCCTACAGGCAGACGATCCGCGCCTATCCGCACGGGGGCGGCTCCTACATCGTCGCCACCGACAACCTCGGACGGATGGCCGGGCTCGCCGCCGCCGCCGGCCTGACAACCGACTACATCCTCACGGTGGCCGTATCGGTGGCGTCGGGACTCGAAGCGGTCACCTCGGCGATCCCGTCGCTGGCGCCGGACAGGGTCGCGATCGGAGCAGCGGTGATCGTCGTGCTGCTGGGCGGCAACCTGCGCGGTGTGCGTCAGGCCGGGGCGCTGTTCGCGTGGCCGACGTACGCCTTCATCCTCGCCATGTTCGTGCTGATCGCGGTCGGTCTGATCGACGCCGGCGGGCGCAGCTTCCACGCCACGCCGAGGCCGCCGCTGACGGCGATCGAGGGGGTCAGCGTGCTGCTGATCCTGCGCGCCTTCTCGTCCGGGTCGACGGCGATGACCGGCATCGAGGCGATCTCCAACGCGGTTCCCGTATTCAAGCCGACCGAGTGGCGCAACGCACGCACCACGCTGACGACGATGGTCGGGCTGCTGATCGCGCTGTTCCTCGGCACGATCGCGCTGGTGCAGCTGACCGGGGTGGTCCCGAACGCGCACGAAACGATCCTCTCGCAGCTCGCCCACCGCAGCTTCGGCTCGGGCTTCATGTACCCCGTCCTGCAGGCCTCGACGGCGGCGATCCTGTTGCTCGCCGCCAACACCGCCTACAACGACTTCCCGCGCGTGCTGTTCCTGCTCGCACGGGACTTCCAGGCGCCGCGGCTGTTCCTACGGCTGGGTGACCGCCTGGCGTTCAGCAACGGCATCATCGTCCTGTCGGGCGCCGCACTCGTGATCTTCGTCGGCTTCGGCGGCAAGACCGCGCCGCTGATACCGCTGTACGCCGTCGGTGTGTTTCTCGCGTTCACGCTGTCCCAGACCGGGATGGTGATGCACTGGTGGCGCAAGCGCGACCGGCACTGGCGTAGAAGCCTCGCCATCAACGCCACGGGCGCACTGCTCTCGGGGATCGTGTTCCTGACCGCCGCGATCACAAAGTTCACCGAGGGGGCATGGGTCTCACTGCTCGTGGTCGTCGGCTTCGTGACCGTCGCAAACGCCATTCGCCGCCACTACCAGGCGGTCGCCGAGGCGGTCGCGCTTCACCCGCACACGATCGAGGTGCCCCCGCACTCGATCGTGCCGAACGGGCGCGCCGCCGTCGCCGACACAGGCGACGACGAGGCGGCGCAGCCCGGGCAGGAGACGGAGGAGACGCCCGCCGAAATTCACCACCTGATCCTCGTGGCGGTCGCCGCGCTCGACCTCGCGAGCATGCGCGCCCTCGCCTACGCCGCGTCGCTGGAGCAGCCGGTGCTGGTGCTCCACGTCAGCCCCGCCGACGAGGAGGCCGAGCGCTTTCGCGAATACTGGCGCACCTGGGGCGACCACCTGCCGCTCGAGGTCGTGGTCTCGCCCTACCGCGCGATCGTGGCACCGATGATCAACTACATCGAGTCACTGCACCGCCTGCGCCCCGAGCTGACGCTGACGGTGATCCTGCCAGAACTCGTCGTGCGGCGCTGGTGGCAGCGCGCGCTTCACAGCCAGATCGCTCCGCGCCTGCGACGCGCGCTGCGGCCGCTGCCGAAGATCGTTGTCACCAGCGTCCCGTTTCACCTGCCGCGCTAGCGAAAAGCTCGTCAAGAGCTGACGCGCAGCCAGGCGAGCGTCGCCTGCAGGCCGGCGTCGTAGCCGACCCGCGGCTCCCAGCCGAGCGTCTCGCGCAGCTTGCGCGCGCTGAAGTCCTGATTGCGGCCGAGCACCTGCACCGCCTGGCGTGAGAGCAGCGGCGGGGCGCTGAGGCCCGTGGCTCTGCGCAGTGCTCGATAGCCGAGCTCGAGGCTCGTGCCGAGGCCGCTCGCAAGCCAATACGGCACGCTCCAGCGGACCCGCGGCGCGCCGAGGCCGTCGGCGAGATCATCGACGAGCCCTCTCCAGGTGACGTCGAGGCCGTCGCTGACGTTGAAGGCATGTCCGGGGGCGGCTGTGTGGCGCAGCCCGAGCAACGCGGCATCGAGCAGGTTCTCGACGTAACACAGACCGGCGAGCGCGCGCCCGCCATCGATCAGCAGCATGTGGCGGCCACGGATAGCGCGCGCGATCTCGCCGATCACCTCCTTCGAGCCGGGGCCATACACGGTCGCCGGGCGCAGGACGACGGTCTCCATCGCAGCGTTGGCGGCGGCGCTGCGGCGGACCTCGGCCTCGGCCTCGATCTTGGTCTGCGCGTACCAGTTGCGAAAGCGCGTCGCCGCGTAGGTCTCGTCGACTTCGCGCTCACCGGGGTAGCCGTAGACGTCGGTGGTGCTCAGATGCAGAAAGCGCCGCACCGATGCCGCGACCGATGCCGCGAGCAGGTCGCGTGTGCCGGCGACGTTGACGCTCGCGATCTCGGCGGTCGTGGCCCAGTCGGACACGAAGGCGGCGCAATGGCAGACGTGTTCGCATCCGGCGACGGCCGCGGAAAGCGAGCCCGCGTCGGTGAGGTCGCCGCGTACGACCTCGACGTCGAGCTTTTGCAGGCGCGACGTGTCGCTGCTCGCGCGCACGAGGCAGCGCACGGAGTAGCCCTCCTGCACGAGGCGCTCGGCCAGGCGCCCGCCGATGAAGCCGCTCGCGCCCGTGACCAGGCAGCGCGTCACCGGAACTTCGTACGTGCCTGGCGGCGGAGGGTCGTGAGCGCGATCTCGCGGACGAGCGCGAAGTTGCGGCTGGAGCTGGCGTGGCACTCGGCGAGCACGGCGTCGAGCGCCGCCAGGAAGCTGCGCGCCTCGCTCTCCGAAAGCGTCAGCGGCGGCAGCAGCTTGATCACGTCGTTCTTGCCGGCCGCCATCGTGATCACGCCGTGGTCTCGATGCAGCGGGATCACGATCAGCTGCGGGAACAGCCCCTCGCTGGCCATGTGGATCAACCGCCAGTTCAGTCGCGCGACGCGGGTGCTGGGCGCGCCCAGCTCGATCCCGATCATCAGCCCGCTGGCGCGCACCTCCTTGATCATCTCGTAGCGTTCCTGCAGCTCCGCGAGCCCATCTGCCAGCACGGCGCCAACGCGCGCGGCGTGCTCGATGAGCCCATCGCGCTCGATGATCCTCAGGGTCGCAAGGCCGGCCGCCATCGACAGGCGATTGCGCCCGAACGTCGACTGGTGCACGTAGGAGCGCTCGAGCGTCCCCACGGCCCTCTGGTAGATCTCGCGGCGCGTCGCCATCGCCGCGACCGGCATGTAGCCGCCACTGAGCGCCTTGCCGATCAGCACGAAGTCCGGCTCGAGGCCCCATTGCTCCAGCGCGAACCAGCTGCCGGTGCGGCCGAGCCCCGTCTGGATCTCATCGACGATGAACAGCGTGCCGTGGCGGCGGCACAGCTCCTGTGCCCCCCGCAGGTAGCCGGCGGGCGGCAGCGTCACCATCCGCCCCTGAATCGGCTCGACGATGAACGCCGCGACGTCCTTCGCACGCAGCTGCGCCTCGAGCGCCGCGAGATCGCCGAACCGGACGCGCTGGCAGCCCGCCAGCAGCGGGCCGAAGCCCTCCTTGAAGAAGTCGTCCCCGGCCAGCGACAGCGGCCCGAGCGTGACGCCGTGAAAACCCGAGTCGCAGGAGATCAGCCGCGGCCGACCTGTCGCCGCGCGCGCGAACTTCATCGCCGAGTCCACCGCCTCGGCGCCGGTGCTCGCGAAGAACACAGCTTCAAGGCCCGCCGGCAGGCGCCGCGAGAGCGCCTCCGCGAGCATCCCCGCCAGCGGCGAGTAGTGGATCTGGACGCCGTCGAGGAGGTCGGCCGCGAGTGTCGCCTGCAG
Source organism: uncultured Solirubrobacteraceae bacterium (assembly GCA_963815235.1). Lineage (GTDB taxonomy): Bacteria > Actinomycetota > Thermoleophilia > Solirubrobacterales > Solirubrobacteraceae > Palsa-744. The sequence continues at coordinate 1,085,440 of CAWFFY010000001.1, read as the reverse complement.
GACCTCGCGCACGTCCGGATGGTTGTGGCCGAGGCTCGCGAAGCCCTCGCCGGTGTGGAAGTCCAGGAACGCGCGGCCGCTGGCGTCGTACAGGTAGGACCCCTGCGCGGATGCGTACTCCTCGTCGAAGCCGAGGATGCTGAGCACGTCCACGAGCGAGGGGTCCAGATGGCGTGTCGCCAGCGCGAGCGTTTCGTCCGTGCGCGCGATCGCGTCCGCGACCACACCGAGGCAGTCGACGGGGGTGATGGGTGGAGCGTCTGCTTCCATGACGATCGGAGCGCTCCGGGTCTCGGACCGTCGAGCGTTTGCGCTGCGGAGCCTAGACGACCGGAGCAGCTCAGGTGTGCGCAGCGCGGGTCAGCTCACCGCGCCAGGCCGCGCGCGCCTGCTCGATCCCGGAAGCATCGTTCAGCAGCTGCAGCTGCCAGTTGGCCGCCATCCCGAGGGCGTTCAGGCGGAAAGCCAGCGCCTTCGAGTCGACGTCGCCGGCGAGCTCGTCGGCTGCAATCGCGGCCTCGATGTTGGCGCCCAGCACCGCGATCCATTCGCGCATCACGGCGGCGACGGCGTCGCGCAGCGGTCCCGGTCGCCCGTCCATCTCAGCGGAGGCCGCGCAGAGAAAGCAGCCGCCCGCGAACACGCCCGCGAGGAAATAGTCACACCACGCTTCGCCGATCGCCCGCAGGCGTGGCAGTCCCTCCGCGCTGGCGAGCGCCGGCGCGATCACGTGCTCGACGAGGATCGCCCGCGCCTCATCGACGGTCGCGAGCTGCAGCTCGAGCTTTGAGCCGAACAACGCGTGGACGCTGCTCTTGTGCAGGCCGAGGTCCGCCGCCAGGGCACCGATCGTGAGACCTTCGAGGCCGTCGCACGATGCCATCTGGACGGATCGCTCGAGCACCGCTGTACGGCTGCGCATGCCGCGGGCACGCCTGCCATCGCTCGGCTGCTGCCGGCGAGATCGCGCCAGTGGCGGTGCTTGCGGCGCGCCCGCCACCAGCGGGTCCGGGACCTCCTCATCGCCGACAGCCCGTGCCACAGCAACAAGTCTAGACACATATACGGACGATCGTCTATGTTTTGTCGCTGAGCGAGCGAGAGGAGCCTGAGGATGCCGGACCGGGAGCGTGAAGCGGACGATCCGCTCGATGACTTCGACCCGCGTGCGATCACGCTGGAGGGTGTGACGAAGGTGGTGCACGTGGCCGGCAACGGTCCGGCCGTGATCGTGATGGCCGAGATGCCCGGCATCAGCCCGCACGTGGCGCGCTTCAGTCGCTGGGTCAGAGAGGCGGGCTTCACCGTGTACATGCCCTCGCTGTTCGGCCGCGACGGCGCGGTGCCCGCTGTCGAGGAGGGTGGCGCGGTCCTGCAGCGGGCCTGTATGAGCGCCGAGTTTCGCGCTTTCGCTGCGAATGCGTCGAGTCCGGTGACACAGTGGCTGCGAGCGCTGGCGAAGCTCGCGCACGAGCAGTGCGGCGGTCCGGGCGTCGGCGCGATCGGGATGTGCTTCACGGGCAACTTCGCATTGACGATGATGCTCGAGCCGGCGATGCTCGCCCCGGTGCTCTCCCAGCCCTCGCTGCCGCTCGATGACCCCGGCGGACTGGAGATCGCCGCGGATGAGCTGGTCGCGGTTCGAGAGCGCCTGGAGCAGGAGGATCTGACCGTCATGGCCTATCGCTTCAGCGGCGATCGGCATTGCCGGGCGCAGCGCTTCGCCGCCTACTCGGAGGCGCTGGGCGAGCGCTTCATCGCGCGCGTGCTGCCCGACAGCGCGGCCAACGGCGACACGCCGCCGTTCTTCGAGCACGTGGTCGCGAGCCCGCACAGCGTCGTCACCGCGCACCTGATCGACGAAGCAGGTCAGCCGACCATCGCCGCGCGCGACGAGATCCTGTCGTTCTTCACGAGTCGCCTGGGCGCGTGACGGCGCCGAGACGCTCGAACGAGACGTGCTCTACGCGGCGAGCGCCGCGGCCATCTCGTCGAACGCGCGCACGTAGGCGTCGACCGCCTCGGCGGTGTGCATCACCGACAGCGTCCACTCCTCCTCGCGACCTGGCGTCATGTAGATGCCGCGGTTCATGTTCCACAGCCAGGCGAGTTCGGTCAGCGGCACGTCCTGGCTGGCCTTGAAGGTTTCGTAGTCGACGATCGGCGTGGGGGAGAAGGTGACGCAGCCCTTCGAGCCGATGCCGACCGCGTAGCCGGGAAGGCGGTGGCGCTCGATCACCGCTTCGCAGCCCGCGAGGATGCGTTCGTTGAGCGCGTCGAGGTGGCGATAGGCATCCGGCGTGAGCACCTGCTCGAGGCTCGCACGCGCGGCCGCCATCGTCAGCGGGTTGCCGTTGTAGGTGCCGACCTGGTAGACGCTGCCGTCCTCGACGACGCTCATCACCCGCTCGCTGCCGCCGATCGCCCCGCCGGCAGGCCGCCGCCGAGCGTCTTTGCCAGCGTCACCATGTCGGGCTGCACGCCGAAGCGCTCGGTCGCGCCGCCGGCCGCGATCGCGAGGCCGGTCTTGACCTCGTCGAAGATCAGCACGATGCCGTGGCGGGAGGTGATGTCGCGTACCTGCTCGAGGTATCCGGGCTGCGGCAGCACGACGCCGAGGTTCATCATCGCGGCCTCCATGATCACGCAGGCCGGCGCGCGTCCTTCGGCCTCGAGCCGCTCGATGCGGCGCTCCATCGCGCCGGCGTCGTTGAACGGCACGGCGATGGTGAGCTCGGTCACCGCTCGCGGGATCCCGGCGCCGTACGGCAGGGAGGCGAGTTCCTCGCGGTCGCCGATGTCCTCGTAGGGGACGCCGATCGAGACCATCACCGCGTCGTGATGGCCGTGGTAGGAGCCGAAGATCTTCATGATCGTCTCGCGGCCCGTCAGCGCGCGTGCGATCCGGATCGCGTCCATCGTCGCCTCCGAGCCGGAGTTGACGAAACGCCACCGCGGTAGCCGGAATCGCCCGGCGAGCTCCTCCGCGACGACGATCGTGTCCTCGGTGACGGCGGCGAAGTGGGTGCCCGAGCTCGGCGCGGTCGCGCAGCGCCCGCACGATCGCGGGGTTGGCGTGCCCCTGCACCATCGAGCCGAAGCCGTTGTGGAAGTCCCAGTAGCGGTTGCCGTCGACGTCCGTGACCGTCGGCCCCTGGCCCTAGGCGAGGTAGATCGGCCACGGGTCGCGCAGCTGGTAGGAAGAGGCGACACCGCCGCTGAGCGAGTCGCGGGCTCGCTCGAACATCGCAGCCGACCGGGGCGTGCGCTCGTTCAGCCGCGCGAGCTCATCCTCGGCGAGGGCCTCTACGCGCTGCCTGTCGATCTCGATTGGGGCGGTGACGGCGATCGGTCAACTCTCCTGTGAGCGGCCTGCGTGCTTCCGGCACAGACAGCTTAGTCACGGCACCCCAGATGGAGCCAGCCGGACTGGAGCGCTCCGAAACGTATGATGAGCACAGATCATGAGGGGGCCGACATCGAGCCGCTGGTGGCGTCTTGCCGCCGCACTCGCAGTTACGTGCGCGATGTCTGTGGTGGCGGTCGCTGGAGCGTCCGCCGAAGAATACAACCGGGAATATGAACACGCCCTCAGCGTCGGCACGCAGGCATACGTGTACGCCGAGCCTCTGCTGGACATGCAGCGCGTCTTTCAGAGCATGACCAGCGTGACGGTCCCCGACCACGTCGGCGACGCACCCGTCAACCAGCTCTCACATTTCACAGAACTCGCGAACACCAAAGAGGGCCTTGTCGTGGCTCCGAATGCCGACACCTTGTACTCGATCGCGTGGCTGCAGTTGAAGCCGCATCCGATCGTCCTGCACGTACCGGCGAGTCCGGGACGCTTCGATGTGGTGCCGCTGATGACGCCGTACACCGAAAACTTCGCGGACGTCGGTGAAGGCGCGTCGGGCATGATGGCGCCCGGCAACTACGTGATCGTCGCGGAAAAGCGCTACGACGGCGTGGAAGAACTCGACGGCATGAAGGTGATCCATTCGCCGTATGACCGGGCATGGATCATCCAGCGCACGCTCGTCAAAAGCCACGAAGACCTGCCCAACGCGATCGCGATCCAGTCAGAAACGAAGCTGGTTCCGCTGAACATGTGGAGGAAGGACGGCTTGAGCTACGCGCCGCCGAAGCCCGAGAAGGAGGTCACAGCACCGACCGAGTACAGAGTTCCCGGCACACAGGCGGGTGAAGAACCGCTCGCCTACTGGACGGCGCTCGGCGTGGCGCTGAAGCGTTTCAAGCCGCCGCCTGACGATCGACCGGAGCTGAAACGACTCGAGAGCGTCGGCATCGGGCCGGGCAGGTCTCCTGCCACCAACAAAGGGCTCAGCGCGGGCACGATCGCGGGCCTACGTGCCGCCGTCGCCGCCGGTCCATCGCAGGTCGCCAAAGAACTGGCCGAAATGTTCGGCGCCGGCTTCGCCGCGCACAACGGCTGGCTCGCGGCAGACATCGGCAAGTACGCCACCAACTACTCATTGCGGGCGATCGCCGACAAGATCGGCCTCGGGGCGCTGCCGCCGAACATCGCGATCTACGCGATCGCGCAGACTGACGGTCTGGGCCTCCCCCTCAACAGCGCCACCACTCGCTACGTGGCGCATTTCCCGGCGAGCGACTTTCCGGTGCCCGTGCAGGCCTTCTGGTCGCTGACGATGTATGAAGCAAGCGGCTTCTTCGTCGCCAACCCGTTGGAATTTCACACCCTCGGTGACCGCTCGGACCTCAAATACGAAGCCGACGGCTCGCTGAACATCTACATCCAGCCCGAAGAGCCGACCAGCGAAGCCCAACAGGACAACTGGCTGCTCGCGCCCGCTGGAGCATTCCAGCTGATCATGCGTCTCTACGGTGTGGGTGAATCGGCGGTCGCGGGCATACTCGAAGGCGGCGCCGGCCATTGGACGCCGCCGACGATCCTGCCGTGCCTGGAAAGCGGAAAGACAGCCGCGGGCTGGGACTGCGCGAGCTGAGCCGAGGCAGCGGTTACCCGCTTCATCGAGGCAGACCGTGGCGACAGAATCGAGCTCAGGCGGGAGCGTCCTCCGGTGCGCTCCCGCTGTCGGGCGCCCGCAGCCTGTCGCGCAGTCGCTGCAGATCGGACTCATCCAGTCCGTTGGCCAAGAGCCAGGCGGCGGATCCGCCGTGACGCTCGTCGACGAGCTCGAGGACGCGCTCGATGGTGCCGGGGACGGGAGCATGATGACGGGAGTGGCGGGCCTCGAGCTCGTCGCGGTAAAGCGGGGAGCTGAGCAGGCGCGCGACGATCGCGTCGATCCGCTGCGCGGTGGCGAGGTAATCGGCGATGATCGTCGCTCGGTCGACTCCTACGGCGTCGAGCGCGAGCGCGACGACTACCCCGGTACGGTCCTTGCCGGCTGCACAGTGCACCAGGACCGCGCCCCGCGCGCAGGCAATCGCGTGCACGGCGCCGACGATCGAGTCGGGACGCCGGCGCAGATAGCCCATGTAGGCTCGCACCACCGGCCGCTCGTCCGGCGACTCCTCCTCGTTACGTGCCTCCCACGGCTTGACGGTCGCCGCGTCGAGGTCGGTGTTGCCGTCGGAGTCCGGATACAACGAGCGCAGCTCGATACGCACGCCCCGCTCGGCGCTCATCGGCCCCGATCCTTCGAACTCGGCCTCGACGTCGGTGCGCAGGTCGATCACCACCTCGAGCGCGTGCTCGTCCACGAGCGCGCGGACGTCCCCCGCGCTGAGCGACTGCAGGTTGTCGGCCCGCAGCAGCACGCCCGGTACGACGGCCCGCGCGTTGACGGCGCCGTCCAGCGCGATCCAGCGCGGGGTGTGATTCGTGGCGCTCACGCGCGTGCAGTGGCGCCGTGGCGCAGGCCGTCCATCAGCAGATCGAGCAGCCGCTCGGCCTGCTGCTGCTGCTCGGGTGCGCCGGCCGCGAGCGAGATACCGCTGAGGCTTGCCATCACGTCTTCGGGTCCGACGTCGTCGCGGATCGCTCCGGCGGCGGCGCCGGCGTCGATCAGTTCTGTGATCGCTGCGACCATCCGCGCGCGGCTCTGCGCGAACGGGTCGGCGCCAGAGGCGATCGCCACGCGCAGAGCGTCCGCCATGCCGCGCTTGGTTCGCATGTAATCGAGGAAGCGATCCATCCATTCGCGCAGTGCCGCGTCGGCCGGCAGCGACTCGTGCAGTTGCGCCGCGGCGTCGCAGAGGCGCGCGAGCTCGTTGCGGTACGCCGCCTCGATCAGCGCCTCGCGCGTCGGGAAGTGCCGGTAGAGCGTGCCGATGCCGACGCCCGCCTCCTTGGCGATCGCGTCGAGCGTCACATCCGGCCCTTCGGCGGAGAACGCACGCACGGCGGCCTCGAGCAGGCGTTCGCGATTGCGCTGCGCGTCGGCGCGCAGCGGGCGCTCGGTCGCGGTGGTGGTCGGTGGCTCAGGCATCGTTCGGAGCACTAAGCGGAGGATGCTCCGCTTCGACTATGCTTAGCGGAGGGGCCTCCGATTAGGCCTCCTCCAGCGTACTACCGCCGCCAGCGAGAAGGAGATTTGCACATGAGCTCTTCGATGACCCCAATCAAGACGCGCTTCGGTGCCCAATCGACCGCCGCCGAGGTGATCGAGGGCATCGACCTCAGCGGCCGCTGTGCGGTCGTCACCGGCGCCGCCTCCGGGATCGGCGTCGAGACCGCCCGCGCGCTGGCCGGAGCGGGCGCCGATGTGGTGCTCGCCGTTCGCGACGTCGAGGCCGGCCGGCGCACGGCGGCGGAGATCGTCGCGCAGAACGCCGACGCGCGCGTGAGCGTCGCGCGCCTGGATCTCGCAGATCAGGCGTCGATCGCTGAGTTCATCGCGCCGTGGGAGGGGCCACTGCACATCCTCGTCAACAACGCCGGGCTCATGGCCTCGCCGCTGATGCGCACGCCGCAGGGGTGGGAGATGCAGTTCGCGACCAACCACCTCGGTCATTTCGCGCTCGCGCTCGGCCTGCACGAGGCGCTCGCCGCCGCCGGCGATGCGCGGGTCGTGTCCGTCAGCTCGAGCGCACATCTCGGCTCGCCGGTCGTGTTCGACGACATTCACTTCAACGTCCGCGAGTACACCCCGTGGGGGGCTTACGCGCAGTCGAAGACCGCCAACGTGCTGTTCGCAGTCGAGGCGAGCAGTCGCTGGGCCGAGGACGGGATCACGGTCAACGCGCTGATGCCTGGCGCGATCCGCACGCGGCTGCAGCGCTACGTTTCCGATGAGGAGCTCGACCGGCTGCGCAGGGCAAGCGGCTCGGCGGCGCCGGATTGGAAGACGCCCGAGCAGGGAGCCGCGACGAGCGTGCTGCTGGCAACCTCGCCGCTGCTCGACGGCATCGGCGGCCGCTACTTCGAAGACTGCAACGAGGCTGGGCCCAACCAGCCGGGCACGCGGCGCGGCGTCGCAGCACATGCGCTGGACCCCGACGACGCGTCGCGGCTGTGGGACGTCTCATTGGAGATGCTCGGCCTCTAGAGGAGCGCGCGTCGCTCAGGCCGGCGCGGGTGGAAGATCTGAGGGCTCGACACGCCCCGCCGTCGCCGGGTCGGGACGCTCGGTGATCAGCACGAGCCACACGATCGCGGCGAGCAGCCCTCCGACCAGCGGCGCGACGATGAACAGCCAGACCTGACTGAGCGCGTCGCCGCCCACGACCACGGCCGGGCCGAGTGCTCGCGCCGGGTTGATCGACGCTCCGGTCAGCGGGATCCCCATCAGGTTCGCCAACGCCAGCGCAAAGCCAATCGCCAGACCGGCGAACCCGGCCGACGCGACGTGGCTCGTGGCCGCCAGCACCACCAGGACGAAGACGAACGTGAGGATGACTTCGGCTGCGAAGGCGCCAGTCCCGTTCAAGCCGATGATCGAGTGTGAGCCCCAGCCGTTGGTCCCAAGGCCCGTCGTTGAGCGGCTGTACTCGGGGGAGCCGCTGAACACGGCCCACAGCGCCAGTGCGCCGATGATCCCCCCGATGAACTCGGCGGCCCAATATCCGATCGCGTCGGCGAGGCTCATGCGTTTGGACATCAGGAAGCCCAGGGTCACGGCGGGGTTGATGTGGCAGCCGGAGAGCGGACCGATCGTGTAGACGAGCACGAGCAGCGCAAGCCCGAACGCCAAGGCCGTCGCCACGACCCCCGCGGAGGTGCTGCCGCCGTCGAGCTTGAAGCCGAACGTCAGCGTCGCCATGCCGACGCCGACGAACACGAGCAGTGCCGTCCCCAGCAGCTCAGCGCCCAGCTTTCGCGGGTTCATCGCGCTCCTCCTTCGATCTCCGCCAGGTCTTCGTCGGTCAACTCGAGGTTCGCGGCGGGCATGATCGGGTCGACCTGATCAGGCCGGCGAAAGCCGACGATTGCGCCGTCGACTGCGGGGTTGCGCAGCGCCCAAGCGACCGCGATGGCTCCCGGTGTCGTTTCGTAGCGATCAGCAACCGTCTTCAGACGCTCGACGAGCTGCAGGTTGCGCGAGAGTTGCGGTTCCTTGAAGCGTTCGTCACGCTTGCGCCAGTCCTCATCGGGCAGGCTCTCCACGCGCTCGCGGGTCATGCCACCGCTCAGCATCCCTGAGCCCATCGGTGAGTAGGCGATCACGCCGATGCGTTCGCGTTCGGCGAACGGCAGGATCGCCCGCTCGATGTCGCGCTCGATCAGCGAGTACTGGGGTTGCAGCGTCTCCACGGCAGCGATCTGCTGGATCCTACGCAACTGTTCCACGGCGAAGTTCGACACGCCGATGTGGCGCACGCTGCCCTGCTCCTTGAGCTCAGCGAGCGCCGCCCAGCCCTCCTCGATGTCTGCGGCCGGGATCGGCCAGTGGATCTGGTAGAGGTCGATCACGTCGAGACCGAGGCGCTGGAGGCTGCCCTCGGCCTCGCGCAGGATCGAGTCTCGCTTCAGGCTATGGACGACGGTACGGCCGGGGCCTTCCAGCAGCGAGCACTTGGTGAAGACGTATGGCCGTTCGGCGACGCCTTGCAGCGCACGGCCGACGATCTCCTCGGAGCGGCCGAACCCATAGGCGGCAGCGGTGTCGATCCAGTTGATGCCCTGCTCGAGCGCGCGGTGGATGGCGGCGATCGACTGTTCGTCGTCCTGCGGGCCCCAGCCGAATTCCCAATCCCCGCCGCCGATCGCCCACGCGCCGAACCCCATGCGCGTGATCTCGAGGCCCGTCTGGCCGAGCTGTGTCGTGGTCAGTGATGTCTGATGCATCGTCGCTCCTCTCAGGTGGTCACGCCTCGGACATTAGACCTGAGCCGGCGCCGTCAACTGCGACGCCGACTGGTGCGAAACCGGCAGAGGCAGCAGCTACGCAGCATCTTGATGCTGATACATCGACGCGCTATGATGCGTCACGATGTCGAAGGTTCGCACCACGCTCACGATCGACGAGTCCGTGATGAAGGCCGTGAAGATCAGAGCGGCACGCACGGGACGCGGCGACAGCCAGGTGATCGAGGAATCGCTGCGTCGCGACATGAGCCTGGACCTGCTCGAGCGTCTGTGGAGGCAAAACGAGCTGCCCGAGGGTGACGCTGCGGCACTCGCCGTCGAGGCGCAGCACCAGACGCGTCGTCGGCGCTGACGAGTGCGAGCTGTCCTCGACCCGAACGTCATCATCTCCGGCGTCCTTTCGTCAACCGGCGCGCCGGCCGACGTGCTGCGATCGCTGGCGGCGGGCGAGTTCGAGCTGGTCGTGTCAGAGGCCCTGCTCGACGAGCTCGAGCGGGCACTCGCATATCCAAAGTTGAGGAGACACGTCGCGGAGTCCGACGCTACCGACCTCGTCCGCTGGGTCGCTGGCAGCAGCGCCACCGTCGTCGTCGATCCGGAGGTCGACTCGCCGGTGCGCTCGCGCGATCCTGATGACGACTATCTGATCGCGCTCGCGTCGACACATCGGGCGGCGCTCGTCTCCGGGGACAAGCATCTCCTCGCACTCAAGGAGGAGATTCCGGTGTTCTCGCCTCGCGCTTTTCTCGACCTGCTCTCGTCGGCTTGCGGCTGACGATGTTTCCGGCAGCCCGCCTATCGGGCTGCCGGACCATCGCTTGCGAGGTTGCTCGCCCCTACACCATGCGCGGGTCGATGTAGAGGTAGTAGACCTCGAGATCGCCCACGGTGACCTTGCTGGTCACTGTGAAGTCGAGCAGGCCCCAGACGAACTGCGGCAGCACCTTGCTGCCCACTGGGACGGTGAGCGTCCAGCCCTGGGTACCGAGGACCGGCACCGGAATGCCGAGTAGGCTGGTGCCTTGGGCTGTGGCGTAGATCGACGTTGTGCTGGCCGACGCCGTCGTGACCGGCAGGGCAGCCATCGCCCCGACGACCGCGAGCACGCGGACGGCCTTCGAGCTGAAAAGGAATCTCTTCATGTGACGCACCATTCAGGTGTGCACTGGCAGCCGAGCTATCTCACGGACGTGAGACCTCTAGCTTTGCGTCCCCGGCTTACGCCGAGTTTGCCCTTTTCAGTTGGGTTTACGCGTCTGCTGTCGGTCGAGGGTCGGCGTTGCGTTAGCTGACCCGCAGGAGACTGGACACCGGTTCGAGTCGAACCCTTGGAACGGCCGCGCGTTTCAGCTTCGGCGGATGCGCGCCGATACCGCTCCGGAGATGTCGTTCAACCCGGACTTCGCTCAACAGGAGCTGCTCGCCGACACATTTCGCCGCCCCGGGACACGGATGATGCCCGCGGAGCGAATCTCGGATTGGCTCGTGGGCCTCGGCTTCATTGCCGCGGCGGCCGCTGCGTGGGCGTTCGCGCCTGCCGACAGCTTCTCGCCGGCGCCGGCCGTCATCTGTATGGGGCTGATGATCGTGGCGACGATGGTGCGCTTCGACACACCGTTCGGCTTCACGGTCGCCACCCAGCTCGCGTTCGTGCCGCTGCTGTTCGCGCTGCCGCTCGCCCTCGTGGCACCGGCGGTGGTGCTGGCGTTGGCGCTCGCGCGGCTCCCGGACGTGTGGACCGGGAGGGTCCGCTGGGGGCGGCTGGCGCAGGTGGTCGGTAACTCGTGGTTCGCGATCGGCCCAGTCGCGGTCTTCGTGATCGCCGACACCAAGCCCCAGGATGCCGGCGCGGGGCTGCTGTTGCTTGCGCTCGCGGCCCAGTTCACGGTCGACTTCGCAGCATCCACGGTGCGCCTGTGGATCGCACGGGACGCGCCGCTGGCCTCGCAGCTGAACGACTTGTGGGTGTACGGCATCGACGCGGCCCTCTCGGGCATCGCGCTGGTGGTGGCTGAGCAGATCCAGCAAACGCCGGCGGCGCCGCTGGCGCTACTCCCGCTTCTGGCTCTGCTGGCGATCTTCGCCAGGGAGCGGCGCGACCGCCTGGAGAGCCTGATCGAGCTCAACAACGCTTACCGGGGGACCGCGCTGGTTTTGGGTGATGTCGTGGAGGCCGACGACCGTTACACGGGCGAGCACAGTCGCGGCGTCGTCGCGATGAGTCTCGAGGTCGGCCGGCGGCTTGGGCTCGACGCTGCCCGCCAGCGCAACCTCGAGTTCGGCGCCCTACTACACGATGTCGGCAAGATCGCGATCTCGAAGGAGATCATCAACAAGCCAGGAACGCTCAACGAGGAGGAGTGGATGATCATCAAGACCCACACCGTCGAGGGGCAGAAGCTGCTCGACACGGTGGGCGGCTTCATGCGCGACGTCGGACTGATCGTGCGCTCCCATCACGAGCGCTGGGACGGCCGCGGCTACCCCGACGGGCTCACCGGCGAGGACATCCCGCTCGAGGCCCGGATCATCGCCTGCTGCGACACCTGGAACGCGATGCGCACCGACCGCTCGTACCGTCGCGCCATCCCATTCGAGCTCGCCATCGCCGAGCTGGAGGGGATCTCCGGTAGCCAGCTCGATCCACGAATCACGGCGAGCGTGATCGAGGTTGTGCGGGCCGAGGCGCTCGAGCGCAGTGCTCGGCTCGACGCTACCCGCGTCGAGCCGCGGGCTACGCGCACGGGAGTGTGATCGAGACCTCGCCGCTGCCGCCGCGGCGGCAGATCTCGTCAGCGCTCATCTGATCCTGTACCTTGTCCGAAGTCCCTTTCTTGAGCGAGCAGGAAGGAAGGCGGGCGATGACCGAGGGCAAGTCTCGTGTTGGACTCTTGGGTGTCGGGCTGATGGGCTCCGCGATGGCCCATCGGCTGCTCGATCGTGGCGTCGCGGTTGTGGCATGGGACCGCGATCCTGCGCATCTTCAGGATCTGTCTGCTCGTGGCGCCAAGGCGGCCGAGGCGCCCAACGAGGTGCTCAGCGACACGACGGCGGTAATCACCATGCTGCCGACCGCCGACGTCGTCCTCGACGTCGTCAAACCGCTGCTCGACGACTGGCCCGACGGCACCGTCTGGTTGCAGATGAGCAGCGTCGGGGCAGCCGAGGCCGACCAGCTGACACAGCTCGCCGAGAGGCACGGGGTGACACTGGTAGACGCGCCGGTGTCGGGCAGCACTCATCCTGCCGAGCAGGGCGAGCTGACGATCCTGGCCTCGGGACCTCACTCCGCGCGCGCCGCCCTTGAGCCGATCTTCGACGCCTTGGCGTCACGGGTGCTCTGGGTCGGGCAGGCCGGCATGGGCTCGCGTCTGAAGCTAGCCGCCAACCACTGGATGATCACCATGGTTGGCGCCCTCGCGGAGTCGATGCACCTGTGCAACGCCATGGGCCTCGATCAGGGCCAGTTCGTGGCCCTACTGGACGGCGGGCCGCTCGGATCTGGCTATGCCCTGCAAAAGCTCGACGAGATGCGCCGTCATGAGTACCCGGCTGGCTTTCCGGTACGGCTTGCTCTGAAGGACATGGAGTTGGTGCGCGAGGTCGAGCAGAGCTCCCACGCCGAGATGCCGGTGCTGGACGCGGTTCTCGCGCGCTTCATGGCCGCAGACAAGGAGCTTGCCGACCAGGACCTTGCTGCGATCTACGAGCTCGACGCGCAAAGTAGGGTCTGAACTTGGAGGTGCAGTCAGGCGGCGCGGGCGACCCGTTGGGCCGCGCATTCACACTCGAGCTGCCGGTGAAGCGTGGGATCGCCCCCGAAACGCTCGGCGACTCGCGTGACCTCCGCACCGAGCGTGCGCAGCTGCAGTCCGATCGCCTCGTCCTGGACCGTGCCGGAATCCGTGAAGGCCGACGTCGCTCCCGACACGGGGACCACGTACGGCACAGTCCAGCCACGCAGGGAGCGCGCCGAGAACTCCATCGTGTTGATCACCTGGAGACCCTGCGTGCCTCCCGCCGCGCTGATCAGGCCGATGACCGTGTCGTGAAGGTATGACGGCTCGCGCGACCCCAGTGAATGAAGCCAGTCGATCGCGTTCTTAAACGAACCCGACACCGAGCCGTTGTACATCGGGCTGCTCCACAGCATCCCGTCAGCCTCGTAGCAGGTCTCCACCATCGTCCTGACGACGAGCGGCGCGTCCGCCTCCTGTTCGGGGTTGAACATCGGCAGCTCCAATCGCCGCAGGTCAAGCATCTCGACGGTCGCTCCGGCCGCAGTCGCACCATCCAGCGCCACCGCCAGCGCCGCGCGACTACGCGACGAAGCTCGAAGTGAACCTCCCAGTCCAACGATCTTCAAAGCAGCCATCTGCGAAAGTCCCCTCCTCGACGGTGCGGCGAGTCTAGCCGGAAGTTTTTGAGGGTCTGAGGCCCGATTGCCCCGTGGTTGCGGTGATCGGGCCTTCTTTTGGTGGTTGGGCGTAGACACTAATATCGGGGTTATCCGTCCGACGGATATGGCATCATGTGTGTATGCCAAAGAGAGTGGGTGCGGTACATGTGGCGGTCACTCGTCGCCACTACAAGGGTAAGGTCTATGAGAGCACGCTGCTGCGCCGCTCCTACCGCAAGGACGGCAAGGTCCGCAACGAAACGGTCGGCAACCTCTCGCACCTGCCGCCCCACGTGATCGACGGGATCCGCGCGATGCTCGCCGGCAAGGCGCTTGTGGATCTCGATCAGGAGCTTGAGATCGAGCGTTCGCTGCCCCATGGTCACGTCGCCGCGGTGCTCGGTGTGCTGCGGGCGCTCGACGTGGAGCGGGTGATCGGCCGTGAGCGTTGCCGTGAGCGTGACCTGGTGGTCGCGATGATTGTCCAGCGTGTGATCGGCCCGGGCTCAAAGCTCTCGGCGACACGGCGCTTTGGTGTGAGCACGCTCGCCGATGAGCTGGACCTCGGCGAGGTGAAGGAGGCCGAGCTCCTCTCCGCAATGGACTGGCTGCTTGAGCGTCAGGAGCGGATCGAGAAGACCCTCGCTCACCGGCACCTCTCCCCGGATGGCTTCGTGCTCTATGACCTGTCATCGAGCTATGTGGAGGGACGCTGTTGTCCGCTGGCGAAGCTCGGCTACTCGCGTGACGGGCGCAAAGGCACCCAGCAGGTCAACTACGGCCTGATCTGCTCCCCGGAGGGCCGGCCTGTCGCCGTCCACGCGTTCGACGGGTCGACCACCGATTCAAAGACGCTTCCCGACGCGGTTCAGGCGGTCACCGAGCGTTTCGGGGTCAAGAACGTGGTGCTCGTCGGCGACCGCGGGATGATCACCCAGGCGCACGCCCAGACGCTCAAGGAGAACGGTGTCGGTTTCATCAGCGCGCTGAAGAGCGCGCAGATCCGTACGCTCATCAACGCGGGGGCAATTCAGCTATCGCTGTTTGATGAATCAAACCTCGCGGAGATCTCCTCAGAGAAATTCGACGGTGAGCGCCTCATCGTCTGTCGCAACCCCGCGGCCGCCGCTGAGCGCGCCAGAAAGCGCCAAGAGCTGCTCGCCGCGACCGAAGCCGAGCTTCAGAAGGTCAAACGGATGGTTGACGGTCCGCGTGGCTCCCTGCGCAAAGCCCACGCGGGTCAGATCGGGACACGCGCCGGCAAGATCGTCAACAAGTACAAGGTCTCAAAGCACTTCGAGCTTCACATCGCAGACGGCGCGTTCTCTTTCGCTCGCAAGCATCAGCAGATCGAGGAGGAGACCGCCCTGGACGGGCTCTACGTGATCCGCACCACCTGCCCGGCCGAGCAGCTCTCAAGCCAGGCCGCGGTCCGTGCCTACAAGCAGCTGAAGATGGCCGAGCGAGCATTCAAGACGATGAAGGACACCCTGGAGATCCGTCCCATCCACCACCACCTCGAGACCAGGGTCCGCGCACACATCTTCCTATGCATGCTCGCCTACTACGTCACCTTCGAGCTCGCCGGACGCCTGACCACCATGCTCTTCACCGACCAGACGCCACTCGCGCCCGCGGACCCCGTCGCGTCTGCGCGGCGCTCAAAAGCCGCCAAGACCAAGGCCGCCAGCGCCGCGACCGAGGATGGGCACCCAGCCTCAAACCTGCCCGACCTGCTCGCTGAGCTTGGCACCATCGCCCGCAACACGATCCGCATCGGAGAGGCCAAAAACACCTTCACGCGCCTCACCAAGCCCACACCGCTGCAAGCCAAAGCACTGGACCTACTCAACGTCAAGCTCGCCGCGTAGACAGAACCCCGCCACCCAAACACGGTCAAACCCCCGCCACCCCACGAGACTCAGCGCACCGACCGCAAAAACTTCCGTCTAGTCCTCTGCGCTCGGCGCGCCGTCTGTCAGGGCGGGAGGGCTGAGCCCTTCCAAAGTCGTGGGATCCACCGAGTAGCTGGCGATGGCGTGTCCGGCGATGCCCTGTGCCCGTCGCGGGGGCGCCAGGAGGCGAACGGCGACGAACGCGGCCGGTGCCAGGCTCTTGGGGTCGCGGAAGTACCTTCTTGGTGTAGGTAGTCGGGCGTGAGGCCGTCGTGCCACGCGAGCGTTCGGCCGAGCAGCGCAATCTGCTCGCGCGGGTCGCGTGATCGACGCTGACCCGCGCGGCGGCGCTGCCGCCGATCCCAGCTGCTCGCTGCACGCTGGTGTGGATCGCGATCAGGCGACCGCGATCGAGTAGGCCCTGCACCTGCCCGCGCTTTCGGCGTCATTTGCGAGGAGCTATGGAGCCCCGAGTTGGATGCGCACCGTCACCGGCTGACTCTCGAGTGCACGGAATGTCGCGGCGGTCACCAACCGCCCCACGGCGCCCTTCGAAAAGGTCGCGATTCGGGCCTTGACGTCGTCGTCGGGCAGTAGCTCTGCCGTGCCGGCGCGCCAATGGCGGCCACGGCGGACCCGAACCTCTGGGCTGGCCTCGAAGTTGCGGACCCAGCCCGCATGACGACCGTGTTGAGCTATCAGCCAGACCGTGTCGCCCTCGGTCGTGCAGATGATCGGGGTATGCCGCAAAGCCCCTGTGCGTCTGCCTTTCGTCTCCACCAGCGCCATGCCCGGCGGCGTGATCCCGACCTTGAACATGCCGCGGATCATCGGATTGACCGTATAGCGTCCGAAGAGGATCTCGAAGCGGCGCTTCACGGGTCGATCGGTGCCATTCGTCATCACTTCACCTCTGGTCACGCGTGGGTTGACGGCACGCGGTGGGGTCTCCGCCGTGGACCTCCAAGCGCGCGCCACGATCGCTGCAGAGTAGTCAGGTCTCACCCGTGACCGCTCGACCTCTTGACCTGCTCGTCGCCGGCGTCGAGAATGCCGACGTGTCCGAGGCCGAGATCGACCGCTATCTCGACGCGCTCGATGAGCCCGAGCGGGCAACGCTCGCCGAGCTGCGCGACACGATCGTCGCGATCGTCCCCGAAGCGGAGCAGTGCATCTCCTACAGCATGCCGGCGTTCAAGCTCCGCGGCAAGGCAATCGCCGGTTTCGCGGCGTTCAAGAATCATCTGAGCTACCTCCCGCACAGTGGCTCGGTGTTCCCGCAGCTCGCCAAGGAGCTCGAGGGATACTCCAAGACCAAGGGCTCACTGCACTTCTCCGTCGCGGAGCCGCTGCCCAAGGAGCTCGTGAAGAAGCTATTGGACGCCCGTATCGCTGACGCTTCGGGCCGAAGGCGGTAGCCGAGTCCTCAGCTCAGGCTTTCGGACGCGGGAGGACTGTGACCGATTCGGACTCTTCGTCGGGCGTCTCGGTCTTGTTGATCGCGTTGGTCGGGTCGATGATCACATTCGCGTTATATGACCCGGCTTTCAGATAGGTCACCGGGAACGTCAGCGTCGTTTCTTCGAAGACGTTGAGCCCTTTCACGGTCTGTGTCTGCTTGAAACCGCCTTCTTTCGAGGTGAACTGGACGGCGAAGGCTTCCGTGGACAGCGGACCGTAGTTCTCGACCCCGACTTTCGCCGTCGCCGGTTCGCCCGCGACCGGGTTCCCTGGCGAGAATTCGATCCCGCTCGTGAAGTACAGACCGATCAGCGCCGGTTCGACCGTCACGTTGAGGATCTTCTCGTTGTTCGCCTCGTTCGTCTCTTTGACCTGGTTGAAGGCATCCGCGTCGGCGATGCTGCGGAAGTTGCCCGCCTTCGGATACGTGAACGTATACGTCAGTTCACGTTCTTCTCCCGGGCCCAGCGGACCGGTCTGCTGGGTCAACGTCTGGTTGCCGGGCACGATGATGCTGTCCGCGCTCGGGTTCCAGCTCGTGACGAAGCTGCCGGACGGGCTGTTGCCGAGGTTCTTCACCCTCACGCGGACGGTGTTCGGCACGCCCTGCACGATCGTCTGGGACGAATACGCCGGCCTGACGTTGTCGCAGTCGTTGCAGTCACAGCCGCAACGCTGTTCTTCGGGTTCGATGCTCAGGCCTGTGATCGTCAGATCGACAGTCGCAGCCGGTATCACGAAGTCTGTCGGCGCGGTGTTGTCGTTCTCGTTGACCTCCGCGACCACGTGCGTGCTGTCGACCGTCACGGTGCCTTCGTAGTTGCCCGCGGATTTGAAGACCTCGCTGAAGTAGAGCGTCGTGCGTTCGCCCTCGCCGAGCCCATTGACCTGCTGGGACTGCGCGGCGATCAGCGGCCCGGGTTTCCACGTGACGATGAAGTCGCCGGCCGCGCTGTTGCCGTTGTTTTCAACTTCGACTTCCATCGTCGTGCTGCTCCCCGCCGGCGCCGTTGCCGACCGTATGCCGTACGAAACGACCGTGAGGTTCGGCAGCGGTGGCTCGACGACGGTTTTCAGGGTCGCCGAGTTGTCGTTCTCGTCGGTCTCTTTGACGACGTGCGTCGAGTCGGCCAACGCGGTCCCCGTGACCGTGGTCGCCGTCGGGAACGTGTATTCCATCGTCACGGTCGTGCTTTCCCCCGGTGCCAGGCCACTCACCGTCTTCGTCAACGGTTTTCCCAAGGCGTACGGCGTCCAACTGACGATGAAGGTCCCCGCCGGAACGTTGCCGGTGTTGGTGACCTTGATCGTGGCGATCGCCGGGCGGCCTTGCACGACCGATTCGGTCGGGTCCGGTTCGACCGGTTTGACCGTGAATTCTTCGAGGACCAGGTTCACGCCCGGAGGCAGCACCGTGATCGGCAGGATTTCAAGGTTGTTCGCCTCGTTCGTCTCGGACACCGCGTTGCCGGTATCGACTTCGACGACCGCCTCATAGTTGCCCGACGCCGTGAACACGAACGGCAGGTACAAGGTCCTCGATTCGCCCGGATTCAGGCTCGGGAGCGATTCCGAGGGACCGGTCGGCGATTTCAGCGACGTCCGGAACTGCGTCACAAAGCCGCCAGCCGCGCACGAGCCGCCGTTATGCACCGTCACGATCACGGTCGCAGGCATCCCCTGCACCGGATTGGTCGGCGATACATGCACGTCTTCGACGTAAAGGTCCGCACAGGGCGGCGCCTTGGCGAGCGCCTGCCCGGCGAACGCCCCAGACGCAATACAGATCGCCGTGCACGCGAGCAGTAGCCGAGTCAGCGAGTGGCGGCGATATGCAGACACAGGTTCCCCCCTGGACAGAAGCATTTTATGTGACCCGCGCGACCTGGTCGGCCGCATCAAGCGTGCGAACCCCGCGCGAGCCAAAGCAGCGAGCGAGCGCCACTGATCCGACAGTCAGACGACGATCGGTGTGACCCTAAAAAGGGCGAGGTGCCGACGTCAAGGCCGCGTACACCAAAGGGCAGAGGAAAATCCGCAAAATGCGAGTTTTCGTTTCAGTCGCGCTATCGGCGCGGGGCTGTCCGCGCGCCAATCAGCACGCCGTGCGCGCTCCGCGTCAAGCCAGTCGCTCTACGGCGTGCTCCAGCTCGTGCAGCCGCCGCAGTCGCGGCGACTTGAGTGTGCGACCGGTGAGCAACGTCGCCACGGCGCAGGCCAAGAAGCAAGCCGCTCCGAGGCAGGTGTTCCAGTTGGCGGCGGCCTGATCGAGCAGCGTGCCGGTCGTGGGAACGAGGCGGCCGGCGACGGCGGCGAGGCCGAAGAAGATGCAGCCGAGCAGGTTCACGAAGGGCTCCCACCACCCGCTAGCGCCACGCTTGGGCAGCCAGCCGCGCCGTTCTGAGGCGCGAAACGCGATCGCGCCCGAAACCAGGAAGCAGATTGAGCCCAGCGCATCGGGTCGCCAGACGAGCCTGTTGTACTCAGGGCTGGAGAGGGCCGTCTGCATCGCCCGAAAGGTCGTCACGTTGAAGCAAACGGTGCCGACGGACTGGACGATCGCGGCCAACCACGCCGCCTGCCCAGCTCCGGGCGCCCGCCGCACGCGGAATGCAAGGCATGTCTGGAGTGCCCCGCCGGCCGTGAACAGGATCGAGCCGACGAAGAACGTGACCGAGTCCGCAGCCTCCCCGACAAGGCCGGCGTAGCCGGGGAATGGCCCGACGAAGAAGCACAAGGCACCGGTGGCGAAGAAGAGCGCCATCCAACGCTCGAGACTCACGGCAGGCGTTCCATCGCGTCTTCGGGCTCCCGCGCTGGCCAAAAGAAGCCAGACGTCGAGACGCTCGCAGCCATCAACGGGACGGTAGCCGAGATGGCCGCAGCCAAGTCGCGGCAGGCGGGGCCGGCTGGCGGTCGATGGCGGGTCTCACAGCGAGAGGATCAGGTCGCGGACGGCGGCGGGCTGGGAGAGGAAGGGGTGGTGGCCGGCGTCGAGTTCCACGACGCTACCCGCCCGAGCGGCGAACTCGCGCTGCAACGCGGCGGGGGTGCCCCGGTCGGCGGCACAGACGAGGTATGTCGAGGGCACGTGCTGCCAGGCCGCCGACTGCACCGGTTGCTCGAGGACCGCCAGGCTCTGGCGGGCGGTCCTGTCCGCGGCCTGTCGCTGGATCTCCGGCTCGCAGTCCTGCAGGAACGTCTCAGCCAAGGCGTCCGGTCGGACCGTGAAGGTGCCGCCCTCGGGGTCGATGTCGAGGAACGGGGCGGGCTGCTCCCCGCCGAACGAGGAGAGGCTCTGGCCGATCTCGGGCAGGTAGCTGGATACGAGCAGCAGATGGCTCACCGCCTCGACGCCCGCCGCTGCCTCCGCGGTGACGATCCCGCCGTAGCTGTGGGCGACGACCACGGCCGACTCGTCGCTCGCGGTCAAGACGCGCCGGACCGCGGCGACGTCGTCGACCAGCCCGGGTCCTGCCGCATCCGTCGCCTGACCCGTCTCGCCGCAACTCGGCAGGGCGGGCGCCTCGCTTGCGAGCCCCTGTTCGGCCAGCAGCTCACCAGTTCGGTGCCACCACCACGATCCGTCCTTGACGCACGCCCCGTGCACGAAAACGATCCTCATCATGACCTCCTCGACGTGTGCCGATCTATCTACCACTTCGGGACCCGCGACGGACTGCTCCGCGAGATACTCGGAGCTGGCAGGCACGACCCCAGGTCCGAGGAGTACAGTCAGCGCCATCGCTGGATAAGCCACTGCGCAGACCGCGCGAAGGGGGATCGGTTTCGAATGGCGCTCGGGTTCTACATCACTGCCAAGGGCTTCACGCAGGACCGGTACGACACCACCACCCTCCAGCTCGAGGAAGCGGGTGCCGGCGCCCCCGACGGACGCATCTCCCACGTCGCCCTTGAGACGGACGGCGAGATCCAGGTCTTCGACATCTGGGAGTCGCAGGAGGCATTCGAGGCATTCGGGGTAACGCTTTTGCCGATCCTCGCGGCGGCGGGCATCGAGATGAACGAGCCGATGGTGGCTCGGGTTCACAACCAGATCAAGGCCTGACCGGCTGAAGCGAGCACGGGACTGCCCGGGCTCAGACCAGCCGAGATGGATGAGAGGTGGGGGGGAAGCATGGGAATTGCACAATCGAAAGGTCGCGGGGGACCGCGCAGAAATCGCAACATTTGCGGGGTCCTTCTGGTCGTCGCACTGACGCTGATCGTGGCGGCACCGGCAATGGCGGAAGGGGGGACGGCGACGCTCGCGCCGATAGGTACTGGCTCCTACGTCGTCACGGTCACGAACACCAGCTCAGAAACGCTCGGCGGCTTCGTCTTCACGGCTGGTGAAAAACCGACGAACATCGTTCCCAGCCCGGCGTGCAAGTTCGGCAACACCCCGGTGGCCGAATCGATCAACTGTACGATCTCGATTGCGCCGGGCGCGTCGGCCCAGATGTGTTACACGGGTCTCGCCGTGACAGAAGCGCTTCCCGGCAAGCCCGCGACGATCCTGCTGGACAGCGCGGCCTCGAGCCCCTACATCAGCGCCGTGACGGTCGCGGCGGTGAGCTCGTGTCCTGTGCCGGGATTCACTTCAGGCTCGGGGAGCGGCGGCGGTGGGAGCTCGGCCAAGTGCGTCGTGCCGAACGTGAAGGGCAAGTCGCTGGCGTCTGCCGAGAGCGCGATCACCAAGGCCCACTGCACGGTTGGCAACGTCAAGAAGGCCAAGTCCAGCCACGTCAGGAAGGGCAAGGTCGTATCGCAGGGCACCAGTGCCGGTAAGTCGCTGTCCAGTGGCGCGAAGGTGAGCTTGGTCGTCAGTAAGGGGAGCTGACGACGGTCGACGTCTTGATACTGTGCCGCTCCTGCTGGCCGGGGGCACCAGCGCCGGGCGGCGAGACCACGTCATGAAGACTTGCCTAGACACCTGGTTGGCCCTGGTCGTGCTGGTCGCGGCCGTCGCTAAGGCACGGCGTCCTGGTGGCGCAAGCGCGGAACTGACGACCTACGGGGTCCACAGCCGCCTGCTGCAAAGCTCTCTGCTCTGGTCTGTGATCGTCGTCGAGCTGGGCGTGAGCGTCGCCCTGATCGCGTCACTGACCTGGGGGGCGACCGTTGCCGCGGCCCTGTTTGGCGTGTTCGCAATCGCTGCGAGCGGAGCGTTGCTCGCCGGGCGCGGGGGACGGCCGTGCGCCTGTCTTGGCAGCGGCTCGCGGCTGAGCTGGTGGACGCCGCTGCGGTCGGGCTTGCTGGCGCTGACAGCCGTCGCTGTGAGCTCCGGCTGGCTGCCGGACGTGCCGGCCGGCTATCCGCGATGGCTGACGGTTGGCCTGGCGGCCTGCGCAGCTGCCGTGGTGGCACTCGGGCTGGTTGTGCTGGCCCTGGCGCGCGAGGTCGGGGTGCTGCGGCTCGGTATTGCCAGCCAGGGAGCGCTGGAGATCGCCGACGAGGGGCCAGTGCTTGGCAGCTCGCAGCCGTGGGCGGCGGCGCTGCCCTGGCATTCGTCATCGCTCGTCGGCCTCGCGATCTTTACCTCTGACGGCTGCCCGATGTGCCACCAACTGCTCCCAGCTGTTCGGCATGTGGCCGCCGATCCGCTCTTGGCCGTCGCGATCTTCGATGAGGAAACCGACGCCGCTGTCTGGACTGAGGCTGCGGTGCCGGGGAGTCCCTATGCCGTCGCCTTGCAGGCGGACGGCATCGCTCGAGCCAAGGGCACCTTCAACAGCCTGCCGCAGCTCGAAAGCATCATCGCCGCGGCCCGCAGTCGATCCCGGGAAATCACTCTTGCCGTCTGAGCCAGACAGCCAGCACCTGGCAGATCAGGTGCTGGCGCACAGCACCCGCCGCGGTTTCCTGGAGCGGCTCGGCGGCCTCGTGATCGGCCTGGCTGGAGCGCGCAGCGTGTCCCAGCTCGTGCTGCCCGATGAAGCCGAGGCGTACACAAATTTCTGCGGTCATACATATACGACCGGCAACTGCCCGCACCCGACAGGGTTGCCCAGAGTCGACCGCCACGACTATCCACTGCGAGCCAGCGACGGGCACCCGGTCGATGACCTGGGCCGACCGATCAACAGCCAGGGCTATCCGGTGAATCAACACGGCGAAGTGCTGCGCGAACCGGACGGTGAACCGCTGCCGCCGGCACCGCGCTCCAAGGTCTGTCCCGCCGCCGGGAGGGATTACGGGTTGAACCTGCAGACCGACGGCTCCTGGTACCGCTGCTGTGGCGGAAAAGTACGGCGGATGATGGATTGCTGCGGCTACACGAGCAAGCGCATCAATGGTGACGCGGCGCTTGTCGGTTACTGCTACGCCGGCCGCAACGTGTTCTGTGTCCAGTACTACGAAACGATGATGCCATGCTAGAGGGGCTGCTGATCGTTCTCGTCTTGACGGCGCTGGTAGCAGGCGTCACGGGAGCCTTTTCACCGTGCGGCTTTTCAATGGTTGACACCATCGGTAGTGCGCTCGGGCACACGGGCCGCTCCGTCACCCGGCTGGCGTGCGTGACGTTCAGCTTGGGCGCGGTAGTTGGCGGCGTCCTGACGTTCGGCGGCCTGTCGCTCCTGGGGCATCTGGTGGGAGCGCATAGCAGCGGCTTGGGTGGGTCGCTTGGTGCCTTGGTTGCTTTGGGCGCGGCCATTGCCGACTGGCGCGGCGTGCGGATCGCACCGCAGATCCGGCGGCAGGTACCGGAGCGATGGCGCTGGACGATGCCTTTGCCGCTGGCCGGCGGTCTGTACGGCGTCCTGCTGGGCCTGGGTTTCACGACCTTCGTCCTCAGCTTCGCGGTGTGGGCGTTGGCGGGCATCAGCGTGGCGGTCGGCAGCGTGCAGCTCGGCCTCGCCGTTGGCGTGGCGTTTGGCCTGGGACGCGCCCTGCCCGTGATTTACCTGGCCCCGGCCTGGCGGACCTCGGGGTCTGAACGGTTGGAGCGCGTAGCGGCGGAACCTCGTCTGTGGCTCGGGCTGCGGCGTCTGGATGCCCTGGGCTTGCTGCTGGCGGCACTCCTCATGAGTGGCACGGCGGCGCAGGCGCTGACTCTGCCGGCGTCGACCGATCCGAGCGTCAGCGCAGGCGAGCTCGCATGGCAGCCGCTTCGCGGACCGGGCGAGCTACTATTGCCGACGGGCGAGCAGCAGGCCGTGCCGGGCATTGATCCCGCGCTCGGCGAAGCTGTGATCGCCTGGTACGGCGGCGGTCAGATCACGGTTGGTGAAGTGGCCACGATGACGCCGAAGCTGGTGCTGCCCGCCGTCAATGTCACCGCGCTGGCGGTGTCCGAAGGCTGGCTGGTCTTCCGCGACCACGCACCGCGCGGTGGAGACAACCTGATCGGCGTGTCCCTGACCAACCCCGGTGAGCGACGCTACGTCGCCGGTTCCCGTCTCTCGGGAGAGATCGGACGTCCCAGCCTGGAAGGCTCGACGGTCGTCTTTACCGTTGATACGCGGCGACACAACACGATCGCGAGCCTGAACCTCGAAAGCGGGCAACGGCAGACCCTGCGCTCGAACACTTCCAACAGGGCCCTGCTGAATCCGTCACTGCTGCGCGGCCAGCTGCTCTACGAGTCGGTCGATCGCTGCGCTCAGGAATTGCGGCTGGGACCGCTCGCCAGCAGCGGGCGCGATCAGGTGCTGCTCAGCCTGCCGTCCACCGTCGAGCGCGACGCCGGCTATGAAGCCGGCTACGAAGCCAAATGGAACAGCGCCAGCGGTTGCCCAAATCGCTCGACTGGAGCCGGTGGCGCCCTGCAGCTTGGCCCGACGGCCCTCGGTCTTGGGTCCGCGTATGTGACGGAGTTCGGCGGCGGGCAGAGTCGGATCATCAAGCTGGGACGGTGACGAGGTGCTCGTCACTCGCGCCAGTGGACTTCGTAATGCCCGATCGGCTCGGAAAATCCCTTGACCGCGATCGCTCCGCCGTCCGAGAATCGGATGTCTTTGCCGCGGCAGAGATCGTGGACGCCCGATGAGACGGCGATGCAGTCCGGCTGAGCGTGCGCGCAGAGCCGCGCGGCTTGCTGAACCGCCGCCCCAAAGAGGTCATCGTCCTCAGTGACCGGTTCCCCGGCCGCCACGCCAATGCGCACATGCAGCGCCTGCTCGGCGGCGTCGCGCTTATGGAGGTCACGCTGGGTCTGTATTGCAGCGCCGAGTGCCTGGTAAGCGGAAACGAATGCCGCCATGATCCCGTCACCGGTGTGCTTGACCTCGGTGCCGCCAAACTGCGCTAGAGCGGTACGCACGATCGAATCATGTTCGCGCAGGACTCGCATCACCGCGCGGTCCCCCAGTTCTTGAGTTAGGCGCGTCGAGTCGGCTATATCGGTGAAGAGGATTGCGCGAAACGCGCTTTCCACGTATGGCTCGCCATGAGGATGGGTGTTGAGCCGGCCGAAGAAGCCACGCACTCCGGCTTGATCGACCTCGATCACGTGCGAGGGAAGCAAGCCGTGAGACGCACGGTGGGCTGCTTCAACGGACTCGGCGTCGGGTCCCTCGACCAGGCAGAAGCCGCTCGCGGCCTCGGGTTCGAACCAGTATGTAACGAACCTCACCCCAAATTGGTCCTGCACCTCAAGATCCCGCACGTGAGCAGCCGCGACGTCGGCGGCAGTCGAATCTGGAAGATAGTGGCGGTCCATGAACATTGCCATGACGTGTTTCTCCTCACCCGCTCGCTGAAGTCGAGCTGTCCAGCTGTTTTAGCCGCTCGATCGCGGCGCGGACATATTTGAGATAGCGCTTGACTGCCGTTTGCACGGACGGCTCCTGCGCGTGGTCGGGGAGCGCCCGCAGTAGGTTGAGCCGGCTCTTGGCCACCCACGCTGATAGGTCGGGCTCGCTCAACCACCGCCCCTCCGTTCTCCATGTGCGGCTCGTCATGCGCGGCCAGTCCTCGATGCTGCTGGGATAGGGGTTGGGTGGGCAAAGCCGGTTCTTTTCGACGTCATCGTCCCGGTGGGCCTCGATGAAGCCGACGAGGGCTGCGTTGAAACACGGCGAGAGCTGGCGGACCTGCTGGAGCACGATCCGACCGGGCTGGAAGATCGGCGTGGCTGGGGCGTTGTTGAGGCCGAGGGCCGTGCAGTCAACGTGCAGGACCTCGGGGCTGGTCTTGGTCTCCCCGCGCTCGAGCACGATCCGGTCGGCCTCGATCCGGCGCACTCGGCCGAGCCTGACGACGTCTTCGATCTGGCGCAGGGCGGCGAGCTCGCGGGTGCTGAGCATGGTGCCGCGGTACATCGTCGCCGGCCACGTCGGGTCGATGCGCACGAGTCGCCCCGAGGCCTCGAGCCGCTCGAAGAGGTCGTCGAGGTTCGCTGCATCGGCCCCGGCCTCGGCATCGGCCGCGTTGCCCTGCATGATCGCGCCGACCTGCTCCAGCGGCTGAAAGTGGCTGCGGTCATAAAACCACGCGTCGCGGGGCCGGATCCAACGAATCCGATCTGGCTGTACGCCGTTGTCCAAGAGCCAGATGCACGCGTCCGTGGCCGTCTTGCCGGACCCGAGGACCGCGTAGGAGCAGTCTGCTTGCGCGGCCGCCGGCAGGTCGTTGACGGGGACGAGACGAACACCGGGCGCCACCTGAAACGGGGCGGCGTGGGTCGCCGGGATCGACGCCTCGAGGTATCGAGCATCGACGACCTTGCGCCGGACAGCGACATCGTGAAGGCCTCCGGTGCTCAGGTCTCTGACCTGTCCGCCGTCGCTCTCGGGGCCGAGGTACTCGTGGCGGGTGAGCACACGGCACCGGCCTGTCTGCGTGAGCCGTCCGGCCGCCTCGGTCATGTACTTGAAGACCTCGTCACCAGTCGCCCGCTCGTAGTACCCGGTGTTCTCGCCGACCTGGTCGATGCGATCCTCGCCGAGCGCCAGCGAGTTCACGCCGTAGTACGCCGACGGGGTGTGCAAGCGAACGAACGGATACGCATCCGCCCAGTGACCTCCCGGGGCCTCTCGACAGTCGATCACCGTGACCTCGACATCCGCCTCCGCCGCCAGCGCATCGGCGAAGGCAAGACCGGTCGCGCCCGCTCCTATGACCAGATAATCGGTACTGATGAGCATGTTCGTCCCGGTGTCGCGTCGAAAGCGCAGTCGTGCCTCGACCGAGGAGACAATAGCCGAGGGTTCGCGGTCGTGGGGAAAGCGCCACGCGGAGTAGGCTGCACCTGCGGTCTGATTTCGACCGATCCGACACCGATATTAGGGGGACCCTCATGAGCACGCAAACGACCATCGATAGCGACGAGCTTTTCATCGGGGGTGACTGGATCAAGCCGCAGGGGCCGGGTCGCATATCCGTGCTCGCCGCGAGCACGGAGGAGCCAGTCGGGTCGGTGCCGGACGGGACGAACGCCGACATCGACGTCGCGGTGCGGGCTGCGCGTGCGGCATTCGATGATCCGAGCGGTTGGTCGTCGTGGTCGAGCGAGGACCGCGCGCAGGCGCTCGAGCGGCTCGCCGCGGCGCTTGCAAGTCGCGGCGAGGAGATCGCACACCGCGTCTCGCTGCAGAACGGCATGCCGATCTCATTCGCGCTGCAGGTCGAGGCCGTCTTTCCGCCCGTCCTGGCGCAGTACTACGCCGGCTTGATCCGTCAGACCGCACTTCAGGAAGATCGCCAGGGGTTGCTCGGTGGCACCGATTCACGTGCTGCGCAAGCCGGTCGGTGTCGTCGGCGCGATCGTGCCGTGGAACTACCCGCAGACGCTCGCGATGTTCAAGCTCGCGCCGCTGCTCGCTGCAGGTTGCACGGTGGTCATGAAGCCGAGCCCTGAGACGGTGCTCGACAGCCTGCTGCTCGCCGACGCGATCATCGAGGCCGGCCTGCCGCCCGGCGTTGTGAACCTCGTGCCCGCCGGCCGTGAGGTGGGTGCGTACCTGGTCGAACACCCGGGCATCGACAAGGTCACGTTCACGGGGTCGAGCGCGGCGGGTCGCACGATCGCGCGGCGCTGCGGCGAGCTGCTGCGCCCGGTCACGCTGGAGCTTGGCGGCAAGTCGGCTGCGATCGTGCTCGACGACGCCGACCTCGCCGGCGCCACCGAGGCTCTGTTCGGTGCGACGATGGCGAACAACGGCCAGACGTGCAACATCGGAACCAGGGTGCTCGCGCCGCGCGCCCGCTACGAGGAGGTCCTCGAGGTCTTCAGCGGCCTCGCCAACGCGCTCGTGGTCGGCGACTCGCTCGACCCGGCAACCATGGTCGGTCCGCTGGCGAGCGCTCGCCAGCGCGAGCGCGTAGAGGGCTACATCGCGAAGGGCCGCGCGGAGGGCGGACGGGTCGTCGCCGGTGGTGGTCGTCCGCCCGAGCAGGAGCGCGGCTGGTTTGTGCAGCCGACGATCTTCGCCGACGTGGACAACAGCGACACGATCGCACGTGAGGAGATCTTCGGGCCGGTGCTCGCGGTGATCCCCTACGACGGCGTCGATCAGGCTGTGGCGATCGCAAACGACTCGGAATTCGGCCTCGGCGGCAGCGTTTGGAGCCGCGACCCCGAGCGCGCGCAGGACGTTGCGCGGCGCGTGCAGACCGGCAGCATCGGCATCAACCACTACATGCTGGACCCTGCCGCTCCGTTCGGCGGAGTCAAGGCGAGTGGCATCGGACGCGAGCTGGGACCCGAGGGCCTGCAGGCGTACCTGCAGCTGCAATCGATCTACGAGGCTCCGCCGCAGGCCGCCGACGCAGGGTGATCAGCGCTGGGCCGGCTCAGCCTGGTTGACGCAGCTCACACATCTTGCACTAGTTGCTGAGCTCGGAAACGGTTCGGAGCTGCCGGGCGTGAACGCCGGGCAGCCAGTCTTGGCCGAAGGTCGCGAGAGGGCCGACGCGCGCATCGACGGGATCGTGGCCGTCACGCAGGGCGATCACGTAGGCCCGGTCTTGGTCGATGCGTCGGCGAAGCTCATCGCCCGAGCCGACGGATCCGTGTCCAGGAATGAAGACGTCGGCCTCGGAGGCGATGTCCTCGAGGCGGCGCAACCCGTCGAGGTAGTCCTGCACCGGGTTGCGTCCGCCGCGTAGATCGAGCAGTGGGATCAAGATGTCGGAGACCATGTCGCCGGCGACGAGCACCCGCTCGTTCTCGATCAGGAGCGCGGCGTGGCCAGGAGCATGAGCCTGGTGCTCGATGATGCGGACTCGCGGACCGTCCCAAGGGATGTACTCCGTCTCCCGGCGGTAAGGCGACGATCGCGCCGAACAGATCCAGCGACACGTCCTGAGCGCTCTCGTTGGCCATCTCGCGTCCGATTTCCAGGCGAGCCTCGACGGTGGCCGCACACCGAGCAGTACCGAAGCGGGTCGCCGAACCGAGGCGGGCGTGCCACAGCAGATGGTCCCAATGCGGATGGGTCGAGAACCCGACCGACACCGCGTCGCCGCTGTTCGATCAGCTCATCCGCGAGCGCGGCCAGCTCGTTGCCGTGTATTCCCGGGTCTACCAGCAGCACACCGGCATGTGCCCTCACGACCACCGCGTTGCTCTGCATGAAGTCGCTCTGGTTCACCAGTATGTTGTCGGTGATCTGAGTGAGCATGACCGCAGTCCTCCGCTTGCCGGGTGGCCGAGTTACTGTTCCTCGGCGTCTGAGCGCTTGAACTGCAGATTCAGGTGGTCGGCCGGGTCTTCGTCGGGCTTGGCCGGGTCGAACCGGCCCCGGGTCAGCGCGCGGATCGTGCCGGCCTCGGGATACTCGACGATCTCGGGCGTCACCTTGTTGGACACCATCAGGTAGCGCACCGGCTCCTCGGTTCGATTTGCCAGCGTGTGGCCACCCCGGCGGCCGCGGGGGAACGCGACGACGTCCCCGGGCGCGAGCCCGGACTCGCCCTCGAGCGTCCGCAGCGTCGGTCGTCCGGAGATCACGATCGCGAGCTCCTCCATTGCGTGGTGGATGTGCAGCGGGACGCCCTCGTGGCCCGGAGCCAGCTCGTACAGCGTCCCGCCGAGCAGCTCGCCTCCCGCGGCCCTGACGACCGGCTCGGCCCGTAGGCCGGAGCGCTCCCTGCTGAAACTCTCAGCGAAGACGTTCGGCCGCGTGCCGCTCACGACCGCGATCATAAAGTGCGGTGGCGCGGGTGCGCGCACGGCTTGCTCCCGGCCAACCCGTCGGCGCTAACTTGTTAGGGCCCGTGAGCACCGACGAGACGCTCGCGGGCGGCCGCTGACAGGCGAGCGAAGCTACGGGAGGAAGTCTCATGACAGACGCACAGCTGCCTGGGTTTGAGCGAGGGTTTCCCACTGAGGGCGGGGCGAAACAGGCGCGAGAGCAGGCGTTCTTCCAGCGCGCGGTGACGGCCTACCGGTTCTGGTATCCGACGGTGTCAGTTGAGGGCATCTTCAACGGGAACCGCGAGATCGGTATCGCGGATAACGACTCGATTGGTATCGCATCAACGGGCCCGCGCCAGGTGGGCTTTACGCTGAACTCCGACACGCCGTACGGCGCCGGCGCGCTGGATCTCTCAGACGGGCCGGTCGTGATCGAGCTGCCCCCGGGGCCGTTCATCGGTCTGGTCGACGACCATCACCAACGGTGGGTGATGGACATGGGCATCCCGGGCCCAGATGAGGGCCGCGGCGGCAAGCATTTGGTGTTGCCGCCAGGTTTCGAGGGGAACGTTCCCGAGGGCTATTTCACCGGTCACTGCTCCTCGCTGAAGGCTCTGGTTGCTCTGCGAGCGCTCCCGGCCGATGGGGATCTTCAGAAGGCGCTTGGCGCGCTACGCGAGATCAAGATCTATCCGCTGTCGAGCGCTGAGGGTCCCGCGCTGCTGGGGTTTGTTGACACCACCGAGCAGAGCACCGATAACACGTGCCTTCGGTGGGAGGACAATCTTCAGTATTGGGCAGTGCTGCACCGGATCATCGACGAAGAGCCGGTGGTCGATGAGTTCAGGCCAATGTACGGACTGCTGGCGTCTCTCGGCATCGAAAAGGGTGCGCCGTTCGAGCCCGACGATGGGATGAGCGCGGGGCTGGAGCGCGCCGCGAGGACCGCGCGAGATCAGATGCTCGTCTCTGCGTTCGCGAGTGACAGGGGGGACAGGATCGGATGGCCCGACCGCAAGTGGGAGTGGGCCAGCCTTGTTCCCCACAGTGCGGACTTCGAGACCCCGAATGGACTCGATCTTGAAGCGCGGGATCGCTGGTTCGCGCAGGCGATAGTTGCCT
Organism: uncultured Solirubrobacteraceae bacterium; assembly: GCA_963815235.1. Lineage (GTDB taxonomy): Bacteria > Actinomycetota > Thermoleophilia > Solirubrobacterales > Solirubrobacteraceae > Palsa-744. The sequence goes on along the minus strand of CAWFFY010000001.1, from coordinate 1,054,220 downwards.
CGCCCGCGATGTTCCGTCGCGTCGAGGGCGTCGGCTCGCTCTACTGGCTGGGGCTACGGGACAGCAGTGGCGCTTACCTCGACGGCGGCAAGCGATACACGCTCTCGATCCCGTTGCCGGTGCCCGCCAAGTTGTTCTGGTCGGTTACCGTGTACGACGCCGAGACCCGTTCGCAGATTCAGACCGATCAGGACAAAGCCGCACTCCGCTCGCTATTTGAGCTCAAGGACCTCGACTCGGCATCGGCGACGCTCCAGTTCGGCCCGACTCCACCGAGCGATCCTGACCGAGGAGCATGGATTCAGACTCTCCCAGAGCGGGGTTGGTTCGCATACATCCGCATCTACGGGCCAGAGCGACCGGCGTTCGACGGCTCCTGGAAGCCAGGAGACTTCGAAGAGGCCGGCTGAGGCGGTCTCTGACCGTCGCGCCAGGCCTCGGTTCGCGCGGTCTGCGATGAGTTTGCGCGCCGTCGGTCGTTTGACGAGGTGTGAAGAGCAAACCTCGACAAGGAGACGCGAAAATGCAGACGACGATGGCAGAGAAGACGGTGCTGGTGACCGGAGCCAACCGCGGCCTGCGAGAGGCGCTTGTCGATGAACTCCTGAGGAGAGGCGCTAAGCGTGTTTACGCCGCCTCGCGAAACGGCGCGGTCGCTTCGGAGGAGCGCGTCGTGCCGGTGATGCTGGACGTGACCGACGCGGCCCAGATCCAGCGCGCTGTCGAGCAAGTCGAGTCGCTGGACATCCTGATCAATAACGCGGGCGTGTCCGTCCCCGACGACCTCAGCGATCGTTCGGCGTTCGAGCACCACCTGGCGGTCAACCTTTACGGGACGCTGGATATCACCAGGGCGTTCCTGCCCGCGCTGACGCGAAGCCACGGAGCGGTGGTCAACATCATCTCGCTGAGCGCGCTCGCCGCGGTGCCGGTGCTTCCGGCGTACTCCGTCTCAAAGGCGGCGTCGCTGTCGCTCGCGCAGTCGTTTCGTGCGCAGCTCCGTGGCCGAGGTGTGAGCGTCCACGCCGTCTTGCCGGGTCCGATCGATACCGACATGGTCAAGGACCTCGCGATCCCGAAGACCTCGCCCGAGGACGTTGCACGCGCCACACTGGACGGCGTGGAGCAGTGTGAGGAGGAGATCTTTCCCGACCCGATGTCGCAGTCGCTGGCAGATGCCTGGCGTGCGGGCGTCGCGAAGCGGCTCGAGCGCCAGAACGCGGCGCTGGTGCCGGCCGAGCCGATCGCGGCGTAGAGGGGACCAGATGCACACCACAATGACCACAGACGCGATCGTTTCCCGTGAGGACTGGCATGCGGCCCGTGCCGCGCTACTGGCGCGGGAGAAGGAGCACACGCGGCTCGGCGACGAGCTCGCGGTCGAGCGCCGGAAGCTTCCCTGGGTCGCTGTCGAGAAGCAGTACACGCTCGAGACGACGGCCGGCGCGAGGACCCTGGCGGAGCTGTTCGATGGCCGCTCACAACTGCTGATCTATCACTTCATGTTCGGCCCGAGCTACGAGGACGGCTGCCCAGTGAACAGCTCGATCGCCGATTCGTTCGACGGTCTGATCCCACACCTGCAGGCTCGCGACGTGACGCTGATCGCTGTCTCCGGCGCCCCGATGGCGGACCTCTCGGCCTATCGCGAACGCATGGGGTGGCGCTTCACATGGGCGTCGAGCTACGAGAGCGATTTCAACGGCGATCTCGGTTTCTCGAAAGGCCGGGAGGAGACAACTGAGGCAATCGGGCCAATTCTCGACCGGTTGCCCGCGATCGCCTTCCGCAACGCAGCGGCCGCCGGTACGGACATCTACGGTTACTTGACCGAGCTGTTCGGCTTCACCGCTTTCACGCTGGAGGGCGGTAGCGCGTATCAGACCTACTCGACGACTGGTCGCGGGGTCGAGTTCTTGATGCCCTATTACGCGTTCCTCGACCGAGCTCCGAACGGACGCGCCGAGGACGAGGCGTGGCAGCTCTGGATTCGTCGTCACGACGAGTACGGGAAGGCGTGACACATGGCTCGCGTCACCCTTTCAAGCCACGATCCCGATCAGCGTCTCCTTCTGGCTCGCGCGCAGGCCGGTGATGAGCGGGGATTCCGCGCGCTGGTCGACCCGTACCGGCACGCACTCGAGGTTCACTGCTATCGCATGCTGGGCTCGTCACAGGATGCCGAGGACGTGGCGCAGGAGACGCTGCTCCGGGCATGGCGGGCCCTGGAGCGCTTTGAGCCGAGGGCTCAATTTCAGACTTGGCTCTACCGGATCGCAACCAACGCCTGTCTCGATGAAGCTCGAGCGCCGTCCGCGCCGGCCGGAGCCTGTCGATCCCTTCCCGGAGCGGGGCCCACGGGAGACGGCCTCGCCGACGTATGACCCTGCGGCGCGATACGCGATCCGCGAGGGCATGGAGCTGGCGCTGTTGCGCGCTATCCAAGAGCTGCCGGGTCGTCAGCGCGCGGTGCTGATCTTCCGGGATGTCCTGGGCTGGAGCGCACCGGAGGTCGCCGAGGTCCTCGAGTCGACGGTAGCGTCGGTCAACAGCGCGCTGCAGCGCTCACGCGGCACGATCGAGCGGCATCTGCCCGAGGCAGTTCGATCAGCGGCAGATCCGGCGGAGCGCGAGCTGCTCAACCGCTACGTTGCCGCGTTCGAGCGCGCTGACATGGACGGGCTCGTGGCGTTGCTACGCGAGGACGCCACGCTTCGGATGCCCCCGCAGCCGACACTGGTCGGTGCTCTGCAGATCGCGACGTTCTTCCGCGAGACGGCGGGAGGCGATCTCACTCGAATCCGACACAGGCCGGTGTGGGCGAATGGCCGGCCCGCGGTGACGATCGAGATGCGAGGCGAAAATGACATTTGGGTTGCGCATGGAGTAAGCGTGCTCGAGGTCGAGGACCGCCGCATCGTTGGGATCGAAGCTTTCCTTGACCCCGCACTGCTGCCGCGGTTCGGCGTGATGGTCGGGCGGTAGACGCGCGTCACTGAAAGGCCGCTTGATCGGCGCCACGTCCATCGCCATGCTCCCGGAACCGCTCGTGCCCACGGATTTCCGGTGATCGCATGAGCTTCGCGGCATGCTGGCCGGGCTGGTTGGACTCGACATGCACGTCGCTTGCCTATCTGTAGCGCGTGAGCACCTCGCAGATGCGGTCCGTGCCCCAGGTGATCTCCTCCGCCGGTACACGCTCGTCGGCCGCGTGAATGAGACTTGTGAACCTCATCTCCGCTGGTAGGCGCATCGGCAGAAAGCCATAAGTCTGGATTCCGAGCCGGGCGAAGAAGCGTCCGTCGGTGACACCTGGCATCACCATCGGCAACGGCACCGCATCCGGGTCGGCGGTGATGAGCACGTCACTCAGCAGCGGCATCAGTGACAGGTCCGACCGATCGACTCCTGGCTCATAGCTCATCACCTCCACCTCGAATTCGTCGTCACCGGCCAGCTCGCGCAGCTCGCGCAAGAGGTCGTCCAGCGTCTGCCCAGGAAGCAGACGCCCGTCGAGCTCGAGCTGCAACTCACTTGGGATCACGTTGGTCTTGCCACCGCCTCGCACGACTGTCGCATTGACCGTGTTGTGAAGCATCGGATCCAAGATTTGTCCTGCCTCGCCGAGCATGTCGAGTGTTGCGTCCGTGCGTTCGGGGTCGAGCAGGCCGTCGGCCAACTCCCGCCCACCGGCGGGCAATGCGGCCGCGAGCGCCTCGATCATCGACCGGGGAATCTCGGTGATGTGTACCGGAAGTCGCCGTGTATCCAGCTTGCTCAGCAGCCGACCAAGCTTTGCCATGGCTCCACCGCGCATCGGGATCGAGCCGTGCCCGCCAGGCCCCCGGATCGTCGCGCGCATCCAGCACACCTGCTTCTCGCCGACCTGAATCGGGTAAGTGCTCAGACCCGCAAGCATCGCGCGCGCGCCACCAAACTCGCCGAGCGCGTGCCTCACGCCCTCGAACAGCTCGCGATGCTCCTCAACGAGGAATCGCGCACCGTAGGCCCCGAGATTCTCCTCATCCGCGAGCACGCACAGCAGCACGTCGCCCGGCGGGGGCTCGGCCGACTCGGCGAGCCGCAGGATCGCCCCGAGCATCATCGCGACCCCGCCCTTCATATCCAAGGCGCCGCGGCCCCAGATCTCACCCTCGATCAGGTCGGCGCCGAAGGGATCGTGGCGCCAGTCCTGGCCGTCTGTCGTGACGACGTCGACGTGACCCTGGAGAAGCAACGGCGGCGCGGCGCCTCGACCGCGCAGCCGCGCCACCAGGTTCGGCCGGGCCGGGTCCTTCGCCAAGACCCGCGTCTGCAGACCAGCCCCGTCACAGAGATCCTTGATCCAGCCCACACACTCGGCCTCGTTGCCCGGTGGATTTGTCGTGTCGAACCGAATCAGCTGACGCAACAGCTCGACGGGATCGGGCGCCACGCCAGCGACCATACCAGTGGGGACGCGTCGCGGCCGGCGGGCGCTGCGTTGGCTGATGCAGAAGTGCGCCGTAGTCGGTGGGCCGCGTCGCCTGGCGCCCGTCCCTCGTTGGCTGAGGGATGTCCGGTCATGACGCTCCCGCGTCGCCGCGCGGCCTTCGGGTTATCGACCGGTCCCTGTCGGGCGTTGGGCGCTGACACCTCGCGCGACGCGGAAGTCCGCGGCGACCTCACGTGTCGCGGCCTCGGCTCCGAGCGGAAATACGTGAAGCGCATCTACGCGCGAGATACGGGCGAGGCAGCCCGCCAGTTCGCGCGCCAGGTCGATGCCGCCGCCGCTACTGATCCGCGCCAGGGCTTGCTGAGGAATCGCGACCCCTGGTAGGGCGCAGGCGCGCTCTGCCATGCGCGTGCTGCGGAGCAGAGCGACGCTCGCGTAGAACCGCACGCCCACGAGGATGTCCTCGGCGGCCGAGAGGAACACTTCGAGGCGCCCGAGGTCGAAGATCATCTGCGACTGCACGAAGGTTGCCCCAGCGTCGATCTTGCGCCGCAGGAGCCGCAACTCCCGGTCGACGTCCTCGGCGAAGGGATTGACAACCGCCCCGACTGCCAGCGGGTGCGGGGCGCTCCACGGCGACGCGCTCGCAATCAGCTGCGTGGCAGTCATGTCACCCACACGTTCGATGCCAGGCACCGGATCGCCCTGCATACAGAGGACCGCCTCAGCGCCCAGCGCTGCCGCGCCCACGACCTGGGACTGCAGGGCAAGCCGGTTGCGATCGCGGCAGGAAACGTGGACGATTGTCCCCACGCCCTGCTCCCGGGCGAGCGCCACCGCGGCCAGCGGCGACATCCGCGGCTGGCCGGCGTGATTGTCGGTCAACCCGACGACGTCGACGGTGTCGGCCAGAACAGCGATCCGGTCGCTGACGCGCGCCCCATCCGCCTGGGCCGGCAGCGAGATCTCCGCGGACGTCAGGGCGGTCAGCGACACGATCGCTGAAGTCTAGCCCGTCGGTCCCGCGGGCCGACCCACGCGTCATTCGATGATCGGGGTCGCCCGAGCCGGGTTTGAGTAAGGCGACTTCCCTCCTCGAAAAATGCACTTGGTAGGACAGCTCTCAAACCCCTCGGCGGCGCTGGGGGCGGTGTTCGAGGCCCTGTCAGATGAGCCGATCAAGGCGACCGCGCGTCCTGAGCCACAACTCGACGTAGGACGGCTCGGCAACGGCGTCGTGCAGCGGGCCGTCGTCAAGGTGCTGGCATCGGCTCAGCGTCCGTTGACCGTGCTGGAGGCCCAGGCGGCGGTCGTAGACCTGCTCGGCCATCCGGTGTCGAAGGGCTCGATCAACTGCTGCCTGTCCACCGGGGCGTTGAGCAGCGAGTCCCGTTTCGAGCGGGTAGCACGCGGTTGCTATCGACTCCGACACGATTGGCTGCGCACGTAAGGTCGTGAGGCCCAGTCGCTCTTCTTCGGACTTGGCGAGAGCACGGTCGAACACGTACTTTGTGTGGAAGCGCATTAGCGAGCTACATAGCCAGTGCTTTGACGCCGATGATCGCTGAGCGTCGTGGTGTTGTGATACCTGTTAGCTCATGGCAACGATTCGGGAGCTTGAGCGCGGTGTGTGGCTTGACGACACAGTGCCGATGGACAGTCGGCACGACGTGGAATCCCTATGCCAACTCCTGTCGGACGGCGTAGCCGATCTTGTCGTGTCCCTAACCATGTTCGACGAAGCTCTCGCCCAGCCTTACAAGCGTCTTACTGACGACGAACAGCACCGTGATACTGAACGCGAGCACCACCGAGAGCAAGAGCTAACGGCAAGTGCTGGTGCGGTAGCGGACCGGTCTGAGGAGTTCGAGCGCAAACGGCTCATCTCAGACATGGCTCGCCGTGACGTTCTGCGAGAGAAGTGGGCGAGGCAAGGTGGGCCACGGGAATATGAGCGTCGCCATGTGTGGATTCATGCAAATTCCTTTTTGACCTCATTGGCGCAGCTCCAGCGAGGGATAGAGACCGTGTGCTCTCTCGATCTCGGCGATGAAGTCCTGGTGAGGTTGGCGAACGCACGTGATGCTTTCGCGAGCGCATTGCCGGGCCTGAAAGGCGTGCGAGATTCCATCGTGCACGCCGAGGACCGCGCTCAAGGCAAGGTGCACGGAAAAAAGATCGACACCAAGCCGCTGACAAGCGGGCCGGTTCTGGCTCCCAACGGTGGAGTAATGGTCCGCATTCTCGAAGAACGTCACTTCCGTATCACGATCGCGGACGGTACGTGTGCCGTGATCGAGATATCCGATGCCACGACCGAGATCGCCCGGATCGCTGTCCAAGCGGTATTTGACGCTTTGCCGTGGTATCCGTGGGGGCGAACGTACCTGCCGAGTCAATAGCGGGCTCTATCGTGCTGGAACCGCGTCGTACATGCTGGCATTGTGAGACTGTGGCTGACGCAAGCCTACTTTGATGGCTAGCTCGTCAGCCTTTAGTCGGAAATCTGACCATATGTCTCTAGTATGAACTCGGCTAGAGTGTGGTGCATTGCTCGGTCTAGTTCAAGTACACGCTTGAGCCAGAGGAGATAGAGATCCTCGGCTTCGGTGAAAACGTCATCGACCTTTGCAAGTACAACAACATAGTAGATCGTCGTATCGCGTCGGAACGAGATCGCGCGTACCGCCTTGTACTTGAGTTCGCGGAACGCCTTGATGTCACGAGCATCCAAGCCATCAAACGGAGCATCAGCTCGGTATACGAAGCGATCAAGGTCTTGGGAGCGGCGCGGCAACTCATTGCCGTTACCAGTTGTGGAGTCGTGATCTTGCGTGCTGGCGGGAAACTCGTCGTCCTCTTTCTCGTGGTGGTGCTTGAGCCAACTTGATGCCACGCGTACTGCAAAGGCCTTTCGTTCGGCTTTTGTTGCGCCGGCGACAATCTCAAATTTGCCGAGTACGGCGTTCTTTACGGGCTCAGGTACTTTGTCCGGCATGTTGTCGCGAACAAACCCCGCTGCTTTGCCAATAATTCCATCGCTGTCTTGTCCTGGGTTATCTTCTCTAGGCTCGGCCCAAATAGACAGCGTGACATGCTGACCGGTAGCTTGAAAAATGTAGTCCGCTGGTGCTTCGCAGACTGCGTTCGCAGTATCCGCAGATGAGGGCTCGTGGAGAGACAGGTCTTCACTAATAAAGGCTTCGAGGGTGCCGTAAATATGGTCGGAGTAAAGGTCGAGGCGGCGCAGATTCTCTCTGGCTGCACCGAGACGAGCGACTCGCTGCTGCATCGCGTCAAATTCGAGTTCGCGTTTGCTTTCAACAAGCTGATAGTAAAGCCGGGTTCCAAACCACGCAGCCATCAAGCCTACAACTAGACCGATGCCACCACCAACGAAGGCGTAAAATGGGACTTCTCTTGTTGCAGCACCTATCTTACTTACGAGATATCCCGCAGCACTGCCGACGAGGCCAGCAGCGAAGATGACTGCGACCCCTATAACGATTGTGAGTGCGGTAGAGGGAGGCTGCTCCAGCCTCGCGCGCATTCGCTCCCGCCAAGAAGGCTTATTCGGTGGTTGTGGGGTAGCCATTAGGTCAGTGACAGGTATGGCCGACCTGGGGTCTGTGACCGCACATCGTCTGCTGGCTAGGACAGCTACTCCTGTGCGAGGGGAGGAAATCTACGATCAACATCAGCCGCGACCTCCCTGACATACTCGGATAGCGGTAGGAAGCCTTTCACTGCCGCAACGAAATGTGCCCGGCGTGCGGCGTAATAGTCTTGAGGTGCTGGATCGCTGCTTAGCTCACTTGCTGCAACACCATTCTCCGCAATGTCTATCCGTTCGGGATGCTCGGAGTCCAAGGTTGTATCCTTTGTTACAAGCGCATTGTACGCTAGTGCCTGGGGTAGGTCAACCTGATGCGTGATTCCTGGCACGGTCCCGAAATCCTGCATAGAGCCTCCGTGTTGGTAGTTAGGACATCGCCGTCTTGCGAAACCCTACCCGACTAGCGAGACGAAGCGTAACCCGTGTTTACGAGGACTCGATATCAAAGACACGTCGCACAAGTGCCATTCTGCGCGTCAACTTCCGAGGACGTGACGCGTCCGCCGCACATCCTCTCGCCATTGCCGGGCCTTGACGGCTGGTGGCTGACCCGTGAGGCCGTAGTTGCCCCGCAGGACTTGACGAACCCGCTCCTGCTTGAGGCCGACACGTTCGGCAATCGCAGCAAGGGTCAAGCCGTCGATGAGGCGCAGCCGCAGTATCTCGCGGTTGCGCGGGGTGATGTGGCCTCTGGCACGACCGCCTTGAATCGGCGGCAGCGACAAGCCGTAGTCATTGAGCTGGCAGACAATCTCGTACAGCTCCAGTGCTCCGAAGTGGGGCACGGCGAGTAGATCGTCGGCTGGATGCTGGACGAGCTGGGGTACGTCGATGATGTCGGCCGCCGCGAGACAGGAGAGCGTGGCGGCGGTGATGTCCAGTTCCGTGACGTGGACGGTGAGCCGGCGTTTCGCCAGGCGGTCAGCCTGCGGAAGTCCGGTTGGGGAACTTGCAGAGCGATGGCTCGCTGGGCCACCGCCAGGAGCGGTGCATCTACTATTGGCCTGCATGGGAGCGCAACCTCCTGTGCCACGGCCCCGGCAGTCACAAGCTGCGCGGGGCCACTTTTTGCCTTATGTGGTGTTTGCGCCTGCCCGGCAGATAGCCCGGCGAGCGGGAGGGACGCTATCAGGTCTTGCGGGCGGCGGTGAGCGCTTTCTTGACCTCGAGCACATCGCGCCCGATGGCATCCAGACGGGCCAGCACCATCTCCTCGAAGGTCTTGCCGGTGGCGTAGCGACCAGCGGCGCGCAGTAGCTCGGCCGGGTCGGTATCGAGCGCCTGCCCGATGCGCTCGATGATCTCGTCGGCTGGCGGTCCTTGGGAGCCAAGCTCGATGCGGGAGAGGTTGGAGGCCGACATCGGCACGCGCTCGGCGAGTTGGTCGAGCGTCATGTGGCGATCACGACGGAGCTTGCGCACCAGGGCACCAAGCGCCAGAGCGCGGTCGCCTTCGGTCTTGCCCCTGGGAATGGTCATCGTTCCCAACCTTCAACCCGTGGTGCCGGGCTCCTTGCCGGTTCCCGTGATATAGGATATGGCCCGGTGCTACGGGATGAGCGAGGTTGCTTGGCCCCGGCAAGCTCGACATCGACATCGACATCGAATCACCGACACGACAGGAGGCAGGCTGTGGGGATTGACAAGGATGTGCGTCGGACTGGGTGCCGCGCAATCTCCGTGATCTGCGCCCTGATCGCGCTCATCGTCTGCATCAGCTCGACGGCGAGTGCGGCCAGCATCTACCGCGGCTGTGACGCGCCGCAGTGGGGGACGTCTCCCTGCTGGGATTCGGCCAACCCGGCTGACGTTGCAGCCATGCACCCGTGCCCCAACTGGACCAACCGGCATACGCGGGGGTTCGATCAAGACAAGGGCTCGTACCAGGGGTTCGTCAAGATTCGCTCCACGGTTAGCTGCAAGCTGGCGTACAAGCTCATCAACGACCGAACCGAGGGAGGAGGGGCAGGCTTTTATCCGGCAGACGGCTGGTACTGGTGGACCGGATTCAGCAACGTCGGCGGCTCTTGGCACCGTGGTGCCGAGGCGTTGTTCCGCGGTCTGCACATTGCTCGCACGAACGAGCCTGTCCAGCCATCGGGCACCAGGAACAAGCCCGCGACCATGCTCGAACACGACCTAATCACCTATGACGAAGAGCAACTGGTTGACTGCAACACGGTACCCAACAAGGCGTACGTCCACTGCGTCAATGTCACACCGGCCAGCTACGCCGGGGTGCGTCTTTAGCATTAGCTAGTTCCTATTTGCCTGTCTCCCATCCAAGCAATCTAGGCAACTGCTGATTTAGTCGAAAGCACCCTTCTGCCACGATCGCGCTTGCTCCCAGAGCTTCGACGCCCGTCTGTGGGACTCGACGCTCATCTTCCCACACCCAACGGTGCCACTGTTCTACGAGCGCTGGTTCACGAGCCGTAATTCCCTCAGTCTCGAACTGAAAATTGCTCATGCTCTGCGCCTGTTGTAGCGCGTATCGTTCTTGTCGTGTGAACGGTAAATGGCGGTGAACCGCATGTGTCGCGGCTTCCACCTCGTATCGTTCTTCTACCTCCGCTTCGGGCAGTAAATCCCGCAGCAGCGCAAGAGGACTGGGTACAGCAAGCAGTTCAGCATAACTTCTGTCTACATTGAGGGCATACCACAGCGCTGCTCGCTCGATACGTCTGTTGTGACGTACGGGGCGCTTCCACGCCTCGCGCAAGTGCTCCGCAGTGCCAGTCGCAGCGGTAAACAAGCGTGCATATATAGGATATCCCTCCGGCGGCAGAGGGATGTGATCCAGCGACTCACCAGCGTCCGCCATGACAGCAACTCCTACATTAATTGTTATTATCATGCCATACAATGTCACTATACGCAAGAGTATTACTTGCACTATCAAAGTAAGTGTCGGTGTGCTGTCGGAGTGACCTACCATCAAGGATAGGTACAAACTCATCGAAATCATAGGTATAAGCAAGCATCTTGTATGCACGTGTTCTGGCCTCACTGAGTACCGGCTCTTGAAGGTCTATGGCCTTGTTGATGAGCTGCACAATCGCACCGGCCTTCGCTGTAACTGGCTCTAGTCTGGATATCGAAGGCGAACCCTCAAGCTCCGGCGGGAAGATCTTGGACTGCGTAGGAACAGGTGAAAGGTCGTAAAACCAAGGCTCCCATGTCTCTGTAAAGATAGCCCTCACTACGTCAGCATGGTCCCAAAGGGCATCTCGCAACCTCTCTGTATGCGTCCAATCAAGAGGGCCACATCCTTCGATCGTCCTAAATAGGAACTGGAGATCGCGTAGCTGATCAGAGGAAAACTCGTGAGGCATATATTCCTCGCCCATTATTATGTACTCGGAGTTGATGAGAAACACGTAGAAATCTTCAAATGCACACTTCGCATATATGTCAAGCGCCCCATAGCGCTCAGAAACGTAGGGCTCAATGTCCTTTAGGTTATCGGTGAAGCGAGCAACGAAGATTGACGCCAGAATTGAGTAGTGCAGCCTTGCGGCCATTCTCGCCAAACTATGCGCGCCGCTAGACGCTCTCTGGGTTGATGCTGAGCCGATTGTCGATTGACTTGGTGGAGGCACAGAAATGCTGACCGTATGGTCCAAGATATCTACAAGCTGTCCAAAGGCAATCTCGCGGTGATATCGGAACATGTCCCATGTGATCTTCGCCTTACTTTGAAGCAACATGTCCTTCCGTTGCTCTACGCCGCGACCTTCGTATATCTTCTCCGTACACAGGGCGGCCTGCGCGACGAGCTGGCGGGTTGGATCGGTGATCTCGCCGACAAACTGCCGGAGTAGGTCGCTTGCACATCGAGCAAGCTCATCAGGGTCTGTTGTTGATCCGGCCCGCCGGCGGACCTCTGGAGATCGCAGAAGCACATCGTACTTTCTCAGCCCCAGGTGCTTGATCGACTTCTCGTTGCTGCCGATTTTCAAGAGCGCTTTGTAGAGCGGGTTGGCAGTTAGGCCGCCCTTTTGTAGCGGCGCGGATGCGGGATTTCCCCTCTTTCCCCCCTGTTTTCGCCCCGAAGTCTCCCTTCCAGTTGACGAGGACTTGGCGGATGCTGAACGAGCACCACGTGAAGCTGGCTCCGAAAGCGGCTTGCGTGTCGGCATACGACAAAGCCTAAGGGGTCAGTCCTTCATCTGGACTGGGAAAGGAGCGTCAGATGAGTCCATATCGGAGGTCATCGCCATGACCCCACCCCCCAACCATCATCTATGCGCGGGATGCGCCTTGCAGGAAGCCCGCGACGGCCGCGTCTGTCCAGTGGCGCGGGACGCCTACGGTCTGCCGGACGTCGAGGCCCAGCGCCACGCTGCGGCTCTGCACTCCGCCATCCTGGCTGATGCTCAGCGACTGCCGGGCTTCGCTGCGTTGGTGCGTCACGACGCCATCAGTCGAACCGGAGTCCTGCCGGCGTTGCTCCGCCTCGGCCTGCTGACAGCTCAATCGCCTGATCCTGTATCCCACGACGCCCAAAGGGAGGCCATCCGTGTCCCACTTCCATCCCGCACCCAGCGATAGTCAGGCGGGGGGCTTGTCCCGCCGTCAGCTCGATAAGGCGCGCAGAGTCGAAGCCGATAGTGCTCTGGAGCTGCATCGATACAAGCATGGTGCGCGCTTCCGGGCGCAGATCGACATATACGACAGCGAAGCCGTGGCCGACGCCAACCAGGCTGCCGCCTGTACGGAAATGGACCTGATGGACTGGTGCTTGAGTCGAGCCGGAATGTCTGTCGCGAAGATCGAGGTCACGGCACGGGCGGCGCAGCGTACGGCAATCATCAACGATCGCCGCATCATGCGTCGGTTTGGAGGATGACCGTGGCCCTGCGCGATTACGACGACGGTCGGTTGGAGGGCGATACCGAGCAGGTGGTGGTAGAGCTGTACCGGCTCCGCCGCCAGATACAGGTAAGCGAGTTCAAGCAAGAACTACGACGGGACGCGGCCACGGTACGACAGGCGCTCGATCAGGTATTTCGGGAGATAGATCGGCGGGAAGGCAGGACGCTATGACCGTCCCGCCCTCTCGCTGGCGCGACAGTGCGCTCAATCTCGCCGTGACGATCGCCGCTATTGCCGTGCTGCTGTATGTCGCGGCTCACCTCATTTTGGCTGTTCTGCCGGTTCTTATCGTGGGCGGCACGATTGGACTCGTTGGCTTTGTGGGCTGGTCGATTTATCAGTTTCGGAAGTCGCGGTGGTGAACAACTCTCCAGATAACAGGGGCGTCGTGTCGGTGTTGTGAAATAAACAAGCGGTATTGACTAATACACAGGATCATTCTTTAATAGTCATTCTCCCGGTATTGCCATAAGCAGTATCACGGTGCGGTTCGAGGTACGGGTTTATCCGTTAGCAGATCAATAGCCCCCTAGCGGGGTGTGAGGCTCTGCGTGCTCAAGACGGCCCGGTCGTGGAGAGAAAGGAGGTTCGTAATGAGTAGAACCTATCATCATGGAGAACGTCATATTCGGGTGCGAGATGTGCGTAGGCCAACGGACCTAAAGCGCCTAGCGCGAGCGCTTATCGAGATGGAGTATCAACAGGCGCAGGCCGAGGCGGAAGCGGAAGCCGAGGCAAAGGCCAAGCGGTCGAAAAACCGGCAGTACAAGGGTAAGCAGTCTGACACTGACTCCGAGGCTGGCGCGTGAGGTCCATAGCAATGCTGTGGTATCGGCTGCGCTGGCCGCGCGAGGTCACGCCCGAACAGATAACGCAGGTGTTTCGGGTGCTGGCGACAGTCGGCGGTCAACCAAACGTCATTGAGGCGGTTGGCTCGCCGGCGAGCGTCGAGCATCGTCTTGCCCTGCCGGAAGCCCGAGCCGAGAATGTGGTTAGCCAGCTCAGGGCTGCGATCCCCGGACTGGCGATCGAGGAAAGCGCGGTGCGTCTGCCGCTGGCGGCATCCCACGCGGTCGAGCTGCGCTTGACGACCAGGCGACGGCCACTGCGCACCGATGACATGGCGAACGTCAGCCGCGTCCTGCTGACGGCGCTGGCTCAACTGCATAAGGGCGAGTCGCTGAGCTTGCAATGGGTGCTCGGTGCTCCAGTGCCAGCGCTGGCCGTGCCGAACAGATTGGAGGCTTTGGGTCGTGAGTCGTGGGTTGGGGCTCTATTGCTCGCGCCGTTCGGTCCACCGCCACCTGTAGACGTGGAAGTACGGAACGCTCTCCGGGCAAAGCAAGGCGAACCAGGCTGGCGGGCTGTTGGCCGTCTTGCCGTGCAGGCGAAATCCAAGGGCCGTGAACGGCAGTTGATCCGCCAAGTCGTCGGCGCGCTCCGTAGCGTTGAAGCTCCCGGTGTCCGCCTGTGGGTACGCATCAGCAGCGTCAAGCGAGTCACTACTGCGGCGGCTGGATGGCGGCTACCACTGCGATTGAACGTCGCTGAGCTGGCGACGATCTCGGGGTGGCCGGTTGGCCCAGTCAGCGACTTGCCGGTGAGCGTGATCGGCAGTCGGCTGGTAGCTCCGAGTGGAGCCATCCGACGAGCGGGCCGGATCATCGGCCGCGCGAGCTTCCCCGGACGAGAGCGCCCAGTGGCGTTGACTGCCACCGACTCCCTGCGACACATGCACGCAATCGGGCCGACCGGGGTTGGCAAGTCAACACTGCTGCTCAATCTCATAACACAAGACATGGCCGCTGGACGCGCCGTAGTGGTCATCGAGCCAAAGTCCGACCTGATCGCGGCAGTGCTGGAGCGCATCCCATCTGAGCGAATAGGCGATGTGGTGCTGCTTGATCCCGCAGACGTGCGGCCGGTGGGACTGAATCCGTTGGCGCTGCACGGCCGTTCACCGGAGCTGGTAGCCGATCAGCTACTTGGCCTCTTTCACTCCATGTATGCGGCGAATTGGGGGCCACGGACGCATGACATTCTCGGCGCATCGCTGCTGACCTTGGCGCGAACACCGGGCATGACGCTCGCGGCACTGCCGCTGTTGCTGACCGATTCCGGGTTTCGGCGTCGGATCGTGTCGAGGGTTGCTGACCCGATCGGCCTTGGGCCGTTCTGGAGTGGTTTTGCGGCATGGAGCGAACAACAACGCGCAGAGGCCATCGCCCCGGTGATGAACAAGCTCCGTCCGCTCCTGCTCAGGCCGGAAATGCGAGCCATCGTCGGACAGACTCGCGTGGCTTCAATCTGCGCCGCGTCTTTACCGAGCGCAAGATCCTGCTCGTTGATCTCAGCAAGGGACTGCTCGGACCAGAGACTTCGGCGCTGCTCGGCAGCCTCGTTGTCTCACAGCTCTGGCAAGCCATCCTCGGACGGGCTGCCATTGCCCCGGAGCGTCGTCATGCCGTCTTTGTCTACGTCGATGAGTTTCAGGACGTACTTGCACCTACCGCTGGACTTCGCGGACGCCTTGGCGCAGGCTCGGGGATTGGGGGTCGGTTTCGCGCTCGCTCATCAGTACCTGCACCAGCTTGGTCCGCCATGCGCTCGGCAGTGCTGGCTAACGCACAGTCACGGATCGCCTTCCGACTTGCCGGCGAGGACGCCCGGCTGATCGCCAGTGGCAGTACCTTGGCACCGGAGACTTCCAGAGTCTCGGAGCCTTTCAGTGCTATGCCCAGCTTGTCGCCAGCGCGGCGGTCCAGCCGTGGTGCAGCCTGCAAGACGTTGCCGCCTGGCGATGCCGCTCAGTGATGCCGGCAGCCGTACGGGCCGCATCGCGGAGCGCTACGGCGTCGATCGGGCCGAGGTCGAAAGCGAGCTGCACCAGCTGTTCTCGGCGGCCAACGGTCAAGCGGCGACGACCTTATGCCACGGCGACGCGACACTAGGAGGCACCATGAATAGCCGTCGTGTCGCCTGTCGTGTCGCGTTGAGGTTGCAGCGTCAAAATCCTGCCCTGCGCTGTAACCGTCCAAAGTGTGGAGACGAAAGTCTTACACTTCTCTGTGCCTTCCCTTTCCGGCTCACGGCCGGCTCGGTCGTCGGTTCGTGGCCTGGTTCGAGTCGGACAGCAGCAGCGGTCGATACAGGAGGCTCCAAGCAGGATCGTCCAGTGGGGGTGTGGTTCCTGCTCTCCCCGCACTGTGCCCGTCGCGTCGCGTGGCCGCCAGCGCCCCGCCAACACCTTTCCTTACATCATCTGTGGCAACGAAACAAAGAAAAAAGAAGGTGCGAAGAGTGACGGGTGTCTCAGCACAGATCAATGTTCGGCGAGGGGGGTCGCGCGACTGCGCGGCTCCTCAGCGAGCGCGATACGAGCGTATCCGGCCAAGTGGGCAGAGCTGCGGCTGATGAGCGGCTCGCCAAATTCAAGCGATCCATTTCCCGACGACTGCACATCTGAGCGAATCGGCGGCGACGCACGCACGTCAGCGTGTGCTGACGCGCGTTGACGCGTGACCGGCTGCTGACTCCGCTCGAGCGGCGGGTTGGTGGGGTCCGGGCCGGATCGGCGGGCCTCGTGCTGGCGCTCGGGCCGATCGGTCAGCGGGTACTCACGACCGGCGGTTCTCGGCGCCGAGCTTATGAGCCGACATGCGCTTCTTCGATCATACGCTGGCCGCGAGTCAGCTTGCCGTCGAGCTGAATGTGGCTGACCGCGCTGGCGTGCTGGAGCTGCTGAGCTGGCAAGCCGAGCCGCAGAGCTGGCGGGAGTTCTCCGGACTTGGGGGTCGGCGCGTGCTGCGTCCTGATGCCTTCGTGTCGCTTGGGAGTGGTGGCTACGAGCTGCGCTGGTTCTTGAGATCGACCGCCCAACTGAGAGCGTGCCGACCGTACTGCGTAAGTGCCAGCTATACGCTGACTACTACCAATCCGGGAGAGAGCAGGCTGCGCACGGTGGCGTCTTTCCCCGCGTCTGCTGGATCGTGCCAGATGAGCTGCGAGCCGAGCGGCTACGGAGCTGCCATCGAACGAGAGCGGAGGCTGCCTGCACGGCTGTTTGTAGTCGCGCCTACCGCTTCTGCCTTGATATTCTCCGCGAGGTAGCCTCGTAGATTTCACACTTAACCTTTCAAATATTAATGTGGTACACTTAACAACACTATGGAGTTGGCGTTGCGTGAACGTAATAAAGGTGACTGGTCGATGAACGAGTCTGTTGCGTCTGGCCTTGACGGCGATCCGGCAGTTATCTACCTGCGGGTGTCCAGCAAGGAGCAAGCCGAGAAGGGCGGCGAGGCCGAGGGCTACTCCATCCCTGCCCAGCGCGAAGGCTGCAAGCGCAAGGCTGTCAGCATCGATGCGGTTGTAGTCGAGGAGTTTGTGGAGCGCGGCGAGTCAGCCAAGACCGCCGATCGGCCAGAGCTGCAACGGATGCTCGCCTACGTGGCCGAGCACCGCGTCAAGTACGTCATCGTCCACAAGGTCGATCGGCTGGCGCGTAACCGGGCCGATGACGTGGCGATCAACATGGCGATCCAGCAGGCCGGTGCTCAACTGGTCAGCGTCAGCGAGAACATTGACGAGACGCCCTCGGGGCTGTTGCTGCACGGCATCATGGCCTCGATTGCGGAGTTCTACAGCCGCAACCTTGCCAACGAGGTAATCAAGGGCACGGTGCAGAAGGCCAAGAACGGCGGCACGCCGGGGCGCGCTCCGACTGGCTACTTGAATGTGCGGTGCATGGTCGAGGGCCGCGAAGCCCGCACCATTGAGATTGACCCGGTGCGTGGGCCGCTGATGCGTTGGGCGTTCGAGGCGTACGCGACTGGTGAGTGGACAATCCGGCGTCTGCTGGCTGAGCTGACCGCGCGTGGTCTGACGACTGCGCCCGGACGGCAGAAGGCTGGCCGACCGTTGGTCGTCTCGCATCTGCATACGCTGCTGCGCAATCCCTACTACATGGGGATGGTGCGCTACCGAGGCGCGATCTATGCCGGCAGACACGAGCCGCTGGTCACGCCAGAGATTTGGGCCGAGGTCCAGAAAGTCTTGGCGGCCAAGTACCTGACGGGCGAGAAGGACCGCGAGCACCCGCACTACTTGAAGGGCAGCATCTACTGCGGCCAGTGTGGCGCTCGACTGATCGTCAACCACGCCAAAGGCAACGGCGGCACCTATCCATACTTCATCTGCTCAGGTCGTCAGCGTGACCCGTCGAGCTGCAAACAGCGGGCCGTACGTATCGAGCTGGTCGAGGCCGCGATCATCGCCCACTACGGGACGGTGCAGCTCCCGAGTGAGGAGGCCGACCGACTCCGCACGTTCTTGGGGCAGGAGCTGGACAAGCTTCGCAGCGAATCCGAACATGAACGGGGAGTACAGGAGCGCCGGTTGCGCAAGTTCCAAGGCGAACGGGAGAAGCTGCTCCAAGCCCACTACGCCGACGCTATCCCGCTGGAACTGCTCAAGAGCGAGCAAGACCGCCTGACAACGGCGATTGCCGATGCGGAAGGCCGACTGGCAGCCATCGCCGACGACTTCAAGACGGCCGAGACGAACCTCGAACGAGCCTTGACCGCGCCGGGGACTGCCAAGCCGCCTACCGTGAGGCAACAGACCGGATGCGACGGCAGTTCAATATGGCGTTCTTCAAGCGGCTCATCATCAGCGACGAGGGCACCATTTCCGGGGAACTGGCCGAGCCCTGGGACGTGATCTTGGGGGAGGAGCTACGCAGGGCGGTTCCCGTCCGAGAAGCCGAGAGCCTTGAAGGACGCGATCGAAGAAGCCGAGCGCACAAGAGAGCGGCACCCACGCGAGCCAGATCTGGCTCTTGTGGGTGCCGCGACCGCCGCCCCTGATTGGGGCGTGACGGTTGGAGTCCGCACATTTTGGTGCGCCCGAGTGGACTCGAACCACCACGGGCCGTGGAGCCCACAAGGCCCTCAACCTTATTCGCCCCTGCCATATATGTCCGCCAGCGTCCAGATCGTCTGGTATGTCCGGGTTTGTGGACACATCGGACGCATCGGACAAATTGACATTTGTCAGAGATTTGTCACGCGGAAGCCGCGATACCGCGAAGACTTAGGGTTCTCGACTTAGTTTGTGAGGGGGTTTGGCTGGTTTTGTAGAACTGGGGGTTGTGGTCGGTGAGGACGCGATTGGTGGGCGGTACCGGCTGTTGAGTGCGCAGGGGTTGCTGGGTGAGCGTATGCGGCGGTTGTGGGCGGCAGCGGAGGCGCGCTCGGCTGGCTATGGGGGGCTTGCGGCGGTGGTGAGAGCTACGGGGATCTCAGAGTCGACGGTGCTGCGTGGTCTCGCGGATCTGGATTCTGAGGAGCGTCCCGCGTCGGGGAAGATGCGTAGGCATCCGGGGCGCACGCCGATCCTTGAGCGTGAGCCGGGGCTTTGGGAGGCGTTGGAGCGCCTCGTTGACCCGGTTAGGCGGGGGGATCCGGAGTCGCCGTTGCGGTGGACGTCGAAGAGCGCCGCGAAGCTCGCTGCGGCGCTGCGAGAGATGGGGCACGATGTCGTTGACCGGACGGTGCTGCGGTTGTTGAAGGCCAAGGGCTACAGCCTGCAGTCGAACCGCAAGACCCGTGAGGGAGCGTCACATCCTGATCGCGACGCTCAGTTCGAGTACATCAACCAGACCGTCACGACTCAGATCGCGGCGAACGAGCCGGTGATCAGCGTGGATACCAAGAGGCGAGAGCTCGTCGGAGATTTCAACGCCGTCGGCCGTGAGCTGGAGCCGAAGGGCAAGCCGGTCGAGGTCCGCACGCACGACTTCAAGGACAAGCAGCTCGGGCACGCAATCCCCTACGGCGTCTACGACTTGACCGCAGACGAGGGGTGGGTCAGCGTGGGAATCACCCGTGACACCGCGACGTTCGCCACCAACACGATCCTCGATTGGTGGCAGACCCTCGGCGAAACGCGCTACCCAAACGCCACCACGTTGACGATCACCGCCGACGGCGGCGGCTCGAACTCCAGCCGCACCCGCCTATGGAAGCTCGAACTGCAGCGCCTCGCCGGCCAGACCGGCCTGGAAATCCAGGTTTGCCATTTCCCGCCCGGAACGAGCAAGTGGAACAAGATCGAGCACCGGCTATTCAGCTTCATCTCGACCAACTGGCGCGGCAAGCCCCTCATCAGCCACGAGGTCATCATCAACCTCATCGCCAGCACAACAACCACCACCGGCCTGAAGGTCTACGCCCAACTCGACGACCGCGAATACCAGAAAGGCATCAAAGTCACCGACGAGCAGCTCGCCACCATCAACATCACCCGCAACACATTCCACGGCGACCGGAACTACACCATGGCTCCTTCACACGCTCAGTCGTGAGCCCTTAGCGAGCGTCGGTCCGCAGGTCGTCCAGGACCTCACGCCAGCGGGTCTTGCGCCATCGCCGCGGCCGACAGCTTGAACTCGGCCCACGCGTCCTCTGCCGAGCGGCCGTTGTGCTCGGCGAACCGCTTGAGGAAGTCCCACGGCTCCTCGGGCGGGCGGTTCGCCGCGTTGAGCCTCCATACCTGTGCTCGCTCGGGAGTGGTTCGCTGGCATATTCCCGCGAGGTAGGCGAACAGCAGGCCGGATGCCTTCACCGGGTTGTGGCCGGAGGCTACGGCGACGACGAGGGTGAGCTTCGTCTGGATGAGCGTCGCGAGCTCTGGGCCTTGCGAGAGCATGCTGCTGTCGGTCGTGATGAGTCCATCCCAGGGGTCGGCGTGATGGTGCAGCGCGAGCAGCAGCTCCCAGTCATCGAGCGTCGACATGCGCGCGTCGATCCGGTCGAGCGGAACGAGCTGTCGCGTCGGCTTGGAAGTCCGACAGGACGCCGACGATGGGCTCGGGGAAGTTCTTATCGAGGGCGAACAGGCGCGGCATATGCGCGCCCTCTCATGCTGCGGCGGCGGGTCGCAGGTTCTGCGCGAGCTGCCGCTCCAGGTCGAGGGCGTCCTCGATCGCTGCAGGCTCGACGTCCGGGATACAGCCGGTAGATCTTCGCTTGCGCGAGCCCGCTCTCGGCGAGCGCGCCGAGCGCCTGCGACTCCAGACGGGTGTGGACTACATGGGGGGAGCCGCCGAGCTTGCCAGGCACGATCCGCAGTCGCGGGCGCGGAACGCTCAGATCGGGCCCGCGCAGCCCCTCGCGTGAGGCGAACGGCGCGAGCAGGTCGAGCATGTCGGCGTCAAGGATGCTCTGGCCTCCCGGGCGCTGCGCTCGACCGTCGTGCTTGATCACGATGCCACCCGACCGGTCGACGGCGACGCGGGGAGCGCCATCCTCGCTCCAGAGGTCGAGCTCGAGCGCCGCGATCTCCTGCAGCGCACGCCGGACAGCCTTCATCGCGGTCCTGGGGATCTCCCGCCCGCTCTCGTCCTGCTTGGTCTGCCGCAGCCAGTAGATGGTGCGCAGCGCCATCAGGTCGCCGTAGGACCACAGCTTCACGCGCTCCGGCAGACACGCTCGGAACGAGGATGTCCTGCCTTGCCCAGTAATGGACGGTCGACTTCGGCACGCCGGACAAGGCCGCAGCGCGCTCGGCGGTGTATGCGCCTCGAGGCTCCATGAGACGCAGTATCGCGGCTTCGTCGGACTGCGTGGCGTTCATCGCGCCGTTGAGCTGGAAAGTGGCGCAGGGTCTCGGGGGAACACGTCAACCTGTGTCCGGCTGCCGGCGCATGGCCGAGAGGAGCATTAGCTGCCAGAGGCAGCCGGCGAGAATCAAGAGTCGCTCGCGTACGCCGCCCACCTCGCTGCCTACGGCGAGCAATGCGATGTCGCAGCCAACAGCGAAGATGAGCAAGGCGCTCGTCCGTTGGCGGAATTGGCGCTCCCGGATCGCGCGTAGCGACAGCAGCGCCGCTCCCAACAGCGCCACCGTGGTCGTGCCTGAGCCGATGTCGTGCAGTCGCCCACTCAACGTGAGCGACACGCCCGGTGGCAGTCGGCCAGTGACCGTCTGAGTCGCGAAGGCTGCCGTAATCAGCATCCCGATCGCGGCTAGGGCCAGCGCGCCGGCCACCCACGCAGTGCCCGGACGCAATGCGGCTAGCGCGCCGCTCGCCGCGAGGGAGATCGCCCACGCGACGAACCCTGCTGTCATGAGGGCGCCGGCCGGCCCGTGGACGTACTCAGAGACCTGATGGGTCGCGGGGTCGAGGGATGGGTCGACCGCATGCTCGGCTATGACCGCGGCGAGGAAGCCCAGCACACCGAGGGCCGCGCACGTAACCATCATCCGCTCGACCGTTGTTTGCTCTCTCAGGTTAGGTTCCCCGACCTTGGATTGTTCTAGTAGCTCGGCGCCCGGAGGCTATACGTCGATGAATCCGAGAACCATTCTGTGGCAGTCGCTTGCGACGGGTGCCATTCTCGCCGTGATGATCGCCTTCGCCAGCCCTGTACTCGCGATCTGGGTCTCGGCGATCGCCCTAACCCTCGCGATCGCGTTGAACGCTGGCTATGCGCACGCGCTCGGCAAGCTCGGCCGCTCTCCGCGACGCATCCAGGGCGATCATCTCGCAGCTACTTACATCGGGGTTGGCTTGGCGGCGCCGCTCATCGCCGCCGTGCTGGTACAGGTGGCGGGCCTGCGCCCGGGGATCGCATTTTGGGGCTTCAGGCACCTCGAAATCGAAGCGCTGCTCACCGCCTGCGGCGCGCTGTTCGCCGTCGTCCTCGTTTCGAGCCTCATTGACTGGTACTACATCCGTCCTCGCATCGACGGTGTCGTCTGCGAGCCCCCATGCCTTGCCGGCAAGGACCGCAAGGGCCCTTGGAAGCGGGTCACCCGGAGGTGGTACATCCATCGCGGACTCGCGACCTTCGCCTACATCCTGTTCGCGATCGCGGTCGCGGTGATCGTGCTGCTGATGCTCATCCGCGAAGATCACACCGCCGCGGAGCTCATCGGTGGCATCAGCGGCATCGCTGGTCTGCTGCTCATCTTCGCCGGCTCCTACCGCAGCGAGCTTCCGACGGCCGCGAAGTGGGCCCTCTCACCGGGCTTCTACCTCGGTGACGACCTCACCTACGAAGGAGCGCAGCGGACGAAGCGTGGCTACGTGCTTCACGTCGCGATCCCCGTCGTCAAGCTGGTCCCACTCAACAGACGGGGCCACCCTGTGGGCGCGTCCTTCCTCGAGATGAGGAACCACGTGCTCGCGGAAGGCGAATTGACCACCAGGCCGACGATCGCCTGCAAAGAGGTATGTGTAGGACTGAACCCAGAGTGCCTCAGACTAGACTCAGCGGCCAACGAACGGCGCGACTTCCAACGCCGGCTGCTCATCTTCTAGATCCTGACTCCGGTCGTGGTTCCGGCGACGAAATCGGCTGATAAGGTGCGGCCCAGAGCAACGCTCTGGCGCTGGGAGTTCTCGATGTATCGGCGTCCACGTGAGGTGTTCCTGCTCAGCGAGCGGCACACGCCTCCTAAGGAGACCCTGACCGACCCCGTGAACGTCGAGCGGATCTGCCTAGAGTTCTGGCAGCCCGCACTCGACCTACTGGCCAGCGTGTAGCCGCTACTTGCGTTGTAGCTCTGGCGGTACCGTGATGGAGATGCATCCGTCGGGGTTGCCCGGGCTGATCTCCCAACACAGCGTAAGGGAGATGAGTACACGCTCTTCGAGGATCTGGATTGCCTGCTCGTCGTCGACGTTCTCGGCCCGGACCTCCGGATGCTCCGCGAGCATTGCTTCGGCTGCCTCGGTATCGAAGCTCTTGAAGTCGAACTGGATTCCCGAGTCCTCATCGGACGGCCATTCGCGGTACTGGGCGGCGATGGCTAGGTCCACGACGCACAACCGATCCTTCGGGGCCGTTGGGAACTTGATCACGGGCACTCCATGAAGTACTCCGGCGAAATCACGCGGCCGCAGGATTGGGATCAACGGGTGAGTATTCGCGGGCTTCGGCCAGCGGCGTAGCCCCAACGCCTGCTCTAGCGTCCAGCCGGACGGGATGATGATCAGCGACGGACGCGACCCGTGGTCTTTTAGGTCATCCACGGCCCTTCTGACCTCGGTCGTGATCTCCAGTTCGCTTGTCCTGGGCTCTCCGCCATCAAGCGCAGCGAGCAGCTGAGTGGTTTCTGCTCGAATGGTGTCCCTGCCTATATCACCGGCACGCATATCGAGCCCCGCGGTCGGAAAGTCTTGCGTAAAGGACGACTTTGGTAGCCACGAATACGCGACGAGCGATTGGTGGCCCTCGGGAGGGGCTGGAAGACGCTCGATAGTGCCCTGGACTACAAAGATGCTTCTAATTAGCCGTGACTCGCGGGTCTTGGCCAGCACGTCGCTCCGGAAGCCGTCCACGCGCTCCAGATCCAGCGGGGCGTGGCGCACTTTGGCGCTTTCGTCTGCTTCGGTGTCGCTCTTGGCCTTCGTGAACATCGCGCGCGCTAGCGCGACACGGTCATGCCACCGCTGAAGCGGATCGTTTGCAGAAGCCGTTAGCTCTGAGCTGGGCGGTTGCTCGGGGATCAATGGGCTCCAGCGCTCGGCCTCAGCATCGAGACGCGTAAGCGCGGTAGTGATGTCGTCAAACTGCCATGTCAGCCATTGGCGTGGGCCGGGAGTGCTCGCCCCGGGCCCTGTCAGCAAGGTCGTGAAGAGCACTGTCGTGAATAGCAGTTCCTGTCGTGTCGGAATGAAATGGGCTTCGCGCGTCGGGAGTTCGCTTAGAAACCAGCTCGTCCACGGCAATTTGTCCTCGGCGTCCTCTTCGGAGGCGCGCTCGAAGACGTCGAACAGCGTCTCGATCGTGTCGAAGCGGCGACTGAGGATCCTAAGCGCATGTAGCGGCATGTCATCCGCTTGTTCACGCTCCGGCTTGCTGTACAGATGGGCGGCCCACATGGCCAGCCCGAGCCAGAGGACCTGCCGGTAGCGAGCCAGGCGGCGCACCTCTCTGGGCGCTTCGCCGGGCAGCACCTCGGCGTCCAACGCCTCCGTGTCGTCGTCGCGATCATCGAAATACAGATCGTCAAACATTTTCGCCCACTCTCGCTCCGCCTCAATGAAGGTGGACGAATCCGCAGTGTCGAGAGTGGCCTTCAGCAGCGCGTTGATCTGCGTGAACTGCGCGCGACCGAGCTCGAACATCTGCTCACGTTCGGCTGGGGAGGCGTCCTCGCGTGCAAGGTTCTGCTCGATCTGCGGGCTCAGATTGAGCAGATAGCTGCGGCTTCGCTCCTTTAGGAGATCTGACGCTTCGCTCATCCTGATCCTCGCCGGGCGAGTATGTACATCGACGGATACAACGCCAGCATCGTGGTCGCAATCGCTGGGGCGCCGATCTTCATTGCGCTGGTCGCAATGTGCTGGGGAAAATAAGTGATCGCATCGACGAGCTCGGATTGGTCGCTCTTGACGGCCGCGCGGACTTCATCGAACAGGTAGCGCTGGATGCGCTGCAGTGGTCCGAAGCCAAAGAAGCCAGGAGCTGCAACGGCCCCAGCGAACGAAACCTCGAACGTCGCTGAGGCGGGAGGCAGCGCTAGTAGCACCAGCTCATAGCCGTCGGCGACCTGCCGCCACTGCTCGTACAGGCCGTCTCGGGCCGCATCGAGTCCCCGGCGGTGCAGCGACGCCAGCTGGTCGAGCAGTTCCCTGTCAGGACGCCGGTCAGCGTCGCGGCTTACGACGACAGAGCGACGGATCCAGGGCAATGGATGCTCGGCTGATGACCCGCGCAGCCAGAGCAACGGTCGACCAACGTCGACCTGATCACCAAGGCTGACGGCGAGCTCGCACTTGAGATCCCTACTCCGGCGCTGGATCTGCCGAGCTAGGCGGCCGAGCTTGACATCGCGCACTTCGCCGGCCTTCCTGGCCTCGATCGTCACTGCGCCAGCGGGCGTCACGAGCGATCGGCTGATCGGCATACGGGTCTCTTGCATGACGACTTCTGCCGCTTGCTGCGTCAGTTGGTGTCGCATCGCGCGTGCGACGGTCGTTTTCAGGCGGCGGCTGCGCATGCGCAGGAGTTGGCGCTCATCCAGGCTCACGACGACCCGCCATACAACGTAGGGAACCGCGAGCAGTGTCCAGGCGGACAGCACGGTTGCCCACGCAGCCGCCCAACCGAACGGGGCATCATGACCAAACTTCAGGAGCACTGTGCCCGTCACGAACAGGCTCAGGACACCCAGACGGATCGTGTCGAGCAGCCGCGTCTCGTTGGCGAACTCGAGCAGGCTCCCGCCGTGCACGCGTCTACCAGAGGTCATGAACGCCTGGAACGCGAAGGCGACCATCGCTACAGACAGGCCCATCGACGCGGCGACGACTATCCAGATCGTATCCAGGTAGTTCGTGCTTTCTGTCGTTGTCGCGAGCGGGCCCCACCTGATCGACACGGGTAGCGCGAGCGCTGCAAAGGCCGGAATCGGCAGTAGCCGCCAGCGCACCCTCCAGAGCGTCCGCCGTGAGTCTTCGGCGTCGCGCTTCCATCTGCTGGCGCGATCTGACGGCCCCAGCATCCGCGTGGCGGCTCTACGCAGCGATCCGCCAAAGAACCCGGGTGCCGGATCCGCGGTAAGGATACGCAAGAGTGCCGCGGTGAGCCCGAGGCCCAAGATCAGCAGCGCTACCAGCTCGATGCGGTCCAAAGGAGTCGGTGACATCGTGAGACAGGCTATGTGCCTGGGCAGACTGACGGCCCGTCATTAAGGTCAGTCGCTGGGGGACTATCACTCGCGGCCGTAGGATGATCGCCGTGGGCGATCCGGCACCTGAAGCAGTAGCACTGGCGATGCGCGGGACCGGCGCGCCGATTGACTCCGCAGACGCTTGGGCGCAGCTCGTCGAGTGGTTGCCACGGATGCTTTCCGACCTGCTCGCAAACGAGGTCTACGGGATCGATGATCGCCCGCCAAAGGATCAACGAGGCGTATACCTGTTTACGGAGCGCGGAAAGCACCTGTACGTTGGTCGCACCGGCATAACCGCGCGCTCTCGAGCTGGCGGTGGCCCTCCGATCACAAGCTTCCGTTATCGGTTCGACCAGCACACTCAGCCCGGGCGGCCGCCCGGCGCGGCATCATTCGCCAATCGTCTGGCGCAGAAAACTGCCATGAAGCGCGGAATCGAGATCCCGGGCGAGTGGTGGGAGAACCGAAAGTCCGAGGGTGCAGAGGCTTACGGCTTGTTCCGCGCGGAGAAGACTCGCATCGGTGCGATGGAGTGCCGCGTAGTGGCGTTTGACGATGACTTGAAAAGTGTCCGATCGAGCGTCGCGGAGATCTATGTGCACACGCAGCTTCGGACACGGTTCAACGATTTCTCGACGTCGTAGCCCAGTTCAGGCTTCTGCGGCGCGCAAGCGTTGAAGTGTTTGGCTGCGCTTCTTCGAGATCCAGTAGAGCAGTCCGCTGAGGATCACGGTGATCAGCGCGGGGATCAAGAGTGTGGCCAGTACGCCTTGTGCCATGCCTCCGCCGAGAGCGCTGCCGAGGGCCGCTAGCCCGGAGCTGAGTCCGGCGGCACTGTAGCCAGGTACGCCCATGGCATGCACCGCGTAGAGGGATGCTCCCACGCCGAGTCCTGCTCCGCCGATCGCGCCGTAGCGTCCGACTCGTCGGGCCCTGCGCTCGTTGTCGGTGAGATGGGGCTTGTCTCGTAGAGCGAGGCACATCGTGCCTGCGGCAAGTAGTCCCGACGCAGCACCCACCAGCGCGATGCCGTCTACCACGCTGCCGCCGCCAAGGCTCGCGAGCCCCGACATGAGATTCGGCCCACTCATCGCTGTGGCCTCGCCTACACCCACGACGATGTCTCTGCCAATCGGTGGCACGATGACGCCGACACTGGCGACGCCTGCACCAGACACGGCGTTTTCGACTTGGGCGCTGCAGTGTTCGCCGGTTACGCACCAGGTGGCGAAGTGCTCACAGTTGTTGAAGATCAGGTCGTATCCTGGCTGGCCGAGCATCGAGCGAGCACGGCCGACTACCGCGTCTGGGTCCGGCCGGACGCCGTAGACCCGGATCGTTACGGTGCCGCCCTTGGCGAAGACATCGAGTGTTGTCTGACGGATCAGCGAGTCGCGCTTGGTCCCGTTTGGTGCGTGTCGATGGATCACGGTCCCCTCGCCGATGTCGATGCCGTCGTGCGTATACCAGCCCCTGTTGACACAGATGTGGTCCCCATATGCCATTGTTAGCTCCTGACTGTGCTTACTTTGTATCGATCGCGAATGGCTGCATCGCCGAAGTTAGCGCGAAAAAGCCCTTCTAAACAAGGGAAGACGCCGAATCGAAGTAGAAAGCAAGTTATGGGCATCGCCACTGAGAGTAGATAGTGATGTCAGTCCTGACTGAGGGTACAAAGCGAATCACCACCAGCGAACTCCTAGCGCTCGTCGAGGATGAGGGGTCGACAGCCAGGACCCTTGAGTACTGGAGGCAGGAGGGTCTGTTGCCGAAGGCACAACGCACAGGTCAGAGCGGCAAGCGACCTGAGTGGACCTACCCGGCGGAGGCGGCCGACCAGCTCGTCGCGCTTCTACGCCTCAGGGAGAAGACCAAGCAGCCGGATGTGCTGCGCGTGGCGCTTTGGTTCGAGGGCTTTCCCATCGATTTAACGCGGGTCCAGGCATCAATCGCCGCTGACCTCGCGCGTCTGCTTGAGCTGATGACCAAAGAAGTGGCGAAGCGCCGTAACCATTCGCTCAGAACGGAAATCTCCACGTGGGAGGCACTCGAACAGATCGCACGTCAATGGGCGAGGAAGCGCGGCCCGAAGGCCCCACCCCGCTACGGACGACAGAAGCTTGAGGATCGCGAACGAGCTATGACACTGGCGTTTGGACTCCTACTCGGCGTCGATGATGCCTCAGAGCGCTTCAAAGAAGACGCGCAGCACATCGAGAGGATGATCGGCATCGACCGCGGCCGGAATCCCAGAGGGGGACTTCCCGCGCTACTGCACGGACCCGCCGGAGAGGCACTCGCCGGCTTTGCCTCGCTCTGTTCGCTTCCGGCGCTAATCGAGACAGTCGAGACCGCAACCCAGGACGAGCTCGCCACAAGCCGAATGCTGGCTCGCATCTTCCTCGATGGCCTCGTCACATTCGCACGCATCACAGACTCAGTCGCCGTCACGGACAACGCCATGGGGCTGGCCGCGATCGAGACACTCCGCGACGATCCCAACGCAGCCGTTTGGCTGGTGGCATTCATCATTACCGTCAAACCATCGAGGGTGCTAAACGAGAACCTCCAAGCTTTCACGGCCGCCCTCGTGGACAGCGTTCTGCCAGTAGAACGACGAGCACGCGAATTGGCAGCGTTGCCGGCCGAGGATCTCGAGCAGCACCTGCCCAAGCTCGAGACCCTTCCGTTTATTGAGCGGGTCGCCATCACACAGATGATCGACAAGTACCGCGACGAGCAACCCCGGTAGGACCTTCAGAGGCTCCTCGCCACCCATGCACATGCCATCGGTGCTGGCCAGTCTGGATGGCCAAAAGAAATCCGACTTCAGCGGTCGGGAATTGTCCCGGATTTGTCAGAGATTTGTTAGTACGTGATCACAAACAAATCACAAAGTTATAAAAACTTGCGATTTGCAGGTCTTTCTATGCGCCCGAGTGGACTCGAACCACCACCCGGCTTACGCCGGACAAGGCCCTCAACCTTGCGCGTCTACCAATTCCGCCACGGGCGCAGGGGGGCGAGTATAGCCCCGGGGTTCGAGCCGCAACCGCCGCTCGAACGAGGCCAGCGCTTGCGTCCGTCCACACCCGGCGCTACAGTGCGAACACATGTTCGTTGCAGGGCGCAAACCACCCCGACAGGGAGGCACATTGAGATGGACCTGACCAAGCGCCAGCAGGAGATCTTCGACTTCATCCGCAAGTACTCGGCCAAGTACGGATATCCGCCGACGGTCCGGGACATCGGCAAAGCAGTGGGCCTCGCGTCTTCATCGACCGTGCATGCGCACCTTGCGAATCTGGAGAAGATCGGGCTGCTGCGTCGTGACCCGTCCAAGCCCCGGGCGATCGAGCTGCTCGATCGCGCGGTCGGCAATGCGGTCGACAGCGTTCGCGGAATCGTTCGCTCCGAAGGGCTCCCATTGCTCGGTTCGGTCGCTGCGGGACAGCCGATGCTCGCGGAGGAGAACGTCGAGGAGTATGTGTCAGTGCCTGAGATCGCGGGCGGGAGCGACGGGGAATACCTGCTGCGGATTCGCGGCGAGTCGATGAAGGGCGCCGGCATCCTCGAGGGCGACTACGTCGTCGTCCATCCGCAGGACACCGCTCGCGATGGCGAGATCGTGGTGGCGCTCCTGGGTGAGGAGGCGACCGTCAAGCGCTTCTTCCGCGAGGCCGACCACATTCGCCTGCAGCCTGAGAACGAGACGATGGAGCCGATCCGCAGCAAGGAGGTCAAGGTGCTCGGCCGCGTGGTGGGGCTGCTCAGGAGCGTCTGAGCCGCGTTCCCGCAAGGCCGCCGCTGCCCGCCTCTTCACAGGGCCGCCCGCACGCGCTAGGTTGGCTGAGCAGATCAGGCAGCCGCGGAGGCGTGAGCCTTCGAGGAAAGTCCGGACATCAAAGGGCAGGGTGGTCGAGGGATCGACCCGGGGAAACCCGCGGGAAAGTGCCACAGAAACAAACCGCCTACGTCCGCCGTCCCACGTGAACGGCGGGCCGGCAAGGGTGAAATGGTGCGGTAAGAGCGCACCAGCGTCGCGGTGACGCGGCGGCTGGGCAAACCCCACTCGATGCAAGGCCAAACAGGACCGTTTGCAGGTGCCCACCGAGGTCCAGGTAGGCCGCTCAGATGGATGGCTGCTCAACGACAGAATCCGGCTTATCGATCTGCTAAGGAGAAGCCCCGCTCCGGCGGGGCTTCTCTATGTTCGAGGCATTGGCTCACGCTGAGCGCAGCCGACTCACGCTGACCCGGGCGCTCCGCGCATCGAGCGCTCTGGGGCGCGGCGTGCTCGTTCTCGTGATCGCCGCGTGCCTCGCTCTGTCGCCCGCCACCGCGCAGGCCGGCACCAGCTATGTCGACGGCATCTCCGATCAGAGCCTTCCGGCGTGGAACGGATCGTTCGCCGACAGCTCCTTCGCGAGCTTCTTCCGTGCGAGTTGGGTCGGCCAGGTCGCCTTCGCCCGCTACGTCGTGCAGTGGGACGCGATGGCTGAAGCGAGCGACGGTGCGAACGCCAATGGTGACTACCGCGAACGGTTCGAAGCGTGGCTGCAGGACGTTCGCAGTCTCGGTCTCGCTCCAGTGCTAGCCCTCACCAGCTACAACGGCGCCTACCCGGACACGTCGGGCGAGTATCAGCGCGAACTCGAACGGCTAGTTGGGCAGGCGGATCGCCTCGAAGCGCCGGTCGGCTACGTCGAGGCGTGGAACGAGCCGAACAATCAGGGCAACGAGCCAGCGGCGAGAGCCGCCGAAATCGCTGACTGGGCCCAGCCGGTTTGCAGCCAGCGCGGGTGCCTGCTGATCGCGGGGGACTTCGAAGATTCTCCGTCGCTGCCGAGCTACGAGCGCGCCTACATCAACGCGCTCTCGTTCTCGCCGGCAATCTGGGGCGTCCACCCGTATCGGTCGGTGAGGGCGCACAACGACGCAGCGGTACTGGGCTTCGAGCAGGCGTTGCCCGACCGCGGCGCAGACGCCCAGGTTTGGTTCACCGAGATCGGTGCGTATTACTGCGCGCACGGTCAAGTGCTTGGCGAAGCGCAGCAGGCGTCTGACGCCTCCTATCTCGTCAACGATCTGATCCCAGCGGTCGCTCCGACGCACGTCTTCTACTACGGCTTCATGGCCGGCGGCGACACTGAAGTGCCGTGCGCCGCGGGGCGCGACTCCGACAGCGAGATGTATCGCGCTTCAGGTGAACCGCGCGCGGCCGCACGCGTGGTCTTCGCCGGGCCCGACCGACCGCTCCAACTCGAAGCGAGCCTCACCAGCGGGCTGATGCCGTTCGACTAGCTACTAGGCCCGCAGGTGCGGATATTCCTGTGTCACGAGGTTGCGGTAACGCTCGTGGATCGGCTTCGTGATCGAGATCAGCTCGAGTGCCGCTTTGAGATCGCCACCGGTCCTGACGCGGCGTCGCGCGACCGCGTAGGCGAAGTTTTCGCGGCCCTGGAAGAGGCGGTTGGCTGTCTTGGAGGACATCGTCATCCGGACCTTGGGCGACCAGCCGACATCATCGCTCCACTCCCACGCGAGGTTCGACTGCTCGTCGGGTCGGCCCGAGCGCACGTTCAAGACCAGATCGACGTCCTCGAACTCGAACCGGCGCGGCACGTCCGCCTCGCGCAGCTTCGGGCCGATCTCAGGATCCTCGCTCATGATCCGGAACAGCCGGTCGATCACGTCGTGGAACTCCTGCG
This sequence comes from uncultured Solirubrobacteraceae bacterium, assembly GCA_963815235.1. Classification (GTDB taxonomy): domain Bacteria; phylum Actinomycetota; class Thermoleophilia; order Solirubrobacterales; family Solirubrobacteraceae; genus Palsa-744. Next base: position 1,021,891 of record CAWFFY010000001.1, on the reverse strand, counting down.
GCGATGCGAATGGACTTGCCATCGTGTGCTGTTTATACCCGCCCTGCCGCCGGCGAGCCGTCGTGATCAGCGTCAGATGTGCAGCTGTTCACGCGCGCTGTCGACGAGCGTGCCGCCACGCTTGAGCTCGCCCAGCGCCGTCGGTCATCGCTTCGAGCTCGCAGTCGACCTTCGCCGGCCACGGCTTCTGCGGATGATCGTCCAGCGTCTTCAGCCCGTTTCCGGTGATGATCGCGACGACCACGTCATCCGGCGCGAAGCGACCAGCGGCAGCGAGTTTCTCCAGCACCGCGACCGTCGTGCCACCGGCCGGCTCGGTCAGCAGCCCCTCGGTCGCTGCGAGCAGGTCGATGCCGGCGAAGATTTCCGGATCGCTGGCAAAGCCGCCGGTGCCGCCGCGTTTGAGCACCGCGTCGATCACCAGGTACCCGTCGCCCGGGTTGCCGATCGCCAGCGAATGTGCCGCCGTCTCGGGTGTCACGGCGTGGATCTCCGCCTCCTCGGCGACGATCGCCGTGGCGATCGGGTTGCAGCCGCTCGGCTGGGCGATGTGGATGCGGGTCGCGTCGGTCTCGGCGAGCTCCAGCAGCTGCAGCTCGAGCAGCCCCTTGTGCAGGCGCGAGGACAGCGTGCCGCCGGCGGCCGCCGTGACGATGTGGTCGGGAGCCTGCCACTCGAGCTGCTCGACGATCTCGAACGCCGCCGTCTTCGCGCCCTCGGCGTAGAACGGCCGCAGCGTGATATTGGCGAAGTCCATGCCCGTGCGTTTCCGCCAGTTCGCGGCAGCGCTTGTTGGCTTCGTCGTAGTTGCCCTCGACCTGGCAGACCTTCGCGCCGAGCGCCATGCACGCGCGCGCCTTGGTGTCCTCGAGCCGGTTGGGGTAGAAGACGTAGGCGTCCACACCCGCCTTCGCCGCCAGCGACGCGACCGCCGTGCCGACGTTGCCGGTGGAGACGCAGCCGATCTCGGTGCCGCCGCGCTCCAGCAGCCGCGCGACCGACATCGAGACGACGCGGTCCTTGTAGGAGAGGCTCGGTCGGTTGCTCGAGTCGTCCTTCAGATACAGGTTGCTGAGGCCCAGCTCGGCGCCGAGCCGATCTGCGCGGATCAGCGGCGTGTAGCCGGAGTGGCGTCCGACGCGAGCCTGCGCTGAGGCGTCGACGATCGGCAGCAGCTCCTCGAAGTGCCAGATGTTCTGGGGGCGCTCGGCGCTCGGCACCTCGCTGAAGTGGCGCGCGGCGAGCTCGTAGTCGTAGACGACGTCGAGACCCTTGCCGCAGTCCGGACACGCGAAGATCGCGTCCTCGAGCGGATAGCTGTGGTCGCAGCGGTGGCAGGCGAGGGCGGTCGCGCACGAGCGCGTCCGCTGCCTGGACGCCTGGGCAGGACTCTGTGCGGTCTGCGTGCTCATGCGTGCACCGGCAACGATACGCCCGGCCACGGCGTCTGTGCGGCGTGCTCATCGTGACCGAACGCGATCCACAGCTCCTCGGCGAGGTGCGGCGCCAGCGGCCCGAGCACCTGGGCCAGCACGGTCAGCGCATCGACCAGCGCGTCGAGGTTGGCGCCGCTGAGCTCCCCCTCGCGCGCCAGCACGCGTTTCTCGAAGTCCTTGATGCGGTCGAACAGCCGCATCACGTTGCGCACGGCGCTGTGCATCTCGAGGCTCTCCATGTCCTTGGTGATCCGTCCCACGCCAGCCTCGCACCACTGCGACAGTTTCAGCCGCAGGTGCTCGGTCTTGTCTCTCACCGGCTCCTCGCCGTCCGCCACCGCGAGCGCTCGCCGCCGGCCGCTGCCCCTCGGCCTGTGCGGTGGCCTGGCGAGCGATCATCGCTGTGCGAGTACTCCCACACCTGCGTCAGGAACCTGCTGCAGCGCAGCACCGCCGAGTCGCTCCAGTTCAGCGACTTCTGCGGGCTCGCCGCATACAGCACGGCCAGCCTCACGGTGTCGGCGCCGTAGCGCGCGACCAGCTCGTCGGGGTCGACCACGTTGCCGAGATGCTTGCTCATCTTGCGCCCGTCCGCCGTGACCATCTCGTGAAACAGGCAGCCCGCGAACGGCTCGCCGTCGGCGAGGAACGCGAGCGGGCCGATATCGCGCAGCGCCTTCGTGACGATGCGCTGGTCGAACACGAAGTTGCCGCTGTCCGAGCCCGCGACCAGGCGCTCGGAGGGCAGCCAGTGGCGCAGATCCGCGAGCGCGAAGATCTCCTCGAGCGAGTCCTCGCGCTCCTCCGGTGGGACGCACGCCGGGACCCACAGCCACAGCGCGTCGAAGTGGCAGTCGAGCGTGTCCGTCTCGCGCCGCGCGGGGCCGCCGCAGGATGGGCAGGTCGTTTGCACGAACTCGTCGAGCTCCGCCAGCGGGTTGCCGGTGCCCGTCGGGCGGATGTCCAGCGGCAGCAGCACCGGCAGCTCCTCGCGCGGCACCGGCACCGTGCCGCACTGCTCGCAGTAGACGATCGGAATCGGCGTGCCCCACGAGCGCTGGCGCGAGATCGCGAAGTCGAAGGCCCGGTAGCGCACCGCTGGGCGCGCGCCTAGGAGGGCGGGTCGCGCCGTCAGCGCCAGCGCCGCTCGCCGCCTGCACCTCGCTCGTCGTCGAGCTCGCCTCGCGGCCTCGGGCAGCTCGAAGCCGAGCCGCCGCGCGATCACCTCGTCGGTGCGGTCGCGCGCGGGCATGCCGAGCACGACGGTCGGCCCGAAGCGCGAGTCGACGAGCGGGGAGACGAGCACCGGCAGCGTCGCTCCGTCGGGCGAGGTCGAGCACGCGTCCGGTGTCGATCACCGGGATCGTCTCGGCCTCGCGAGAGCTGCGCTCCCAGCCGCCTGAGCGCAGCTGCTCGAGCTGCTCGCTGACATCGTGGCGCCAGGCCCATGCGTCGGCCTCGGGGTGGCGCGGGGACATCAGCACGAAGCGCGCGTCCGCGAGCGCGTCCGCGTGTGGCGTGAAGACGGTCAGCTGCTCGCCGTCCGGGCTTTGCAGGTCGAGCTCGACGCCGTCGACGCGGCCGAGCACGATCTCCTGGGAGGCGAGCGCGACCTCGTCCCATTTGCCGCCCGCGGCGAGCTCGGCCAGGCGGCGGTCGTTCTCCTCTGTGTACGCGCTGATTCGCAGGATACCACTGCGGCAGCTCGATCAGGCGCACCGGCCCGTGACAGCGCCAGCAGGTGCCGCCGGGCTCGACCTGGATCGACGCGAGCGTCGTCTGGCAGGTGTCGCACCAGTCGACGTTGCCGGTGCCGCGGTAGATCAGGCCGGCCTCGAGCAGCGTCAGGAACAGCCACTGCGACCAGCGGTACATGACCGGGTCCGAGCTCAGGAACGAGCGCTCCCAGTCGAAGGAGAAGCCGAGCCGCTGCAGCTGACCGGTCATGTGCTCGGCGCAGCGGCTGACCCACTCGCTCGGCGGCTCGCCGCCGGCGATCGCGCCGAGCTCGGCCGGCAGGCCGAACGCGTCGAAGCCGAACGCGAACAGCACCGCGTCGCCGCGCGCGCGGCGGAAGCGCGCGTAGGCGTCGCCGATCGAGTAGCTGCGCACGTGGCCGATGTGGATGTTGCCCGAGGTGAACGGCGCCGAGGGCTTGATGTAGATGTGCGGCTGCTCGTCGCTCAGCGGCGGCGTCCTGAACGCGTCGCGCTCGCGCCACGCCGCCTGGCGGCGGCCTCGATCGCGTGCGGCTCGTAGCGTGTGTCGGATCCCCTCGCTCATGTCAATCGAGCATATCCAAGGGCCATCAGCGCCAGGGAGGCGATTGCTATGCTCAGCGACACTTGGCCGCGCTGCCCGACAAGCCCCTGAAGGTGCCCGCGTCGGAGCCCCTCCGGCGCCGCCGGGCGCGGGGTGCAGTGGCCCGTTCGCAGCGACGGGGTGTCCGCCAGGAATGCGAGGATGCAGCGATGGAGATAGAGATCGGACGCGGCAAGAAGGGCCGTCGCGCCTACGGCTTCGACGACATCGCGATCGTGCCCTCGCGGCGCACGCGCGACCCCGACGACATCGACATCTCCTGGAAGCTCGGGCCCTACCAGTTCGAGCTGCCGATGCTCGCCTCGGCGATGGACGGCGTCGTCTCGCCCGAGACCGCCGGCATCATCGGCCGCCTGGGCGGGCTCGCCGTGCTCAACCTCGAGGGCATCTTCACGCGCTACGAGGACGCCGAGGAGCAGCTCGAGCGGATCGCGCTGCTGCCGAAGGATCTCGCCACGCGCGAGATGCAGGAGATCTACCGCGAGCCCGTCAAGCCGGAGCTGATCGCGCAGCGGATCCGCGAGATCAAGGAGCAGAAAGTCGTCGTCGCCGCCTCGCTGACACCCCAGCGCGTGCTCGCACTACCACGAGATCGCGATGGAGGCCGGTCTCGACGTGCTCGTGATCCAGGGCACCGTCGTCTCCGGCGAACACGTCTCGACCGTCTCCGAGCCGCTGAACCTGAAGGAGTTCATCCCGAGCCTCGAAGTGCCGGTGGTCGTCGGCGGCTGCGCCTCCTACCACACGGGCCTGCACCTGATGCGCACCGGCGCCGCCGGCGTGCTCGTGGGCGTCGGGCCGGGCGCCGCGTGCACGACGCGCGGCGTGCTCGGCATCGGCGTGCCGCAGGCGACGGCGATCGCCGACGTCGCGCACGCGCGCTCGACGCACATGCTCGAGACCGGCGAGTACTGCCAGGTGATCGCCGACGGCGGCATGCGCAACGGCGGCGACGTCTCCAAGGCGATCGCGCTGGGCGCCGACGCGGTGATGATCGGCTCGCCGCTCGCCCGCGCCTACGAGGCGCCGGGTCGCGGCTTTCACTGGGGCATGGCGACCTTCCACCCGAGCCTGCCGCGCGGCGCGCGCGTGGCGACCACGCAGAACGGCACGCTCGAGGAGATCCTCGTCGGCCCGGCGCGCGAGAACGACGGCACGTTCAACCTGTTCGGCGGTCTGCGCACCTCGATGGCGACCTGCGGCCACAAGGACCTCGCCGAGTTCAACCGCGCCGAGGTCGTCGTGGCGCCGTCGCTGCAGACCGAGGGCAAGGCGCTGCAGCGCGACCAGGGTGTCGGCATGGGCGCGACCAACGGGAAGGTAGCCGCCCTCGTCGATGACTGAGCTCGCCGCCACGGCGGTCGAGCAGGCGACAGGCACGCCCGTCGCGGCGGATCGTGATGGTCAGACAGCGCTCGCTCGGGCGACGTCGGCCGGGCCGACGCAGACCGACGAGATCGTGGTGCTCGACTACGGCGGGCAGTACTCGCAGCTGATCGCCCGCCGCGTGCGCGACTGCGGCGTGTTCAGCGAGCTGCTGCCGCACCACGTCCCGCTCGAGGAGATCGCAGCGCGCAAACCGCGCGGGATCATCCTCTCGGGCGGCCCCGCGTCGGTGTATGCCGACGGCGCGCCGCCGCTCGAGCTCGGCCTGCTGGAGCTGGGCGTGCCGGTGATGGGCATCTGTTACGGCATGCAGCTGCTGGTGCACACGCTCGGCGGGCGCGTCGAGCAGGCCGAGGTGGGCGAGTTCGGCCGCTCCGACCTGCACGTCTCCGAGCCGGGTGTGCTGCTCGCCGGCCTGCCGCGCGAGCAGACCTGCTGGATGTCGCACCGCGACACCGTGTACGAGGCCGCCGCCGGGCTTCACCGCGCTGGCGTCCTCGAGCAGCTCGCCGGTCGCCGCCGTCGAGGACACCGAGCGCGGCATCTACGGCATCCAGTTTCACCCCGAGGTCGTCCACACCCCCTACGGCCAGGAGATCCTGACGCGCTTCCTGACGGAGGTCTGCGGCTGCGAGCTGACCTGGTCGCCGGCGTCGATCGTCGAGGAACAGGTGCGACGGATCCGCGAGCAGGTGGGGGAGGGCAGCGTGATCTGCGGCCTCTCCGGCGGCGTCGACTCCTCCGTGGCCGCGCTGCTCGTGCACCGCGCCGTCGGCGAGCAGCTGACGTGCGTGTTCGTCGACCACGGCCTGATGCGCAAGGAAGAGGGCGAGCAGGTCGTCAAAACCTTCCGCGACACCTTCAAGGTGCCGCTCGTCGCCGTCGACGCCGAGACGCGCTTCCTCGACAAGCTCAAAGGCGTCACCGACCCCGAGGCCAAGCGCAAGGCGATCGGCGCCGAGTTCATCCGCGTGTTCGAGGAGGAGGCCGAAAAGCTCGCCGACGCGAGCAGCGGCGACTCCGGCGACGCCCACCCGGCCCGCTTCCTCGTGCAGGGCACGCTCTACTCGGACGTGATCGAGTCCGGCGGCGGCACGGGCGCCGCGACGATCAAGTCCCACCACAACGTCGGCGGGCTGCCCGATGACCTGCAGTTCGAGCTCGTCGAGCCGCTGCGCGCGCTGTTCAAGGACGAGGTCCGCGCGGTCGGCGCCGAGCTCGGCCTGCCCGAGCGGCTCGTCTGGCGCCAGCCGTTCCCCGGGCCCGGCCTCGCGATCCGGGTCGTCGGCGGCGAAGCCACCAAGGAGCGCCTGGACGTGCTGCGCGAGGCCGACCACATCCTCCAGGAGGAGATCCGCAAGGCCGGCCTGTACCGCGAGCTGTGGCAGTCCTTCTGCGTGCTGCCCGACGTGCGCACCGTCGGCGTGCAGGGCGACGAGCGCACCTACGGCTACGTCGTCGTCGTGCGCGCGGTCACCAGCGACGACGCGATGACCGCCGACTGGGCGCGGCTGCCCTACGACCTGCTCGAGACGATCGCCTCGCGCATGATCAACGAGCTGCGCGAGGTCAACCGCGTGGTGCTCGACATCACCTCGAAGCCGCCGGGCACGATCGAGTGGGAGTGACTCTGCGACTCCGCCTGCCGGGCCTACTTGGCCTATAATGTTCGACTCCGCCGCGCTGACGCGTGGCCTTTTTCACGCCATGGCCCCCTCCGCAAAGACCTACGTAGCGAAGCCGACCGACCGCGAGCGCAACTGGCTGCTGGTCGACGCCAACGGCAAGACGCTCGGCCGCCTGGCGACGCAGATCGCGGACGTGCTGCGCGGCAAGCGCAAGCCCGAGTACACGCCGCACATCGACACCGGCGACTTCGTGGTGGTGGTCAACGCGGAGAAGATCCACGTCAGCGGCAACAAGCGCAAGGACAAGCGCTACTACCGCCACTCCGGCTACCCCGGCGGCCTGCGCTCGCGCACGTTCGAGGAGATGCTCGCGAAGCGCCCCGAGGACATCATCCGGCTGGCCGTCAAGGGCATGATGCCCCGCAACCGCCTCGCCCGCAAGCAGATCACGAAGCTCAAGATCTACGCCGGGCCCGAGCACCCGCACGTGGCGCAGAAACCGCAACCCCTGGAGATCGAGGCCTGATGGCAGACGCCGAGCAGCCCGAGAGCGCCGAGGAGGTCCAGCCGGACGCCGCAGCGGCGACGCCGCGACGACGCAGACGCCGCGCGGCCAGCGAGCGAGCGAATCGCACAGAGCACCCGCAGCGCCGCAGGCCGCGGACGCGCCACGCCGAGGCGCCGCAGGCCGCGCAGCCGCCCGGCACGAGGCTGCAGGAGCGAGGCAGACGCGCAGGAGGACGAGGAGGAGGAGCCGGCGCCGCGCGAGAAACCCGCGGTGCCGGGCGCCCACCTCGAGGTCGACATCGTGCCCGAGGGCGTCGACCCGCTCGGGTCGCAGCGAGGGCTACGAGGACACCTACGCGGTCGACCCGTACGCGCGCGAGGACGACGGCGAGGAGTCACACGAGCGAGGAGGACGAGCGCGAGGAGGTGCTCGCCGAGCCGATCTCGACCGCCGCGATCGACCTCGCCTCCGGCGCCCGCTACCGCGCCACCGGCAAGCGCAAGTCGGCGATCGCGCGCGTGACGCTGCGGCCCGGCAGCGGCAGCTACCTCGTCAACGGGCGCACGCTCGAGGAGCACTTCCCGCGCATGACGCTGCAGCGCAACATCCGCCAGCCGCTGGAGACGGTCGGCTACCAGGACCGCATGGACGTGGTCGCGCGGCTGCACGGCGGCGGCATCTCCGCGCAGGCCGGCGCGCTGCGCCACGGCGTCTCGCGCGCGCTGCTCGAGGCCGACCCGAACCTGCGCGGCGAGCTCAAGCGCAGGGGCTTCCTGACGCGCGACTCGCGCGCCAAGGAGCGCAAGAAGGCCGGCCTGAAGAAGGCGCGCAAGCGTCCGCAGTTCTCCAAGCGCTAGCGCCGGAGCGCTTCGTGTCCCGCGCATCGGCATGACCCGCAAGCTGTTCGGGACCGACGGCGTTCGCGGCGTCGCCGGCGAGTTCCTGACCGCCGAGCTCGCGCTCGCGCTCGGGCGCGCGGCGACCCGCAACACCGGCGTGGAGCGCCCGCAGGTGCTGATCGTGCGCGACACGCGCGAGTCGGGCGAGATGCTGCAGGCGGCGCTCGCAGCGGGCGTCAGCGCGGCCGGCGGCGACGCGCTGCTGGGCGGCGTGCTGCCGACGCCGGCGGCGCCGCTGCTGATCGGCCGCTACGGCTTCGACCTCGCCGTCGTGCTGTCGGCCTCGCACAACCCCTATCGCGACAACGGGATCAAGTTCTTCGCCGGCGACGGCTACAAGCTCTCCGACGAGTCCGAGCTGGCGATCGAGCGCGAGCTGGAGACGCTCGCGGGCGCCGGCGCGCCGGCGCGCCGGCGATCGGGCGCGATCCGCGAGCTGCGCGGCGCGCCCGAGGACTACCTGCGCGAGCTGCACACGCGCTTTCGCGAGCTCGACCTCCACGGCGTCGACGTGCTGCTGGACTGCGCCAACGGCGCCACCTACCAGGTCGCGCCGGAGATCTTCAGGCGGCTCGGCGCGCGCGTGTCGGTGATCGCCGACACGCCCGATGGGCGCAACATCAACGACGGCTGCGGCTCCACGCACGTCGAGGAGCTCGCGCGAGCGCGTGCTCGCCGGCGGGCACGCGCTCGGTTTCGCGTTCGACGGCGACGGCGACCGCGTGCTGGCGGTCGACCGTCACGGGGCGGTCGTCGACGGCGACGAGCTGCTGGCGCTGGCGACGCTGCATCTGCGCGACACCGGGCGCCTGGACGGCGACGGCGTCGCGGTGACGGTGATGACCAACTACGGCTTCCACTCGGCGATGGAGCGCGCGGGCGTCGCGGTCGGCACCACCCAGGTCGGCGACCGCTACGTGCTCGAGGAGCTGCGCGCGCGCGGCTGGACGCTCGGCGGCGAGCAGTCCGGGCACATCATCGAGATGGGCTTCAACCGCACCGGCGACGGCATCGCCAGCGCGCTGCTGACGCTCGAGGCGCTCGCCGGCAGGGACCTCAGCGAGCGCGACGCGATGTCGAAGCTGCCGCAGCGTCTCGTCAACGTGCGCGTGCGCGACCGCGGCGCGCTCGCGCAGTGCGCACGAGCTCGACGCGGCCGTGCGCGCAGCCGAGCAGGAGCTGCGCGGACGCGGGCGCGTGCTCGTGCGCGCCGAGCGGCACCGAGCCGCTGGTGCGGGTGATGGTCGAGGCGCCGACCGACGAGGAGGCCGAACAGGTGTGCGGGCGCCTGGTCGCGCTCGTCGAGCGCGAGCTCGCCTAGGCCGCCACCGCCGGCGCCAGCTAGCCGCTGGTATCTTCGAGCGCGTGTGCGGCATCGTTGGCTACGTCGGCTCCCGTCCCGCCCAGGAGCTGCTGCTCGCCGGCCTCAGCAAGCTCGAGTACCGCGGCTATGACTCGGCGGGGATCTCGCTGATCGCCGACGAGCGGATCGACGCGGTGCGCGCGGTCGGCAACCTCGACGCGCTGCGCGCCAAGCTCGACAGTCGAGGAGCAGACGACGCACGACGGCGGCGTCGCCACAGCCGTGCTCGCCGAGCCGCGGGCACCGGCGCACGACCGGCATCGGCCACACGCGCTGGGCGACGCACGGCCGCGTCAGCGAGGAGAACGCCCACCCGCACTACGACAGCGGCGATCGCATCCACGTCGTCGTCAACGGGATCGTCGAGAACTACATGACGCTCAAGCAGCGCCTGATCGCGAGCGGCAGCGTGTTCACCTCCGAGACCGACGCCGAGGTGATCGCGCACCTGATCGCCGAGCGCTACGCGGGCGACCTCGTCGAGGCCGTCCGCGCCGCCTACGCGCAGCTCGAGGGTCACTACGCCTTCGTCGCGATGAGCCTCGATGAGCCCGAGCTGCTCGTCGGCGCGCGCAAGGAGTGTCCGCTGGTGATCGGTCGCGGCGACGGCGAGCAGTTCGTCGCCTCGGCGGTGCCGGCGTTCCTGGCGCAGACGCGTCGCGTGCAGTACCTGGAGAACGGCGAGATCGTCGTGCTGCGCCCCGACGGCGTGCAGATCACGACCGCCGCCGGCGAGCCGGTCGAGCGCGCCGTCGAAACCATCGACTGGGATCAGGAGACCGCCGAGAAGGGCGGCTACGAGACGTTCATGCTGAAGGAGATCCACGAACAGGCCGACGCCGTCGCGGAGACGATCGCCGATCGCACCGCCCGCGGCGACGGCGTCGACCTCGACGAGCCCGGGGCGCTGGACGAGGCGATCCTCGCGGGCGTGCAGCGGATCGTGGTCGTCGCCTGCGGCACCGCCTACCACGCCGGCCTGATCGGCCGCTACGCGATCGAAGAGTGGGCGCGGCTGCCGGTCGAGCTCGACATCGCCTCCGAGTACCGCTACCGCAACGCCGTCGTCGGGCCGGGCGATCTCGTGATCGGGATCTCGCAGTCCGGCGAGACGGCCGACACGCTCGCGGCGATGCGCCTCGCGCGCGACGCGCGGTGCGACCGTGCTCGCGATCACGAACACCGTCGGCTCGCAGGCCACGCGCGAGGCCGACGGCGTCCTCTACACGCGCGCGGGTCTGGAGATCGGCGTCGCGGCGACCAAGACGTTCGTGTGCCAGGTCGCCGTCATGTACCTGCTCGGCCTGCGCCTGGCGGAGCTGCGCGGCACGCTCGCGCCGGCGCGGCTCGCCGAGCTCGTGTCCGAGCTGAAGCGCCTGCCGCACTGCATCGACGAGGTGATCGGCGGCTGCGAAGAGCACACGCGCGAGGTCGCCAAGACCTGCTGGCGACGCCGAGTTCTTCCTGTACATCGGCCGCCACGTCGGCCTGCCGGTCGCGCTCGAGGGCGCGCTGAAGCTCAAGGAGATCTCCTACATCTCGACCGACGCGTACGCCGCCGGCGAGATGAAGCACGGCCCGATCGCGCTGCTCGACGAGGCCACGCCGGTCGTCTGCGTCGCCACGCGCTCGCCGGTGCTCGAGAAGCTCATCTCCAACATCCAGGAGGCGCGCGCGCGCGGGGCGCGCGTGATCGCCATCACCACCGCCGGCGACGACGCGGTCGAAGCTCACGCCGAGGCGACGATCGCGGTGCCAGTGACCGACTGGATGCTGCAGCCGATCCTCGCCGTGATCCCGCTGCAGCTGCTCGCCTACGAGATCGCCCGCGGCCGCGGCCTGAACGTCGACCAGCCGCGCAACCTCGCGAAGACGGTCACGGTCGAGTAGCCCTCCGTCGGGGGACCATCTAGCATCGCCGGTGGTGAACTCGCTACCTGCGTGGCTCGTCCCGCTTCCCGACGCCGAGACGATGCGTGCGGTCGACCGCTGGGCGATCGACGAGCGAGGGGTCGCGAGCCTCGAGCTGATGGAGCGCGCAGGCGCCGGCGTCGCGCGGGCGCTCGAGCGCCTCGCCCCGGACGGGCCTGTGACGGTGGTTTGCGGCAAGGGCAACAACGGCGGCGACGGCCTCGTCGCGGCGCGCCTGCTGCGCGAGTCCGGCCGCCCGGTGGCGGTCGTGTGCGTCGCGCCGCCGGCAGAGCTGACGGGCGACGCGCGCGCGAACCTCGAACGTCTCCCCGGTGCGCCGCCCGTGCGCCTGGACGGGACGGCGTGGCAGGGGCAGGGCGACGGCGAGCAAACGATGAAGGACGCGGCCGATCTGTTCGGCTCGCACGCGAGCGTCATCGACGCGCTGCTCGGCACCGGCTTCGACGGCGAGCCCCGCGGCGCCGTCGCGGAGGCGATCGTCGCCATCAACGCAGCGGGCGCGCCGGTCGTCAGCGTCGACGTGCCGAGCGGCGTCGACGCGTCCACCGGCGTCGTTCGCGGTGGCGCCGTGTGCGCGTCGCTGACCGTCACCTTCCACGCCGCCAAGCCGGGACTGTGGATCAACCCGGGCAAGGCCCATGCCGGCGAGGTGCAGGTGCTCGACATCGGCATCCCGCGCGGCGCCCCCGATGGCGCGTCGATTGGGCTGATCGATCCGAGCGTGCTCGAGCAGCTGCCGCGCAGAGACGCGCGGGCGACGAAGTTCACCTCTGGCCACGTGCTCGTAGTGGGCGGCTCGCGCGGCCTCACCGGCGCGCCGCAGATGGCGGCCAAGGCGAGCATGCGTGCGGGGGCCGGGTACGTGACGGCGTGCGTTCCCGCGTCGCTGCAGGAGCTGATCGCCGGCGCTGGAACTCCGGAGATGATGACGCGGGGCCTGCCCGACGACGACGGCGCCCTGACCGCCCAGGCGGTCCGCCGGCGTGCTCGAGGCGAGTGGCCGTGGCGGCGCGCTGGCGCTGGGTCCGGGGCTCGGGCGCAGCGACGGCGCGTTCGCGTTCGCACGCGCGCTCGCCGACGAAGCGACGGTCGCGATGGTGCTCGACGCCGACGGCCTGAACGCGCATGCCGGTCGGCTCGCCGACCTGCGAGCGAGGACCGCGCCGACGGTGCTGACGCCCCACGCCGGCGAGCTCGGGCGGCTGCTCGAGCTCGACAGCGCGGAGATCGAGCGCGAACGTCTGCGCCACGTCACCGCCGCTGCGCGGCAGGCACAGACGGTGGTCTTGCTGAAGGGCGACGACACGCTGATCGCCGCGCCGGACGGCATCGTGGCGGTGAGCCCAGGCGGCAGCCCGGCGCTCGCCACAGCTGGGCACCGGCGACGTCCTCACGGGCGTCATCGCGGCGCTGCTGGCCCAGGGTCTGGAAGCGTTCGCGGCCGCCGCGGCCGGGGTGTGGCTGCACGCGGAGGCCGGCAGAGAGGCAGCGCGCCGGGTGGGCGCGGCCGAGGGCGTGATCGCCACCGACGTGATCGCAGCGCTGCCTGCGGCTCGCTCGCGGGCAAGCCGCGCACGGCTGCGCGACACGCGCGCGGCGCGGCTGCGCAGCGGCGGCGCCCAGCAGCGGGGGAGGGCGCGCGGCAATGGCTGAGCAGTCTCAGCTCGGTCCGCGCGAGCGACATCGCACTGGCCTGCGCAGAGCGCAGGCCAGCATCAACGTCGCCGCGATCGAGCGCAACTGCGCGCGCCTGCGCACGCAGCTGCACGCGGGGACAGCGCTCTGCGCAGTCGTCAAGGCCGACGGCTACGGCCACGGCGCGGTGCAGAGCGCCCGCGCGGCGCTCGCCGGCGGCGCCAGTCTGGCTGGCGCGTCGCCGACGCCGCCGAGGCGCGCGAGCTGCGCGAGGCCGGGCTGCGCGACGTGCGGGTGCTCGTGATGGGCCCGCTCAGCCTGCCGGAGCTGACCGAGGCGCTCGCGGCGGACGCCGACGTGGTCGTTTGGAACGAGAGCTACCTGCGGGCGGTCGCCGCCGCCGGCGGCGGACGCGTGCACGTCAAGTTCGACTCCGGCATGGGTCGGCTCGGCACGCGCGACCCGGTAGAGGCCTCGCGCGTCGCGACCGCCGCTGCGCAGACGCCGGACGTCGAGCCTGGCGGGCGTGATGACGCACTTCGCCACCGCCGATGACCTCAAGGACGACGGCTTCTTCGCCGGCCAGCTGAGCGCGTTCACGCGCTGGGCGCGCTCGGTCAAGGAAGAGCATCCGCAGGTCATCGTCCACGCGGCCAACAGCGCCGCGACGATGCGCGAGCCCGAGGCTCAGTTCGACATGGTGCGCTGCGGAATCGCGATCTATGGCATGGACCCGTTCGGTCGTGACCCTGCCGCCAGGGCGCTCGAGCCGGCGCTCGAGCTCAGCTCCTACGTCGCCGAGGTCAAGCTGTGTCGCGCCGGGGAGAGCGCCGGCTACGGACGGCAGTTCGTCGCCGAGGACGACACCTACATCGGCGTGCTGCCGATCGGCTACGGCGACGGCTGGCGGCGCGGCCTGTCCAACAACGCCGACGTGCTGATCGGCGGTCACCGCTACCCGCTGGTCGGCACCGTCAGCATGGACAGCATCACGGTGGACCTCGGTCCAGACGGAGACCCCGAGCGGCTGCGGGGCGAGCGCGCCGTCCTGATCGGCATCCAGGGCAGCGAGCGAATCACCGCAGAGGAGGTCGCGCGGCGGCTGGACACGATCAACTACGAGATCAGCTGCGCGCTCACGCCTCGCGTGCCGCGGATCTACCACCGCGACGGCACCGCGATCGAGGCGGCTTCCCCGCAGGAGCGATCTCGGACGGCGGACGCCGAGCTGGGATGAGCGCGGGCCTCGACGTGGCCCGCGCGGCGCTGGCGGGCACACGGGCCTGGCTGGTCGGCGGCGCGACGCGCGATCGTCTGCTGGGGAGACCGACCGCGGATGTGGACCTAGTCGTCGACGGCGACCCCGCCGAGGCTGCGCGAGCGATCGCGCGCACGGCCCGCGGTGCCGCGTGCTTCGCGCTGTCGGAGGACTTCGGCGCGTGGCGCGTGGTCGCGCGTGAGCACGCTTGGCAGGTCGATGTCGAGCCGCTGCGCGGTCAAACGATCGAGGCCGACCTGGCGCTGCGCGACTTCACCGTCAACGCGATCGCCGAGCCGATCGACGGTGGCGGGCTGATCGACCCGCTCGGCGGCGCGGCGGATCTGCGGGCGCGGCGGCTGCGGATGGCCGGCCCCACCGCCTTCAGCGCCGACCCGCTGCGCGTGCTGCGGCTCGTACGCCTGGCGGTCGAGCTCGACCTGGAGCCCGATGCGGACACCGTCCGCGACGCCGCCGCGCACGCGCCCGCGCTTGCCGGCGTGTCGGCCGAGCGGGTGTTCGTGGAGCTGCGACGGATCATCGCCGCACGCGAACCGCGGCGGGGTCTGGAGTTGATGAATCGGCTCGGCGCCACCGCCGTCGTGCTGCCCGAGCTCGACGCGCTGCGCGGCGTCGAGCAGAACCGCTTTCACCACCTGGACGTCTATGGCCACACGCTCGAGGTGCTCGACCGAACCGTCGAGCTGACCAGCGGCATGACCGGCGCCAGCGCCGCCGACGCCGAGCTCGATGCGTGCATCGCCCCGCACCGCGCCGAGATCGAGCTGCTGCTCGCGGAGCCGCTCGCGGACGAGCTGACCCGCGGCGAGGCGCTGCGCTGGGGCGCGCTGCTGCACGACGCCGCCAAGCCCCTGACCCGCGAGGTCAGGCCCGCGGACGGGCGCGTGACGTTCATCGGGCACGACGTACGCGGGGCGCAGCTCGCCCGCGAGGTGCTCGGGCGTCTGCGCGCCAGCGAGCGTCTGCGCGCGCACGTCGCGGCGCTCGTGCGCAACCACCTGCGCCTCGGCTTCCTCGTCCACGAGCCGCAGCCGCTGGCACGCAGGACGGTTTACGCCTACCTGCACGCGACCGCGCCGGTCGAGGTCGACGTGACGCTGCTGTCGGTCGCCGACCGGCTCGCGACACGTGGCGATCGCGCCCAGGAGGCCGTGCAGGCACACCTGAGCCTCGCCGAAAGGATGCTCGGGGAGGCGCTGCGCTGGCGCCGGCTGGGGCCGCCGAGCCCGCTGCTCAAGGGCGACGAGCTGGCGCGCGAGCTCGGCATCGCCACCGGCCCGCGCATCGGCGAGCTGCTCGAGGAGCTCGCCGCGGCGCAGTACGCGGGCGAGCTCGCAAGTCGCGAGGAGGCCCTCGACTACGCCCAGCTGCTCGAGCAGGGCGCGTCGCGGGGAGCGTAGGTCCTTTCGGGAGGTGCGCTTGAAATAGGATCCAGCGCGCGATGAACGACCCGGACTGCATCTTCTGCAAGATCGTCGCCGGCGAGCTGCCGGCCACGATCGTCGATGAAGACGAGCGCACGCTCGCGTTCATGGACATCGCCCCGGCGACGCGCGGGCACGCGCTCGTGATCCCGCGCGCGCACAGTGCCGACCTGCTGAGCGTCGATCCGATCGACCTCACCGCGGTGGCGATCGCTGCCCAGCGTCTGGCGGGGAGAGCCAAGCAACGCCTCGGCGCCGACGGCGTCAACCTCCTGAACTCGTGCGGCCGCGCCGCCTGGCAGACGGTCTTCCACTTCCATGTGCACGTCATCCCCCGCTACGCGGGCGACCCGCTCCGGCTGCCGTGGGTGCCCGGGGAGGGCGATCCCGCGCAGATCGCCGCCGCCGCGCAGGAACTCTCAGAGACTTAGCGAAATACTCAAACCGCGACATCCAGCGTTCGCGTGTGTTCAATGCCCCATATGAAACGAATATCCCTTGCCCTGCTCGCCAGCGCCGCGCTCGCGCTGGCGTTGCCCGCCATCGCGCCGGCGACGCTCACAGAAGTCGGCGTCATCGGTGCCACCACGCCGGCCACCGTCCCCAGCTGCCCCGGCACCCCGTGCCTGGCCGTCAGCCGCACGACCGGCTTTCAGGTCAAGGTCGCGACCGCCAACAACCTCGTGAGCGCACCGCGGGCAGGCACCGTCGTCGCCTGGACGATCACGCTCGGCAACCCCAACGCCACTCAGATCAAGTTCTTCAACGCCAACGAGGGCGGCCCCTCTGAAGCCGGGATCGCGATCCTGGCTCCCCAGAAGAAGCCGAACCTGACCTACAAGCTCGTCGCGCAGAGCCCGCTGGTCAAACTGCAGCCGTACTTCGGCAAGACCGCCCAGTTCCCGCTCGAAACCACGATCCCCGTCAAGAAGGGCTACATCGTCGCGCTGACGGTGCCCTCGTGGGCGCCGGCGCTCGCGCTCGGTTTCGGCGACGACACCTCGTGGCGGGCAAGCCGCCCCAAGGCCGGCTGCACGACCACCGGCACGCAGACGACGCAGACCGCCGTCGGCAGCGCCGTCCAGTACTACTGCCTCTACCAGACCGCCCGCCTGACCTACAGCGCGACGCTGATCTCGACCCCCTAAGGAGCGCTGGAGCCGCCCGTTGGGCTCGCCGGCGTGGTGGGTTCGCTGGCTTTCGAGCCAGCTTCGCTCGAAGCCGGTTTTTCTGTTTCCGTGGCGGCGGCGCCGCCGGAGGTGCCTTCGGTGCTGGGTGCGCTCGCCCCGGAGGATGATTCGCTGCTTTCGCTCGCCGGTGTTTCGCCGGAGGAGGTCGTGCTTTCGCTGGTCTTGGTGCTCTTGGTGGAGCTGGTGCCGGTCGAGGTCGTCTGCGCGGCCGCAGCTTCGGCGCTCGTGTCGGTCGGCGGCGTCAGTTCAGGGGTGCTCTTCGGTACCGCGTCCGAGACGCTGGTGCCGCCACAGGCGCTCAATGCCAACCCGCAGAGCAGCGCTGCGCACGCGGCGAGCGCCAGGCGGGATCTCACAGCGGCCCCATACGCCTGCCGCACGTGGGGCACTCGTTGAGGTCCTTCTGGGAGTGCTGGTCGCACCACGGGCAGAAGCGCAGGTTCTCGACCGCCCATGGCAGCCGCGAACGCGACGGCGCCAGCGGCAGCACCTTGCCCACGATCTCGAGCGGCTCGCCCGATTCGCGATCCAGGTAGATCTCCTCCGGCTCGGCCTCGACCAGCACCTCGCGGCCTGCGGAGCTTCGTAGTCGGTAACGCTGTTTAGTGCTCACCGCCCCAACTTTACCGGAGCGTGTGGGCGTGGATAGGCTGCTCGTGCGTGCGCGTGCTGATCTTCCACGGCTACCTGCTCGAGGGGACCGGCTCGAACGTCTACAACGCCCAGCTGGCGACGGCGCTGGTGGGCCTCGGACACGAGGTCCATCTGCTCAGCCAGGACCGCCATCCGGAGCGCCAGCCGTTCGTCGACGCCGTCGGCGACTGGGATGGCGGAGCGCTGCGCCTGCGAGAGCTCGAGCGTCCGGTGCGGGCGCCCGAGGAGACCCGACGCGGCCGTTGCATCGTCTACCGGCCCGACATCGGCAACCTGCTGCCGGTGTATGTAGCTGACCGCTACGAGGGCATCGAAGCGCGCACGTTCGCACGCTGCAGCGACTCCGAGCTCGCGCGCTATCTCGACGCGAACGTCGCCGCGGTCGCCGAGGTCGTCGGGCTCGCTCGTCCACAGCTGGCGCTCGCCAACCACCTGATCATGGGCCCCGCGATCCTCGCGCGGGCGCTGGCCGACGCGATCCCCTACGCGGTCAAGGTCCATGGCAGCGCGCTCGAGTACACCGTCAAGTCAGAGCCAGAGCGCTTCCTCGGGGTGGCGCGTGAGGGGCTGGCGCCCGCCCGCGCGGTGCTCGTCGGTTCGCGCCACACGGCGCTGAGCCTGTGGCGCACGCTCGCGGACCCCGAGCTTCCGCGACGCACGCGGCTGGCCCCCCCGGGCGTGGACGTCGCACGGTTTGCGCCGCGCGAGCCTGGACGTGCGGCCGCCGGGGTGCACGAGCTCGCCGCGCGGCTCAACGTCGGCGCGGCGGAGGCGGCGGCGACGCGCGAGGGCGAGCACGAGCGCCAGCCGGAGGGCGACGTGTTCGCCCGCGATTTGCTCGGTGCCGCTCGCGCTATCGGGCAGCTCGACCCCGAGCGCGACGCGCTGGTGGCGTTTGTGGGCAAGCTGATCGTCAGTAAGGGGATCGACCTGCTCCTCGCGTCGTGGCCGCTGGTGCTCGAGGCGGTGCCTCACGCACGACTGGTCGTTGTCGGCTTCGGTGCCTACCAGGACGGTGTCGAGCAGCTGTGCGCCGCCCTCGCCGCGGGCGATCTGGAGCGGGCGCGCGAGCTGGCGCGCGCCGGCCGCGCGGTCGAGGACCCCTCGCGCCCCGCGCAGCCGCTGCGTCATCTGCTCGCGTTCTTCGACAGCCTTCAGGGCGCTGAGCGCGCGCGCTACCTAGAGGCCGCGTCTCAGCTCGGGCGGCGGCTGGTGCTGACCGGGCGACTCGAGCACGAGGAGCTCGCGGACCTGCTCCCCGCGTGTGATGCGGTGGTCGTGCCGAGTACCTTCCCTGAGGCGTTCGGGATGGTCGCCGCCGAGGCGGCCGCGTGCGCGGCGATGCCGATCAGCGCCGCGCACTCGGGGCTCGCCGAGGTCAGCACGGTGCTCGCGCAGGCCATCCCCGAGGAGGCCGCCGCATGGCTGTCGTTTGCCGTAGATGACCACGCGGTGAAGGCGCTCGCGGCGGCGACCATCGGCTGGCTGTCGGCGGACGCGGCGCTGCGGGCACGCACGCGCGCCGGGCTCGTCGCGACGGTGCGCGAGCGTTGGTCGTGGGAGGGCGTAGCACGCGGCGTGATCGCGGCCGCGAGCGGCGATCTGGGGGCGCTCGAGGAGCCATGAGCGCCGGCGCGGCGCGATGCCCGAAATGTTGCCCGCGCGCCGCCGGGTCGGATAGGGTTTCGCCGTGAGCTTCCCGCGAGCAAGCAGCCGCGCAACAGGCGGCGGCCGGTATGCGCGGCGCGCGGTGAGCCGCATCGGTGGCGCGGCGCTGCTCATGGCGGCCGCGCTCGGCACAGCCGGTTGCGCCGTCAAGGGCGACGACAATGCCAACCTGATCGTCGGTAAGCAGGCATTCGTCGCCAAGTGCGGCTCGTGCCACGCGCTCGCCCGCGCTGACACCAAGGGCATCGTCGGCCCCGACCTCGACGAAGTCTTCCGCTCGAGCATCGCCGAAGGCCTGCAGCGAAACACGGTGCGCACGGTCGTCGAAGGCCAGGTCCAGAATCCGAACCCCGACGGGGTGATGCCGAAAGGTCTCGCCAGCGGCTCCACGCTGACCGACATCGCCGCCTACGTCGCCCAGTCGGCCGACCGCCCGGGGCCCGACACCGGCCTGCTGGCGAGCGCCGTCGAAGCGCCGGGGGCGGGCAAGCCCGCGGTCGAGAAGGCTGGCAAGCTGGACATCGACGCCAACCCCGCCGGGCAGCTGGCCTACACGACCAGCAAGGCCGAAGCGCAGCCCGGTGCGGTCACGATCGTGATGGCGAACATGTCGGGCGTCTCGCACAACATCGCCGTGGAACCCGGCGAAAACGGCGCCACCCAGAAGACGGCGCGGCTTGGTGCGAGCTCGTTCATCACCAAGGGCACGACGTCGGTGACCGTCAACCTGAAACCGGGCAAGTACACGTTCTTCTGCGAAGCTCCCGGTCACCGCGCCGCCGGGATGTACGGCACGCTCACTGTGAAGTAGCTAGAGGATCACGCGCACGATCACGGCCACTACCGCGATCAGCGCGAGAAGCGCCACCGCGTACAACAGCAGCCGGAACGCGTCCGCCTCGGAGCGCAAAGGGTTCAGCTTCAGCGATCGACAGTCGAGCCTCACGCCGCGTCTCCAGGACGCTCAGAGAACGTAGACGGTCGTGAAGACGACGATCCACATGATGTCAACGAAATGCCAGTAGATGCCCGGCACCTCGACGCCGCGATGGGACTCGGGGCTGTAGTGGCCGCGGAAGGCGCGTACCGTCACGCTCAACAAGATCAGCAGGCCGATGAACACGTGGGCGCCGTGCAGCCCCGTGAGTGAGTAGAAGACGGTCTGCTGAGCGTGGTCCTGTGGCGCGAAGCCCAGGTTCGCGTACTCGTTGATCTGGATGAACAGGAACGTGCAGCCGAGCATGAACGTCGTGAGCATGCCGGCCTTGAAGCCGAAGCGGTTGCCACGCTTGATCGACATCTCGGCCCAGTGCAGCGTGAACGACGAGGACACGAGGATCAGCGTGTTCACGAGCGCCACCGGTACCGGCAGGTGCATGCCTGGCGCGGGCCACGGTTCACCTTCGGCGATGCGGATGAAGAAGTAGGCCGTGAAGAACGCCCCGAAGATCATCACCTCAGAGATGATGAAAAGCAACATTCCCAGCAACGGCGCGTCGACCCGCGAGCTGTGGTGAGCGGGCGGTGGCCCGTGATGCTCGCTCGCGTCCCCATGGGCGCCGGCGGCGCCGCTCGGGTGCGAGATGCTGGCTGCCTCCATGTTCGGCCCCGCTACCCGGCCTGCGTCGCGGCGGTCGCGGGCTGTGGGTCGACGACGACGTGCTCGACCGGAACCGAAGTGGCGCCGCGCACACGCTCGATCAGATTGGAGCGCATCCACCCGGAGCGCTCGCCCGGCAGCGTCGAGATCACCACGTCATCGACGTGGAAGAGCTCCAGTGCGTTGATCGTGGCGGTGTATGGATCGGGGTCCCCGATCATTCCCGAGCTGAGCAGGCCGGCGGCGTGCAGCCGGTCGAGCATGCTCGCCAGGCGTTCGCGCGCCTCGCGCGGCGCGCCACCGCTGCCGTCGAGCTGCGGGACCACGGCGATGAACAGCCGCGAGTCGGCTTCGCCCGCCTTGGCGAGCAGGTGCGCGATCAGCTCCTCGCCGCTCGAGGTCTTGTGCGCGACGACCAGTGTGACCTTCACCGACAGGCCTTCCTGATCGATGTCGGCCACGATGTGCTCGACCGGCAGCGCGGTTGCGTTGCGGACCCGTTCGATCAGATCTCGCCGCAGCCACCCTGAGTGCTGCATCGGATATGTAGAGAGGATGATTTCGTCGGGCCTGCGCTGTGCGACGGCGTCCATCGTCGCCATGAACGGATCGGAGTCGCCGACCTCGCCGGTGCCCTCGATACCTTCCGCCGCGACCGCCGACAACGCCAGATCGACGCGCACCTGGGCGGATTCGCGGACCGCCTCGTCATAGATCACGAGGCCCGCGGAGGGGTTGGTCTGGGGGACGACGAGACGGAAGCGGGCCTCGCCCGACGCAGCGCGCTCGCGCACCGCCTCGCGCAGCTTCTCGCCGCCGAGCGTGCGGTTCGCGATCACAAGGACTTCCTTCATCGGGTGTGCCTCCTCCTCATTGGCTTGGTGCGTGCGCGACGCCGGAGCCCGCTCCCACCGGGGTTGGCGCCGGCCCGAGGATGCCGTGGACAGCGCCCGGAACGCCGTACTCGTACGGACCGCCCACGACCGTCGGAACGCGGTCGAAGTTGAAGATCGGCGGCGGTGATGAAACCTGCCACTCGAGCGTCATGCCGCGCCAAGGGTTCGCCACCGCTCTCGGCCCGCCGCGCCAGCTGGTGACCATGTTGTACAGGAAGATCAGCATGCTCAGGCCGAGGCCGAAGCTCGCGATCGAGATGAACAGGTTGAGGTCGGCGAACTTGGCGGCATAGGTGGCAACGCGCCGGGGCATGCCCTGCAGGCCGAGGATGTGCATCGGACCGAACGTCAGGTTCATCAGGATGAACGTAGTCCAGAAGTGCCACTTACCGAGACGCTCGTCATACATGCGTCCGGTCATCTTCGGGAACCAGTAGTACACGCCGGCGAAGATCGTCATCAGCGAGCCGCCGAACAGCACGTAGTGAATGTGAGCGACGATGAAATACGTGGAGCTGACGTCGATGTCGAACGGCACCATCGCAAGCATGATGCCGCTGATCCCACCGAGCGTGAAGGTGGTGATGAAGCCGAGCGCGAACAGCATCGGCGTGTCGAGGTGAAGCACGCCTCGCCACAATGTCGCCAGCCACGAGAACACCTTGATGCCGGTCGGCACCGCGATGATCGCGGTCGTGATCGACATCGGGATGCGGATCCACGCAGCCATGCCCGAAGTGAACATGTGGTGCGCCCAGACGGTGAAACCGAGCCCGACGATCGCGAGCAGCGAGAACGCCATCATGCGGTAGCCGAAGATCGGCTTGCGAGCCTTCACCGCGATGACTTCGCTGATTATCCCGAAGCCCGGCAGGATCATGATGTACACAGCCGGGTGCGAGTAGAACCAGAAGATGTGCTGGTACATCAGCACGTTGCCACCCGCCGCCGCATTGAAGAAGTTGAAGCCGAGCGCGCGGTCGAGCAGCACCATGAACTGCGACGCGGCGATGAACGGTGTTGCGATGACCACCAGCAGCGAGGTCGCGAAGTTCGCCCAAACCAGCAACGGCAGGCGGAAGAAGCTCATCCCCGGTGCCCGCATCGTGATGATCGTGACCAGGAAGTTGAGCGCGGTCATGATCGAGGACGCGCCGGCGAACTGCACGCCGATCGAGAAGAAGTCCTGTCCGATCGGTGAGTTGGTCGACAGCGGCGCGTATGCGGTCCAGCCGTCCGCAAACGCCCCTCCGGGCGCGAGGAAGCTGAGCAGCATGATCGTCCCGGCGACCGGCAGCAGCCAGAACGACAGTGCGTTCAGGCGCGGGAACGCCATGTCGGGCGCGCCGATCATCAGCGGGATCACGTAGTTGCCGAAGCCGGCGAACACCGGCACCATGAACAGGAAGATCAAGATCGTCGCGTGGACCGAGAACAGGCCGTTGAAGGTGTTGGCGCTGACGAAGTGGGACCCTGGCTGTGCCAGCTGCGCGCGCATCAGCATCGCCAGCAGGCCGCCGATCAGCAGGAAGATGAACGAGTTCACCAGGTACTGGACACCGATCACCTTGTGATCGGTGTTGATGCGGAAGTAGTCCTTCCACGTGTACGCGCCATGGCCGGAGTGATCCTCGGGGCGGGTCGGGCGGCCGGTGGCCCAGTAGAACCAGTAGTCGAAGCCGCCGATGCCGACGAGGAACGCGAGCGGCACCGCGAGCAGTGCGACTGTCAGGATCGCTTCGCCGGAGAGGAAGTGCGTGAAGGTCGTGTGGCCGGTGGCCATGCGCACCACCCACGTCAGCAGCGCCGAGAAGCCGACGGCGGCGACCATCAGCCAGGCGGCGCGGTAGAAGCCCGGGCCTCGTAGCCTCGCGGCCATCAGCAAGCCTCCGGTGAAAGCATCAGATCGAAGCCATCCGCGAGCAACATTATCCGCTCGTCCCCCCGCCGGTCGAGCTGCTCGAGCCGGCGCTCAGCTGGCTCTGGATCCACGCGTGGAAGCGGGCGGGCGTGACCACGTGCACGGTCGTGCGCATCAGCGAATGGCCAACGCCGCAAAGCAGGTTGCACACGGCCACATAGTTGCCGAGGCGGTTCGGGGTCGCCTGGATGTGCGTGGTGATGCCGGGCACGACGTCCTCCTGCAGGCGGAACGCGGGGACGTAGAACGCGTGGATGACGTCCTTGGAGCGCATGTTGAAGTACACGGGCTGGTTGTCGGGGAGGTAGAGGTCATAGCTGTTGATCGTTCCGCCACCGGTCACCGACGGCGGATACTGGAAGGACCAGTAGAACTGCTGCCCGGTGACGCCGATCTGGAGCTCGTGCGCCGGTTTCTTTTCGTTGTCGGCAAGGATCACGAACGAGTAGCCGACCATCCCGAGCATCAGGATCGCCGGGATCGCCGTCCAGAAGACCTCCAGGCGCGTGTTGCCGTGTATCGGCGCACCGTCCAGGAGATCTTCGCCGGGGCGCATGTGGAACTGCCATACGCAAAACAGGATCACCGCGACGACCAGCACGAAGATCGGGATCGACGCGATCATCAGCACGTGGTAGAGGATGTCGGTGTTGTGGGCCTGGGTTGAGGCCTGCACCGGGAACCAGTGGATTGCGTAGCTGAGCCAGATGCCGATCGCCACGGCGATGACCGCGAGGACGCCCGCAACGATCATCGAGCGCCGGCTAGGCATGCGCGCCCGCGTGTTCCCGCATCGAAGATTCCTGTGCGCCTGTCGGCTCCATCCCGCCGGTGATCCTAACCCGTCCGCCGACGGATAGCTAGACCTTCATGGCGAGGCTCTCGAGCACTTGACGGCGAGGCTCTCGAGCACTAGATTGAGGCAATAGTTGCAAGTGCTCGGAGCGACGCTTCTCCGGGCCGTTCGACCGCAGGAGCGTTGCTGTTGCGCCATCGATGGAGCATCTGAGCGAGAGGTAGGAGCGAGCATGCAAGTCCAACAAGGCATGAGCGAGATGGTCCTCACGGTCGGTCCCAGCCACACGCTGCGGGAGGTGGCGAAGCTGATGGCCCAGCGGCGGGTCGGGGCGGCCGTGGTCATGGACCCCGACAGCCCCGGCCCGGGGATCATCACCGAGCGCGACATCCTCGTTGCGCTCGGCGCCGGCGAGGATCCAGACAGCGAGCAGGTCACCGACCACCTGACGCGCGACGTCGTCTTCGCTGCGCCCGACTGGTCGCTGGAGGAGGCGGCGGCGGCGATGGTCCGCGGCGGCTTCCGTCACCTGATCGTCCTGCAGCGCGGCGAGACCGTCGGCGTTCTGTCGGTGCGCGACATCGTGCGCTGCTGGACCGACGACGGAGCGATCTGCCCGGTGCCCGCCAGGGTGGCCGTGGGGTGACGGGGGAGGTGGCAGGCCTGCTTTGGGGAGCAGGCCCGCCACCGTCCACGGCCAGCGGGCCGTGGACGCTGCGCGGGCCGGCGTCCTCGATCGCTCCGGTCAGTGGTGGTCGAGCGGTAGCTCGTTGACTTCGTGGCGCGTGTCTTTGATCCAGCGCGCGATGCACACGACGGTCAGGATCACGCCGACGACCGTGAACTCGATGAAGGTGGTGACGCCGACCAGCGTCAAGGTGATGCCGACCGCGGTCAGCAGCGGCAGGATGCTCGGCCCGGGGAGGTGAATCTCCTCGCCTACCGGCGGCACCTCGGGATCGAGCGGGCTCATGAGACGTATGCCGCGGCCACGACGAACGTCAGACCGAACATGAACATGCAGATCGCGGCCACGATCAGGCCGGTGATGATGTTCTTGCGTGCGAGGCGACGGGTCATCATGGGCGGGAAGATTACCGCCTAGAGGTGCCGGTCGGCGACCATCGCGCAGAACAGCAGTGCGAGGTACGCGAGCGAGTACAGGTACAGGCGCAGCGCCGAGCGGCGGTCGGCCCGTCGGTACAGGCGCACCGCGCCGGCGATGAAGCCGACGCCGAGCACCAGCGAGGCCACGAGGTAGATCGCGCCGAAGCCGCCGGCGCAGAACGGCAACTGCGTGACCGCGTACAACAGCACCGAGTAGAGCAGGATCTGCCGCCGCGTCTCGGCCTCACCGCGCACGACCGGCAGCATCGGCACGCCGACCTTCCCGTACTCCTCCTTCATCAGCAGCGACAGCGCCCAGAAGTGCGGCGGCGTCCAGAAGAAGACGATGAAGAACAGGATCACCGCGGTGCCGCTGACCGACCCCGTGACCGCCGCCCAGCCGACCAGCGGCGGCACTGCGCCGGCGGCGCCGCCGATGACGATGTTCTGCGGGGTGCGCCGCTTCAGCCAGACGGTGTACACGAACACGTAGCCGAGGAAGCCCGAGAACGACAGCGCCGCCGCGAGCGGGTTGACCGTCAGCGAGAGCTCGAGCAGCGACAGCGCCGCGAGCGTGCAACCGAACACGAGCGCGGCGCGCGGCGCGACCCGCCCCGCCGGAATCGGTCTCGTGGCGGTACGCGCCATGCGCGCGTCGATGTCACGGTCGAACCAGTGGTTCACCGCGCCCGCGCCGCCCGCCGACAGATAGCCGCCGAGGCAAGTCAGCGCGACCAGCAGCACCGAGGGATCGCCCGCCACGTACATCGTCGCGATCGTCGTCAGCAGCAGCAGCGACTGGACCTTCGGCTTGGTCAGCTCGAGGTAGTCGCTCAGCACCTGCAGCGCGCCGCCCGCGCGGCGATCGGCGATCACGAGCTTCGGGGTCTCGATCGCCGGCGCTGCGCCTGGGTGTGGCGCGAGGCTCATCTAGAGACCGACCTGCGTCGCTCCTGCGGGGACCGTGGCCGTTCCCGGTGCGCGCGCGCCGCCACTCGCTCGCTCGATCTCGCGGCGGATGTCCTTCATAGGCTCGAACGAGCGCACCAGCGGCACGACGTCGAAGTTGTTGACCGGCGGCGGCGACGCCGTGAACCACTCGAGCGTGTTCGCCTTCCACGGGTCCGGGCCGGCGACCACGCCGACCTTGAGGCTGCGCCACACGTTGATGACGGTCGCGAGCACCCCGGCGGCGAGGATGAACGAGCCCACCGTCGAGATCAGGTTGTAGAGATGCAGGTGACCCACGTTGTCGTACTCGTACACGCGCCTTGGCATTCCGTCAAGCCCGATCACGTGCTGAATCAGGAAGGTGACGATGATGCCGATGAACATCAGCCAGAAGCTCAGCTTGCCGAGGCCTTCGCCGAGCATACGCCCGGTGATCTTCGGGAACCAGTAGTAGATCGCGGCGAAGATCGGTAGCACGGCGCCGCCGACCAGCACGAAGTGGATGTGCGCGACCACGAAGTAGGTTTCGTTGAGCTGCCAGTCGACGGGGAAGATCGCCAGGAACACCCCGGAGATGCCGCCGATCAGGAACACCGCGATGAACCCCGCGCAGAACAGCAGCGGCGTCTTGAATTCGATCGTGCCGCGCCACAGCGTCGCGATCCAGTTGAGCATCTTCACGCCCGTAGGCACCGCGATCAGGAACGAGCTGAGCATCACGAACACGAGGATCGCCTCGGGGATCGGCGCCGTGAACATGTGATGCGCCCACGTCAAGAACCCCAGAAACGCGATCGCCACGGTCGACGCTGCGATCGCCTTGTAGCCGAAGATCGGCTTGCGCGCGAACACCGGCAGGATCTCAGAGACGATTCCGAAGCCCGGCAGCACCATGATGTAGACCTCGGGGTGTCCGAAGAACCAGAACAGGTTCTGCCACAGAAGCGGCGAGCCGCCCTCGGCGGGGTCGAACCAGTGGGTGCCGAAGTGCCGGTCGGTGAGCAGCATCGTCACCGCGCCCGCGATCACCGGCAGCGCCAGGATCAGCAGCACCGAGTACGTCAGCATCGCCCACACGAACAGCGGCAGCCGGCCCCAGCTCATGCCGCGCGCGCGCATGTTGGCGACGGTCGCGTAGAAGTTGATCGCGCCGAGGAGCGATGAGATGCCGGTGAGGTGGATCAGGTAGATCCACGCGTCCTGCCCGCCCGACGGGGAATACAGAGCGCTGGAGAGCGGGGGATAGCTCGTCCAGCCCGCTTCCGGCGGGTGCCAGAAGATCGACGCGTAGAAGACGATCCCGCCGGCGAGCAGCAGCCAGAAGGACAGCGCGTTCAGGCGCGGGAACGCCATGTCGCGCGCGCCGATCATCAGCGGCAGGAAGTAGTTGGCGATCCCCGCCATCATCGGCACGACGAACAGGAAGATCATCGTCGTGCCATGCATCGTGAACAGCTGGTTGTAGATTTCCGGCGTCACGAGCGTGTTGTTCGGAGCGCCCAGCTGCAGGCGGATCATCAGCGCCTCGACGCCGCCGAGGATGAAGAACACGAACGTCAGGACCATGTACATGATCCCGATGCGCTTGTGGTCGGTCGTCGTGATCCAGCTCGTCCAGCCGCGCGCCTCGCGCTCGGCGCGATGGGCAGTTATCTCTGGGATTGGGGCTACGTAGGTGGCCATGTCGTGCGCTGGTCTCCTGGTGTCCTAGGGGTTCTCGACCTGTCCTGGGCCGGTTTCGCCGTTGAGCTTGGCGCGTGCCTTCGCCGCTTCTGCGTTCGCCGTCGCAATCTCCTGCTTCTGGTTCGCCAGCCACGCTTCGAACTGCGCGGGCGCAACCGCCCTGACAGTCGCGATCATGCGCGCGTGCCCACGCCCGCACAGCAGCGCGCACTGACCCCGGAACAGCCCCGGCTTGCTGAGCTTGAACCACGTGTAGCTGTGGTATCCCGGCACCGCCTGGAACTTTCCGCCCAGTTCCGGCACCCACCAGGAGTGCACGACGTCCTCGGAGACGATGTTCAGCGTGACCGTGGTGTTGGTCGGCACCACCATTTCCTCATAGCTGTAGGGCGCGCCCAGACCGTCGGGTTCGCTCGCCCCCGGGTACACGAACTGCCACACGTACTGGCGGCCGATCACCGTGATTTCCAGCGATTTGCCGTTCGGCGGCAGCCTGCGCTGGTTGCTGGCGTACAGCAGGTTGTTCTGTTCGCCGAGGTCTGCCAGCGAGGACCCGCCCGGTCCTGAGTTGGGCGGATCCTGGATCGACGACAGCTTTGCGAAGGTCAACACCGCGAGGGCCAGCAGGATCACCGCCGCCGCCACCGTCCAGCCGACCTCCAGGCGCGTGTTGCCGTGGATCTGCGCCGGCAATGCGCCCTTGCGTTTGCGGAACTTGACCAGCGCGTACACCAGCGCGCCCTCCACAGCGAAGAAGATCACCAGCGCTATGTAGAGCGTGATGTCGTAGAGGTTGCTGATCTCGTGCGCGTTCGGCGAAGCACCGTGCGCAGGACCAAAGAACGCGAGCATTGCGGGGAGCAGGTGGCCCAAGGCGGCGGGGATTCTATTCAGGCGCGGGCCGGACGCGCTTGATGACGTTTGCCACGAGGCTTCTAACGTCCGGAAAAGCGCGCCGGACGCTTCTCCACGAACGCGCTCACGCCCTCGATCATGTCCGCGCTGCCGGCCATTTCCTGCTGGATTCGCGCCTCCAGCTCGAGCTGCTCGGGCATGCGTGCGTACAGCCAGCTGTTCAGCTGGCGCTTGGTGCCTGCGTAGGACCGCGTCGGTCCGGCGGCGAGGCGTGCGGCCAGCGCCGCCGCCTGGGGGCGCAGCTCCTCGTCGGCGAACACGCGGTTGATGAGGCCCCAGTCGAGGGCCTGGGCGGAGCCCACACGCTCGCCGAGCATCGACATCTCACTCGCGCGCGCCATGCCCACCCGACTTGGCACGAACAGCGAGGAGCCACCGTCGGGGACCAGGCCGATGTTGACGAACGCCAGCAGGAAGTACGCGCTCTCGGCCGCGACGATCAAATCGCAGCAGAGCGCCAACGAGCAGCCGATCCCCACCGCCGGCCCGTTGACGGCGGCGATCACGGGCATAGGCAGCTCGCGGATCGCCTGCATGATCGGGTGATAGCGCTCGGTCAGCGTGGTGTACACGTCCGGGTGACCCTCGGCGGTGCTCGCGCCGCCGCTCATGTCCTTCAGATCCGCGCCCGAGGAGAAGGCGCGGCCGGCGCCGGTGATCAGCACGGCCCGTACGGCGTCGTCCGCCGCGGCTGCGCGCAGCGCGGACAGCAGGTCCGCGCCGAGCTGCGCGTTCCAGGCGTTCAGCGCCTGCGGCCGGTTCAGCTCGATCGTGGCGGCGCCGTCCGCGACGCGCACATTGACGCTCTCAAGCTCTGTGCTCGACTGGCTCATCGGTCTCCTCTGCTCGACTGGATCGGCATCACAGCCGCCATCGTGTTGGCGTTGATCCTATGGTGTGCAGCATGAGACGGCCCGTGATCGGCATCTGCACCGCGATCGAGCGTGCGCGCTGGAGCGTGTGGGACCAGCAGGCGGCGCTGCTACCGCGAAACTACGTCGATGCCGTGCAACGCGCCGGCGGGCTGGTCGCGATGCTGCCGCCCGACCCCGAGCTTGCTGTCGAGCCGCAGCAGGCGCTCGAGCTGATCGACGGCCTGATCCTCGCCGGCGGCGCAGACATCGATCCGGCCTCCTACGGTGAGCAGGCGCATCCCGAGACGACCGGAACCGTGCCCGAGCGCGACGCCTTCGAGGTGGCGCTGACGCGGGCGGCGATCGAGCATGAGCTGCCGGTGCTCGGCATCTGTCGCGGCATGCAGCTGATCAACGTGGCCTTGGGCGGCACGCTCGTGCAGCATCTGCCCGAGCGCTTCGGTCATCACGAGCACCGTCGCGTCGTGGGCTCCTTCGACGGGTCCGACCACGACGTGATGCTGACGGAGGGCTCGTTGGCCGCACGCGCCGCCGGCGAGCTCGTCCATCCCACCAAGTCACACCACCACCAGGGTGTCGGCCGGCTCGGCGAGGGCCTGATCGTGAGCGGGATCTCCACGCTCGACGAGCTCCCCGAGGCGATCGAGCTCGCCGACGGCGTCTTCGTGCTCGGGGTGCAGTGGCACCCCGAGGCCGATCTCGCGAGCTCGGTCGTGGGCGCCCTCATCGACGCTGCCGCCGCGGCGCGCGTCGCCGAGTAGCCGCCGCGGCGCGCACATATACTCCCCGCCCAGTGCGGCTGTCCAGGGCGATCAGAGCAACCGCCTGGGGGATGGTGGCCGCCGGTGTCGCCGCGCCACTCGTGCGCAAGCGGGTCAGCGCGCCGCCGCTGCTCGTGCAGACGATCGCGTTCGGGGCGCCCGTCGGCCTCTGCATCGCGGTGCGCCGCTCGCGGGGGCGTGACGTGGCGACCTGTGCCCTGCAGATGTGGGCCTACCTCGCCGCCTACAAGTTCCCGCACGACGATCCCGACGCACAGCGAGCGCGGGTGCACGTCGACTATCCGATCGCCGCCGACCGCCTGCTCGGGCTGGGCGAGCTGCCGAGCGTCCGCCTGCAGCGGACGTTCGCCTCCGGTGGCCCCAGCGTCGCCGACTGGCGCAAGCTCGACCGCGTGCTCGTGTGGGCTCACTGGAGCTGGTTCATGGTGCCGCACGGCTCGCTGCTTTACATCCTCGCGCGCGATCGGCGGCGCTTCACGCGCGCCGCCGTTCTCACCTACGCGGTGTTCGACATCGGCGCCAGCGTGTACTGGCTCGCGCCCACCGCGCCGCCGTGGTACGCCGCCGAGACAGCCGCCGCGGGGCGCGAGCCGGCACCGGCGGTGCGGCGCATGATGGTCGAATACGGAGAGGTGTTCTGGAAGGACCGCTGGGGCTCGCTCTACAGTGTGTTTGGAGGCAATCCCCTCGCCGCGATGCCCTCTTTGCACTTCGCCACATCCGTGATGGCCGCGCTCCTGCTCGCCGAGGTGGGGCCGGTCGCGGGCGCGCTGGGCTTCGGCTACGCGGCGACGTTGGGATTCGCGCTCGTGTACCTCGGCGAGCACTACGCCGTCGACCTGCTGGCCGGGGCCGGGCTGACCGTTGCGGTGCGCCGGCTGGGGCCGCGCGCGGGCCCCGCCCTCGCACGTCTCGGGCGCGCGATCGCGACGCTGGAGGAACTGGCCCACGAGGGAGCCTGAGGAGGAAGGGGGGTGAGCACGAGCAAGATGGAGCGCGCCGGACCGGAGGCGGCCGAGGACGGCCAGGAGGAGACGCTCGCCGCGGCGCCGGCCCGCGCTGGCACCGGGCACGAAGAGGAGATGCCGCGTGTGATCCTCACGCGCAGCCAGATCGTCGCGTTCTCCGTCTTCATGCTCTCCGGCGTCGGCTTCCTGTACTTCGTGCTGCCGAACCTCGCCGGGGTCGGCAAGACGCTCGACAAGATCGAGGGCGGCGACGTCTGGTGGCTGGCGGCCGGCATGGTGCTCGAGGGCTTGTCCTTCGCGGGCTACATCGTCCTGTTCCGCTCTGTGTTCGTGCGCGATCCGCTGCCGCCCGAGCGCATCGGCTGGCTCGAGAGCTACGAGATCACGATGGCCGGCGTCGTCGCGACGCGGCTGTTTGCCGCCGGCGGCGCCGGCGGCATCGCGCTGACCGCCTGGGCGCTGCGTCGCGCGGGACTGGAATCGCGCCTGGTGGCGTCGCGGTTGGTGGCGTTTATGGTGCTGCTGTACGTCGTCTACGCCGGCTCGTTGCTGATCGACGGCATCGGCCTCGGGATCGGCCTGTTCCCCGGCGGCGGCTCCTTCGCCATCACGATCGTCCCGGCGATCGTGGCGGCGGTGCTGTTCGCGCTGGCCGGTGCGATCGCGCTGATTCCCGGGGACCTCGAGCGTCGGCTCCAGCGGGGCGGCACGGGTTCGGGTCGCGCCGCGCACTGGCTCGCGCGCGCAGCGACCGTGCCGGCGCTCGCGGCCAGCGGCGTGCGCACCGCGATCGCGCTGATCCGCAGCCGCGACCCGGGGCTGCTCGGCGCCCTGGCGTGGTGGGGCTTTGACATCTCGGTGCTGTGGGCGATGTTCCATGCCTTCGGCTCGCCGCCGCCGTTCACCGTCATCTGGATGGCCTACTTCGTCGGCACGCTCGGCAACCTGCTGCCGCTGCCCGGCGGCCTGGGGGGCGTCGAGGGCGGGATGATCGGCGCGTTCGTCGCCTTTGGCGTGCAGCTCGACCTCGCGGTCGTCGCGGTTCTGTCCTACCGTGCGATCTCGTTCTGGCTGCCGACGCTTCCCGGGGTCGTGGCGTACTTCCAGCTGCGTCGCACGGTGGCGCGCTGGCGCCACGAAGCGCCGATCTCCGCGGGCGGCGCCGGGCGCGCCGGGGCGGCTGAGCCGGCCGCCGCCCTCCAGGGCTCATAATGGGCAACGCAAGCAGCCGCAGTGCTATACTTTACAA
The DNA here is from genome assembly GCA_963815235.1 of uncultured Solirubrobacteraceae bacterium. Classification (GTDB taxonomy): domain Bacteria; phylum Actinomycetota; class Thermoleophilia; order Solirubrobacterales; family Solirubrobacteraceae; genus Palsa-744. Next base: position 988,824 of record CAWFFY010000001.1, on the reverse strand, counting down.
AGTAAAGCGCCCCCGGTTTCGGGCGCGCGGAGCAAGACGGGAGATCAGATGAGCGACGTTGAGAACGTGATCATCATCGGCAGCGGACCGGCCGGCTACACGGCCGCCCTGTACACCGCCCGCGCGAATCTGAACCCGCTGGTGATCGAGGGGTTCGCCTGGGGCGGGCTCCTGCAGCAGACGACCGACGTCGAGAACTACCCCGGTTTCACCGAGGGCGTGATGGGCCCGGAGCTGATGCAGAAGTTCCGCGAGCAGGCCGAGCGCTTCGGCGCGCGGCTGGTCACCGACCAGGCCGAGCGCGTCGAGCTGGCCAGCGAGCCTGGCGGCATCCATCGCGTGTGGGTGGGCGACACCGAGCACCGTGCGCGCACCGTCATCCTGGCGATGGGCGCCGAGCACAAGAAGCTGGGCGTCGTCGGCGAGGATGAGCTCTCCGGCCGCGGCGTCAGCTACTGCGCGACATGTGACGCCGCCTTCTTCCGCGACGCCCAGACCGTCATCGTCGGCGGCGGCGACTCCGCGATGGAGGAGGCGATCTTCCTGTCGAAGTTCGCCAAGAAGGTCTCGGTCGTGAACCGCCGCGACGAGTTCCGCGCCTCCAAGATCATGCTCGAGCGCGCGCGTTCGCAGCCGAACATCGAGTTCGTCACCCCATACACGGTCAAGGAGTTCGTCGCGGGTGAGAAGGGGACGCTGGGCCACGCCACGCTGACCCAGGCGGCCACCGGCGAGGAGCGCGAGATCCCCGTCACGGGCGTGTTCATCGCGGTCGGGCACGAGCCGCAGTCAGGGCCTCGTGCGCGGGCAGGTCGAGCTCGACGAGAACGGCTATGTCGTCACCGAGGACAAGTCCACCCGCACCAAGCTCCCCGGCGTATTCGCTGCGGGGGACCTCGTCGACCACATCTACCGGCAGGCGATCACAGCCGCCGGTTCGGGCTGCCAGGCGGCGCTCGACGCCGAGTGGTACCTGCGCGACACACCCGGCATCCCGATTCCGTCGGGAATGCCGCTCGGCGATCCAGCCGAAACGCAGTGGGCGCCTGCCGCCGAGTCGGCCCCGGCGCCGCTCGGTCATAGCCGCCGAGTCCGCAATAACGCGCTGCTGAGGTGGCGCGTGCACGCGGGTGAAGCGCCGCCGTCGATCGGTCACAGAATCGTGCGAGCGGCGTTAATCGGGCATGGATCGCGGCGAACTCAGCGACGGCGAGCTGCTGGCGGCGACGGCTTCGCAGCCTGACGCGTTTGCGGCCTTCTACGACCGTTACGAGACCGCCGTCGTCGGCTACTTCACGCGCCGCACCGGCGGATCCTGAGGTTGCGGGCGATCTCACCGCCGAGGTGTTCGCCGCGGCGCTGAGCGCCGCGCATCGCTACCGGCCCGAGAATCCAACCGCTGCCGGCTGGCTGTTCACGATCGCTCGCAACACGCTCACCAGCAGCCTGCGCCGCGGCCGGGTGGAGGCCCGCGCGCGACGCCGCGTCGGCATCAGCGACGCGGTCGCCTTCACCAGCGACGAACTCGAGCGCGTGGAGTCCGCCGCCGGCGCGAGCGGCTGGGTGCTCGAGCTGCTCGAGCGGCTGCCCGCCGAGCAGCGCGAGGCCGTTCGCGCGCGCGTCCTCGACGAGCGCTCCTATCCGGACATCGCCGGCGAGCTCGAGACATCCGAGCTGGTCGTCCGCAAGCGCGTCAGCCGCGGCCTTTCGAATCTGCGAGCCGAACTGGAGAACCCGTCATGACACTGCTGCCCGAAGTCCGTAGCCAGCTCTACGACGCCGCCGAGCGCCGGGCGCGCAGCCCCGGCGCGCCGGCCTGCTCGGGTGGCTCTCCCGCGCGACGCCTGAACGGCCGCTGGCGCGCGGACGCCGCTGATCGCGCTCGGCGTCGGGCTCGTGCTCGTCGGCGGCGCGTTCGGCGCCGGGCTGATCCAGCTCGGCGCGCCGGCGAAGCTGCCGTTCTCGCTGTACGGCAACGCGCACGAAGGCTCCGGCGGCGCTCGTCCCTGGCACGGTGCGCATGCTGCCGATCGCCGCACCCGACCCCGCCGGAGGCCCCGACTGGGGCATGCGCGTGCTCAGCACCACCGCGGCGAAGGCTGCCTGCAGCTCGGGCGCATCGTCGACGGCAAACTCGGCGCGCTCGGCCAGGACGGCGCCTTCGCCAACGACGGGCGCTTTCACGAACTGCCCGTCAGCGCCGCCTTCGCTGTCAACAGCTGTGCCCTGCTCGACGGCAAGGGCCGCCTGTTCACGAACGTGACCGCCGACGAGCGCGCCGCGAGCGCCTGGATCGGGGTCGGCGGGCGTCTCGGGGGCTGCGTGCCGCCGAGCGCTGGGCCCTACGAAAAGGGCCTGCGCCTGACACGCCAGGAACGGGAACACGGGGCCAAGCCCGCGACGATCTGCGCGCAGGGCGACCTGCGCAACATCTACTACGGCCTGCTCGGACCCGAGGCGCAGAGCATCACCTACGTGCTCGACGGCCAGCGCCACACGCTGCCCACGGTCGGCGCCGACGGCGCCTACATGTTCGTCACCCTGGCATCGGCCCACCAGCTGCTGAACTTCGCCAACGCCGGCACCGCCGACATCGTGCCCGTCGATGGCCCGATCAAGGAAATCCACTACCGCGACGGCTCCACCTGCCATCTGACCAGCAAGAGCTGGATCGGCGGCTCCTACGCCTGCACGCCGTCGCTGTCCGAGCCCGTCGGCTACGTCCAGGTCGGCAAAGCGCCGAGCGCCGCCGCGGTCGCTACGCCGATCCACACGCGCCTCACCCGCGGACGTCACGGCCGCTACGTGATCACGATCAGCTTCACCGCGCGGACGCCCGTCACCGACGCCCGCCGCGTGTACGGCATCAACTGGCGTGAACCGGGCATGGCGCCCGGCGCCTACGGCGGCATGAGCACCAACTCCAACATCGCCGCCGGGCAGACCATCACGCGCACGATCGGCGAATACGGACCCACGCTCCGCGCCGGCCTCGTCCGCGGCAGCGTCACGCTGCGTCAAGCGCTCGGGCCGGGCGGCATCGAAGGTCCCGGCAGCGTCGCCGTGCCGGTCGGCAGCTTCGCCGTGCGCGTGCCCTGAGCGCGCGCCGGCGGCCAGTCCGCACCCGGACGGTCGCTGAGCAAGCGAGACAAGGACGCAGGGAGCGTGGCGTACTTGGTACGCGAGCGACCGAGGACGCAGTATCGCGCCGCTCAGCGGCCGTCCGGGAGGGCGCCCTCCAGCTCGAGCAGGTAACGCTTGCGATCCAGGCCGCCGCCATAGCCGCCGAGGTTGCCGCCGCTGCGCAACACGCGATGACAGGGCACGACGATCGGGATCGGGTTCGAACCGAGCGCGTTGCCCGCCGCTCGCGAGCCGCGTGGACTGCCCGCCTCCGCCGCGACCTCCGCGTAGGAGAGGACGCCTCCGTAGGGGATGTCGTAGGTCGCGCCCAACACCTTGCGTCCGAACGCGCTCATCAGCGCCCAGTCCTGCGCCAGCCCGAACGCGCGGCGGCTGCCGTCGAAGTACTCGTCGAGCTCGCGGCGCACGGCATCGAACGACGCCGGCGCCTCGATGATCCTCGGCGAGATCCGTCGCGCGAGACCGGCGAGCACCGCGTCCACATCCTCCTCCGGGAAGGCGACGCGGACGAGGCCCTTGCTGGTCGCCGCCGCCAGCAGCGGCCCGAACGGCGAATCGACCGGTGCGTAGGTGATGTCGGCGAGACCTTCGCTCGCGATCCGCGAGCTCACGCGCTCGGCGGCCGCGGCGGCCGCCTCGCGCTCACCGGACCGCACGCGCGGTCCTCGACGCAGCGCCTGCTCGAGCGTGTCCAGTCCCCTGTCTGTCAACGGTCGTCACCTGCTCACCACCTTTCTCAGCTTTGTCAGTCCCTCGTGCAACGAACGGCGGGCGGCCTCCTCCGAGCAGCCGATCGCCTCCGCGATCTCACGGTGGGGAAGATCGGCCATGTACCTGAGCGCCACTGCTGAGCGCTGCCTGTCGGGGAGCTCTCGCACCGCGCTCCACAGTGTTTCCTCGACGCACGCGCGGAGATGCCGTGCTGCGGTCGTCCACGGCCGCGACGTCCTCCATCGGCAGCGCCCGCCGCGCTCGCGCGCGATGCGTGTCCATCGCCTTGTTGTGGGCGATCGTCATCACCCACGCGCGCAGATTCGATCCTGCTCGCAGGCGCGGATAGCCGTGCAGCGCCGCGATGAACGTCTCCTGAAAGCAGTCCTCCGCGTCCGTCGGGCCGACGGAGGACACCAGGAAGCGCCACACGCACGCGCTGTGCCCGTCGAGGAAGCGCTGGAAGGGCGGCAGGCCGCTCGCCGTGCTCCTGGCGCGCGGGCCGCTGCGGATCGGGCGGGTGACACCGTAGCTCACGCTCATAGAACGTCGCAACACCGGCAAACGTGAGATCCGCTCGCGCCGCGCGGCCGCCGGCGTCAATCCTCGTAGTCGAAGAAGCCCGCGCCGCTGGCGCGCCCCAGCCGCCCGGCCCCAACCAGGCGGCGCAGCTCGCGGCGCCGGGCGGTAGCGCTCCTCGCGGTACTCCTCGCACAGCGCCAGCAGCACGTTCAGCACGTGCTCCAAGCCGATCGCATCGGCCCACTCGAGCGGCCCGCGCGGGTGGCTGAGGCCGAGCACCATGCCCGTGTCGATGTCGCGCGCGCTGCCGACGCCTTCGCCGAGCGCGAACGCCGACTCGTTGATCACCTGGCTGACGATCCTGCCGAGCACCAGCCCCGGCGCGTCGCCCACCCAGGCAACGTGCTTGCCGAGCGCTGCGAAGAAGCGCTCCGCGCGGGCGGCCGCCAAAGGCGAGGAGGAGTCGTTGCGGGTCAGCTCCACCAGCCGCGACTGCGAGAGCGGCGGCAGCGCGTGAAAGCCGACGGCGCTGCCTCCCGGATCGAGCGCGCCCAGCGACCCTGTCGCGCACAGCAGCGCACACGCGCCGCCGTGCGGCTGAGCCGCGCCGCGGCGCTCCGGTAGCCCACCAGCGAGCGCGTTCGCATGCGGGTCTCGCGCGGGCGCCGGTTCGCAGTCGAGCACCAGCCCCGGCAGCACGCCACCCGTCGGCGCATGTGGCGAGCGCACCTCATAGCCGGCTCGGCTCGCCGCCTCGCGCAGTTCGTCCGCCAACACGCTTGCGCCCGCGATCACCACGACGCCCTCGCCCTGCGCCGGTGCAGCGTCCTCGGGTGGCGCGGGGTCCTCGGGGCGGTGCTTATCGCCGCTGTAGTCGTAGTAGCCGCGCCCGCTCTTGCGGCCGTACAGGCCGGCCGCCACGTAGCGCGCGGCGATCATCGACGGACGCCAGCGCGGCTCGCCAAAGCTCTGCTCGTAGAAGCTCTTTGAGATCTCGAAGCCGATGTCGACGCCCACGAGGTCCATCAGCTCGAACGGCCCCATGCGGAAGCCGCCCGCCATGCGACAGATGCGGTCGATCGTCTCGACGTCGGCGAGCTGCTCCTGCAGCAACCGCAGAGCCTCCAAGCCGAACGGGCGGTTGCAGCGGTTGACGATGAAGCCTGGCCCGTCCTTGGCGAGGATCACCGTCTTTCCCATCGCCTCGCCCGTTGCCTGCGCCAGCGCCAGCGCCCGCGGTGAGGACTCGACGCCCGCGATCACCTCGAGCAGACGCATCAGCGGCGCCGGGTTGAAGAAGTGCATGCCGACCACGCGCTCGGGATGGCTGGCGCCCTTCGCGATCGCCGTCACCAGCAGCGAGGAGGTGTTCGTCGCGAGCACGCACTCCTCGCTGACGATCTCCGAGAGCTTCGCGTACATCTCGTGCTTGAGCTCGAGGCGCTCGGGAGCCGCCTCGATCACCAGCTCGCAGTCCGCGAAAGCGGCCATGTCCTCGACCGGCTCCAGGCGCTCGGAGGCCGCCGCCGCGTCCTCCTCCGTCAGCTTGCCCTTCACCATTTCTTTGCGAAGCCCGTCCTCGGCGCTGGCGATGCCGCGCGCGAGCGCCTCTCGCGAACGGGTCGTGCAGCAGCGTGCGCGCCCCCGAGCGCGCCGCGAGCTGAGCGATGCCGGCACCCATCGTGCCGGCTCCCAGCACGCCGATCACGGTCGCTGCGCGACCCGCCTCGCCGGCGGAGCCGGCCTCATCAGACGTCTTCGTGCCCTCATCGGTTGCCATCGCTCGTGTCCCGCGCGCGCCTAGACGGGCACGAGCGCGTTGATGCCGGTCATCGCTCGCCCGATCAGCATCTGCTGGACCTGCGAGGTGCCCTCGTAGATGGTCGTCACGCGCGCGTCGCGGAAGTAGCGCTCGACCGGATGGTCATCGACGTAGCCCGCGCCGCCGTGCACCTGGATCGCGAGGTTCGCGCATTCGAGCGACGCTTCCGTCGCGTGGAGCTTGGCGATCGAGGTCTCGAGGCTGTTGGGGCGGCCCCTGTCCTTGAGGAAGCCGGCGCGCCAGGCGAGCATCCGCGAGGCGTCGGTTTTCAACACCATTTCCGCGATCATCGCCTGCACCAGCTGGAAGCTCGCGATCGGTTTGCCGAACTGCACGCGCTCCTTCGAGTACTTCACCGACTCATCCACGCACCCCTGGCAGATGCCCACCGCGCCGCACGCCACCGAGTAGCGCCCCGACTCGAGATTCGACAGCGCGATTTTGAAGCCATCGCCGACGTTGCCGAGCATCTGCTCGTCTGAGACCTCGACTTCGTCGAGCGAGATCGAGGCGGTGTCCGAGCCGTGCAGGCCCATCTTGTGCTCGATCGTCTGCGTCGTGAAGCCCGGCTGGTCGGTGTCGACCATGAAGCACGCGATGCCCTTGTAGCCCAGCTCCGGGTCGGTCTGCGCGAAGATCAGCGCCAGCCTCGCGTAGCTGGCCATCGAGATCCACATCTTCGCGCCGTTGATCACCCAGCCCGAGTCCGTCTTGCGGGCGCGCGTCTTCTGGTTGGCCGCGTCCGAGCCCGTGTCAGGCTCCGTCAGCCCGAAGCAGCCGAGCCACTCGCCCGAGCACAGCTTCGGCAGGTACTTGTGCTTCTGCTCCTCGGTGCCGAACTTCAGGATCCCCGAGCACACCAGCGAGGTCTGCACCGAGATCACCGTCCTGATCGACGAGTCCGCACGGCCGATCTCCTCGACGACCAGGCCGTAGCTCAGGTAGTCCAGTCCAGCGCCGCCGTACTCCGGCGGCACGATCGCCCCGAGGTAGCCCTGGTCGGCGATCTTCTTCACCATCTCGAGGTCGAAGTGGTGATTGCGCGCGTTTTCGCGCGACTGCACCACGATCTCTTTGTCGGCGAATTCGCGCGCGGTGTCCTTGATCAGGCGCTGCTCGTCGGTCAGGTCGAAGTCCATTGCCCTCCTATCCGGTGGTTAGCTTCGGCGTGGTCCACGGCGCCTGCACGCGCCGCTCGATCTCCTCGGCGATGCCCTCGATCGGCAATCGCTCCTGCGCGAGCGAGTCGCGATCGCGCAACGTCAGCGTGCCGTCTTCGACGCTCTGATGGTCAATAGTAAGACAGAACGGGGTTCCGATCTCATCCTGGCGGCGGTAGCGCCGGCCGATCGCTCCACCGGCGTCGTACTCGGACTGGACACGCGCGCGCAGCGCCCGATGCACCTCGTGAGCGAGCTCCGGCTGGCCATCCTTGCCGACCAGCGGCAGCACCGCCGCCTTCACCGGCGCCAAGCGCGGATGCAGGCGCAGCACCGTACGCATCTCGCCCGCGCCGGTGCCCTCGCGCTCGACCAGTTCCTCGTCGTAGGCGTCCACCAGGAACGCCAGGGTCGCGCGGTCGGCACCGGCGGCGGGCTCGATCACGTACGGCACGTAGCGTTCACCGCTCGCCTGGTCGAAGTACTCGAGCTTCTCGCCCGACGCGTTGGCGTGCTGGGTGAGGTCGAAGTCGCCGCGGTTGGCGATGCCCTCGAGCTCCGACCAGCCGATGGGGAAGAGGTATTCGACGTCGCTGGTTCCCGAGGAGTAGTGCGACAGCTCGTCCTGGTCATGGGCGCGCAGACGCAGGTGGTCGGGGCGCAGGCCCAGCTCGACGTACCAGCGCTCGCGCTCCGACAGCCAGTGCTCGAACCACTGCTGCGCGTCGGCCGGCGGCACGAAGAACTCCATCTCCATCTGCTCGAACTCACGCGTCCTGAAGATGAAGTTGCCGGGGGTGATCTCGTTGCGGAACGACTTGCCCACCTGCGCGATCCCGAACGGCGGTTTCTTGCGCGAGAACTGCAGCACGTTCTTGAAGTTGATGAAGATCCCCTGCGCCGTCTCCGGTCGCAGGTACGCGGTCGCGCCCGACTCCTTCACCGGGCCGATCGTCGTCTCGAACATCAGGTTGAAGTCGCGCGCCTCCGTCAGGTCGCACTCGTCGGTTTCGCCAGGGTGCTTTGACGGTTTGCGACCGCACGCGAGCTCCTGCAGGTGGTCGGCGCGGAAGCGCTGTCCGCACGTCCTGCAGTCCACGAGCGGATCGGTGAAGCCCGCGAGGTGACCAGATGCCTCCCACACCTTCGGGTGCTGCAGGATCGCCGAGTCGATCGCGACGATGTCATCGCGTTCCTGCAGCATCGCGCGCCACCACTCGTTCTTGACGTTGGTCTTCAACAGCACGCCGTAGTGGCCGAAGTCATACGTCGAGCCGACGCCGCCGTAGATCTCCGAGGAGGGGAACACGAAGCCGCGGCGCTTTGACAACGCCACGATCTTCTCCATTGTCACGACGTCTGGTTCGGTTGGCGACGGCTCGGTCATGGGCGGCACGTGATGGTAGTCGAGCATCACCGCCTGCGCGCGTCGGGCAGAGCTCGCGTCGCGGCACGTAACATGGCGCGCCGTGGCGCGGATACTGCTCGTGGCGGGGGGCTGCAGGGGCCGGCGTCTGGCCGAGGCGCTGGTGCTCGAAGGTCACGCGGTGCGCATCACAACGCGCAGCGATGGCGGTCGCGCGGCGATCGAGGCCGCCGGCGCGGAGTGTTGGCTCGGCACGCCCGATCGGCTCGCGACCCTGCGGGGGGCGCTCGACAGCGTCACGATCGTCTGCTGGCTGCTCGGCACCGCCGCCGGCGGCGAGCAGGAGCTGCGCGCGCTTCACAGCTCGCGACTGGAGTTCTTCCTGACGCAGATGATCGACACGACCGTACGCGGGCTCGTCTACGAGGCGCCCAGAACAGCGCCCACGAGCGAGTTGCCGGCCGCCGGCGAGGCACTCACCCGCGCGCTGACCGAGCGCAACCAGATCCCGGCGGCGTTCCTCACCGCCGACCCGCAGGACCAGGACGAGTGGCTGACCGCGGCGCGCGCGGCGGTCAGCTCCCTGCTTGTCGGCGCATGATCGTCCACCCGGGTCAAGCTCGCCGAGATTGTGACCGATGTTGCGTGCAGGATGGCCGCAGATCGCTCCCGATATGGCCTGTCGATGTCTGCACTCGGCGCGAGCGCGCTCGTGGCGAGCGTATTCCTGCCGTGGTACCGGGTGAGCTCGCTGGTCAGCGCCGGCGTCGGACAGTCGAGCTCGCTGACGCGGATCACCGAGCACCAGGCGCTGCCGTACATGAAGGGCTTCCTGCTCGTACTCGCCGGGCTGGCGATGCTGGACGCGCTGCTGCCGTTGGTGCGCGCCGCTGCGCCCGTGCCGGGTGGAGCGGGCGGCTCGGTGGCGCTGCTCGGCGTGCTGGCGGCCATCTGCGCCGTCTACCGGATCCTCGATCCCCCTTCGCTCGGCGCCGGCGCGGTGTCGCTGACGCTGCTCGAGGGCCCCTGGCTGACGCTGCTGGCCGGGCTGACGATGATGCTGGGCGGCATGTGGCCACGGAGCGTGCTCGGCGCCCCCGCGCCATCCGAGGTCCGCGTCCACGGCATCTGGCCCGGCGTACCGGGCGGGAACTGACGCTCCCCGCGCCCCGGCGCTCGGACGGTTGCAGACGATGGCGCGCGATCGCTCTCCATATGGCTTTCTCGCCTCGGCGCTCGGTGCGGTGGTGCTCGGGCTGGGGGTGTTCCTGCCGTGGTACGGCGTCGGCATCACCGCCCAGGGGGTGGCAGCGCTCGAGAACCGTGACAACCAGGTCGTCGCGCAGTTCGGAAACGCAGCCCTGCAGCAGCAGCTCAGCGGCCTGCACGCCGAGCTCAGCTCGGTCGCGGGCAGCCAGATCGGGTCGATCAGCGCGCACCAGGCGTTCAGCAGGATCGCGCCGCTGCTGCTGATCCTCGCGGGGCTCGGGATCCTGATCGCGCTGAACTCCCTCGCCCGCGAGCGCCCCAGCGAGCTCGACGCCAGCGGGCGCTGGGTGGCGCTGCTTGGCGCCGTCGCCCTCGTCTTCGTGCTCTACCGGATGCTGGCGCGACCGGTCGGTGAAGAGCCGTTCCTGACGCTGTCGTTGCGCGAGGGCGCGTGGCTCGCTTTGATCGGCTCCGTGGCGATGATCGCCGGCGGGCTCTGGCCACGGCGGACATCCGCCGCCGAGGCCTCACCCGAGCAGCTCGAGGACGTCTGGTCGCGGCTCTCCGGGTGGACGCCCGAAGCCTGAACGCACGGCCTGCGCGCTATCCTGAGAGGTAATTCCCCTTAAAGCCGATCAGGATTTCTCTGAGACGGCATTCTCTCTCAGCACTCGGCGGTCGCCGTCGAGAAAGGAGCAAGCAAATGGCGCTGCAACTTGGCGACATCGCCCCAGACTTCGAGGCCGACACGACCGAGGGTCGCATCAAATTCCACGACTGGATCGGCGACTCCTGGGCTGTGTTGTTCTCCCACCCCAAGGACTTCACCCCCGTCTGCACGACCGAGCTCGGGTACATGGCAAAAATCAAGCCCGACTTCGACGCGCGCAACACCAAGATCATCGGCCTATCGGTCGACGCCCTCGATAACCACGAGGCCTGGGCCAAGGACATCGAGGAGACGCAGGGCACGGCTCCCAACTATCCGATCATCAGCGACAGCGACTTCAACGTCTCAAAGCTCTACGGCATGCTTGCCGCCGACACCTCGGGCGACGCCTCCGGACGCACGCCCGCCGATAACCAGACGGTCCGCAACGTCTTCGTGATCGGGCCCGACAAGAAGGTCAAGCTGATCCTCGTCTACCCGATGACGACCGGACGCAACTTCGACGAGGTGCTGCGAGTGATCGACTCGCTCCAGCTCACCGCCGGCCACAAGGTCGCCACGCCAGTCAACTGGAAACAGGGCGAGAAGGTGATCATCTCGAGCGCCGTCTCCAACGACGAGGCCAAAGAGACCTACCCGGATGGGTGGGAGGAGCCGCGGCCGTACATCAGGCTGGTGCCGCAGCCGAGCTAAGACAGCGAGAGGCCTCCGTCGGGGCCGTCCGTCCGCAGACGTTCGAGCAGCGTCTCGAGGATGCGGGCGGTCGCGCCCCAGATGAGGTGGTCGTCGACGACGTAGGTGTCGGTTTCGAAGGTGATGCCGCGCCGTTGCATCCGGGTTCTGGTCCTGCCCGCCTGCAGCGCCTGCAGCGGCAGCTCCAGCACCGCGTCGACCTCGCGCGCCGACAGCTGCCAGGCGATCCCCGCCGGCACCGTCCCCACGAACGGGTGAATCACGTAGTTGGTCGCGAACGTCGAGGTCGGCGCCAGCGCTCCCAGCAGCTCCACGCGCGAACGGTCCAAGCCGATCTCCTCTTCCGCCTCGCGCAGCGCCGTCGCCGTCAGGTCCGGATCCTCGGCGTCCTGGCGCCCGCCCGGGAACGAGATCTCGCCCGCGTGACGACGCAGGTCGGCACGACGCCGGGTGAGCACCACATGCGGCTCGCGCGCCTCGGCTCCCAGGAACAGCGGCACGAGCACGGCCGCCGGAATCTGCTCGCTACCGGCCGGCCGCTCGAAGCTGGAGTCGGATGCGTCAGGCGGCCAGGTGAACGCGCTCAATGCGCTCCTGGAACATGACCTCGCCGTCGAGTGCGCGGTGCACCGGGCACTTCGCGGCGATCACGCGCAGACGTTCAACCTGCTCCTCCGGGAGGTTGTCCGGCAGACGCATCACCAGCTGGAACTTGGTCGGAGCGCCGCGCTCGGCCGGGCTGTACTCGACGTCGACCTCGACGTGGCCGATGTCCCAGCCCTTGCGCGCGGCGTACATCTCGATCGTGATCGCCGTGCACGAGGCGAGGCTCACGGCCAGCAGCTCCTGGGGATCCGGTGCGCTGTCGTCTCCGCCCGCGTCGAGCGGCTCGTCCACCGTCACCTGGTGGTCGCGGACCTGCACCGTGTGTCTGAGAGTTCCACCATCGCGTCGTGCGGAGGCCTTCATCCTTGTGAGCCCTGGCGTGTGGGTCAATTCGATCCCCTCGATCGGCTGCTGCTCATGCTTTTTTTCATGATACCCGCCGGCCGGACGCGCCAAGCGGGTTGAACAACAGGCCCGTCAGGAGCTTCGGATAGAAGAACGTCGACTTCGGCGGCATGTTCTCACCAGCAGCCGCGACCTCGCGCACCTGCCCCACCGGCGTCGGACGCATGAGGAACGCGGCGTCGTACTCGCCCGAGCGCACCATCGCGAGCGCCTCGGCCGTGTCACGCGCATAGAACAGTCCGTTGAAGTGAGCGATGTCCTCGTCGCTGTAGCCGAGGGCGTTCTTCAGCAGCAGCGTCTCCAACACGCCCGTGTCGAGGTGCCGGTAGGCCTCGGAATACCCGGGCAGCGCCGCGTCGGCGATCGCCTGGTCCTTCAGCGTCAGGCGCAGCGCGCGTCCGTCGCGACCGTCGATGAAGCCGAGCTGCAGCGGTCCCTCGCCGGGCGCCGGCGTGATCTCCTCGATCGGCACCTCGGTGATCTCGAAATCGCGCGCCAGCGCCGCGTCCAGCGCCGCGCGGCGCTCCTCGTCGAGGCCGCCGATCAGGCGATGGGTCGGGAACACCGTCAGGCCTGGGTCCTCGAGCGCGACCAGGCACATGAGGATGTAGCGATGGTCGCCGTGCGGCGCCGGCCCGGTCGCGCCACCGACCTCCGCCGCGTAGGCCTGCATCGTCTCGTAGCGGTGGTGTCCGTCGGCGATCAACAGCTCCGCGTCAGCGGTGGCGGCCTGCACCGCCGCGATCGCCTCTGGGTCCGACACCCGCCACAGGCGATGCACGGTGCCCTCGGCGTCGGTGATGTCCGCCCACGGCGTCTGTTCGGTCGCCGGGGCGACCGCCCGCCAGGCGGCTTCGCTCGGGTCGGAGTACAGCGAGAAGATCGGTGAGATGTTCGCCTCGGTCGCTCGCGTGAGCCGCAGGCGGTCCTCCTTGGGACCCGGGTGGGTCCGCTCATGCGGCCGCACGCGGCCGGCGCCGTAGTCCTCGATCCGCACCCGGCAGAAGAACCCGCGGCGCGTGCGCGTCTGGCCGTCGGGGCCGGTGTAGTCCTGCGTGTGCGCCCACAGCGCCGGCTCCTCGTCGCGGATCACCGCGCCCTGCGCCTGCCAGCTCTCGAACAGCTCGCCCGCCGCCGTGTACGGATCCTGGCTACCGGCGCCGGCCGCCGCGCCCGGGTCCTCGCCGTGCGCGCCGAGCGGAAGGTCGACCGCGACCACGTTGAACGGCGAGCGCGCGATGAGCTCCGCGCGCTGCGTCGCGTCGATCACGTCGTAGGGCGGCGCCACCACGTTCGCCAGATCGCCGACCACGGCGGTGTCGTAGCGCAGTGCGCGCAGCGGTTGGACGTCAGCCATGGCGGCGGAGGCTAGCAGTGGCGCTCGCAGCGCTCGGGCACCGTTGCCGCGGCGGTTGCGTGGCGGCGGCGAGCGTATGGTCCGCACGGCCTACGAACATGTGTTCCCATGGCGCATGCACCGGCCTGAATGGATCTGCTGCGCTCCGACTGGCAGTTAGACTAGGAACACTTCGGGGCGTAGCGAAGCCTGGTATCGCACCACATTTGGGGTGTGGGGATCGCCGGTTCAAATCCGGCCGCCCCGATTTTTTGCGTGTCTCCCCACCTAGAAAGGTCATTTCGGGGGCCGATACGGGACAAAAAACTTCGCGGGCGAGTCAGGTTTGGAGCAAACGAAGACGTGCGGAGGCGAATAGGTGCGAAAGCCGCGACAGCCATGAGCCTCAGTCAGCGACTATTCGGGTGTCGCCGAGGGGGCGCCGTAGCGCTCGCGCAGCCAGGCCTCGACCTCTGAGATGCGATAGCGGCTCATGCCGCCAGTGGATATACGCGGGAGGCCGAGTGGCTGCTGGAGCTCGATCCAGCGTGGCGTCACGCTCAGGTGGTCAGCAAGCTGTCGCTTGGTCACCCAGGGCTCGGGCGGTCGGTGCTCGGGATCATGCGTCATGGCCTGAGGGATGAGATCAGATCGCCACTGGGGTCTCAAGCCCCTGCCGCCTTTGCCGGGGAATGATCCGCCTCAACGATGATCTCTCTGAGGCATTCGAGCTTCTTGCCGAGAAACGCTCTGACCCCCGCGATCGTAGTGACGTAATCCAACTTGTCGATAGGGAGCATCCCAGCATCAGTCCACTTCTGACGAAGGTCGGCAGCGAGAGCATCGAGAACCCGTTCATCCCAGTTCCGCGCCCATTGCTCGCGTTCTACCTGTCTCTGGCTCGCCCTCCCGTACACAAGATCGCCGGGAATAGAAGCACCGCTCAAAAGGATGCGCGCTCGTAGTTGCTCGCCCTCTCGATAGAGGGCTACCAACCGCTGGTCTGCTTCGGCTGGCAGGATGCCTGGGCTTGTGGCAGATTGCTTGGTTCGCTCAACGGGTTTGCGCCTCTGTGCGCGTTGCTGCGCCCGTTCAAAGCGAGTGGGCGGTAGCGGGAACTTGATCGGGCCGACACCGCCGATGAACTCGGCGATGAGCACATAGAAGCCCAGCAGAGTGAGTAGTAGGGCAGCTGCGAACCCGGCCAAGAAATAATCGTCGCTCCACAGATGCGCCCCGGCGCCCCACACGCCGAGGCTGATGCCAGCGAGCGCGCCGACGCCCATCAGTGCGCCCCCAATCGCGGCCCAGCCCATTGCGCGGTGCTCAGGGCTCACGCTATTCGACGTTTGTAGCTGGCTCATGTCGCATCGGGAGGTGTCAGAGACCTCGGGCCTGTTGCTGGGTCAAAGCGTAATCTGCGAAAGCCGGAAGCCGGTCCGACCTGTCATAGGGTACAGGAAACAAGCTTATGCCTAGTGCATCTCTCATGGATCCGTGCGCCACAGGCGTCTACGCAATAGTTTGCGTATAGTAGTTGTGTGGAGCGTACCGCTGTTGCGTACTACCCAGCAGACGTAGGGGCCGGTCCCGGCGCCGACGGGGCACAGGTCGGTGTCGATGTGATCGGGGTCGTGCGCGACGACCTCGTGAGGGCCCTGAAGCGCGTCGGCGCGGGAGAGGCGTCGGCGGTGTTCGTGGCCCGCCTCGCGGACGCGGCAGGTTCGTCGCGTGAGCTGGTTGCGCTGCTCGACTGGCTCGACGCCGCTGGCGGCGACCTCATCGCTCTTGACGTTGAGCTGGATACCGCAACGCGGGCGGGAGCCCACGTCGCTCGGGTGCTGCGCGAGGTCGAGCGCTGGGAGCGCGAGCCGCGATCCGGTAGGCCGCCACGGGGTCGCCCTGGGCTCGCTCATCATTCGCCTCGCCTGGCCCATCGCATCAGGACGCTCCGTGACGCAGGCGAAAGCCTGCAAGCCATCGCCAACGTGCTCAACGACGAAGGTGTGCCGACGCCACGCGGCGGCGACCACTGGCGGCCGTCGAGCGTACAGGCGGCGCTCGGCTACCGTCGCCCCCGTCCGCCGGCGCCCGACCTGTGTCTCCCCCCGCCACTGCGCCCACCGAGACACTCAGTCGATCAGCGCCGCCCTGCCCTACGCGGCGACACGAGTTCCTTCGAGTTCTGGTTCGGGTTGCTCGAGCGTTACGTCCAAAGTAACGGAACGGCAGTGATGGCACAGAGCACTGTGATAGAGGAGTTCAGTCTAGGTAAGTGGTGTAGCAAACAGCGCAGCCTGCACAGTCGAGGCAAGCTGAGCGATGAACGCGTAGAGCGTCTGCAGGCGCTCCCGGGCTGGGCGTGGAATCATTACGACGCGAAATGGGAGCACATGGTCACGCTGCTGCAGAGGTTCGTAGAGCGCGAAAAGACCGCGCTAGTGCCACGTGAGCATTTGGAGGAGAGTGAACCGCTCGGCCGCTGGGTTAAGAAGCAGCGCGATGTGTACAAGGGTGTCCACGGCGGTGGACGGCTTACCAAGGAGCAGATCGACAGGTTGGTTGCACTGCCGGGGTGGACATGGGAGCGTGGGCCCGACAAGTGGGAGCGGGGCCATCGTGCGCTTGTGGCGTTCCAAAAGCGCGAAGGACACATCAAGGTTCCAGCGGGACACATCGAGAATGATGTGCGCCTCGATGCGTGGATCACTCGTCAGCGGCAGCACTTTCTTATGGGGCGAATCCAGCGGCAGGGAGATCACGCGGTCCGCCTCGAAGACGTTCCTGGCTGGAAGTGGTCGGAGTCATATGCAGAGAGGTGGGACCGACACTACGCCGCACTGGTGAAGTTCGTCAAACGCGAAGGGCATGCGAGCGTGCCACCGAAACACGTCGAGGATGATGTGACGCTTGGCAGATGGGTCGGCAACCAACGCCAACGGTACCGTTCCGGATGGATGAAAGCTCATCACCCACTGCGGATTGCCCGCTTGGAGGAACTTCCTGGCTGGACTTGGTGATGCCTACGGGCTTCGGAAGACGATCATCCCACGACGCGACTTCACTCAAGTTAATTTATATCGGAATTACAGAGCCGCAGCCTCGTTCTCGCTGCCTTGAATGTCTATTTTTGCGCCAAGTGCTCGACGATCATCGCGTTGCGTGAAGCGCTGATGGCGCTCGTACGGTTCCACCAAGTGTTCGCTGCGTATCAAGCGCATCGCTCAGCCGAGACGTTCACTGAGACCCTGAGCGTCTTCGGGGGCCGATCTCCCGGTGCGCTTATCCGAGTGCCGCCGCCAACTCTCCCGCATCGACTTGGACTGCGTGTGGGAGCGTGATCGTCACGTACCCGTCGCGCCCAATGATACGTCGCGCGTTGATAATCGTCACGCCGATCACATCGCCATCGGCGTCGTAGCGGACGCCGTGTCCCTCCGGCGTAAGCGCAGCCTCGGATGCCACGCTGCTGTTTCCGCGAGCGAGGTAGAGCACGTCGCCGTCCGCGTCGTAGTTGGCGCGGTCGAAGATGAGGTCATCGATCTTGACGGTCATGGCATCCATCCGGCGGGCGATCTCCCGTGTCCGTAGCCGAGCGCGGTCACAATCCGGGCTGGCTCTTGCTCAGAGTCTACGACGACCATAAGCCAGCGGCTTGGTCCTACGTCCCGCTTGAAGAACCGCTCTCTGTGCGGCCAGGCGTCTGGTTCTCGGTGATCCGGCGAGTCGATCGCTTCGAGCACCGCTCCGAGATGCGGCTCAAGCTCGACATGGCCGCTGCGTGGATCGAGCACGTGCCGCAGCCACGTGTCCTCGAACAGCACCACTCGTATGCCCTCAGGCGTCGCCGCCTCAGCGAGGATGGGTCGTTGGCGTATCTCTGGGCTGTCGGTCAAGGACGCTGGTTGTCGAGGAACTGCGCTTGCACCGGGAGCACGCATCCAGGCTATCCGCCTGACCGGACCCGCGATAGCCCGGAGAAAGCTTGGTCGTCGATCGTCCTCGCGATGCTCAGAACACGAGGGTCAACGGCTGCGGCGATATGGTCTCTACGGAGCCGCCAGAACGTTTGTTCACGATGGCATACAGCCGGCCCAGCTTCGCGGAACCCCCGGCATCGGCGCGGCGCGGCCGTCGCAAATCCGTAGCAGTGGCCCAGAAAACCGCATCAGAAAGCCAACTCTAACCGGCCGCCCCGATTGAATTGCTGGTGGACGCAGGAGGCTGCTGGGAGCCTCCTGGAGAGTCGAGATTCGGCTCTGGAACTTGGTTTTCGGTGCTTTGGGCCAGTCGCGATGCGATCTCTGGAAGGACTCGGGTTTGGGGCCGACTGCACACGGACCGCACACGCCTGGTGCACGCGACCGCACACGCCGGGCCGACGCGATCGCACAGGGCTCTGTTGCTCGTTTCTCCCTTCCCGCAGGGCAGCGACTTTCGCGCAGCGGCCGCCTCATGCAGTGTTGGCGTCGAAGTCGAGGCCAGCCGCGCGTAGCTCCTTCACGATGGAGCCCTTCCACGCCCCGGTGGGGTCCAGAGCGATGTAGACGAGACCACCGATGTCAGACGGCTTCTCCACGTCAGGCTCGTAAAGGACTGCGACGCGCTCCCGTCCGACAGAGCCAAAGAAGAATCCCAGCTCGAAGACCACATTCTGGCGGGCGCGTGGACGCACCGGGCCTTCGGGAGCCTTTGTACCCCCCACGTCGTCGCCGGTAAGCAAGATTACGGCGTAGTTCGCCTGAGATGCATGCGCCTCAAACTTCTCGATCAGCGTCCGACCCTGATTTGCCTGCTCGTCGAGGACGACCACTTTGTGGCTGCCTGCCTTTTCAAGGAAACGAGCTACCTCGACTCGTGCGGCCATGTCCCTGCCTACTGCTTCCATTTGACGCACCTGCTGGTCACTCAGGACGGCGGAAACCTCGTGCGGTGCCTCTACGGGCACCGCGACAAGCACTGGGCGCTCGACCGCATCGTGAGCGCGTACGCAAGCCAAGTCGCCGAGCACCATCCCAAGCCACGTGGATCATCGATGCCCACATCTCCACAGCAAAGCCTCTTCTAAGGATCACTTGTGTCTGACAAAAGTGCTAAGGTGTCGAACATGGGCGTGCGGTTCGCGCGCTCGGCGACGAAGCATCGTGTCTCGAAGGAGAGCATCCGTCATGTCATCGCCCACTGTGGCTTGTCTTTCGAGGGACCCCCGCCGGCAGGCGACGCCAGCGTGCTGGATCGTCGGCTCGTCTGTCTGGGCGACGACGCCACTGGTCGCGCGCTGGAGGTCATCGCCGTCGAGGGCCCAAATGGTGAGCTGATCGTGATCCACGCGATGACGCTACGCGACAGGTACAAGAAACAGTACGAGGAGACCAAGAGATGGCGACTCTGAGAACTCGCAGCGGTACCAAGCTGACCAAGGAGGTGGTTGACGCTCTCGCGGACGAGGCCGAGCGCGGCTACGACCTTACGAAGGCCAAGCGCGTGCGCATGGGCAGGCCTGCGCTAGGTGATGCAGGCGTCTCCCCGCGTGTGCAGGTGCGTGTGGACCCAGACCTCGCCGAGGCGCTACAGGCGCGCGCTCAGGAGGAGCAGCGCACGGTCAGCGAGATTGCCCGCAAGGCCCTGCGCGAATACGTCGAGCGCGCTGCCTGACGGTAACCGGTGCGCAAGCAGATGGCGCCCCTTCAAGCTGGGGGTCGTGCAACGGGGCGTCAGAGAGAGCATCATGCAGAAGCAGTCCTAGGTCAGGTCCTCCGAATCCACCAATTCGCTACGACTGGTATCGCCGGTTCGCAGGCTGTCCTCGACAACCTAGCCGCGTCCGCGCCAGAGCAAATAGAACAGAACCTCTCGGCCAACGTCCTGGCGATCGTCAAGCAGGCCCAAGGGCACGAGCTCTCCCCCGCCGACGTTCGGGAGGTACTGGCCGATCGCGGCGTGCACGCTGATCTAAGCGCCGTTCGCGTCGCCCTCCGCCGTTGGGCGGAACGCAACCGGATCATCAAGGACGGCCACGTCTATCGAGCGCTTGGCCGAGACGTAGTCTCGCGAGATTGATGCCTGATGCTACGGCACCCAAGAATGACGCTCCGACAGCCGGGGTCCACACCCGGCGCAGCCCGGACGTCAGAAGCCCCCCGGGCGAGGTCTGATCGCCTCGCCCGGGGGCACCCGATCCTGTCCCGCAGATGCTAGTCGAGTGGCTCGCCGATTCTGTTGGCCCGGCGATCACTGCCCACGAACCCGCACACGAGGTTGCGAATTGCGAATAGGCAAGCGAGCAAACACCGTTCGCCCCGACTGACGGGACGAGAGGTTGCGCTGGGCGAGGCGCGGTGCTCGCCTACGCCGCCCGCGCGCTCGGCACCAGCCGCAGCCGCCGCGGCAGGAACGGGATCACCGCGCGCTTGAGGTAGTCCGCGCCGCCCGCCACGAGCGCCTTGCGCACCAGCGTCGGCGGCAGCGCTGAGAAGCCGTACTGCTCGCGGATCGAGTCCGGCAGCAGTGCGACGGTGACGAAGTTGACGGTCTCGAGCAGCGGGCGCGCGAGCAGCGGCACGGGCGGTTCGAGCACGATCTGGCGGGCTCGCCTCCTCGCCCAGTCGGTGACGAGGAGCTCGTCGCCGTCGAGCATCCGCGTGCGGTAGTCGTGGAGCTCCTCGAGCGTGGCGGGCATGGCGCTGTCCTCGAGACCGAACAGGGCCCCGACGGTCCTGTAGTCCTCCCACAGAGCCGCCTTCTCGGCCTCGGAGAGCGAGTGGACGTAGCGGCTGTAGACGACCGTCGCAGAGTCCGCGAGCGTGAACAGCACCCACAGCAACAGCCCGGGGTCGTCCGCCCGGTAGGTGGTGCCGGCCGCGTAGCGGCCGATCGGCTCGGGGAGGCTGCCGCTGACGCGGCGATGCATCGCACGAACGCGCCGGGTGACCCGGTCCGCCTCGCCGCGCGAGCCGAAGGCAATCGTGTTCATCGTCTTCGCCGTGCGTGCGAGTCGCTCGTACGGCTCGTCGAGCGCCGTCGAGTGGGCCAGCAGCCCGAACACGGCCAGTGGGTGCGCTGCCTGCATCAGCAGCGCTCGCGGGCCCGAAAGCGCGACGGCGCGCTCGCGGTTGACCCTGCGGAACATCGAGTGCTCGTCGAAATATCCGCGCACCGGCTCACACGGTCCTGTGCGAAGGCGCGGTGACCGGCTGCCCTGGACTGTGTCGGCGCACGGAGCTGAGGATCGCCACGAGCGTGCTCACGCAGAGCATGGTCGCGAGCGCGTACACGAGCCAATCTCCGGAGATCCCCGCAATTGCACCCGCCGCGACCGGCCCCACCATCGCCCCCAGCGCCCAGACGGCGTTCATCACGCCGAACGCGTGTCCCTGCGCAAGTCCGGCGCGGTCGGCGCCTCCTGCGATCAACGCGAATGCCGGCGTGAACAGGATTCCGTACGCGGTCGACGCGAGTAGCACCACCGCCGCGTAGAGCAGCGGTCGACCGACGAGCGCCAGCGTCAGCGACAGCAGCGCTGCCGCGACGAGCGCGAAGCGGACGGGCACGAGCGCGCCACGCCGGTCGCTCGTCCGCCCGATGAACGGCGACGCGGCCGCCTCGAGGGCGGCGCTGAGCAGCCACACCGCTCCGATCGCGCTCGCGCCCCAGCCGGCAGCTGCAAGATGCAGCGGACCGAGCACCGAGAGGATCCCCGCGAGTAGCGAGGCCATCGACAGAAGCGCAAGCCCGCCCGCCAGACGTGGGTTCGCAAACGCGCGGATGATCGGTCCTGCTGCTGGCTCTTTCACCGTTGGTGCGGGGGAGAGCAACGTACCGATCGCGAGCAGCGCGGCGACACCCGCGAGCGCGCCGAACACCGGTGCGCGTCCGACGAGCGCCGCGGCGGCGCCCAGGACCGGGCCGAAGAGCGCGCCGACCACCGCCGCGCCCATCGCGATCCCGATCAACTCTCCGCGGCGGCTTCGCGGCGCGGCGGCGAGCAGCCACGAGAAGGCGCCGGCCCAGGTGAACGCGCTGCCGCATCCCTGCAGCACCCGCTCGGCCAGCAATGTCGGGAAGCTGTCGGCGAGCGCGAAGCCGACGCTCGCGACCCCCATCAGCGCGAGACCCATCAGCACCGCTCGCTTGGGGCCGACGCGAACCGCCGCGAAACCGCCGGGCGCGCTGCCGAGCAGCGCGCCGACGGCATAGGAGGCGGTGAGCAGGCCGGCTGAGAACTTCGAGAGCCCAAACTCGCGTGTGAAGTGCGGCAGCAGCGGCGTCAGCGCCACGAACAGCATCGTGTCCACGAACACCACCGCCGCCACGAGTAGGAGCAGTCGGCGCACGTAGGCCACGCTAGCAATGCGTCGTCAGGCGCCCAGCGCGAACAGCGGCCACGGCCGGGCACGCCCTTCAGGTCGTGAAAGCCGCGGTCCTCGAACACGAACGGGCCGCCGACGACCGTGCCGAACACGGTGCCGGACACGAGCACTTCGCCCGGGGCAGCGAGCGCGCTGATGCGCGAGGCGATGTGGACCGCCATGCCGCCGACGTCGTCGCCGATCAGCTCGCACTCGCCCGTGTGCATGCCGACGCGCACCTCGATGTCGAGCGCGCGTGCGCTGCGCCTGATCGCCAGCGCGCAGCGCAGCGCGCGCGACGGCGGCCCGTCGAAGGTCGCGATGAAGCCGTCCCCGACCGTCTTGACCTCACGGCCGCCGAAGCGCGCGAGCTCTGCCCGCACGCGCTCGTCGTGGTGCGCGAGCAGGTCGCGCCAGCGTCCGTCGCCGAGCGCCGCCGCGCGCGCGGTCGCTGCGACGATGTCGGTGAACAGCACCGTCAGCAGCGCACGCGCGAATTCTCCGCCGCTGCGCACGCCGGTCAGGAACTCCTCGACCTCCTCGACGATCGCGTCGCTGTCGCCGACGAACGGGAACGAGTCCTCGCCCTCGAGCTCGACGTAACGGGCACCGGGGATGTGCTCGGCGAGGTAGTGGGAGTGGCGCACGTCCCACACCCGCTCGCGCGGCCGGTGCATGACGAGCGTCGGCACGCGGATGTTCGGCAGCACGTCGCGCACGTCGAGGTCGACCATCGCGTTGGCGATGATCCGCGCCTCGTTCGGGCTCGCGGCGAGCCGCTGCATACGCGCGAACCATTCGACGAGCGCCGGGTCCTCGGCCATCGACGGCGCCCACGCGGCCATCGCGTCGCTGTTCGGTTCGCCCCAGGTGGCGATGTTGCGCTCGCTGAGCTCCTCGCGCTCCTCGCGCGTCATCGCCCAGTCGTAGTCGGGAGCCCACGAGGTGCGGGCGGTCGAGGCGTACATGATCAGCGCGCCGATGCGCTCAGGGTGCTCGGCCGCGAGCAGCGCGCCGACGAGGCCGCCCTGCGCGTAGGTGATCAGCGCGGCGCGTTCGCTGCCGGCGGCGTCGAGCACCGCGAGCGCGTCGCTCGCCTCCTGCTCGACGGTGTAGCTCTCGATGATCCGTTCGGAGAGCCCGGTGCCGCGGCTGTCGTAGAGGATCAGGCGGCCAAAGCTGGTGAGTCGTTCCAGGAAGCGGCGGTTGGCGGGCGCCTCCCAGAGCTGCTCGAGCTGCGTCATCCAGCCGGTCAGGAACAGCAGGTCCAGCGGTCCGTCGCCGACGACCTGATAGGCGATGCTCGCCTCGCCGCTGCGGGCGTAGCGCGTGACGGGCCCCATCAGAGCTCTTCGATCAGCGCGCGAAACGCCGCCGCGGGCTCGACGCTGGCGCCGGCGGCGTGGACGCGGTCGGACAGCCAGAGATCCGAGGTCACGACCCGGATCGCGCCCGGCTCTGCGGCTGCGATGAGCAGCCGGACGATCTCGTCATCCGCCGAGTCGCGCCGCGGACGCGGCGCGAATGCCACGTCGACCACCGTCGAGCGGATCGGCGGAGACGGCGGCTGCTCGAACACCACCGTGACGTCGGCGCCGGTGCTGGCGGCCCAGCGCTCGAGCATGTCCACGAGGCGGACCATCGCCGCGTGCCTGTCTCGCCACCACGCGTCCGGTCGCGTCCCGATCACGTTCATTCCGTCCACGAGCCAGCGCACCTGCGGCAAGCGTACGGGCTCGACCGCTCCACCGTCGGCGCGCGGCAGTGCAGGCGCGCGGCAAGGAGCTCGCCTCGCGGACGCGTTCCTGCTGGAGTTCGCCTTCGATGCGGCTCGAGGGCATTCAGACCGGCGACATCGTCGAGGTCGATCTCCGCGGCCGGCGCTTCCACGCGGTCGTCACGGGCACCGCGCCCGGTGGCCTGGCGATCCAGCCGACGGACCGGCGCGTCAACCACTACTCCTGCCGCAGCCGCGAGGTCGTCGGGCACTGGGCCAAGCGCGGACGGCCGCGATCGACCAGCGAGCCGCTGCGCCCGTCGCCGCGCCAGCTTCAGATCGATCTCGGGTCCGGACGAGGAGGCCTCGCGCCGACCAGTGAGTGGCCGCAGCGCACGTGCGGCGAGAAATGTAGACAATAGTCAGCATGCACGCATCGTTCGCGTCAACGGCAGGATGATGGCGGCGAGCGGCTCGAACGCGCGATCGTGCTGCTCCTGCTCGCCGACGGACACGCCGCAGCGCGTGGTCCCGGCGTGACAGCTCGAACGCCGAGCTCCAGGCGGACTCCACCCGCGCTCGAGCGGGCGCTCGACAGGCTCTCGCGCAGGCGGGTGTGGTCGACCTCGCGGGCGCCGACGCACGCGCGTCGCGCGCCGCGCGGCGCATCGACGAGCTGGGTCTGATCGGCGATTTGACGAGTCGCGCGAGCGCGCCGGCGGCGGATGTCTCGGCGCTGGGAGATAGGGTCTCGGGAATGAGCAACCGTGCGCTCATCCTCTCGTGGGAGTACCCGCCCGTGATCGAGGGCGGCCTCGCGCGCCACGTGCGCAAGCTCGCCGAGGCGCTGGTCCGCCAGGGAGTGGCCGTCGACGTGCTCACGCGCGGCGTGCCGCGCGAAGCGGAGCTCGAGCGGGCGCGCGTCGGCGACGGCGGCGGCGTCAACGTGCACCGCGTGCCCGAGCCCGGCTGGCCGCGCGACCTCGATCGCTTCGTCGCCTGGGTCGAGCAGATGAACCGCGACATGCTCGCCGCCGGTGAGGCGCTCGCGCAGGAGCACTCCTACGAGCTCGTACACGGCCACGACTGGCTCGTCGGGCAGGCCGCGGCGGCGCTCGCGGACCGCCTCGGGTGCCCTACGTGACGACCATCCACGCCACCGAGCACGGACGCCACCAGGGCTGGGTGGACAAGCCGCCGCAGTCGCACATCCACGCGCTCGAGCGGCGGATGGCCCGTCGCGCGGATCGCGTGATCGTCTGCTCCTACTACATGCGCGGACACGTCGCGGACATCTTCGACATCGACGAGCGGCGGGTGGCGGTGATCCCCAACGGCGTCGACCCGAGCGAACTGCAGCCGACCGGCGACCTGCGGCGCGCTCAGGAGCGAGTTCGCGGCCCCGCACGAGAAGCTCGTGCTGCTGGTCGGGAGGCTCGTCTACGAGAAGGGCTTCCAGCTCGCGCTCGACGCGCTCCCTGACGTGATCGAGCAGGTCGGGAACGTGCGCTTCCTGGTCGCCGGCAGCGGCACGCACGAGGCGGAGCTGAAGGCGCAGGCGCAGCGGCTCGGCCTGTCCGAGCACGGCACCTTCCTCGGCTGGATCGGCGACGACGTGCTGCACTCGCTCTATCGGATCGCCGATCTGTGCGTCGTTCCGTCGATCTATGAGCCGTTCGGGCTGGTGGCGCTCGAGGCGATGGCCTCCGGCTGCCCGTGCATCGTCGCCGACACGGGCGGCCTGCGTGAGGTGGTGCCGCTCGGCGAGCACGTCGGGCTGCGCTTCAACGGCGGCGACGCCGAGCATCTCGGGGTCATGATCGAGCGGCTGCTGGTCGACGAGGGGCTGCGCGACCGGCTGGTGACGCAGGCCTCCGAGCACGTGCTGCGCTTCGACTGGGACGACATCGCCGAGCGCACGCGCGGCATCTACGATGGGCTGCGCCAGCTTGCGCCGCGGCAGGAGCCACGAGAGGGAGTCGGGAGAGGATGACGCAGATGCTCGAAGGCCTGATGCAGAACGACTTTGAGCTCACGCTCAACCACATCCGCGGCCGGTTGGGCTCGTGCAACGCGGGCAGCGAGGTGGTCGCGCTGAGGACCGCCGAGGGCGAGGTCGAGCGCGCCAGCCACGCCGAGCTGAGCGCTCGGATCGACACGCTCGCCCGCGTGCTGCAGCGGCTTGGCATCGAGCAGGGCGACCGCGTCGGCACATTCGCATGGAACAACCTGCGCCATTTCGAGCTGTACTTCGCGATTCCCTGCACCGGCGCGGTGCTGCACACGCTGAACATCCGCCTGTTCGAGGAGCAGCTGACGTACATCGTCAACCACGCCGAGGACCGGGTGATCTTCGTCGACGACTCGCTCGTCCCGATCCTCGAGAAACTCGCGCCGAGCTTCGACTGCGTCGAGCACTACGTGCTGATGGGCGACGGCGACGCCGGCACGCTGCCGAACGTCCTGCGCTACGAGGAGCTGATGGCGGAGGCCGGGGGCGGGGGCTTCGACTACCCCGATCTGGACGAGCGCCAGGCCGCCGCGCTGTGTTACACGAGCGGCACCACCGGCAACCCCAAGGGCGTGCTCTACTCGCACCGCTCGATCAGCATGCACTCCTCGGCGACGCTGATGACCGACGCGAACGGGCTCTCGCGCGCCGACCGCGTGCTCGCGATCGTGCCGATGTTCCACGCGAACGCCTGGGGGCTGCCCTACGGCGCCGCGCTCGCCGGCGCCGACCTGATCCTGCCCGACCGCTTCCTCGCCGCCGAGCCGCTGGCGAAGCTGATCGCTGCCGAGCGCCCGACGCAGGTGGGCTGCGTGCCGACGATCTTCTCCGACCTGCTCCGCTACGCCGACGAGCACCCCGAGGTCGACCTCAGCTCGGTCACCAACGCCGCGTGCGGAGGCTCGGCGGTGCCGCGCCAGCTGATGAAGGACTTCGAGGAGCGCCACGGCGTGCGCATCTTCCAGGCCTGGGGGATGACCGAGACGAGCCCCGTCGCGACCTACTCGCGACCGCGCGAGCGCGAGCACGACGACGCCTACTGGGAGGAGCGCGCCAAGCAGGGCAGGCCGCTGCCGTGGGTCGAGCTGCGTCTGATCGACGACGACGGCGCCGAGGTGCCGTGGGACGGGGAGTCCACCGGCGAGATCGAGGTGCGCGGACCGTGGATCGCCTCGAGCTACTTCCGCGATGACTCGGCCTCCGAGAAGTTCGACTCCGGCTGGCTGCGCACCGGCGACATCGCGGCCGTCGACGACACGGCCTTCGTGCAGATCACCGACCGCTCCAAGGACGTGATCAAGTCGGGCGGCGAGTGGATCTCCTCGGTCGAGCTCGAGAACGAGCTGATGGCGCATCCGGACGTCGTCGAGGCGGCCGTGATCGCCAAGCCTGACGAGCGCTGGGCCGAGCGGCCGCTGTGCTGTGTCGTGCTGCGCGACTCAACCCAGACGAGCGCCGATGACCTGGTCGAGCACCTGCGCGGCCGCGTCGCAAAGTGGTGGCTGCCGGACGAGTTCGCGTTCATTGCCGAGATCCCGAAGACGAGCGTCGGCAAGTTCGACAAGAAGGTCCTGCGCGGCCGTCTGGCAGAGGGCACGCTGGCGGGTCGAGTGCACGTGTCGCTGAGGGTCGCGGGTCGCACAGGTCGTAAACATCGGACCACGCAAGGCGCAAACTGCGGCCAGGGACCGCTGTTGACGCCGCCATAGCTGATAGACCTTGCTCGGTCAAGGCAGGCGAGAGCCTGCAAACGGCGAACCAGAGATCGATATCTTGCGACAGACAGCCGACGGGACAAGTACGGAGACAGCCCCCGATGCGGGGTTGCCGCGTTCACCACACCATCAACAGGAGGTTGGCATGACTCGGACCGATGTCATGGCCTCGAGCAGGCCACGCAGTGCACGACGCAGCTTCGACGAGGGGGAGGTCGTCCAGCGTCCTGCGTTGGGCTGTCGATCACTTCCTTGCTCCTGATGCTGGCCTTGGCGCTCGCACCCGGCGCGGCGCTCGCGGCGGAACCCACGAGCGGTTACGAAACGCCCCCGACCACCCCGACTACCCCAACGACGCCCACCACGCCGACGACGCCCACCACGCCTACGACGCCGACGACCGCGGCCACCACGCCGAGCACGGGCACGCTGCCGTCGAAAGAAGCAGAAAAACCGGCGACCACCACACCCGCCAACGAACCGTCGCCGGAAAAAACGAGCAGCACCCCAACCACGACGTCCACCGAGAAATCCAGCACGCTGCCGTTCACCGGATTTGATCTGCGCTGGGACATAGGCCTCGGCCTGCTGCTGCTGGCCGCGGGCTTCTCGATCGTGGCGATGCAGCGCCGGCAGCGCCGCGACAGCGGCAGCTGAGCGCAACTGCAAACGCTTCACGGCGGCCGTCGGCGCGAGCGCCGGCGGCCGTCTGTCGTTCCGCTCAGCTCGAGAGCATGCGTTCGCGCCCGGCGCAGTCGAACAGCACGAGCGTGTAGACGGTGGCGGGAGCGGGCCCGTGCCAGATTGGCGCCGGCACGATCTTGCACGCGCGCAGCACGGCCTTCGTCGCGAGGTTGCCTCCGCGCGAGGCGTATTCGCCGCCGAGCAGGATGTATCGCGCTTCGTGTCGGGCAACGAGGCGGGCGAGCGCAGGACCGTCGAGCGTCGGATCGGTGCCGCCGTAGCCGCCGAGTGCGCCGGCGTGGACGCCCAGCAGGATCAGAGGGGCAGGCCGTCGGCGCTGCATCGGCCAACACCGTCCAGCGCGTCCCCGTCCTCTGCTTGGCGAGATAGGCGACCAGGTTGTGGTCGAGCCGCAGTTCGCCGGGATCGCTGTTGAGCGGGCCCTTGGCGGCTGCTTCATGTGGGCCAGCGGCGGGGAAGGTCCCTTCCACAGGCGCGAGCGACGCCGTCGCCGCGTACACGCCGGGCGCGATCAGCAGCACGCCCAAAGCAAGCACCATCCCAGCTGCGGCCAGCCGTCGCCGCGCCATCACGCACATACCGGCGAGCGCAAAACCGATCAGCACCGGGATGAACCAGCGCATGTAGTGCTGTTCGTGCAGGATCACGATCTGCGCGACCACGGTGGCGGCGACTGCGCAGGCAGCCAGCAGCAGTCCCCAAGCACGTCGCTGTCGAACCAGCCAGGTGAGCGCCACGGCGCCCGCGCCGACGGCAACAGCGACTCCGGGTCCCATCGCCGAGACGTAGTAGGGGTGCACGATGCCCTTGGAGAAGCTGAGGATCGCCGCCTCCACCAGCAGCCATCCGCCGAAGACGATCGTCGTCGCCAGCCGCTGGTTGCGTGACGAGCGCTCGCCGAGGAACGCCCGCAGCGCAAGCGCGATCAGGCCGATCAGGGCGAACGGCACCAGCCATCCGCCCTGATCGGCGAGCCCCCACTTGAAGAGTCGCAGCGGTCCAGTGGGGGCCGCGAAGAACTGGGGGCTCGCGAGCCGCCCGTCGGCGAGAAAGCGCGGCGGTTCCTTGGCGACGACGGGCGCCGTGCGCGCAGCCCCGGATGCCGCGTGGCTTGCGGAGGGCAGCGGCAGGGGCCGAGGGACGATGTGCAGCCCGGCGCCTTCAGCTTCGTATATCTGGCCGGGGCCGCCGATCTCGCCTTCGACACGGCCCGAACCCGTTGTAGTCGAAGGTCAGCCCGAGCTCCGTGTTGTCGGTCGAGCTGCCGACGTACGGGCGCTGAGAGGCGGGGGTGAGTTCCACGAACGCGATCCATGAAAACGACACGACCGCGACGACCGCGCCCGCTGCGAGCAGCCGCGTGATCCGCCGCAGCGCGGTTCCGGGTGCGCACAGCAGGTAGGCGAGCGCGATACCGGGGACGACCAGGTAGGCGGCGAGCGTCTTGGTGTTGAACGCCAATCCGATCAGCACCGCGCAGCACAGCAGCGAGCGCCAACGTCCGCTTTCGATCGCCGCGAGCGCCGCCGCACACGCGAGGATCATCAGCATGATCAGCAGCGGATCGACGCCGTTGTCGCGCGAGACGGCGACGAACGACGGGAACACCGCCAGCACGAGCGCGCTGCACAGTCCAGCCGTTGCTCCCAGTCGGCGCGAGACCACGCGGTAGAGCACGGCCACCGAGAGGACCGACACGATCGCCTCCGGCAACAGCAGGCTGAGCGGCGAGAAGCCGAACAGCTTGGCGCTCCCCGCCTGCAGCCACAAAGCCAGCGGCGGCTTGTCGATCGTTACGAGCCCGCCCGGGTCGAAGGACACGAACACGAAGTTGTGCAGCGAATGCAGCATCGACTTCACGGCAGCCGAGTAGAACGTGTTGGCGTAGCCGTTCTGGCTGAGATTGCGCGTGTTCAGTACCGCTGATAGCGCGAGGACGCAGCCCAGCGCCGCGTGGCGCGGACGGGCGCGCGCCAGCAGTGAGCGTCCCGGCGCGCGACGGTCACCAGCGACGGCGCCGTCTAGGGGAGGGGTCGTCTCGGACGGCTCGACGGCGATGGTTTCGCCTGTCGCGCTCACGGAGCTGCGCGCACGCCGACGCGGAGCTGGATATGCCCGGACATACGAAGTGGTTAACACCGCAGGCTCTAAGCGCGCGCTTAAAAGAGCTCGCGACGAGCCGTCCACCAGGTATTCGCGGGGCGGATCCGGGGTTCTAAGAGATCACGTGACAATTGCCACGACCTGCTATCATCATGTCCAAGACGCAGCCTCTCTAGAAGGGGCAGCGTTCAAGTCCGGAGGGTGCGAACTCGACGGACTGAGAAGGCCCGGCCCTCAAACAGCCGGGCCTTTCCCTTGGGCCGACAGCCCGCTACCCCCGTGGTTCGCGCGCGGCGAGCCCTTGGCGGACAGCGAAACGAGTCTCGAGGCAGGCGCCGTGGCTGAAATATCGATGGCCAGCGGCACAAGCCACCGATTTTCAGCCACTTCTCGATGCGGATGAGAGGACTCGAACCTCCACCCGGTTTCCCGGACACGGACCTGAACCGTGCGCGTCTACCAATTCCGCCACATCCGCGTGGCATGCGAAGATATCGCAGCCGCGAGGTCCGCTCGGGTCCGCGCCCTTGCAGGCGCTTTCGCGGGAGACGCAGCGACGCGCTTTGCTAGCCTCGGGGCGGATTGATTTGCGCCGCTATCGTCCAGGGGACTAGGACGCCGCCCTCTCATGGCGGAAACCCGGGTTCGAATCCCGGTAGCGGTACTTGATGTATGCCCTGCAAATCGCGGGGTTTTCGCTTATTTGGAGCTGGCCTCGCGCCACAATTCGCGCCAGTCGCGCAAGCAAGGGTACGCGGGGCGGCTGTGTCTTATTCCGTCCTCGCGCACGGTGAGCGCTCCCGGCAATCCTCGGGTGCCATGTGGCAGCCAATCGTTGGTCCATTCAGTCGTCATAGGCGAGATCGCTGGCGACGGAGCCAAAAGGCGCTGTCATACGCCTGCTAGGCGGCGGAAGCAGGCACCGGATCACCCGTCGAGGCGGCTGCTCTTTTGGCGAATCCGGTCGCGCGCCGCGGCGGCAATCGCACTGCGCGGCACGGGCCGAACCGAGCTCGCGCAAGGCCAATCCGTGCTGGGCTCCGCCGATGCTAGGACACCGTTGAGTCTGGCGAGCTCGTCGAGCGCCACCGCTCGCGAGCGCTGCGACTCTAGTGCCCGTACCTATGTTCGCCGCTGACCGCGCATCCTGCCCGTAGGCTTGCAGCGAACATGTCCTACCACGGCGGCATCGGCGCGAAGAAAGGCGACCTCTACGAGCGCCACTGGACCACGCACTGTGTCCTTCAGATCTTGCGCGGGGAAGCGGACAACATCACCCTGGAGCCGCTTCACGCCGACGCGGACGGGTTCGAGTTCGTGCTCGAGCGCGACGGCGTCAGCGAATATCACCAGGTCAAGCGCCGCCTGACTGGGGCCGGGCATTGGACACTGAGCGCACTTGCAGGCAGAGGCGTGCTCGCCGCGTTTGCCCGCAAGCTCTCGGCTGGCGAGCACACCAGATTCGTCTCCGCCCACGACGCCGACGAACTTCATGAGCTCGCCGAACGTGCTGCGGACTCCAGAGACCTCAACGACTTCTACACCCACCTGCAGGGTTCTACCTGGACCGGCCGCTTCCAGGCGCTAGCAAGCTTTATGGGCCTCGACGAGCGGAGCACCTTCCAGGGGCTCCGCAAACTGCGCGTGACGGTCATGGGCGAAGACGAGCTCGTCGGATTCAACGAGGCGCTCGCTGAACCGTTGATCGACGCGCTGCCCGCCGACTCGCTCGCCTCGCTACACCACCTGATCGCCGAGACTGCCCCCGGGGATCTCGATGCGGACACGGTCTGGAAGGCCCTAAAGGACAAATATGGCAAGCACCCCAGGCGCTGGGACGCCGACCGTCCGCTGCGCGAAAGGGTCGCCGCCCTCACCGACACCTACATGAGTTCGCTGGAGGGCCTTCGCCTGCAGCAGCCGCTCGAGCGTCGGCAGGTGACGGAGACGCTCCAACTGCTCGTTGACGACCAGTTCGACGGGGTGATGGTCACCGCGGGCGCAGGCGCCGGCAAGAGCGACGTTCTGCTCGAGGTCCTTAAGGGTACCCTCGCGAGATCCTGGCCCGCGCTCGGCATTCGCGCGGATCACCTCACCGCAACCCACTCTCCGATTGATCTCGGAGCGCAGCTCGGGCTGCCCGGCTCGCCCGTCGGTGTGCTCGCGGCGCTTGCCGACGGCGGGCCGAGCCTGCTCGTGATCGATCAGCTCGACGCAGTCAGTCTTGCCTCCGGGCGGATCACCGCGCTGTGGGATGTTCTATACACGCTTATCACCCACGCCAAGGCGACGAGCGGCATGCGGGTGCTGCTCGCCTGCCGTCAGTTTGACGTCGAGAACGATCATCGCATGCGCGCGTTGAGCAGCGACCGCCATCGGCTAGCCGTCGTAGGCGTGCCGCCACTCGAGCCAGGAGAGGTCATGCAGGCCGCTATGGACATGGGACTCGATGCGTCGGCGCTCAGCGAGCGCCAGCGAGCCCTGCTCGCGGTGCCACTGCATCTGGTGCTCTTGCAGAGCATCGTACCCTCCGCTGAGCCTCTCAAGTTCACAACGCTGACCGAGCTCTTCGATCTGTTCTGGGCTCGCAAGCAGCAGGACGTCGAACACCGCGCAGGGCACGCGGTCCGCTGGTCCGAGGTGATCCAAACGGTGGCTGACTACATGAGCGAGCACCGTCGACTCGACGTTCCCACCTCCTATCTCGAACAGGCCGGTCTCACCGGCGACGCGGCGGTGCTCGTCTCCGAGCACGTCCTAGTCGCCGAGCGGCGTAACTACCGGTTCTTCCACGAGAGCTTCTTCGACTACGCCTTCGCTCGGTTCTACCTTCAGCGCGGTGACACGATCGGTGCCCTGCTCACCCCGGGCAACCAGGACCTGTTCCGCCGCGCGCAGGTTCGCCAGCTCCTTGCCCAGCAGCGCGAGAGTGACCCAGATGCATACCTCGCCGCCATCGGGGAGCTGTTCACCCGGACCGACGTGCGCTTCCACATCAAGCAGCTCGTCGCTGCGTGGCTCGGCTCGCTGCCGGACCCACGACCCGGCGAGCTGACGATTCTAAGCTCGCTGCTTGAGACGGCCGGGCTGCCGGACCCGGTCGACGGTCTGATCTGGCGTGCGCTCACTGGCGAGGGCTGGTTCGAGCTACTCGCAGGAGAGGGTCAGCTTGAGCGCTGGCTTTCGAGTGAGCGGGACGAGGTGGTCGGAGCGGGGCTACAGATCCTGCGCTCCGCTGTGAATCGGCACCCAGAATTGATAGCCGGGCTGTTGCGCGACCACGACGACGGGGGCGAACTATGGCGCGACCGGATCGCCTTCGTAATCACCTTTAGCGATATCCAGCGCAGCCGCGCGTTGTTCGATCTGCTGCTCGACACTCTGCGCCGCGACGCCTACCTTGACGGCAACGACCACTATGCGTGGCTCTATGCCCAGGAACTCCCGACGACTCACCCTGCCTGGGCGGCAGAGCTTCTGATCGCGCTGCTGACGCGTGCGCGCGAGCAGGCTGTTGCGGCCGGGCACCCCCACGCGCTACATGACGGTTCGCCGCTCAGGCACGATCAGTCCTCCGTCGAATTTGTGATGGCGCTCGGGCAGAGCGAGCCGAGCGCGCTGCTCGGCGCGAGCCTTCCGTTTATGTTTGCCGCAATTGACGCGGACCTGTGTGTCAAGCAGCTTCGTAGTCGGGACGAGGAGCGCCTGCCCGTCGACCGCATCTGGGCATATCGACTCAACGACGAGGTCTACACCTTCGACCAAGCGCTTCTGCGCGCAACTGCCGAAGCTCTCGCGGCGATCGCCGACACGGACCCGGAGGAGTTTCGCACCTGGGCGGACAGGCTTGCGGCCAGGCGTGATGAAACCTCACAGTTCCTGCTCTACGAAGGGCTGCTCGGCAACCCAGACGGATTCGCCGACTACACCGCCGGGCTATTGCTGGAAGGGAGCTGGCGGTGGTGGGCGAGCCAAAGCGGCGAGCCATTCTGGCTCGTCCACCAACTGCTGTCAGCGGTCGCACCCAACCTCGACAAGGACCGAATCGAGCAGCTCGAAGCGTTGATCCTCGGCTTCGCTACCGCCTACGAACAGGAAGCTGCCGGGCACACCGTGCTAGGCCGATCCGAGTTCGAGCTGCTCTCCGGTCTTGCCGACGGAGCGATCTCGGAGCAGGCACGCAGACGGCTCGGCGAGTTGCAACGCAAGTTCCAGACGGCGAAGCCCGCGCGGCCGCTTGGCATCGTCGGCGGGGCCGTGCGCTCTCCGATCAGTCGCGCGAGCGCCGATCACATGTCTGACGAGAATTGGCTCGGTGCGATCGCAAAGCACCGCGAGAGCTGGGAGCAGAAGCGCACCATGGACTTGATCGGCGGCGCCGCCGAGCTGGCCAACGTCCTGCAGGCTGCAGCGCAAGACGACCCCGAACGGTTCGCCAAGCTGGGCCTGCGCCTCGACGTACACACTGTGCCCGTCTATCTCGAACACCTTCTGATCGGGCTCTCCCAACCCTCGGCTGAGGCGATACCCGCTTCGCTCGAGAGCGTCGTCGCGCTGATCGACCACATCGCTGCGCTTCCCGGCCGGCCCGCCTCACGGTGGCTGCCGATGCTGGTGCGCCGATACGCCCGCGAGCTGCTGCCTGAACACGTCCTGGCACTGGTCGCGAGCATCGCCACGGAGGACCCCGACCCCGAACAGGACGTCTGGAAGGTCGACGCCGGCAACGGCACCGCCTACTACGGCGGAAGCATCCTCACCGCCGGGATGAATAGCACCCGCGGCGGCGCCGCGGAATCTCTAGCCGCGCTCGTCTACGAGCGCGAGGACCGCGCCGAGCTACTCGCACCCGCGATCGCCTGTGTCGCAAACGACCCGATCACCGCTGTGCGGGCCTGCGGCGCGCAGGCGGTGCACTGCCTGATGCGTTGGCGCCGCGATCAGGCCGTGATCCTCCTCGAGGAGCTCGTCCGAACGGAGGACGACGGGCTGCTCGCTAGCGAGCACGTGCAGCCGCTAATCGCCGCGGCGATCCCCACCCATTGGGCGGTTGTGCGGCCCCTCATTGAACACATGCTCCAGAGCGCCGAGGACACCGTCAAGGAGGCCGGCGGCACGCTCGCGAGCGTCGCGAGTCTCGACCAGCCCGACGCGGACGCGCTACTGGAGGGACTGCTCGTCCACCCGGACGCGCGGGTCCGGGCTGGCACTGCGAAGGTGCTCTCGGCGCGCGTCATCTCAGCCCACTACCGCGACCGCTGCACCGAGGGCCTGCAGACGCTCTTCGAGGACGAGGACCTGGACGTGCGTGAGCAGAGCGCGAAGACGTTCTGGCGCCTCCAGGGACACGATCTGGCGGAAATCGAGCCGCTCGCGAATGCGTTCGTGACAAGCCGTGCGTTCGAGACCGCGAACATCCATTTCCTGCACGCCCTGGAGCGCAGCACCGCGGACATCGCCGAGCTCGCGCTCCAGACCGCCGAACGGATGCTCGGCCCTAACCGGGTCGCAGAGCGACATATGCGGGCTGGAGCTGAGTCCCGGACACTCAGCACACTGCTGCTGCGGGTGCTCGGGACGCTCGACGCCGACCGGGCGCGTGTAAACCGTGCGCTCGACCTGCTCGACGCGATGCTCGTCGCCGGCGGCTGGGGCGTGGGGGAGGCGATCGAGACTGTCGAACGCTAAGCGCCGGCCCGCTTGCGGATCGCCTCGCGGAGCGCTGCGACGCCCGGCGACGGCTCTTGGAGCGCCTGGTAGATGAGGGCCTGCTCGAGGCCACGACCCGTGAAGTTCGCCCCGAGGATGTGCCCGACCCTGGTGAGCGCGGCCTTGCCGTCCAACAACCGCAGATGCTGCTGGTCCCAGTGGTCGTCGAGCCAGCGTTCGCTCTGGCTGACCCTCAACCAGAACTCCCGGACTCGGCGCTCCGCCAGGTCGCGTTTGGCCTCGTGGCCACGCAGCATTCGGTTGATCGGGGTCTCGCCCGGGCGTCTGTCGAGCGTTAGGTCGTGGTCGCGGTGCATGTCGGTGTTCACGAGGACCGCGAGGATCTCCTCACACTGGGCGTCAGCGATCTCGCGCAGCGCTGCGCGGACGCGCGACTCGCCAACGTCGGGGTGGCCCGTGATCGTAAGCACGTGGGAGAGCAGTGGCGGGTGCAGCGGCTCGTTCTCAAGACACCTTGATGACCACACGAATAGACCCGGCAGATTCCTACACAGTTTCTCGACGTCCCCGTCGGTCATCAGGTCCCGGTCGCAGATGCAGAGGAATGGCCGGTCGACACCGTTCTCGAGCGTGCGGCAGGTCGCTTGGACGCCCTTCGCCCCGTCGGCCATCAGGATCGTTCCCGGTACGAGGTCCGGTGGAAGCAGCAGCGGCAAGCGGCGCAGGTCGTCGCGGCCCTCCACGACGATGAGCATCGAGGTGTTGGCGGCCGGCGGCACCCGCGGGATCATCCCCGACGGGGCGGTCCGCTCATCTCGGATCAGCCTGCAGGAGTTCATCCTTTGGCGACCCTGATCGACTTCAAGTCGTTTGCTTGGACCTCCTCTAGTGCCTGGAGCCGAGGTCGCCGTCGTGCCGCTGTGGAGGCGCCGCAGCCCCGAGGGTTCGTGGGTCGTCGGATACGACTGGTCGATGAGCTCTTCGGTCTCCGGACCCTCAGCGTAGTCCCGGCTACCGCGTCGATCTTCCAGCGGTCCGTCACAGCACTGCGCCCGCGAGGAAGAGCCCGTAAGACGAGTCGACAGGAATGTGAGCCGTCCAGACAGAACATCTGAGCATCAGGTACAAATCATCTGTGGTACAGTGGCACGCCATGGCTCCTCAGCATCGTGTACTCGCAGAGTTGGTCGGAATGGACCCGGTCGACATCGAAGCCGAGCTCGACCAGGTGCGCGCTGACAAGGCGAGGCTCGAGATGCAGGAGCAGCTCTTGGCGCAGGCGCTGCGGATGCTGCAGTTCGCACAGATCGGTCCCGCTGGCGCCCGAGAGGCGGTCGAGCAGCTCGCCGCCAGCGCACCAGAGGCGCGGCAGCAGAACATTTCCGCCAACGTCCTCACAATCGTCAGGCAAGCCGAAGGCGCCGAGCTGTCTCCGGGCGAGATCCAAGAGATCCTCTCGGACTACAACATTCACGCCGACCTGAGTGCCATCCGCCAAGCGTTGCGGCGATGGGCCGAGCGCCACATGATCATCAAGAACGGGCATCGCTACCACGCGCTTGCTCCTGATCTGAGGACAGGACGCTCATGAGCCGCACGGCGATGAAGACGGCCATGGCACCCCGGGTGCATGGCGAGGCACGCGGTATATGAGCTTCGCGTCTCTGAACTCTCCTCAGATCGAAGACGTTGTGCACAGGTTTTCGAGTTCTCCCGACGTGACGCTGATCGTCGGAGCGGGGGCGTCAATGGAGGCGTCGCTGCCGAGTTGGTCGGTACTCATCGAGCGTCTGCTGAACCGCGTTGCAATCACCAACCCACTGCTGACCGGCGAGGAGGCCAGAACTGCATGGGTCCGGCGAACACTCGCCAGAGAGGACCTACTGGCCGCGGGTGCAATCGTCGAGGTACTTGCTCAAGACGATCTTGCGGCGCTGCTACCGCAAGAGCTGTACGGAGCCGGGGGCGCAGGAACGTTTGAGCCCGGCCCGACTGCCCACCAGGTTGCCTACTTGCGCCGGTGCTTTGGCCCGCGGGCCACGTTGCTGACGACGAACTACGATGATCTGATCGAGCGTGCTTTGCTCACCGCGGGCTACTCGAAGCGCGACGTCCGCTCGTATGTGCGCCGCCGTAGAGTGCCGGCGTCCGCGGTCCCGGTCACCCACCTTCATGGTCTGGCCGGGCGCGAAGGGCCGCCGAAGAGTCTCGTTCTCACCGAGGAGCAGTACCACCGCATGCAGCGCGGCACCTCCTGGCAGGAGGAGTGTGTCACCGACCAACTCGAGAGCACGTCCTGTCTGTTCGTGGGCACGAGTCTGACCGACCCGAACCTCATCCGCTACCTCTACGGCTACAAACAAGCGCAATCTCGTGCACATGCAGCGGTCTTCGTCCGTCAGAGCGACGCGGAAGGGGCCTCGGACCAGGTGCGAGGGGCACGTGAGGATGCCGCCGCCAAGCGGTGGGGTCGGTGTGGCGTGGAAGCGGTGTTTGTCGACCACTTCGCTGATGCCGCTCAGCTTGTTTACGAGATCGCTTATCGCCGCGAGGTCGGTGCAGCGTATGTGCCGATCGCTACACGGGCCGAACGCGCACTATCGCGCATTGCCCAGGTCGCGCTCCTTAAGGAGGCCCCGCAGGAGGCATTTGCGAAGCGTCAGATCGCACTGAGCCGATGGCTCCGAGACACATTGCACGCGACATTGCGCTCGGCGGTCGGGGTTGATCATTCGGCCGAGGAGCCGCTCGCACTGGCTTTATGGTTACTGAGCCCGGACGGCCAGGGAATCACCGGATGGGCGCACAGCGACCGAGCCCACCAAGACCCGACGACGATTGAGTCGATCCCGCTCCAGGCCGACAGCACCTGGGCTGCAGTCCGGTCGGTTTGCCAGGGAGTTCGAGTCGAGCACGAGCGCGAAAGCGACGTCTCGAGGTGGCGCTTCATTCGCGCCATTCCGCTTGTACTACACGAGCCGAGCCGACTGCCAATAGGCTGTCTGACGGTCGCGTCTACGCGTCCGCGCTCCGAGACGATCCTCGCGACCATGTCGCCAGAAAGCCAAGCGATTCTTCACAGCGGTCTCGTTGACGCAGTTCTGCCAGCCTTTGCTCGCGTTGCAAGCGCGGGATGAGGTTGCCCGGCCTCTGTCCGTCGTGGCCGCTAGATTGCTGGTATGGCTCCAAAGCACGACGAGGTCTTCAAGCGTCTGGACGACGGGATGCTCCTTGCGTGGGACACGACGAAGGTCGATCGAAACCGCGCTAGGAAAATCCGCAGCGTAAGCCGCCAACAGGCCGCCGCGCTCGGTCACATCGTCGAGGGAGCAATGGACGGAATTGACGAGAGCCAGGGCCATCCCGGTCGTGCTCGCGCGACTTCTCGCTCGCGCCGGCAAGGGGCTACATAGGCCGGAGTCTTTCGCCCCGGCACGCTTCCGGTCGCGCTGCCTTGCTGCCCTCGAGGGCGCGCCGCCGGCCCTCAGTCCGTCCCGCGTGTCCGAAGGTGGCCGGTTTTCCGTCCCGAGAAACAGGCTCGAGTAGAGGTCTGGGAAACGAACGGTGGGAGCGCTGCGTTGGTTCGCTTCCCACCGTCTCCATGGTTTCGGACGTCGCCCAAACCCTGGCTCGACGATCCGGTAGCTCGGCCTGGATGTTGTCCTTGCCGTTGACGCGCGGCGCGGCGTGTAGGCGTGTCCGGAGCATCGTCGGTGTCGTCGGCCAACTCGTCGCAGCTTGCGGCGTGTCGATTGATGATGCCGAATTCAGTGGACACGCGTCATTTGCGGCGCTCGCCGATGAAACTCGTGTATCAACCCCTGCGGCGTTTCCGGAGGATCAGCACTGCGGGCGCTTTCGTCATGTGATAGAAGGCGTCTTGATCGCGCTCGGGATGTCGCCCGAGAGGCAATATTTCGGGGGAGGCCAAGATGGGAGCGATGACGAGCAGGCGGCTGTCGAGGGTCGCGTGGAGCGCTGCTTTGGTGAGCGCCGTCGGCGGGCTTGGATTCATCTCGGGCAGCCTGCTTCCGGGGATCGCAGCTGCCGGGACGCATCGCACTTCGGGCCCGGCTACACCGCTGATCGAGCTGGTAACTCCTGCCCTAAGGCAGGGGGGCGTCGGTGCGCTCGACATCAACACGCTCGGGGCGCGCGCATGCAAGCTGTCATTCAGCGGACCTGCCGCTCGTCACGCCGGACCGTTCGTAGTTCACGCAACAGCTCGACACGTACAGTGGCGTTGGCGCGTTCCGGCGAACGCGACAAGAGGGACTTGGACCGCGTCGGCGGCATGCGCCAGCTCCCCCGGGGAGCTTCGGTCTGGCAGCGCCGCTCGGCTCGTCGAGCATCTTTCGGTCACCGGCGGACAGGCGGGGAGCAACGTGATCGTCGCGCCGGGTTCGCTTCGCAGTGCGGTCAGCCGTTCGCAGCCCCGTGGGCGCGCGGCTGCCGGCGGTGGGAACGTCGTCGGCCTTGGTGGTGCAGGCAACCCGTTTCCCTATGGCCAGTGCACTTATCATGCCTACGAAGATCGATCGGACGTCTACGAATTCGCCGTGGCGCATGGGGTGCCGCGCGGCGGCACGGCCACGGCGACCAGGTACGGGGAATCCCCGACTACTGGTGGAACGCTTGGCGATGGCTGTCAAATGCGCAGCACGTCGGCATACCAACAGGCACGACGCCGGTGCATGGCGCGCTGGTCGTGTTCCCTCGCGGCTATGGTGGTAGCGCGGTTGGACACATCGCATACGTTGAATCGGTGTACGCCGATGGGAGCTACCTTGTCTCAGAGCGGAACTGGAACTACAACCCGAACGTGACGCTCCGGCACGTCCAAGCTTCAATAGCGGGCGTCGGATTCATCTATGGCGGTCCGGCAGGCAACGGACCATCAACGTCGCCGCCGGTTGCCACGACCCCGCCGCCAGTTGCCACAACGCCGTCACAAACTACGACCACGCCCACCACAACCACGCCTGCGACAACCACAACAACTACGCCCACCTCACCTCCGCCCCCGACCGTCTACGTCCACCACGTATACGGCACGTGCGCCGATGGTGCCTGCGGGGTGAACGAGCGCGCCGGTCCGGGCTACAGCAGCTATGCGATCGTCGGGAGCATCGGCGAAGGCGGTGAGGTAGACATCGTCTGTCAGACCTCCGGGGAACTCGTGACGCCAAACCATGGAACCGCGTCGACTGTGTGGGACAAGCTCACCAACGGCGCCTATGTGACTGACGTCTACGTCGACACCCCTGGTGTGGGAGGCAACTTCTCGCCACCGATCCCGCACTGCTGAGTCCCCAGAGGGCGCGCGGACGCTTGGAGGCAGGTCGACGCGACCGGTGTAGGAGTGGCGAGGGACTTCTCCGAGCGGCACGGTGGGACAGCGTGCTTCCCCGAGCCGGGCACGATCTTCTGCACCCTGAGGAACGCGGCGGGGTCTCCCCACCGGATAGGGAGCGGAGCCGGCTTGCGTTGACGCTCCGTCGCTCGTGACCACAACGGTCGCCGTTACGATCCGCCGGGCGTCGGCTCCTCAACTGGCCAAAGCAATCGTCGCCCGCTAGCAAGTGGGAACGCTGGTATCGACGAACGGGGTGCCGACGAGGCTGCCCGAACTGACCCCAGGCTCGTTATAGAAGGGATCCGCGGACGCGTAGTACGTGTTGTTCCAAGGGCTCGACGCGATCTGGTAGTACCACGGGTTGCCGTCGGATACCGCCAGGCCTTGGACGCGGCAGGTCACCTGAATCGCCTGATAGTCGCCGACGCGCGGGCCGACACCGCTCTCATTCACGTAACTGAGGAACGTGGTCGCGCCGTCCTGTCCGGCGTGCTCGACGTACGTAGTAGGCGTGGGAGTAGGCGTCGGCGTGGGAGTAGGCGTCGGCGTGGGAGCAGGCGTCGGCGTGGGAGCAGGCGTCGGCGTGGGAGTAGGTGTCGGCGTGGGAGTAGGCGTAGGCGTAGGGGTAGCAGCGGGGGTCGGTTTCGGCGACTGGCCGATGGTGTCCGCCTTCGCATGCAGGAACCCCTCGACGTAGTAGCCATCACGCGGCGCGATGGAGCCGGAGGGTGAGATCGGGTCGACGTTGTAACCGCTCGGTGACGCGTTCTGCTCGACCACCGTGAGGCTTGAGCCGTTGTTGGCGTTGACGACCTGGACGTGGCCGTAGCCTCCGTAGCCGCCGCCCCAGACCACGATGTCGCCAGGAACCGGCTTGTACCCGCTGCCGTTCGGATACTTCTGGAAATAGGCTGTGCTCGCATCTCCGTAGATCTGATTGGCGTTGCCCCAGATCACCGGACTCCAATGCAGCGTCGTGACCAGACGGTTGATCAGCTCGACGCACTGGTAATAGCCGCTGCCGCCGTCCGCGCCGTCCGAGTAGACGTTGACCCCGTCCCCTTCAAGCCAGGCGCTGCCGCGGATCAGGATCGTGCCGTAGACCGGGTAGCTGCCGCCGCCCTTGCCGCTGAACGGCTGGGCGTGCGACAGCGGATACACCACGCGGATGTGCTCGGTCCGCGGGCCGCGCCGCGTCGCACGACCGGACACCGACAGCAGCTCGGAGCGGCTGACAAGCCCGACGCCCCGTGAAAGCCGGGCGCGGCTCAAGGCGCAGCTGACAGTGACAAGTTGCTGTCCGCCGGCTCCGTTGGATGGGACCTTCCACTCAAACTGCGCGAGCGCCGACCGCGCCTTCGACCCGGCGGACTGGACAACCGCCCCTCCCGGTCGGCTGAGCGACAGCCGACACCACTCGCCACTTGGGACGGACGCCTGGACGACCGCTGCTCGGCCGCGCTCCAAGGTTGTTGTGCTGGTGGTTAGCAATACCACCCGCGTCCGCGGGGGCCGTGACGCTCCGTTCGCGGCCGCTACTGCCAGCAGCACCAGAGCACACGTGATCACAACCAATCCGACCATCCGGAACCGTCCAGCCCTTAGCGACATCCCAAAAACCCCCTCGCCGTGATGTCCGCGCCCGATCTAGTACGCATATAGCCCTGCTTGCTTTCGCCAGAAGCGGTTTGCGAACGCTTTGAGTGGACGATCACACCCCGATGACTACGCCAAGCGCGCCAACATAACATAACGGCAGCTCACGACGAATCGCTCCGGGAATCATGGAGGCTGGCTCTATCGTCTGGCTAGCCTCTGCCTCGTCTGCTCGAACTCGCCCGCGGGAGTCTTCGCCTGCCCCGCGTAGCCGCCGGTAGTTGTACCAGTCGACCATGCGAGCGTCGCGAGACTCGACCTGTCGGTCGTCCATGGTCCTCTGCGATTGATCGCTCGGTCTTGTAGAGGCCGATCGTCGTCTCGACCGCCCGCCACACGACTAAGCTAACCCCAAACCACGCCCGGGTCCTGGTCGAGCCCAGCTCGCCCATCCGCTGTCGTTGTCACCACGGTCCCGCTGTAAGGGGCAGGTTCCGACATCCGGTCGCTCCGCTCCGGTACAGGCCGGCGTCAATCCGGGGAATGCGGTCTCGTGGGGCGCGACGGATAGGGTCTGCGCTGGCTCCCGCTTCGACGGCATTGCGAGCGCGCCGGCGAACGACGGGCGGCCCGCGTCCGAGGCACTTGAGTGGGCGACTCGTTGACGGACGTGACTTCGAGCCTTGCTCGTCCCAGGAGCCTGGCCCAGCAACCGTGGCCGCCGTCAACGCGTCCGTTCGTGATTACGGCTCGGGCACCATGATGTTGCCACCCTACCTGGGGTGCACCCCGCTTCCACGGACACCAGACCCATTCCGGGATGCCCAGTGCGCCGCTGGCGATAGACTCGCCGCGACACGTCAGGGGTCATCGCATCAGTAACGCGGCGATAGGGGAGGGGAATCGGTCCATGAGCAAAGGTAGCCGGGGCACTGGCTGTGTGATGCGATCGGTAGTTTCCGGGCTTTGGATGGTCGGGCTGTCGATCGGTCTGGTGGCTTGCGCTAGTGGAGGATCGACCTCCAGCCAGGGCAGAGTGACGGCGCCCGCCTCGCAGGTAAAGCCAAGCGCGATGGCCGGCGTGAGCAATACGGTGGCGTCGCCGACTCTTCTCTCCAAGCTGCGCTCATGTGGCCTGCCCAAGCTGGCTGAAGTGCGAACGGCACTCGCCGCGACGAGCACGAGCGAAATCGACCTGCACCAGCTACACGTCGTCTACGAACGGCCCCCCCCGCCTCCGTACCACGTCGCGCCGAAGTATGCGGTTCCCAAGAGCAGCTGTCTCTACAAGGCTCCCGGAGGGGTGAGCGAAGAAGTATTTGCCATCTCTTGGCTCACGGGAC
This sequence comes from uncultured Solirubrobacteraceae bacterium, assembly GCA_963815235.1. Classification (GTDB taxonomy): domain Bacteria; phylum Actinomycetota; class Thermoleophilia; order Solirubrobacterales; family Solirubrobacteraceae; genus Palsa-744. Next base: position 944,616 of record CAWFFY010000001.1, on the reverse strand, counting down.
CAACTGTGCCAGCGGAATTCGGCACGGGCCCCGGGCACGAAGCAATGACGACCCCGCCCGGCGCGGTAGCGGCGTATCGCGTCGGAGGAGCCGACGGCATACCCCAAGTCCTTTACCCCGGAGTATGGGTGCAATGGACTCCGCTGCCCGGTGAACGGCTTTCTCCGTTGATAGAGCACGCCATCGCCCAGTGCATAAGCCGAAGCTGCTAAACAGTCTTGGCTCAGCACCTCTCGGGCCGCCATCCCAGCCAGGGTCGCGTCGCTCTTCCGGCCGGGAGTGGGCGATTCGCCGACGGGTACGTAGCCCTCACGGTGGCAAGCGATGCGCCAACGGTTACCCCAGCTTCTGGTCGCCATCTGCCGTCGAAATAAGCCGTGAAGGCTCCTGCCGGGCCACCTTAACTGACGGGTTATAGCCGACGTGAGGGACCGCGGCTGGTGTCCCGAAGGACGCTTGAGATGCGCCGAGAGCAGGTGGAAGGACACGCCGTTAAGGAGCACCCTGTAGGAACCGTCGCCACGTTCGTCAATGCCGACGCCAGTCGGCGGCATAGAAGGTGCGCTCGGTAGCCATGCAAAACCGGCTGTGTGGTCTTCTGGTGATAGTTTGCGCCGATGAGATTGGCTGGCGGCGCGCGTTTTGCCTACGTCATCGGCTTTTTCGTCGGGGTTCTCGCCTCCCTGTTGTTGGTCACGCCTGGTGTTGCTGCTGCCGTTGGTCCCGATCCTTCCCTGTGCAGCATGAGCGTCGCCCGCGGAGCAATCCCGAGTAGCTTTGCTGCTGACGCGTGCTTCAACGGCACCACGCTGACGATCCACAACAGCCTAAGCGTCGCGATGAGTGTTGCGACTCGTGGAGCCGTTGGTACACCGACTCGCACCGAGACGGATTACGGTGTCGCTGCGGAGGCGACTAGAGCGGTCTCTGCGGACCCACGGATACTGCTCCCTGGGGATACGCTGAGATTCCCTGTTGGTCGGGGCCCGGCTGAATTCCGACTCATCGGAGGTAAGTACGGCGGCTTCTACGAGCTCGCGAGCGCCGTCGCGATGTTCCTGCCAGGCAGCGCGAGTGGGCAGATCCAAGCAGTGGCAGGGCTTATCAAGGAGATCAACGACGACTTCGAGAAGTACCACGAATGTGATGACATGGCGCATCGGAATGTGCTGCGCAAGGTCGGCTGCCATGCCGTTCTTGCGCGCGACGTAGCTTTCGCGATCGGGCGCGCTGCGATCAACGGTCTCCCAAGCGCGGCGGCTGCGCCGATCGTTTCCAGCGTGAGTTTCGGGCATTGGCTGAACGCGTCTGTCGGCGACCTCGGCGCGCTCGTCCATTCGGGGGCGATTCGCCTCAGTCCGACTGCTGGTGCCGCCTCGTTCTCGGTGCTGGCGAGGACCACGACATCCACCCTCACGGTCACCCCCGGTGGACGCATTGGCGCACTCCACCTCGGCTCTTCGACGCACGCCTCCGTGGTTGCAGCTCTAGGCGCACCTGAAGGCGAAGCCGAAGGTAGCTCCGCTGATCCCAACGAACCCGATTTCCTAGGACTCGGCTACGAATGTGCCCAGCAGCCCAACGGGGGGCTTGAGCCGATCGCCTCTCAAGGCCCGCCGTACTGCCACACCGTCTACTACCTCGACACGGCGACGGGGGTGCTCGGCGGATTCTGGACCGTCTCGAGCCGCTACGCGACGGGACATGGAACCCGCGTCGATATGTCGGGGAATCTCGCCTCGGCTCGTGAGCACCGCCAAGCCATCATTGGTTGCCAGCCGGGCATCAGTGAGCTTAGCCACGACACGCTTCTCTTCATCTCGGTGATCGGCGGCAAATTCAAGCCGACCGACAAGGATCCCGGTCGCCTCGTCGGCGGGCACGTCAATCGCATATCGATTGAAGATCGGCATGATCCCGTGGGGATCCTCTTCTGTTAGGCCCGTCGGCTCCACTGGCCTAGTCGTCAGGGTTTGTCGCGTACGCTCGTCCCAGTCCTAGGAGCCCAACCCCACGGTTGCCGCCCAAGCTCCCGACGGCCTCCAAAAGCCGCAGGTTCGACTCGGCCGTTTGGTGTTTTGGGTTGCTCGCGATCAGAGCAGGGCTCCCCGGCGGACTGTTCGGATGTGTCACGGCACTTCGCGCAGGCTGCCGAGCCGGCTGAAGGGCCGCACTCGGCGCGTATGGCACGATCCTGGTGCCCCTGGCGAACCCGCACGATGACGGCGTGAAGCACCTGACCACCGGCAACTGGCTGGAGCCCGACCCGATCTGCCCGAGTTCGGGCCGACCCGTGAGAACTGGGCCGAACAGTTCCTCGCCGTCGATCTCGAGTCTTCGCGGGCGAGGTCGTCTCTCCCTCGTGTCGGCGACCGGGCGAACCAGGGCTTGCCAGCGCAACCCAGCAACGCCCCGGCCCCGCGGACGTTAAGCGCCGCACGATTCTCGTCCTTCCCGAGGGATATAGTCACGCCCATGCCTGCGAGGCTGCTGAACACGCTTGCAATTCTTGGCAGCGTCGTCGTCTGGTGGGCGAGTCTCAGCTCGCCAGCGTCCGCACACACGGCAGTCCTCCCTGTGGTGCGCTGTCCGACCACGTTTGCTGCCGGGACGCCGCCGTCGACGCCAGCTCGCCTGACCGTCAGCTCGGCAACGGTGGCGAGTGGCCTCGCGGCGTACACGAACACCTGGGAGTACCTTCTCGCACCCTCCGGTATGAGGTGCGGCGGTTTCGTTGCCGGAGATGGCGGCTCATCCATCAAGGTCTGGCCGCAGGGGTCCGCTGCCCTGTCCCGCCACAGTCGCGGCGCGGGCCTCACACTGTTCATCGATCCCGCCTGCGCAAGCTGTCGAGCCGAAGACGCTTGTCCTTTCTACCCGGCGTACGCGAGCAGCCTCGGCTTTCCCTGTACCACGTCGACTCCACTCGAAGAGCAGGTGTACCGCCTCAGGTCGGACATCACCCTATTCGATGATGCGCCTGGAGTCAGAGGCTCGGGCTGGCCCAGCGGTGGCAGCTATCCTGCGAACGGGCTCGTCGGCATCACGAACGGCTACCACGAGGTGTTCCGTTCTACATGCACCCTGCCCTCGTACGAGCACGCGGTGTGCAGAGCCAGTCTGAACTATTTGGTCGACCGCTGGGATTAGCGCCCTGCGGCCCACGTTGTGTCCCGAAGCGTGTGAGATACCGGATGCGCCGCAAGTGCTCGGGTCCGGCGAAGATCACGCGGTGGGAAAGCTGCCGAAGCGCCGGGCGACATGTCGCCTTTGTCGTGGGATCGAGCGCGTCGAGGACAGCCACATCGCGTTCGCGCTTGCTCGGCACAATCCCCCAGCCCTGACCGTGATGATCGGTGCCCCGGCATCGTCGTGGAAGTCTCGAACGCTCGTTGGCTTCGCGGCGAGGCTCTGTGTCTCGTCGGTGCTGACTCACTGACCGGGACCCAGCGGCATCGCGATGCGCTCAAGGTCATACGATGCCCAATGGGAATCACTCGTGGCAAGCGGCTCGGCATGTTGCATAGCCCCGAGAGCTAGGACGTTACGCGCGGAGTACCGCTCCTTCAGGTACTTCAGGTGACACGAGGCAGTACGACGCGCGATGTCAAGCGCCAGAGGCCGGGGATCCGTCCGCAATGGGAGCAGAACCTGTAGGATCAGTTTTCTGGCGGTTTCGCTGCTTACCTTCTCGCTAAGATACACGCGCACAAGGTTGGGGTGCCCAACACCGCCAGCGCCGCGCGCGGCGATTCTGCTGACCGTCGGGTAAGATACGTGGCCCACCAGCGCCTTGTTGCGGGTACGTGCCTTAGCGATCAAGGTCTCGGCGACGTAAAATTCGGGTAGCCCGATCGCTGCAGTGTTCGCACTCGCCCGCTTGTAGTTGGGCGCAAAAATAATGATACGTGTGTCTGTGAGAACTATCGTGTGGTCGACGTTCCCCGAGAGCTCCACCCGCTCGTATTTGTCGCCGTTCGCGGCGTAAATGGAAACCTCCTTCGCCAAGCACTTATGTATGTTGGCGCCGTCGCTTTTCTGCAACCGCACCTGCTTGCCGTGGTCGAGGACATCAGGAAACAGACTGCCTCCTGGAGGATCGTCGGCGGAGCGGACAGCCATGATGTTGTACAGCACGAATCAATCTACCTTATGCGGTGCCCAAGGTTGCACAACAGGGGAAAAGGCGGAGGGTGAATGCGTCATCGATGTTTGTTGCGCGCTAAACGGTCTCATCGTGCTCCCATCGACGGTGAACCACAGCCTAGCGAAGCGTCCGCCCGGGCGTCAAGCACTGTGAAGCGCCGCGGGTTTCGCAGCGCGAGACCAGCCCGATCAGCCCGAGCCGAGGGGAGACACTCCACAACGCAGACACGTACAAGCGTCGCCCATCAGAACTAGCGGGCGAGGGGGGGGGCGGTTTCGGGTTCGAACTCCGCGGTGGGGATGCGCGGCCGTATGCCGCGCACCCGAGCGCAGATGGCCTAGCCCGGCCTGGCTCGAAGGTGGCAACGTGGGGGGTAGCGCGAGAGCAGGTGGTACGGCGGTTCCGGCGGGTTCGCTCCGCTGGCGATCCGTCAACCGGCAGTGGGGGTCCCGCCGGGGATGGCTCGAGTAGCTGTAGGGAAGCAGTCTCGGCCCCGGCTTTCCGCAGTCGCTTGCGATGCCTCAATACGGAGCGCTCGAGCGCGCGGCCTACCTCGTCAGACGTCGCGCCCTTCTACCAATTGCAAACGCACGGGCAATTTGAACGCATGGCCTTAGGCTCAGGTGTACCTCAACGCCCCGAGGAGACCACGATGCGCACTTTAGTCAGCGGGAAGAGATGTGAGTGGGCGCGCGAGCCAAGACGGACGACTCGGCCCCGAGGAACCTGGTGGCTGTGCACACGCAGGATCGTCGCATGACAGTCAGCTGCGGCCAGGAGGCGCTCCACGTGACCTACGGTGCTGTTCGGCTTGACGGACGGCACGATGCACGGACGGCCAGCAGACTCCACGATCGTCACGGGTGCGCCGGTTGCGAGTTTACTTCCGGAGTTCGGGCTCAGGCTGATCACGCCACCACGACGCACGTTCGTGCTCGCCGAGAGGCGCACTGGACCCACGGTGCAGCTCGCGACGCGGATGCTCTGCTCGACGCTCGCGAGGTTGTCGCCGCGAACCAGCGTTGGGACGGTGCAAGGAGGCGGCGGTTCAACGACGGATATCTGCGTGCTCGCACTCAGCTCAGGCACTGATTCCTTGCTCGGATACTCGAAATACGCGCAAAACAAGTAGGTGCCCGACGAGGTCAAAGTCTGGTTCCTGACTTCCGTAAACGGCCCACCCGTGACCCCCCAACCAAGCACTTCGCCGGCGTGCGGTGCGTCGGCGGCGGCTACAGCGTTCGCTGGGCAGCCGTCGCCAGTACTCGGCATAACGTACTCCCACACTTGTCGTTCGGTCTCAGCTTGTGCCGTGGTCGCGACCTGAAACGTCTGATTCAGGAGCACGGTGGGCGGAGCACTAACCGCTAGCGAGAGGTGGGGCTGGCGCACAGCAACCGCGGTTTCCGAGGTCGCGACGACCTTTTCCCCGAATGGTCCTTCGAGCACCCACGCGCAGAGCTTGTATGAGCCTGCCGCCCGAAAGACCCAGTTGCGTGAGAATGTCACGGGGCTACTCGCCGAGCCGAGATCTTCGTCGATCACTTCTTCTCCGTTGTCAGCGTCCGGGTTCGCACCACACCCGGCTCCACCAGCCGGCTTGACGTGGAGAAAGAATGCCTGCTGGGTCCCGCTATTGTTTGAGACGATCCCGCCTAGCTGCGTTGTGATCGACTCGACTGGTTCCGGCGAACCGCGCGTCAGTTCGATTGTGGGAGCAGCAACAGCGGACGCCGCGCAGCCAAAGCACACGATCACGGCGACGACGCTGGAGATTACGGGCGGCTTCAGCAACCTCAACATCAACGTGTTTCCCCCGGTCGGGTCACGAAGCCTACGGCCTCGAGCTAGTCGGCAGATCGAAACGCATCATAACGCCGGAGCCACGGGTCGCAATGACGATCGCGGCGTCGGCCTCGGGGATCTGCATGGTCCCGAGCCATACATCAATCTGACTGCCAAGGCACGCCGGCGCAAGAAGCACATCGCGAAGCGCGTGTCATCTCCAAAAGGGAACCGGGGGACCGGCGCTCCCAGGCGCGACTCTGCGGCGGGTATCCGGATGCACGAATGCGATGGTCGCCGCATCACTTACGCCTGTGTCGCTTGACCTTGACCTCTGGTGTATGGCGATGGATACGAACCCGGCCGTGGATCCTCATCCTCGAGCGCCTCGTGACCGCGTGCTGCCCGGTAGGGAGGTAGGTGCCGGTGCTCAGAGAGATCGAGCCGTTGCCGCCGGCCGTTACCACGGAGACCGCCCCGGACGGAGAGACGGTGATTGTCGGATGCTTGACGTCGCCGGAGAAGCTTGCGTCAACCGTGTACTGAATGCCACCGCTGACGCGCGTCACGCTTAGCACCGTTTTCGCGGTCGCCAAGGGAACGCTTAGCGAGCCCCCGCTAGAGTTGAGCGTCACAGGATGCGAGCCCGACCCCAACACCGCCGTGTCGATGAAGCCCGAGCCGGTGAGGCCGACGCTGCCGTCTGCGGGGCCATCGATCGTCGCCGTAAGCACGTGATGGCTCTGCGGCACCAGCAAAAACTGGGTAGGAAGGTCCGTGGAGTAAGCGCTTGATTCGACGTCGGCGGGCAAGCCCCGACCCGGCGCGGCGTCATAGCTGATCGCGCTCACGGTTGCACCGTTGCTTGGCGAGACCCTGTTTGGGCCGTTCTTCACGTTCGCCGGAATGTTCAGACCGCCAGGTATGCGGGGATCGACCGCCACTTCGAGGGTTCCCGATTGTTCGCTTATCGGGTCTGAGTAGTCGCTGCCGAGAGTAAAGCTGCCGGCGTAGCTCCAACTGCCGTCCGGATGCACCTGGACCTGCATATGCGGATATGCGGCCGTCTCGGGCGAGGCGTTGGCCGGGACGTTAGGGTCGACAACGTCGACGTCGATCCCGCCTTCGCCCGTCGGTTGGTAGTTGTAGGCGAGGAGGGTATGCCCCTCAGTGTCCTTCCCGACTTTCCATTTCGGCGAGAGGAGGACAGGCTGTCCCTTCGAGAACCCAGAGTCAAGTGCGGCTGCAAGTTCAGCCGCGCTATGGGCGAATTTGGTCCTCGCCGTAGCTTCCGGCGAGAATTGGCTGATCGCGGCGCGTAGGAGAGCATGCGTCAACGCGTGTGGTCCGGTCGCTGGTTCGGGAACGTTGATTGGCAGCTGAGCCGTCGTAAGCGTGGAACCGCCCGAGGCACTCCAACCCAGGGGAAGAGTGTGGCCGTGCGTGTCCAAGTAAAGCTCCCAGCTGGCTAGGCCGAAGCCGTAGCAAAGCCCTCCAGTTGGCGAAAGCAACGCTTTGGCCAAGTCTTCGGCTTCCCGGTACGCGGGCGTTCCCGGGCCCCCTAGTCCAGCGAAGACCGATTCGAGGTCCTGGCGTGTGACGACGATATCGCCGTCATACTTTCCGTCGCCGCCGTGCCCACGTGCATTCTCGATCGAGAAGCCCCACGGGTCGCGGAAGTTGTCAACGGCGAACGAGCTCTCCGGGGCGCGAAGCCCCTCGGGGCCCGCGAGGCCGAGCCCGCTTGAGGCTTCCGGGGAGACGTGAAAGACGTGCTTCGTCGTCGTCGATTCTTCGAAGGCTGAGTCCGTCGCTTCCCCGAGCTGAACGCTGTCTTCCGGACAGAACGGTTTAGAGGCGGGCGTAGTCACGGTCACACGGGAGCCCGGCTGGCCGAAGCGAGGCGTCAACGCCGTGGGAAGACCGTTGGAGCCGGGGCTCGGTTCGCTCGGCGTCGCCGAAGTCGCGCACTGAATCCCGGCGCGTTCGACGAGACCGATCAAGCGCGTGGCGAGTTCTTTTCCGCCTTCGCTAGCTTCCACCGCGCTGCCGCCAGCGAGGCCGGCCCAATATTCCCAGTAGTGGATGTAGTTTTCCGAGGTCGTGTGGTAGTCGACCGACTCGAGCGGCTTTTCGTCGGCGACGAGGCGTTTCAGGTCTTCCTTGAACTGGACGTTGACCCCGGGACGCCATTGTGTCTGAGAGATGCCAGCCGCCGCTTCCAATTCTTCTCCCGTGTCGAAGGGGCTCTGGAGCCAGAAGGCTTCGTTGACGCCTTCGTTCACGTTCGGCATGTGCGGCACCTGGTCGGCGATGAGCACGATGAGATGGCGAGCCGCGGGGCGCCAGCCGACCGACGGGTTCGTGTCCGTCTCATAGAGCGCGCGGCCATACGCTTCCGGTTCATCGCCACCACCGAACGCTGTGAGCGTCGTAATCGCTTCCGAAACCGATGCCGTGTTCGACGTCAAGGACTGGTCGAGCTTCCACGCGTACAGTCCCGATTCTTCTTCCCCGGTGTCTTTGACCTCGGCGACACCAAACTGCGCGCTCGCAATGCTGCCATTTAGCCGCGACATGACTTCCTGGATTTCGGCCTTCGCTTCCCCAAGCGCCGATTCCATCGAGCCGCTCGTGTCGAGCAGGAACACGACATCGGTTGGAGCTAGCGTGGCGTGGGCCGGCACAGCGAGCCCGTCGAGAACGAGCGAGAGTATCGGCACGCAAAGCGCGAGAATCAGGAGTCGTCTCACATCCATTCCCCCAGCATCACATCGACTAAGACCTGTCGCCCCCCAGTGGGCGGGAAGATCCTAGCTGATCTCGGTCCGCGATGACAGACACGTCCGCGCGGCGAGAATGCACCGCCATCGGAAATGTTCTAAGTTTCGCGCACGGCGCTAGGCGCGCGAATCGCGAGGAGGCTATGCATTCCCGCGCGAGAGCCTGCGTGACGCTATCGGGGTCTATGGAAGCGGAGAGAGGATTCGCACGTGCCCAAGCTGGTGGCCTGAGTCAGCCGTGGACCGAAGGTTGGCAGACAAAGGGCGAGGTATCGCTGCCGTCCTCGTAACGGCGCTACCAACTGCCCTGATTGCCTGCGGCGTTGCGATGGCGCTCACGGGCTGCGGAGGCGCAACGCGCAGCGTGGCGTCGTACTGCTCGTACTTCTACGGGGAAGGCAGCCGACTTCGAAACCGGTGGATCAAGGCAGACAACGCCAACGTCCATAATCCGTTCGGGGATCTCTCTAACGTGTTCGCCGACCTGCCAGAAGCGGCCAACTTCCTGAATCAGCTGTCCGAACGCGCGCCCGAAGAAATCGCTCCGGACGTGAAGACGCTCGCGGAAGCGCTCAAACACGTGTCTGCGGACGCGGGTAACGCTGTCAGCGACCCATTCGGCGCGCTCGCGAGCGGCCTCGTCGACGGACTGGAGACGCATGGCGCCGAACAGCGTGTCAACGAATATACGCTCCGGAACTGCGGTGATCCGCCCGGAACCACGGGTTGAGTAGTGGCTATACACGGATCCGACGCTCGACTCCGAACGCCCGCTACTCGGACAAGAACACAATCTCGCCGCGGTCCTCGACCCGCAAAATGTGGACGCAGCAGGCCGCGTGATAGTTTTTGCGGGATGGGGCGAATTGGAGCTGCGGACGGCTGTGCTCGCGTGCCGATTCGCTGCGACCACGGGCCATGCTCGCAGCTGATGGCTACGGACTTTCCGCAACGTCGTTCGCCGCGGTGCTTGTCCAGTCGCTGACGAATGTGTCATCGAGCTCGTGAGCACGACACCACGCATCGGCCGTCACTGAGATCTGGGCCACGACGTCTCGTTCCATCGTGAGAGCCGACCTGGACATCGCGGGCAGAAGCTGCCCTTACTGTCGGTTCCCCATGAAGGAGGGCACGGAGATTACGGTCTGCCCGACCTGTGGCTCGGCGCATCATGCTGAGTGCTGGAACGATAATCAGGGATGCGCAATCACCGCGTGCGCGAGCGGGCCGGCCTCAACGGGCGCCTCGCCGTCGGAGCCGCCGACTCAGTCGATGTCTGCTCCGCCGGTTCCGCCGACGCCCCGCATCAGTCAACCTCCGGGCGATCGCGTGCCCTCCGGTCGAACACCTCGCGACCGGGCCCGCAACGGCGTGCTTTTTGTCTCGGTCATCGCGATACTCGTCCTGGGCGTCGCACTCGCCTTCGTGATCGGTAAAAGCAACGGTCAGGGCTCGACAACGACCGAGCTTGTCACGGCCGGCTCGCCGCACACCAACTCTGCTCAGGCTCCTTCGGCGATAACTCAGAAAGAACCATCGACCGGCGCGTCTTCTCCCCGGGCGGCTCCGAGCACGCCTAGCCTGCAGTCTTACTCGGGCTCTGACTTCTCCATGATGATTCCGTCTGGCTGGACGCAGGACGTCAACGAAAAGCAGATAGGTCAGGAAGCCGAGTCGAAGTGGGCGAGCCCGTCAAACTCAAGCGAATACATCTTGCTTGACGTCCACGCGCCAACTCACACGACGATGCGCGAAGGCGCCGAACCCGTCCGTGACGATCTCGCGAAACAGGCCGGCTACACGCAGATTTACTACGGTCCTGGAAATCTCTCCCAGCATTCCGAATCGTGGATGTGGGTCTTTGAAGTCGAAGGCAACGAGCGTATCGACTACTTCTTCGAAACGTGCAGCAACACCATAGGCCTCGTTAGCTCGGCAGTGCCGGCTCGTTTCGGCGAACTGCGTGGGACGTTCCGCGAAATCGCGAACTCGTTCCGCTCGAACTGCGAATAGGGAAGCGACGCCTCGCGGCTATTTGAGGAGGCTGTCCTTCAGCGCGACGACGCGGTCAGCCGCCGTCATGACTTCGGCCGTCGTGAGGGTGCCGGCTTGGATCGCGGCCTCGAGTTCGCGGAAGGCGTGTTCGGACGCTGCTTCTTCCTGGGCAAACATGAGAAGATCGATGCCGGCTCGTACCGCTTTCACGGCCGCGTTGGGGTAATGCTCGACCGCAGGCACCTGAAGGTCGTCCGTGACCGTGACCCGGTTACCGACGCCGGTGCTGGCAAGTTCTTTGCGGACGATGCTCGACGTGAGGTCGGCTGGAAGTCCCGAGCTGCCGAGGCCGGGGTAGATCGCATTCGAGATCATCACGAATGGGGCAACGCTCGTGCTGAGTCGAGCGACAGCGCGATAGGGCGCCCATGCGGATCTCAGCTGCGACTTGGAGAGGTCGATCGTGACGACTTCGGTGTCGGTGTCGCGTGGTCCGGCTCCGCCGAGGCCTGGGAAATGCTTGACGCTACTGCCGACGTCGGCTTCCTCGAGACCGCTCGCGAACCCTATGACGCCTTCTTCGACCGCGTGCGGGTTGTAGCTGAAGGCTCGTTCGCCGAGGAAGTTGTTCGAGCTCGTAGGGATGTCTGCAACCGGGGCGAAGTCCAGGTTGATGCCTACCTTGAGGAGTGCCCGGCCAGCAGCGCGACCTTCGGCTTGTGCGACCGATCTGACGTGGCTGGTAGCGCCCATCTGTGCCGCGGAAAGCCAAGGGGGCGCGTCCTCAAGTCGCTTCACCGGACCTCCCTCTTGGTCGGTACCGATGAACAGGGGGGGATTGTGTCCTTCGCGGGCAGCGCGCTGCAGCGAACCGGTCAAGGCAGCAAGCTGGGCGCTACTCGAGACGTTTTCGGAATAAAGGATCACGCTCCCCAGTTGTCCCGAGCGAACCCTCTTAAGGAGCGTGGGGGAGGCGGTGAGGCCGGTAACGTGGCTAATCAGCATCTGCCCGACGGCCTGGCCGGTCGTCAGCTTCGCTACAGCCGGTGCTCGGGCAGGCGTTTTGACGGTCGGCGTGAACGCCGTCGAGATCGTAGGAGCCGTGGTGGTCGGCTCCGTGGGTTCAACGGCGCCGGGCGCAGGCGTCCCACCGCCTTCGGGCCCAGCGCTGGCGATCGCCAGAGCGACGGTCGCGCCTAGGGCTGCGATCGTCGCCATGCATACCGCGATAGCCCAGGTCCGGCGTTTTGTCATCGTCGCTCATTTCCCCTTTTCGGGCCTAATCGTTTCGGGTGCGCCGACGGATTCGGGGTAGGACGACGCCTGTGAGTAGTTCGCGGTTGTCTGCGGTGCCGCGCCGGCGACCTTCGCCTTCAGCGCCATGATCGCGTTGTAGGCGTCTTCTACGCGACTGGGGGAGATTCCTCCCGTGTGCAAGTCTTCTCGGAGGGCCGCATAGGCATCCACCGATTCTCCTTCCGTCCCGGCGTAGAGTGCCAGGTCAAGCCCGGCATCAATCGCGCGCTCTGCGGGGTCGGAATCGTCTGCGAGGGCGCCTGCGCCTAGCGCGTCGCTGATCGTCACGCCGCTGTAGCCGACCACTTGTCCGAGCTCGGTTTTGTATATCTCGGGCGACATTACCGCTGGCATCGAGTTCCTGGTCAGTGCCGGGTATGTGGCGTTGCTCACCATCACTATGCCGTCGGGATTCGAGGCGCAGCCTACATAGGTCTCATAGTCCGCGCGCAGTTCCTGGGCCGAGGCGTTGATCGTGACTGGTTCGTTGTCCGTGTCCCCGAGTGCGCGGCCCAGCCCGGGGAAGTGCTTGAGCGTGTATCCAACGCCTGCGGAGGCGAGGCCGCCGGCGAACGCACAGGCGCGTTCTGCGACCGCGCGCGGTTCGTCTCCAAAGGAGCGCGTGCCAAGGAAGGAGTTCGCGACGTGGACGACGTCGGAGACCGGCGCGAGGTCGAGGTTGACGCCAACGGCTCGAAGTGCCTGGCCCGTCGCAGCGCCTTCCGCTTGCGCGACCGCGGCGGAGCGCATGTTCGCCGCCGCGAGGAGCGGAGGCGCCCATGTCAGCCGCCTCACCTCCCCGCCCTCCTGGTCGGTCATGATCAGTAGCGGCGGCTTGCCGCCGGCGCTTGCCGCCGCCTGGAGCTCGGCTATCGCCGACCGTGTCGATGCCTCCCCGCCCGCGGTGTTTTCCGAGAACAGGATGACGCCGCCGACATCGCCTGCCCGCACCCGATCAAGCAATGCAGACGGCGGGGAGCTGCCCGCATATGACGATACGATCATCTGCCCAAGCATCTGGTCGATCGGCACGTTGCTTCCCCCTGTCGCGGGCGCCAACGGCACCTTGGGCGTCGCCTTCGCGATGGGCTTAGTGTGATGGACCACCGTCTTTGTGACCGTGATTGTCTGTCCAACGGTTTCGGAGCCGCCGCAGCCCGCCACCGTCGCGGCTAGGACAACTGCTATCCACGCGTATGCGGCTGGACGGAGCCATCGCACGCGTCGGCCATGTCTGTGTGATGAGGCCCCGGTCTGGCGACGCCCGGCGATTTCACGCATTGAGCGTCGGTGGCATTGGTGGCATGCCGGCCTGGCGCATAAGTGCCGCATTGTGTTTGCGTGCGCAGTTGTTCGCGTCGATCGCGGCTGCCACCCAGACGATGGGAAGCAATACGAGTCCGATCACGGCGACAACGAGGAATCCTGACAAGACGGCGGCCGCTAGCCACGCAAAGCCCCGCCCAACACGACCGACATACCAGTGGCCGGCGCCTGTGAATACCAGCGAGAGGAGGATCGCCGCAGCCGAAGACTTCGAGTTCAGCGCGACCGTCATCGCCGCGGTCGTTGCCTGCGCAGCGCCGCGCGTGGGCACGCCGCAGCGCGGGCAAACGATCGCCTGCTCGTGCACAGGGTTCCCGCACCCTGAGCAGTAGCTGCCGAGTTCTGATGTCTTAGTCGACAGTGGTGCGGGCTTGGGCAGCTGAGCTGGCGACGGGTTCTCGGGGGAGCTGGCGGCCGCGCTGGCCGAGACGGCGCCGCAGCGGGCGGAGTCGCGCGTGCGGGTCCTGGCGGTGGCCCGGGTGGCGTCGGCGCGAGGTCGGCCTCGTCGATCACGATTCTCTTTGGACGGCTCACGCCTGGTAGTTCATCGCTCATTTCGGTCGGCCTTTCGTGGGTTCACGCGCACGTCGCATAGACTTCGCTGATCTTCCATTCATTCCCGTTCGCGGCTAGCTCAAAGTTAACGAAGCCGGAACCACCGGGCGAGATTTCGTAGTGGGAATGCACTTCCGCAGCGTCAGGCCCGCGCAGTCGGACTTGGTTCGGCGCGAGGCCCACGAGGGCGTATGTGCCTGTACCGGCTTCGAACTGTTGTTCGTAGTCTTCGAGCACGGGTTGGCGTCCTTCAACCACGCTGCATCCTGAACCGGAGAGTCCATGGCGTTTGATTCTTTGGGTGAAGATGGTGCCGAGGCTGGACGTACTGCGGTTCGTGTAGTCGCGTTGATACGCATCGAGCACGCCTACGACTGCTTCGCGCTTCTGCTGTTCTTCAGCCGAGGTCATCGACGTAGGGTTTCCCGTGCTCGTCTGCTTGACGGTGACTACGGTCACTGCGTGATGGCGGTTTGAGCTAAAGGCTCCGCTTGCTGCGACGACGCCAAGGGCGATCCCGACGAGCGCCACAGCCGCGGCAACCGCGATGGTCCATGGGCTAATCCCGGAGCTGCTGGATGGCTGCGGGTACGGTGGAGGCGGTGGTGGAGGAGGTGGCGTATACGCGATGTGTGCCTGCGGTGGAGCCTGATAGGCGGGCGGAGCTGCGTGCGCTGGCGTCACCGACGCTTGTGTCTGGGCGGGTACCGCCGCAGTGCCAGCACCCGTGCATCCGAATAGCGCGCATCCGCCTCCCTCCGCCCAGCAGTCAGCGTGGTGCACCGAGTCACAGGACTCGCACGCGTGGACCACCGCGCCTTCCTTGAGCGGAAAGCGGCAGTACGGGCAGGCCTTGCCCACGTCGCTCGGAGTCGCCATACGGTCCGGCATCACTTGCTGCTGTTGGGGGACTTGCGGGCGCTCGTCTGGGGGTGCTTCTGCCCGTGTGCACTTGATCCGCCGATCGCCCCAGTCACCAGTAGCAAAGCGATGACAGCGAGAATACAGGCGACCGTTGCAGCGACGGTGACGACGCGCGTTGACAGCGTGATCGCCCGCTCTGGCGCCACCACGACCCGCGTCTCCTCGAGGCGTCGAGGCTGCAAGCTCTCGAGAACCTCAGCTGGCACGCGCCACCGCTTGGGCGTTGGCCGCTCGTAGAGCGCTTCGAGCTTGCCATCTTGCCATCCGAACGCGCCCTCACGGCAGCCGATGGGATCCACGACGACCGCGATCTGCGATGGCGCGCTGAAGAAGTTTTCGTGGATGAAGAGGTCGTGACCCGATAGGAAGATGCCGAAAGTCGGGTGGCTGTGATACCAGCCGACGATCTGTTCATCTGCAGGGAACTCCGATTCCAGAGCCTGATGGACATGCGCCCACGCCTCCTGGGTGAACGTGAGCGTCGCCTTTTGCTCATCGGCGCTGATCGCCGGGATCGCTCCCGTGATTAGAGGCAGCCCGCCGTCCGCCGGCATTCGGCCAATCAAGACTCCGCCAACCTCGCGGTCGGCGCTGCCGAAGACATGCGGATAGATCGTGCCGTCGCTTACCCCCTTGAGTCCGGCGATCTCAGGGCCGGCTTCGCGGCGCCGCGGACGCCGCCGAGCGGATTTCACGGCGGTCTTAGCCTGCTCAGTCCGTCGCGCGCTCATCGGGCGCTGCCTGCGAGTGCGACGGCGAAGCCTCGCTCGAGCTCGAATGCCGTGAGTTCCGCGACGTCGGCGCCCGCGCGTATGTTGTGCCGCGTCGCCCATTCGCCGGCTTCGCGGTTCAGCGCATCGGCGGGATTCAAGGATCGGTACGCCACGAGGTCCCGGAGCCGTATGGACAAGTCGGCCAGGCTCTCGGCCGCGCTCCAGCTGCCGAGGCACACGCCGCCGTTGCGCTCCGGGCCGAGGATGTTGGGGTGGAAGATTGGCGTGAGCCAGGTGATGATCGGCGGTCGGCGCGGGTAATCGCGGTGCAGGTACGCGTCGAACCGATGGAGGCCACGTACTGCTAGGCGCCCGCCTGGGCCGATCGCGATTCCGCGCTCGTTCAGCATCAGGTGGTAGACGTCCGGAGGGCTTCCCTCCGTCCGAAAGCTGAAGCCGCCAGTCAACGCCAGCTCTTCCATCTGGCGGAGGTCGCTCATAAGGCGCCGGTCGCGTGGACTCATGTCTCATCCCTCCGTGGCTTCACGATCACCTCGAAGTCCTCATCGCCGTCCACGATGGGCTCCTGTTCCGCCGACGGTGCGCGCGAACGAACGAGCGGGCCCTCGGCGCGGCGTTCCGCGGCTCCTCGTGCCCGGCTCTGACGCAGGCTAAGGTCGATCTCTCGGTCTCGGCGGCGCTTCACGCGCAAGATGCCGAACACCATCCCGGCGAGAAAGACGACCAAGCCACCGACGACAATCGGGACGATTGGCGCGGTTGTGCCCTGATGTGCGACCGCGAGTTTCTTGAGCAGCCCCAGGGGGGCGAACTGCCAGCTCTTTGCGCCGACGTTGGCTACAGACCCAATCAGTCTCCCGTGGGTCGTGACCACGGGCGCGCCGAGGAACTTCACGGGCAATGCCCCGATGATCCTCTGGAGCTGAGTCCCGGTTAGCCGCACCGTCGGCATGCGTACTGAGCGGATCCGCCCACCTTCGTAACCGAGCGGCGGGCCGAGGATGTACTTGGGTGTGCGATGGCCGACGCTTGCCGCAGAGGTAGCGATCAGGGGCCGGAGAGGAAGTGCGGCGACGTGCGCGACGCCGAGCCCGTCGCGCGATGTGCTGACTTCGCCGCTGAAGGTGGCGCCCGTGCTCGTGATCATATGGATCGAGCCATTACTCCCCGTAGTGACCACACCGCCTTCTGGTCCATACGCGAAGGCGGTCGCGCTTCCCGTTTGGAGCTGTGACACGGCGACGCTCTGTTCCGCAACGCCGAGCAAGACGGACTTCGCGGCGAGCGCGTCGCTCGGCAACGTAGCCGTGAAGGCTAGGACGACCACGACGAGGGATCTCCAAGGCGTGCTCATGCGACGGCCCGCGTCCGCAGGAGGTCGAGCGCGGTCCCCGGTGCCGACAGCGAGTAGAAGTGGCGCTGGAAGCCCTCGCGTGCGACGACGTAGTCGCCGGGCGGCAAACCTAGATCCTTAGCGGTCCGCGGCAGCAAGGGTGAAGCTGGGCCGATCGTGTGCGAGAAGGCGAGCTTCCACGGCTCGCCGCAGCTTGGACACAGTCCCGCGCCGGCGCTAAGCGAATCGACTGGAGCCATGACGTCTTCGCCGGTATCGCAGCGGTGACACGAGGCGCTAAGCACGAGCTCGTGCTCAAGCTCGAGCACGGCATCGGGTCCAAGCTGCTTTTGGGCAAGGGCGAGCAGCTCTCCGAACGAGATGTCGTGCTCGACGACGGTGACTGAGGTGTCGTCGTAGGTGTCGTGGCTGAGGCAGTCCTCGCGGCGACCGTATTTGACGACATAGGACTCGTGTGTGAGGCCTACGAACTGGAAGCCTCCTCCAGCGAGCGTCGGCGCGCCGAGGCGGTCCTCGTGTAGCAGCTTGATTGCCTCCTGCGTCTGCAGGGCGGCGACGATGCTGGCGCTCGTTGCAGTGGTCGGTGTCTTCCCGCCGAGCATATCCTCGCGCGTCAGCATCGCGCATGTGCGGCGGGCGGCGAGCAGCTCGTGGTCGCGCGCGCTGAGTGTGCACTCGTAGCACGCCGTTTCTGGCGGTACGAACACTCTTGCGACGCCCATCAGCCCCTCGATTGCACCGTCGATCCACGGTGTGGTTGTCTTCCAGCAGGCTTGGTTTACGAACAGACGGGCTTCGCGGTTGTCGAGGCCTCCGATGACGACGTCGACCTCATCGAATGCGGCGAGGCCGACAGCGAGTCGCACATCGCCGACGACCGGAATGACCTCGACGTCGGCGTTGAGTTCGGACGCTCGTTCAGCCAAGGCCTTTGCCTTCGGTCGGCCCTCGTCCTCAGGACGGAAGAAGACGCAGCGCGAGAGATTCGAGTTCTCGATCGTGTCCATGTCGACGACGATCACAGTCCCTACGCCGACGAGTACGAGGTTCTTGACGATCTCGTTGCCAAGCGCTCCAGCGCCAACGACGAGAACGCGGGCGCTCGCCAGCCGAGACTGATCCCACCAGGTGATCAGGCCTTGGCGGTGGTAGCGGCCCTCCTCAGCCCCGATTTCTATCCGTCCACTGTCAGCGCTGGTCGACATGTCGCTGACGCTAGGTCCCGGCCGTGATTTCGGCCACAAGTCGAAGTACATCGTTCTCGCTCACGCCAGCATCGGCAAGTGTCTCGTTGTCGTTGATCTGCCGGCCCGACTGCTTGTGGTGGAACTTGTACGAGAGCGGTTGCCCGTCCGGTCCCACCGCTGGCAGCTGCAACAGCTGTACAAGCCTGCCGACAATGCGCCCACTAGCAACGGTGTCCGGGACACTCACCTCCTCCGTCTTGTTGCCAGTCGCGTCCACTATCGTCAGGTCCATGTCGCCTCCGTTTGATTACAGGTCGTTCCCAGTGGTTTTCGAGCGGCCAGGGAGCGTACTGCGCTTACGCTGACGCTGTGGCTTCGGCCCGCTCCGCGTATGTGATGACTGTGTTTCCGATCTGCAACTGGTCGCCGTTGCGCAAGAGATGAGACTGAACGGGTTGCTGGTTCACGTAAACCGGCGCGTTTGGCATCGCGGTCAGCAAGCGTCGCCCGTCCCTGTCGTCGATCTGCGCGTGGAGCTTCGCGACGGCTGGGTCCTTGAGCAGAAAGACCTCGCAGTCGGGCGACGCGCCGATGCGCGTGACGTCGTGGTAGAGGATGAACTCCTTGCCAGCCATGCCCCCGGCGATGATGTGAAGCCATGCCTGGCGACGTGCCGTCTCAACCACGCGCGTCGCGCCAGCAATCAGACCGCCCACCGCAGCGAGGCCAATCAACCGCGTTAGGGCTTGACCGAGCGAAGCGTTGACCGCCAGGTACTCGAAGATCACTCCGCCGACGGCGCCGCCGAGCGCTCCACCAATCGCGCCGTTGATCGCGAGCCGATTTGACTTCCGGATTAGTCCTACCGTCACGCCCACACCAAGACCGAAGAGTGCCCAGCCCAGGGCGCGAGCGAGATACAAGCGCACGTCGTTTTGGCTTACCGTCGTCTGGCCGCGCAACACTTCTTCGATGACGGATTTGATGATTTCGCCGTAAACGACCTGGGCGAGGAAGCCCGCGGCGAATGATGCCCCGAACATCGGCAACGCGGCCTTCGCAAACTGTCGTCTCGCCGCCGCCCACGCTCCCCCGACGGCGCTGTCGTAGGCGATCACCGTGCCGCCAAAGGTGAGCCCTACGACCGCGACCCACAGCCCCGCGCTCGCATCGAGTCCAAGCTGGGACGTTGCGTTGATGCTGCCGATCCCCGTAACTTCCGTGATCGCCCAGCCGACCAAGATCCCGATCGCGGCTGCGACGAACGGCGCGGTGCGCGCTGCCAGCATCCAATTTGGAGGGCTTTGCACACCCGGTGTCGACGCGCCCACGCTAGGGCCGTCCGGCTCCACACGCCGTGGTACGCCTCGTGTGACGGTGGGTAGCTCCGGCGCGGGTGGTTTCGACGGCCGCGTTGCTGGCGTGGCGACTGCGGACGGAGCCGGGGGTGCCGGCGGAGGCGGCGGATCGAGGAAGTCCTCCTCGCCTAGAACGATCCTTCGCTTATCAGCCATGGATCGCGCTCCTGTTATCCCCGCGAACGCAGCATCACGACGAGCCCGTCGTCGTCGTCCTCGGAGGGCAGTGGAATTGTTGCTGGCTCGTCCTCGGGCTCGGCAAGAACGGCTACTGGGGCGAGCGTCGGCGCGGTCTCAGGGGCGGGGATAGGCCGCTCGGGCGCGCTTGAGCGGATGGCTATTTCGAAGTCAGCGACGCCGAGGTCGACGTTCCCAATCGGGAAGATTCCCGAGTACTCCTGTTCTGCAGCCCACCGTGCGGCGATCGCGTCCAGAGGACTGGCCGTGTTGTAGATGCGCCACTGGATCATGTCGCCGAGCTTGACAATGACATCAGCGAGTGTCGTTCCTGCTGCCCAGTAGTCGGCGATGCAGAAGTAATCGCGGATGTTCGGATGGAATATCGGCTCAAGCGGCACGACATAGGGCCTCTCCGCTGGGTAACGGCGCGGAAGCATGAGCTCGACGTGGTGGACGTCTCGGTACGCCGGTTGGTCGCCGTCCAGGAACAGGCCGCGCAGACGGAACTCGACCCGGTAGTTCTCCGGCGGGAGCCGGGTGCCCAGCGGTGTCACGGCGACGTGGGGGTGGCCCGAGAAAACCTCTCGCACCAGTTCGTAGTCTGACTGTAGTCTCCGCAGGCGCGGGTCCATCCCAAACTCCCTCCTGGGCCGCACCATACCGGAGCACCCCCCAACTATCCGACTTTGGCCGATAGCGCCGCCGGATTATACGATGCGGCGAACGCACGATGCGAACGCGTCGGCAAGAACCGCTCCAAGGGGGCACGGGCGTGGCTGAGGACCCAAACGATGACCTAGTCAAGATCCGTTCCCCGAGAGGCACGGATGTCGGTGCCCGCCCGCCGGCAGCGGAGCCATGGGGCGCCGGGTCGCCCGCAGCGCCTGCTACCGGCCTATCCTCGGGCGATTTTGAGATCACGCTCCAATCGGCTGCGTTTCTTAGCGGCGATCACCGTATCCCGATCCCTCGCGCGGGTCTCACCATCGGCTCAAGCGACGTCGCGACGATTAGAGTCGAAGGCGTCGACTCGATTCAGGCCGTCGTAGAACCGACTGCGGACGGCCATGTCGTTGCTGACCGAGGGGAGCGGGGCGCGACCTACGTCAACGGCGAACTCCTGATCGCCGGGGAGCACCGGGCACTTCGTCGTGGCGACGCCGTCGCTGTTGGCGGCACGAACCTCTACTACCTGCCGACGGGGCAGGGCCTCCCACGCCTAGCGCCGGTCAAGCCAGTCGACGCCGGACGCCTGCGCGCCACCAAGCGCGGGTTCACGATCGGTCGAGACCCGGACTGCGACCTAGTTCTCGATCACCCGACAATCTCGCTCCACCACGCCGTGTTGACATCGGATGGCGTCACAACGACGATCACGGACCTCGGCAGCGCTGTCGGGGTGCGCGTGAACGGCGCGCCGGTGCGGCGGGGACGTCTGCAGGTCGGGGATCAGATCGCGATCGGGCCATACCGCATCGTTTTCGATGGCTTGGAGCTGTTCGAGCGCGCAGTCGCGGTTGGCCTCGCGATCGCGGCCACCGGAGTTCGCGTCGACGTAGAGAGCGGAACGATTCTCCAGCCCACTGATCTTCAGCTGCGTGCCAGCGAGCTTGTGGCGATCATCGGTGAGTCTGGGGCGGGCAAGAGCACACTGCTCAAGGCACTTGCAGGCGTCTCCGTGCCGACAAGCGGCCAGGTGCTAGTGGGCGGCGAACTCGTCCAGGTCCGGCAATCGGAGATTGGGTACGTACCGCAGTTCGACATTGTTCACGACGAGCTTACGATCACCGAGGCGCTCGACTTTGCCGCCCGCCTACGCCTGCCGCCTGATACCGCTGAGCACGAGCGCCTCGAACGCGTCCGCGAGGTTATCGCCGAGCTTGGGCTCACGGAGCGGGCCGACACTCGTGTCAGTCGCCTCTCCGGCGGGCAGCGTAAGCGTGTCGCGGTGGGCGTGGAGTTGCTGCACCGACCCGGTGCACTCTTCCTTGACGAGCCAACGACCGGGCTCGACCCTGGGCTTGAGCACCACATGACCGAGCTCTTCCGGCAGCTCGCGAACTCAGGTCAAACCGTGGCTCTAGTCACGCACGCCACGGGGAGCATGAACCTATACGACCGTGTGATCGTGATGGGGCGGGGCGGCCATCTCCGCTTCGACGGCAGGCCCGACGAGCTGCTCGACGCGTTCGAAGTAGAGCAATACGACGAGATCTACGCAGCGCTAGAGCGACTCCCACTAACAGAGTCGGCCGCGAGGACGCACACGACCCTTCCCTCACTGCCCCCGGTTCGCCGCGAGGCTCCGCCTAGGACGGTGCGTGTCCGCCAGTCGCTCGCATATCAGACACGAGTCCTCGCGAGCCGCTATGCCCTCCTCGTCCTCCGCGACCAAAAACACCTCCGCAGTGCCCTGATCCAGGTTCCGCTCCTTGGCATCTTCACGGCGATTCTGTTCTCGTCGACGATCTTCGTGAGACCGCCGCCGCCGAACTACGCCGGGAAATCGGCGCAGCTGGTCTTCCTCATGGTCACGATCGCGATCTGGCTTGGCTCCATCAACGCGGCGCGCGAGATCGTAAAGGAGCGCAACGTGCTCGACCGAGAGCTCGCGATCGGAGTCCGTTTGCCTGCCTACCTCGCGTCAAAGCTCGTCGTCCTACTCGGATTCGCAGCAGTCCAGATCGTCTTGTTCGCCTTGATCGTTCTCGTCTTCCGTCCGTTGCACGAACCGGCGATTACTGTTCTCGAGTTTCTATTCGTCCTGGTCCTCGCAGGCTCGATTGCGGCCCTCCTCGGCCTGCTCGTCTCGGCGTTCGCGACATCCGAGGACCAGGCCACGGCAATCATCCCTCTCGTCCTCGTTCCGCAGCTCCTCTTCAGCGGCGCGCTCGTCGAGGTCAAGGAAATGCAGCCGATCGTCAAAGTGCTGTCCTTGCTCGTCCCCTCGCGCTGGGGATTTGCCACTGCCGGACACGTTGTGCACATGCAGCAACGCATCGACGAAGACCCGGTGTTCTCGCACATCAGCCACTACGGTCACTCGTTCTTCTCGGTCACGCTTATCGAGTTCCTGCTCATTTGCAGTGTCTTCGCTGCGGTGTTCTCAGCCGGAATAGTCCGCCTCCTCGCTAAACCCGCGCAATGACCGACGCTCGAACGTTCACGCTCACGCCCGTTCCCCAACTCCCCTCCCGCGAACGTCGGAGGTGGAAACGGATCATCGTCGTCAGCTGCGTCGCTGTCATCGTGGTTCTCGTCCTCGCTCAGTTCATCCTGCCGCCAATAGCGTCCAAAGTTGTCCGCGAATCGCTTGAACCACCCGACCGCGGCGTTTCCGTGTCCGTCTCCAGCTTTCCCGCGGTCTCGCTCCTCTTCGGTCATGCGGACTCTGCGAGCGTCCGGATCGTCGAAGCCAGGCCAGGAGGGACCCGCGGGCTGGAAAAGCTGCTTTCCCGGGCGTCGCACGTCGACCGCCTCACTTCGAGCGTAGGAACGATGTACCTCGGCCCGCTCCAGCTCACCCACGTATACCTCAAGAAGAATCACTCCGAACTCACTGCCAGAGCAACGATCACGCAGGAGGCGATCCAACACGTCCTGCCAATCACGTTGCACATGAGCGCCGCCGATGTCTCGCCCGGCGGTCTCCGTCTCGCCCTATCCACATCGGTGCTGGGGCGACGAGTGTCGCTCGGCGCGCACCTCGTGGCGCAGGACGGCGCTCTCCACATTGCGCCCGAACTACCGCTCATTGGTTTCGTTGATGTTCCCGTCTTCAATGACCCAGACGTCGCGGTCACCTCCCTCTCCGTGCAGCCTCGAGGGAGCGGCAGCTACATCTTTACGGTCCACGGACGGTACTCATGAGGCTCCGCGTTGCCAGCCATCGCACGAATGTCGCGCTGCTTGTTGGTGCGTTGTTCGTGGGCGGACTCGCTGTTGGCGTCATCGTCGAGCGGCTCGCAAGCTCGAGCGGGAGTGCGACAACGACAGTTGACAAGCCCGATCGCGTCGGCTCCGTGGCTCCTGTACAACGAGCTGGCGTCGCTCAGCATCCGTCACTGCCCGCGCCTGTCTCGGCCGATGCGACGACCGAGCTCGCGTCGAACGCCACGACGACGTTCGATGCCCTTCGACGCGAACTTCCTGGGCGAGTCGAGGTCGCGGTGATGCCGGTCGGCTCGTCCAAAGCAACGAGCTTCGGCTCCGACCAGCCCGCACACGGCTGGAGCACCACGAAGATCCCCGTCATCACCGCGCTGATGACAGCGTTGGGGTCGCGTGAACTCAGCCACGAACAACAAAGCGAGGTCAGAAGCGCTATCACCGAATCGAGCAACGAAGCCATCCTCAGCCTGTTTCATGCGCTCGAAGGGATCAAGGGCGGCCTCGTCGGCGCTAGCGAAGCCGTCGAAACCGAGCTCCGTGAGAGTGGGGACCGCTACACCATCGTCTCCACCGAGCCGCCGCCTCCTGGAGCCGTGACGACGTTCGGTCAGACCAGGTGGGCCCCAGAAGCAGCGACGCTGTTCTTCAGCGCGCTCGACGCCGGATGTCTACTGTCTCGGCCTCGTACACGGCACATCCTGAGCCTGATGCAGCAGATCGAGCCGTCCGAGAGCTGGGGCCTGGGTCATGCAGGGTTCGCGCACGTTGCGTTCAAGGGCGGCTGGGGGCCTGAAGGCGACGCCTACCTCGTCAGACAGTCCGGCATCATCGACCCCGAAACATCCGACGCCGTGGCCGTCGCGATTATCGCCCATCCGCCGGCTGGCGAATCATCGTTTCCGGTTGGCACCGAAATGCTCACGCGTACGGCGACCTGGCTGCGCAGCGTCATCCACCCTGCTCCTCATCGCGTCGTCTGTCCATAGACCGAACTCTCCGAGGAGTCGGATTCCGCCAACTCGCCCGGTCGGCCTAGCTCTCGGCCACCTCCCCGCCCGGCGACTTTCGTGCGAACTCACCACGGCTCGGGTATGATCCCGGCTCTATCTAGGAGCGTTGGGGGATGGCGGCGGAACCAAATACACGTTGCAGCAACTGTGGCGCGCCGCTTGACCCGCGGGGCCGTTGCCCCGTGTGTACAGGCGAGGCCACGCAGCAGTTCACGCCCTCCTACGCTAGTGCGCCGAGATCACCGGTGCCGCCGGGGCCCGCGGCCCCTCAGAGCTCGCCTCCCGGGATTGGACAGACAGCCGGGGCCGACCTGACGGGTCGCGTCTGCCCGTACTGCCGGTTCGCCCTCAAGGAGGGAGTCGCGATCGAGACCTGCGGGTCGTGCGGCGCCGTCCACCACGTTGAGTGCTGGCAGGACAACGGCGGCTGCAGCGTCACCGGCTGTGTCAATGGACCATCGAACACGACGGCAACTCACGTCGTTCCGCCGGCCGCTGCTCCGGCAGCCGTTGCTGCGGCCTACGCTCCGCCACCACCTCCGCCTCCGTCGAAGCCGCCTCCCTCACCAACGAACAACAAAGGGTTCCCGACCGTGGCCGTGGTCGCTGGTGCCGTCGTCGTTGCTCTGCTTGGGGCGGGCGCGGCGCTCGCGCTCAGTTCTTCGTCGAAGAACCACAACGCGCCGACAGTAACCTTGAAGGAAAGAACCGTGGAAAGGCAGGCGCCGGCTACGTCGACGCCAAGCACCACAACCCACGCGCCTCCGACAACGACGCACACTTCTACACCCCCTACGCGGTCGACACCGCCACCTGGTCCATCAGCGAGCGAACGCGAGGCTCACGCAGTTGCCGCGGTCGACAGCTACTGGGGCGACATCGAAAACCACGACTTCAATGCGGCCTACCAGATCGAGGAACCGAGCGCTGGGTCCAGTGAATCAGAATGGGTGCAGGCCGAGGAACAGGAAGGCGTGGAACACGTCTCCTTCAGCTTCGAACCGGGCTCGCTCGAAGGGAATGAATCCACCGTCGACGTTGGTTCTCTAGAGACGGTGGCGAGTAAGACAGGCTGCTACACGTGGACCGGCTACTACCGTCTGACCGACTACAGCGGAACGTGGAAGATCACGCACGACGGCCTGGAACGGCACTCGTGCTGATCGTCGCGACCAATGGTTGAGCATCGTCCAGCCCGCCGAGGACATCTGAAGCGACGGACGACGATCGCTGCCCTCGTCGCCGTCTATATGGCGGCAGTCGTTTCCTCGGCATCCGCTGCCGGCAAGCCTGCGCCATGCACGCGAGCAGCTCTTATTGCAGGGCTCAATCGAGGCTTCGATCCGTTCCCACAAGGAAAGCTCGTGAGGCCCTGGGCGTGCGCTGGACAGTTCGCCTACGCAGCCGTGATCATTGACGGCAACGAGATCACCCAGCTATTCCGGGTTAGCAACGGACGTTGGGAGACTGCCAACCGCGCACGATACTGCGACAATCACCAGGTCCCTGGCCGCATCTACCAGCCCGCTTGCAACACAAATTAGCGGGATAGTGAGACGTGGCCACGTGACGCTCGCGCAGATGAAGCCTGCTCTGCGTCATGCCCATGTCTGGTCGGGACAATCTGACGTGTCGCAGCGGACATCTCCGCCGCGGCATCGTCATCGGTCTCGGACCTCGTCCAAGAAGACATCTCGCGGCGCAGTCACGCGTCGAGGTCGTCGTTTCACGCGGCCGGCACTAGTGCCGGCCGCGAGGCTCCAAGAATGGCGCGTGTCCACCCGAGAGCCCGAGCTCCCACCCGCCCCAGCCAGCAGGAACGCGAAAATGAAACCGGCTGAGGACGGCTTACTGTTCAAGTTCGCCGATGATCCGGCGCACGTGGCGCGCCACGGACGCGCTCTGCGCGTCGTACTCGGCGACCGTCAATGGGCGCGCCAAGTGTGGGGCACGTAGCCTGGGCGTCGGTGGCCTTGCCCACCTGCGCAGCGTCTTGACCGCAGCGGGCTCGCGCCACCATTCGGCTGGGAGTGCCCCGGGCGCCATGCTCCACCAGGGCCATGCGCTCAGCCGACACCAGAGTGCCCGTCCGTCTCTCGCGATGCGTCTAACGGAACTCTCATCGCTATAGCTGAGCACCTCGGCGATCTCCGACTCGGACAGGCCCGCGATGTCGCGCTGGACTGCGACCGTGAGCTTGCGGAGAACAGCGCGGTGGTTCTCGGCTTTGATTGCGACCTGGTGCGAGGCGGGGTCACCCGTGCGGAGGGCCGCGAGCACGAGCAGCGGTACGACTCGTGGTGGCGGCAGACGCTTGAACTCGTCCGTCCAGGTGAGCGCCGGTACGACCAGGCCATCGGCGACGTGCCACACGGGGCACCCCTTCTGCTCGCCGGACTGAAGGAACGCGACAAGACGGGCGCCGCGAGGAGGGACATCAAACGTGCGACTGCGGTCCTTGGAAGCGCTATTCGGTTCATTCAAGCTGGTGCCCATGACTAAGCAAATGAAAGACCAGCGTCCGGTCGGAGCCGAGATCAAGGCACGGCGGCTGGCCCTGAAGCTCTCACGCGAGGCGCTCGGAGCCGCCGCCGGCGGTGTGAGCAGCTCCACAGTCCGCCGCGTCGAGTTCGCCACGGTTCACCCACACCCGAGCACGATCGCGGCTCTCAAACAGGCACTCGATGCTGCCGATCGTGCCCACAACGACACCCGCGAGCGCCTCGCAGACGGCGCCCGCCGCGAGGAGGGCTTCCGTGACCCAGCCGGCACAAGAGAGTAGCCCGAGCGCACGACGTCAAAGCGGGCTCACAGTTGACGAGGCGCTGCTCGCGGCGCGTCAGCTCGGACTGCGCCATGTCGCAGATGAGCAAAACCCGAACCTTTGGCACGCGACATGCCCGCTTTGCGTCCTGGCGACCGAGGGCAAGCACCTCGCGATCAGTTGCAGCGAGCCCGCGCCAGGTAAGAGCCGGGGAGCGCAGTCTGCGCGGATCGATTGCAGCAAGGGATGCGAGCGCGGCTTCATCATGCACAAGTTCGAGGCCGTGCTAGCCCGCGTCTCAACTAGCGAGCATGACGGTGGGGGCCTCGCTGTCCGCGACGCCGACCTCTCGCGTTCGAAACCGCCTGAATGGGCCTGGCAGAACCGCATCGCGCTCGGCGCAATCAACCTGATCGTAGGCGTCGAGGGTGCCGGCAAGGGAACGCTCGCAGCGTGGATGTTCGCGAGGATCTCGCGTGGCGAGCTGCCCGGCGATCTCTACGGGATGCCCGCCACGGTGGCAGTGATCGGTGACGAGGACTCCTGGCAGGACGTCTGGACGCCACGGCTACACGTCGCCGGCGCCGACATTCCCGCTCGCGTCAAGCTGATCGAGCGGGGCGACGGAAGCCTGATCGAGCTGGCCGCCGATCGTGAGCGGCTCGCCGCGAAGCTGCTCGAACTCGACGTCCGACTGCTCTATCTCGACCAGCTCACGGACAACCTCGGTGCGGCTGTCGATGACTGGCGAGGTAAACAGGTGCGCGAGGCACTTGCACCCGCCAGACTGCTCGCGCGTGAGCTGGGGATCGCCGTACTCGGGAGCCTACATCCGAACAAGTCGGGCGGCAGCTTTCGCCAGGTGACCTCTGGCTCGATGGCGTTCAACGCCGTGTCTCGTTCGAGCCTATACCTCGCGGTCCACCCCGACGACCCTGATCGCCGCGTCGTCGTCCGCGGCAAGGGCAACCTCTCGGGGCAGCCGGAGGCCGTCGAGTTCGCGATCAAGGGGCGTCAGTTCGAAGCCTACGGACACGTGTTCGACGTTCCGCAAGCGGTCGACTTCGCCACGAGCAGCCTCACGAGCGAGGACCTACTCGCTGCACAGACACCACCGGCGCCTGCTGGCGGGGCACGCACAGACGGTCGCGAGCTGGTCGCGAGCTTGCTCAGCGATGGCAGGTGGCACAAGGCCGCGGAAATCATCGCGGACTGCGAGGAGGCCGGCATCCAAAAGCACTCAACGCAGCGTGCTGCCCGTGACCTTGGCATCGAGAAGACCAAGCGCGGCTATCCGGCGAAGTCGTGGTGGCGACTGAGGGGACAAGAGGTGTCACGCGGCACGTCTGTCGCCGCTGTCGCCTCTGTCACCTCTGTAGATATGGCTCTGGAGAGTAGAGGTGACAGTGAGAACAGGGATGACAGTCAGCACGAGTGTCACCCGGGTGTCACCACTGCAGGAGCGAGATCATGAATGTCGAGCCAATCGAGACGGACGACGAGGATCGGCGCTGGCGACAGCTCGATGCAGGTTGGCGCGGGAACTCGAGAGGCTCCGACTCGGAGCAGCTATCGTCGGCCGCACGGTGCGGGTGCCGGCGACGGCTCATCGATGGCGATACCTGCGTGAAGTCTGCCCGCGAACCATGAGCGCCAATCCCATCGCCGGTGCAGACATGGCCGCCATCACGGCGGCGGTCGCTGCGGTCGCGAGCAAGCCGCGGACACCGGCTCTGGCTTTGACCGTCGAGCAGGCGTGTGACGCTCTCAGCGTGTCGTGGGACACGTGGAAGCAGCACATCGCGCCCAACGTTCGCATCGTTCGCGTCGGTCGACGCAAGCTGATCTCAGTGACCGAGCTCCAACGATGGCTCGACACTAACGGCGAGAGCGTTCGCGAGGCAGTGTGACCGTGACGAGACCCGACGCCGAAATTCCACCACCCCGGGGGGTAGGTCAGCCGTCGCGAGCGGCGCCGGCGGCTTCACCCTTGCCCAGGTCGCTCGCAGCATGTACGGGTCTGGGGATTTCCCTGAACGCCCAGACCCGTATATTTGGCACCGCTTTGTCTGCACGCGAGCATGGGCGATTCTCCTGCTCGCGTGTCACGCAACCCGACGATCGGAGGACATAATGGGCGGACGCGGACCGGCGCCCAAGGACCCCGGACACCGGCGCAGACGCAACACCGGCTCTGGCTTCGACGAGCTGCCGGCCGAGGGTTACACGGGCGACTTTCCCCCATTGGGGCGATCGTATCGGGTCGGCCGCGATCGTCGGAAGTTCCTCGCATCAACGCAGGCGTGGTACCTCGCGTGGGCGCGTTCGCCGATGGCGACTCGCTTCGAGTCAACGGACTGGCTCAGGCTTCATATGGTCGCGCCCCTCTTGGACCAGTTCCACCGCGGCGAGGGCAATATGCCGGCCCTCGCGAACGAGATTCGGCTCTGTGAATCCGGCCTCGGCGCGACCGTCAACGATCGCCAGCGGATGCGGATGCACGTCGCGCCGCCCGAGCGGCCTGAGCCTGACTCCCCGCCGAGGAGCAACCTGCACCGGCTGCGCGCTCTGTGACCCCGATCTGTCAACGCGGAGTGGTCGCCTCGCGGTGTTGGCGAGCTGCCGTTAGCCACGCTTCCGAGGCGTCATGGAACGGTGCTTGATAATCGACCGGGTCAGGCAACCTTGGATTGTCGTCGAGGTGCGCCACGTAGAGGACGCCGGCGAGCGCCGCCTCGTCCCAGGCCTTGACGACGGCGTCCTCGGGCTCGAGCCACAAGAGGAGTCGTGCACGAAACGTGGTGAGCGCAACGCCTCCAAGCGACGGGACACCAGCGCCCAGGTTGGCCCTCGCCATGGCCTTCGCCAGATGCGGAGGCGTGACGAGGTTCTCAGGGTCGATCATTGCGCTCGTAAGGAGCGCCCCGGCGTCAGCAAAGAGCCTCTGCAGGGCGTCGAAGCGCGCGAGCCGTCGTTCGTGTCGGAGGCGGACTCTGTTGATCCAAAGTGCGCTCGTGCCGGCGATGATGCCGATCGCGAGCGAGGAGAACGCGGCACCAGACACCAGCGCATATTCTCACGCGTCCCGGGTGGCGTATGCTCAGCCCAACAACCAAGTGGGGCCGCGCGCTGTGAACGCCGACCCCGTGGCACCGAGAGTGCGAAGCTCCCGGCGCGCTGAGCACCATAGCGATCACCGTCGCGGTGCTCTTGTCGTCGAGCCGACCCTCGGAGCTTCCAACCGAACAAGGGGAGTCCCGATGACGAACACCACACTGACCGAGTCGCAGCGCGAGGTCCTTCTCGAGATGATCGATGTGCAAGCGGGTTGCCTCGCCGATGAACACACACGCGACGCGAGCGCTTTGAGACTCCGCGAGCTCGCTGAGCAAGCGCTGCAGCTTGCGCGCCTTTTCGACTTCGCACACGGCATCACGTCCCTGAGTGCCGAGGACCGGCTTGCCCTTATCGACGTCCTGACGAGGGAGCGTCACGAATTCGCCAGGAGCGCGCGTGACGCCGAGCTGCGGCTCACGGCCGACACCGAGCAACAGATCCGGGGCCAGATCGACCGCGAGCGCAGCGAAGCGGCTGTCTGCACGGCGATTCTCTCTCTGCTTGGCGCAGAGCCGGACCTAGTGAGCGCGTAATGCCGGCGGCGAACGGGATGCGGCAGCGCCACGGGAACCGCTGCAAGGGAGGGAGGTGCGAGTGCCCATGGGAGGTGTTCGTCTACAGCAAGCGCGACGGCAAGAAGATCCGCAAGAGCTTCCCGACGCGCGCGGCCGCCAAGTCGTGGCGGTCCGACCAGCTCGCCGCCGCGAACCGTGGCGCGCTGCGGGTCGCCACGACGATGACGCTGCGCCAGGCGGCCGCCGAGCTGCTCGCGGGGATGCGCGACGGCTCGATCCCCACCAGAACGGGCGAGCGCTACAAGCCGGCGACGATCCGCGGATACACCGAGGCACTGGACGTTCGGATCCTCGACACGCCGCTCGGCGACAGGCGCCTCGCGGACATCGAGCGCGCGGACGTGCAGGACCTCGCCGATCGGCTGACCGCCGGCGGCGCCGCCGCATCGACTGTGCAGAACACACTCGACCCGTTGCGCGTGATCTACAGACGTGCGATTCGTCGCGATCTAGTGAGCATCGACCCGACCGACGGCCTCGAACTACGCCGACCTGACGGGCAGCGCGACCGGATCGCATCGCCAGCGGAGGCCGCCGCGTTGCTGACGGCATTGCCTGACGGTGAGCGGGCCTTATGGGCGACCGCGTTCTACGCCGGTCTGAGGCGCGGGGAACTGCGCGCTTTGCGTTGGAGCGACGTGGATATGACCGCGAAGACGATCCACGTGCAGCGCGGTTGGGATGCCGTGGAGGGTGAGCAGGCGGGCAAGAGCCGCGCTGCTGACCGTCGGGTGCCGATCCTCGACGCGCTCGCACCGGAGCTGGCAGCACACAAGCTGCGCACGAAACGCGGTGTCAGCGATCTCGTGTTCGGTCGAAGCGCCGGCGAGCCGTTCGTGCCCTCGACGACCCGGTTGCGCGCGCTCGCGGCATGGCGACTCGAGAACAAGCGCCGAGTAGCGGCTGCGGACAACCGGGAGACCGACGTCGAGCTGCTCGAGCCAATCACCCTGCACGAGGCGCGGCACACTTGCGCGAGCATCCTGATCGCCGCCGGCGTCAACGCCAAGGCGCTCTCGGTCATCATGGGCCACTCGACGATCGCGATGACGTTCGACACTTATGGTCACCTGATGCCAGGCGGCTTGGACGAGGCGGCGGCAGCAGCAAACGCGTACTTGGCGCGTGCCAAAGGGCGCCCGGCGCTCGCCTTGGTGAGTTGACAGCCGAGGGGCTGAGGCGCGCCGCTCGGCTGCGCCCGATGTAGGCTCGCTCAATGAGCACGGACGACGAGGCGATCGATGCCGCTCGTGACAATGCCTTCCGAGCGATCGGCCGATATGTCGTCGTCTTCTCGCAGCTTGTGCGCGGGATGCGAGAGCAGGTCGCCCTGCACACGGCTCAAGACTCCGTCGCCAGTTGGAGGGCGCTGACGGTAGAAATCACCCTCGGCGAGATGCAAGCCCTGCCAATGTCGCACGCCTTCTTCGGCCTGGCCGTCGAAGCCGCGAAGTTCGAGCCGGAGGACCCCGGCAAAGCGGTCGCGGCGCTGCTCGCCGAGGAAGTAGGCAAGACAATCCGCACCCGCAACGACATCGCCCACGGCGACTGGCACGTGGGATATATCGGCGTCACGCAAGGCGACGACGGTCATCCCGACTACACAGCCGTGCCTCCATGGCTTATCCGAGTGCTCGCGCACGATAAGGAGGGGCCGTTCAAGAAGCTTGAGTACAGCGTCGAGAAGCTTGACGAACTCACGGACGATCTGCTGCGCCTGCAGAATGCCGTCGACGAGTTCGGCAGGCTCGCGTTCGGCTTCGCGCTCACGCGCGCGGACGGCGGCGTGTCGAAAGGTCAGTACAAGGCCGCCGACATCTACAGGGTGCAGGGCACCGGGAAGAACAAGACAGTCTCGCGAAGCGGGCCGAAGGCCGGCGAGATCTCGTTCGACCCCACGTACATCTAGCCCGACGACTGAGGTGATCTCGCGCCAGTCTCGCGCCAGTGATGTTCCGATTTGGCCGGATTTGACCGGACTCAACCGGATTGGAGGGGGACACGTTCTTCCTGCAAATCGGCCAGATTTGGCTCTGTGACTGGTGATCCAGCATGACCAGGGACACGGTTCGAATCCCGGTAGCGGTATCGAAGCGACGGCCCTGATTGGCGCGGCTGTGGCTCTAGATTGTCCGCTGGCCGTCGATCCGCACCGCCGGCTGGTTGATGAACGTCGCGCGACCGCCCGTCCCGCTGAACGCGTCCGGTAGTGCGCGCAGGTAACGCTCGCCGTCAGTCGGACCTAGCAACTTAGGCGAGTCGCCATGCTCGACTACGCGAACATCGTCCAGCCAATCCGGGCCGCCATCACGGACGACTGTCCCGTTTGCGTCGAGCCCATAGACGGCGATCATCCGGTCTGTCATACTAGGGCTAGATGTCCGTGAGTTCAGATAATGACCCTCAGACACAATCGCCTATCGGCGTGGCTGATGCGAAGCGGCGCTTCTCGGAGCTGATCGACCGCGTCGACGCCGGCGAGCAATTCGTGGTTTCGAGGCACGGGCGTCCGGCCGTGCTGCTATCCGCTCCGACGGCTACTGCCCTACGGAGCTCGACGACAAAGCCGGTGGGGCTGGCGGCGATGGCGGGCGCCCTCGGGGAGTGGGAGGGGCTGGACGAGGCCGTCGCCGAAATCTACGCGCAGCGGCGTCGCAGTCGTGATCGCGATGCACCAGACCTCGGTTGAGACGTGTATTGCTTCGATACGGACACCCTCAGCGCGGCGATCCGTCGTGAGCCGCCGCTGCACCTGATCCGGCGCCTGGCCCAAGTTCCAGCTGCTGAGCAGGCGACGACGACGATCAATCTCGGGGAGCTGCTCTACGGCGCAGCCAAGCTAGGGAGCGACAAATTGACGCTTCGTGTCCGAGAGGTCGTCTCCAGAGCAACCGCGATCATCCCCTTCGATGAGGCGGCAGCGGAGGTTTACGGACCGTTGCGCGCGACGCTCGAGCACGAAGGGAAACGCATTGATGAGCCCGACTTGCGCATCGCTTCGATCGCGCTCGCACGCGGGCTCATAGTCGTCACGGGCAATGTTCGTCACTTTGCACGTATCCCGGGCCTCGACGTCGAGAACTGGCTCCTCGACGCGTCTGCTTAGCTCGCCGATCCGCCGCCAGCCCGGTCCTTTTTCGAACATTGCCGTCAGGCGTAGTTGCGGACGTCCCGTTGTTACGGGGCGTGTTGGGCGACTAGGCCCGTTCCTCGACGAGGCGTTCGGCGCCGGCACGGGCCTCGTCGACCTCGGAGACTGTGAGGCCTGCGATCAAGCCTCGTGCCCAGACGAAGACCCATCCCTCGCGCTGTTGAACGTGACCGGCGCTGCGAGCCGGACGACCGTTCCGAATGACCACGGCAAATACAACGCCGTTGCCGAGGTCGCGGACCTCCTCAAGCCCGTACTCCAAATCCTCGTACGTACGAAACCAGTCGTCAAGGAAGCTGCGAATGGCCGCTCGCCCCTCGAAGTGCTCATCCAACGCCCTGCCGTCGAAGGTCGCATCTTCGACGAAGATGCTGGCCGTCGCGTCGAGATCACGGCGATTCACAGCCTCGAGCGCCCTGCCCAGAAGCTCAACCGGATCAGGGTCGGGAACTCCTCGAGCACGGCAGGGAGTATCGCGGACGGTAATGGCAGCACGCCACCACCTTTCCCGTGAAGTACCGTGCCGACGCTTGCAAATCGCGATTACCTGGAGGACGTCGATGCCGGACACCACCTGCCACATGTCGATCTCGCTGGACGGCTTCGTCGCCGGGCCGGACCAGAGCCGGGAGAATCCGCTGGGCAAGCGCGGCAGGGAGGTCCATAGCTGGCACCTCGGCGACGAGCGCGCGAACGACGCGGACGCGACGGCAGAAGGCTGGCTCATGCGACCGCGAGGGGCCTACGTCATGGGCCGCAACATGTTCGGGCCGATCCGCGGCGAGTGGGACGCGGACTGGGATGGCTGGTGGGGCTCTGAGCCGCCCTACCACGCGCCGGTCTTCGTGCTCACCCACCACGCTCGCGAGCCGATCGAGATGGAGGGCGGCACGAGCTTCCACTTCGTCACCCAGGGCTTCGAGGCCGCCTACGCGCAGGCGCGTGAGACGGCCGGCGAGGATGGCATCGACATCGCGGGCGGCGCCTCGACCGTCCGTCAGGCGCTCGCCGCCGGTGTGATCGACGAACTCACGCTCGACGTGGTCCCCGTCCTGTTCGGGTCCGGCGAGCGGCTGTTCGACGGAGTCGAGTCCCTCGGGTTCGAGCCCGTCGAGGTGCTCCACTCTCCGCTCGCCACGCACATCCGCTACCGGCGGGCGGGGTGAGGAGCTCGTCTGTGGAGCGCGAGGAGCCCGCGACGGCCAACGAGCGGGCCAACTGGCTTCCGGCCTGGGCTACTCGGAAAGTCCGGCCGCGCGCAGCAGCTCGATGCGGTCGAGATAGGCGTGGGCGTGGGACATGAGTCCGCCGCGAAACTCGAAGATCGCGCCCCAGCTCGTGTCGACCCGTGCGCCGCTTCCCAACCCGCGCGCCTCGATCCGACCGAGCGCGAGCACGCTCGTGTCGAGATCGCGGAATTCGTCGATCGCCAGCCGGTAGTCTTCCCAGGTGTCTGCGATCTCCTGGAAGTAGCGTTCCATTCCGTCACGGCCTCGGACGCTTTCTCCCTCGATCATCGCGACGATCGCCGGTACCCACTCGAAGTCCGGGGTCGCAAGCTCATATACGGCGTTGATGTCGCGACTGTTGTACGCAGCGATTCCACGCTTGACGACCTCTACGTTCTCCCTCGACATCGGCTAGGCCTCCAGGACCAGGTCGCCCGCGATGATCAGGAAACCGTCAGGCCCCACCGCCATCACGTTCACGTCACCCACGGTCACGCACACGGTGGTGGCGTGCATCTCGCACGCGTCCGGCTCGCGGTCCATCGGCGCAGCGTAGCCCTGACCGGCGTCTTGCGAGGGTGTGAAGCGCGCGACCGACGACCCCGAGGACGACGTTGCATACGTGGCATGCTCCGGCCGAGATGATCGACGATGCGCCTGCGGGCGATGCCCTTTCCCCGCCCCCGCAACCGCTGGCACTGACAGTCGGGTGCCAGTTCGGCCTGCACTCCGTTCAGCCTGCTGCGGCAATCTTGCAGGTCGCTCCGGCTCTCGAGCCGGGCGTCGCGATCAGCAGCGAACGGTGGGAAACCAGCGCCGAGCACCACGGCTACGTGGACCACTTCGGGAATCGGTGCGAGCGCTTCGCGATTCCAAGCGGTCGTTCGGAGCTCACGTTTGGGGCGGAGTTGGTTCTCGCCCGCCCGCGGGATCTGATCGAGCCTGCGACGCCCGAGACACCGGTCGCGGCTCTACCTGACGAGGTCTTGACGTTCGTGATGCCCAGTCGTTTCTGTCTGCCCGACGAGCTAGGACACGACGCGTGGCAGCGCTTCGGTGAAGTCACCCCAGGTTGGGGGCGTGTGCAGACGATCGTGGACTACGTCCACGGCTACCTGGAGTTCGTTCCGGGCGCATCCAACCCTTGGACGACTGCCGCCGATGCCTACCGTGCCGGTCAGGGCGTATGCCGTGACTTCGCTCACCTCGCCATCACCTTCTGTCGTGCCCTGAACATCCCGGCTCGCTACGTGTTCGGCTATATCCCTGAGATTGGCGTTTCAGATCCCGCTGGGCCAATGGACTTTGCTGCGTGGTTTGAGGCTTACCTCGACGGTCGTTGGCACACGTTCGACGCGCGCAACAACAAGCCACGGATCGGGCGTGTCGTCGTCGGCCGTGGCAGAGACGCCATCGACGTTGCGTTGATCACATCGTTCGGGCCGGTGACGCTCACGGGCTTTGAGGTGTGCGCCGCATGAGCTCGGGTGAGAGATCCTCTCGATCCGACGGGCAGCCGATCAAGCTCCTCATCAAAGACGACACCCACCCGTTCGAGGGAGAGGACGGCAAGACGTACTGGTGCATCGGGCCGGCGCCCGTCTACGCGGACGCCAATGGCGAAGCTCACTACCTTCAGCTTGGCGAGGATCTCCCCGATCGTCGGGCGATCTACTGCAGGGTCGCCGGCATCAGTTTCTACACGAAGGCGCTTGGTGATCGGCGGCTGGCCCCGGGATCGCGCCTCGAGCTCAAGCTCGAGCCCGACAACGCGCACGACGCGAACGCCGTCGGCGTTTGGGACGAACTTGGACAGGTACAGGCGGGGCACGTACCTGCCGAGCTGAGCGCCGAGGTCGCTCGGCGGATTCGATCGGGCGAACAGCTCACCGGCGAGGTCCTGCGGGCGGTCCGGCGGGACTCGCAGTCGGGCCCACTGGTCGGGCTGCACATCCTCATCCTGCCGCCGGTGGCACTTGAACTCGAGCGCCACGAAGATCGCTAGGACTCGGCGAGTTCTCAGCGTCCCGCGCTCTGCCCGCCGTCGATGTGCAGGATCTCGCCGGTGACGAACGGCGCAGACTCGAGATAGAGCACCCCACCGACCACATCCGCGATCTCGCCGACCCGACCAATCGGGTGCAACGCGCCCATCCCGGCGTAGGTGCTCTCATCGTGCATCTGCGTCCTGATGACCCCAAGCGAGACGGCGTTGACCCGTACACCGCGCGAGGCGTACTCGATCGCGAGCGATCTGGTGGCTGCGACCAGGCCGCCCTTGGTGAGGGTTTGCAGCGCGGCTGGTGTTGCGCTTTCCGCGTACTCGGCGAGCGTCGTTGAGACGTTGACCACGTGCCCGCCGCCGCGATCGAGCATCTGCTTGATCGCTCGCGATGTGATGTGAAAGAAACCGGCGAGGTTCACGGCGACCAGTGCATTGAAGTCCTCGAGCGTGTAATCGGTGAAGGGCTTGCCGATGTAGATCCCAGCGTTGTTGATCAAAGTGTCGATCCGCCCAAAGCGCTCGAGCGCGGCCTCGACGACGCGCTCGGCCGTGTCAGGGTCGGCGATGTCGCCCTCGACGGCGACGATCCCGGAGTCGGCAGGCGAGGCGATCGTGCGGGCGGTCGCGATCACCGCATAGCCCCGCCTGCGGTATGCCGCGGCGAGGCCGGCGCCGATGCCCTGGGAGGCGCCGGTGATGATCGCGACCTTCGTGTCGTCGGCAGCGGGCGGCTGCGTCATGCGAGGAGGTCGGCGTCGTGGATCACGCCAGTAGAAGGTACGCTGGCGGAGGGCTGGTGTCTTTTCTGGGGGCAGACCACCCGGATGCAGGCGAGATGAGTAGTGTCGAGTCGAGCACCGCAGCTACGCCGGCCCACTCGAAGGAGCTGCCGACATGAAGAACGACTATGACGTGATCGTGCTCGGCGGCGGCTCGCCGGGCGAGCATTGCGCGAACGCGCTGGCCGAAGGCGGGCTGCGCGTGGCCATCGTCGAGCGCGAGCTCGTCGGAGGGGAGTGCTCCTACTGGGCGTGCATCCCGTCCAAGACGCTGCTGCGCCCCGGCGAGGCGGTTCACGGGGCACGCGATGCCGCCGGGAAGGCCGAGGTCGACGTCGAGGCGGCGCTCGCCTGGCGCGACTTCATGGTCTCTGACTACTCCGACGCCGACCAGGAGCGCTGGCTGGCCGAAAACCACATCGATCTGCTGCGCGGCAGCGGCCGGCTCGCCGGCCCGGGCGTCGTCGAGGTCGACGGCGTGCGGCACACCGCAGAGCACATAGTGCTCGCGAACGGTGCCGATGCGGTCATCCCGCCGGTGCCCGGCCTGCGCGAGCTCGACGGCGTTTGGACAAATCGCGAGGTGACCGGCATGAAGGCCGTCCCGCGTCGCCTGCTGATCCTCGGCGGCGGTCCCGTCGGCGTCGAGATGGCGCAGGCGATCCGGCGACTGGGCGGCGAGACCGTGATCGTGGAGATGAGTGAGCACCTGCTCTCCCACGAGCCGGCACCGCTTGGAGAGATGCTCGGCGAAGCCCTGCTTCGCGATGGCGTCGAGCTGTTCCTGTCGGCGAACGCGACCGCCGCGCGTCGTGATGGCGAGGACTACGTCCTGGTGCTCGACGACGGGCGTGAACTGCGCGGTGACCGGCTGCTGGTCGCCACCGGCCGGCGCCCGCGCGTCCTCGGCCTCGGGCTCGAGACCGTGGGCGTGGATCCCGACGCGCACGGGGTTCCGGTCGACGCACACCTGCGCGCGGCGGAGAACCTGTGGGCGATCGGCGACGTCAACGGCCGCTGGCCGCTGACCCACGTCGGCAAGTACGAGGGCGAGGTGGTCGCTGCGAACATCCTTGGGGGCTCGCGCAGGGCGAACTATGAGGCCGTTCCGCGCGTCGTCTACACAGACCCGCAGGCGGCTGCGGTGGGCGCCTCCGCCGGCCGTTTCAGCGCCATGCTCCCTCTCTCAGGAGTGGCGAAGACCGCCACCTACACGCGCGCGTATGCGCAGGAGAACGGCTTCCTGACGCTTGTCAGCGATGGCGAGCGTGTCACCGGCGCCTACGCGCTCGGTCCTGAGGCGGGTGAGTGGCTGCAGCAGGCGACGCTCGCGATTCGCGCCCGGGTATCGCTCGACGTTCTCGCCGACACCATCCAGCCGTTCCCGACCTTCTCAGAGATCTACGTCGCCGCGCTGAAGGCGTTGCGCGCGGAAATCGCGGCAGCGTCCAAGGCCGCTGGCGCCGCGCCGCCGATGTCGAGCTGAACGCGCGCGAGGGACGGCCTCGCCGACGCTGAGCGGCCCGCTCCTGACTACATCCGCGGATGTGGCCGAAAATCGGCGTCGTCGTACGTGCGTGCGGCAGCGAGCCTCCGGCCTGGCCCCCGCACGTATACGGCCAAGCCGGCCTCGGGCGCCAGCTCTGTCTCACCCCAGCTCGCCACGTTGTACTCCAGCGCGCAGGCGCGTTGGTCATCGATCACGGCGCAGGATTCGAGTGCGATGCCGCCGCCGTTGGAGAACAGGCGCTCGTAGAATCGGCGCAGGCCGTCATCGCCGCCGTTTACGTGTCGGGTGCCGGCTGGCTCGCGGGCGAGCCCATCCGGTTCGAATGCGGCCACGACCGCGTCGACATCACCCGCGGCAAGAGCGTCCTGATACTCGCCCACGACGTCCGGGAGGCGCAGGTCCGGGTCGCGCTGTAGCACGGGAGGACGATGGGCGTGGCGGCCGAGCGGCGCGTTGCTGAAGTAGATCCGCAGCTCCTCGATGCGCCCGTCATGTCGACGGTCGGCCACGACCGCAACCGGAAGCTCGACACGCCCGCCGTCACCGTCGAGGTGTAGGACCACCTCCTCGAAGCCGTGTCCGTCGGTGATGACGTGCTCGACATCCTCGACCGAGGCGTTGTGCTTCCTGAGCCACGCGGATGTTTCGTCCATGTACGCTTCGAACGCTCGGGTGCCCTTGACACGGCCCCGCAGTGGCACGTGCACCTCCGGCACGCCGGCGAACGACTTGGCCAACGCATCGCTCTCCCCGGCCATCAGGCCGTCGAAATAAGGCACGGCCACGAGCTCCGGCCCGCGCGAATCCAGCACCTTCGCGAGCGCCGGCGCGGAGAACACCTCAGGGACCCACGGCATCTGCGTAGCGTCGCATATCCCGTCGGCACGAGCCCGAGACGAGTCGTGCCGCGACGAAGCTGCGCTCTCTCTCGAAATCGGATAGGTTCTGGATAGTGGACTTCTAGCGATGGCCACGGGGCGTGGGCGAGATGTGGTCCGGGGGTCGACCCGCCATGAACCTCAGGCAAGGACATTCCAATATGCAGGAAAAAGTCGGAGACGCGCCTCGACTTAACGGTCTAGACCCGTGAACCTGCAATGGCGAAACAGACGACTAACGGGGTAGACATGACTGTCGTGTACAAGAGCCGCACCGCTTCACCGCGACTGCGCCCGGGGCCCGGGGGACTCCCGCGTGGGCAGGTGACACAGATCCAGCGGAGCCGGATGCTCGCTGCGGCGGTGGAAGCGGTCGAGGAGGTGGGCTACGCACGGATGACCGTTGCGCAGGTGATAGGCCGCGCAAGGGTCTCACGTAAGACCTTCTACGACGTCTTCGCAGACCGCGAGGACTGCTTCTTGGCCGCGTTCGAACAGGCTCTCGGTCAGGCAAGTCTGATCGCACAGGAGGCATACGCCGGCGAGTCCAGTTGGCGTGAGGGCGTCCGCGCTGCGTTGGCGAGGCTGCTGATGTTCATGGACGAGGAGCCCGGGCTCGCGCGGCTGTGCATCGTCGAGGCGCTTGGCGCAGGCGAGCGGGTGCTGGAGTGTCGCGGGAGGGTGCTCGACGAACTGGCAGAGATCGTCGATCGCGGGCGAGCGGCGAACAACGCGGCGCGCGAACCGCCTCAGGTCACGGCCGAAGGCGTGGTCGGTGCGATCTTCGCGGTGCTCCACACGCGCGTGCTCGAGAGCGGCGGGCAGCCGCTTACCGATCTCCTGGGGTCGCTGATGAGCATGATCGTGCTGCCGTATCTGGGGGCGCGCGCGGCGCAGCGGGAACTGGCGAGACCGCCGCTCGAGGCGGCGAGCGTCGAGCGCCCCCGCCTACCTCGACGACACAAGGATCCGCTCGAAGGCTTGAACATGCGTTTGACCTACAGAACGGTGCGCGTGCTGATGGTGATCGCCGAGCACCCGGGCGCCAGCAACCGCGAGATCGCAGAAGGCTCGGGCATCGTAGACCAGGGTCAGATCTCCAAGCTTCTGAATCGGCTGGCGCGATTGAAGCTCGTCGAGAACCTCGGCGAGGGTCAGGAGAAGGGCGCCGCCAACGCGTGGCACCTGACGCCGCGCGGCGCGCAGGTGGAGCGCGCGACGCGGCCACGCTGAGCTGTCCCGCTTCGCTCGCAGGGTCGGATCAGCTGAGAGGTGCTCCGCTTTCTGCTGTGGCGACTGCTCGGCCTGCTCGCGGTTCTCGCGGGTGTGGCCGCGCTGTCGTGGCTCTTGGGTGGCGGGCCGGGAGAGTTGTTGCGCGGCAAGCGCACGGGCGACGCGTCACATGGTCTCGGGACGGCGCTCGTGCTCGCCTGCGAGCGTCTTGTACGCACCGTGGCGATGTGGGCGCCTCCTCACATGTCGGTGCCCGCGAGGCTCACCGTGGCGCTCGTTGTCGGCGTACCGGCGCTTATCACCTGCGCGCGGGTACGTGCGCGATCGCGACGCCGCTACGTGCGCATGCGGGTCGACGCCTACCGTGCCGACCACGCCGAGGCAGAGGCCGTCGTCACGGTGTTCGGCGCGCTTCACAAGCGCCTGTTGCAACGTTGGTGGCGGCGGTTGCTGCACGGACAGCCGTCGTTGTCGCTGGAGGTGCACCACGCTCCCGGTGGACAATCGGCGTGGCTGGCGATCTCGTG
Organism: uncultured Solirubrobacteraceae bacterium; assembly: GCA_963815235.1. Classification (GTDB taxonomy): domain Bacteria; phylum Actinomycetota; class Thermoleophilia; order Solirubrobacterales; family Solirubrobacteraceae; genus Palsa-744. The sequence goes on along the minus strand of CAWFFY010000001.1, from coordinate 902,323 downwards.
TCCCGCCGGGGAGGAGCGGACCGTCGAGTCCGCTCTCCAGGCCGCCTATCCCAACTGCTGCCTGCGGCCGCTCGAGCACCGGATCGGAGCGCCGCCGTCGGTGCTACGGCTGAAGAAGCACGGGAAGTTCATCAACCGTGTGAAGGCGATCGAGGAGTTCGAGCGCCGCTCGGAGCCGCCGATCAACAGGCTCCTGACGGTGATGGCGGCCTGCGGCGAGCCGGCCTACGTGCAACTCGCGCTGACGCCGACGCCGGCGCTGTTCGAGGCGTTTGCCAAGCATCTGTACAGGCGCCGCGAGACGCACCTGTCGCGCGAGCGCAGGGAGCACCTGCTGATACGTGATCGCTCGATGGTCGAGGATGCCGAGCTTCGCGGCGCCCTCGACGTGCAGCACAAGCCGCTCTTCTTCGTGGACCTGCGGGTAATCGCAGAGCGTCGCGCGGTCTGCGAGCTGATCGCCTCAGAGCTACGGGCCGACGGCGCGGAGAACCGGCTGGTGGAGCGCGGCACGGCTGTCCGCCACGCCCTGCTCGGGCTCTACGGCCGCCGCGTCCAGCGCGGAGAGGGCAACCCGTTGCCCTCGTTTCGCAAGGGTGTCTTCGCGTCGCGAGAGCTCGCGCGGATCTGGCAGCTGCCGAGCGTCGACTACCTCAACGTCCCGTTCGAGCGCAGCGGGCTCCCGCGAGCGCCCGCTCCGCCGTCGATCTCCAGGCCGCCGGCGGGCAACGGGACGCTACGCGATGCCTTCGGAGACGTCTCGATCGACGTGGAGCTGCGCCGGCAGAACACGGCGGTACCGGGAACGGTTGAGCAGGGCAAGTCGAGCTTCCTGGTTGCCACCGTGGCCGAGGACGTACGCCGAGAGCGGTGCGCGGTGATCGTGCTGGACCCGAAGGGGGACGCCGCGGACGCCGCGCTGAGCGCGGTGCCGCTCCAACGGACGTGCACGCTGCTCGACCTCGCTCACCCGACGTGCGGCTTTAACCCGCTCGCCGTCGACGCTCCGGCTGACGTGATCGCGGACTACGTCGTCGCGGCGCTCAAGAACCTGTTCACCGATGCCGACATCCGCGCATCCTCCGACCGCTACCTCCGCAACGCGATCATCGCCGTGATCGCATACGACCGCGACTCCACGCTGTGGGACGCGGCGCGTCTGCTGTCGGTGGGGGAGGAGGGCTACTCCTACCGCGCCAGCGTCGGCGCGCGGGTGCGCGCGCTGCCGGAGTTCAAGGAGATCTCGGAGTTCTTCACCGCCGAGCTCACCGCGCAGCTCGCCGACGCTCGGAGCACGACCACTGCCAAGCTCGACGCTCCGGTCAACAAGCTCGCGCGACTGCTCAACTCACCGTCGATCAAGCGGGTGCTTCTGAACGAGTCGCTGACGCTCGACTTCGACCGGGTGATCGCCAATTGTGAGGTTGTCGTGGTCAAGGGCGCGCTCGGCGCGACGGGCGCGGGCAACACGTCGGTGTTGATGCAGCTACTCGTGGGGATGCTCGACGCGGCGCTGGCGCGCCAGCAGGACCTCGTGCCGGCCGAGCACAGGGTCGCGGTGGCGTTGAAGGTCGACGAGGCACCGCTCGTCATCAACCGTGGTTTCGCCGAAACGATGGCGCTGAAGCGCTCGGCCGGGCTCGAGACGGTCGCGTGCTGGCAGGCCGACTCGCAGTGGACCGAGCGCGAGGTTCGCGACCAGCTCGATGCTCTGTTCGCCCACAGGGTCTACTTTGCGACCGCCTCTGTGAGCGACGCGCGAAATGCGTCCACGCTGACGATGGCGGAGTTCTCGGACACGGTGCGCCCGGGGGTGGAGCGCCTGTCGAGCCTCGGTCGTCCCGATGTGCGGCTGCACCTGCCCAAGCACCACGCGATCGCCAGCTGGGTCACGCGCGCAGGCCGCCAGCCGCCGTTCGTCGCTGAGACGATCCCGCCGGTCGTGGATCGTGAGCGCCTGGAGCAGCACGCGGCGCGACAACGTGAGCGCGGCGCGCGCCATCGCAGCGACCTCAGCCAGCCGCATTGGGATCGTCGCCGCCGAGAGAAGGACGCAGCCCGTGTGTCGGCGCCGTCGCCAGCGCCGGCTCGCCCGTCGCCGGTCGTGCCCGAGCCGGGTGTCCAGGCGCGCGAGGCGGTTGCGCCGCGTGTTCCCACCGAGAGCTTTCGTGAGCTAACCGAATTGGACGGCGCTCACAGCGTTCGCTGGGCCAGGCCGATCGAGTCGACGCTGGCGCTCGAGCTCGACCAGCTGGACGTGGCGATGCTCGAGCTGATCGCGACGATGCGCCACCTCCTCACCAGCCAGCTGCATCGCCGTTTCAACGCGGGGCGCGCCGCCACCACCACACAGCGTCGGCTCAAGCGTCTCTCGGACGGCTCCATGGTCGAACGCTTCCAGTTTCATCGACGCGACGGTGGCGGAATCCCCATGTGCTACGTGATCGCCGACGCGGGTCTGCGTGCGCTTGCCGCCCACGGCCATGAGCCGACGATCGCCGGCTGGCAGCCGATCGCCGCTGCAGCCGGGTCCAGCGGCCACCGCACCGACGACGGCCGGCTGCGCCAGGCCCGGCACGACGTCCACGTCGCCGGCTGGGCGTTGGCGCTCGCCCGTACGCTCGGCGACGTCGGCTCGACGCTTCGCGGACCGGACGCCTCGACGCTCTCGCCACCCTCACGTGCATCCGGCGAGGCGCGGGTTACGCTGACTCCGCGCGAGCTGCGCCTGCCTGGCGGTCGCACCCCGCACGACTTCCTCCGCACCGATGCCAGTGGTGAGCGGGTCGAGCTGGAGCGCTTTGAGACGCTGCGCCCGGACGCGATCGTCGCAGTCGCCGCAGCTGGGCATTCACGTCCGGCCACGGACGTGATCATCGAGCGCGACGACCGACCTGCGCTGGGGCGGGACGCCCGAAAGCTCGAGCGCTACGACCACTTCCTCGCCGGGTGGTCGCTGCACACGCCTCGCTATGGCCGGCGCGCGGAAGCGCTACCGGTGGTCGTGTTCGTGTGTCGCGACCGGGCGCGTGCGCGCGAGTGTGCTCGATGCGCGGACACGGTCCTGCGCGCATGCCGCGCGTACGCCGGTGAGTACCCACTCGACTGGGAGTACCCGGGTCGCGAGCGGATCGTGTTCGTGGCCGAGCGCGACACGCACGAGGGCCTGCTGGGCGCCTACGGTGTCCCGCGCTTGCCGCCGGACGTCCGTGTGATCGCCGTTCACGGAGACGCTCGCGCTCGCGAGGCGACGGTCGAGCCGCGTCAGATTCTCACGTGCATGACCGCGGCGCAAGAGCGCTCGAAGCCGTGAGGGACTGGAGCGTGCATCGGCAGATGGCGGGCCTCACCGGGTGAGCCACACGGCGGCCCATTCGCCGCTCGAGCGTCGCTGGCGCTCGCGCAGCGCGTGCCGCTCGGCGAACGCCAGCACGATCTCATCGACCTCCTCGCGCAGCAGACCCCCGGCGATCAGCTCCGCGGGCGCCTCGGGCATCGCGATCGCGAGCTCGAGCAGCAACGGTCGCAGCAGGTTGGCGAGGACCACGAGCGGGGCCCGCGGAAGGGCCTCGTCGCCGATCCAGGGCAGCGCTTGCGTACGCAGCTCAAAGCGCCGAGCCTCGATCCGCACCGCGTTGACGGCGGCGTTCTCGCGTGCCGCGTGCACGCTCTCGCGCTCGTGGTCGAGGCCGAGGACCGGCTGATAGCCCAACCCTGCGGCTGCGATCGCGAGCACTCCCGAGCCGGTTCCGACGTCCAGCAGCGGGCCGCTTGGGGGCTTGGCCGCGGCGAGCTCCATCAGCAGTTGCAGGCACAGCCTGGTAGTGGCGTGCGCACCGGTGCCGAACGCCTGCCCGGGGTCGATCACGATCTCGCGCACCGGCCCGTCGGCGTGGGCGCTCGCTGGCACCCACGGGGGGCGCACGTGCAAAGCGGGGATCGTCGGCGTGCCGGCGTCGGGCGCACACGGCGGTGCGATCAGCACCGGTCGATGGAACTGCTTCCAGCGCTCGCTCCAGTCGTCGGGGATCTCGCTGGTGGAGACCTCAACGGGAGCGTCACCGACGAGCGCATCCAGGTCCGGCAGTCCGGGCAGCTCGCCCGGCGCACCGTAGACGGCATACTCGACGACGCTCCCATCGAGCTCGACCTCTTCGACGCCTGCCGGCGCGAGCTCCAACAGCTCGGCCAGCACCAGCTCGGCGTGCTCGCCGCTCACGCGGACGGCGAGTCTGATCACGCGGCCTGGGTGCCGAGCGCGCGTCGCAGCTTCGCAAACACGGACTCCTGCGAGCGCAGGTTCTCCTCGCTCAAGGACTCGTTGAGGCGCTCCATCAGCTCGCGCTGCTCCGCGCTCAGACGCCGTGGGACGACGACGTTGACAACCACGCGCAGGTCGCCCCGGCGGCTTCGCCGCAGCGCTGGCATGCCCGCGCCGCGCAGCGTCAGCACGTCGCCGGGCTGGGTTCCAGCGGGAAGCTCGATCGAGGCGCTGCCTTCGAGCGTCGGTACCCCCAATGTGCCTCCGAGCGCGGCTAGGGGCGCCGCCACGTCCAGGGCGGTGATCAGATCGTCGCCCTCGCGCACGAAGCGATCGTCTTCGCGCACACGCACCACCACGTACAGGTCGCCCGCCGGGGCACCGGCTTCGCCGGCGTGGCCGTGGCCAGCGAGACGGATGCGCTGACCCTCGGAGATTCCGCCAGGAACGTCGACCTCGAGCGTGCGTCTGCTGGTGACGCGCCCACGGCCGCGGCACTCGGCGCAGGGCTGCTGCGCAACGCGCCCGTCGCCGTGGCACTCGTCGCAGACGATCGTGCGCACCATCTGTCCGAGCATCGTGCGCGTCACGGCCTGCAGCTGTCCGGCGCCGCCGCAGCGAGCGCAGGTCTCGATCGGCGTGCCCGGCTGCGCGCCGTTGCCGTGACAGTGCTCGCAGCGCTCGACAGCCTCGAAGCTGACCTCAACGCTGGCGCCGTTGGCGGCTTCGAGGAGCTCGAGTTCGATCGCGACCGCGACGTCGCCTCCCTGAGCAGGGCCGCCACGCCCGGCCGCGCCGCCGCCGAAGAACGCGTTGAACAGGTCGCTGATCGAACCGAAGCCCTCGAAGTTCGGCGCGTAGCCGCCGGAGCGCAGCCCGTCGTGCCCATAGCGGTCATACGTCGCCCGCCGCTCCGGGTCGGACAGGATCTCGTTGGCCTCGGCGGCCGCCTTGAACTTCTCCTCCGCATCCGGGTCGTGGGCGTTGACGTCCGGGTGCAGCTCCATTGCGAGCTGGCGGAAGGCCTTCTTGATGTCCTGTGCGGAGGCGTCGCGTCCGACGCCCAGCACCTCGTAGGGATCGCGGGGCATTGCTGGCCGGTCAGTTCTCGGCGTAGGCGTCTTCGACGAAACGCGACAGCTCTTGTGCGGCCTCGCGCACGCTCGCGATCGCGACCGCGTAGTCCATGCGCACCGGCCCGATCAGCGAGACGGTCCCGAGCTTGCGTCGCGCCATGCCGTAGCCGGTGGCGACGAACGCAAGCGTTTGCATCGCGGGTATCTCGTTCTCGTGCCCGATGCGCACGTACACGCCGGGCTCGGCCAGTGCTGCGCGCAGTACGCGCAGCAGCGCCACGCGTCGCTCGAGCAGATCGATCAGCTCGTTCACCGGCGTCGCCTCATCGATCTGGCCGGCTTTGAACAGGCGCGCGGTGCCATCGACGAACAGCGTGTCCTCGCCGTCGGCGGCGAGCTGGCCGAACGCCGGCGCGAAGCGCGCCATGAACGCGAGCTCGCTGGCTGACAGCCCTGGGTCGACGAGGCGCTGCTGGAGCATGCGCGCGCCCAGACCCAGCCCTACGAGCCGCTCGTTGAGGTACTCGCCGGCCCACGCGACCAGCCCCGGGTCGACGGCGCGATCGAACGTCGCGAACAGCTTCGACACGTTGCCGGCGGAGGTGATGATCACGACCAGCACGACCTGCGGCTGCAACGCGAGGACCTCGACGTGACGGACGGTCGCTGTGTTCATCGAAGGCGCCGAGACGACTGCCAGCAGGTTGGTCATCTGCGAGAGCGTCTCGGTGGTCGCGCGCATCGCCTCGTCGACCTCACGGCGAATCAGCGACAGCTCGAGGCGCCTGGGCGCCGCCGGCAGCGTGCTCTCGGCCAGCAGGCGGTCGACGACGTAGCGATGACCCGCGTCGGTCGGCACCCTGCCGGCGGACACGTGGGGGTGTGCGAGCAGGCCGTGCTCCTCGAGCAGAGCCAGTTCGTTGCGCACCGTCGACGGCCCGCAGTCGAGCTCGCCGTCCGCGGCGATCGTGCGCGAGGCGACCGGCAGCCCTGTCTGCAGGTAGCCGTTGACCACCTTGCACAGAATGCGCTCCTGACGCGGGCTCAGCATGCGAGTGATTGTAGGCGCCGCGCTGGCACCGCCGGCAAGCCTGCCGCCTATAGCTCGAGCTCGGCCTCGGCGTTGCGGATGATCTGCTTGTCGGCCTGCTCGGCGACCGTGTCGATCACCACGTGTCCGCCGGAGCGCTCTCGTACGCTGCCGCTCACCACGACCTCCTGCTCGGGCACACCCATGCCGCGGAACTGCACCGACAGTCGCTTGAGGGACTCTGGACCGCCGGCCGCGTCTGTCTGTGCCCGCGCGACCTGGGCCATCGTCCACAGCCCGTGCAGGATCCGTCCGGGCAGGCCCACGGCGCGCGCGAACTCCTCGTCGACGTGGATCGGGTTGAAGTCGCCCGACGCGCCCGCGTAGCGCACGGTCAGGTACTTGTCGGGTGTCACCCGAAGCTCGGGGACCTGCTCGCCCGTCTGCAGCTCTGCCATCACGATCACGCTCCTCGCACGATGTTCGTCCACGTTCCGCGGCACACCTGCTCGCCGCGCTGGTTGGTGGAGATCGACTCGAACACGTAGTACCCACGGGCGTCGTCGTCTTCGGAGATGTCCTTGACGCGCGCCGTGGTGGTGATCTCGTCGCCGGCCACCACCGGCGGGCCCCACACGAACTCCTGGCCACCGTGGACCATCATCGCGAAGTTGAGCTCGATCTCGGGGTCGAAGATCGGCGGTCCGACGGCCGGCGCGCTGTAGACGACGGCGAACATCGGCGGCGCCACGACGTCGGCGTAGCCGGCCGCGCGGGCAGCCTCGACGTCGAGGTGGACGGGGTTGGTCTCACCGACCGCCCGCGCGTACTCCCTGACCTTCTCGCGCCCGACGGCGTACACCACGGGCTCGTAGGTCTTGCCGATCGCTTGCGTGTTGACTGGCATCGGTGAGCAGAACTCCTTGCGGGCGTCGTTGGGCTTTGGGGGTGCGCTGCGGCGCGCCAGTGTATGCGCAGCACGCCGCAGCGCGTCTTCCGCTCGCCGCTAGAAAACGAGATCGTCCTCTGCCGGGCCGGCCCCTACGCCCACAAGCTCGCCGCCGTCTGTGGCGCCGGTCTCCTCCTCGCCCCTTTCGGCGGCCGCCTGCGATCGCTCGCCGGGGCTGTCGAGGAACTGGACGGTGTCGGCGACCACGCTCACTGCCTGCCGGCGCTCCTGCTCGGCGGTCTCCCACTCGCGCCACTCCAGCCGTCCGTCAACCGCGATCCGGCTGCCCTGTCGCATGTAGCGGCTGACGGTCTCGCCGGCGGCGCCGAAGGCGCTGACGTCGAAGAAGTTGGGTCGCTCGACGAGCTCGCCGTCGGCGTCCTTGTAGCTCGAGTTGCACGCGATGCGCAGCCCGCACACGCTGGATCCGGAGGGCAGCGCACGCAGCTCGGGGTCGCGGGTCAGACGGCCGACGAGAACGACGCGGTTGATCGTGAAATAGGACATGGCTTGGTCTCCATTTGGTTGATGGTCGACCCCCCGATGGCCAAGCTACGCATCCGCGGTGACGGTACTGTCGCCGGCCAGCCGGTCCTCGCCGTCGCCAGGGGTGAGCGCGTAGATCGGCACCGCGGCGATACGCCCCGCTGCGTGAGCCTCGGCGATCGCCCGTGCCAGCGGTCTCTCCACATCGCGGGCGACGAGGTAGAGCGTCCCCGCGACGCAGCGACAGCGCGCCCACGCGCGGCAGATCTCGAGCAGCCGGCGTGGAGCCTTGACCGTCAGCTCGACCTCGACCGCCACGGGCAGCTGTTCGTCGGAGCTCCCGTGCTGGGGCCACAGAACCAGGTCGGGTCGGTGCAGGAGCGGTGCACCGCCGGGGCCCCGGCCGAGCGACGCGCTGGCGAGCGCTGTCGCCGCTTCGCGCTCGTCGCGACGCAGCTCGCGCTCGCCCATGACGTTGTGGTCGGGGTAGGCGTGCTCCAGCGCCGCGGCGACGCGGGCGCACTCGATCGCGTGCGGCGCACCAGCAACGCTGACACGACACGGCTCGAAGCCGTGCAGGCCCGATCCCCGAAGCCCTGACCGGGTTGCGCTGTACAGCGCTGGGCGCCCCGCGAGCAGGCGCTGGCTGCACAGCAGTCCCTTGCTCTCGGCGGCCTGCAGGCGGGAGCGCGCGGACGCGAGCGTCCAGCCGCCGTGTTCTGCCAATGCGTCGGCTGTGACGACTCCCAGGCGGACCGTCCAGCGCAACAGCGCCAACTGCTCGGGTGAAATGGGGTTGCTCGATTGGACCATGTAGGTCCTCCTTCCGTTTCGATGTTGGGTTCTGCCGCGTCACCCGGCCCGGCCCGGCCCGGCCCGCGCGAGCCGGGCCGTGACGCGAGGCTGCATCCGGGCGCCGAGCCGTGCTGGGCTCAACGGCCTCGGGCCGGCGAGAGCATGCGGGCCACGCGGGCCCCGCCTCCGTCGCCGAGCACCAGTACTGCTGCCCAGCCACGGGCCAGGCTCATCACCCGGTCCGGGTCGAGCCTCGGCTCGCGAACCCTGACACGCGTGGTCCTGCCGTCGCTGTGACGCGAGACCTTCCATGTGCCTCGGCGCCCTGCGACGCTCGCGATCAGCTCCGCGGATTGAGGAACCACCTGTCGGTGAGCGATCAGCACGGAGAGGTTGCCGAGGATCTGCTCGAGCAGTCGCTCACGTCCCGCAGGCCTCAGGTCGGACAGCTCCTGTGTGCCCAGTACGAGACTGAACCCCGCGGAGCGCGCGCGGCCGAACAGCCTCACCACCTGCTCGGCCGCGATCGCGGAGAACTCGTCGATGACGACGAGTGTTGGCTGCGGGCTGCCCTGCAGGGCAGCGACCGTGGTCTGGAGGTCCTGCACGATCGCGGCACCGAGCATCTCGCTCAGCAGCGGCCGGCTGTCCGATTCGAGGCTGAAGTACACGACCGCACTGCGCTTGACTGCGCCGAGCAGATCGAACTGCTGGGCGCCGGGCGTTTGCGGCTCGAGCCACCTGCCGACGTCGGACTCGGCGAGGATCGCCAAGCGGTCACGCACGCCCGCGAGCTCGCTGTGCTGGCGCGGCGAGAGCGAGTCCAGGTAGGCGAACGTGGCGCGCGCTTCCGGCTCGGGCAGCTCTCTGACGAGGAGCTCCAGGCGTGCCGGCTCGAGGTGCTCGACGATCGCGTTGAGGCTCACCTGCGAGCCGGTTGCGCGCAGCGTCCGCACCACGTGGCCGAGATACCGCTGCGCCTGGCGCAGATAGTGCGGCTCGGTGAAACGCTCCCCGGCCAGCAGCTTGTCGGCGATCTCGCTGGCACCACCGCGAGCGTACGGGTTGTACACGCGCTGACCGTCGGGTGTCCACTCCAGAAACGGACGTCCCGCGGCCAGGGCGCCTCGGCGCAGCTCCTCGCGCATGCCGCCATCGCCCTTCGGGTCGAGCACGACCGCGCCCATCCCTCGTTCGATCGCACGGGCTGCGATCCACGTCTGCGTGACGGTCTTGCCGGAGCCCGTGGCGCCGACGACCAGTGCGTGCGTTCCGCCGGCGTCTCTGCCGAACGGGATCGACACCCCGCGGTGGCCCTCGTCGTGGCCGACCAGCAGCTCCCGATCGTGACGCGGCCGCCCGGCGCCCAGCAGGTCCTGCATGCGCGAGCGCTCCGCGAGCGCTCGCGCCAGCGAACGCACGAGATCGAGCGGACGCGTGCGACGAACGGCGATCTCGGCTAGATCTGCCCCCGCGTCGAGGTCTTCGCGATGCCAGCGTCGCCCGCGCCAGCTCGCAGACAGGCTGGCGGTGGCGATGGTAAGCATTGCGTCGCCATGCACCGGCCGGGCCACGATGCACACGGCGAGCACGCCTGCCGCCCAGCTCCAGTGCAGGTGTCGGGCGCGCATCGCTCGCGCCGCGAGGATCCCCAACGCGACGCCGAGGATGCCGTGGATACTCAGGGAGAGCAGAGAGCCGATGAGTTGATCGACGCTCGCCGCAGGGTCGACGGGAACTTCTGAGAATGCATGCGAGGGCATTGCGCCACTCCCTTCCGGGTCGCGCGAGATCGCGCGCCCAATCGGACCGGCGCGAGCCGGCCACGGTGGTTAACGGCCTGACGGCGAGCCACCTGGCCCGCCGTCGGGGTGCTGCGTATCGCTGCCGGCGCAGAGTCAGCCGGTAGCTGTGTCTCGCCGCCGGCTCAGATGAGCCGGTAGCCGACGCCCCACACGCTGATCACCCAGCGTGTGGCGCCATCAGGGGCAAGCTTGCGGCGCAGTCGGCTCGCGTGGCTGTCGACGGTTCGCGTCGACCCACCGGAGCGGTAGCCCCACACCGCTCGCAGGAGCTCTGACTTCGCGAACACGCGCTCCGGCTCGCGCGCGAGGTGCACGAGCAGGTCGAACTCCATACGTCGAAGCTCAACCTGGTCGTCCTGCACGGTTACGACGTGCGCGCCGGTGTCGATCGCGAGCGGCCCAACCTCGATCAGGCGCTCGAGACGCGGCGCGGGTGCGGTTCTGCGCAGGACCGCACGCATGCGGGCTCTGAGCTCGAGGTAGGTGGCGGGCATCCGCAGGAAGTCATCGGCACCGGCTTCGAACGCGCGCAGCACGTCGAGCTCCTGAGCGTCGGAGCCGACGACGATCGTCGGCATGGCGCGATCCCACGGCCCCTCGAGCCGCCGGGCTTGGCGGATCTCGCGCAGCAGCTCGACCGTGCCACAGCGCGAGTCGAGCAGGCCCAGCACCACCAGCTTGGGCGCGCTGGCACCGGCGAGGATGCGGGCGTGCTCGGCGGTGCGCGCCAGCTCGACGCTGAAGCCGTCGGCGAGGAGCTGCTCTGCGATCGCACGACCGATGCGCGGGTCGGCCTCGACGACGAGGATCGGCGCGTCTCGCGTGGGGCTCAGCACAGCTCGACCTCGCGCGGGCTGACGCCGAGACCGTCGCGCGCGATCAGCGCGAGCACGTCGCTGTGGATCCACGGGGTGGGTGTGGTGTGGCCGCCCTCGGGAAGCAGCCCGACGCGGCGCGCGAGCCAGCTCGTCTCGCCGCTCTGGTTGCCCTTGCGATCGCGCTTGACGCGCCCGCAGCGGATCGCGATCTCGCTCATGCTGAGCTGCTGGCGCTCGACCGTCGCGAGCACCACCTCGCGCAGCCGCCGATTGAGCACGATCGGGCTCTCCTGAACGCGGGTCAGCTCGGCGCGCAGCACGGTGGTGGAGATCGCGCCGCTGCGGCCGTGTAGCGCAAGCGCATGCAGCGTGAGCCCACGCACCGGCTCGTAGCTTTCAAGCGAGGCGATCGCCTCGCGCACGCTGATCGGCTGCCCGCGACGACACCAGCGCAGCTCGGGTATCGACAGAGCGCTGCGTCGCGGCTCCAGTGCAAAGGCAGACCCGAGCCGGTCGACGAGCTCGGCCGAGCTCGCATGATCTGGCGTGCACTTGAGCTCCGGCGAATGCTCGAACGGCGCGATGCGGCTGTCCTCGGCTTCGAGCGCGCGGCAGCCTCCGCGTCCCTTCGCGGTGTCCTGCAGGTACCGGCTGCAGACGAGCGCCGCGTTGCCGTCAGGCTCGTCGGCGCCGAGATGCGCAACCAGGCGTTGATCGCCGCCGCTCGCGCAGTCGCGATCGACGATCAGCGTGCTGCCGGCCGCACCGTCGCGTGCGATCACCTCGCGAGGCTGACCTTGAGGGTCGGTGTATCGGTCGAGCAGCAGGTCCCGAGCGCTGCGTCGTCGTGGCGAGCGCTTCTGGCGGCGGCGTTTTGCGACGTCGGTTGCGCGACTCGAGCCTGGGCGGTGCTGCGGACGGGCGCTCGCCGGCGATGTGGGGGGCGCGGTCGAGGTGGGGGTCATGGCTGTCTCCTGCCGGTCGCTGGTGGCTGCGGCACGACGCGTCGCGCCGGGTTGGGTCCGGCGGGCTTGTAGGAGCGCGGCGAGCAGCCGTCAAGCGGCGGTGAGAGCGATCAGGAAGGCGGGCGCGCCGCTCCGAGAACCCCAAGGGGTTCTCGGAAATCTCGATCGGCGCGGCGCGGCCGGCGCGAACTTGGCGCGAACGCGTTCATCGGGGGTGAGGATGAGGCCCGGCGAGGGGCTGGAGCGGGTCAGGGATGCGGAGAAGAGGAGCATCGAGCGTAGCCGGCGGCTACGGGCGCCGCAGGCGTTCGCCGTGTGCGGGCGCTTGCTCAGCGCCGTTGCCTGCCCGGCAGCCGCGCCGTTTGGCTCTCCGATGCGCAACTGCGCGATCGCTGCGCGCAGTCACCTCCTTTGAAGGGGGCGGGGCGGCTGCGGTCGCGACTCACCGTGAGGGACGGCGACTGCGCGTGACGCGGGCGCGAAGGCGTACGCGCGCTGGGCGACTGCGCGAACGGCTGCGCGCCAACTCGCTCAGCGTCCGTCGGGAATCTCGGTGGCGGCGCGCACGATCGCCCGGTAGACGAGGTCGATCGCGCCGCGCATCCCCTCGGGGCTTCCCACGAGCGTGCCCGCGACGCTTAGCGCCGTTCCGATTACCTCGAGCGCCTCACCGTCGGTTCCCGGTTCTGGATCGCGGCAGGCGGCGAGCGCCATGTCGAGCATCGCCCGTGCCTGCTCAGCGGCGCCGCTGAACATGGCGGGCCCGACGAGGCTCGCGTAGCCGTACACGCGCGCGAGTCGCCCGGACAGCTCGATCGTGGGTCCGCGTCGTATGGGCCCCACGGGCGGCAGCTCCTGAGCGTCGAGCAGCGCCGCCATGGTGCCGCCGAGCACCGTCTTGGTGGTCGCCTCGTCGAGGCCGGCGTTCCAGGCGACGCGCAAAGCCATGTACAGCGTGGTGGCCGGTAGCCCGTAGGGAGGGTCGGAGGCGAACACGATCCGCTCGGCGGGGACGCGCGCGAACAACTCGATGACGTCGATCGGGAAGAAGCAGGATATGTCGTAAAGCACGCCGGGATGGTCGGCGAGGCGCGTCGTCAGGATGCCCTGGTCGCAGATCGCGCCGTGCGCGAGGATCAGCACCGCGCCGGGGTGACGCAGCGCGAGATCGACGAGCCCGTCGGCGAGCGGCGGCAGGCCACGGCCGGCATGGATCAGGATCGGCACCCGGGCCTCTTCGGCGAGAGCGAACACCGAGCCCATCTCGGGTCCGTCGAAGTCGAAGTCCTGTGCGCGCGGATGCAGCTTGATGCCGCGCGCGCCTTTGGCCAGGCAGCGCTCGGCCTCGGCGAGCGGCGCTTCGGCGGGGTCCAGCCGGCAGAAGGGGACAAGTCGGCCTTCGCTTTCGGCCGCCCAGCCCAGGACACGGTCGTTGGGCACGCTGTATGAAGGCTGGCGCTCGGGGTCGTGCAGCGGGAACACGCACGCACGGCGCGCCTCGGCGCTGTCGAGCTGGGAGAGCAGCTGCTCGAGCGTCAGCGAGCGCCCGTCCTCGTCGAGTCCCAGATGCGTGTGGGCGTCGATCACTTCGGCGTCGGCAGGGCGCAGACGCTCGGTTTCTGCGAGAAACGGTGCCAGCGCGCTGGCGTAGAGGTCGTTGTTCACGCAGTGCACCCTATTGTGTCGAGCGTGGCCTGGCAGGTGGTGATCGCGGGCGGCGGCTTTGGCGGCTTTTACGCCGCGCGGGCGCTCGAACGGCTGCTGCCGGCTCAGAGCGCCCGGGTGACGCTCGTCAACGACGCGGATTTCATGCTGTACACGCCGCTGCTGCCCGGCGCCGCGGGTGCGACGCTGGAGCCGCGTCACGTGGTCGTCTCGCTGCGATCGCAGCTGCGGCGCACCGAGCTCGTGATCGGACGGGTGACCGGCGCCGACCCGATGGCCGCGACGCTGGCGGTGCGGCGCCTCGACGGAGTGCAGCTCGAGCTTGCCTATGACCAGCTCGTCGTCGCGCTGGGATCGGTCTCGCGGACGCTGCCGATCCCGGGTCTTGCTGAGCACGCGATCGGCTTCAAGTCGCTCTCGGACGCAACCGCGATGCGCAACCAGGTCCTCAACTGCCTCGACATCGCCGAGTCGGTGGAGGATCCGGCGACGCGAGCGGAGTACCTGGGGTTCGTGTTCGTGGGCGCGGGCTACGCGGGTGTCGAGGGACTCGCCGAGCTGCAGGACTTTGCCGCGCAGGCGATCGAGCTGTATCCGCGCTGTCGCGCTCAGGGCATGCGCTGGGTCCTGATCGAGGCAACGGACCGGATCATGCAAGAGGTTCCGCGGAGCCTGTCGGAGTTCGCCGAACACGAGCTGCGCGGGCGCGGGATCGAGGTCCGCACCGAAACCACCCTGCGCGAGCTGACCGCGCAGGCGGCGACGCTCGGCGACGGCGAGCAGATCGCGACGCGGACGCTCGTGTGGACGGCCGGCGTCAAGCCGAGCCCGGTTCTTTCCAAGCTCGGCCTTCCCCTCGGACAGGACGGGCGCGTGGTCGTCGACCGCACGATGTGCGTGGATGTCCATGCGCTCGCGGCGGCGCGCGAGCAGGACGCCGTCCGCGGCGCAGCCCACGTCTGGGCGATCGGCGACTGCGCGGCGGTGCCCGACCCGGCGAGGCCCGGACAGGCGTGCCCGCCGACGGCGCAGCACGCGATCCGCCAGGGGCGCCTGGTCGCGCGCAACATCGTGGCGACTTTCGGGGGCGCCCGCAGGCGGCCGTTCCGCTATCGAACCAAAGGCGTGGTGGCCGAGCTCGGCAATCGCGAGGCGGTAGCGATCACGTTCGGCATCCGCTGGCGCGGCATGCCCGCATGGCTGATCGCGCGCACCTATCACCTGCTGCTGATGCCCGGTATCGGACGGCGGCTGCGTCTGCTGGTCGACTGGAATGTGGCGCTGGTGTTCGGTCGCGACGTCTCCGCGCCTGGGCGTCTGGGCACCCATACGCCGCTCGACGGCGATTGAGGCGCGAGCGCGCAGACCTGGCTTGCCCCGTTGGGGGACGTGCTCGCCGCGCCATCGCCGCGGCGGCGTATCCTGAGTCGCAGATGCCGATCGCGGAGCAGATAAAAGTTGATGTCCAGGGCGCGATGCGCGCCGGTGAGAAGCAGCGCGTGGGCGCCTTGCGCCTGGTGCTCTCCGAGCTGCAGAAGGCCGCCAAGGAGGGCTCTGATGACGAGCTGGCGGTGCTGCGTCGCGAGCGCAAGCGCCGGCTGGAGTCTGCGCGGGCTTACCGCGATGGCGGGCGCGAGGACCTGGCCGGGACCGAGGAATCCGAGGCGGAGCTGATCGGCTCGTATCTGCCGGCGGAGCTCTCCGAGCAGGAGCTGAGTGAGATCGTGACGGAGGCGGTGAGCGCGAGCGGCGCGCAGTCTGCAAAGGACATGGGTAGTGCGATGAAGCAGGCGATAGCGGCGGTCGACGGCCGCGCTGACGGGAAGCGGGTGTCCGAGCTGGTGCGAGCGGCACTGCAGGGATGAGGACCCAGATCGAGCTATCGAACGTGGTGGCGGCCGAGCTCGCGGGTAGCCAGGACGTCGTCTTGCGTGCCCTGGAGGCACATCTCGACTGCAAGGTCTTCCTGCGCGGCAACCTGCTGACGTTCGAGGGCGAGGAGTCCGAGACACGCGCGGGCGAGCGCGTGGTGCGCGAGCTGGCGGACCTGATCGCGCGCGGCCACCAGATCGGCCCCGGCACGATCACTGCGGTGACCGGGGCGCTGGATGCCCACGAATCACCGGCGCGCGTGCTCGAGGATGTGGTGTGGCGACATCGCGGGCTGCGCGTGGCGCCGAACACGGTCAACCAGAAGCGCTACGTGGACTCGGTGCGCGAGAACACGATCACGTTCGCCGTCGGGCCAGCGGGGACCGGCAAGACCTTCCTGGCCGTGGCGATGGCGGCGGCGGCGCTGTCGCGGCACGAGGTCAACCGCATCATCCTTACGCGCCCGGCGGTCGAGGCGGGCGAGCGCCTGGGCTTCCTGCCGGGCGATCTGATGGCGAAGGTCGATCCGTACCTGCGTCCGCTGTTCGACGCGCTACACGACATGCTCGACCCGGAGAAGGTCTCGCAGCACATCGAGCGCGGCGTGATCGAGATCGCGCCGCTGGCGTTCATGCGGGGGCGGACGCTCAACGACTCGTTCGTGATCCTCGACGAGGCGCAGAACACGACACCTGAGCAGATGAAGATGTTCCTGACGCGGCTCGGCTTCGGCTCGAGGATGGTGGTTACGGGGGATGTGACGCAGGTGGACCTGCCGCGCGAGCAGCAGTCGGGACTGATCGTGGTGGGCAATGTGCTCGAGGCCGTCGAGGGGATCGAGTTCATTCGCTTTGGCGCCGAGGACGTGGTTCGTCACAAGCTCGTGCAGCGGATCGTGGAGGCGTATGACGTGCATTCCCGCGGTGAGCCTGCGGTGCAGGCGGAGATCGGCGCGCGCGCTGTCCGCAGTGCTTGAACGGCGATGATCGACGTCGAGGTGCTGGGCGCGGGCCGCGAGCCGGCCCCGTTGGCGCTGGCGGAGGTGCGGCGACTGTGTGTGCTGAGCGCCACCCGCATAGGGGTCGAGCAGGGGCACGTGGCGGTCGAGTTCGTCGACGCCCAGCGAATCGCGCAGCTGAACGGCGAGCACCGCAGCAAGCCGGCCCCGACGGACGTGCTGTCGTTCCCGATCGACGGCGCTGCCGCGCGCTCGGCGACGGTCGTGCCGATCGAGCTCGGTGACGTGGTGATCTGCCCCGAGCACACGGTCGACCTGCGCGAGGCGGTCGTACACGGGATGCTGCATCTGCTGGGCATGGATCACGAGACCGACGACGGCGAGATGCTCGAGCTCCAGCGCGAGCTGCTAGCTGGAGCGGATGGGTGACGCGCGCCGGCTTCGTCGCGCTCGCCGGCAGGCCCAACGTCGGCAAGTCGACCTTCACGAACGCCGTCGTCGGCGAGAAGGTCGCGATCGTCTCCGACCGTCCGCAGACGACCAGGCGCGCGATCCGCGGTGTGCATCAGAGCGGGGACTGTCAGATCGTGCTCGTGGATCTGCCCGGTGTTCAGCGCCCGCGTGACGAGCTGACCGCGCGCATGGCGCGGCGGGTTCAGCAGGAGCTGGACGGCTCGGACGCGGCGCTGTTGATGTTGAGCGCGGAGCAGGGCGTCGGGCCCGGCGATCGCTTCATCGCGACGGCGCTGGAGTCGGTGAGGGTGCCGGTGACGGTCGCTGTCAACAAGGTCGACCGGCTGTCACGGGCGGCGCTGATGCCGGTGCTCGAGGACGCGGCTGAGCTGGTGCGGCGCGCGGAGGTCTTCCCGATCTCGGCGCGCAGAGGTTCGGGCGTCGGCGCGCTGGTAGAGCACCTCGTGTCGCTGATGCCCGAGGGCCCGTTCATGTTCGCGGCCGGGGCGAGCAGCGATCAGCCGCGCGAGCTGCTGCTGGCGGAGCTGATCCGCGAGGCGGTGATCCGGCGGACCTTCCAGGAGCTGCCGCACGCGGTGGAGGTTGTGCTCGAGGAGCTCGAGTATCCACACGCGGGGCTGGTGCGCGTGCGTGCGCTGATCTGGGTCGAGAGCGAGTCTCAGAAGGGGATCGTGATCGGCGCGCACGGGCGCATGGTCAAGGCGATCGGCACGGCCGCACGTCGCGAGCTGCAGCGCGTCGTCGGCGAGCAGGTGCATCTCGAGCTCTCGGTGCGCGTGCGGCGCGACTGGCGCGGCGATGGCGGACTGTTGGATCGCCTCGGCATCACCTGAGCGCGCTCCTGTCGCGTTCCAAGATCTGCACACGATCGAGTTGTGCGTATTCCCGCCGATCTGACTTGTTCAGCTTGTGGGATGTATGTTTGGATACGTTCAGGGCTCGGCAAGGCTGAGGGAGAGGGTGTGCATGTCGGCGAAGTACGCGGTATTGGGATTGGTGATCGAGCGCCCCGGCTACGGTTACCAACTCGCCCAGCGCCTCGAGGAGCGCTTTGGTTCCTCGTGCTTTGCGCCCTCGGGCGTGTACTCGGCGCTCGACCAGCTCAGCCGCGACGAACTGGTTCGCGCGGCCGGCGAGCTGGGCCCCGGCCCGGCGCGGCGCTCGGCACCGCGGATGATCTACGAGGCGACGGAGCGCGGCGCCGAGCGCTTCGAGGCGTGGATCCTCGGCTCCTCGCCGACGCCGCCGCTGCGGGATGAGCTGCACATGAAGATCGCGCTGTGCCGGCCGGGCAACCTGCCGCGCCTGATCGATCTCGTCTACGGCCAGGAACTCGCGTGCATCGGTCGCCTGCGCGATCTGACGCAGGGCTCGCAGTCAGGTGGCGGCGACGCGTCGACCGGTGACGGGGCCGCGGCGCTGGCAGCTGAGCCGCAGGACTGGTCGAGGCTGATGCGGGCGCTCACGCGGGAGGCCGAGATCGCGCTGTGGAAAGCGAGGATCGAGTGGCTGCGCAACGCGAAAGAGCTGCTGAGGCGCCTGCACACGGAGGCTGGAGGACCGCCGAGGGCGAGGTCGGTGCTCGCGCGGGACCGCGCGGAGGCTACAGCGACTAGTCAGAAATGAATATTCAGGGATGCCTTGCGGGCGGGCGCGATACGCGATGATGCTGCAGAGACGATGAATGATGTGAATAGCGCTAGAGCCGTGACGATCGAGCTCTCCAAGGCGCAGGTCGATCAGGTGATCCGCGCCGCCAGACAGGGCGGGACGATGTCAGTCCTGCTGTCCGCCGTGAGAGACACGAGCTGGACGCTTGCCGTGGTGTCCGAGGACGGAGAGCTTCCGCCGCAGATGGATGACCGGCGCCTGTCGCGCTCGCTGCTGGCGGGGCTGCTGGTGCTCTCGTGCTTTCCCGCGGATGGGGGATATCTGGGCATCGCGGAGCTCGCGCGCCGCTTGCGAATGAACACGAGCACGACGCACCGCTATGTGACGACGCTGCTGTCGGTTGGCCTGTTGGAGCGCGATGCGGGCACGCGCCGCTACCGGCTCGCGTCACCCTGAGGCCGAGGCGTGCCCCGCTTTGTGATCTAGGGCGGGCGGCCCGCCGGCGCTGCGCCCGAGCTTACGCTCGAGGCGTTTGGAGATCGTGCTCACGGCCCCCAGGTCGATCTGTGCGTTCCACACGAACGGCAGGCCCACGACGTCGAAGCGGCGCCGGCGCAGGCGCGCGAGCTGGTTGTGCTGGAAGCGCGCGCGATCGTGGACGGCAATGGCGGCACGCACCGCCGAGTCGGTGACGTCGCCGGCGCCGTCTGCGAGCGTCGTGATGCGGCCGACCTCGGCTGGTGTGAAGCGCCGTGGCAGCAGTGCGTTGACGACGACGGCGTCGAGGCTGCGGCCGAGTCGCGCCTGCAGCCCGTCCTCGAGCTCGAGCGCCTCGGTGACGGCCATCTCGGTGCCGAGCGCGACGGCGAGATAGCCCGAGCGCGATCGGCTCTGCAGCAGCTCCTGCAGCTGGCGCGTGTGCCCGGCGATGGGGCCGACCCGCGCGATCGCACCGAACGTTCCCGGCGAGCTGAGCATGCCGAGGGCGTGTCCGGTGGCAGGCGCGTCGAGTACGACGAGGTCATGGCCGCGCGTCCCACGACGGCCGCCCGCGCGTGTCAGCTGCGCGACCTTGACCATCGTCACGAGCTCCTTGGCGCCCGGCGCCGCGGCCGCGAAGTACTGGAAGGTGCCGCTGGAGGCGAGCAGGCGGCCGGAGACGCGTCCGCCGAGCACCTGCAGCCACTCGAGCAGCGCACGGTCGGGGTCGATCGAGATGCTCGACAGGCCGCGCTGCAGCGGCGTCGCTGTTCCCGGCGCTGAGGGTGCGACCCCGAACAGTCGCGGCAACTGGCTCTCCTGGCCGACCTCCACGACGATCGTGCGTCGCCCGGCGCGCGCGGCGAGCAGGCCGAGGGCGGCGGCAATGGTCGTCTTGCCCACGCCACCCTTGCCGGTGACGACGAGCAGCTGGCGCTCGAGCACGGAATGCATCGCCGTGGCAGTGTGGCTCATACCCGTCGCGAGCGAGCCAAGGCGCGGGACCGAGCCGGGTGCTGGCACCTACAATCGTGCGGATGAACGCAGCAGAAGGCAACGGCGACGCCGGTGGTGACGGGCTCCTCGACCTCGGTACTCCGATCTCCTACGACGGCGAGGGTCTGGTGCCGTGTGTGGTGCAGGACTGGAGCAGCGGCGAGGTGCTGACACTTGCGTATATGAACGAGCAGGCGTTGGCGCGCACGCGCGACACCGGCGAGCTGCACCTGTGGAGCCGCTCCCGTCAAGAGCAGTGGCACAAGGGGGAAACCAGCGGCAACGTGCAGAGCGTGCGCGCGCTGAGGATCGACTGCGACGGCGACGCGCTGCTCGCGCTCGTCGAGCCGGCGGGCCCGGCGTGCCACACGGGCGAGCGCACGTGCTTCCACCGCGGCGGGCTCGACCCCGGCGCGCCATACGAGACCTTGCCGGCGCTCGAGCGCACCGTCGCCGAGCGCGCGCACGAACGTCCACGGGGCTCCTACACGGTCGAGCTGCTCGACGACCCGGCTCGGATCGGCGAGAAGGTGATGGAGGAGGCCGAGGAGGTGGCGCGCGCGGCCCGCGAGGAGTCCGACGCGCGCGTCGACGAAGAGGCGGCCGACGTGCTGTATCACCTGCTGGTGCTGCTGCGCAGCCGTGGACGCGCGCTCACCGACGCGGAGCGGGTGCTCGATGGCCGTCGCTCCTAGCGCGCCGGAGGCGAGCACGCTCGACCTCGCGCCGAGCCTCGAGCAGGCGCGCGTGCTGGCGGGCGTGCACGACCTGATACCGCTCTCCTACAGCTTCATCGAGGACTGCGAGACGCCGGTCTCGGCGTTCCTGAAGCTGCGTGCGCTGGCGCCGGGCGAGCCGGCGTTCCTGCTGGAGTCCGCCGATCAGGGGCAGCGAGTCGGGCGCTGGTCGTTCATCGGCTTCCGACCGCGCACGGTGCTGCGCTGGTCGCTCGCCGACGGCGGCGACCCGTACGCGCTGGCGGCCGCGCGCGTCGCGCGCTTCGACCAGGCGCCGCTCGACGACGCCCGGGCCTCGGTGCCTCCGTTCATCGGCGGCGCGGTGGGCTTCTTCGGCTATGACCTGGTGCGCACGGTCGAGCCGCTCGGTGAGCCTCCGGGAGGCTCCGAGGGGGACCCGCTCGGACTGCCGGACATGGCGCTGATGCTGTCCGACGCGCTGGTGGTGTTCGACCATCTCAAGCACACGGTGACGATCATCGCCAACGCCGACCTGCAGGCGGAGCCGGACATCGAGCGTGCCTACGAGCAGGCAGCACGCACGATCGGCGAGGTCCGCGGCGTGCTCGCCGGCCCGGTTCCGCGCGCTGAGAGCGCAGGCGCAGGAGACGTGTCCGCGCGCGAGGCGCCCGCGTTTGAGTCGAACATGCCGCGCGAGCGCTTCGAAGCGATGGTGGCACGGATCGTCGAGTACATCTACGCGGGCGACGCCTTCCAGGTCGTCCCGTCGCAGCGCTGGTCGGCGCGCGTGCCGGTGCAGGCGTTCTCGATCTACCGCGGCCTGCGCGCGGTGAACCCCAGTCCCTACATGTACTACCTGGACTTCGGCGACTTCCAGGTGGCGGGGGCGAGCCCGGAGCCGCTCCTGACCGTCAACGGCCGACATGTCGCCACCAAGCCGATCGCGGGCACGCGACCGCGCGGCGCGACGCCGGAGGAGGACCGCCGGATCGCAGCCGAGCTGCTGGCCGACGAGAAGGAGCGCGCCGAGCACGTGATGCTGGTGGACCTCGGACGCAACGACCTCGGTCGCGTGTGCGAGTACGGCAGCGTGGTCGTGGACGAGCTGATGGAGATCGAGTCCTACAGCCACGTGATGCACATCGTCTCGTCGGTGTCGGGCACGCTGCGCCAAGAGGTCGGGGCGATGGATGCGCTGCGCTCGGTGCTGCCGGCGGGGACGCTGTCGGGCGCGCCCAAGGTGCGCGCGATGCAGATCATCGACGAGCTCGAGCCGGTCAAGCGCGGAGGCTATGGCGGCGCGATCGGCTACCTGAGCTACGCGGGGGACCTCGACACCGCGATCCACATCCGCACGGTGGTGGTCAAGGACGGCGTCGCCCACGTACAGGCGGGCGGCGGCACCGTCGCCGACGCCAAGCCCGAGTACGAGTACGAGGAGTCGGTGGCGAAGTCCCGCGCGGTCATGCGTGCAGTGCAGTTGGCATGCGAACAGCCCGACTGGTCGTAAAGCCGATGAAGGTTCTGGTCCTCGACAACTACGACTCGTTCACGTACAACCTCGTGCAGTACCTGGGAGAGCTCGGCGCGGAGCTGCACGTGGTGCGCAACGACCGCGCGAGCGTGGACGAGCTCCTGCTCGAAGACTACGAGCGCTGCGTCGTCTCGCCGGGGCCGTGCACGCCGGTGCAGGCGGGGATCACACTCGAGCTGGTGCGGCGGATGCCCGAGGCGGGAGTGCCGACGCTCGGTGTGTGCCTCGGCCATCAGGCGCTCGCGCAGGCGTTCGGCGGGCGCTGGAAGCTGCATGCACCGGTGCACGGCAAGGCGACCAGCATCGAACACGACGGCCGCACGATCTTCCGCGGGCTGTCCTCGCCGCTGACGGTCGGGCGCTACCACTCGCTGGTGGTGGACGAACACCTGCCCGATTGCCTGGAGGTGACGGCGCGAGGCGACGGCGTGCTGATGGGCGTGCGCCACCGCGAGCTGCCGGCGGAGGGCGTCCAGTTTCACCCCGAGTCGGTCCTCACCGAACAGGGCCGCGAGCTGCTCGCCAATTTCCTCGAGCCTCCTGGTCGGTCAACGTGAGCCGGCGACGCGTTGCCACGCCGCCCAGCTGAGTCCGAGCGGTTGTAGAGGGAGATAATCTTTAAAGGGCGGCACCTATCGGTGCCGTCTCGTGCGTTCGTAGCGTCTGCGCCGCCGCGACACTTCGGCGCGTGCGCCCTGAGACTTACCTCGACGACCCACCCAGAGCGATCCTGAGAATCCCATGCCCAACGCGATCCTGACGGCCGCTACCGATGCGCTGGCGTCGGGCAGGGACCTGAGCGCCGATCAGACGGCGGAGGTGCTCGCGCAGATCATGCACGGCGAGGTGTCGGAGATCCAGATCGCGGGCTTCCTGATCGCGTTGCGCACGAAGGGGGAGACGGTCGAGGAGCTGGAGGGCCTCGCGCGCACGATGCGCGCGCTGGCGGCGACCGTCCCAACCGACCGCAAGGACCTGCTGGACACGGCGGGTACGGGTGGCGGGCGCAGCAGCTTCAACGTGTCGACGACGGCGGCGCTGATCGCCGCGGGCGCAGGCTGCGCCGTGGCCAAGCACGGCAACCGCTCGGCGACGAGCCGCTCTGGTTCGGCCGACCTGCTCGAGGCGCTGGGGGCGCGCATCGACCTCGATCCGGCGGCGGTGGCGGCGTGCATCGACGAGGCGGGCTTCGGATTCATGTTCGCGCCGGCGCACCATCAGGCGACGCGCTTCGTGATACCCGTTCGACGCGAGCTGGGGGTGCGCACGATCTTCAACCTGCTCGGGCCGCTGACCAACCCGGCGGGTGCGCGGCGCCAGCTGATCGGCGTCTCCGACGCGGGGTTCCTGGACCGGATGGCAGGCGCGCTGGCGAAGCTGGGCGTCGATCGTGCGTTGGTGGTGGCGGGCGAGGACGGCCTCGACGAGGTCTCGGCGGACGCACCGACGAAAGTGGCCGAGGTCAACGGCGAGGAGATCCGCCACTACGTGCTGACCCCGGAGGAGGTCGGCATCGAGCCTGGCGCGTCCTCGCAGCCGCCGCCTGCAGGCGGAACGCCGGCGCAGAACGCGCAGATCACCCGCGCGATCCTGCAATCGGGCGGGGACGGGCGGGTCGGCACGGGCGAGCGTGCTGCCGGCGAGCGCCTGGCATTGATCAACGCCGGCGCAGCGATCTACGCGGCCAGCGCGGCGGACTCGATCGCGGAGGGCGTGCAGGCCGCCCGCGCGGCTCTCGACGACGGAGCGGCCGCGAGTGCGCTCGAGCGTTTCGTGCAGGCCAGCCAGAGACATGCTCGGAGAACGGTCAGGTCGTGAACGAGATGGCGTTTTCAGCTTCGTAACGCCAGATCTTGCCCGAAGCCACTATGCTTGCGACGCTCAGCGAAGATGGTTGTCGACTTGTCGGGCGCAGACTTCTGCTTATCTACGTGGGGGTCGAGACATGGATACTGACGCGGATTCGTGGGTAGGGACTGATTGGGCATGAGCTTTCTCGAGGAAATAGCCGACTGGACCAGCCAGGCTGTGGACGCTCGCAAGAAGGAGCGATCCTTGAGCACAGTCCGCGCTGGAATACGTCAGCGCAGCGATCGCCGACCCTTCCTCGAAGCGTTGCAGGGGCCCAGCATTTCGCTCATCGCCGAGTTCAAGCGCAGCTCGCCGTCGCATGCGACGGTGCGTGACGTTCATGTGCCTGAGTATGTCGATGCCTACGTCCGTGGCGGGGCGACCGCGCTGTCGATCCTGACTGAGGAAAGGTCCTTCAAGGGATGCCTAGGAGATCTGCGCGTGGCGCGCGAACGGACGACGCTGCCCCTCCTCCGCAAGGACTTCATCAACGACGAGTATCAAGTGTACGAGGCGGCTGAGGCTGGCGCGGACGCCATCCTCCTGATTGCTGCGTTCGTGGGTGATGATGGTGCCCTTCGTGGTCTGTACTCCCTTGCGAGAGAGCTACGTCTAGATGTGCTCTTCGAGATCCGGGATCAGACAGAGTTGGAACGAGGGCTTGCGCTTGAGGCGGACTTGATCGGCATCAACAACCGCGAACTCCAAACCGAGCCCAGCTCGCCGCGGAAGTTTGAGGTTGATATCGCCAGGACTAAGGGTCTCGCGCACGAGATCCCCGCCGGCATAACCGTCGTCGCGGAGTCTGGGCTCTCAACGAGGGATCAGCTCGATGAGCTAGAAGCCCGAGGGGTTCACGCGGCGCTCATCGGGAGCGCGCTAATGGATGCGCCGGATCCCCGTGCAAAGTGCATCGAGCTCACACGCAGATCCGGGGCTGGGGTCAACGCTCCAGAGGATGCGCAGCCTGCCTTCGTCTAGGAGGGTCTCGAGCAAACTTTCTAGGACGCTGGTAGCGCGGGATGCATGAGCGGCTCCCAGAGCCACTGCCTGCGATCTCAGCGAGAATCCTGCCGATCTCGCGGAGGGCCTCGAAGAGTCGGCAGCCGAGAGGACCGCGCCGTATCGGCTGGCTTGTGCTGATCGGTCACGAGCTGCGCCCTCAGAACGCCCGTGGAGGTCCGCCGACCACCGACAACCTGCGGTTGCAGGCGGGGGGAGGTTCAACGCTCTCTCTCGCAGCACCTACCGCGGCGTGGACGCGGTGCTGGTCGGCGAGTCGCTGATGCGCTCGGCCGATCCGGCGGCGGCGTTGGCGCTCCTGAGAAGGTTTTAGCTAGGCTCACGCCGCTCTTTAGATTGTGTTCACACCTGTCGCTCATCCTGCTCTCTGATGAAACGCACGTTCGTCATCCCGTTCCTGTCGGCGCTGCTCGGCGCCGGTCTCGTCGTGGCCGTGATCGCTGCCGCGGGCGGTTTGGGAGAAAGCACGAAGACGCTCGTCACGACCGTCGAAGCCGCCGCGCCGAGGCCGTCAAACGCCTCGCAGCGCACGACCGGCATGTCTCCCCACGAAGCCTACGTGCGCGACGCGCCGGGAGTGGCGTTCGTGACCTCGACGGTCGTGCAGAAGTCAGAATCCTCTCCGTTCAACCTTTTTGGTGAACAGAACGAGCGTCAGGGCACGGCCACCGGCTCGGGGATCGTGATCGACGCGAACGGCACGATCCTGACGAACTACCACGTTGTCGAGAACGCGGTGAAGGTGACTGTGAGCTTCGAAAAAGGTAAGTCGGTCGAAGCGAAGGTCGTCGGTAAGGACCCCTCCGACGATCTGGCGATCCTGCGCATCCCGACCGATGGCCTGGTTCTGCACCCGCTGAAGCTGGGCGACTCGAGCGCGGTCGAGGTGGGCGACCCGGTCTACGCGATCGGCAACCCGTTCGACCTCGAACGCACGCTCACCACCGGTGTGATCTCGGCGCTGCAGCGCGAAATCACCGCGCCGAACGGCTTCACGATCAACCACGTGCTGCAGACCGACGCGCCGATCAACCCGGGCAACTCGGGCGGACCGCTGCTCAACATCAACGGTGAAGTGATCGGTATCAACTCGCAGATCGAGACCGGCAGCAGTGGCGGCGGCAGCGTCGGCATCGGCTTCTCGATTCCGATCAACACGGCCAAGTCCAAGATCGCGTCGCTGGAGAAGGGCGGAACGCTACGCGGCGCTTACCTCGGCCTCACCTCGCGCACGGTCGACGGCTCGTTGGCGGCGCTGAACCTGCCGGTGAAGGCCGGTGCGCTCGTCGAAAGCGTGCAGCCACGCACGGCCGCTCAGAAAGCGGGCATCCGCGGCGGTAAGGTCAGTACGACGACCGAAGAAGGCCAGGTGGCGGTCGGTGGCGACATCATCGTCTCGATCGACGGCAAGCCGGTGAACAGCTCACAGGAACTCGCCGAAGACATCGACGCGAAGAAGCCGGGCGACACGATCAGCATCGGGCTGTGGCGCGCGGAGGGCGGCGCCAAGTACTCGCACTTGACCGTCAGCGCGAAGCTGGGCGAACGACCGAACTCGGTCGAAAACCCGAACACGCCTGAAGGCTGACGGCAGCCGACGCGAAGCTCACCGCGGCGTCATCTCGCTACGGTTGAGGTATGGACGAGAACGCCCCGCGCGTGAAGATCTGCGGCATCACGACGCTCCTCGACGCGCAACTCGCGACCGAGCTCGGAGCGTGGGCGCTCGGGATGATCTTCTATGAGGACTCGCCGCGGCGCTGCTCGCGGGGGCAGGCCCAGCTGATCGGCGCGACGCTGCGCCGCCGCGCGGAGCTGTGCGGCGTGTATGTGAACGCGCCACTCGAGCAGATCGTCGCCGACTGCGATGAGCTGTCGCTGAGCCTGGTGCAGCTCCACGGCGACGAGGGCCCGTCGTTCTGCGCCGAGGTGGCACGCAGGACGGGCGCGCGCGTGATCAAGGCAGCGCAGGTGGCGGGCTCGGGTGACGTGCGCGATCTGGAGCGCTATCACGTCGACTTCCACCTGCTCGACGCGCGTGCGAAGGCGGTGGCCCGCCAGGGGATGCGCGGCGGCACGGGCGAGACGTTCGACTGGGAGCTCGTGCGGGCGCGGCGCTCGAAGGTGCCGTTGATCCTCAGCGGCGGCCTCACACCGGAGAATGTCGCCGAGGCGATCTCGGTGGTTCATCCGTACGCCGTCGATACGGCGAGCGGCACCGAGGCCGCGCCTGGGCACAAGGACCCCGAGCGGCTGCGTGCGTTCTTCGCCGCGGTCGCGACGTCTGCGCCAGGAAGCGAGCAGCCGGCGACGATCGGTCAACCGGCGTGAGCGCCAACGGCGAGTCGCAGGCCCTCGAGCATCGCTTCGGTCCCTACGGCGGGCAGTTCGTGCCGGAGACGTTGATGCCGGCGCTGGCGGAGCTCGAGCAGGCGTGGCAGGCTGCCCGTCGCGACCCGTCCTATCGCGCCGAGCTGGATGGTCTGTTGCGCGACTTCGGCGGGCGTCCGACGCCGCTTTACCGCGCGCGGCGGCTGTCAGAGCGGGTCGGGCGCCCGGTGTATCTGAAGCGCGAGGACCTCAACCACACCGGTTCGCACAAGCTCAACAATGCGCTGGGCCAGGCGTTGCTGGCGAAGCGCATGGGCAAGCGGCGCATCATCGCCGAGACAGGCGCCGGCCAGCACGGCGTGGCGACGGCGACGGTGTGCGCGCTGCTGGATCTGGAGTGCGTCGTGTACATGGGTGTGGAGGACACGCGCCGGCAGCGACCGAACGTGCAGCGCATGCAGCTGCTGGGCGCGACGGTGGAGCCGGTGGATGCGGGCGCGAGGACGCTGAAGGAGGCGACCTCGGCGGCGATTCGCGACTGGGTCACGAATGTCCAGAGCACGCATTACGTGATCGGCTCGGCGGTCGGACCGGCGCCCTATCCGGCGCTGGTGCGCGACCTGCAGCGCGTGATCGGCGACGAGGCGCGCGCGCAGATACTCGAGTGCGAGGGCAGGCTGCCGGCGCGGGTGGTCGCGTGCGTGGGCGGTGGCTCGAACGCGATCGGGATCTTCACCGCGTTCCTGGCGGACGAACAGGTGGCGCTCGTTGGTGTCGAGGCGGGCGGTGATGGCATCGACACCGACCGCCACGGAGCGCCGCTGACCGTCGGCGGTCGACCGGGCATCCTGCACGGCTCGCGCTCGGCGGTGATGCAGGATGAGGAGGGCCAGATCGTGCAGGCACACTCGATCTCAGCCGGCCTGGACTACCCGGGAGCCGGACCCCAGCATGCCTACCTGCGTGACACTGAGCGCGCCCGCTATGTCGCGGTGACCGACACGCAGGCGCTGGCCGCCTTTCGCGAGCTGGCGCGCCTGGAGGGCATCATCCCGGCGCTCGAGACCGCGCATGCGCTGGCATGGGTGCTCGCGCACCCTGGGGGGCGCAGGCAGGACGAGGGCGAGCTCGACCTCGTGTGCCTGTCCGGTCGCGGCGACAAGGACCTGGCCGAGGTGCTCGCGGGCGGCGAGCCGTGAGCGCTGCGCAGGGCGGCGGCATCGAGCGCCTGGCGCGGGCGTTCGCGAACACGCGCAAGCGCGCGGCCCTGATGCCCTACGTGATGGGCGGCTTCCCGACGCTCGCCGACTCGCTGCGAATCGGCCAGGCGTGCGTGCAGGCGGGGGCCGATGTGATCGAGCTCGGGATGCCCTACTCGGACCCGTTGGCGGACGGACCCGTGATTCACGCTGCCGGCACGCGCGCGCTCGCGGCGGGCGCGAACGTGGCAGGCGTGCTCGAGGTGGCCCATGAGCTGTCGGCGAGCGTTCCGGTCGCGCTGATGTGTTACGCGAACATGGTCTTCGCACCGGGCGTGGACGCGTTCGTCGAGCGCCTGGCGCGCAGCGGCGCGGCCGGGATGATCGTGCCCGATCTGCCCCACGGCGAGGCTCCGGAGGTGCTGGCGGCATGCGATCGGCACGCGATCGCGCTGGTCCCGCTGGTCGCGCCGACGACCACGCCAGAGCGCCTCGCGGCGATCGGGGCGGACGCGCGGGGATTCATGTACACGGTCTCCGTGGTCGGCACCACGGGCGAGCGCCAGGTGCTTGGCGCGGACCTCGCCGCGATTCTCGAACGCGCGAAGGCGAGCACCGAGGTGCCGGTGGCGATCGGCTTCGGGATCGGAACGCCGGAGCAGGCGCTGCACGCGGCGCAGGCGGGCGCGGACGGCGTGATCGTTGGCACGCGGCTGGTGCGCGCCGCCGCCGAGGCAGCCGATCCGGCGGAAGCGGTGGGCCTGGTTGTGGGGGAGCTGGCCGCCGGTCTGCACGCGACCGACGGGCGAACGGCCAGCTAGGATTCGCCGCCATGGGATTCGTCATGACCATCACCGCGGGGCTCGTCCTCTGGATCGTGTTCTGGGCGACCGGGACCAGCGGTTTCGACAGCTTCGGGATCGCCGCGGCGGTGATCCTGATCGGAGCCGCGGTGAAGGCCCTCTCCAGCTATCTGCCCAGCCGTCACAGCTAGCGCCCTGTGCTCGCGCGCTGGCTGGGCCTGGTTGCGCTTGCCGCCGCGGTGGTGCTCGGCATCTCCGGCTGCGGCGGCGTCACGGTCTCCGACGTGGCCGAAGCGACCGACGGCCAGCTGACCGTCTACTCGAGCCTGCCGCTGCAGGGGCCCTCAGCAGCGGCCTCCGAACAGATCGTCGATGGCGAGAAGCTCGCGCTCGCCGATTCGGACGGCCACGCCGGGAGGTTCAAGATCGAGTACGTCTCACTCGACGACTCGAGTCCCGCGAGCGGCAAGTGGAACCCGGGCATCACCGCCACCGACGCCAAGACCGCCGCGCAGGACACGAGCACGATCGCCTATCTCGGCGACCTCGACTCCGGCGCGACGGCGCTCTCGCTGCAGTTCATCAACGAGGCGGGCATCCTGCAGATCAGCCCGGCGAGCCCGTACGTCGGGCTGACGTCATCGTTTGAAGCTGGACAGGATGAGCCCGAACGCTTCTACCCGAGCGGCAAACGCACCTTTGTCCGCCTGCAGCCAGGCGACATCGGTCAGGCCCAGGCACAGATCCAGGTGATGAAGCTGCTGGGCGTGCATCGGCTGTACGTGCTCGACGACCAGGAACCGTTCGAGATGCCGCTCGCCAACATCGTCGCCGACTTCGCCGAGCGTGAAGGCATCACGGTGGTGACGCACGACAGCATCTCGACCACACCCGAAGCGGTGTTCACCGGTGCGGTCGAAAAAATCGTCGAAAGCCACGCGCAGGCCGTGTTCCTGGCGGGTGGCGAAGGCCGCGGAACCGTGGCGCTGTGGCGCGATCTGTACCGCGCGGACCCCAGTCTGCTGCTGCTCGGTTCGAGCTCGATGGACAGCGAATCCTTCACCTCCCAGATCGGCGCGGCGGAAGCGAACACGTATCTGACGACGCCGCTGCTGCCAGTGCGTCTGTACCCGCCGGTCGCGCAGCGGGTATTGCGCCATTACCGCAGCGTCTTCGGTGTCGAAGGCGGCCCCGAGGCGCTCTACGGGTATGAGTCGATGGAGCTTGTCCTCGACGCCGTCGGCAGCGCCGGTGCCCGAGGCAACGACCGCCAGACCGTGATCGCCCACGTGTTCGACACCCGCAGGCGCAACTCGGTGATCGGGCGCTACTCGGTGCTATCCAACGGCGAAACCACGCTGTCGCGCTACGGCGTCGACCGCGTCGTCGGCGGGCGTCCGGTGTTCCTGCGCGCCGTGCCGATCGGCTCGCCCGCGCCGTAGCGCCGGCCCCCGGCTCAGCCGCCGGCCCGGCTCAGCCGCCGGCCCGGCTCAGCCGCCGGCGGGCACCAGCCCGAGCACCAGCCGCAGGCGCTGGACGCCGCCGCCGAGCTGATGACCGCCGCCGGCGAGCGTCGTCAGCGAGCGCAGGTAGGGCACGTATTTCGAGAGCGAGGGCGCTTCGATCAGCCCGACCCCTTCCAACAGTCCCAGGAACGTCGGGAAATCGACGATCAGGCTCGGCTGGATGCCTTCGCCGAGGCTCGCGGCCGCGGCGCTGCGCGTCGCGGAGTCCGACATCGTGCTCGGTG
Organism: uncultured Solirubrobacteraceae bacterium; assembly: GCA_963815235.1. Taxonomy (GTDB): domain Bacteria; phylum Actinomycetota; class Thermoleophilia; order Solirubrobacterales; family Solirubrobacteraceae; genus Palsa-744. The sequence goes on along the minus strand of CAWFFY010000001.1, from coordinate 870,893 downwards.
GGTCCAGTGCCGTCGCGACCGAGGCTTCGCCGACGCCGAGAACGAACTTTGCGTTCCCGGCCGCGTCGCGCGCGGCGGCGATGTCGAGCACCACGGGCAGGCCCGTGATCCGTGCGGCGATGGCCGCTTCGGCGCCCGGAATCGTCACCGACGAGACCGACGCACCGCCCTTGCGCAACTGCGTGCCGAGCTCGCCGACGGCGGCGCGCGAGCTCGCGGCGTTCTTCGAAGTGATGGTCACGGCGGCCTTCAGTTCGAGCAGGTTGGCGCCGCTGGCGAAGATCCCCGCTGAGCCCATCCAGCTGGCGAACTCGCGCTTCGCCTGGGAACTCGGCGCGCCGAGCTCGCGCAGCGGTGTCACCAGTCCCTGCAACAGTCCACTGATCGTGAGGCCGGCGGTCCCTTCGGGTGGCCCGCCCGAGAGCGTGCTCGGAAGCGAGGACAGCGTTTCCAGGCCCTGCGCGTCTTCGCCGAGGGTCGCGCCGGCGTGGCCAAGGCCGATCGCCAGCCACGAGTCGCCCGGGAGTTCATCGAGCGCCTGAGCGCCTTCGGGGTCGACTGCCAGCAGTCCTCCTGCGCCGCCGGCGGAGCCGCTCGGCGCGAGCGTGTCGGCGTCGAGCGTCAGCGAGCTGGGGCTCGGCACGAGCGAGATGTTCGCCGGTCGCGTGCCGGCGAGCAGATGCAGCAGACCGGAGGCGCCTTCTTGACCGGCGCTGGCATCGCCCGCGCCGGCGGGGTTCGAGTAGACGTGCGCGAGCGCGTCGCTCGGCGCGGCGGCGAGCAGCCTCGTGTAGGCGCTCGTCGCCGACAGCGCGCCGGCGCCGTGCGTCGTTTCGATCACGCTGTGCAGCCCCGCTTCGCTGCCGATGACCGCAAAGCGGTCGACGAGCCCGAAGGCGACGCCTTCGGAGTTGACCTCATAGCGCACACCGCGGTAGCTCGTGGTGTGCGCGCCCGCCTTTGCCGCCTGCGCCGAGAGGAACGAGCTGGCCTTGGCGGCATCGCTTGTATCAAGGACGATCGCGCCCTGGGCGCGGCCCGTCCCGAACGCGAAGCTGCCCGCGCTCGAGCCGCCGAGCAGGCCCTGGCCGAGTTGTGCGGGCAGCGCGCTTGCCGAGCTCAGCGAGCTCAGGAACACGCCGGCGTGTGGTCCCAGCCACGGGGCGAGGTCGCGCTGGAAGCTGAGCGGGGCCGAGCCCGGCGTCTGCAGCGTTCCGAGCAGGCGCAGATACGGGTCGGCCTGGTGGCTGAGCGCCTTACCGGCTGCGAGCGCGTTCGCCTCGAGCGTACCGGTGGGGCGGACGGTCGCGCCCGCGTAGAGCACTGCCGACGCGGGCACGGCGGTGGCGGGGTCGGCAGTGGTGCCGGTTGTGCCGCTGGACCCGCAGCCCGTGAGTGCGACACCCAGCAGCGCCAGCAACGCGCAGGCCAGATGCGCGCGCGCATGGCGGCGGCGTCGAGCTGGCGGGGGGACGGTGGTCGAGGGCACGGGTTGCTTTCGGGCCACCGAGAGGCGGCGGAGGCGATCGTAGCGCCGACGGCGGATTCCGGCGCCGGCTCTGCGAGTTGCAAGCAAACTTTCCTCGCGCGTTGCTGCACATGTTGTTGCAGATATCGGGGCGCTGGCGCCGCCGCAGTCGAGGCTCCACAAGCCGCATGCTGGCAGGGATTTTTGAGCGTAGAGCGGTCCTGGAAGGCCAAAGTGGGAGAAGATGTGCAAATAGGGTTGCATTGTGGGAGGAAGTGGGATATGTTCGCCCGCAGCGAGCCGCGGTGGAGGAGCTCCTCCCACTCCTCCACCACGGCTCGGTTATCCAGCTTGGAGCTCACTTGGTTCCTTTCCGCGGCACCTTCGACCACACCCTCGACGCGAAGAACAGGCTCACGGTGCCGGCTCGCTACCGGGCCGCGCTGGCCGAGGGCGTGGTGCTCGCGATGCCGGTCGACCTGAAGCCGTGCGTGGGTGTGTGGCGTCCGGAGGAGTACGAGCGCTACACGCGGCGCGCGCTGGCCGAACTGCCGCCGCTGTCGCCGCGGCTGGCTGAGCTCGAGCGCTTCTTCTACGGCAGCTCGCACGACGCCGAGCTCGACTCGGCGGGGCGGATCATGGTCCCCGGGTTTCTCGGCGAGCACGCGACGCTGGTCAAGGAGGTCGTGGTGGTGGGCGTCGGCGACCGCCTCGAGCTGTGGGCCAGGGACGCCTGGAACGAACATCGATCGACGCTGCTGAGCGGCGTCGCGGAGGTGACCGCGCGTGTCGACGACGCTGCTTGACGGCAGGGACGCGTGCGAGCGCGACAGCCGTGCGCTCGAGCTCGCTCGGCGCAAGCGTGGCGCGGGTGACTCCGGGCGTCCATCACGCGGTCGCCGCTCTGGCATCCCGGCGGCGCCGGGCGCGGGCGGGATCCCCGCCGAGCAGGCCGCGCACACGCCGGTCCTGGCGAGCGAGCTGCTCGAGCTGCTCGACCCCAAGCCCGGCCAGCTGGCGATCGACTGCACGTTCGGCGACGGCGGTCACGCGCGTCTGGTTGCCGAGCGCCTGGGCTCGGCGGGAACGCTCGTTGCGATCGACCGCGACCCGCTGGCGGAGCAGCGCTTCGCGGAGCTCGTGGCCGAGACGGCGTGCGCGGTTCGCTTCATCCGCTCGGGCTACGCCGAGGCGCTGGAGCTGCTCGCGGGTGAAGGGGTTCGCGCGGACATCGTGTACTTCGACCTGGGTATGTCCTCGATGCAGGTCGACACGCGCGAGCGCGGCTTCTCCTACTCCTACGAGGCGCCGCTGGACATGCGCATGGACCCGACCCAGGAGCTGAGCGCGCGCGAGCTGATCGCGGAGTGGGACGAGCGTCGTCTGGCGCACGCGCTGCGCGACTACGGCGAGGAGCGTCACGCGGGCGCGATCGCCCGCGCGATCGTCCGCCGCCGTGAGCAGGCGCCGATCGAGACGACGCTCGAGCTGGTGGACACGATCAACGCGGCGCTGCCGGCGCCTGCCCGCTTCGCGGGCGGCCATCCCGCCAAGCGCTCCTTCCAAGCGCTGCGGATCGTGGTCAACGACGAGCTCGGGCAGCTCGACCGAGCGCTGCCCCTGGCCTGGGGACTGCTGCGCGAGGGCGGTGTGCTGGCGGGCATCTCGTTTCACTCGCTCGAGGACCGCCGCGTGAAGCGCTTCCTCGCCGACCGCGCCCGCGGCTGCATCTGCCCGCCCGACCTGCCGGTATGCGCATGCGGCCGCGAGCCGCAGGCGGCGCTTGTGAGGCGCCGCTCGATCGTGGCCTCCGCACAGGAGCTCGCGCGCAACCCGCGTGCGGCCTCCGCTCGCCTGCGCGCCGCGAGGAAGCTGACCGGCGACGAGGAGCTCGGGTCGTGACCCCGCCCGCGGCGGCGGCCGCCGCCGCACCCGCCACCCGCGGGCGCAGCACCGCGCCCGCGCGTCCGCGTGTCGCTCCGCCTCGTCCCAGGCGTGTCTCCGGTCCGGCGCGCACGCCCTCAAAGCGCGGCTCGCAAGCGAACTCACGCGCGCAGGCCGAACACGGCCTCGTGCCTGGTCTGCTGGGCGCGCTCGACGGAGTCTCCCGCAGCGGCGCGCTCGACCGCCTGATCCGCGGACGCATCTGGATCGGGGTGATCACCTTCGCGTTGATCGGCATCGTGACCCTGCAGTTGCTCGTGCTCCAGCTGAACGCCAGCATCGGCCGCTCGCTCGTGCGCGAGTCCCAGCTCCAGCGTACGAACGCTGCGCTCAGCATCGAAGGCTCGGAACTCGCCGGTGGCGAACGCGTCGAGACGAAGGCGGCTCTTCTCGGCATGCAGCTCGTCCCGGAAGGCTCGCTGCGCTTCCTCAGCGACAACCCGCGCGCTGACATCGCGCGCGCGGCGGCGGCCGTGAAGGCGCGCGCCCACGCCGCCTCGAGCTCCGGCGAAATCGGCGCCACGACCACGGACGCGAGCGCCGGCGATGCGTCCACCGCCACGGCGAGCGAACCTTCGCCCGCAGGCGAACCGGGCACCACGGCTGCGACGCAGCCCACCAACGCCGGCGAATCGGATCCGAGCTCGACCACGGCCAGCGCCCCGACCTCCGAAGCAGCCGCTCCGAGCACATCCTCGGCTTCGGCTCCGGCGGCCGCGACGACCTCGAGCGAAGCACCCGCAGGTGGCGCCGTCGATGAAGCCGGCGGCGTCGGCGGCGGCCAGCCGAACGGTGGCGGGTAGCGCGTGGCAGTACTCCAGCGCCGCGTCGGGGGGATCTTCGCAGCGTTCTTCCTACTGCTCGTGCTGGCCGCCGGACGCACGGTGTATCTGGGGGTCGTGCGGGGGCCAACGCTGCGCAAGGCCGCGAGCAACGAGCAGCTGACGACGGAAGCCGTGAGCGCCCCGCGCGGGACGATCACAGACCGAAACGGCGTCGATCTGGCGATCTCTGAACCGGCGCAGGACATCTCGGCCGACCCGTATCTGATCACCAACCCGCTGCGGGCAGCGCGCGCAGCTCGCGCCGTTGCTCGGACAGACGCAGTCGAGCGTGCTCAGCGAGCTCTCCGAACGCCGCGGCTTCGTCTACCTGGCGCGATCGCTGCCGGCGCGGGCGGCGCAGGCGGTGCTCGCGCTGAAGATCGCAGGTGTGACCGGTACGCCGGTGATGCGGCGCGTGTATCCGCGCGGCGCGCTGGCAGCGCAGGTGCTCGGCATGGTCGGGACCGAAGGAGTGGGCCTTGCAGGACTCGAGTACTCGCGCAACGCGCAGCTCGCGGGGCGCGCCGGTGAGCGGCGAGTGGTCAGCGACGCGCTCGGCCAGCCGGTGTCGATCAGCGAATCCCACCAGGTGGCGCCCGGCAAGTCGCTGACGCTGACGCTCGACGCGAACATCCAGCAGCGCGTCGAAGACGTGCTCGCTGCGGTCGGGCACCTGTATGAACCGAAGAACGCCACAGCGATCGTGATGGACCCGCGGACCGGGGCGGTCCTCGCCGTCGCGAACTGGCCGCAGGTGAACGCCAACGATCCGAGCGCTTCTCCGCAGGAATACCTCGAGGATCGCGCCGTCGGCTTCGCCTATGAACCGGGATCGACGTTCAAGATCGTGACCGTTGCGGGCGCGCTCCAGGAAAGCCTGATCACGCCGAGCTCGACGTTCAACGTCCCCGACCAGATCCAGGTCGCCGAAAAGACGATCCACGACGACACCGAACACCCCGAAGAGATGCTCACCGCCGGGGAGATCCTGGCGCGCTCGAGCAACGTGGGCGCGATCACGATCGCGAAACTGGAGGGTGCGGACACCTTCAACCGTTGGGTGCACCGCTTCGGCTTCGGCGCACCGACGGGCGTCGGTCTGCCGGGCGAGGAACCGGGAGTGACGCTGTCGCCGGCCCAGTACTCGGGCTCGTCGATGGGCAACCTGCCGATCGGGCAGGGCGAGCTGGTGACGCCGATGCAGATGGCGAGCGCCTACGCGGCGATCGCCAACGGCGGCATCCTGCGCGCGCCGCAGATCGTGCGCGCCGTCGGCGGGCACACGCTGCCGGTGGCGCCGGGTCATCGCGTCCTCTCCGGCGGCGTCGCAGCCGAGGTGCGCGAGATGCTGAAGGGGGTGCTCGGGCCGGAAGGGACCGCCAGCGAGGTCTCGATCCCTGGCTACCAGCTCGCCGGCAAGACGGGCACCGCCAGCAAGGTCAACCCGGAAACGGGTGAATACTCGAAAAGCAAATACATCGCGTCGTTCATCGGCTTCGCGCCGGCGTCGGACCCGAAGCTGCTGTGCGCGGTGGTCGTCAACGAACCGCAGGCGGGGTCGATCTTCGGCGGCACCGTGGCCGCCCCGGCGTTCGGGCAGATCATGAGCTTCGCGCTGCCGTATCTGGGAATCGCGCCCGGCTAGCGTCGCGCGCGACAACGGCGGGGCCGGCCGGAGCCCGCCTACCCCTTGAGTAGCATCAGCGCATGCGACTCGACGGGTTGATCGCGGCCGAGTTGGCCGGCGAGGCCGCCGGCGTGGAGATCACCGGTCTCGCCTATGACAGCCGCGACGTGGCGCCCGGCGACCTGTTCTTCTGCGTCAGCGGCTTCCGCAGCGACGGCCACGAGTTCGCCGCCGAGGCGGTGCGAGCGGGCGCCGCCGCGCTCGTCGTCGAGCGGCGGCTCGATCTGGGCGTGCCGGAGGTCCTGGTGGAGTCGGCGCGCGCGGCGATGGCGCCCGCGGCGGCGAGCTTCTACGGCGATCCCGCGCGCGAGCTGCGCGTCGTGGGCGTGACGGGGACCAACGGCAAGACAACCACCGCCTACCTCGTGCGGGCCCTGCTCGAAGCGACGGGGACGCAGTGCGGGCTGCTGGGCACGGTCAAGTCGGTGGTCGGCGGCGACGAGCGGATGGTGGCGCGCACGACGCCCGAGGCGATCGACCTGCAGGCGGATCTGCGCGCGATGCTCGACGGCGGCGACCGCGCGTGCGCGATGGAGGTCTCCTCGCACGCGCTGGAGCTGGGGCGCGTCGACGCGATCGCCTTCGCGGTCGCGGTGTTCACGAACCTGACGCAGGATCACCTGGACTTCCACGCGAGCATGGAGGATTACTTCCAGGCCAAGCGGCGGCTGTTCCTGCCGGTCGAGCCGGCGGTCAGCGCGATCAACGTGGGCGATGCGTATGGACGGCGCCTCGCCGGCGAGATCGACGGCGCGATCACCTTCGCGGTGGACGCGCCGGCGGACTACAGCGCGAGCGAACTGCGCTGCGGCCTCGACGGCTGCCGCTTCATGCTGCGCACCCCTGCTGGGCGGCGCGAGGTGTCGCTGCCGATGCCGGGACGCTTCAACGTCGCCAACGCGCTCGGCGCGCTCGCCGCCGCAGACGCGCTCACCGGCGAGCTCGACGTGCTCGTCGCGGCGCTCGAGCGCGGCGTGCGTGTGCCGGGCCGCTTCGAGCCGGTCGAGGCAGGCCAGGAGTTCGCGGTGCTGGTCGACTACGCGCACACCCCCGACTCGCTCGAGAACGTGCTCGCTGCGGCACGCGAGCTGGTCGCCGAAGCCGGCGAGCACGGCCGCGTCCTCTGCGTCTTCGGCGCGGGCGGCGACCGCGACCGCGGCAAGCGTCCGCTGATGGGCGCGATCGCCGCGCGTCTGGCCGACGTCGCGATCGTGACCTCCGACAACCCCCGCTCGGAGGACCCGCAGCGAATCATCGACGAGATCATGGCCGGCGTGGCGTCGCGCGCCGGCGAGCAGGATGGATACGACGGCGCTCAGCAGGCCGACGCGGGCGCGACGCAGCACGTGCGCACGGTCGCCGACCGGCGCGCTGCGATCGAGCAGGCGATCGCGATTGCAGAGCCTGGCGACGTGGTGATCATCGCCGGCAAGGGTCACGAGCAGGGTCAGGAGTTCGCCGACGGGCGCAAGCTGGCGTTCGACGACGTGTCCGTTGCTCGCGCGGCGCTCGAGCGGCGCCAGCGGCAGGCCTCGATCGGGGCTGAGAGCTCACGCACCTCCACCGACGGCGCACAGGCGGGCGCGCGGTGAGGGACTGGGACGCTCGCCATCTCGCGGCGGCCGCCGGCGCGAGCGTCGTGCGCCCGCCGTCGGCGGCGCCGATGCCCTCTGCCGAGCAAGCCAACGGGCCGCCACGGCCCGGTCCGGTCGGCGTGAGCATCGACTCGCGCGCGCTGCAGCCGGGCGAGCTGTTCGTGGGGCTGCGCGGCGAGCGGAGCGACGGCGGCGCCCACGCGGCGCAGGCGCTTAGCGCCGGCGCGTGGGGAGTGCTGGTGGCGGGCGAGCACGCGCAGGAGGCGCTCGCGGCGAGCGCCGCTGCGACCCCGCCTGGCGCGTTCGGCGCGATCCTCGCGCACGACGATCCGCTGGCGGCGCTGCAGAAGCTCGCGCGGGCATGGCGGCGCGAGCTGCGCGCGCGGGGGGCGATGGTGGTCGCGATCACCGGCTCGACGGGAAAGACCTCGACCAAGGACATCCTCGCCGCGCTGCTCGCGCCGCGCCTGCGGGTGGCCGCGAGCCCGGCGAACCTGAACACCGAGATCGGCATGCCGCTGGCGCTGCTCGCCGCTCCGGCTGACACGGAGCTGGTGGTACTCGAGATGGCGATGCGCGGACCCGGCCAGATCGCCGAGCTGACGGCGATCGCCGAGCCGGACGTCGGCGTGATCGTCAACGTCGGGCCGGCGCACCTCGAGCTGCTCGGCTCGCTCGAGGCGATCGCCGCGGCCAAGGCGGAGCTGATCGCGGGCCTTGCGGCGGGCGCGAGCGTGGTGGTACCGGCGGACGAGCCGCTGTTGGCGCCACACCTGCGCGCCGACCGATCGAAGGTGGGCCAGCGCACGATCACCTTCGGCGAGGGTGGCGCGGTGGAACTGCGGGAGCATCGCGCCGACGGCACGGTCGTGATCGACGACGACGGCGAGCGGATCGAGTTGCAACCATCGTTCACGCAGGCCCACAACCTGCGCAACCTGCTCGCGGCGACAGCCGCGGCGCGGGCGCTGGGCTATACGCCGCGCGGGCGCGTCGACGTGCGCTTCTCGGCGCTGCGCGGGCAGCGCGAGGAGCTGCGAGGTGGCGTCGTGCTCGTCGCCGACTGCTACAACGCCAACCCGATGTCCATGCGAGCGGCGATCGACGACCTGGCCGAGACGGCCGACGCGCGACGCGTGGCGGTGCTCGGCGACATGCTCGAGCTGGGCCCCGATGCGCCGCTGATGCACGCGGAGATCGGTGCGTATGCACAGGCCCGCGGCGTCGAGCTGCTCGTGACCGTCGGCGCGTTGGCAGGCGAGATGCGCACGCGATTCGCGGGTGAGAGCTATGCGGTGGCCGACGCCGAGGCGGCAGCGGAGCTGGTTCCGGGGCTGTTGCGGGAGGGCGACACCGTGCTCGTGAAGGGCTCGCGCGGGGTCGGCCTCGAGCGGCTCCTGGAGCGCGTTCGCGAGGAGATCCCGCCCGCGCTTGCGCCGGGTGTCGGCGTCGCGTCGGAGCCGCGCTGAATGGGCCGGATTCTCTTCGGGGGCACGGCCGCGCTGCTGATCTGCATCTTCCTCAGCCCCAAGTTCATCGAGTTCCTGCGTAGACGCGAGTTCGGTCAGCAGATCCGCGAGGACGGTCCCCAGGGCCACCACCAGAAGGCCGGCACGCCGACGATGGGCGGGATCATCATCTTCCTTGCGGTCTCTGTCCCGTTCCTGATCCTGACCGAATTCGAATGGCGCTCGATGGGTGTGTTCGGCGCGGCGATCGCGTGCGCGCTGCTCGGCTTTGCCGACGATTACACCAAGCTCGTTCAGGCGGCGCTCGCTCGGGTTGCGGGCGCGGACGAAGCTCGGGATCACGATCGCGATCTCCTTGGCGCTGTGGTTCGTGGCGGTGCACGAGGCGCACCTGCCCACGAACCTGCAGCTGAACTTCGTCGACTACCACGTCCAGCTCGGCCCCCTGTTCCCGCTGCTGATCTACTTCGTCGTCGCCGGCACCACCAGCGCGGTCAACCTCACCGACGGTCTCGACGGCCTCGCCGCGGGTTGTGCGGCGATCGTGCTGCTGGCGTATATAGGCATCACGTTCCTGGCGGGCGACTTCGACATGGCGATGCTCGCCGGCTGCCTGGTGGGCGCCTGCATCGGCTTCCTCTGGTACAACGCCTTCCCGGCGACGATCTTCATGGGCGACACTGGCTCGCTCGGGCTCGGCGGCGCGATCGCGGGCCTCGCGGTGATGACCAAGACCGAGGTGCTGCTGATCCTGCTCGGCGGCATCTTCGTGATCGAGGCACTGTCGGTGGCGATCCAGGTGATCTCCTTCCAGATGACGCGCAAGCGCGTGTTCCTGATGGCGCCGATCCACCACCACTTCGAGCTGAAGGCGTGGTCTGAGACGAAGATCATCCTGCGCTTCTGGATCGTCGCCTCGATTTGCGGCGCGATCGGGTTCACGATCTACCGCCAGAGCAGGGGCGTCTGAGATGCCGCTGCTTTGACCGGGAGGCTTCGCGGGTTGGACGTCGAAGTGAGCACGGATGCCTTCAGCGCGAGGGAAGGGACGCCCGGCGAGCCCCAAGACCGGCCGCAAGAAGCCGGGCGCGGGCACTGGGCGCAAGCGCGACCCGCCAGCGTCGCTGCCGGTCCAGGCGCTGGAGCACCGCATCCTGCTGACGGCAACCCTGTGCCTGCTGGCGTTCGGCGCGGTCATGGTCTACAGCGCCTCCTCGGCGACGTCGCTGCTGCAGGGGAGCGGCTACGGCAGCGGCTACCTCGTGAAGTTCGCGATCTACGGCGCGATCGGGCTGGTGTTGATGCGGGTGCTGGCGCGCGACGGCGTCGCGAAAGTGCACAGCATCACGGCGCCGCTGCTGGGCGCTTCGTTCGTGCTCGTGCTGGCGGTGCACATCCCGCACGTGGGCGTGAGCATCAACGGCGCTCGCCGCTGGATCGGACCGAGCTCCTTCCAGTTCGAGCCTTCAGAGCTGATGAAGCTCGCGCTGGTGCTGTACGTGGCGACGTTGCTGGCGAAGCGCCCGCACCAGGTGCACGATCTGCGCGAGCTGGCGCAGCCGCTGCTGGTGGTCGTCGGCTCGGCGTGCCTGCTGGTGTTCACCCAGCCGGATCTCGGTACCGCGATGGTGATCGCGTTCACGGTCTGCGCGATGCTGATCGCCGCGGGGATCCCGTTGCGAAGCTCGGCATGGTCGCCGCCACGGTCCTGGGCCTGGTGCTGATCTACGCGCTCGCGCGCCCCTACGCGCGCGCGCGGCTGACGTCGTTCCTGGACCCGTGGGCGCACGCCTCGGGCAGTGGCTTCCAGGCAGTGCAGGGGCAGATCGCGATCGGCTCGGGCGGGCTGTTCGGCGTCGGTCCGGGCCAGTCGGTGCAGAAGATCTTCTACCTGCCGGAGGCGCAGACCGACTTCATCCTCGCGGTGATCGCCGAGGAGCTGGGCGTGTTGGGTGTCTTCGCGCTGCTGTTCCTGTACGGGTTGATCGCGTATGCGGGGCTGCGCGCGGCGAAGGCGGCGCGCAGCCTGTACAGCGCGCTGATCGCGGTCGGGGTGACCGCGCTGATCCTCTCGCAGGCCGCGCTCAACGCGTTCGCGGTGCTGGGTCTGGCGCCGCTGACCGGGGTGCCGCTGCCGTTCGTGTCCTACGGCTCGAGCAGCATGGTCGTGATGCTGGCGGCGATGGGCCTGCTGCTGAACGTCGCCGCGGGCGCCACCGGCCACGTGCGAGCGGTGTCGCCGGCACGGCGCGCGCGGGCACGTCCGCTGCGGGCTCGCGCCGACGACGCGCAGCAGCGCGAACCGGCACGATGGGACGATGACGAGCGCTTCGAAGAGGATCGTGATCGCCGCAGGCGGGACCGCCGGGCACGTGGTGCCGGCGCTCGCGGTGGCGGACGCGCTGCGGGCTGAGGGCGCCTAGGTCGCGTTCATCGGCGGCGACCGCGCCGAGGCGGAGCTCGTGCCGGCAGCCGGCTTCGAGCTGCACACGATCAACGTCGCCGGGCTGAGCCGAGGAAACCCGCTGCAGGCGCTGCGGGCGCTGGCACTGGCCGCCGGTGCGGTCCGTCGCGCGCGGACGCTGCTGCGGAGGCTCGAACCCGACGCGGTGATGGGCGGCGGCGGCTACGTCGCGGGCCCGGTCGGCGTGGCCGCGCTGAGCATGCGGATCCCGCTGGTGCTGACCGAGGCCGACAGTCATCTCGGCCTGACGAACCGGCTGCTCGCGCCGTTCGCGCGACGCGTGTGCCTGGCATTCCCGCTGCCCGGACGCGAAGGACGCCGCTATCGCGTCACCGGCCGGCCGGTGGCGCCGCTCGAGCACGACCGCGCGGCGGCGCGAGCGCGCTTCGGCGTGCAGCGGGACGCGACCTGCGTGCTCGTGTTCGGCGGTTCGTTGGGAGCACGCTCGATCAACCTGGCCGCCGTCGAGGCCTTCTCGGGCGCGCCCTTTCACGTCCTGCACGTCAGCGGACGCCGCGATCACGCTGAGCTCGCCGCCCGCGAGCTGCCGCTCGACTACGACCTGCGTGAGTACCTGCCCCTGGGCGATTTCGCCGGCGCGCTGGCGGCGGCCGATCTCGTGGTCGCACGCTCCGGCGGGTCGGTGTTCGAGATCGCCGCGTACGGGCTGCCGGCGGTGCTCGTCCCCTACCCGCATGCCGCGGCGGACCACCAGCACCGAACGCGCGCTGGATGGCGGAGGCGGGCGCGGCGGTGGTGATCGACGACGCTGAGCTGAGCGCGGGACGACTCGACGTCGAGGTGGCGGACCTGCTGGCCGATCGGCACCGTCTGGCGGCGATGGCCGGTGCCGCGCGCGGACTGGCTCGTCCCGACGCGGCGCGCGATGTGGCGCGGGAGCTGCTCGAAGCGGCCGGCGCATGAGCACGGCGGCGCGGCCGTGGACCGGACGGCGCCTGCACTTCGTCGGTGTCGGCGGCGCGGGCATGAGCGGCTACGCACGCGCGGCGCATGCGCTCGGCGCCGAGCTCAGCGGCTCGGACGCGGCGCACGGCCCCTATCTCGAGCGGCTGGCGCTCGACGGCGTGTTGCAGGCGCGCGTCCCCCACAGCGCCGAGAACCTGCCGGCGGGGGAGGGGGTGGAGCTCGTGTACTCCTCGGCGGTTCCGGCGGACAACGTGGAGCGCCGCGCGGCGCGCGAACGCGGGATTCCCGAGCGCAACCGCGCGGAGCTGCTCGCGGAGCTGAGCGCCATGCGGCGGACGATCGCGGTGGCGGGCACGCACGGCAAGACGACGACGGCGTCGATGATCGTGCACGCGCTGCGGGCCGCCGGGCTGCGCCCGGGCTGGCTGGTCGGCGCGCCGGTCGGCGGCGGCCTCGCCAACTCGGAGTGGAGCACGGGCGAGTGGCTGGTGGTGGAGGCCGACGAGTCCGACCGCTCGATGCTCAGCCTCAGCGTCGAGATCGCGGTGCTGACCAACGTCGAGCTCGACCACCATGCGACGTTCGCGTCCCTGGCGCAGCTGCAGGAGGCGTTTCGCGCATTCCTGGAGTTGGCGCGAACGGCGATCGTCGTCTGGGACCGTCCCGAGCTGCGCGCGCTCGCTCCGGCGGGCGGCGGCGTCGAGGTCGTCTACTACGACGCGCCGCAGCCGCTGCTGGTCCCGGGCGGCGCGCGCTTTGACTGGCGCGCGCACGAGGTCGTGCTGGCGGTGCCCGGCGCCCACAACGCGCTCGACGCCGCCGCTGCGCTCGGGGCGGCGCGCATCGCGGGAGCGGAGCCGGCGCTCGCGATCGCCGGGCTGGCCGGCTTCGGCGGCGCGGGCCGGCGCTTTCAGCCGCTCGGCGAAGGCCCCAACGGATCGCTGCTGTACGAGGACTACGCGCATCACCCGAGCGAGATCGCCGCCACGTTGCGGGCGGCGCGCACGTTGCGCCACGCGCGGCTGGTGGCTGTGTTCCAGCCGCACCTGTACTCGCGCACGGCGCTGTTGGCGAGCGAGTTCGGGCGTGCGCTGGCGCTCGCGGACGTGGTCGTGGTGCTCGATGTCTACCCCGCCCGTGAGCGCGCCGAGGATCATCCGGGCGTCAGCGGTCTCCTACTGGCACGCTCGAGCGCCGACGCGGCGGCGGGCAGAGCCGTGTACTGGGCGCCGCGCTTCGCCGACGCCGAACGTGTCCTGCACGGCGTTCTTGCGCAGGAGGATCTGTGCGTGGTTATGGGCGCTGGCGACGTCGACGCGCTTGGACGCGCGCTGGTGCGTACGTGAACCCGCCTGCCGGTGTCGAGCGCGACTTCGCGCTGGCGCGCCTGACGACCGTGCGCACGGGCGGCGCCGGCGAGTACTTCGCCAGGGCCGGCAGCGAGTCGCAGCTACTGCAGCTGCTGGCGTGGGCCGGCGCTGAGGGCCTGGCGGTGAGCGTCGTCGGCTCCGGGTCGAACCTGCTGATCGCCGACACCGGCGTTGCGGGCCTGGTGCTGAAGCTCGACCGCGAGCTGGCGGCGATCTCGCTCGCGGGGCAGCGCGTGCTGTGTGGCGGTGGCGCGCGCCTGCCGGCGGTCGCCGCGCGCGCCGCGCGCGCGGGACTGTCGGGGATCGAGTTCGGCGTCAACATCCCCGGCACCGTCGGCGGCGCGGTGCGGATGAACGCGAACGCCTACGGCGGCGAGCTCGAGACGGTCCTCGAGTGGGTGCAGATCGCGACAGCGTCAGGACTGCAGCGGCGCACGCCGCATGAGCTCGGGTTCGGCTACCGCCGCTCGAATCTCGCTGACGGTGAGATCGTGATACGCGCCAGCCTGGCGCTGGCGGCGGCGGAGGTCGCGGTCGTCAAGGCAGACGCTCGAGGAGATGCGACGCCGGCGCCACGACGCCCAACCGCAGGGGATCAAGACGTTCGGCTCGACGTTCAAGAACCCCGATGACCGCGCGCGCCGAGGATCGTAGCGCGGGGATGCTGCTCGCCGGTGCCGGCTGCAACGGGCTGGCGATCGGCGGCGCGCGCTTCGCGCCCAAGCACGCCAACTTCATCGAGAACACCGGCGAGGCGACGACCGACGACGTGCTCGCGGTGATGGCCGAGGGCCGGCGCCGGGTGCTCGAGCGCTTCGGTGTGGCGCTCGAGCCCGAGGTGCAGACGCTCGGCGACGTGCGCTTTCCGTGGCGAGAGAGCTGGTAGGGGTTCCCGATGCAAGGTCGAAGACCCCCTGAATGAGTCGATCGTTGGCAACCGCGCCCACGCGCGGCCGAGCCGCACCGCGTAAGCGCGGAGGCAGAACCCCCCAGCGGGCGTTCGGCTTGCCACGGCCGCTGGCCGGCGGCGCACGGCTGGCGCGTGCGGGAGCGGCGGTGGTGTGGCAGCGGCGACGGCTGCGCATCGCGCTCCTGGCGCTGGTGATCGCGGTGCCACTGCTCGGCTGCGGCTGGCTGTGGCTGCGCCAGTCACCGTTCGTGTCCGTTCAGCATGTGCAGATCAGTGGCGTGCACGGTCCTGAGGCGGCGGCGGTGCGCTCGGCGCTGACCGATGCGGCTCACGGTATGAGCACGCTGGACGTGCAAACCGGTGCGCTGCTCACGGCGGTCGCGCCGTTGCGCGTGGTCCGTGAAGTGCGCGCGGTGCCGCGCTTTCCCCACGGGCTTCGGATCGAGGTCGTCGAGCAACTTCCCGTGGCGGCGGTTCTGGCCGGAGGCGTGCGCACCGCGGTCGCGGCCGATGGCGTCGTCCTCGGACCGGCGCTGCTCTCGGGCTCGCTGCCCACCATCCCTGCCACCGCCGAGCTGGCGGCCGGCAGACGCGTGAAGGGCGCTGATGTGCTGGGCGCCCTGACCGTGCTGGGAGCCGCTCCGGCGCCTCTGGCCCGCCTGGTTGAACGCGCCTTCATGGGGCCGCACGGTCTTACCGTGGCGATGCGAAACGGGCTGTTGGTGTACTTCGGCGACGCCACGCGCCCGCACGCGAAGTGGTTGTCGCTCGCCGATGTGCTGGCTGACGCGGGCTCCGCGGGCGCGGCCTACGTGGACGTGCGCCTGCCCTCGCGCCCCGCGGCGGGCTTCCCTCCCGGTGTCACGCCGCCGACCGCGAGCACCGCCGAAAGCAGCGGTTCCGCCGGTGCTCAGGGCGGCTCCGAATCGCCCGTCTCGGCGCTCGCCGCCGGGCTTTCGAGCGGCAGCGGCACAGCGACCCGGAGCGGGACGGAAGCGCCCGCGTCGGACACCGGTACGGGCGACGCGCCGAGCGCCGCCGGCGAATCCACCGGCGGCGAAGCCGCTGCCGGAGCGAGCACCGCTGCGAGCTCCGACGGTGCAACCGAAGCGTCCCCGACGGCGACCACGCCAGGGGGCTGACGAACACTAAAGCTCAACCAGAGAGTGATGGCCGTCCCGACCGATTCTCAGGGAGGGGTTGAGAGTCTGGCGATCTGCAACGTTTGTTGCGAGACTGGCCGGGCTCGTTGACAGGGCGAAGTTCCCTGCATAACGTGCGCAACTCGGCGGTTCGGCGACCGGTATGCTGCGAACCCTACATTCTTACTGAAGGCTTCGGACGAACCATCATGGAGAGAAGCGGTAGCTATCTGGCTGTCATCAAGGTCGTCGGCGTTGGCGGCGGCGGTACGAACGCGGTCAGCCGCATGGTCGACGCCGGTTTGCGCGGCGTCGAGTTCATCGCGGCCAACACCGACGCACAGGCGCTCGCCATGTGCGACGCCGACATCAAGCTGAACATCGGCCACGAGTCGACCAAGGGCCTCGGCGCCGGCGCCAACCCGGACGTCGGCCTCGCCGCTGCGTCGGAGTCGCGCGACGACATCAAGGAGGCGCTGAAGGGCGCGGACATGGTGTTCGTGACCGCGGGCGAGGGCGGCGGCACCGGCACCGGCGCCGCTCCGGTGATCGCCGAGATCGCCAAGAACGAGATCGGCGCGCTGACCGTCGGCGTGGTGACGCGGCCGTTCGACTTCGAGGGCTCCCAGCGCGGACGCCAGGCGGTCGAGGGCATCGAGCGTCTGCGCGAGGTCGTCGACACGCTGATCGTGATCCCCAACGAGAAGCTGCTCGCGGTCGTCGAGCGGCGCACGTCGATGCTCGACGCCTTCCGCGAGGCCGACAACGTGCTGCGCCAGGGCGTACAGGGAATCACCGATCTGATCACGATTCCCGGCCTGATCAACCTCGACTTCGCCGACGTGCGCACGATCATGGAGGACGCCGGCTCGGCGCTGATGGGCATCGGCACCGCCAGCGGAGAGACCCGCGCGGCCGACGCCGCCCGCGCCGCGATCTCCTCGCCGCTGCTGGAAGAGTCGGTCGACGGCGCCACGGGGATCCTGCTGAACATCACCGGCGGCAAGGATCTCGGCCTGTTCGAGGTCAACGACGCCGCGGAGATCATCCAGAACGAGGCCGACCCGAACGCCAACATCATCTTCGGCGCAGTGATCGACGAGAGCATGTCCGACGAGGTGCGAGTCACCGTGATCGGCACCGGCTTCGACCATCGCCCCGGGCGAAGCGCGCGTCGCGACAGCCGCACCGGTCGTCCCGACCGCGGTCCCCGCATCAGCGATCGCCAGCGCTCGAACCTCGAGATCTCCGACGAGGACATCGACGTACCGCCGTTCCTGCGCTAGCTCAGCGGGCCGATGGCCGGCGCGGGCTCTGCGTCCTCGATCGCTCGTGTGCTCGCGCACACTTCGCTCACTGCGTCCTTGATCCGCTTGACCCTCGGCCCGCTGAGTCGCATATGTCCGAAGGGTCGGATGGCGCATGCGCCATCCGACGGGGCCGCACAGTGCGGCCCGAGGGCGGGCCGCATGCGGCCCGCCACAGCCGGCGCATGCGCCGGCTGAACGGCGAAAGATCAGGCCGCGAACTCCGCGACGGCGAGACTGTCCCGATCAACTCGGGCAGTCGGACTAGGAGGTAATCTTGTCCCTAGTGCCTGAGCAGCTCGACCTGATGATCGTCTATGAGCCTGGAGAGGACGGTTGGACCATCGCCTCGATCCCCGAGGTGGCCGGTGTCCACAGCCAGGGTCGGACCCGTGCGGAGGCTCGTGCGAATGTCATCGACGCGTTGCGGCTGATGCTCTCGCCCGAGCCCAGATCTTCAGACGACCAGCGTGAGCGAGAGGCACTGCATCTGACCATTGCCGCGTGAAGCGCCGCGATTTGAGCGGTATCTGCGCGCCCATGGCTGTCGCCGCGTGGACGAGGGGTCGAGCCACACTCGATGGGTCGGTCCGAACGGCGCGCGCTCGGTTGTGCCCCGCCATCGGGAGATCGACTATCGACTCGCGCGCAAGATCTGCCGCGACCTGGAGGTCGCCGCCCCGGAGGGAAGTCGTTGACCTCGACCGCGGCCTCTCTCCCCGCTAGCCTGCGGCGCATGTCCTCCGCCGCCACTCTCCGGCGCACGCCGCTCTACGACAGCCACGTCCAGGCGGGGGCCAAGCTCGTGGACTTCGCCGGCTGGGAGATGCCGGTGCAGTACCAGGGCGTCATGGCCGAGCACATAGCTGTGCGCGAGGCCTGCGGGATCTTCGACGTGTCGCACATGGGCGAGATCGAAACCAGCGGTCCCGGGGCGCTCGAGCTGCTGCAGCGACTGCTGTCGAACGACGTCGCCAAGATCGCGCCCGGCGGCGCGCAGTACAGCGTCCTGTGTCGCGAGGACGGCGGCGTGCTCGACGACCTGTTCACCTACCGCCTCGGCGTCGAGCGCTACCTGACGATCACCAACGCCGCCAACCACCTCCGCGACCTCGCCTGGTTCAACGCGCACGCGATCGACGTGCCGGGCGCGCAGGTGAGCGACCGCATCGATGACTGGGCGATGCTCGCCGTCCAGGGGCCGCTCGCGCGAGAGATCGTGCAGGCGATCTCCGACTCGCCGTTGCCGCCGCGCATGACGGCTGAGCCGAGGCGCCTGGCGGGCGCTGAGGTGATCGTGTGCGGCACCGGCTACACCGGCGAGGACGGCGTCGAGCTGCTGTGCAGCCCCGAGGACGCCGCGATGCTGTGGGAGGAGCTGGTACGCCGCGGCGCCGTGCCCGCCGGGCTCGGCGCGCGCGACACGCTGCGCCTGGAGGTCTGCTTCCACCTCTACGGCAACGACCTCAGCGTCGAGCGCGGCCCGATCGAAGCGGGGCTCGGATGGTGCTGCAAGGAGGACACCGGCTTCATCGGCGCCGACGCGGTGCGCGCGGTGCGTGAGCGCGGCCCTGCCGAAAGGCTCGTCGCGTTCGCGATCGACGGTCCCGGGATCGCCCGGCAGGGCAACCCGGTGCTCGGCGGCGGCGAGGTCACCAGCGGCACCTTCTCGCCGTGCCTGCAGACGGGCATCGGCATGGCCTACGTGCCCGCCGAGCGCGCCACGACGGGCACCCGGCTGGAGATAGACGTTCGTGGCAAGATGCGCCCCGCCGTGGTCGAGGACAAGCCGCTCTACAGAAAGGACTCGTGAATGGCCCAGGCCAGCTATCCCGCCGAGTTGCTGTACCACCCCGAGCACGACTGGGCGCGGATCGACGAGGCCGATCCCACGCTCGCGACCCTCGGCATCACCTGGTACGCGCAGGATTCGCTGGGCGAGGTCGTGTTCTTCGAGGCGCCCGCGCTCGGCACCACCCTCAGCAAGGACGCGCCCTACACCGAGGTCGAGTCCGTCAAGGCCGTCTCGGATGTCGTCGCTCCACTCTCCGGCGAGATCGTCGAGATCAACGAGGTCGTCGTCGAGAACCCCGGGATGATCAACGAGGACCCCTACGGCGAGGGCTGGCTGGTGAAGGTGCGGCTGTCCGATCCCGCAGAGCGCGAGGCGCTGCTCGACGCCGCCACCTACATCGCGACGCTGTCTGGCTAGGCTGACCTTTAGTTGAGTCGCTACACCGCAATCACCCCGGAGGACCTCGACGCGATGCTCGCGGCGATCGGCGTGAGCTCCGTACAGGAGATCTTCGACCGCCAGATCCCTGCGCCGGTGCGTCTGGGGCGCCCGCTGCAGCTGCCCGACGGGCTCCCCGAGCAGGACGTGTTCGAGCACCTGCGGGCGCTGGCGTCGCGCAACACCAGCGCCGAGGACGAGCTCAGCTTCCTCGGGGCGGGCATGTACGACCACTATGTGCCGGCGCTGATCGACATGCTCACCGAGCGCTCCGAGTTCCTGACGCCCTACACGCCCTACCAGCCGGAGATCTCCCAGGGCAGGCTGCAGGTGATGTTCGAGTACCAGACGGCAATCGCCGAGCTCACCGGCCTCGCGGTCTCGAACGCGTCGGTGTATGAGGGGCCCTCGGCGGTCGCCGCGGCGGGCTATCTGGCGAAGCTCCACAACGGCCGGCGACGCTTCGTCGTCAGCGCCGGCCTGCACCCGCACTCGATCCAGACGCTCCGCACCAACGCCCACGGCTACGACGCCGAGGTGGTCGAGGTGCCGCTGACCACCGCTCCGCCGGCGGTGCACGGCGTCACCGATCTGGACGCCTGGAGCGAGGCGATCGACGGCGACACCAGCGCCGCGATCTTCGCGCAGCCGAACTTCTACGGTGCGGTCGAGGACGCCGCCGCCCTGAGCGCCGCCGCCAAGGCGGCCGCCGACCCCGTCGTCGTCGCGCAGGTCGATCCGATCACGCTCGGCGTGCTCGCGCCCCCCGGCGACTGCGGCGTCGACGTCGCCGTCGGCGAGGGACAGCCGCTCGGCAACCGCCTGGACTTCGGCGGGCCGTCGTTCGGCCTGTTCGCCGCGCGCGAGGAGTACCTGCGGCGGATGCCCGGACGCATCGCCGGGGAGACCGTCGACGTCGACGGCCGGCGCGGGTTCGTGCTGACGCTGCAGACCCGCGAGCAGCACATCCGCCGCGAGAAAGCGACCTCGAACATCTGCACCGCGCAGGCGCTCAACGCGCTCGCCGGCGTCGTCTACCTCGCGTGGCTCGGACGGCGCGGAATCGTCGAGCTGGGCGAGCTGCTGCTCGCCCGCACCCACTACGCGCGCGAGCAGCTCGCCGCGCTCCCAGGCGTCGAGAAGCTGCACGAGCAGCCGGTGATCCGCGAGTTCGCGCTGCGTCTCGACGCGGACGTCGCGGCAGTCCGGCGCAGGTGCGCCGAACGGGGCGTCAACCCGGGCGTCGACGTGCACGCGCTCAGCGGGCGCGAGGAGGACCGCGGCGTGCTGCTCGTCGCGATCACCGAGCGGCGCACGCGCGCCGACATCGACCGGCTGGTCGAGGTCCTCGGTGCAGCCGTCGCGAGCGAGCGACGCGAGACGGTGGCCGTATGAGCGCGATCGAGGAGAACCGCGCCGAGCCCGGCGTCGAGACGCGCCAGTCCGTCGGCGGCGCGCCCGCGATCGCGACACCGCCGATGCAGCGCGACGTGGCGCGGACGATCTTCCAGAAGGGCGCGCCGGGGCGCCGCGCATTCGTCTGCCCCGAGCTCGACGTGCCAGCCGTGGACGTCGGTGAGCTGCTGCCGGAGCGCTTTCGCCGCGCGCGGCCGCCGCGTCTGCCCGAGGTCTCAGAGCCCGAGATCGTGCGCCACTACGTCGGCATCTCCAAGCGCAACTTCGACCTGGACTCGGGCTTCTATCCGCTCGGCTCGTGCACGATGAAGCACAACCCGCGCCTGCACGAGCGCGTCGCCGCGCTCCCCGGCCACGCGCGCCTGCACCCGCTGCAGGACCCCGAGCGCGCCCAGGGCGCGCTCGAGCTGATGTGGAACCTGCAGCACGCGCTGTCGGAGATCTCCGGCCTGCCGCACGTGTCGCTGCAGCCCTCCGCGGGCTCCCACGGCGAGCTCGCCGGGGTGCTGCTCACGCGCGCCTTCCACGAGGATCGCGGCGAGACGCGCCACAAGGTGCTGACGCCCGACACCGCCCACGGCACCAACCCGGCGACCGTGACGATGGCGGGCTTCGAGGTCGTCAAGCTCGCGACCAACGCCGACGGCGGCATCGACATCGAGGACCTGCGCGCGAAGGCGGACACCGACGTCGCGTGCCTGATGCTGACCAACCCCAACACGCTCGGGCTGTTCGACCCGAACATCACCGAGATCGCTGAGATCGTCCACGGCGTCGGCGCGACGCTGTACTACGACGGCGCCAACCTCAACGCCGTGATGGGGCTCTCGCGCCCAGGCGACATGGGCTTCGACATCGTGCACTTCAACCTGCACAAGTCCTTCACGCAGCCACACGGCGGCGGCGGCCCAGGCTCGGGGCCGATCGCCGTCTCAGATCGCATCGCGCCGTTCCTGCCGGTGCCCGTGGTCGTTCGGCACGAGTCCGAGGCTGATGGGGGACGAGCGGACGGCGCAGGGCCTGGCGCCGAGGCGGCGCCCGAGTTCGACCTCGACTACGAGCGGCCGAAGTCGATCGGCCGCCTGCGCGGGTTTCAGGGCAACTACGGCTGCTTCGTGCGCGCCTACGCCTACATCTGCTCGCTCGGCGGCGATGGCCTCAAGGACGCCTCCGAGACGGCCGTGCTCAACGCCAACTACCTGCTCGCGCGCCTGAAGCAGCGCGGCGTCGCCGAGCGTCTGCCGCTTGCTTACGGCGAGCTGTGCATGCACGAGTTCGTGCTCTCCGGCGGGCCGATGAAGCGCGCGCTCGAGATCAAGACGCTCGACCTCGCCAAGCGCCTGCTCGACTTCGGCTTCCACCCGCCGACGGTCTACTTCCCGCTGCTCGTCGAGGAGGCGCTGATGGTCGAGCCGACCGAGACCGAGACGAAGGAGACGCTCGACGCGTTCGCCGATGCGATCGCCGCGATCCTCGAGGAGGCCGCCACGGACCCCGAGATCGCGCGCTCGGCGCCCTACAGCACGCCGGTGCGTCGCCTCGACGAGGTCGCCGCGGCGAAGCGCCCGGTGATCCGCGAGGTCATGGCGTAGGCCAGCGCGATGTCGATCGAGTACCGCAAACTGGGCAGCACCGGCGTCAGCGTCAGCCCGCTGTGCCTCGGGGCGATGATGTTCGGAGCCTGGGGCAACACCGATCACGAGGACTCGATCCGGATCATCCACCGCGCGCTCGACGCCGGCATCAACTTCATCGACACCGCCGACGTGTACTCGCGCGGGGAGTCCGAGGAGATCGTCGGCAAGGCGCTCGCCGGCGGGCGGCGCGACTCCGTCGTGCTCGCGACGAAGGTCCACGGCAAGATGCACGACGACGATCCGAACCAGTTCGGCAACTCGCGCCGCTGGATCATCGAGGAGGTCGAGAACAGCCTCAGGCGGCTGAAAACCGACCACATCGACCTCTACCAGATCCACCGCCCCGAGCCCGACACCGACATCGACGAGACGCTCGCCGCGCTCTCGGACCTGGTGCACGCCGGCAAGGTGCGCTACATCGGCAGCTCCACCTTCCCCGCCTCGATGATCGTCGAGGCGCAGTGGGCCGCCGAGCGCCGCGGCCGCGAGCGTTTCAGGTGCGAGCAGCCGCCCTACTCGATGCTGATCAGGCGCGTCGAGGCGGACGTCCTGCCCGTGTGCGAGCAGTACGGGATCGGCGTGATCCCGTGGAGCCCGCTCGCCGGCGGCTGGCTGTCGGGCAGGTACGGGAAGGGTGGCGACTCACCCGGCGACAGCCGGCGGGCGCAGATGCTCCCTTCGCGCTATGACATGTCGATCCCGGGCAACCAGGCGAAGCTCGAGGCCGCGCAGGCGCTGGGTGAGCTGGCGGACGAGGCCGGGATCTCGCTGATCGAGATGGCGCTGGCGTTCGTTACCGATCATCGCGCTGTGACCGCCGCGATCATCGGACCGCGCACGATGGAGCAGCTGGAGAGCCAGCTGCCGGCGCTCGAGCGGACGTTGAGCGCGGACGTCCTCGACCGCATCGACGAGATCGTGGCGCCCGGAACGAATGTCAACCAGGCCGACACCGGCTGGGATCCTCCCTGGCTGACCGACAGCTCGCTTCGGCGTCGCTAACGATGCGCATCTTCTCCGGCATCCAACCGACCGGACGCAAGCACCTCGGCAACTACATCGGCGCGATCGCTCAGTACGTGTCGAGCCAGGAGCGCGGCGAAGGCATCTTCTGCATCGTCGACCTGCACGCCACCACCGTCGCCTACGACCCGGTCGAGCTGCGCGAGCGCCTGTACGACACGACCGCGATCCTGCTCGCCGCAGGCCTCGACCCGCGGCGCAGCATCCTCTTCCGCCAGTCAGACGTGCACGAGCACACAGAGCTGACGTGGCTGCTGAGCAGCGTCACCGAGCTGGGTCGCCTGCAGCGCATGCACCAGTTCCGCGACAAGTCGCTGGTGCAGCGCGAGCTCGTCTCAGCCGGGCTGCTGGTGTATCCGGTCCTGCAGGCCGCGGACGTGCTCGCCTATCGCGCCCAGGAGGTGCCCGTCGGCGAGGATCAGCGCGAGCACATCGAGCTGATGCGCGACGTCGCCCGGCGCTTCAACACCCGTTTCGCCGAGGGACAGGAAGTGCTGGTCGTGCCCGAGCACCGCATCCCCGAGGTCGGGGCGCGGATCATGGACCTGCAGGAGCCGACGCGCAAGATGTCCACGACCGGAAGCTCGGAGCTGGGCACCGTGTACGTGCTCGACGAGCCGAAGGCGATCGAGAAGAAGCTGAAGAGCGCGGTCACCGACTCCGGCAGCGAGGTGCGCCGCGACCCGGACAAGCCGGGCGTCAGCAACCTGATCGAAATCCTCGCCGCGGTTCGCGGCGCTGACCCCTTGACGATCGAAGCCGAGCTCGCGCAGGCGCGCTACGGAGAGCTCAAGCAGGCAGTCGCGGCCGCCGTCATCGACTATCTGACGCCGGTGCGCGAGCGCTACGAGCAGCTGCGCGGCGACGACGACGCGCTCGAGGCGATCCTCGCCGATGGCGGCGAGCGGGGGCGGCGGATCGCCGCGGAGACCCTCGCCGACGTGCGCGAGCTGATGGGCGTTGGGCCGCCCCGCCGCGGCGCTGAGAAGGAGTCCACCGGCACGTCAGCGCCGGCCGCTACGGTGCGCGGATGAGCACCCGACCTCAAGGCCACCCGACGGTGACGCGGTGAGCCTCGGCGCGCTCGAGCTCGACCTGGACGTGTTCAGCGGGCCGTTCGACCTGTTGCTGACGCTGGTGCTGCGCGAAGAGGTCGATCTGCTCGAGCTGCAGCTGGCGGAAGTCGTGCTCGCCTACCTCGACCACCTCGAGCAGCGCGGCGAGCTGGATCTCGAGACCGCCACCGAGTTCATCGTGCTGATCGCGGCGCTGCTCGAGCTGAAGTCGCGCCTGATGCTCTCGAGCGAGGAGGAGGAGCTGCTCGACATCGAGCCCGAACAGGCGGCCGAGGAGCTGCTCGCGCGCATGCTCGATGCGCGCCGCTACCGTGCCGCGGCGACCCATCTGGGCGAGCTGCTGGCGGGCGAGCACGGCGTGCGCTTCCGCTCCGCACCCGCACCCGCGCACCTGCGCCGCGCGATCGTGCACGCCGCGGACGGGTCTCAGGACCCGGAGGTTCTGGGCGAGGCGATGGGACGGCTGCTGCTGATGCCGCCCGCGATCAACGTCCGTCACATCTCGGCGCTGCGCGTCACCGTCGGTGAGCGCCTCTCGCACCTACGCCGGTTGCTGGCGCGCGGCGCGTTCAGCTTCGACGAGGCGGTGCGCGGAGCCGATCGCATGACAGTCGCCGTCACGCTGTTCGCGCTGCTCGAGCTCTACAAGCGCGGTGAGGCCGAATGGGATCAGCAGGAGAGCTTCGGCGAGATCGCGATCCACGCCCGCGCCGGCGGGACGGGCACAACGCCGGTCGCGCTCAGCGCGGGAGCCGGTGGCGGCGGCTCGGCATGAGCGACGCGGAAGAGACGACGCACGCCGGCCCCGAGCAGACGGAGCGCGACGACCAGGCGCCCGCTGCGGCCGAGCCCATTCCGGTTCCGATGCCGGCTCCCGCTCAGGAGTCGGCGGTCGAGGAGCTGCCGTCGCTGGTGCTCACCGTCGAGGCGCTGCTGTTCCTGTCCTCGGACCCGCTCAGCCCGGGCGAGCTGGCCGACGCGACGCAGGCGGGGGAGGGGGCAGTGTTGGCGGCGCTCGCGGTGCTCGGCGAGGAGTACGCGCCGGGGCGGCGCGGGATCAGGCTGCGCGAGCTCGGCGGCGGCTGGACGCTCGCGAGCGACCCCGCCAGCGAGGACGCCGCGCGGCGTCTGTTCAGCCGCCCCCGCGCAGCGACGCTCAGCCCCGCGCAGGCCGAGACGCTCGCGATCGTCGCCTACCTGCAGCCGATCTCGCGCCCCGAGATCACACGTATTCGCGGTGTCAGCGCCGACTCCGCCAGCGCCACGCTGCTCGACAGGGGGCTGATCGAGGAGGCCGGTCACTCGCAGTTCGGTGCCGTGCTCTACCGCACCACGCCGCAGTTCCTCAAGCTGTTCGGATTGCGCAGCCTCGACGAGCTTCCCGACATCGCCCGCTGGGACCCCACGCCCGAGGAGCAGGCCGAGCTGCGTGAGCGGTTGTTGCGCGCCGGCGAGGCCCGGGCGAGCTAGGCGTTCAGCCCACGTAGCGTGTGATCTCAATCTGTGTGGCGCGTCATAGCTCCTCTGTGTCTGATGGTCGGGTTCGCGATGACGTTCGTCTCGCCGAGCTGGGCGCTGCGCGCCTGCGCACACGGAGCTTCATCTCCTGAGGCTGCAGTGAGTCGCGGTGGCGAAATGCTCGTCGCGTGGACGGAAGTGACGAGCGGAGCCCCGGAATGGGAAGAACAGAAGGTATGCGGGAGCGCCGTCACCCGCGTTGCGGTGGGCTCGCCTCAGGCGGGCTTTGAGGATCTCGGCGCCGTGTCCGGACCGGTCGGAATGTCTATCCCGACCGGGGTGGCGATCGACGAAGCGGGCGCTGGTTGGGTAATCGGAACTCACAACGCCCCAACGTGGGCGACGAGATATGGCCTTGAATGGGAATGGACGAGCGCGTGGGTCGCGTTTCGTCCCCCCAGCACCCACTTCCAGCCCGCGTTCAAGCTCCCGTCCAAGGGGATTGTCACTGAACTGCCGAAGGTCGCCGAGGATGCCGCCGGAGTCACGCTCTTTGCATGGGACACCGAACGCGGAGCCTACCTGGCATGGGGCGAGCCCAATGGGACGGTCACGCGGCCGCGCTTCTTCGCTCATCACCTGCGGGTATCCGAAATAGGCGTTAACGACCAAGGTGACGCGCTCGTGATCGGCTACTACGGCCTGCCGAGGTCAGAGACAGCAACGTCGATCGTCGCGATCACCGCTCCAGCGTATGGCATGTTCTCGCGTCCCCATCTGATCGCTGCCGAGCCACGCGCCGCTCGCGGGAGAGTGAGAACCGAATTCAAGGCGCCGTTCGCGGCGGTCGGTCCAACGGGCGCCGCCGTGATCATCTGGGAAACGTGGCGCGAAATCCCGAAGGCGGCAGAAGGACCGAGCCTGCTCGTATATCGTGAAGCCGACGGCCGCTACACGCGACGACGGAGCATCGCCAAGGATTCCTCAACCTCCGCTCAATTCCAGCGCAGGCGACGATCGACGCCGCCGGCGGCGCGCTCATCCTCCGCCCCACGGACCATGGTTGGCGCGAAGTGACTGTGATGCCTGGAGGTCGTCTTGGCCGCGAACGCCAGGTGCCGGAAGGGAACATCGATCCGGTACTCGCCGGCAACGAACATGGCGAAACCGTGATCGCCGTCGGCCAGAGCCACAGCATCCTCGCGTTGTCAGGAAATACCCTCGGCGCGCTGCCGACATCCTCACGATTCCCGCGCCCGACGAAAACTCGCCAGCACCCGTCGTGGCAATTGATGGCCATGGTCACGCGACCGCGATCTGGATGGAAAGCCCGGGGCACGGCGTCACGCTTGTCAAGGTGAGCACGATCGCCTCAAGCGCCCAGTCTCTGCAGATCGCCCGAGGTGAACTGAAGCCCTAGGCAGGTTCCGTTTCGCGTGGCGGCCGATCCGAGCACGCTAAGCAGGACTCGCGAGTTGCGCCCTCTCTCCCGACCGACGTTTTGCGCGAGGCTTTCGGTGGTGCATCTCTCCTGGATTTGGACGCCCCTGATCGACATGCCTACAGAGGGTTGTTGTCGATCGCCGTAGGAGGCGTAATGCAGACCAAGAAGGACGCAGAAATGGTCGTCACCGGCGTTCCAGGGGCCGTCCCGAGCCAACACGAACGCGTGCCCGCCTCGCTGTCTCGAGGCCGGTAGCACCCGGGTGCGCTGCAGTGCAACCAGAGCGGCCTCGAATGCCCACCGATCGAAAAGGCCAGCGGCGCGGCGGGGATGGCTTGCGTAACGAGCACGGATGCGCGCCAGAGCGTGGCCGGCCTGAACTGCAAGCGACATCACCCCGCCAGGCACGACTAGCGGCAGGTTTGGTCAGGCCGCGCTGGCCGCGAGCTGGCCGCAGGCCGCGTCGATGTCGCGCCCGCGGGTCAGACGTACGGTGACGGGCACGCCGCGCGACTCGAGCGCGGCGCGGAACGCGGCGATCGACTCGCGGCTCGACCCCGAGAACGGTCCGGCCGCGGTCGGGTTGTAGGGGATCAGGTTGACCTTGAAGATCGGTGGCGAGCCAGCTGTCCCGGTCCGCAGAGCATCGGCGAGCGCAAGCGCCTGCTGATAGCGGTCGTTGACGCCGGCGAGCATCACGTACTCGATGAACACGCGTCTGTGCTTGCGCGCGTAGAACGCGCGGCACGCCTCGATCACGTCGCGAAGCGGATAGCGCTCGTTCACCGGCATCAGCTCCGAGCGCAGTGCTTCGTCGGCGGCGTGCAGCGACAGCGCAAGTCGCAGCGGCATCTCGGAGTCGGCCAGGCGTTCGATGCCGGGGATCCAGCCGACCGTCGAGATCGTGGTGCGACGGTGCGTGATGCCGATGTCCGGCAGGCGCTCGCAGGCCGCGAGCACGTTGTCGATGTTGAGCATCGGCTCACCCATGCCCATGAACACGCAATGGTCGATCGCTTCGATGCGGCGGAAGTGCAGCGCCTGGTCGAGGATCTCAGACGCGCTCAGGTTGCGCGCGAACTTCATCGCGCCGGTGGCGCAGAACGTGCACGTCAACGGACAGCCCGACTGCGAGGAGACACAGATCGAACGCCTGCCGCGCTGCGGCCCGGCGCCTGTGTCGCCCTCGCGATGGTCGCGGTAGCGCATCAGCACCGCCTCCAGCGGCCGGCCGTCGGCTGTGTCGAACAGCGCCTTGACGGTGCCGTCACTGGAATGCGCCTCCTCACGCAGGCGCAGCGTAGAGAACGGAAGCTCGCCGTCGAGTGCCTCGCGCAGGGCGCCGGGCAGATTCGTCATCTGCTCGTAGCCGCGCGCGCCACCGGCCGCCCACCTCCAGATCTGGCCGGCGCGAAAGCGCGGCTCGCCGCGCGCGGCGAGCGTCTGATCGAGCAGTTCCAGGTCCATGTGCGTCCTATCGTTGCAGCGGATGCGTCAACTCACCGAAAATCGACGATGCGCCTAGCGAAGTACCTCGCCCACGCAGGCGTCGCCTCGCGGCGATCCGCCGAGGCGCTGATCGCGGCCGGACGCGTGAGCATCGACGAGCAAATCGTCACCGACCCGGCCCGTGACGTCGATGACAGCAGCCGCGTGGCGCTCGATGGACGCCCGCTCACGGGCGCTGAGCCGCGCGTGCTGTACGCGCTCAACAAGCCGCGTCGGAGTCGTCTCGAGCGCGCGCGACACGCACGGAAGGCCGACCGTCGTCGAGCTCGTGCCTGCGCGCGGGCTGCGCCTATACCCGGTCGGCCGGCTCGACATCGACAGCGCCGGCCTGATCCTGCTGACCAACGACGGCGAGCTCGCCAACCGCCTGACGCATCCCCGCTTTGAGGTGCCGAAGACCTACCGCGCGCGCCTCGCCGGCACGCCGCTGTCGGGCGCGGCGCTGCGCGCGCTGCGCGCGGGCGTATCCCTCGAGGATGGCGTCACCGCGCCGGCGCGCGCGCGCCGAATCGGCGGCGCCGGCTCGAACCTGCTCGAGCTGACGATCCACGAGGGCCGCAACCGCCAGGTGCGTCGCATGTGCCAGGCCGTCGGTCATCCGGTGCTCGAGCTCGAACGGACGGGCTTCGGCCCGCTGGCGCTGGACGGACTGGCGCGGGGAGCACATCGTCGTGTACAACCGTCAGAGCTCGACCGCCTGCGCGCGCTCGCGCTCTGACAGAATCGCGCGCCATGCGACTGTTCGCCCTGCGGGGCGCCGTAAGCGTCGAGCGCAACGACGCCAAGGACATCCTCGACGCGACCAGCGAGCTGATGCAGGAGATCATGCGGCGCAACGCGCTCGCGCCGGAGAGCGTCGTCAGCTGCATCTTCACCGCCACCCGCGACCTCAACGCGGAGTTCCCCGCCGTCGCTGCGCGCGCTGTCGGCTTCGATCGTGTGCCGCTGCTGTGTGCGCAGGAGATCCCTGTACCGCAGTCGATGCCGCGCGTCATCAGGGTGCTGATCCACTACTACGCGGATGACGAGCACGTGCCCGCGCACGTCTACCTGGGCAACGCGCGCGAGTTGCGCACCGACCTGGAGGCGGCACAGTAGTCCGTGCTTCCGGCCAGCTCGTGGCTCAGGCCGACGCGCCTCGTTCTCTGTCGTCGCCAGGCCATCGGTCTGAGGGCCAACGCTCGGAGTCCTCAGGAGAAGTTGCCGTGAGCTCGTACAGGCGCAGCATGTCTCGAGCGACGAGGACCGCAATGTCCTCATCCAGCATGGCGATCGAGGCTGAGACCGCCTCCGGGGAGTAATCGTCGCTCTCCTCGGCATCCTCAGGGCCGCCGCTGACGAGGCTCGACGCGATTCGGTGCCACAGGTTGCGTTCCAGCTCAGTGGCGAGGTCGCGCTCCCGGTCGACATCACGGAAGCTTTCCTCCGCCGCTTGCAGGCGGACGCGGATCGGCTCTGAGCCGGTGATGAGCGCATCGACGGCGCGGCGCATACTTCTGTATGCGGGTCGACCTTCAGGGTTCGTCATGGCCTCGCATTATCGGCGACGAGGAGAGGATCGGGGGTCATCGGCGTTGTCGAAGGATCTCGTCGCCTCGCACGCACGGAACACGACACAATGTTGGGGTGGCGATCGAGTTCTCACAGCGCATCAGGCGCATCCCGACCTACCCCGCCGCCGGGGGCTACGCGCAGCAGGAGCCGCTCGTGCGCCTCGCCAGCAACGAGTCCCCGTACCCGCCGCTGCCGGCCGTGCGTGACGCGATCGATCGCGCGCTGGGCACGCTCAACCGCTACCCCGACCCGTCCAACTCGCTGCTGCGCCAGCGCCTCAGCGACCGCTACGGCGTCCCCGTCTCGCGGATCGCGATCGGCAACGGCTCGTGCGACATCCTGCTGGCCGCCGGCGAGGCACTGCTCGAGCCGGGCGCCGAGCTCGTGTACGCGTGGCCGTCGTTCTCGGTCTATCCGCACCTCGGCGCCGCGTCGGGTGCGCGGACGCTGACGGTTGCGCTCGACAGCGAGGAACGCCACGACCTGCAGGCGATGCTGCGCGAGATCACCGTCGCCACGCGCCTGGTGCTCGTCTGCAATCCCAACAACCCGACCAGCACCGCCGTCGCACTCGCGGAGATCGCGGGCTTTCTCGAGGAGGTTCCGCCGCACGTGTGCGTGATCCTCGACGAGGCCTACTGCGAGTTCAGCGTGCTCGATGACCCGGACGCCTCGCTCGAGCTGCTCGACGCCCATCCGAACCTGGTGCTGCTGCGCACGTTCTCCAAGGTTTACGGCCTGTGCGGGCTGCGGGTCGGCTTCGCGCTGTGTGGCTCTGAGGAGCTACCGCGGGCGCTCGATCAGGTGCGCCAACCGTTCTTCTGCAACGCGCTCGCCCAGGCCGCGGCGGTCGAGGCGCTCGCCCACCAGGACGCGGTCGAGGATCGTGTCATCCGCACCGTCGCCGAGCGGATCTCCGTCGACGAGCGCCTGCGTGCGCTCGGCATCCAGCCGGCGGACTCGCAGGCCAACTTCTGCTGGTTCGCGCTCGGCGAGGATGGCGACGAGCAGCAGGCCATGCGCGGACTGGAAGAGCGCGGCGTGCTCGTGCGCGGCGGCAGCGCGCTCGGCAGCGAG
Source organism: uncultured Solirubrobacteraceae bacterium (assembly GCA_963815235.1). GTDB lineage: Bacteria > Actinomycetota > Thermoleophilia > Solirubrobacterales > Solirubrobacteraceae > Palsa-744. The sequence goes on along the minus strand of CAWFFY010000001.1, from coordinate 839,359 downwards.
GTACCCGCCCTGCGAGTCACCTACGGTCTGCCCGAGGAGAACACGCGTTTCCTCGACGCGCTCGCCGAAGTGCTCGACGGCGCCTGAGCTCGCGCTCGGTCGCCGCGGAGCCGCCAGCCCGTCGTGCGAGGCGCGCGGTCGTCAACTTGTCTCCCACCCCTCGACTGTGCGTCACCGGTCTGCTACAAACCGGTGAGACAGTCATGACCACGCTGGCCTGCACATACGCCCCTGCAGCTCGCGCCGCCGCCGCGTGGTCAACGTCGTTCGCCTATCGCGCCTGGCGATTTATCTAGGCGCTTCGGCCTGCACCCGTCCGTGAGTGGGTGCCTGCAGCCGCACCGGGTCCGCGCGAGCGGGCCGAGCGCCACCCATGCGGGCGTCTCAGCGCCCTCCTCACGGTCGAACGAGAGGCCGCTCTCCGGCGCCTCTAACATGCCCAGGCGTAGTGAAAGGATGACTTGATGATGATTGTCATGAAGGAGACCGCCACCGAGGAGGAGGTGGAGGCGGTCGTAACCAAGATCGAGCGAGCCGGTGCGCGCGCGCACCGCAGCTCTGGCGCGCGCGTGACCGTGATCGGCGCGATCGGCGACGTCGAGCAGGACGCGAACGTCGAGAGCCTCGGCCTCGAGGGCCAGCCCGGCGTCGACCGCGTCGTGCCGATCCTCAAGCCCTACAAGCTCGCCTCCGCGCAGATCACCCACGGCGAGCGCACCGTGCTCGACATCGACGGGCGCAAGGTCGGGGCGAGACACTTCGCGCTGATCGCCGGGCCGTGCACGGTTGAGTCGCGCGAGCAGACGCTGCAGACCGCACGCGTCGTGCGCGATGCCGGCGCGACGCTGCTGCGCGGCGGCGCCTACAAGCCGCGCACCTCTCCCTACGCCTTCCAGGGGCTCGGGCAGGAGGGCCTGAGGCTGCTCGCCGAGGCGAAGGCCGAGACGGGCCTGCCGATCGTCACCGAGCTGATGGACATCGGCGACCTCGACGCCGTTCTGGAGGTCGCCGACGTGATCCAGATCGGCGCCCGCAACATGCAGAACTACCCGCTGCTGGCCGAGCTCGGCCGCGCCGGGCGTCCCGTCCTGCTCAAGCGCGGGCTCTCCGCCACGCTCGACGAGCTGCTGATGGCAGCCGAGTACATCCTCAAGGAAGGCAACCCCAACGTGATGCTGTGCGAGCGCGGCATCCGCACGTTCGAGACCGCCTACCGCTTCACGCTCGACCTGATGGCGGTGCCGGTGCTGAAGGAGCTCACGCACCTGCCCGTGATCGTCGACCCGAGCCACGCCGCCGGCCGGCGCGAGCTGGTGACGCCGCTGTCGCTGGCGGCCGCCGCGGTCGGTGCCGACGGCATCATCGTCGAGGTGCACCCCGACCCCGACGAGGCGATCTGTGATGGGCCGCAGGCGCTGCGGGCCGAGGACTTCGCCGCGTACGCGCTCGCGGTCGAGCGCGCGGCGGCGCTCGCGGGCAAAGCGCTCGCGGGGAGGGAGCCGGCTCTTGCCTGAGCTGCATGGTACCGAGCTGCGTCCGGCCGACTTCGTCCGCGACAGGCGTATCGAAAGGGTCGTGCCGCTGCTCGCGCCCGACGCGTTGCTCGAGGAGCTGCCGCTGAGCCGCGAGCAGGCGGACGTCGTGATTCGCGGGCGCAACGACGTCCGCGCCGTCCTCGAGGGGACCGATGCGCGGCTGCTCGCGGTGGTAGGGCCGTGCAGCGTTCACGATCCCGACGCGACGCTCGAGTACGCAGCACTGCTCGGTCAGCTCGCACGCGATCTGAGCAGCGAGCTGCTGATCGCGATGCGGGTCTACTTCGAGAAGCCACGAACCACGACCGGCTGGAAGGGTCTGATCAACGACCCGCACCTCGACGGCTCGGGCGACGTCAACGCCGGACTGCACCTCGCGCGCCGGGTGCTGCTCGGCGTGCTCGATGCCGGAATTCCCGTTGGCTGTGAGTTCCTGGACCCGATCACGCCGCAGTACATCGCCGACGCGGTCTCCTGGGGCGCGATCGGCGCGCGCACGACCGAGAGCCAGATCCACCGGCAGCTCGGTTCGGGGCTGTCGATGCCGGTCGGCTTCAAGAACCGCACCGATGGCAACGTGCAGGTGGCCGTCGACGCCGTCCGCGCCGCGGCGGAGCCACACGCGTTCGCCGGCATCGATCCGAAAGGCACGCCCGCGATCTTGTACACGCGCGGCAACGAGGACTGTCACGTCATCCTGCGGGGCGGCAAAGGCCAGCCCAACTACGAGGCCTCGAGCGTTGCGGCAGCGCTCGCACTGCTCGACGGCGCGGGCCTGCCGCGGCGCGTGATGATCGACCTCAGCCACGACAACAGCGGCAAGGACCCCGAGCGCCAACCGCGCGTGGCAGCCGACGTCGGCGAGCAGATCGGGCGCGGCAACAGCGCCATCGTCGGCGTGATGCTCGAGTCGTTTCTCGTCGCGGGCCGCCAGGATCTGCAGCCCGGGGCCGAGGTTTGCTACGGGCAGTCGATCACCGACGGATGCATCGGCTGGGAGACGACCGTCGAGGTGCTGGAGGCCTTGGCGGAGTCTGTGCGCGCTCGCAACGTCGCCCTGGCGCAGACCTGATCGGATGAGGATCGCGGTCCTCGGCGTCGGTCTGATCGGCGGCTCGATCGGGCTGGCCGCTCGCTCGCGCGCCGACGCTGAGGTCTGCGGGTATGACGCCGACCCGGCCGTGCGCTCCAAGGCGCTCGAGCTCGGGGCGATCGACGCGCAGGCCGAGGACGTTGCCGCGGCCGTCGCGGGCGCCGACGTGGTGTTTGCCGCCACGCCGGTGGGGACCCTCGGCGAGACGGTGCGCCTCGCGCTCGACAGCGCCGGCGGCGACTGCGTCGTAACCGATGTCGGCTCGACCAAGCGCGCACTCGCCGACGCGGCGGCCGACGAGCGCTTCGTCGGCGGTCACCCGCTGGCGGGCGCGGAGACCGCCGGAGTCGAGCACGCGCGCGAGGACCTCTTCGATGGCGCGACGTGGTACCTGACGCCGGCCAAAGGCAGCACCGCGGGCGTGCTCTACGAGCGCCTGCACCGGCTGCTCAGCCGCTTCGGAGCGCGTCCGCAGGCGATCGACGCCGAGACCCACGACCGGCTGATGGCCGGCGTCTCACACCTGCCGCACGTGCTCGCGAACCTGCTCGTCGGCGAGACCGCCGCGCTGCTGGGCGAGGAGTCCCAGCGGCTGCCCGCGGTCGGACCGAGCTTTCGCGACGCGACGCGCGTGGCGGGTGCCAACACGGCGATCTGGACCGACATCTACATGTCCAACCGCGACGCGCTGGTATCAGCCATCGACGGGCTGGCGGCGGGTTTGCAGGAGGTGCGTGGCTGGCTCGCCGCGGGGGACGCGGGCGCGGTGAGCGCCTGGAACGAGCGCTCGCGCGCCGAGCGCGAGTCGCTGCTCGGCGCCGGGCCTGGTCGGAGGCGCGGGCGCCACGGCGATCGAGCTGCGCGCCTCGGTGCCCAACCGCCCGGGCGTGATCGCCGAGATCGCGCTCGCGCTGGGCGGCGCCGGCGTCAACATCCTCGACATGGTGCTCTCGCCGTCGCAGGACAACCGCCAGGGCGTCGTGGCGCTGTGGATCGCCGGCGACGAGCACTCCGGCCGCGCCAGGGAGCTGATCGCCGCCTCGGCTTCGCGGTCGTGCAAGCATGAGTGGCTCGCGATGAACATGCGCTTCGAGCCCGCGCACGGTCTCTCCGGCGAGCTGCGCGCGCCGGCCGACAAGTCGATCTCGCATCGCGCCGCGCTGCTCGGGGCGATGGCCTCCGAGCCGGTGCGCATCGAGCGCTATCTGCACGCCGCCGACACCGACCTCCACGCTCGAGGCCGTGCGCGGGCTCGGTGCGCTCGTCGAGGTCCACGGCGCGGACCTGGTGGTGCGCGGTACCGGGCTGCGCGACGCGTGCGAGCCGCCGAGCCCGATCGACGTCGGCAACGCCGGCACGCTGCTGCGGCTGCTGCCTGGCTGGCTGGCCGCGCAGGAGGGATGCAGCTTCACGCTCGACGGCGACGAGTCGATCCGCCGCCGACCGGTGGACCGCATCGTCGAGCCGCTGCGCCAGATGGGCGCCGAGCTGGAGGCGCGCGAGGGGCGCTTCGCGCCGCTGCGCATCCACGGCACGCGCCTGCGCGCGATCTCCTACGAGATCGGCGTCGCCAGCGCGCAGGTCAAGTCGTGCCTGCTGCTCGCGGCGCTCACCGCGGACGGCGCGACGACCGTCGGCGAGCCGGCGCGCAGCCGCGACCACACCGAGCGGATGCTGCTGCGCGCCGGCGTGGCGATCCACCGCAACGGCCTGCACGTGACGGTCGTCAACGCCGACGAGCTGCTGCTCGACAGCGTCACCGTCCCCGGCGACCCGAGCTCGGCCGCCTTCATGGTCGCCGCCGGCGTGCTCGTGCCCGGCTCGCGGCTGCTGATCGGCGACGTCGGCGTCAACTGGACCCGCACTGGCTTCCTGCGCATCGTGCGGCGGATGCGCGGCATCGTCCTCGGCGACCTCGAGGACGAGACCGGAGAGCTCGAGTCCGAGGAGCCCGTCAGCGACCTCGACGTCGCCCACGGCGCGCTCGAGGGCACGGTCGTCGAGCCCGACGAGGTGCCGCTCGCGATCGACGAGCTGCCGCTGGTCGCGCTGCTCGGCTGCTACGCCGAGGGCGAGACGATCGTGCGCGGCGCGCAGGAGCTACGCGTCAAGGAGTCAGACCGGATCGCCGGCGTCGTCGAGGGCCTGCGCGGCCTCGGCGGCGAGATCGAGGCCACCAGCGACGGCTTCGCCGTACGCGGCAACGGCGGCCTGCGGGGCGGGCGCCTCGACGCGCGCGGCGATCACCGCATGGCGATGATGGGCGCCGTCGCCGGGCTCGCCTCGCGCGAGGGCGTCGAGGTGGTGGGGATGGACGCCGCCGCGGTCTCCTATCCCGGTTTCGTCGAGGATCTCGCGCGGCTGTGCTCGTAGCGATCGACGGGCCCGCCGGCGCCGGCAAGTCAACCGTCGCTCGCGCGCTCGCGCGCGAGCTCGGCTTCACATATCTCGACAGCGGCGCCATGTACCGCTCGCGTCGCGCTCGCTGCGCTGGAGCGGGGAGGGGGCACGCTGCCGGAGCGCCCGGGCGCGCTCGGCGAGCTCGCCCGCGCGGTCGAGATCGAGTTCGGCGGCGGCGACGGCGCGGCTTCGCCGGAGGCCCCGCTTCCGGTGCTGCTCGACGGACGCGACGTCACCGAGGCGATTCGCACGCCCGAGGTCTCGGAGGCGGCGTCGGTGCTCGCCGCCGACCCGGACGTGCGTGCGGCGCTCGTCGCCAAGCAGCGCGAGCTGATCGCGCGCGGGGACTGGGTGGCGGAGGGGCGCGACATCGGCACGGTCGTCGCGCCCGATGCCGAGCTGAAGGTGTTCCTCACCGCCGACGCGCGCGAGCGCGCGCGCAGCGCCGCGCCGCCGAGCTGGGCGCCGACGTCGGCACCGTGCTCGCCGAGCAGACGCTGCGCGATGAGCGCGACCGCTCGCGCGAGCACAGCCCGCTGCACGCCGCGCCAGGACGCCGTCACGCTCGACACGAGCGGGCTGAGCGTCGACGCCGTCGTGGCCGCGAGCTCGTCGCGTCTTGTAAACAGTCACTAGCGCCATCATGAGGCGCTACACTTCGGGTCGATCATGGCGACTGAGACGGCGACGATTCGTGTGACGCGGGCGACACGTGATCTGCTGGCCAAACAGGCGCGGTCACAAGGAACCTCGTTGGCGGCGCTGCTCGCGGATGTAGCACGCGAGCGAGAGGCACAGGTCGATCTGGGACTCGGAGCGCGCAGCGAGCCGTATCGATGCCGGGAATCCCGATGTTGGCGCCGAGGACCTCGCCTGGGAGGCAAGCCTCGCCGATGGCCTCGACTGAGCCGCGCCGAGGCGAGGTGTGGCTCGTCACCTTCGGAGCCGGAAGAGACGGCGAGCCGGCGAAGAATCGCCCGGCTGTCGTGATCTCTGTCGATGAGCTGAACGCCGACGCGAGGCGCTCCGACCTCATCGTGGTGGTGCCGCTTGTCCAGTTCACGCGCGCCAGTCGCCTCTCCGACCCGGAGGTGCCGCGCGACGCTGGGATCGATCGCGACTCCCGGGCGATCTGCCGTGCAGTTCGCTCGGTCGCGCGCTCGCGCCTGCTGGATCGTCTGGGCGCGGTCAGCCCCGAGCAGCTTGCCGAGATCGAGCGTGCGCTGTCGCTGATCCTCGGGACTGGCGTCGCGCCGCGTTGACGCAATGGAGGCGTACGCAAGGCCGGCCTGTCAGCGGGCGCTGGCAGCAACGTGAACCGGGCCGGAACCGCCAGTTGGGCATACTGGCCCAATGAAGGTCGCGATCGTCGGCTATCCGAACGTGGGCAAGTCCTCGCTGATCAACCGCCTCACGGGCACGCGTGAGGCGGTCGTGCACGAGCGCCCGGGCGTCACGCGCGACCGCAAGGAGCTCGAGTGCGAGTGGAACGGACGCCGCTTCACGCTGATCGACACCGGCGGCGTCGACTTCGAGGACCAGGACCCGCTCGCGGGCTCGATCCGCGAGCAGGCGCGCGCGGGCATCGCCGACGCCGAGGTGGCGGTGCTGGTGGTCGACGCGCGCGCCGGCGTGCGCGCGGGCGACGAGGAGATGGCCGATCTGCTGCGCCGCGCGCCGCTGCCGACGATCGTCGCGGCGAACAAGTGCGACAGCGTCAACGAGCTCGCGCTCGCGGCCGATTTCCATCGCCTCGGCCTCGGCGAGCCGATGCCGGTCTCGGCCGCACAGGGCCTCGGCACGGGCGACCTGCTCGATCGCATCGTCGAGCTGCTGCCCGCGGGCGACTCCGAGCCCGAGGACGACACGGTGCGCCTCGCGGTGATCGGCAGGCCGAACGTCGGCAAGTCCTCGCTCGTCAACCGCTTCCTCGGCGAGGAGCGCGTGATCGTCTCGGACGTCGCGGGCACCACCCGCGACGCGATCGACACGCCGCTGCTGGTCGGCGAGCGCCGGCTTGATCCTCGTCGACACCGCCGGCATCCGCCGGCAGGCGAAGGTGTCGGACTCGGTCGAGTACTACACGTCGCTGCGCTCGCGGCGCGCCGCCGAGCGCGCCGACGTCGCACTGGTCGTCTGCGACGCCAGCGACGGCGTCACCGCGCAGGATCTGCGCATCGCCGAGCTCGCGATGAAGGCCGGCTGCGCGACCGCGATCGTGCTCAACAAGTGGGACATGCAGGAACCCGCCGACGGCGACGCCGGCGGGCGACTCGACCTCGAGTACGAGCGCGGCCGCGTCGCCGAAAAGCTGCGCCTGCGCCCGCGCGTGCTGACCGTCAGCGCCAAGACCGGCCGCCACGTCGCGCGCCTGCTGACCGAGGCGATCACGCTCGGCGACCGCGTCAGCGGCCGCATCCCCACGCCCGAGCTGAACCGCTTCCTCGCCGAGACGGTGCAGGCGCGCCAGCCCCCGGTCGGCACGCGCCGGGGCTCGGGCAACCATCGCCTGAAGCTGATCTACATGGCCCAGATCGGCGAGCGCCCGCCGCGATTCGCGATCCAGGTCAACTCGCGCGCGCGCGTCACCCGCGACTACGCCTACTTCGTCGAGAATCGTCTGCGCGCCCGCTACGGGATGGACGGCGTGCCGCTGATCATCGACTTCGTCGAGCGCGGCCAGCGCGGACGCGCCCGCGCCGCATAGACTTCTGCGACTTTTGCCAACTGCACGGCGCGGCACGGCCCCGCATCCGTGCCCCCTCGACCTCTCGGAGCTGATCACCAAAAGACCATGACTGAGCTAAGCGACAACGAGTTCCTGTTCACCTCCGAGTCGGTCACGGAGGGCCATCCCGACAAGATCGCCGACCAGATCTCCGACGGCGTGCTCGACGCCGTCCTCGCCGACGAACCGTACGGCCGCGTCGCGTGCGAGACGCTCGTCAACACCGGCCTGGTCGTCGTCTCCGGCGAGATCTCGACCGAGACCTACGTCGACATCCAGGAGATCGCGCGCGAGACGATCCGCAACATCGGCTACACCGACGCCGACCTCGGCTTCTCGGCGGACTCCTGCGCGGTGCTCAACGCGATCGACAAGCAGTCGCCGGACATCGCGCAGGGCGTCGACAAGGCCTACGAGGCTCGCACCGACGCAGCAGACGACGACGAGCTCGACGTCGCCGGCGCCGGCGACCAGGGGATGATGTTCGGCTACGCCACCAACGAGACCGACACGCTGATGCCGCTGCCGATCTCGCTCGCGCACCGGCTCGCCGAGCGCCTGTCGGCGGTGCGCAAGGACGGCACGCTCGGCTACCTGCGCCCCGACGGCAAGACGCAGGTCAGCGTGCGCTACCAGGACGGCAAGCCGGTCGGAGATCGAAAAGCTGCTGATCTCCACCCAGCACAGCGAGGGCTCGGAGGCGCAGATCCCCGACGATCTCTGGGAGCACGTAGTCGTGCCGATCCTGCCGGACGGCCTCTACGACGCGAGCAAGCTCCGCAGGAACTTCCTCGTCAACCCCACCGGTCGCTTCGTGATCGGCGGCCCGGTCGGCGACTGCGGGCTCACCGGGCGCAAGATCATCGTCGACACCTACGGCGGCATGGCCCGCCACGGCGGCGGCGCGTTCTCCGGCAAGGACCCCTCGAAGGTGGATCGCTCGGCGGCCTACGCCGCGCGCTGGGTCGCCAAGAACATCGTCGCCGCGAAGCTCGCCGACCGCGCCGAAGTGCAGGTCGCCTACGCGATCGGTGTCGCACACCCGGTATCGGTGATGGTCGAGACCTTCGGCACCGAGAAAGACGGCCTCACGCGCGCCCAGATCGCGCGCGCGGTCGACGAGGTCTTCGACCTGCGTCCGGGCTCCTTCCGCGAGGAGCTGCGCCTGCACCGCCCGATCTACCAGAAGACCGCCGCGTACGGCCACTTCGGCCGCGACGACCCCGACTTCACCTGGGAGCGGACCGACAAGGTCGACGCGCTGCGCGCCGCCGCCGGCCTCTGAGCAAGGCGCCTGGCGCCGCCTATCGGTCCTCTAGGGTCAGGTCGGTGTCGAGCACCGCTGCACTCGACGAGCGCGACGCCGCGCCCGCCACGAGATCGCTGATCGCGAAGGTCGAGCCGATGACGACGGCGCGCGCCCTGCGTGGGCCGTTCGACTATCGGCTGCCCGAGGCGTTGCGCGGCGAGGTTGGCGTCGGCTCGATGCTCGTCGTGCCGTTCGGCGCCCGCAAGGTGCTCGGCGTGGTCGTCGCGCTGGCGGACAGCAGCGAGGTCGCCGAGGAGAAGCTGCTCGCGCCGCTGCGCGCGCTCGATGAAGGCCCGCCCGCGGTGCCCGTCGAGCTGCTCGCGCTCGCGGAGTGGATCGCAGCCGAGTACTGCTCGACGATCGCCCGCGCGCTCGCGCTGGTGCTGCCGCCGGGCGCGACACGCCGCCTGAGCGGGCGCAAGCGCCGCGCGGTTGCGCGCCCGGAGCACCTGCCGGTCGGTGCGCGCGGTCGCGGCGCACCGGAGCTGACCCTCGAGCAGCAGGCCGTGCTCGCGCCCGTGTACGCCGCGCTGCGTGAACGGCGCGGCGAGCAGCGCCTGCTGCACGGCGTCACCGGCTCGGGCAAGACCGAGATCTACCTGTGTGCCGCTCACGCCGCGCTGGCGCAGGGCCGCGGCGCGATCGTGCTCGTGCCCGAGATCGCGCTCACGCCGCAGATCGTCGGGCGCTTCGTCGAGCGCTTCGGCGACACGGTCGCCGTGCTGCACTCGCGCCTGACGCCGGCGCAGCGCTACGCCGAGTGGCGGCGCCTGCGCGACGGCGAGGCGCGGGTGTGCGTGGGGCCGCGCTCGGCGGTTTTCGCGCCGATCGAGGAGCTCGGCCTGATCGTCGTCGACGAGGAGCACGACGCCTCCTACAAGCACGAGGGCGACCCGCGCTACGACGCGCGCGACGTCGCCGCCGAGCGAGCCGTGCGAAGCGGCGCGGTGCTGCTGGCCGGCAGCGCGACGCCGCGCCCGGAGAGCGTGCAGCGGCTGCCGGTGAGCGTGCTCGCAAGCAGGGTCGACGGGCGGCCGCTGCCCGCCGTGCGGGTGCTCGACATGCGCGGCGAGGCGCCGGGCCTGCATCCGCTGACCGCGCAGGCGCTCGGCGACGTACGCGCGGCGCGGCGGCAAGGCGATCGTCCTGCTCAACCGGCGCGGCTGGTCGAACTTCCTCTCGTGTCGCTCGTGCGGGCGCGTGTGGAGCTGCCCGGACTGCGACGTGGCGCTCGTGCTGCACCGCGCCGGCGGCTACCTCGCGTGCCATCACTGCGGTCACCGCGAGCTCGTACCGGCGCGCTGCTGCGACTGCTCCTCGACGGCCGTCGCGCGCCACGGCGCCGGCACCGAGCGCCTGCAGCACGACCTCGCCCACGTCTTCGACGACGGTCACTTCCCGGTGTTTCGCCTCGACGCCGACGTGGTCGGGGAGGACCGAGGCGTCGGTGAGATCCTGCGCAGCTTCGAGGCGGCCGACCGCGGCGTCCTGATCGGCACGCAGATGGTCGCCAAGGGCCACGACTTTCCCGACGTCAGCCTCGGCGTGGTGCTCGACGCCGACGCCACGCTGCGCTTCCCGGACTTCCGCGCCGAGGAGCGTACGTTCGCGCTGATCGCGCAGCTCGCCGGGCGCGCCGGGCGCGGCGGGGACGGACGCGTGCTCGTCCAGACGATCGCCCCTGAGGCGCGCGCGATCGTCCATGCCGCGCGCCACGACAGCGACGGCTTCATCGCCGGTGAGCTCGAGCGCCGGCGCGCGCTCAGCTACCCGCCGTTCTCGCACCTGATCCGGATCGTCTGCTCGGCCGAGGTCGCGCGAGATGCGCGCGCCGCAGCGAGCGAGCTGCGCGAATCCCTAAAAGCGTCATTGCTCGACATCGCTGTTCCCTCGGGAACAGCCACCCACCCCGGTGAGCGCGCGACCGTGCTCGGGCCCGCCGCGCTTGTTTCGCCTGCGCGGGCGCGAGCGCTCGATGCTGATGGTGAAGGCTGCTGAGCGACGGCCGGTTGTGCGGCAGTCGGCGAGGCGGTCGCGCGAGTCGCCGCGAGCCGCCTTCACCTGGGCGTCAGCTTCAGCGTGGATGTCGATCCGCAGTAAGCAACGGTGACGATGCCCGGCGCAAGCTGGCTCGACTCTCACAATCTTTGCTTGCCAGAACATTCAGGCATCTGGTACTGTGCCGCAACTCTGGCGAGCCGATCACAGGGAGAGGGACGTGGAGAGGGCTATGGGAGGGCCAGCGGCTCGGACGGGCTTCAGCGCCCGTAGCGCGTGTTCGCTCGCCCGCGCGCTCTGTCTGCTGGCGGCGACCGGGCTAGGTCTCGTCCTAGCGCCGGCTGCGCTCGCAAGTCCGTCGTTCACCTGGACCGGTAAGTCGACGGTCTCGGAAAAATGGTCGTCTGCGGGGAATTGGGCAGGAGGCGTCGCGCCGAGCGCCGGCGAGGCCATCGGCGCGCTGACCTTTCCCGCGCTCGCTCCCTGCACGGTCGGCGAAGAAGAAGAAGAAGAAGAAGAAGAGGAAGCCTGCACCTTCAGCTTTGACGATTTCAGCGACCTCACTGCCGAATCGATGACGGTCGAAGGGGACGGCTACTTCATACTCGGGGCATCGCCGCTTAAGCTTGGCGCGGGCGGCCTCAAGGTCGTTCCAGAAGCTGGTACTGGCGGATCGTCGTTCTACCTATTCCTGCCGATCGAAATCGGCGCGACACAAACGTGGCACTTCCCGAACCGCGTCGGCGCCAAAATCGGCGAAAGTGAAATCCAGATCTTTCAACCTGTCTCGGGTCCCGTCGGCGACGGACTGACGCTCGATCTCAGCAACGAGGCCGAGCCGCTGCTCGAGGGGGGTGTCGAGGCTGGGCCTCTCACAATCGCCGGCACCGATCCCGGCGAGGCGGGCGTGTTCAACGGCGCCTATCCGCTCGACAACACTGACGTCAACGGCGAAGACGGCCAGCCGGTGAACGTCGAACACGTCTTCGTGTTCGGGACCGGCACGGTGGGGCGACTTACGAGCAACGATGCGGAGCTCACGGTCGGCTCAGCTGGAAGCCCCGCCGGGGGGATCGAAGCGGCAGGCGTCAGGCTCGACTCCTCCACCAGCGTGACCTTTCCGATCGTCGACAACGGGACAACGGCCAAACAGGACTACGGACAGCTGACCTCGAACGGGCCAGTTGAACTGCAAAATGCGGCGTTGGAAGTGTTGGTGCGCCCGGCCGAACGAGGCAAGCCATGCCCGGTACTGACCCGCGGACAGGTGTATACGTTCGTCTCGACGACCGGCACACTCTCGGGCGCCTTTGCGAATGCGCCCGAATCGGGTCAGGAACTCGGGGTAAGAGTTGCTGAAGGCTGCGCGCCGAGCTCCCAGACGATTCGGATCGGTTACCACGAGAGCGGCGCCACAAAGACCGTCACCGGCACAGTCGAAGAAGCAGCCCAGAAGGGGCAGGAAGCAGAATTGCAGCGGCTCGCCGAACAACACGGCAGGCAGGTGGCCGAAGAAGCGGCCGCTGCCGGGAAGAAACGTCAGGAAGAAGAAGCGGCGAAGGTGGGCGTGCTCGCGGCGCAAGAAGCCTCTCCCGACGCAGTTGCGGCGAGCACTTCTCTACAGGCGAGCGCGTCAGGCGCGGTGATCATCACGATCAGCTGTCCTGCCGGCGTGAGCACTTGCGCGGGCACCGTGACGCTGCGCACGCTTGATGCGGTACGCGCCGCAGCAAGGGCCAAGCCCGCCATCCTCACGCTTGCCGGCGGCTCGTTCACCGTCCCGGGCGGCGGCGTCAGGAAGGTCACGCTGCACCTGTCGGCGAAGGCGCGGGCGCTGCTCGCACGCTCGCACCAACTGCGCGTCCGAGCGACGATCCTCGCGCACAACCCCACAGGCGCAACCCACACCGGGCAGAAGGTCATCCTCCTGCGTGCGCCCAAGGCTAAGCTCGGCCAACGTTGACGGGCTGAGCCCGCGCAGCCAAGACCGTCCGCTCAGAGCATCGCGGCGCCGACCGTGCAACGGCGCGCCCGCCGCTTTAACCGGTCATCATCCTCTGGTAGGTTCCCGACTTGGGACACCGGTCACACGGAGGTGAGGTGTTAGTGGAGATCAAGCTGGCTGATCGGCCGGAGCACGCATCGCGAGGCCGTGAGCAGGATGTGGGGATCGATTGTCTCGGTGCTCGGCGCGCGGGGTTGCGCGCGTGCGCCCTTCTCACCGTGCTCCTCTGCTCGCTGCTCGCGACCTCGGCCGCCTCGGCGAGATCCACGCGCACCGAATACGCGAAGATCAGCCGCGTCTGCCCGGCGCCGCTGCCGGGCGATGCGGCATGCCTTGCCCTCGCGCGCGTGCCTGTCCCCTCGGCCGATGCCGGCGAGCCTGGCGTAGGTGCCTATACGGTCGCCGCTGGAGCCGCCGAACCGGCGCTTACCGCGGGTCTGACACCCAAACAGCTCGCAAGCGCCTACGGATACGACCCGGCAGCGGGGGGCTCTGGGCAGACGATCGCGCTGATTGACGCCTTCGACGACCCGAAGATCGAAAGCGACCTCGCCACCTTCGATGAACGCTACGGGATCACTGCCTGCACGAAAGCCAACGGCTGCTTCAACAAGGTGTCCCAGAGCGGAAGCGCCACGCTACTGCCATCGCGCGACAAAAGGGGCTGGTCGGTCGAGATCGCGCTCGACGTCGAGATGGCTCACTCGGTATGCCCCAACTGCAAGATCCTGCTCGTCGAGGCCGCCAACGAACGCTTCGAAAATCTCGCCGCCGCAGTGAACGAGGCGGTCAACTTGGGAGCGACCGAGGTCTCCAACTCCTACGGCGCGGCCGAGAGCGCCCTCGGGACGGCCGAACGCGCTGCGTACAGACACCCCGGCATCGTGATCGCAGCTGCCACGGGAGACGCCGGTTACGACAATTGGACGGAATACGTCAACAAGGATGAACCCGCCGCCGAGCAACCCGACGCACCCGCGTCGCTTGCCTCCGTCGTGGCAGTCGGCGGCACCACGCTGGAACTCAACGCATCGGGCGAACGCACGAGCGAGACGGTCTGGAACAGCAACGGCGCCTCCGACAAGAGCAAACCCAGAAGGGGCGCGACCGGCGGCGGTTGCAGCACGTTGTTCAGCGCAGAACCCTGGCAACAGGCCGCGACCGGCTATGCCGCGACCGGCTGCGCCGGCAAACGAGTGGCCGCCGACGTCTCCGCCGTCGCGGATCCGAACACCGGCTTCGAGATCTACGACAGCTACAACTGCGGCGCACTGTGCGAAGAAGAAGGAGAGGGGAAAGGCTGGCTGATGATCGGCGGGACCTCGGTCTCGACGCCGCTGATCAGCTCGCTGTACGCGCTCGCGGGCGGCAGCGACGGCGTCGCATATCCGGCGCTCACGCTCTACGGGCACCTCGGCGAAAGGTCGTCGCTGTTCGACGTCACCGAAGGCGGCAACGGATTCTGCGACGACGGTGAACTGAAGCGTGCGGCGTCAACGCACTGAAGGGAGTCACGGTCGATTGCGAAGGAACCACCGCTTGCAATGCGACGATCGGATTCGACGGGCCCTCGGGCGTCGGCACGCCGAACTCGCTCAACCTCTTCAAACCGTTGCCGCCGATCGCGACGATCACGCCACCCAGCTCGCCGGAACCCGGCATCGCAGCGAGCTTCAGCGCCGCCAATTCCAGCGACCCATATCCGGGCGGCCGTCCTTTCCTACTCCTGGAGCTGGGGTGACGGAACGGGGAGCACCGGCGTCGCACCGACCCACACCTACAGCGCGCCCGGCGAATACACCGTGACGCTGACCGTGACCGACAGCTACGGCTTCAAAAGCGCGCCCGGCTACGACTGCGGTGAAGGTGACGGGACAGCCGCACAGGTGAGAAGAACAGCGAAGAAGAACGGCCGAGGAAAAGCGCGAAAGCCCAGAAGAAGCAGGAAAGCAGGAAGAAGCGAGGAACGAAGCAACCCAGGAAAGCCGGAGAAGACCAAACAACATGAACCGGAACCGACCACGCAGCACGAAGCAGACCTCGCGAAATCGTCCGTCGACGCCGGCGCGCAGGGGGTCAACGGCTTTCAGATGAGCTTCGTGCCGCCGATTCCGGACGCCGAGCTGGCAGGCACCTCGCTCGAGGTGAGCCCGTCGGGAGCCGTGACGCTCGAGATCAGCTGCCCGGCGACGGAGACGAGCTGCGCGGGCACGGTCACCCTGCGCACGCTCGGTGCCGTCATCGCCGCGGGCGCTGGAGCCCCCGGCAAGAAGGCCGCGATCCTGACGCTGGCCGCCGGTACATTCACGGTGGCGGGCGGCCAGGTGCACGCCGTCACGCTGCACCTCTCGAGCCGGGCACGCGACGCTGCTCAAACGCGCTCACACGCATGCGCATCCGCGTGACGCTGCTCGCGCACGATCCGCTCGGCACGCTCCACACGACGCGCACGATCGTGACGCTGCGAGCGCGAAGCGCGTCGCATCAAAAAGGCTAGGAGCCGCCACTGCCAGGTCCGGGCTTCGCGATCCGGGAGGAGCCCCTGCGCCAGGAGCGCAACCAAGCCGCGCCTTCGGGCTGCTGCTTTTAGACTCAGGCTGAAGATGAGCGCGAACGACCGCACAGCCGAGCAGGACGCGTCGCTGGAGCTCCCTGAGCGGAGTTCCGAGGAGGCCGACGTCGAGGTCGAGCGCGAGCAGGACGCGCCCGAGCCCGCCGAGCTCGATGCCGAGACGCGCGAGCGCCGCGACGCCGCGCTTCGCCACGTGCGCAAGCTCGGCGACCCGGTGCTGCGCGCGACGGCGCTGCCGGTCGAGCGCTTCGACCAGGAGCTGCAGGCGGAGGTCGAGCGCATGGGCGAGCTGATGCACGACGCGCTCGGCGTCGGGCTCGCGGCGACCCAGCTCGGCGTGCTGCATCGTGTGCTCGTCTACAAAGCGTATGTCGATGATCCGCGTCACCGCGCTCGTCAATCCGGAGATCGAGTGGCTCGAGCGAGGAGCTCGAGCTCGGCGACGAGGGGTGCTTGAGCCTTCCCGGCGTGCACGTCGAGGTCGAGCGCCACGCACGCCTGCGGGTACGTGCGCGCGACGAGAGCGGCGACTCGGTCGAGGTCGAGGCCGAGGGGCTGCGAGGCGCGCGTGATCCAGCACGAGATCGATCACCTCGACGGCGTCCTGATCCTCGACCGCATCTCGCGCGAGGCGCGCAAGGAGGCGATGCGCGCGATGCGCGAGGCCGCCGAAGGGCACGGCGAGGCGCCGGCCGAGGATCTGCCTGCCGACGCGGCCTAGCGCGGAGCGGCACGAGCATGGCGCCGTGAGCACCGTCTTCATCGGCACCTCCGAGTTCGCCGCCGCCGTGCTCGAGCGGCTCGCGCGCAGCGACGCCCACCGCCCCGCGCTGGTCATCACGCGCCCCGACCGCCCCAGCGGTCGCGGCCGGCGCCTGACCTCGCCGCCGGTCGCCGCGCGGGCGCAGGCGCTCGGGCTCGCGCTCGAGCAGCCGCAGAACGTCAACGATCCGCAGGCACGTGCGCTGATCGCGCAGGCGCTCGGCCCGGACAGCGCCGGAGGTGGGCGCGGCGCGAACGCGGTGATCGTGTGCGCGTTCGGCGCGCTGATCAAGGAGCCCCTGCTCTCAGAGCACGAGCTGCTGAACGTGCATCCCTCGCTGCTGCCCCGCTGGCGAGGCGCCGCGCCGATCGAGCGCGCGATCATGGCCGGCGACGAGCGCACCGGCGTCTCGATCATGCGTCTCACCGCCGGTCTCGACAGCGGCCCCGTCTGCCTCGAGGGCGATCGAGCCGATTCGACGCCGACGACACATACGGCACGCTGGCCGCCCGTCTGCAGGAGCTCGGCGGCGAGCTGCTCGTACGGGCGCTCGACGAGGCGCCGCCGTTCGTCGAGCAGCCCGAGGACGGTGTCACCTATGCCGAGAAGCTCGGGCCGGCCGACCGCCTGCTCGACCCGAGTCGGCCCGCGGTCGAGCTCGAGCGCGTCGTGCGCGCGCTGCATCCGCACATCGGCGCCCGCGTCGAGCTCGCCGACGGCAGCCTGCTCGGGGTGCGCCGCGCGGCGCTGCTCGACAGCGGCGAGGCGCAGAGGCCTCACGCGAGCGACGCCCGCGCCGCGCCAGACGGCGAGCTCGGCCTGTTGGCGAGCGGCGGGCGCCTGCTGCTCGACTGCGCGCCCGGCGTGCTCGAGCTGTTGGTCGTGCAGCCGCCCGGCGGGCGCGCGATGGACGCGTCCGCCTATCTTCGCGGTCACGGGCTCGCCGGGCGGCTGTAGGCAGTCACGTAGGCCGGCGCCTGGATGCCTGCCGTCAGCCGCTGGTCGGGCTCGGGTGCCGCGGCGCTGCTCGCCAGCGGGATCACGCCCGCCCACGCTCCCAGCGCGTAGTCCTCCTCGTCGTCCACCGGTCCGCCGGTCCGGACCTTCGCCGAGCACTCCGCGATCGGCAGCGCGAGCACCGCCGTCGCGCGCAGCTCGTTCTCGCTCGGCGCGCGAACGTCATCCCAGCGGCCCGGAACGATGTGCTCGACCACCGCCCGCAGCGCTGCCTGCTTCTCGTCGAGGTCCTCGAGCAGCGTCGCCTGCCCGATCAGCATCGCCGAGCGGTAGTTGGCCGAGTGGTGCATCGCCGAGCGCGCCAGCACGAGCCCGTCGATCAGCGTCACCGTCAGGCACGCCGGCGCACCCGCCGCCAGCGCCCGCAGCGTGCGGCTGGCGGTCGAGCCGTGGCAGTAGACGACGTCGCCGCTGCGCGCGTGCAGCGTCGGGATCACGAACGGCTGCCCGTGCTCGTCGACGATGCCCAGATGCGCGATCAGCGCCTCGTCCAGGATCGCGTCGATCACCGCGCGGTCGTAGCTCCCGCGTTCGCGCTTGCGGCGCAGCCGCACACGCTCCGAGGACGGTTGCGCTGTCGTTTTGTTCGTCGGCTGTTGCGTGGACACCACGCTCTCCTCTCTACATCTATAAAAATCTGTAATAGTACAGATGGATGACTGCCCTGAAACAGTACAGGATCCGCGCGAACAGCAAGGCCGAGCTCGTCCGCCACGTCGAGGCCGCCGTCGCCAGCGGCGCGTTGACCCCCGGCCAGCGACTGCCGTCGGTACGACGCCTCGCCGTCGAGACCGGGCTCAGCCCGGTCACCGTCGCCGCGGGCTTCGCCGAGCTTCGCCGGCGTGGCGTCGTCGTCAGCGAGCCGCGCCGCGCGACCCGCATCGGACCCGGCCCGCCGGTCGGCTCGCCACGCGCCCCGCTTCCCGTACCGCCGGGCGCGCGCGATCTCTCGCGCGGCAACCCCGACCCGGCACTGCTGCCTGACCTCGGCGCCGCGCTCGCACGTTGCGAGCTGCCGGCGCGCCTCTACGGCGAGCCGCAGGTGCTGCCCGAGCTGCTCGCGCTCGCGCGGGCGCAGCTGCGCGCCGACGGTGTGCCCGGCGAGGAGCTGTGCATCGCGGGCGGGGCGATGGACGCGATCGAGCGGGTCATGGCGGCGCACCTGCGGCCCGGTGACCGCGTCGCGGTCGAGAACCCCGGCTACGCAGCCCTGTATGACGTGCTTCGCGCCCACGGCCTCGTGCTCGAGCCGGTCGCGCTCGACCAGCTCGGGATGCTCCCCGCCGACCTGCACCGCGCGCTCACCCGCGGCGCCGTCGCCACCGTGATCACGCCGCGCGGCCAGAATCCCACCGGCGCCGCGCTCGACCTCGAGCGCGCGCGGCGAGCTGCGCGCCGTGCTCGCCGAGTTTCCCGATGCGCTGCTGATCGAGGACGATCACCTCGGGGTCGTCGCCGACACGCCGCTGCACACGCTGCTGGGCGCAGCAGAGCCTCCCCGGCACTGGGCCGCCACACGCTCGGTCGCCAAGGCGCTCGGTCCCGACCTGCGCCTCGCGGTGCTCGCCGGCGACCCCCACACGATCGCGCGGGTGCGCGGACGCCAGCAGTGCGGGCCAGGTTGGGTCAGCCACATCCTGCAGACGCTCGTGCTCGGGCTCTCGCGTGATCCCGACGTCGGCGCGCTCGTCGCGCGCGCGAGCGCCACCTACGCGCGGCGGCGCGAGCGACTGCTCGCCTGCCTGGACGCCGAGGGCGTACCCGCGCACGGGGCCTCCGGGCTGAACGGATGGATACCCGTGCAGGACGAAGCCGGCGCCGTCAGCGCGCTGATGCAACGCGGCTGGGTCCTGGCACCGGGCGCTCCCTACCGGCTTGCCGGATGCCGCGCCGGCCGTCCGCGTGACAACGGCGACGCTCCACGAGCACGAGGCGCCGCGGCTCGCGCACGACCTCGCCGAGATCCTCGCCCCGAGCAGCTTCAGCCGCAGCGGATAGCCGATCATGCCTGGCATGCCGACCCGAACAACCGCATCGGTCGCGCCCGCGCGCCGCTGCGCCTACACGGTCCTGCGCAGGGTGTTCGAGCAGGGCGCCTACGCCGATCGCGCGCTAACGGCCGAGGCCGCGGAGCTGGAGCCACGCGACCGCGCGCTCGCGATGCGCCTCGCCTACGGCGCCGTGCAGCGCCGCGGCACGCTCGACCACCTGATCGAGCAGCTCAGCGAGCGCCCCGCCACCGCGCTCGACCCGCCCCTGCTCGCAGCCCTACGGCTCGGGCTCTACGAGCTGCTCTACACACGCGGAGCCCCCGACTACGCCGTCGTCGCCGACGCCGTCGAGCTCGCCAAGGCGCACGGCCGCGCCGGGCACGGCCTCGTCAACGCCGTCCTGCGCCGCGCCACCCGCGAGGGGCCCGACGCGCTGCTCGAGGGGCTCGCCGACGACACGCCCGAGCAGCGCCGCGATCAAGCACTCACACCCCGAGTGGATCGCGCGGCTGTGGTGGGAGGCGCTCGGCCCCGAGCAGGCGCGCGCGCTGATGGCCAGCGACAACGAGCCGCTGGAGGTGGCGCTGCGCGCGAACACGCTGGTGAGCGACGCCGCCGCGCTCGCCGACGAGTTGCCCGTGCGCACGCACCTCGACCCCGGCATTCCCGAGGCCGTCGTCCTCGAGGAGCCGTTCGACGCGCACAGCTCCGGCGCATGGGAGCGCGGCGCGTTTCACGCGCAGTCGCGCGCGGCGATGCGCGTCGCGCACGTGCTCGCCCCCGCCGACGGCGAGCGCGTGCTGGACCTGTGCGCAGCCCCGGGCGGCAAGACCACCCACCTCGCCGCGCTGATGCACGACCGCGGCGAGGTGCTCGCGGTCGAGCGCGACAAGCGCCGCGCCGGGATCGCTCGCGCGCACCGCGCAGCGGCTGCACGCGAGCAGCGTCCGCGTCGAGGTCGCCGACGCCGAGCACTGGACGCAGGACGCTCGCGGCGCCGACGCCCGCGGGTTCGACCGTGTGCTCGTCGATCCCCCGTGCTCGGGACTCGGAACGCTGCAGGCGCGCGCCGACCTGCGCTGGCGCGTCACGCCGGATGCGAGCGCCAAAATGGCCGGCACGCAGGCGCGGATCCTCGGCGCCGGCGCCGACGCCCTCCGTCCGGGTGGCGTGCTTGTCTACTCTACTTGCACGATCTCACCTACTGAGAACGAGCGCCTGATCGCCGCCTTCCTGGATTCCCACGCCAACTTCGCCCTCGAGGATGTCGTGCTGACGCTGCCCCACCGCGACCACACCGCCGGCTTCTACATCGCCCGCATGCGCAGGAGCTGAGCATGGAGGGCAATCCCGAGACGCCTGCGAAGACCACGATCGACCTCGGGCCGCAGTGCCCCAACTGCGGCGAGCCCTGGCTGCGTCCCACCAACCTCCCCGGCCGCTACCGCTGCGTTTACTGCCTGCACCGCTTCGAGCTCACCTCGGTGTGCCCCAACTGCGGTGAGCACTCGACGATCGTGAGGATGTCCTCGACCGCGATCCTCAAGTGCAACGCATGCGGCGACTCCATGCTCCAGGCCGTATGAGCACGTATGCCGGCGCTGGATCGGCGTCCTGATGAGCGAACGTGCGCGCGAGCTGCTGCGCGATGTTCGCGTGGCGCCGTCGATCCTGTCGGCCGACTTCGGACGGCTGCGTGAACAGGTGATCGAGGTGCTCGCGGCCGGAGCACGGCTGATCCACGTCGACGTGATGGACGGGCACTTCGTACCGCCGATAACGGTCGGGCCGTTGGTCGTCGCGGCGCTCGCAGAGGCGGTGCACGACGCCGGGGCGATGCTCGAGACGCATCTGATGATCGAGCGTCCCGAGCGGCACGCCGAGGAGTTCGTGAAGGCGGGAGCCGACTCGATCACATTCCACGCCGAGGCGACCCCGCACGTCGCCTACACCGCCGGCCTGATCCGTGAAGCGGGCGCAGGCGTCGGCCTCGCGATCAACCCCGGCACTCCCGTGGAGGCGCTCGCAGAGGTGACCGACGCGATCGACCTCGCGCTGTGCATGACCGTCAACCCAGGCTGGGGCGGGCAGCCGTTCATCGCGCACTCGCTCGAGAAGCTGCCGCGGGTGCGCGCGCTCGTCGGCGCCGAGGTCGCGGTCGAGGTCGACGGCGGCATCGACCCGCACACGGCGCCGTCGTGCCGGCAGGCCGGCGCCAGCGTGTTCGTCGCCGGTTCCGCGATCTTCTCCGCGGCGGATCCCGGCGAGGCCTACCGCGCGATCGCCGCGTCGGTCGACGCGCTCTGATCACGCGCCGGCACGCCGCTGCCGCGACGGTAGAGCACGGCCAGCATCGAGGCGAGCAGCGCCGTCGCGCCGGCGTAGCCGATCTCGGTTCGCAGCAGCTGTTCGCTGACCGGCGAGCTGAACATCCAGACGATGAAAGCGACCGCCGCGCAGGCCCAGCACACGGCGGCGGCACGTGCCCGGTCACGAGCGAGAGCGGCCTGGTTGAGAGCTCCCGAGGTCAGGTGCAGGCCCATGCCGATGCCGATCAGTGCCAGCCCGAAGCGGTTGTAGCTGAACGTCTGCCCGAAGAACACGTGCTCCAGGGCGAACGGGCCCAGCACCAGCAGGCCGAGCGCGACCGCCACAGCGAAGGCCGCGATCGCGAGGATCGTCACGCGGATCGCGCGCGCGAAGGCCTCGTGACCCGCGGTCGCCTCGAGGCCCGTCAGGTGCGGTAGCAGCGAGGTCTGGATCGCCTGAAACAGCTGCAGCGGAGCGCGCGCGATCAAGAGCACGTTGAACACGACGCCCGCCAGCACCGCGCTGCGCGCGGTCGCGTCAACCGTCAACACGGCGCCGTTGAGCAGCGTCTGCTCGGCGAGCATGATGCTCGAGACCAGGACCGCGAAGCCGCCGCCACGCCGCAGCGACAGGTCGTTGTGCGCCGCCGTCTCCTGCACTCCCTCCGTCCCGGGCCCCGCCAGCGCGGCGGCTGCCTCGTCGACCGTGATCAGCGTCCCGCCCGCCGGCGCTGTCTCTTCAGCCAACGCCTGATCGAGGCCTGCGCTCAGCGCGCCGTCAGCCCCGACTCGGCCCCCGCGGCTTCGCGCGAACGCGACAGGAACGACCACCAGCGAGACGAACGGAGCGGCAGCGATGCCGAGCGCGACGACCGTCTGCCCGCTCGCGATTCCCAGCGCCACCGCGATCGCAAAGCAGATGCGCGACGTGGACTCCATCAGCACGAGCGCGCCGAACAGGCCGAAACGCTGGTGTCCGGCCAGCCAGCCGCGCGCGAAGTAGCTCGCCGCATAGGCCAGCGTGCCGACGACGAGCACGTAGTACAGAGCGCTCTCGCCTTCGAACACGTCGTTCACCAGCTCGCTGTGCAGCGCCAGCGCGACCACCAGGAAGATCAGCGCGAAGCTCGCCTGGATCAGCATCGGGACGCCCAGCCCGTGCGCGCCGCTGCCGCGAGCGCGGCGTTCGGCGATCGTGCGCGAGAGCAGCTGTTCGATCGGCCGATAGATCACCGAGATGATCACGAACATCACCGACCACAGCACGTCGAGCCGCTTCGCCGATTCTTCGCCGAGCACGTGGCTGGCGATCGAGAAGTACGCGAACGTCAGCAGCCCGGTCGAGGCGATCCCGATCGACAGGATCCGCGCCCCCGAGCCGTAGCCGGAGAGACGCTGGCCGGCGCGCCTCGGTGGATCCTCGTCCAGCTCGCCCGGCGTCCCTCCGGAGGGGGTCTCAGAGTCGGACAAGCAACATCGTCCAGGGGAACGGCGAGCGCACCTCGACGACCTCGCCGTGACGCGAGAGGAGCTCGACGAACGATCGCCTGGACCAGTGGTTGAGATGGCCCGGCGTGTTGCCGAGCGCCGACCAGTACGCGCCGCGCGCCATGTTGAGCATCCGCCACAGCGGCTCGCGGGGAACCGACACCAGCAGATGGCGCTGCGCGCAGCGCGCCATCTCGGCGACCGTGTGCGCGGGGTCCGGCACGTGCTCGAGCACCTCGATCGCGCTCGCGAAGTCGAACTCGTCAGCCGCGAACGGCAGGTTTGCGGCGTGCATCACGCGGTATTCGAGGTTCGGCGCCTGGCGCTCGGCCCAGCCGGCCTGGATCGAGTCCTCCTCGAGGTCGATCCCGACCACGCGCGCGGCATCCGCGGAGTTGGAGCCGCCGAGCCGCTGCGCCCAGCGGTGAACCAGCACGCCCTCGCCGCAGCCCACGTCGAGCACCGACGTCGCGGCTGCGGCCTCGAACAGCTCGTCGAGGTCGCGCTCGAAGCGCGCCATCAGGCGACGCACGACCGGGTTGCCCGAGCCGTACTTGTCGTAGGTGTTGCCGGTGACGATGCCCTCGTCGGAGACCGTCACCCCGCTCACAGCCGCACCGCCTCTCCCGGACGGGTCGGATCGGGCGCGTCGGGTGACTCGATCGAGGACTGCGGCGCCAGGGCGCTCGCACGCGCGATCTCGCGCCGATCGCCCGCTTCGTAATGGGACGGCTCGATACCCAGCTGCAGCTCGATCCGGCGCACCCGCTCGAACGTGCGCTGCGTCATCACCCGCTGGGCCGCGAGCAGGTCGCCGATCACGCCGAGCGCCCACAGCACGACCGCCGCGATGAACAACACCGCGCCCAGGATCAGCGACTGGACGTGGCCCTTGCCGTTGCCTTCGGCGTAGGCGACCACGAAGCGGATCCACACGGCGATCGCGGCGAGGCCGATCACCAGCGCGAGGCTCCAGAACACGCGCAGCGGCTCGTACTGCGCGTAGATGCGGAAGATCGAGACGGCGTTGCGACGGACGTACGCGCCCATCGACGGGAACAGGCGCGACTCGCGCGTCTTCGGGTTGGTTCGCACCGGCACGTGGTCCACCGCCACGAGCAGCTTGCCCGCCTGGATGATCGTCTCGAGCGTGTAGGTGAACTTGGAGACGACCATCATCTGGATCGCGGCCTCGCGGTTGTACGCGCGAAAGCCCGACGTCGTGTCCGGTACCGAGGTCGAGGACGCCTGGCGCACGACCCACGAGCCGAGTCGCTGCAGGCTCTTCTTCAGCGGCGAGAAGTGGGCGATGTCGCTGACCTCGCGATCGCCGACGACCATGTCGGCGCGGCCCTCGAGGATCGGACGCACGAGCGTGACGACGTCGGCTCCGCAGTACTGGTTGTCCGCGTCCGTGTTGACGATCACATCGGCGCCGAGCTTCAGCGCCGTATCGATGCCCGCCTGGAAGCCCGCCGCCAGGCCCTTGTTGTTGGTCAGTCGCACCAGATGATCAACACCGTGAGCACGCGCCACCTCGACCGTCGCATCGGTTGAGCCGTCGTCGATCACGAGCAACTCGACGCTGTCGAAGCCGTCGATCGCCCGCGGCAGGTCCGCGAGCGTCTGCGGCAGCTGCTCCGCCTCGTTGAAGCAGGGGATCTGGATGATGAGCTTCATGGCCTTCGGATTGCCTAGACTTGGCTTCCGCCAGTATCCCAAAGCGCACGGCACGGTCTTGGCGCCAAGCATCGAATCGACCCATCGGGCGCGGTGATGCGCCGGTTGCCCGGTGGGCCCCTATGAACCAAGGCTAGATGGAAAGCGCGATGCTCAGCCGGCCCAGCCCGGTCTCGATCCGCCTGGCACGGCTGCGTGCGCTCGGATCCGGCGGATGGGCACGGGTCGGCTTTGCCGTGATGTGCGTCGGCGCGCTGATCGGCTACTTCGCATTCCCGACGTACCCCACCTACGACTCCTTCTACGCGCTGCTGTGGGGACGCGACCTGCTGCACCTGCACCTGCCCGACTTCCGCGTCTATCGCGGCCCCACCGAGCACCCGCTGGCGATCGCGTTCGGGATGCTCTGCTCGATCTTCGGGCAGGGCGGCGCGCGGCTGATGGTGCTCGGCTCGATCATCTCGTTCGTGGCCGCCGTGACCGGCATGTACCGGCTCGGGCGCCTGTGCTTCGGACCGGTCACCGGGCTCGTCGCGGCGTTGCTGCTGCTGAGCCGCTTCTTCATCGAGAACCTCGCCGCCCAGGGCTACCTCGACATCTCCTACGTGGCGTTGATCGTGTGGGCTGTGGTGCTCGAGGTCGAACGCCCCCGTCGCGGCCCACCGGTCTTCGTGGCGCTCGCCGCCGCCGGGCTGCTGCGCCCCGACGCCTGGGTGCTGAGCGGCGCCTACTGGCTGTGGTGCTGCTGGCCGGCGCGCAGCGACAGCGGCTCGTGGACCTCGCGCGTGACGCTCGCCCGGGGCCTTCGCTACCTCGCGCTCGCCGCGATCGCGCCAGTGGTGTGGATCGGGCTGGACGCGATCGTCACGGGCAACCCCCTGTACTCGCTCACGGCCACCGCCAAGGCGGCCTCGGAACTGGAACGAACACAGGGCTTCTCCAGCGTCGTGGGCTCACTGTGGAGCTACGGCGTGCGCATCGACAAGCTGCCGGTACTCCTCGGCGGCCTGGTGGGCATACCGGTGGCCGTGTGGATGGCACCGCGACGCGTGCTGATGCCGCTGGCGGCGCTCGTGCTGCTCGTCGTCGTGTACCTCGCGGAGGGCGCCGTCGGCGCGTCGGTCGTCGACCGCTATCTCGTGGGAGCCGCGACGATGTTGCTGCTGTTCTGCGCTGTGACCGTCGGCGGCTGGGCGATGCTCGAGCGCGGCTCGCGCCTGCGCCAGATCTGGATCGTCGCGGCGTCGGCGCTCGTCCTCTACGGGGGCGTCTCGGCGGCGAACACGCTGAGCCTGACGGGCCTGCGCACGACGCTCGCCGAGCACGAGGACTTCCACGAGGGCCTGGCGAGCGCACTGCGCAGCCCGGCTGTACGAGCCGAGCTGCGACGCTGCCCGACCGTTTCGCTGCCCGACAACAAGCTCATCCCCGACGCCCGCTGGATCCTCGACTCGGTCGGCCAGCAGGACATCGTCGCCCGCAGCCAGGCGCGCGCCGAGGCCGACGCCGGTGCGCCCCAGCTCGCGAATCGCCTCGCCTCCGGCAGCGTCGCCGTGTATCCGCTCGGCGACGCGATCTTCGTCGACGCGATCGTCGACCCCGGGGACAGCCCGGAGGATCAGCTGCCGCCGAAGGGCTTCAGGCCGATCTACACCAGTCGCTTCTTCGCGGTGTATGGCAACTGCTGAGGAGCCACAGCTCGGCCGTGGCGAGCAGGAGCGATCCGGGCGTCGCGTCGGCCGGGCAGGCGGACTCCGTGCGCACTCGGCGCTGGGTGTGGGCAGGGCTCGCGGTCGTGTTGCTCGCCGGCCTCGGGCTGCGCCTGTGGGGCCTACGCCAAGGGCTGCCCTACGCGTACAACAGCGACGAGGCCGACCACTTCCTCCCGCACGCAGTCGAAATGTTCCAGAACGGAACGCTCAACCCCGGCTACTTCGCCAACCCGCCGGCGTTCACCTACGTGCTGCACGGACTGCTGGCCGTCGCCTACGGCGGCGCGGGCGGCGCCATCCATGCCTACGAGCACAACCCCGAGAGCGTGTTCACGCTCGCGCGTGTCGCCGCTGCGGTGCTCGGGACGCTGGCGCTGTGGCTGCTTTACCTGACCGGCGCGCGGCTGTTCAACCGCGCGGTCGGCCTGCTGGCGGCGGCGATCGAGGCGGTGGCGTTCCTGCCGGTCTTCTACGCGCACCTCGCGCTCAACGACGTGCCGACGCTCGCACCGGTCACGCTCTCGCTGCTCGGCAGCGCCGGCGTCCTGCGCAAAGGACGCGCGCGCGACTACCTGCTCGCGGGCATCGGCCTGGGGCTGGCGAGCGCGACCAAGTACACCGGCGGGATCGTGATCCTGCCGCTCGCCGCCGCCGTGCTCGCGCGCCTGCTCGCGGACCGGCCGGGGGCGGGTCGGCGCGCGCTGCGCGGGGTGGCGCTCGCTGGCTTCGCCGCGCTGGCGGCGTTCCTGGTCGCGAACCCCTACGCGCTGCTCGACTACAGCGCCTTCCACGGCGAACTGGTGCACCAGTCGACGCTCTCCGGCGAAGCACAGGGCAAGCTCGGGGCCCCGCGCAACGGCGGCATCGTCTACTACCTGTGGTCGCTGACGTGGGGCCTTGGCTGGGTGCCGGCGCTGGCTGCGCTCGGCGGCGCGGTCACCGTGTGGCGCTCCGAGCGCGCCCTGTGGTGGCTGCTCGTGCCTGCCGCGCTCGCGTTCCTTGCATTCATGGGGCTACAGGGACGCTACTTCGGACGCTGGCTGCTGCCGATCTTCCCGATCCTTTGCATGCTGGCGGCGAGCTTCACCATGCAGGTGGCGCACGCGGCCATCCAGCTCGCCCGCAGGCCACGAGCACCTGGCGAGCAAGGTGCCGGCAAGCGCGTGCGCGGGCGGCGCAACAGCGCTGAGCGTCGCGATCACGGCGTTGCTGGTGGCCGCGGTGCTCGCCCAGGGGCTCATCTACAGCGTGCACTCGGGTCTCGTGCTCTCGCGGGCGGACACACGTGCGTTGACGCGCAACTGGATGCTCGCGCACATACCCGCCGGGACGCGCGTCGTCGTCGAGCCGGTCTCGCCGGACGGTTGGGGAGAGCACTGGTCGAAGTACCCGTCGCTGTTTGAGAGGCTCGCGCCGCGGCGCACCCGCGACGGCAGGCTCGAACCGCGCGTTCACGCACCAGTTGAGCCTCGAGGACTACGAGCGAACGCTGCGACCAGCGCTGATCGACTACTACGAGCAGGAAGGCTACTGCTGGGTCATCAGCGGCTCGACCGAGTCCGGCCGCGCCTTCGCCGACCCAGGCGCGGTGCCGCAGGCGATCGCCTACTACAAGGCCCTCGCCGAACGCGGCGAAGTCGTCTATCGCGCCTCGCCGTACGCGCACGGCCAAGCCGACGGGCGCGGCGGGCGGAAGCGGTTCCCTTCAACTTCGACTGGAGCTTCGACTACTACCCGCTCGCCTACAGCCGTCCCGGGCCGCTGATGACGGTCTATCGGCTACATGGCGGACGTTGCGGCGTGGCGTAGGGGAGCACAGCCGGCCAGGGTTATCCTGGGTCCAGATGACGAGCTGCACCGACACCGACAAGCTGCACCTGGCGCGCGCGATCGAGCTCGCACGCAACGGGCTCGGCGTCGTCAAGCCAAACCCGGTCGTCGGGGCGGTGGTGGCACGCGACGGGGAGGTCCTGGGGGAGGGTTGGCACGAAGAATTCGGCGCCGCCCACGCCGAGGTCAACGCGATCGAGGCCTGCGGCATGGCCGATCTCAGCGGCGCCACGCTGTACGTGTCGCTCGAGCCGTGCTGCCACGAGGGCAAGACGCCGCCCGTGCACCGAGGCGATCCTGCAGGCCGGCATCGGCCGCGTCGTGATCGCCTCAGACGATCCCACCGAGAAGGCCTCCGGACGCGGGCTCGGAACGCTGCGCGACGAGGGCGTCGAGATCGTGCTCGCCGACGGCGAGCTCGCGGCGAGCGCACGCCTGCTCAACCAGGCGTTCCGCAAGCACGCGCGCGTCGGGCGTCCGTGGGTGCTGTTCAAGTCGGCGATGACGCTCGACGGCAAGGTCGCGACCCGCAGCGGCGACTCTCAGTGGATCAGCGGCGAGGACAGCCGCGGCCTCGCGCATCAGTGGCGGGCGGCGGTCGACGCCGTGGTCGTCGGCATCGGCACCGCGCTCGCGGACGACCCGCGGCTCACCGCCAGGCCCGACGGCCTGCCGGCCGAGCCCGGCGCGCAGCCGCGGCGCGTCGTGTTCGATTCGCTCGCGCGGCTGCCCACGAGCTCCCAGCTGGTGGCCGCCGCCGCCGAGATCCCGCTGACGATCGTCGCCTCGCGCGCGGCCGCACGCGCCGACACCGACGCGCTCGAAGCCGCGGGCGTGCAGGTGCTCGTCGCGACCGGCGAAAACGAGCCCGCGCGCGTGCGCTCGGCGCTCGATCAGCTCGGCGCGCTCGGCGTCGCCTCGGTGCTGCTCGAGGGCGGCCCGCACCTCGCCGGCGCCTTCCTCGACGCCGGCGAGATCGACGAACTACGCCTGTTCCTGGCGCCGCTGCTGCTCGGCGGCAGCGCCGCACGCGACCCGCTCGAGGGCGAAGGCGTCGAGCGCATCTCCGAGGCGTTGCGAGCACTCAGCTTCGACTGCCAGTCCGTCGGCGAGGACCTGCTCATCTCCGCGCGCCTGCGCGAGTGGTGAGGCGATGTTCACGGGCTTGATTGCCGATCTCGGCAGCGTCGCCGGGCTCGATGCAGGATGACGACGGCGCCACGCTGAGGATCCGAACCCGGCTTGCCGAGAGCCTGCGGGAGGGCGACTCGATCGCCGTCAAC
Source organism: uncultured Solirubrobacteraceae bacterium (assembly GCA_963815235.1). Lineage (GTDB taxonomy): Bacteria > Actinomycetota > Thermoleophilia > Solirubrobacterales > Solirubrobacteraceae > Palsa-744. The sequence continues at coordinate 809,646 of CAWFFY010000001.1, read as the reverse complement.
GGCGTCTGCCTGACGGCCACCGACGTCAGCCACGAAGGCTTCCAAGCACAGGCGATGATCGAGACGCTCAGACGCTCCTCGCTGCGCGCGCTCGCGCCGGGCTCCGCGTCAACCTCGAGCTCGCGCTGCGCGCCGGCGATCGCCTCGGTGGACACGTCGTACAGGGTCATGTCGACGGCACCGGCAGCGTCCGCTCGGTGCGCGAGGAGGGGTTCGCGCGGGTGCTGGAGATCGACGCCGACCCCCAGCTCACGCGTTATCTGGTCGAGAAGGGCTCCGTCGCCGTCGACGGTGTCAGCCTGACCGTCAGCGCGCTCGATGACTGCGGCTTCTCCGTGTCGCTGATTCCAGAGACGCTCGAGCGGACCAGCCTCGGCGAGATCCGCGACGGCGGGCTCGTCAACATCGAGGTTGACATACTGGCCAAGCACGTCGAGCGCCTGATGGGCGCTATCACTAGGTGAGCATGAGTACACGCTGCAACAACACCGTTCGCCACGATCGAGCAGGCAATCGAGGAGATCCGCGAGGGCCGGATGGTCGTCGTCTGCGACGACGAGGATCGCGAGAACGAGGGCGACCTGACGCTCGCGGCCCAGTTCGCCACGCCCGAGGCGATCAACTTCATGGCCAAGGAGGGGCGCGGGCTGATCTGCCTGTCGCTGACCGCCGAGCGCTGCGACGAGCTCGGGCTCGACCTGATGGCCGCCAAGAACGAGTCGCCGTTCGAAACGCCCTTCACCGTCTCGGTCGAGGCGCGCGAAGGCGTCACCACCGGCATCTCCGCCCACGACCGCGCGCACACGATCCAGGTGGCGATCGACCCCGAGAGCCGGCCGCGCGACCTCGTCCAGCCCGGGCACGTGTTCCCGCTCAAGAGCCGCGCCGGCGGCGTGCTCGAGCGCGCTGGACAGACCGAGGCGGCGGTCGACCTGGCGCGGCTCGCCGGCCTGAACCCCGCCGGGCGTGATCTGCGAGGTGATGAACGACGACGGCACGATGGCGCGCGTGCCCGACCTCGTCGAGTACTGCGCCCGCCACGGGCTGAGCATGATCACGGTGGCGGACCTGATCGCCTACCGCCGCCGCCACGACAAGCTCGTCGAACGGGTCGTCGCGACGCGACTGCCCACCGCGTTCGGCGACTTCGAGGCCGTCGGATACCGCTCGCTGGTCGACGACAAGCACCACGTGGCGCTGGTCAAGGGCGATGTCGCCGGGCAGGCCGACGTGCTCGTGCGCGTGCACTCGGAGTGCCTCACCGGCGACGTCTTTCACTCGCTGCGCTGCGACTGCGGCGAGCAGCTCGAATCGGCGCTGTCGATGATCGAGCGCGAAGGCCAGGGAGTGCTGCTCTACCTCTCCCAGGAGGGCCGCGGAATCGGCCTGCTGAACAAGCTGCGCGCCTACCGACTGCAGGAGGACGGCCTCGACACGGTCGAAGCCAACGAGCGTCTCGGGCTGCCCGCCGACCTGCGCGACTACGGCATCGGCGCCCAGATCCTGGTCGACCTCGGGCTCAGCTCGATCCGGATCCTGACCAACAACCCGAAGAAGATCAGAGGACTCGAGGGCTACGGGCTGTCCGTCAGCGCGCAGATCCCGATCGAGCACGCACCCAACGAGCACAACGCCGCCTACCTGCGCACCAAGGCCGAGCGGATGGGGCACACCCTGCACCACCAAGGGCTGAACGTCGACGACGAGCTGCTGCGCGAGGATCGGCGGCGGACGTGAGCTTCGCGATCGCGGTCGCGTGCTTCTACGAGCAGCTCGCCGAGAAACTGCTCGCCGGTGCCCGCAGCGCGTTCGCCGAGCACGGTCACCACGACATCGAGGTGTTCGAGGTGCCCGGGGCGTTCGAGCTTCCCCTCGCCGCCAGCTACGCCGCAGCGAGCGGCCGCTTCGCCGGGGTCGCGTGCCTCGGCGCGGTGATCCGCGGCGAGACCGACCACTACGACTACGTCTGCGCCGAGGTCGCCCGCGGCGTCATGCGCGTGCAGCTCGACACCGGCGTGCCCTGCACCTTCGGAGTGCTCACCTGCGCGACGATGGAGCAGGCGCTCGCGCGCGCCGGCGGCGGCAAGCGCGACCAGGGCCGCCACGCCGCCGAGGCCGCCATCAGGCTCGCCGCGCTGCGCGAGGAGCTCGCATACGCCGGCGCCGCCAGCGCCGTGTCCCCAGGCCCGGACCGCTAGACTGCCGCCGATGGCAAAGGTGTGTCACAGCTGCGGCAAGGGACCCGCGTTCGGTCAAAGCCGCAGCCACTCGATGGTCGCCACCAAGCGGCGCTTCGACCCGAACCTCCAGAAGGTCAGGATCATGGTCGGCAAGGCGCCCAAGCGCGTCTACGTCTGCACGCGCTGTCTGAAAGCCGGCAAGGTGACCAAGGCTCTCTAAGGCCGCTGGGCCGCGCTATGCGGTGTCGTCTCAGGGCGGTGTGCCCGGGGAAGCTGATAGACCTGTCGCCGTGACGGACACCAATTTGGTCCGCTTCCGCGCGGCGGTGGCGGGCGCTCTCGCCCATTTGGAATCGCGCCGCCAGGAGGTCAACGACCTCAACGTGTTCCCCGTCGCGGACGGGGACACGGGCGACAACATGGCGCTCACCCTGCGCGCCGTGCTGGCCGAGCTTGACCGCCTGCAGGGAACCGACGGAGCGCGGACGATCGACGAGATCGGTCGCGAGGAGATCGTGCAGTCGGTCGCGCGCGCGGCGCTGCTGGGAGCGCGTGGCAACTCCGGTGTGATCCTCTCGCAGCTGATCCGCGGCGCCGCCGAGGAGCTGGTCTCGAGGCCCGGGCAACTGATCGACGCGACGCTGATCGGCGCGGCACTCGCCAACGCAGCCGACCGCGCGTACTCCTCGGTGCGCGACCCCGCTGAGGGCACGATCCTGACGGTCGCGCGCGAGATGGCCCACAAGATCGTCGCGGACCTCGCCCACGGGCCGGAGACCGCCCGCTTCGGGCCGGCGACCGAGCCCGGCGACCAGGACAAGGTGATCGCGGCCGCGCTCGAACGCGCCGTGCAAGCCGGGGAGGAGTCGGTCAAGCGCAGCCCCGAGCTGCTCGCCGCATTGCGCGAGGCCGGTGTCGTGGACGCCGGCGGCTACGGCCTGACGATCATCTTCGCCGGCGTCGTCGCGGCGCTGCGCGGCGAGGAGCCGCCGCCGCTCGACCACTACGCGCCGGCGCGCATCACCCATCCCGAGCACACCTCCGGTACCTACCGCTTCTGCACGAACTTCGCCGTGACCGGCAGCGGTCTGAACCCCGCCAGCTTCATCGCCGAGCTCGAAGAGCTCGGCGACTCGGTGCTCGTCGTCGGCGACCCGAGCACGCTGAAGGTGCACCTGCACACCGATCAGCCCGAGCTCGCCACCGCGGTGTTCGCGGACGCCGGCGAGGTGTCACACCTGGATGTGGCCGACATGCGCGCGCAGGTCGCCGAACGCGATGGGCGCCTCGGCGCCTACGACGCAGACGCCCTCGGCGCCGGCGGCGACGGGCCGCTCGGCGAGAAGGTGCGCTGCGCCGCGGTGGCTGTCGTCAGCGGCGAGGGACTGCGCCAGCTGTTCCACGAGCTCGGCGTGCACACGATCGACGGCGGACCGACGCTCAATCCATCCACCTACGATCTGCTCGCCGGCATCCACAGCGTGCCGACCGAGGAGGTCGTGCTGCTGACCAACAGCGCGAACGTGATCATGGCGGCCGAGCACGCGGCGCAGCTGTCGGACAAGCAGGTGCACGTCGCCCCGACCACCAGCCAGCAGGCCGGGCTCGCCGCGGCCGTCGCGCTCGCGCCCGAGCGCTCCGTCGAGGAGAACGCGCAGGCGCTCACCGAGGCGCTCGCGCGGGTGCGTACCGGCGCCGTCGCCCCCGCCGCCCGCGACGACAGCCAGGGACGCTTCAAGCGCGGCGACGCCGTCGGCTTCGTCGAGGAGGAGGTGCTCGCCTGGGGCGAGCCGCGCGCGACGCTTCAGGCCGTGCTGCACACGCTGGCCACGGCCGTCAACGGCGACGGGCCGCCGGAACTGATCAGCGTGCTCGACGGCGAGGGCGCTCCGCTCGGGCTCGAGGAGGTCGCGGCGATGACCAACGGCGGCATCGAGCTCGAGCTGCGCCACGGCGGCCAGGCCGCGTACTGGTGGCTGCTCGCCGCCGAGTGAGCGAGCCAGACACGCTGTATAGCAATGGTATAACGGCGGTTTGCGAGCGCAGGTGCTCGGGACGACCGCCGTCGCGATCATCATTGACGGTGAATGCCAGCGATCACGCCTGAGACACGCGGCTGCGTCCGCAGGCGCGAGCCGCGAGGGCAACGGCTCGACGCCGGTCACGAGCGTTCGCCTCGAGCGAGACGCTCAGCCACGCCGAGCTGATCGCTGCGCCGGTGCGCTGGCCACGCCCGTCGCGCCTGCAGGCGCCGCTCGCGCCCGCGGCAAAGAAGATGGCCGCCGGGCTGCTCGCACTCGGGCTGGGCAGCGTCGGCGAGCTGCTCGAGCACCTGCCGAGCGACAGCCGCGAGGCGCGCACGATCGCGGGCCTGCGGGCGGGCGAGCAGGCGACCGTGTCGGTCGAGGTGCGGACGATCAGCGCCCGCGCGGTGCGCCGCCGCGGCATGCGCCCGCTGGTGGAGGCGTCGGTGTTCGACGCCACCGGCAGGATGCGGGCGACGTTCTTCAACCAGCCGTGGCTGGTCGAGCGCTACCCGCCCGGCACGCGCCTGCTGCTGCACGGCAAGGCCGACGGGCGCGGCGGCTTCAGCGTCTCCCATCATGCGCTGGGCGCCGACGCCGGCGCGCGGGGCTCTCGCCGGCCCCGGCGAGAGCGATGCGGTCGCGCACTACCCGGCGGCGGAGGGCATCACCTCGACGCAGCTGCTCACGCTCGTACGCGGCGCGCGCGACGCGCTGGGCGACGTCCCCGAGACGCTGTCGGCGGCGACGCGCGTGATCGAGGGCATGCCCGATCGGGCGAGCGCGCTGGCGGCGATGCACTTCCCGCGCCTTGCCGGCGACCTCGAGACGGGACGCCGGCGGCTGGCGTTCGAGGAGCTGCTGCTGACGCAGCTCGCGTTCCTGCGCCGCCGCGCCGCGCGCATGGCCCGCACCGGCGCCGCCGTGCTCGCCGATCAAGGCGCGCTCAGCGAGCGCTGGCTGGAGGCTGGCCTGCCGTTCGCGCTGACCGGCGATCAGCGCCGCGCGACCGAGGAGATCGCGCGCGACCTGCGCCAGCCCGCCCCGATGCAGCGGCTGCTGATGGGAGAGGTCGGCAGCGGCAAGACCGTCGTCGCGCTGTACGCGATGCTGCGGGCCGTCGGGCACGGCCATCAGGCGGCGCTGATGGCGCCGACGGAGACGCTCGCCGAGCAGCACTTCGCGACGATCCAAGCGCTGCTCGAAGCGGGGTGGGCGGGCTCTCATCAGCACCGCGCTGCTCGACCGGCTCGACGCCCGCGGCGCGGCGGCGCGACATCCTCGGCAAGCTCGCGAGCGGCGAGCTGTCGCTGATCGTGGGCACGCACGCGCTGATCGAGCCGGACGTGCGCTTCCAGGCGCTGGCCGTCGCCGTGATCGACGAGCAGCACCGCTTCGGCGTGCGCCAGCGCGCCGCGCTCGGCGAGCGCGACCCCGAGCGCGCCGATTCCAGCTCGACGCTCGCCCCGCACATGCTGCACATGACCGCCACGCCGATCCCGCGCACGCTCGCGCTCGCCCGCTACGGCGACCTCGACACGAGCGCCCTGCGCGAGCTTCCGCGCGGGCGCCAGCCGATCGAGACACGCCTCGTCTGCGGCGAGCAACAGCGCGCGCGGGCGTACGAGGAGCTGCGGGCGGAGCTCGAAGCCGGTCGCCAGGCCTACGTCGTGTGTCCGCTGATCGACGATCCCGACGCGCTGGCGGGCGGCGCCGCAACCGGCCCTCGAGGCCGCCACGTCAACGCCGGAATCAGGGCTTCGAGCCGCGAGCGCTGAGCTGCAGCGCCTGCGCAAAGGCGAGCTCGCGGGCTACGAGCTCGCGCTCCTGCACGGCGGCATGCGCCCGCGCGAGAAGCAGCAGGCGATGGCGGCGTTCGCCTCCGGCACGGCCAGACGTGCTCGTCGCCACGACCGTGATCGAGGTCGGCATCGACGTGCCCAACGCGACCGTGATGCTGATCGAGAACGCCGAGCGCTTCGGGATCTCCCAGCTGCATCAGCTGCGCGGGCGCGTGGGGCGCGGCGAGCACCGCTCGCGCTGCCTGCTCGTGGGGCCTGCGGACGCGGGCGGCGCGGGCCGGCTCGGTGCGCTGGTTCGCTACGCCGACGGCTTTCGTCTGGCCGAGATCGACCTGGCGATGCGCAAGGAGGGCGAGCTGATCGGCACGCGCCAGTCGGGCCTCGGGCAGTTTCGCGTCGCGCGCCTGCCCGACGACGCGCAGATGCTCGAGCGCGCCCGCGCACGCGCCGAGGCGATCGTCGCCGATGACCCGGAGCTGCGCGCGCCCGAGCACGCGCTGCTAGGGGTCGCGCTGGCGCGCGAGCTCGGCGCTGACGCAGCGCAGCCGCTGTCAGCGTGAGGTTACGGTTCTCGGCATGCGGGTCATAGCGGGAGCGCTCGGCGGCAGGCGCCTGCGGGCGCCGGCCGGCAGGGTCACGCGACCGACCTCCGACCGCGTGCGGGAGGCGGTGTTCGCGATGCTCGAAGACGTCGAGAGCGAGCGCGTACTCGACCTGTTCGCCGGGCACCGGCGCGCTCGGGATCGAGGCGCTCTCACGAGGAGCCGCGCTGGCTGTGTTCGTCGAGCGTGACGCGAGCGCGGTGCGGGTCCTGAACGGCAATATCGAGGCACTGGGGATCGCCGCGGAGGCGGCCGAGGTGCGTCGCGGCGACGCGCTCGCGGCGCTGCGCAGCGCAGAGACGGCCAAGGAGACATACGATCTCGTGTTCATCGACCCCCCCTACGGGCGGGCGCGACCAACACCCTCGCCGTCCGGGCAGCCGATCGGCGAGCGGTGGGGTCAGGAGCTGTCGGCGATCCTGCCGGCGCTACTGAGCCCCGGCGCGCGCGTCGTCGTCGAGAGCGATCGTCGGGCTCCCCTCGAGCTCGACGTGCCGCTCGAGCGCAGCAAGCGCTACGGGGACACTTCGATCACAATCCACCGTCATCAATGACCACCCCGCGCAAATCGATCGTCGTCTGTCCCGGCTCGTATGACCCGATCACCAACGGTCACCTCGACGTGATCCGCCGCGCTGCCGCGCTATATGACGAAGTCGTCGTCGCGGTGGTCAACCGCTCCGTGCGCAAGAGCAGCGCGCTGTTCGGGATCGACGAGCGCGTGGGCTTCATCGAGCGCGCGCTCGGGGACCTCGACGGGGTGCGCGTGGAGCCGTTCTCGACGCTGGTCGTCGACTTCGCCAGGAGCATCGGCGCGAAAGCGATCGTCAAGGGACTGCGCGCGATCTCGGACTTCGAGTACGAGCTCGAGATGAACCAGCTCAACCGCCGCCAGGACCCGCAGATCGAGTCCGTGTACCTGATGGCCTCGCCGCAGTACAGTTTCCTGTCATCCAGCGGCGTCAAGGAGCTCGCCACGTTCGGAGGCAAGATCGACGATCTCGTGCCCGACGAGGTGGCCCGGCGCTTGCAGGAAGAGCTGAGACGCTGACGAAATGAGCGATGACGCGGGGCTGGAGGCCCCGCGGAGGTGACTAAAAATGGATGTCCTGGTACTCATAGACAAGCTCGACGACTTGGTGCACAACGCCAAGACGATCCCGCTCAGCGACTCCGTGCGCGTCGACAAGGAGGAGATCTACGACATCCTCGACCAGATGCGCGCGACGATTCCCGAGGAGATCAAGCAGGCTCGCTGGATCGTCAAGGAGCGCCAGGAGATGCTCGCCGAGGCCAAGAAGGAGGCCGAGCGCATCATCAAGGAAGCGCGTGAGCGCCAGGAGCGGCTGGTGGGCGAGGAGGAGGTCACCAAGCAGGCCGAGCGTGCTGCTGAGGACATCGTCGAGGACGCTCGCGCACGCGAGCGCGAGATCAGGCTCGGCGCCGAGGACTACGCCGATGAGATCCTCAACACGCTCGAGGTCAACCTCTCGAAGTTCATCGCGGCGGTGCAGCGGGGGCGTGAGCGCCTGCAGGGCAAGGATGAGCCGGCTGAAGTCAGCTAGTGACGACGCCGCACACCACCGTGTCGAAGCCGCGCTGCTCTAGAGTCGACACGTGAACACGCAGGCGGCCACACGCGCGGCCGTGCACAAACTGAAGGTCGCACGGGCGCTGATCGACACGGGCATGTTCGAGCCGCTGCGCCCTGACAGGACGCTGCAGTCGATGGTGGCGCTGCGCCGCTGGGGCGCGACGCCGGCAGGTGCCTACTCGGGCGCCGCGGCACGCCATCCTGGTCGCCTGGCGCTGATCGACGAGCGCGGCGCGCTCAGCTTCATGGAAGTGCACCGCCGCACCAACGCGCTCGCGCACGAGCTGCGAAAGGCGCGCATCGGCGCCGGCGACGGGGTCGCGATCATGTGTCGCAACCATCGCGGCTTCGTCGAGGCGACCGTGGCGTGCTCGAAGCTCGGCGCCGGCGCGCTGTTCCTCAACACCGCCTTCGCCGGGCCGCAGATCACCGACGTGCTCGCACGCGAGCAGCCGGTGGCGGTGATCTACGACGAAGAGTTCAGCGGTCTGGTCGACGCCGGGGCCGAGGGCAGGCTGCGGTTCATCGCCTGGCAGGAGGCCGGCTCAAGCCCGCAGGAGCCGACGCTCGAGCAGCTGATAGCCCGCGGCGATGACTCCGATCTCGCGCCGCCGGCGGAGAAAGGCCGGATCGTGATCCTCACCTCGGGTACCACGGGCACGCCCAAGGGCGCGGCGCGCCCGCAGAGCGACTCGGTCGAGCCGGCGGCGGCGCTGTTCTCGAAGATCCCGTTGAAGGCGCGCGAGACGACGATGATCGCCGCGCCGATGTTCCACTCCTGGGGGTTCGCCCACTTCCTGCTGAGCCTGCCGCTGCTCTCGACACTCGTGCTGCGCCGCAGGTTCGACCCCGAGGAGACGCTGAAGGCCGTTGCCCAGCACCGCGCCAGCGCGCTCGTTGTGGTGCCCGTGATGCTACAGCGGATCCTCGAGCTCGAGCCGGAGACGATCGCGCGCTACGACGTGAGCTCGCTGAAGGTGATCGCCGTCAGCGGCTCGGCCCTGCCCGGCGAGCTCGCGACACGGGTGATGGACACCTTCGGAGACGTTCTCTACAACCTTTACGGATCGACCGAGGTCGCGTGGGCGACGATCGCGACGCCGGAGGATCTGCGGGCCGCACCCGGGACCGCCGGGCGTCCCCCGCTCGGGACGATCGTGAAGCTGCTGGACGAGGACGGTCGCGAGGTGCCGCGGGGCGAGGTCGGCCGGATCTTCGTCGCCAACGAGTTCCAGTTCGAGGGTTACACCGACGGCGGCGGCAAGGAAATCGTCCGCGGATTGATGCGCACCGGCGATGTCGGGCGCCTCGACGCGGCCGGGCGGCTGTTCGTCGACGGGCGCGACGACGAAATGATCGTCAGCGGCGGCGAGAACGTGTTCCCGCGCGAGGTCGAGGACCTGCTGGCCGACCACAGCGAAATCGAGGATGTGGCGGTCGTGGGGGTGGAGGACAAGGAGTTCGGCCAGCGGCTGAAGGCGTTCGTGGTGGCGCGCAACGGCGATGATCTGACGGAGGAGGCGATCCAGTCGTATGTGAAGCAGAACCTCGCGCGGTACAAGGTGCCGCGTGACGTCGTGTTCGTCGATCAGCTGCCGCGCAACGCCACCGGCAAGGTGCTCAAGCGGGAGCTCCGCACACGCTCTTAGAGCCGCTGCGCCGTCTCGCTAGCCTGGAGGAACATGGCTGCCGGGACACACGATTTCGACCTCGCAGGCCTGCGCCTGAGCCCCGGCGAGGGGCGGCGACTCGAGCTGGCCGTGCCGATCGAGTCGCTGGTGCTCGGCAGCGAGCGCTACGCCGCGCAGCCGCGCTTGGTGCCGGTCGAGCTGAACGTCTCGCGGATGACCGGCGGCGGCTACGCGCTGCGCCTGCGCTTCTCCGCTGAGATCGCCGGACCGTGCATGCGCTGCCTGGCTGACGCGAGCCCGCGCGTGGAGGTCGAGGCGCGAGAGGTCGACCGCCCAGGCGGCGGCGAGGAGCTCGACAGCCCCTACGTACATGACGAGACGCTCGACGTCGCTGGGTGGGCGCGCGACGCGTTCGCGCTCGCGGTACCGGTCAAGATCCTGTGCCGCGAGGACTGCGCCGGTCTGTGCCCGGTATGCGCCGCCGATCTCAACACCGCCGAGCCGGGGCACCAGCACGAGTCGGCGCCGGATCCGCGCTGGGCGAAGCTGCGCGAGCTCGAGCTCGAGTGAGGCGCCGTAGCAAGCCCACCCTCCCGCAGATGAGATCTCGGGGAGGGTGGGCTTGCTACCCTTCTCACGCCGATGGCCGTCCCCAAGAAAAAGCAGTCACACAGCCGCACCGCAAAGCGGCGTGCCCAGCACAAGATCGGCACGCCCACGCTGAACGCGTGCCCGCAGTGCCATAGCCCGCGCCGGCCGCATCGGGTCTGCCCGGTGTGCGGCAGCTACGCGGGCCGCGAGATCGTGACGCCCGGGGCGCACGATCACGATCACGAGCACGACCACTCCTAACGGGCAGTGACGCCAGAGGCCTCGTCCTCCAGGTCATCGTCGCTACCGCCGGAGCTGGAGCACCCGGTGGTCGCGGTCGACTGCAACGGCGCGGACCGAGGGCCGGCTGAGGTCGCGGCCGGCGCCGCGCTCGCGGCCGCCGAGGGGGCGCGCATCGTGCTGTTCGGACCCGCCGAGGAGCTCGGCTCGCCACCGGCGGGCGTTGAGGTGGTCGACGCGCCGGTGTCGATCGCCAAGGCCGAGGATCCGGTGCTCGCGGCGCGCACGACGCCCGAGGCCTCGATTGTGCAGGCGGCGAGGGCGGTCGCAGCGGGCAGGGCGCAGGCGCTGGTGTGCGCCGGCGCCACCGGCGCTGCGCTTGCCGCGGGCACGTTCAACATCAAGCGCGCCCCCGGCATCTACCGTCCGGCGCTGGCGATCCCACTGCCCGTTCCACACCACCCGGTGACGCTGCTCGACGTCGGCGCCAGCGCCGAGGCGCGCCGCGAGCACCTGGTTCAGTTCGCGTTCATGGGCGCGGCGCTCGCGCGGGTGGTGCTGGGCGTACCCGCGCCGCGCGTCGGGCTGCTGTCAAACGGTGAGGAGGACGCGCGCGGCAGCGCACTGGTACTCGAGGCCCACGCGGAGCTGCGCGAACGCGCCGCAGCCGGCCTCGACGCCTTCGAGTTCGTCGGCAACGTCGAGGGTGGCGACGTCGTCTCAGGTCGAGCCGACGTGATCGTCACCGACGGCTTCACGGGGAACGTCGCGCTGAAGCTGATGGAGGGCGTGTCGCAGACGATGCTCGGCGTCGTGCGTGAGGCGGCGATGTCATCCACGCGCGCGAAGCTCGGTGGCCTGCTGCTGAGACCCTCGTTGCTCGGGGTTCGTGAGGAGCTCGACCCGGAAGCCAGCGGTGGCGCGTATCTGCTCGGGCTGCGCCGGCTCGGTGTGGTCCCACACGGGCGCTTCACGCGCGCCGGCTTCGCGCAGGCGATCCTGCGCGCGGAGCGTGGCGCGCAGCAGGACATCGTCGCGCAGACGCACGCCGCACTCGAGCAGGCGGGCGCGCTCAGGCGTGCGCCCGTGTCCGCTTCGGTCGCTAGCCTGCCGCAGGCGCAATGACCCGCGAGCAAGTGCTGACCCTGATCCGCAACCACCTGGCCGACGAGCTCGATGTCGAGCCCGACGCGATCGTCGAGGGCACCCGCTTCAAGGAGGACCTGGAGGCGGATTCGCTGGACCTGTACACGCTGGTGCAGGAGCTCGAGGACACCTACGACGTGCGTATGTCCGACGAGCAGGCTGCGCAGATCCTGACCGTGGGTGCGGCGGTCGACTTCGTGCTGGCCCACGATGGGATCGCGCATGAGGAGCGATGATGCTGCTCGGCGAGCTGCTGGACGAACTGCCCGTGGAGCTGGCGCGCCAGGTCTTCACGCACGCCTCCTGGAGCGAGCGACCGAGCGACTCCTACACGCGCCTGGCGTTTCTCGGCGACAGCGTGCTCGGGCTGGCCGTGACCGCATACCTGTATCCGCTGCTGGAGGCCGACCGCTTCGGCGCCGGGCGGCTGACCAAGATCCGTGCCCAGGCCGTCTCCGGAGTGTCCTGCCGCGCGGTCGCAGAGCGCTTGGCGCTGCCCGAGCGGCTGCGTGCAGCAGCGCCCGCAGGCGTGCGCCAGAGCGCCGCTGCGCTCGTCGAGACCGAGCGCGTGCTCGCCTCCGTGATCGAGGCCGTGATCGGCGCGTGCTACCTGCATGCCGGCTACGAGCGCACCGCCGAGGCGGTCGTCGAGGCCTTTGCGCCGGAGATCGCGGGTGCGCTCGAGCATCCTGTCGACTTCAAGTCGGCGCTGCAGGAGCTGCTCGCCCGGCGCGGCGCGGAGGTCAGCTACGAGATCACCGGCGAGCACGGGCCGCCGCACGAACGCACCTATGCGGTCGCCGCAACCGTCGACGGCCGCGAGCTGGGCAGCGGCAGCGGCAGGAGCAAGAAGCACGCGGAGCAGGAGGCGGCACGCATAGCGGTCGAGCGACTCACCGCAGAGCCATGAGGTGCGCGGCGTGCGATTGAAGTCTTTGACCCTGAGCGGCTTCAAGTCGTTCCCCGACAGCACCCGCCTTGACTTCGGCCCGGGCGTCAGCGTGGTCGTGGGCCCCAACGGGTCCGGCAAGTCCAACGTCACCGACGCGGTCCTGTGGGCGATGGGTGAGCAGTCGCCGCTGGCCGTGCGTGGCCAGTCGATGCAGGACGTGATCTTCGGTGGCGGGCGCGGGGTGCAGCCGCGCAGCGCGGCGGAGGTCGAGATCGTGCTTGACAACTCCGACGGCAGCATCGACATCCCGTTGAGCGAGATCTCGATCACGCGACGGCTCGAGCGCAGCGGCGAGGGCGGATACCGGCTCAACGGCGCGCGCTGTCGCCTGACCGACGTGATCGAGGTGCTCTCGGACACCGGGCTGGGCAAGGAGACACACTCGGTGATCTCGCAGGGCCGGGTGGATGCGATCGTCACCTCCAAGCCGCGCGATCGACGCCTGCTGATCGAGGAGGCGGCGGGCCTGGGCAAGCACCGCAAGCGTCGTCGGCGCGCGCAGCTGAAGCTCGAGCGCACACAGGAGAACCTCGATCGTGCGCTCGACGTCGAGCGCGAGGCGCGCACCCGTCTGCGCCCGCTCAAGCGCCAGGCTGAAGCCGCAGAGCTGCACGAGCGCCTGGAGCGCCAGATCCTGCAAGCGCGCTGGGAGCTCGCCCGCGACCAGTCGCGTGCGCGGCGCATCGAGCTCGCCGGCGCCGAGGTGAGCGTCGCCGAGGCGCGGACGGCGCGCGCGGAGATCGAGCGGACGCTGCAGGAGACAATCGATCAGCGCGGTGCGGCCGAGCGCGCGCTGGCCGAGCGCACAGAGCGCCACGACGCCCTGTCGCGTGGCGTCTACGAGGCTCGTTCGGCTCGCGACCGGCTGACGCTGCGGGCCGAGCAGGTCGCCGCCAGCGCGCAGGCGCTGAGCCGACGGATCCAGCGCGTGGAGCATGAGCTCGAGGTCCTTTCACAGCCGGAGGACGGCGACGGCGAGAGCGCTCAGGGAACCGAGGGCGAGGAGCGCATCGCGGTGCTGCAGGCGCAGCTCGCAGAGATCCTCGCGAGCCGCGAGCAGGAGATCGAGCGCGAGATCGCCGAGCTGCAGTCGGCGCTCGTCGAGCAGACGGCGCGCATCGAGCACAGCGAGGCGGCCGCGGCGCTCGCCCGGGCAGCCCGGGTCGAGGCGGACGAGCACGCCGAGCAGGCGCGTGGGCGGCTGGCGGGCGCGGAGCGCGAGGTCCAGGACGCCAGGCGCGAGTCGGCGCGTGTCGGCGCCGAGCTGGCAGCCGCGAATCAGTTCCTGCGCGGGCACGCGCACCTCGGCGGCGATCCCGCTGACGGACCCGGGCGCGGCGGCTCGCCGAGGGCGCTCAGCGAGGAGCTCCGGGTGCAGGACGGCTACGAGCTCGCGCTGGCGGCGGCGCTAGGAGGCCGTCTGGACGCGGCACTCGTACAGGACGTCGCCGGTGCGCAGGAGCTGCTCGACCGCGCCGGGCCGGATGGTGCCAGCGCCCTGCTCGCCGCGAACAATGCGACGCCCAGCGCGCGCGACGATGCGGCCCAGCCGACGCCGGATGCCCGTCGCCTGACGGAGCTGATCAGCGGACCGGCGGAGGTGCTCGCCCTCGCCGCGCGTCTGCTCGAGGACGCCTGGGTGGTCGAGCGTCTCGAGCAGCTACCGGAGGACTTCGCCGGCATCGCCGCCACCCGCGGCGGGCGCGTCTGGTTTGCCTCCTGGGGCGAGGTGCGCCAGCTGAGCAAGGGCGGCACCGAGCTGGTGCTCGCACGGCGCAACGAACGCGACCGGCTGATCGCGCTCGCCGAGCGCGCGGCCCAGGCCGAGCAACTCGCGCGGGTCAACGGCGAGCAGCTGCTCGCCGAGGTTCGCGCCGCCGATGAGGCACGCATCAGCAGCGAATCTTCGCTGCGCGAGGCCGAGCGGGCGCTCGCCGAGGCGGGCGAGCTGGCCCGGCGCACGCGCTGGCTGATCGAGCAGCGCCGCGTCGCGCCCGCCGAGGGCGCGCTCGCGGTGCGCAAGGCGGAGCTCGAAGGCGAGCTGGCGTCGGAGCGCCGCCAGGCCGAGCGCCGCGGGCGCGAACGGCTCGAGCGCGCGGCGCGGCTGGAGCGACTGCGCGCCCAGCACCAGCTCGACACCGACGTTGCGCCGCTCGCCGAGCGCCTCGCGCAGGCACTCGCCGCTGCCGCTGAGGGCGTTCAGCAGCGTGTCGGCGAGCTCGAGACCGAGCTCGCCGGCGAACGTCACGCGGGCGAGGAGATGACGGCAAAGTTGCGTGCGTGCGCCGCGCGCGAGGCCGAGATTCAGGCCGCCCTGCGTGCTGCGGGCGAGACCGTCACCGCGGCGGAGGTCGCCGCGCAACGGGTGCGCGACCAGGCGAGCGAGGCCGAGAGCGAGTTGACCAACGTCGGTGAGCGCCTGGGACTGTCGGACAGCGGCGAGGGCGCAGACGGCGAGGCCGAGCGTGAGCCGCTCGGCGAGGAGGAGCTGGAGGCGCTGCGCTCACGGGTGGAACGCCTGACACGGCGTCGCGAGCAGCTCGGCCCAGTGAATCCGCTCGCGCAGGAGGAGTACTCCGAAGCTCTGGCGCACGTCGAGGAGCTCGAGACCCAGCGCGGCGACCTCGAGACGGCGCTGCGGGAGCTGCGCTCGGTGATCCGCGAGACAGACCGCCAGATCGAGGAGACGTTCGAGCAGACCTTCGCCGCGGCCGCGCGCAACTTCGAGGAGCTCGTGGGCGATGTCTTCCCCGGCGGCAGCGGACGGCTGCGCCTGGTTCGCGAAGATCAGGGCCCGCGACCGGTGCTCGGCGGCCAGCCGTTGCCCGACGGCGAAGGCGCCGACGCGGACACGATCGAGGCGGCCGCCGAGGCTGAGAGCGAGGCCGAGCATGGGGGCGAGGAGGAGCAGCTCCCGGGCGTCGAGATCGAGATCACGCCCGCGGGCAAGTCGACAAAGCGCCTGACGCTGCTCTCCGGCGGAGAGAAGTCGATGACCGCGCTGGCGTTTCTGTTCGCCGTGTTCCTCGCGCGGCCGTGCCCCTTCTACATCCTCGATGAGGTCGAGGCCGCGCTCGACGACCTCAACCTCGATCGCTTCCTGACGCTCTTGCGACGCTACGCGGGGCGCGCCCAGTTCATCGTCATCACCCACCAGAAACGCACGATGGAGGCGGCGGACTGGCTGTACGGTGTGTCGATGGGCCAGGACGGAGTCTCGAAGGTGCTCTCGCGCCGGCTGCCGTCCGAGCACCCTGAGGGACACAGTCAGGCCTCCGCAGAGGTGGCGGAGGTCGCCGAGGTCGCCTGAGCAAGCGACCGCCGCCGCGGCGCACGCCGAGCGCTCGCCCGCCTGCACGGGCGCTGCTATCGTCGCGCGCCCCGTGGCCCGCGACTGGAGTGACCTGTTCATCACCGACGCCGGCGTCCAGGCCGGTGAGGCTCCCGAGCCCGCAGCGCGCCAGCGCGGCGGGCTCTTTCGTCGGCTGCGCGAGAGCATGGCCAAGACGCGGCAGGCGCTTGGCTCGGAGATCCACGCGACGCTCTTCGGCGAGCTGGACGAGCACACTTGGGAACGCCTGGAGGAGGCTTTGATCATGGCCGACGTCGGCGCCACCACGACCGCCTCGGTGGTGCAGACGCTCGAGATGGAGGCCGCGGAGGGCCAGCTCGAGGGCGGCGAGGCGCTCAGCGAGCGGCTGATCGAGCTGCTGGCCGCGACCGCGCGCGTAGGCGACGGGCGGATCGATATCCGCCCGGAGCCGACCGTGATCATGGCGGTGGGCGTCAACGGCACCGGCAAGACGACGACGATCGGCAAGCTCGCGTGGCACCTGCGCGAGCAGATGGGGCGCAGCGTGCTGCTCGGGGCGGCGGACACGTTCAGGGCCGCAGCCGGCGAGCAGCTCGAAGGCTGGGCGCAGCGCGCCGGCTGCGAGATCGTCACCGGGCCGCCGGGCTCCGACCCCGGCGCGGTGGCGTTCGACGCGATCGCACAGGCGCGCGCCCGTGGCATCGACGTGGTGATCATCGACACCGCCGGTCGGCTGCACACCCAGGACGATCTCATGGGTGAGCTCGCCAAGGTGCGCCGCGTGATCGCCCGCCAGCTCGAGGGCGCGCCGCACGAGACGCTGCTGACGATCGACGCGACCACCGGACAGAACGGGCTGCGCCAGGCGAAGCTGTTCGCCGAGGTGGCCGATGTCAGCGGCGTGGTGCTGACCAAGCTCGACGGCACGGCGCGTGGCGGCATCGCGCTGGCGATCGCGCGTGAGCTGCAGCTGCCGGTCAAGCTGATCGGGGTGGGGGAGTCCGTCGAGGACCTGCGCCCCTTCGACGCGGACGATTTCGCGCGCGCGCTGATCGCCGAGGAGTGACTGGCCGACGACGCCTACGCGCCTGCGCGAGGAGTCGTGCCTGTGGACGCGGCGTGGCGAGGTAATCTGGTCCTATGGATTGGATCCTCTGGGTGGTCGCTGCGTGCATTCTCGGCTTCGGCGAGGTGCACACCGGGGCGCTGTATCTGCTGCCGTTTTCGGCGGGCGCGGCGCTCGCGGCAGTCGTGAGCCTGCTCGGCGTCGGCGCACCGCTCACCGTGATCGTGTTCGTGCTCGCGTCGGTGATCATGTTCGGCGCCCTGCGCCCGGTCGCACGCCGTCACCGGCGGCTGCCGCCCGCGATCCGCACCGGTGCAGCCGCGCTGGTGGGGCGGCGCGCGATGGTGCTCGAGCGGATCGCCAACGACGAGGGTCTCGGCTGCGTCAAGATCGACGGCGGCGAGGTCTGGACCGCGCGTAGCTACGACGAGGACGAGGTGATCAACGTCGGCGAGCGCGTCGAGGTCGTGGAAATCAAGGGCGCCACGGCCCTCGTAATGCATTGAGGCGACCGAGGCGGCCGACGGCCGGCGCGAGGCTTTGTCCTCGATCGCCTCAGCCGCGTGTCGATTCCCCTTTCAGCGTCTCGCATTAGAGATACGCTCTGCTGGGTAGGAAAAGCGAAAGGAACCCGTCATGGTCGCCATCATCGTCATCGTCGTGCTGGTCGTCTTCGTGCTCGCGGTGGCGGCGCGTACGATTCGCGTTATCCCGCAGGCGCGTGCGGGAGTGGTGGAGCGACTCGGTCGCTACAGCCGCACGCTGGAGCCCGGGTTGACGATCGTCACGCCGTTCATCGACCGCGTCAAGCCGCTCGTGGATCTACGCGAGCAGGTCGTGAACTTCGCGCCGCAGTCGGTGATCACCGAAGACAACGTGGTCGTCGGGATCGAGACGGTCCTCTACTTCACGATCACCGACCCGCGCTCGGCGACGTATGAAATTGCGAATCCGCTGCAGGCGATCGAGCAGCTGACGGTGACGACGTTGCGCAACGTGATCGGCGGCCTGACGCTGGAGGCGACGCTGACGGCGCGAGAGAACGTCAACACCGAGCTGCGGGTGGTGCTGGACGAGGCGACCGGTAAGTGGGGGATCAGGATCAACCGGGTGGAGATCAAGTCGGTCGACCCGCCGCAGGACATCAGGACCGCGATGGAGAAGCAGATGCGCGCCGAGCGCGACCGTCGCGCCGCGATCCTGACCGCCGAAGGCGAGAAGCAGGCGCAGATCCTGACGGCCGAGGGGGCCAAGCAATCGGCTGTCCTCACCGCCGAAGGCGCCCAGCAGGCGGCGGTGCTCGACGCCGAGGGCGCGCGCCAGGCGGCGATCCTGCGTGCGGAGGGCGAAGCCAAGGCGATCGACACCGTCTTCAGCGCGATCCACGAGGGTAAACCCGACCGCGCCTTGCTGAGCTACGAATATCTGCAGATGCTGCCGCAGCTGGCAGAAGGCGACTCCAACAAGGTGTTCGTCGTGCCCTCCGAGTTCGCCGAGGCATTCGGAGGCATCGGCGAGGCGCTGCGAGGTCGGCTCGGCGAGGGAGCCCCGCCAGCGCCGCCTGCGCCGCCCGCACGCCCGGCCCGCAACAACTCGCCCGCGCGCCCGCCGGCGACGCCGGACGTGCACGAGGACTGACGCCCCGCGCGCTCACCCCGGCCGCTCGCGCCGCCGCACCGGTGAAGCCGGCCTGAGCTGAACGCTGCGGCTGCGAGAATCAAACAGACATGTTCGACGCACTCGCCGAGAAGCTCCAGGGAACGCTGGCCGACGTACGCCAGCGCGGGACTCTGACCGAGCAGGACATCGACGCGGCGATGCGCGAGATCCGCCTGGCGCTGCTCGAGGCGGACGTCAACTTCAAGGTGGTCAGGCAGTTCACCTCGCGCGTGAAGGAACGCTGTCTGGGCGCCGACGTCGTCGGCGGCCTGAACCCGGGCCACCAGGTCGTGAAGATCGTCGCCGAGGAGCTCACCGATTTGATGGGCGGCGCGGGGGACGACGAGCCGCCGACTCTGAGCTTCTCGCCGAAACCGCCGACGGTGATCCTGATGGCGGGCCTGCAGGGCTCGGGCAAGACCACCGCCACCGCGAAGCTCGCGCGCTACCTGCGTGAGGAGCACTCCTCGAGCGTCGCGGTGGCCGCGTGTGACGTCTACCGTCCGGCCGCCGTCGAGCAGCTCATCAAGGTCGGCGCGCAGGCCGGCGCCGAGGTGTATTTTCGGGAGCCCACCCACCCCGACCGCGACCCGGTCGAGATCGCGGCGTGGGCGCTGGGGCGCGCGCAGCAGGAGGGCAAGGATGTGCTGATCGTCGACACGAGCGGGCGCCTGCACGTCGACGAGCAGCTGATGAGCGAGCTGGTGCGGATCCGAGATGCGGTCAAACCGCAGAACGTGTTGCTGGTGGTCGACGCGATGACCGGGCAGGACGCTGTCAACGTCGCTGAGAGCTTCGCCGAGGCGGTGCAGTTCGACGGCGTGCTCATGAGCAAGCTCGACGGCGACGCCCGCGGCGGCGCAGCGCTGTCGGTCAAGGCGGTCACCGGCAAGCCGATCATGTTCGCCTCGACGGGCGAGAAGCTGGAGCAGTTCGAACGCTTCCACCCCGACCGCATGGCGCAGCGGATTCTCGGGATGGGCGACGTCCTCACCTTGATCGAGAAGGCCGAGCAGCAGTTCGACGAGGACGACGCGCTCGCGCTGGAACGCAAGCTGCGCCGCAACGAGTTTGGTCTGGACGACTTCCTCGACCAGCTCAAGATGGTGCGGAAAATGGGGCCGCTGACAAGCGTCCTCGGGATGATTCCCGGCTTCGCCGGGGTGGGCGGGCAGCAACTCAGGAACATGAAGCTCGACGAACGCGAGCTCGACAGGATCCAGGCGATCATCCTCTCGATGACCCCTGAAGAGCGGCGCCGGCCCGAGCTGATCAAGGGCTCACGGCGTCTGCGGATCGCGCGAGGGTCCGGCACGAACGTCCAGCAGGTCAACCGTCTGGTCAAGCAGTTCGGGCAGATGCGCAAGGTGATGCGCCAGGTCGGGCGCGGCAAGATGCCCGACATCGGCGCGCTGACGCGCGGCGCGCGCTGACGCTCGCCGAGCGCCGCGCCGTCTGCGCGAACTACTTGAGCTTGGCCTTGAACGTGTCGGCTTCGGTGCAGCTGCCGAGGCTCTTGATGCTCTGATCGACGGTCACCTTGCCGCTGAGCTCCTCGCCGCTGAACGTGCCGGTGATGTGCAGCGCATCCGTCACCGTTGGGCCGAAGTTGCGGCTTGTCGAGCCCGAGAGCTTGTCGTCCTTGAGCTTCAGCGTGCCGAAGTGATAGAGCGGCGCGGGTTCGGCCGGCGCTCCGTTGCAGCCCGCGTCGAGCCCCAGCACGAGGTCCTCGACCTCGGTGCCATGCGCGCCCACCTTGAAGCTGAGCGGATAGCCCGGCCCGACCGACCCCGAGTAAGCGCCGTCCTTGACGCGCTCTGCGGCGAGCGCAAGCACGGGCACCGTCGCCAGCGCGAGCAGGGCGAAGAGGAGGAGGGCAGAAAGACGGGTGGGCTTCATCGCTACTGGATCGGGAGCATATTGCAGGCGCCGACGCGGGTGCGTTTGCACCGCGTGATCGCCTCGCGGGGCCTCGACCGGCCCCACCGTCTAAGCTCTTGCAGGCGAAATAGGCAACTGGCAGCGGTCACCGGCGTGAAACTCGCGCCGTGAGAAGAGCGCTAAGAGAGGAAAACGTGTCGGTAAGGCTGAGGCTCACGCGAGTGGGCGGCAAGAAGGACCCCATGTGGCGCGTGGTCGTCGCCGACCAGCGCTCACCGCGCGACGGTCGCGTGATCGAGACGATCGGCCACTACAACGCGCAGACGGAGCCCTCGACGATCGTGATCGACGAGGACCGCGCGCGCAGCTGGCTCGCGCGTGGCGCGCAGCCCTCGGACACGGTCCGCAAGCTGCTGCGCATCCAGGGCATCGAGACGCGGACGGGCTAGGGGCCCCGGACAGCGCGCAGATGGCGAGTGAGAACCCCCGGCGGCTGCTGGAGTACCTCGCCGAAGGCCTGGTGGACGATCCCGAGGCCGTCGCCGTCGAGCAGTTCGAGGAGGACGATGGCACGGTGGTGCTGGAGCTGTGCGTCGCCGCCGATGACTACGGCAGGGTGATCGGCCGCGGCGGACGCACCGCCCACGCGCTGCGCACAGTCGTAAAAGCCGCGGCCGCCGGCGAGGGCAGCCACGTGCTCGTCGACATCGTCGATTGACGCGCCAGGCGGGCGAGCCCGAGCCGCAGAGCGCGCCGGGCAGCGCTCCCCACAGCCTGCCGGCCGGTCGCGTCGGCCGCCCGCATGGGCTCGACGGGAGCTTCTATGTGACGCGCCCGCGCCCACGGCTGCTGAGCCTCGGCGTCGCGGTCACGCTCGCCGGGCGCACCGCGCCGATTGTGCGCCGCGCCGGGACCGAGCAACGCCCGATCGTGCGCCTGGAGGGCATCGACGGGCGCTCCGCCGTCGAGGCCCTGCGCGGTTCCGAGCTGTTCGTCGACGGCGGCGACGCGCCGGCGCTCGGCGAGGGCGAGTGGTGGGCGCACGAACTCGAGGGCTGTGAGGTGCTCGACGGCGAGCAGCTGCTCGGCAGCGTCAAGCAGCTGATCGAGCTGCCCTCGTGCGAGGCGCTCGAGGTGCTCGCCGCCGACGGCGGCGAGATGATCATCGTGCCGCTGGTCAAAGACGCCGTGCGCGTGGTGGCGCCCGCGCGTAAGCGGATCGAGGTCGACCTCGACTTCCTTGACCTCGGCGGCCGCGCACGCCCCGCCGGCGAGTCGAGCGCCGCCGACGAACCCGCGGCGGACGCGTGAACATCGACATCTTCACGCTCTTTCCCGAGTGGTTCGAGTGGTTCTCCTCCCAGCGTCACGTGTCGAACGTGCTCGCCGCCGGTACGCGACTGGAGTGCGTGAACCCGCGGGATCACACGCCGCTCAGCGGCGGCCAGGTCGACGACACACCGTTCGGCGGCGGCGCCGGCATGGTGCTTCGCGTCGACGTGCTCGACAGCGCGCTGCGCGCGCACTATGGCGTCGACCCGGTCGCGCTGCGCGAGCAGCGACGCGTGATCGCGCTCGCGCCCGGAGGCAGGCTGCTGGACGAGCGCGTCGTCGAGGAGCTCGCCGGCGAGCCCGCCCTGACACTGCTGTGCGGTCGCTACGAGGGCTTTGATGAGCGCATCGTCGAGCACTTCGCAAGCGACGTCGTCTCGATCGGTCGCTACGTGCTCAGCGGCGGCGAGCTCGCCGCGATGGTGCTCTGTGACGCGGTGCTGCGCAAGCTGCCCGGAGCGCTCGGAGACGAGCGCTCCGCGACCGAGGAGTCCTTCAGCGCCGCGCTCGAGGGCAATCCCGAGTATCCGCACTACACCCGTCCCGCCGAGTATCGCGGCTGGCGGGTTCCCGACGTGCTGCTCTCAGGTCACCACGAGCAGATCGCGGCGTGGCGTCACGAGCGCAGCCGCGAGCGCGGCGCGCGCCGCACCGGGCCGCGACGAGCAGTGACTGCGGCGGCCCGGGCCGACTGTCCGCTACCATTGCTGCTCGCGCCGGCCGAGACCCCATCGTGGGGCGTCTTTCAGAGCTTCAGGGGCGCCCCTCCCTTAATCGTCATGAGCAGTGTCATCGAAACCATCGAGCGCGCGCAACTGCGTCGCGTCCCAGAGTTCGCGCCAGGCGATCGCGTCAAGGTCCACTTCCAGGTGATCGAGGGCGCTCGCAGCCGCGTGCAGGTTTTCGAGGGAGTCGTCATCAAGCGCCAGGGACACGGCGCGCGTGAGACGTTCACGGTCCGCAAGCAGTCCTTCGGAGTCGGTGTGGAGCGCATGTTCCCGCTGCACTCGCCGAAGATCGAGCGGATCGAGCTCGCCGCACGCGGTGACGTCCGGCGTGCCAAGCTCTACTACCTGCGAGACCGCGTCGGCAAGCGCGCGCGTGTGCGCGAGCGCCGCTACACCGGCCCCGAGGTCACGGTCGAGCCGGGCCTGCTGGTGCAGGAGACGCCGGTCGAGCCGGAAGCGGCGAGTGACACGGATGGGGTGACCGCGGAGGAGGCGGTCGCCGAGAGCGTCGTGGTCGACGCCAACGGCAGCGAGGCGGCGGACAGCGAGACCGGCGGGGGGCCGGAGACGAGCGCCGAAGACTCTGCAGCGGGTGCGGCTGAGGCCGATTCCGACGCGAGCGCGGCCGACGCCGATACCTCCTCCGATGCCGGCGACGCCCAAGGAGGCGTTACCGCCGGCGATCAACCGGCGTGAAGCTCACCGCCAAGACCGGCAAGGGCGAGGCCGCCGACTTGCAGGCGGGCGGGCGCTCGAAGCGCAGCGGAAGCGCTGAGCCGCCGTCCGGCGCCAAGAAAGGACGGCGCAAGTCCAAATCCACCGCCGGCGCGATCATCGAGCTGGTCGTGATCGTCGTCGTCGCCTTGGGCCTGGCGTTGGGCATCCAGGCCTTCATCGTCAAGCCGTACAAGATCCCGAGCGGCTCGATGGAGCCGACGCTCGCGATCAACCAACGCGTGCTCGTCAACCGCATCGGCATGGACTTCGGCGAACCCCACGTCGGCGAGATCGCCGTGTTCCATCCCCCCGAAGGCGCCGAGCAGGAGGAGTGCGGACCGGTGCCCCACGTGATCAAGCTCGGAGGCGCGGCTTGCTCCACGCCGGTGCCGAAGAAGTCGAGCGTCAACTTCATCAAGCGTGTCGTCGCCGGCCCTGGCGACGAAATCTATGTCAAGGAAGGCCACGTGTATCGCAAGGCCGCCGGGACCACCCAGTTCGTGCGCGAGCAGGACTCCTACATTCGCGAATGCGGGGTCAGCCCCGAGTGCAACTTCCCGACGCCGATCAAGATTCCCGCCGGTCACTGGTTCATGATGGGCGACAATCGTGGCGAATCCGACGACAGCAGGTTCTGGGGACCCGTCCCCACCGGATGGGTCATCGGGCAGGCCGTCGCCACCTACTGGCCCCCCGACCGCATCGGCATCTTCTAGCGACGGCGACGCGCGTGCTGAGGCCGCCATGAGCCCAGCCCGAGCATCCGGCGCCGGCTCATCAGCGCGGGCGCGGCGCCGCGCCCGCCGCGCGAACAGCGGCAAACGGCTGTTCGCGTTCGACCGCCGGCTCGGTTTTCGGCTCGTCGCCGGCGCCGACGAGGCTGGGCGCGGCTGCCTCGCCGGACCGCTCGTCGCCGCCAGCGTGCTGTTCGACTACGACGCGCTCACCACCCGCGAGCTGCGCGCGCTCGGCGCGCTGAACGACTCCAAGCAGCACACTCCGGAGGCGCGCGAGGAGCTCTACCCGCTGGTCATGCGCAGCGCCACCAGAGTTGTCGTGGTTTCGCGCTGCGTGCGCGGGATCGATGCCCGAGGACTGCACAAGACCAACCTGGCGGCGCTGCGTGATGCCGTCCGCGGTGCCACCGCCGGCGTCTCGGGCGAAGTCCTGTGCCTGCTCGATGGGTTCTCGGTCGCCGAGTTCGAGCACCCGCAGCGTGCGATCGTCGACGGCGATGCCACCAGCGCGGCGATCGCCGCCGCCTCGATCGTCGCGAAGGTCACGCGCGACCGCTTCATGCACCTCGCCGACGTACAGCACCCAGGGTGGAGCTTCGCCGAGCACGTCGGCTACTCGACGCCCTCCCACCGCGAGGCGATCCTGCGTCAGGGCGTCTCGCCCCTACACAGGATGTCGTTTCAGTCGCTCGCCTACCAGCAGCTGGCGCTGTAGCCCGCGCGGGCGGCGCGCTACCACGCGCCCTCGACATGCTCGAGCGCTACGAGCTGGCCGCGGCGATCGACGGTCACGCCGATCGCGTCGAAGCGAATCGTGCTCGCCCTCGGCCGCGCGTGGCTTGAGTCTCTGAGCCACGCGGACGCAAGTCGCCGGATGCGCGCTCGCTGGCGCGGGCGCAGCCACGCCAGCGGCTGCGTTCCCGCACCGGGCGGACGCCCGGAGGACGATACGCGACGGGTCTTGACCTCCACGAACGCGAGTGTGCGCCTGTCGGACACGATCAGGTCGATCTCCCCGTGCCTGGTGCGGACGTTGCGCGCCAGCGTCGCGAAGCCGAGGCGATCAAGGTGCGCCGCGGCGAGCTCCTCGCCTAGTCGCCCGAGCGCACGACGCGGGTCCTCGTGGTCTGGACGGGCCGCGCGCTCGCCGCCGGCCTCGCCGCCGGAGCGTCTCGTGGTTGGCCGTGTAGCGCGCACCCCTGGCACGCTAGGCCCGCGGGTGTGACGCGGGGGAGCTCTATGTGCCGATTCAGCTCGCTGCGTGTGTCAAATGTGTGTCCTCGGCGTGCTCGGCGTCGCTGACGGCCCACGCGAGACGCTGGACGAGCTGTGCGGCGGCGTGGTCGCTGCTCAGATGGACCGAGTGCACGTGCTCTTCGAGCAGCACCGGCCTCGCGTCGGTCGGCTCGGATGACACGGCGTCGGTTGTGACGATGATCCTGGGCATGGGGGCTCCCCTTGATCGATTTGACGGGGGTGCCGGATCGCGGTCGAACGGCCTCGATCCGGACAGCTCACCCGGCCTGGAGGCACATGCCTCCGGTCGGGAGGTGCAACAGCAACGTTAGACCCATCGACCTCGCTCCGCTGCACCAGCCGAGACACCGCATTCCAGAGCGGCGACCCGGGAGCAAAAGCCTTTGGACCTAATTCTCCACTAATAATATCGAGATTATAGAGAATGTCAAGGTGGGCTCATGCAGCGAGGCTGATCTCGTCACGTCGCGTACCCTGAGGCTCGTGCGCGACGAACCGAGCAGCTCGGCTGACGGAGCTCCGCCCGCTGGCGACGGCAGCGACGGGGGGCCGCGAACGCGCCAGGACCCGCGAACGGGCGGGCCGAGCTCGCTGGACGGGGTCAGCGGCTTCATGGGGCTGCGCTGGGAGGACGCGCAGACGGTCCGCATGGCCATCCGGCCCGAGCTGATCAACCGCGGCGGGTTGCTCTCCGGGGTGGCCACGTATGCGATGGTCGACTACTGCATGGGCTCGACGCTGTGGGCGCAGGCCACGCCCGACGAGCGCATCGCGACGATCAACATCTCGATCAACTACATCCAGACCGCGACCGAAGGCGAGGTCGTCTGCAGGACAGTGCTGGACCGCCGCAACAGAACCGTCGGGATCATGAAATCGGAGGTTCGCGACGAGCACGAGCGCCTGCTCGTGACCGCGGTCGGCATCTACTCGATCCGCATCCCGCGCGAGCTGCGCGAGCCCTCCGTGCCGTCGGACGCCAACGGCGCCAGGTGAGCAGCCCCGGCTCGAGTGCTCCCTCGACACGCACCCCGATCGCGCTGACGATCGCCGGCTCGGACTCCGGCGGCGGCGCCGGGATCCAGGCCGACCTGAAGGCGTTCGCGCGCTGCGGCGTACACGGCACGAGCGCCATCACCGCGATCACCGCACAGAACACCGTCGGCGTCAGCGCTGTGCATACGGTGGCGCCCGAGATCGTGCTTGCGCAGGTGCGCGCCGTCGTGTCTGACCTCGGCGTCGATGCCGTCAAGGTCGGGATGCTCGGCACCGTCGAGGTGACGCTGGCGGTGGCGACGGCGCTCGACGAGCTGTCGGCCGGCACGCCAGTGGTCGTCGATCCCGTGATGGTCGCCGAGTCGGGCGCGCCGCTGCTCGCGCCGGATGCCCGCGACACGCTGGTGCGCGAGATCCTGCCACGGGCCACCGTGCTGACGCCGAACCTGCCCGAGGCGCGTGCTCTCGTCGGCGGCCGGCCCGCTGCCGAGCGCGAGGAGGACCAAGAGGTAGAGGCGCTCGCGAGAGCGTTGCTCGCGCTCGGACCACGCATCGTGGTGCTCACCGGCGGCCATCGCGAGCGCGCGGCCGACCTCTTCCTGGATTCCGCCGGCGACGGGCTGGCGATCGAGATCGAGGGCGAGCGTCACCCCGACGGCGCGGCGCACGGCTCAGGCTGTACGCACGCGTCGGTGCTCGCCGCGCAGCTTGCCCTCGGCCATGCGCCGCTCGAGGCGGCGCGCGCCGCGCGGCGCATCGCCGGAGAGGCGGTGGCCGCCGGGCTGCGGGACGTCGGTTCGGGCGCCGGGCCGGTGGACGTGCTGCAGATCGCCCGTCGGCGCGGTAACCGGTGAGTGCCCGCCCTCCCGTTTGGCATAATCGATCGACGATGAAGCTGCTGCGTATGAAGCCCGGTCATGGCGAGATCGTTCTCGCCGAGGGCGACGTGGCGGTCCCCGAGCAGGAGCGCGAGCTGATCGAGGCCTTCCGTCGCGAGCTCGACGCTGGGATGTGGGCGGCCGTGCCGACACACGCTCCCGGCGGACGCCGCGAGGCCGAGCTCGTCAAGAGCTTCGACGAGGTGCCCCGCGACGCCGAGCGCGTGATCTTCTTTCCACGGGCCGCCGGCGGCGCAGCGCGGCCCACGCGCTAGCCGGCGATGGGACTGCCACTTGGCACCGCTGCGATCGTGCTCGTGGTGTTGCTGTGGGAGCTCGCCCGGCCGACGCTGAAGCGCGGGCTCACGCGGGCGCGCGAGCTGTGGGCGGCAGGCAGGCGCGCCAGCGCGCCGGTCGGCTATGACCCCGGGCGCGAACGCCGCGCCGAGCGGCGTGCGCGCGCGCTGCTGCGCTCATGCGTCACCGAGCACGACTGGGCGATGTACCGTGAGCTCGGCTTCTTGCGCGTGTGGGGCGGCCTCGGCGCGCGCGCTGACGGCGCGACCGACGCAGACGCGTCATACGCGTACCTGATCTATCCCCACAAGCCGATCGTCGCGTACGTGCCCGACACCAGCGAGCTGCTCAACGAGTACTGCGTTGCGTTTCCGGACCTCTCCAAGCCCTACGGGAGCGCGCGGCTGCCGGACTCCGACGACGTGCTCGCCAAGTGGATGGCGCTGACCGCCGATGAGCGCCGGCTCGTGGGCGAGGCCAACATGCACCTGCCGGGCCGCCAGGTCGACCCCGACAGGGTGCGACGCGACCTGGCGCGTCTGAATCGCTGGGAGCAAGAGTTGGGCAGGCGCCGTGCCGGTAGTGTGCGGGCCGCGTGAGCACCACCTCGAGCTTCGACGTCAAGCACCGTAGCCGCGCCCTCACCGAGGGGCCAGAGCGGGCGGCTGCGCGTGCGTACCTGCACGGGATCGGCTACTCCGCCGAGGACCTCGCCAAGCCGATCGTCGGCGTCGCGCACTCGTGGATCGAGACGATGCCGTGCAACTTCAACAACCGCGTGCTCGCGGCCAAGGTCAAGGAGGGCATCCGCGCCGCCGGCGGCACGCCGATGGAGCTCAACACGATCGCCATCTCCGACGGCATCACGATGGGCACCTCGGGCATGCGCGCCTCGCTGGTCTCACGCGAGCTGATCGCCGATTCGATCGAGCTCGTCGCCAGTGCCCACCATTTCGACGCGCTCGTCACCATCTCCGGCTGCGACAAGACGATCCCCGGGACCGTGATGGCGCTTGCGCGCCTGAACATCCCCGGCCTGATGCTCTACGGCGGCTCGATCAAGCCGGGCCACTACAAGGGCGCCGAGGTCACGATCCAGCAGGTGTTCGAGGCTGTCGGCGCGTTCGCGTCGGGCAAGATCTCAGAGCTTGAGCTGCACGAGCTGGAGGAGGTCGCCTCGCCCGGCGCCGGCGCCTGCGGCGGTCAGTTCACCGCGAACACGATGGCCATGGCCTTCGAGGCGCTCGGCATCTCCCCGTCGGGTTCCGCGATGGTTCCCGCCGAGGACGGACGCAAGCTCGACGTCGCCAAAGCATGCGGCGAACTCGTCATCGACGTGCTGCGCCGCGGTCAGCTGCCCAGCGAGATCATCACCAAGCCAGCGCTCGAAAACGCGATCGCCGCGGTCGCCACCAGCGGCGGCTCCACCAACGGCGTTCTGCACCTGCTGGCCGTCGCGCGCGAAATGGGCGTCCCGCTCGAGATCGACGAGTTCGAGGCGATCTCCGAGCGCACACCGCTGCTGTGCGACCTGCAGCCCGGCGGGCAGTACGTCGCGACCGAGCTCTACGAAGCGGGCGGCGTGCCGCTCGTACTTTCCCGCCTGAAGGACGCCGGGATCCTCAACGCAGACGCGCCCACCGTCACCGGCAGGACGATCGGCGAGCACGCCGCCGAAGCGCAGGAAACGGACGGTCAGCGTGTCGTACGACGACTCGACGAGCCGATCAAACCGACCGGCGGCTTCGCGATCCTGCGCGGCAACGTCGCGCCGGACGGCTGCGTAGTGAAGCTCTCCGGCCACGAGCGGCGCAAACACGTCGGGCCCGCGCGCGTGTTCGATGGCGAGGAGGCGGCGATGGCCGCCGTGCTCGCGCACCAGATCCAGGCTGGCGACGTGGTCGTGATCCGCGGCGAGGGCCCCGCCGGCGGCCCCGGCATGCGCGAGATGCTGTCCGTCACCGGCGCAATCGTGGGGGAGGGGCTCGGCGAACTGGTCGCGCTGATAACCGACGGACGCTTCTCCGGCGCCACGCGAGGCTTCATGGTCGCGCACGTCGCGCCAGAGGCCGTTCGCGGTGGCCCGATCGCCGCGCTCGCCAACGGTGACGAGCTCACGATCGACGCGGACACCGGCCGTCTCGACGTCGCGTTGAGCGACCAGGAGATCGCCGCCCGCGTCAGCGCCTACCGCCAGCCCCCGCGCGCCGACCAGCACATCGACGTCGCGATCCAGAAGTACGCGAAGCTCGTCGGCAGCGCCGCCGAAGGCGCAATCGCCCGCTAGGGAGCCGCTGGCGCGACGGGGGGCCGCTACTCGGCGAGGAAGTCTTTGAGCAGCGTGTTGAACGCCGCTGGGCGCTCGAGCATCGCCACGTGGCCGGTGTCCTCGAACACGACCTTGCGCGAGTTCGGGATCAGCTCGGCGAACACATCCGCGTCCTTGACCGTTATCAAGCGGTCGCGATCGCCCCACACGATCAACGTCGGGCACGCGATCTCCGGCAGGCGTTCGCGCACGTCGTAGTCGAGCACCGCCTCCAGACCCTGTACGAAGCCGGGCTTGCCGGCCCCGCGCAGCTGCTCGGCGGCCAGCGGCGCCGGCAGTTGGCCCGGGTGGCGTACGACGACGTTCAGCAGCGCCTCGCGCAGGCGCGCACGCCGCGCGACCGTGTCGGATCTGGCGGCAACCGAGGCGGTGCTCGCCAGCAACACGCGTTCCAGACGGCGGAGAGCCGGCACGACGCGCGCCGTGTGCGGCATCGCTTCAGCGGTCGTGGAGAGCCCCGCGGCGGAGACCAGCACCAGGCGCTCGACACGCTGGGGGAACGCGATCGCGAGCTCGGCCGCGATGAACCCTCCCATCGAGTTGCCGACCACCGCCGCGGCATCGATCTCGAGCGTGTCCAGCAGGCGCTCGAGCAGACGCGCGTAGCCGGAGATCGAGATCCGCTCGGCGGGCATCGGCGAGTAGCCGAAGCCGGGCAGGTCGAGCGTCACGACGCGACGTTCGGCGGCGAACAGCGGCAGCTGCTCGAGCCAGTTCTGCCACGAGCCGGACAGCCCATGTACGAACACCAGCGGCTGCGAGGTGTCGGCTGCCTCCGACGCGCCCTCGGGGCCGAGCACGATCGTGTTCACCGGCTGGCCGTCGATCACAAGCCAGCGTTGATGCTCGCGCCAGTCGACGTCCAGCCAGCGCGAGCGCCCGCCGGGGCCGTACGTCGCGTGCTCTGGGGCGGGAGCGACCGTCGCGGCGTCGCTGCGCTGTTGGGCGCTCACGCATCGACTGTACTGCAGCCCCCGCCGCTTCCGCTGGGCGCGGTCGTGCAGCCCGCGATCCCTCGGTAAAACCGGGTATAAGGATCGCACCACGCGGTCCAAGGAAGGCAAAACATCGGCGAGAGGTGCCCGTCGGCGCAGACTTGTGTCCGCGCAAGCGCGCTTGCGCGCGATCCCGCCCGCCCGCCCAGGCAGGCGGAGCATCGCACGCGGCGAAGTAGTGCAGGAGATGAGCATCGGAGCGCAGGACGGGGTGGTGGATGGGGAGCAGGCGTCGCTGCGCCCTGACTGGGCGCAGGCGAGCGCGCTCCTGGAGGGCGACCTGCGCCGCCGTGACGCGGCCGCGCGCACCCGCCACGCATACGCGCTCGACGTCGCACAGTTCGCGCAGTGGGCGAGCGCCGGCGGCCTCGCTCCCGCGGACGTCGACCCGAAGGCCGTGCGCCGCTACATCGCGCACCTGTCAGAGCGCCCGCCGGCCGGCGAGGGCGTCGCGCCGAGCACCTCAGCGCGCAAGCTCGCGGCACTACGCGCGCTGTTCGCCAGCCAGCGCGAGCACGGGCACATCGCCCAGAACCCCGCCGACCTCGTCTCGACGCCGCGTCGTGGCTCCTACCTGCCGCGCGTGCTCAGCGCCCGCGAGGCCAAGGATCTGCTCGACGCGATTCCCGCGTCCGACCCCCTGGAGCTGCGCGATCGCGCGATCTTCGAGCTCGCCTACTCGTGCGGGCTGCGCGCCGAGGAGCTCGTCTCGCTGAGCCTCGACGACGTCGACCACGACGGCGAGCAGCTGCGGGTCGAGGGCAAGGGCCGAAAGACGCGCTTCGTGCCCGTCGGCGAGCCCGCGATGGCAGCCGTCAGGGCCTACCTGGACCGCGGGCGCGCAAAGCTCATCGAACTGGCCGCCCCGCTTGCGGTGTCGTCCGGGGGCGCCGCTCGGCCCACCGCGGCGGACGCCCTGTTCCTCAGCAAGACCGGGCGCGCATTGGGCACCGGCGACGTGCGCCGACGTCTGCGCATGTGGACCAAGCGCATCGGTGTCGGCGAGGGCGCCTCGCCGCACGCGCTGCGTCACAGCTTCGCCACGCACCTGCTGGACGGCGGCGCTGACCTTCGCAGTATTCAGGAGCTACTCGGACACGCGAGCGTATCGAGCACCCAGATTTACACTCGGGTAGAGTCCGCGAGGCTCAGAACCGCCTATAAGCGCAGTCACCCTCGGGCGTGATTGAGATGCCCACCCGCCCATAGGGGGGATGGAACCCTGGAGACGAACGTCAAACCGATCGAGCTGCGCGAACTCTGGCGGCGCTATAAGTCCGATGGAGACAGCCGCGTTCGCGAGCGGCTGGTCGTCGCCTACTCGCCGCTGGTCAAGTATGTGGCCGGACGGACCGCCGCCGGGCTGCCGCCGCACGTCGAGGAGGCCGACCTCATCTCCTACGGGTTGGTGGGCCTGATCAGCGCGATCGAGCGTTTCGACCTCTCCCGCGACATCAAGTTCGAGACCTACGCGATCATGCGTATCAAGGGCGCGATCATCGATGAGCTGCGCTCGCTCGACTGGGTGCCGCGCAGCGTGCGCGCCCGCGCCCGCGAAGTCGAGCGCGCCAACGCCAAGCTCGAGCACACGCTGCAGCGCGCCCCGACCGATCAGGAGCTCGCCGACGAGCTCGGCATCACCGTCGAGGAACTCAACGACTCGCTGCTCGCGATCTCGCACTCCTCGATCGTCGCGCTCGACGAGCTGTGGAGCGTGTCCGACTCCAGCGGCGACCAGGTGTCGCTGATGGACACCATCGAGGACCCCGGCGCGCCCGACCCCGCGCGGGCGCTCGACGTCGGCGATCTCAAGGACCGCATCGCCGAGTCGATCGCCAAGCTACCCGAGCGCGAGAAGCTCGTCATCGCCCTCTACTACTACGAGAACCTCACACTGCGCGAGATCGGCGAGGTGCTCGGCGTGACCGAGTCGCGCGTCTCGCAGATGCACACCAAGGCGGTGCTGCGCCTGCGGTCGCGCATGCAAGAGGAGTCCTTCGACGACTAGCGCTGCGTGTGCGACAGCGACGGCCGTGGCGCTTCCAGGCTCGCCGACATGCCTGAGGTCGCGACGATCTGCGCGGCCTGGGTGGCGAACCGCTCGCGCTGGGCAGGGGAGAGGTCCTTGACCAGCTCGTCAAGCTCCTTTGAGACCCGCTCGGCGAACTCGTGCGCCGTTCTCCATCCCTGCGCCGTCAGGAGCACCCTGATGGTGCGCCCATCGGTGCTCCTCGAGGAGGCGCGTTCCACGAGGCCGCGGCGCTCTGCTCGATCCACCAGGCCGCTGACACTGGACTTGTCCAGGCCCAACGCCTCGGCAAGTTCGACGATGCCCGGCTCGCGATCGCGGAGTATCCCCAGCAGCCGTACCTGAGTGAGCGACAGCTCGTACTCGCTCGCCAGGTGCGCAAGCTTTGCCTGGATCAGGAACGACAGCTCGACGAGCGCGTCCGTCAGGTTCGTTTTCCCGGGCTGGTCCGCCATGGCCGCATTCTACCTTGACCTAGTACGTGAGACCAACTAATCTAGTTGGCGTTACCAACCAGTCTCCCGGGAATCCCCATGCACGCTGCCGTCGTCCGCTCCTTCGATGCGCCACCACGCTACGAATCATTTCCGACGCCGCAGGCGAGCGGCGAGCGCGAGATTGCTGTCGATGTGCTCGCTGCCGGTCTGCATCGACGTGTGCGCTCGGGTGCGTCGGGCAGCCATTACAGCAGCACCGACGCCCTCCCGCTGATACCCGGCATCGACGGCGTGGGCCGCTCCGAGGATGGTGAGCTCCTCTACTTCGTCGCCTTCGATGACACGTCCGGGACCTTCGCGGAGCGAGCCGTGATCGACAGACGTCGCGCCGTGGCGCTGCCGGACGATGCGGACGTCGTGGCCACCGCCGCCGCCATGAATCCGGGCATGTCGTCATGGATGGCCCTCCGCAAACGGATCTCCTTCAAGGAGGGCGACAAGGTGCTCGTGCTCGGCGCGACCGGGAGCGCGGGGCGGATGGCTGTGCAGATCGCCAGCTTCCTCGGAGCCGGCTACATCGCCGCGGCCGGCCGCGATCGCGGCCGGCTGTCCGAGCTCACGAGCCTCGGCGCTGACGAGATAGTCCCGCTCAGGGGCGAGCCGGATGCGATCGCACGGGCGCTCGGGGCTGCCGGTGCTGATGTGGACGTCGTCATCGACTATCTGTGGGGATCGGTAACCGAGCAGGCGATTCCCGCGCTCGTCAAGGCTCGTGTCGAGCCAAGCAAGCCGCTGTCCTGGATACAGATCGGTTCCATGGCCGGTACGACGCTGACGCTTCCCTCAGCGGCGCTGAGGGCGGCCAACCTGCAACTGCTCGGCAGCGGTCAAGGCTCGCTTACGACCGCCGCGATCGTCGCCGAGCTTCCGGCGCTCGCTGATCAAATCACCGTTGGCACCTTCGCAGTTGATGCCGTTCCCACACCCCTCAGCGAAGTCGAGTCCGCGTGGGAGGCCACCACGCCGCCCGGACAGCGCATCGTCTTCGTCCCGTAAGCCGTGTCATCCGTTGGCGGCACGGCTCGGCGGCTCGCCAGGGGCGGCCCGCCAGTGGATAGGACTCAGGAACTCGTGAGCCTTCCGAACCTTGCGACCCTATGTCCGTCGCGGGGGCACGTCCACCATGCGTCGTCGTCGATCAACCTAGGCTCGGCAGGGTGGGAGTGACCCGGGCATCGCGGGCGGGCCTGCCCCCACGCAGCCCATGACTCGGGAAAGAACTGTTCCTGTAGGTAGTCAGCGAGCCCGACCGCCAGCTCGCCTGAGGTGAAGTGATCGCCCCACTCGCGATCTCCACCAACCCCGGCGCCGGGCGCGTCGGGCGTCCAGCCGACGCCGCCCCGAAGTCCCGGCTCGCTGAACATCAGATATGGGCTCGGTGGCTCCTCGCGGCCCGGGACCGCAGCGCCCGCCGAGACGTAGCTTGGATCCCACCCGACCTGCACCGCGATCGGCTCGTGGCCCTGCAGGTCGCCGAGCACGAGGTCCACCAGCTCTCGCAGCTCAGGCGGCGGCTCGTCGTAACGAGGATCGGGGCCCCAGACAGCCATCCGTGCAGCTTAGGCGTCGCTCGCGGGCAACGAGTGTCGAAAAGCACTAGCGCTCGCCGAAGGCCGGCGGTATGGTGCTCGCACCCGAGGAAGGAGATACTCATGCACCCCCCAGCGGATCGTATTCGCAACGTGGCCCTCGTCGGACATCGCGGGTCGGGGAAGACCGCGCTGCATGAGGCGCTGCTATTCGAGTCGGGGGCGATCGGCCGCCTCGGCTCGGTGCCGGAGCGCACGACCGTGTCGGACTCCGATCCCGACGAGCAGGCGCGGCAGATGTCGATCTCCGCGACGCTCAGCTCGCTGCAATGGCAGGAGCGCAAGATCAACCTCCTGGATACCCCCGGCGAGCCGAGCTTCATCGCCGATGCGCTCGGCGCGCTGCGCGTGTGCGAGTCCGCCGTGTTCGTCGTCAACGCCGTCATGGGCGTCGAGGTCTCGACCACCAGGCTGTGGGCCCGTGCAGCCGAGCTCGACATCGCGCGCATGCTGTTTGTCAACATGCTCGACCGCGAGCGCGCTGACTTCTATCGCACGCTGGACCAGCTCAAGTCCGCCTTCGGTCCGCATGTCGTCGCCACGGAGATCCCGATCGGCGCTGAGCACGACGTCGAGGGTGTCATCGACCTCGTCGACATGAAGGCGTTTCGCGCACAGCCCACTCCTGAGCGCGGCGCCGCTAACGAGATCCCGATCCCTGCCGAGCTCGAGGAGCGCGCGGGCGAATATCGCGAGAAGCTGATGGACGAGGTCTGCGAAGTGTCCGACGCGCTGATGGAGCGCTACCTCGAGGGCGAGCCGATCTCCCACCAGGAGATCGTCGACGCCCTCAAGGAGGGCACCAACCACGGCAAGATATTCCCGGTCGTCTGCGGTGTCGCCACGCGCAACCTCGGCACGACGCGCCTGCTCGACGCGATCGTCGAGGATCTGCCCTCGCCGGTCAAGCACGGCTCGCTGGTGGTCGGCGAAGTTGAGCTCGCGCCGGCGGAGGACAGGGAGCTGTTCGCCTACGTGTTCAAGACGCGCGCCGACCCGTTCGCCGGGCGCATCAACCTGCTGCGTGTCTACCAGGGGACGCTGTCGGCGGAAAGCCAGGTGCTGAACACGCGCGCCCACGCCAAGGAGCGCATCGGCCAGCTGGTCGTGTTCGCCGGCAAGGACGCACAGCACGTCGCGGATTTCGGGCCAGGCGACATCGGCGCCGTCGCCAAGCTCAAGGAGACCCGCGCCGGCGACTGGCTCGCCGAGCGCGATGAGCCGATCGACATGCCGCGCCTGAAGCTGCCCTCCCCGGTGATGGCCTTCGCCGTCGCGCCCAAGAGCCGTGGCGACGAGGACAAGGTGCTCTCCTCGCTGCGCCGGCTGCAGGAGGAGGATCCCACGATCGACCTGCACCGCGACCAGCAGACCGGCGAGCAGATCGTTGCCGGCCTCTCACAGGTGCACGTCGAAGTGATCATCGACCGATTGCGCGATCGCTTCGGCGTAGGGGTCGAGCTGCGCCCCCCGCGCGTGCCCTACCAGGAGACGATTCGTGCCACCGCCGCGGCGCACGGGCGCCACAAGAAGCAGTCCGGCGGCCGCGGCCAGTTCGGTGACTGCCACCTCGAGGTCGCGCCGCTCGGCGACGGCTCCGACGGCTTCGAGTTCGTGAACAACATCAAGGGCGGCGTCATCCCCGGCTCGTTCATCCCCGCCGTCGAGAAGGGGGTGCGCGAGGCGATGGAGGCAGGCGTCCTCGCCGGCTATCCCGTCAAGGGCGTGCGCGTGCGGCTGTTCGACGGCTCCCATCACTCCGTCGACTCCTCCGAGATCGCGTTCAAGCTCGCCGGCCTGCAGGCCATGAAGCACGCGCTCGAGCTCGCCGACCCGGTGCTCCTGGAGCCGATCATGCTCGTCACCCTGTCCGTGCCCGACGCGCACGTCGGCGACGTCATCGGTGATCTCAACAGCCGGCGCGGGCACCCCCTCGGGATGGAGCCCGTCGGCAGCATGAGCGAGATCCGGGCCGAGGTGCCGATGGCCGAGATGCTCACCTACGCGCCGGATCTGCGCTCGATCACCCAGGGACAGGGCGACTACACCCTCGAGTTCCTGCGCTACGAGGAGCTGCCTTCGCACCTCGCGCAGAAGGTCATCGAGCAGGCCAGCACCGACCGCCCCGCCGTCCACGCGTAGACGCGGAGATTTGCTCCTGGGGCCGGGGCCAGCTAGTCTGGGGGGCCGATGGCAACGCGCACGATCGTCACCTCGCAGCCGGACGTCGAGTGTGACGTGTGCGAGCGGCGGCTGCTGCGCGGCGAGCAGCCGGACGTGTTCATCGGTGCCGGGCGCCGACGCATCGTGTGCGAGCTGTGCGCGCCTCGCGCCGCGCACGAGGGCTGGCTGCGGGAGAGCGACAGCCAGTCGCTGACACTGCCGCCGATGCGCGCGCGGCGCGGACGAAGCCTGTTCGAGCGGCTGCGCCAGGTCGCGCGGCCGCCGGGGGCGTCTGCCGCTCCGGCCGCCGAGGACGCTGCGCAGCCGTACGACCTGTTCGCCGAGGCAGCCGACCCCCAGACGTCTCATAGCGCCGCCCCGGCGCGCCACGCGCAGCCCGCCGCGACGCCAGGGGGCACCGAGCCGGAAAGCCAGGCGACGCCCCTCGACGCCGACACGGGGCCGTCTGCTCCGGACGTGCACACGCCGGCGCCGTCGCATGCTGAAGGGCGCGGGCCCGAGCACACCGCCGTCGAGGAGCCCTCCGCTTATGTGCAGGAAGCGATCGCCGTCTTCAACGCCAGCGAGTTCCCGCGCCGCGTGGCCGGCGTCACGCGCTCGCTCGGCGCCCCGACCGTCACCGTGCGCTCGGCCGAACATCTCGCAAGCGTCGTGTCGATCGTCGTCGCCTGGGAGCTCTGCTGGTACCGCTACGAGGTCGACCTCAGCGAGCCGTCGGCGGAGGCGCAGGTGATCGCGCAGGGAACCGAGCTCGCCGAGCTGGACCGCGAGGACCGGCGAGCGAACGCCGCGGCAGCCGAGTCCGGCGCGCTGGTGCTGGCGTCCGCGTGACGATTTCCTAAGATCCGCTTGCGGATTGGTGCACGGAGAGTAAGATCACAGTCCAGATGATCTACTGCGTGGTACCCAGGCCGCTGGCCGACGAGCTGCTTCCGAAGCTCGTCGAGCACTACAGCGGCGACGCAAACGTCACGGTGATCGTCGACCGGCGCGAGTTCGATCGGCGTGCTCGCTACGCCGCCGCGGGCGCGGCCTCCAGCGGCGAGGGCCAGCGGCGCGTCGTACGCGACCGTCGTCGTGCCCGCGTGGCCGGCGATCTGCTGCCGCTCGCGCAAGCCTCATAACGGCTGCAACGCTCGCGCCGACGGGCCTGGACCAGAGCGCCGCGTCCCCGGCGCCCTTCATAATGCCGGCGCGATGAAGCTGATTGTCCACGTCGACGGTGGCGCCCGCGGCAACCCCGGTCCGGCCGCGGCCGCGGCGGTCATCGCCAAGCCCGACGGTGAGCACGTCGACGAGCGCGCACAGTTGCTCGGCACCGCGACCAACAACGTCGCCGAGTACCGCGCCCTGCTGCTCGGCCTCGCGCGGGCACGCGAGCTGGGCGCCAGCGAGGTCGAGGTCATCGGCGACTCCGAGCTGATCGCCAAGCAGGTACAGGGCATCTACAAGGTCAAGCACCCGGCGATGCGCCCCCTGCACCTCGAGGCGATGCAGGCGTTCCGAGGCTTCGAGAAGTGGAGCATCCGCACGGTCCCCCGCGCCCAGAACGCAGACGCCGATGCGCTCGTCAATGCCGCGCTTGACCAGGCCGCGGCGACCAAGAGCTGAGCACGGCTTCTAGTTTCTCGGCAAAGCGGAGCGTCGAGGCGATTACGTCGCCCGCGCGAAGCGCCGCGACGAAATCGACTCGACGCGGAGCGTCAGTGCAACGGCTGCGCCGATTTAGCGATAGCCAGCATCTGCGAGTTCGACAGTTCCTCCAGCAGCGTGTTCGTCAGCCAGTAAAGGACGTTGCCCGAGCGCCATCCGATCACGTGGATGTGCGCGCCGTCGTCGACGAACTCGTATTTGCGCCCATCGATCACCTGCGTGCGCGCATGAGCGAACAGCGGCGGGTTCAGCCAATCGCTGCCCTCGAAGTCGTAGTAGGCATCCTCGACGAGGTTCTGGCGCCAGACGACGATGTAGGCGTGGTGGCGGATGTTCTGCTGGTTCTTGAGCGGGTACGCGCGTACCTGCTGCTGTTCTGACTCTCCCGTCTGAAGCTTTGGGTACAGCACCGGGAACGGCACTTCCGGAGCGGCTTTGGCGAGTTCGTCTTCGCCTGCCGGCGATGTCGCCACGAGGTTCAACGCCGCCGCCGAGAAGCCGCTGCTGTGGTGGTGGCTGTGGTGAGCGTGGCGCGAGTGGTGCGAGCTATGTGCGCTGTGCTTCGTCGAAGCCGGCAGGTGCAGTTCTTCATGGCCGTTGAGGAAGGTTTCGAGGGTTTCTTTCTCCAATTCGGGCGTCGAGGTGACGTAGTCGACGCCGTTGAGCTGTGCGTCGACGTTGTCCGTCAGGAACTTCACCTGGCGCAGCGGCTTGGCCTGCGAGAAGGCGATCAGCTTGGAAAGCAGGATCAGCTCGCTCGCCGACGGGCGGAAGTTCGTCCTGATCGCGTGCCCCACCGCCTTCGCCACGGTGTCGATCTGGCCGAGCTCGTTGCTGGGGTCGATCTGCTCGCGCAGGTCGCGCAGGAAGTCCTGCTGACGGGCGACGCGCACGAAGTCCGAGTCATCGTGGCGGTAGCGGACGTAGTCGAGGGCGTTTTCGTAACACAGCCGCTGGTAGCCCGGCTCGAGGTTGATCGTCGTATATTCTTCACCGTTTTCACCTTTTTCGTGAAGGTATCGGTGATCGACGTTCACGTAGGCGCAGCCGAGCGTGTCGACGACGTTGATGAAGCCGCTGAAGTTGACGTCGATGATGCCGTTGAGCTGCAGTTCCGGAAAGACTTCACGTTTGATCGTTTCGGCCGCGAGCACGCTGGCCTCGTTCGGGCCGCCGATCTGGCTGCCGATCGTGTAGGCGGCGTTGATCTTCTGCTCGGAGTCGACCTGCCCCGAGGGCGTCGTGATGTTGACCATCAGGTCGCGCGGGATCGACAGCACCGACGTCTGGCCCTGTTCGGGATCGAAGCGCACCAACAGGATCGTGTCGCTGTGCGGCGCGGAGTCCTTTTCTTCCACGTTCTTCGAGCCCGAGCGCCGGTCGGAGCCGAGGATCAGGAAGGTCTGCGGCCCGCCTCCGTATTCCGGCGTGACCAGGCCTTTCGGCGCTTCGATTCTGCTGAGCTTCGGGAACACCTCGTCGGCGAGCGTCGTGATCTTGTTCAGCGCCACGGTCGCGGTCGCGGCTCCGCTGAGCACGACGATCAGAACCCCCGCGATCGCAAACCGCTTCCACATCCGCCACCACAGGGACGGTGGACGCTCGTCATTCATGGGCTATCGGCACGTGGCAGCTCATCAGGCCTGAGGTCGAGCTCGCCTCGGCGGGCGACGCGCTCGCGAGCAAGCGTAGCGGCCGGACCGGAGCACACGCGCCGGGTCGATGGATACCCTCGGGCGGATGCTCAGCCCCCGTAATCGCGAGCTTCTCGGACTCCTGCCCTCGGCGCTGCTGGTGACCGCCGGCTTCACCGCGATCTTCATCCAGGCATCGCGTGACGCGCCGGGAGGCGCGACCAACCTGACGCTCAACCACGCCTCCAGCGTGTCACTGACCTACGGCGCGGTGTTCCTCGGCCTGTGCCTGGCCGCGCACCTCGTGATCCGCTACGCGCTGCCCAACGCGGACCCCTACCTGTTCCCGCTGGTGGCCGTGCTCGCGAGCGTCGGGATCGTCATGGTCTACCGCATCGAACCGACGCTTGCGCGCCAGCAGGCACAGTGGATGGTGCTCGGGCTGGTGCTGTTCTCAGCCACGATCCTGGCGCTGCGCAAGCGCGGTGTCAGCGTGCTCGAACGCTACCGCTACACGATCGCGCTGCTGGGCATCGGCATCACTGTGCTGCCGCGCCTGCCCGGCATCGGCGAGCAGGTCAACGGCGCCTACCTCGACATCCACATCGGCAGCGTGTCCTTCCAGCCCGCCGAGCTCGCCAAGGTCGCGATCGTGATCTTCCTCGCCAGCTATCTGCGCGACAACCGCCAGATCCTCGTGACGGCGGGCAGGCGCGTCCTGGGCCTGACGATTCCGCCGATGAAGCAGTTCGGGCCATTGCTGATCGTGTGGGGTGCGGCGATGGCGACGCTGCTGCTCACGCGTGAGCTCGGCACGTCGCTGATGTTCTACGGCGCGTTCCTGGCGCTGCTCTACGTCGCCACCGGGCGCCTGTCGTTTCCGTTGATCGGGCTGACGCTGTTCGTGCTCGGCGCCTGGTTCCTGATCGGTCACGTCAGCCACGTGCACGCGCGCGTGCTCGCCTGGGAACACCCCTTCAACGAGACTCTCTACAACAAGCGCGAAGGCGGCAGCTATCAGCTCGCGCAGTCTCTCTTCGCGCAGGCGGACGGGGGACTGCTCGGCACCGGTTTCGACCGTTCGCTGCTGCGCGTCGGCACTCACGGGTCCTCGATCCTGCCCGTGCCCGAAAGCGACATGATCTACGCGGTCATCGTCAACGAGCTCGGCCTGGTCGGCGCCGCGGCACTGCTGGGCGTGTACCTGCTGTTCATCGCGCGCGGTCTGAAGACGGCGGTGCTCGCGCGTGACTCGTTCTCGAAGCTGCTCGCCACCGGGCTGTCGTTCATCATCGCGTTGCAGGTGTTCGTGATCGTCGGTGGTGTCACGCGCGTGATCCCGTTGACCGGCGTGACGCTCCCGTTCGTCGCCTACGGGGGCTCATCGGTGGTGATGAACTTTGTGCTCGTGGCACTGCTGCTCGTGATCTCTGACCGTGCGAGGCGGCCGTACGTCCCGCCCAGGCGCAGCTGAGGACGGCGCGTCTCAGGCACGCCCAAAGGGCAGGTGAGCCCGGCGCGCCGTCGAAGACACTGGCGATGCTGAGCTCGACCACTCCCGATGCGATTCCGCGCCTGTTGCTCGGGCGTCCCAAGAGCGGGGCCAGCGGCACCCGCGCGCGCGTCGACGGCCGCGTGCTCAGCGAAGGCTTCTGCTCGCCGGCGGGGCTGCACCGGCGCCCGTGGCTCGAGCGCCTGCGCCGCGCGCTCGACGGAGAGCTATTCGTGCTGCACTTTCAGCCGATCGTGCGCCTGAGCGATCGCAGCGTCTCCCACCACGAGGCGCTGCTGCGACTCGCCGACGAAGCGGACGGAAGCCTCGTCGCACCTGGGCGCTTCCTGCCGGCGGCCGAGCG
The DNA here is from genome assembly GCA_963815235.1 of uncultured Solirubrobacteraceae bacterium. Classification (GTDB taxonomy): domain Bacteria; phylum Actinomycetota; class Thermoleophilia; order Solirubrobacterales; family Solirubrobacteraceae; genus Palsa-744. The sequence continues at coordinate 767,257 of CAWFFY010000001.1, read as the reverse complement.
CTACGGGCTGATCCGCGAGATCGATCGCATGGTGATCGACCAGGTTGCAACGCTACTCGGCGACGCCGGCGAGCGCGAGCCGCGAATCGCGGTCAACGTGTCCGCACTGTCGGTCACCGACAAGACGATGCTGGCCTACATCGAGCGGCGGCTGCGCTGGCACGGGGCCGATCCGTCGCAGCTGGTCGTCGAGATCACCGAGACCGCCGCGATCTCCGACATGCAAAGCGCGCGCGAGTTCTGCTCCGGCGTGCTCGCGCTCGGCTGCGATCTCGCGCTCGATGACTTCGGCGCCGGCTACGGCTCGTTCCAGTACCTCAGGCACCTGCCCTACAGCTATCTGAAGATCGACGGCGACTTCATCCGGCGCCTGCCGATCTCGCGCACCGACCAGCTGCTCGTCAGGGCGCTCGCCGGCGTCGTGCGCGGCATGGGCGGCGAGACGATCGCCGAGTTCGTGGGCGACGAGACGACGATGGGCATGCTCCGAAGCTACGGGGTCGACTACGCCCAGGGGTTTGCCGTCGGGCACCCCCAGCCGACGCTCGTCGCCGCGCTCTAGTGCGGCTGCGGGAACTGGCGACGCATCGCCGCGTCCCACGCGCGGTCGCTCAGCAGCCGCCGTGTCGCGATCGAGAGCTTGGCCGAGGGCGTGATCGTGATCCGCCCAGGGGGGTGGCTGCGCGTGATCGCGCGCTCGAGCACCTTCGCCACCCGCTCGGGACCGGCGCCGAGGTGTCGCATCGGGCCGTCGTAGGTGCCCGCGGTCACGGCTGCGACGGCCGCGTTGAAGTCCGCGTAGGGGTCCTGCTCGTCGCCGAGGTCGGGCATGCTGGCGGTCGCGGCGTGGCCGAACTCGGTGGTGATCAGGCCCGGCTCGAGCAGGATCACATCGATACCCAAGCCACGCACCTCAAAGCGCAACGCGTCTGAGATCGCCTCGAGCGCGTGCTTGGTCGCGTGGTAGTGCCCCGCGCCGGGGAACGTCAGGCGCCCTCCCATCGAGCCGACGTTGACGATCTTGCCCCACCGCTGTGCGCGCATCTTCGCGAGCACGAGCTGCGTCAAGCGCACGAGGCCGAAGACGTTCGTCTCGAACTGGCGACGCACGGCGTCCATCGGCACCGTCTCGATCGCTCCGCCCTGGCTGTAGCCGGCGTTGTTTACGAGCACGCCCACGGCCCCGTGCTCCTGCTCGACGGTCGCGACCGCCGCTCGCATCGAGTCCTCGTCGGTGACATCGAGCGCGAGCGTCCGGCATCCCGCCTGCGCGAGCTCGGCGAGCGACTCAGGCCGCCGCGCGGTCGCGTAGACGGTCCAGCCGGCCTGCGAAAGGCGCAGCGCGCTCGCGCGGCCGATGCCGGAGGAGCAGCCCGTTATCAGCACCGCCTTCGAGGGCCCCGCCATGAGCGCAGCATATGCGCTGCGCGAGGTACGCTCCCGTCATGACCACTATCTCCGCAGATACCCTGCCCGAGGCGCTCGGCGCCTTCGCGCGCGAGTTCATCGCCAAGCCGCACCTTCTCCTGATCGGCTCCGAGCGTCTCGATGCGGCGGACGGCCGCACGTTCGCCACCGTCGACCCCGCGACCGGCGTGGAGATCGCGCAGGTCGCCCTCGCCGGGACCGAGGACGTCGAGCGCGCCGTCGCCGCCGCGCGTGACGCGTTCAGCGACGGTCCGTGGTCCTCGATGCCGGCGTCCGGACGCGAGCGTCTGATGCACGCGCTCGCCGACGCGATCGAGGCGCGCGCCGAGGAGATCGCGCAGATCGAGTCGCTCGACAACGGTAAGCCCGTCGGGCTCGCGCAGTACGTCGACGTCAACGGCGCGGTCGGGCACCTGCGCTACTTCGCGGGCTGGCCGACGAAGATCGAGGGCAACGTGCTGCCGGTCAGCGCGCCGAACATGCACTGCTACACCCGCCGCGAGCCGGTCGGCGTCTGCGCGCAGATCATCCCGTGGAACTTCCCGCTGCTGATGGCCGCGTGGAAGCTCGGCCCCGCGCTCGCCGCGGGCTGCACGGTCGTGCTCAAGCCCGCCGAGCAGACACCGTTGAGCGCGCTGCGCATCGGCGAGCTGGCGCTCGAGGTGGGCTTCCCGCCGGGCGTGCTCAACGTTCTCACCGGCGATGGCAGCACCGGCGCCGCGCTCGTGGACAGCCCCGGGATCGACAAGGTCGCCTTCACCGGCTCGACCGTCGTCGGCCGCGAGATCGGCGCCAAGGCGGGTCGGGCGCTGAAGCGCGTCACGCTGGAGCTCGGCGGCAAGTCCCCGAACATCATCCTCGCCGACGCCGATATCGACGCTGCCGTCAAGGGCTCCTTCCAGGCGATCTACTTCAACTCGGGCCAGGCGTGCAACGCCGGTTCGCGGTTGTTCGCCCCGGCCGAGCGCTACGACGAGGTCATGAGCGCGCTCGCCGACGCGGCCAACAGCGCGCGCCTCGGTCCGGGGCTCGACTCCGCCACGCAGCTCGGGCCGCTCGTCTCGGCCGAGCAGCAGCAGCGCGTGATGGACTACATCGACGCCGGCCGCGCCGAAGGCGCAGAGGTGCTCGCCGGTGGTGAGGCCGCCCTCGCCGACAGCGGCGGCTACTTCGTCTCGCCGACGCTGTTCAGCACGACCTCCGACGAGCTGCGGATCGCGCGCGAGGAGATCTTCGGACCGGTGCTCGTCGCCTCGCCGTACGACAGCCTCGAGGAAGTGGCCGCGCGCGCGAACGCGGGCGAGTACGGGCTCGCGGCGGGCGTGTGGACGCGCGACGTCTCCAACGCCCATCGCCTGGCCGCGATGCTGCACGCGGGCATGATCTACATCAACACCTGGGGGGTCGTCGATCCCGCGGCTCCGTTCGGCGGCTTCAAGGCCTCGGGCATCGGCCGCGAGCACGGTCACGACGGTCTCGAGGGCTATCTCGAGACGAAGACCGTGTGGACCGCGTTGTGAGCTTCACCGCTCCGTGAGCGTCGCCGCCCCGAGCGAGCGTGGCGTCGCCCATGTCCGCTCTGAGCGGTGGGTGCCCGCGCTCGCAACGCTGCTCGCGCTGCTGCTTGTAGCTGCCGCGGCGGAGGTCGTCATCGATGGCTCGGCCGGGCTCTCGCCGCTGATCCCGAAGTCGCCGCAGATCGCCGGCTGGCTGGCCGGCGCTGGTGAGCGCCTCGGCTATCGCGTCTTCCTGATCGCGCTGCTCGTCTCGAGCGTCGCCTACCTCGGGCTGATCGTGATCGCCGCTCGCTCGGGCCGCGTCGCCGACGGTGCGGATGGCGCCGAGCCTCGTTACCTCGGCGGCGTGATCTCCAAACGCTGGGCGATCGCGCTCGTCGCGGCGCTGCAGCTGATCGTGTTCGCCGGTCCGATCCTGATCTCGACAGACGTCTTCAGCTACATCGCGTACGCGCGCATGGCGGTCGAGCACGGCCTGAATCCGTACACGCACGGCCCGATCGCGATCCATCACGACCCGGTCTTCCGCTACGTCGGACGCGATTGGGATCGGGTCGCCACGGCCTACGGGCCGCTGTACACGCTGCTCTCGTATCCGCTCGCGCCGCTCGGCGTGGTGGGTGCGCTGTGGGGCATGAAGCTCGAGGCGCTGCTCGCGAGCGCCGGCACGCTCGCGCTGACGTGGCGCTGCGCGCGTGCACGTGGCCTGGATCCAGTGCTCGCGATCCTCGTGATCGGCGCCAACCCGCTGTACGTGCTGTACGCGGTGGGTGGCGCGCACAACGACCTGATCATGATGCTCGCGATGATGGCCGCGGTCAGCCTCATGGTCGTCGGCACTCCGTCGCGCCGCCACGAAGCGGAGGCGGCGGTGTGGGTCGTTGCCGGTGCGCTGATCAAGGCGACAGTCGCCGTGCTGCTGCCGTTCATGATCCTCTCAAAGCGGAGCCTCGCGCCGGTGCTCGGGGCCGCCGCGGCGCTGGCGCTCGGCGCCGTCATCGGCTATGCGGCATTCGGGATTCACGGCATCGACGTCGTCGCCGCGCTCAACCGCGACGCGGCGTTCGTGTCGAGCGACTCCTTCGCCACCGAGATCGCCCACCTGCTCGGCAAGCCCGGCGTGTTCCCGGTCGACCACGACCTGCTGAAGGCGGCGCTCGTGCTGATCATCTTGCACCTGCTGTGGCGGACCTGGCGCGGCTACGACTGGGTCGCTGCGTCCGGATGGGCGCTGCTCGCGATCTCGGTCACCAGCACCTGGCTGCTGGCGTGGTACATCCTGTGGCCGCTGCCGCTGGCGGTCGTCACCCGCGACCGGCGGCTGCTCGTCGCGACGCTGTGCGTGCAGGCCCTGTTCGTGATCCACCAGACCTCGCCGCTGCTGGCGCCGGTGCAATGAGCGCGACCGCCGCGAGCGCGCCGCGTCGGCGCGACACGGGCACCGTGCGTGCGATCGAGACGACGGTGCTGGTGATCGTCGGCGTGATCCTGGCGGTCGCCACCATCAACGACGTCGGCCGCCAGGTGCAGAACAACCATCGCCTGATCGCTGACCTGCGGACGTGGCGCCAGTACACCGGCCACGACTATCGCAACATCTCGATCGACTCCGAAACGCTCGGCCTCGACAGCGAACGTGAAATCCTCTGCGGGAACACGACGCCCGGGCCGCCGGGCGCCAGGACGCAGGTATGTCTGGCGATCTGGGGGCCCACTGTGAACGGCGTGCGCACCGTTCACGCCGGCTGGTATCTGCCGCCGCGCCTGGAAGATCTTCGCGTGCACCGCTACGGCTGCTTCGGATCGGGCCTACGAGGAATGTGTGCGCGATGAGGTCCAGCCGATGAGCACAGCCGCTGCCATACCCACGAAGGCGCCCCCCGGGCGCCCGGCGCAGGCGGTGGCGCGGCTGCCGGCGTGGTGGCCGCTCGCTGCGCTGACGCTGCTCGCCGCCGTGCTGCGACTCTCGACGCTCGACCTGCAGAGCTTCTGGTACGACGAGGCGTTCACGCCCGTGCACGTCCTGCATGCGAGCCTCGCAGCGACGCTTCGCTCGGTTGTTCACACCGAGAACAGCCCGCCGCTGTGGTACGTGCTCGAGTGGGCAGACGCGCGCCTGCTTGGCACGGGCGAGGTCGCGCTGCGCCTGCCCTCGGCGCTGGCCGGGATCGCCACCGTGCCCGTCGCCTGGGCGATCGGGCGCGAAGTGGCGTACCCGCCCAACACCTCGCCCGCCCGCCGCGCCGCGATCCTCTGCGCGGCCCTCGTCGCGGTCAACCCGCTGTTCGTCTGGTATTCGCAGGAGGCGCGCGTGTACGCGCTGTTCGTGCTGATCGCCGCTCTCGCGATGTTGTGCTTCCTGCGCGCCCTGCGCGAGCCGACGCCGCGACGGATGGCTGCCTTCGCGCTGACCGCGGCGCTGGCGCTGCTGACGCACTACTTCGCCGTGTTCCTGCTCGCGGCGATGGCGCTGTGGCTGCTTTGGGATCGACGCACGCGCCGAGCGGCGCTGGTGGCGATCGGGGTGCTGGTCGTGGTGGGGGTCGCGCTGCTGCCGCTGATCTCCGCCCAGGGCGGTCATGGAACCCAGTGGATCGGCCGCTGGCCGCTCTCGGAAAGGCTGCAGGCGATTCCGCAGTACTACCTCACCGGTTACACCGGTTCCTCGCTCGGGCACGGCGTCGAGCTGCTGGTCGCGCTGCCGATCCTCGCCGGCATCGCGCTCGGGCTCTGGCGCATGACCGGGCCTGCTCCCGGAGCAACGCCCGCCGATCCGCGGCCGGCCGCCGATTCGCAGGACACGCCCAAGATGCCCGACTCCCACGCCAGCCCCGGCGTGCGCGATCGCGGCGCTCCGATCTCGCCCGAGGGGGGCCTGGCGATCGCGCTCTCGCTCGCCGCCTGCGGCGTGCTGATCCCAATCGTGCTGGTTGCCTTCGGCGCGGACTATCTCGCGCCGCGCAACCTCGTCGCGGCGATGATCCCGCTCACGGCCGCGATCGCCGTACTGGTCGTGTGGCCCGCCCACGGGCCGCGGAACGCCGGCCGGGGCACGACGATCGTGGTCGCCGGTGCGATCGTCATGGCGTTTCTCGCGATCTCGATCGACATCGAGCTGAGCCCGCGGTTGCAGCGCGGCGACTGGCGCGGTCTCGCGGCGGCGCTGCGCGTCGCCCCGCGCGAACGCGTAATCACCACCGTCGAGCTCGGCACGGCGCCGCTCGAGTACTACCTGCCGGGGCTCAGCGGCGTGCGCTCCGGCCGCTTCGTGCGCGTGCGCGAGATCGACGAGACCGGGTATCAGCCGCTGGTCGCGAACGCCGGCGAACCGCCTGCCCCGGGCTTCCACCTGCTATCCCGCGTGGACATCGACGGGCTCATCGCCTACCGCTTTGTCTCACCCGTTGCGCGGCGCGTCAGCGAGTCGGCGCTGCGCCGCCATGTGATCACGCTTGCAAGTCCCGCGGTACTCGGGCCGGCGGGCGTTTAGGTGTCATCGTGAGGGCTGTCATTGGGAGCGAGCATGCGCGACTGTCGTCTGAGAACGAAAAGATTTAGGTTTCCCCCATGCCGCAGTTGACCTTGGAAGCTTGCAGCGAGGCCGAGGTGGCCCTGGAGTTGGCGCGCGAGCACCTGATGTCGCTGCAGGACGACGCCGGCTGGTGGCGAGGGGAGCTGCAGACCAACGTCACGATGGACGCGGAGGACATGCTGTTGCGCGAGTTCCTGGGGATTCGCACCGCGGCCGAGACCGAACGCTCGGCCGCGTGGATTCGCTCGCAGCAGCGAGCCGACGGGACGTGGACCAACTTCCACGGCGGGCCTGGTGAGCTCTCGACGACGATCGAGGCCTACTGGGCGCTGCGGCTCGCGGGCGATGAGCCGGAGGCGCCGCACATGTCGGTGGCAGCTGAGTTCATCCGCGCCGAAGGCGGTCTCGAGCGCGCGCGCGTCTTCACCCACGTGTGGCTCGCGCTGTTCGGGCTGTGGTCGTGGGAGCGCGTGCCGGCGCTTCCGCCCGAGGTGATCCTGCTGCCGGCATGGGTGCCGTTGAACGTCTATGACTTCGCCTGCTGGGCGCGCCAGACGATCGTTGCGCTGTCGATCGTCAAAGCCCACCGCCCGGTGCGCCCGCTGCCGTTCGATCTGGAGGAGCTGCACGCAGAGGACCCAGCGCGCGCGCAGCCGCCGCGACGCGGCTCGAGTCGGCTGCGCCACGGTGGGCGTGTGTGGCTGGGTCGCTTCGACCAGCTGCTGCGCGCCTATGAGCGCCGGCCGCTGGCGCCGTTGCGCCGACTCGCGCTCGCCAAGGCCGAGCGCTGGATCGTGCGCCGTCAGGAGCGTGACGGCTCGTGGGGCGGCATCCAGCCGCCGTGGGTCTACTCGCTGATGGCGCTGCAGCTCGCCGGCTACCCGCTCGAGCATCCTGTGATCAAGCGAGGCCTCGAGGGCCTCGAGCGCTTCATGGTCGAGGACCACGACGACTCCCGCGACGTCGGCGCGCCTGCGGGCGCGAGCCGGCGCCTGGAAGCGTGCCAGTCGCCGGTGTGGGACACGGCGCTGTCGATGCTGGCGCTGAGCGACGCGGGCGTCGCGGATGAGCACCCGGCGATGGCCGCCGCAGCCGAGTGGCTGCTCGCCGAGGAGGTCACCGAACGCGGCGACTGGTCGGTGCGCAGCCCCACGCTCGACCCGGGCGGCTGGGCGTTCGAGTTCGCCAACGTCAACTATCCCGACGTCGACGACACCGTCGAGGTCGTGCTGGCGCTGGCGCGCGTCAACCAGGTCGCCGGGCTGAGAGCTCCGGTCGACGGCGCGATCGGGCGGGCGCTGCGCTGGGTGGAAGGCATGCAGAGCTCCGATGGCGGTTGGGGCGCATTCGACGTCGACAACACGCGCTCGCTCGTCCGTGAGCTCCCGTTCCTGGACTTCGGCGAGGTGATCGACGAGCCAAGCGCGGACGTAACCGCGCACACGGTCGAGATGCTGGGTGCGCTGGGGCTCGGCGATACGCCGGCGGCCCGCGGCGGCGTGCGCTGGCTGCTCGAGCACCAGGAGGCGGACGGCTCGTGGTTCGGGCGCTGGGGGATCAACCACGTCTACGGCACCGGCGCCGCGGTGCCCGGGTTGATCGCCGCGGGGGTCGCGCCGTCGGAGCAGTGCATCAGGCGGGCCGTCGACTGGCTCGAGCGCCACCAGAACGAAGACGGGGGCTGGGGCGAGGATCCTCGCTCCTACGACGACTCCAAATGGATCGGTCACGGGCCGAGCACCGCCTCACAGACGTCGTGGGCGCTGCTGGCGCTGCACGCTGCCGGTGAGCGCTCGCCGGCGCTCGCGCGCGGCGTCGCCTGGCTCGTGGACACGCAGCGCGTCGACGGCGGCTGGGACGAGCCCCAGTACACCGGCACCGGCTTCCCGTCCGACTACTACATCAACTACCACCTGTATCGGCTCACCTTCCCGGTCATGGCACTCGGGCGCTGCCTGGCAGCCGAGGCGACCGAGGCGGCCGAGGACGTCCGCGGCGCGCACGCCGAGCGACAGGAGTGATGCTCACAGCCGACGCGCCGATCGACGCCCCTGCCGCCGAGGCGGTGATGGCGCGAGCGCAGACGGAGAACTTCCCCGTCGCCAGCCGCGTGCTGCCGCGCCGCGAGCGCCGGCACTTGCTGGCCCTGTACGGCTTTGCACGGCTCCTCGACGAGCTGGGCGACGCCGACGAGCGCGCGCCGGCTGAACGCCTCGCGGCGCTGGACTGGCTCGAAGGCGAACTCGACCGCGCGTTTCGCGGGCAGGCCGAGCACCCGCTGCTGGTGCGCGTCGGCGCGACGGTACGCGAGTGCGCGCTCACGCGCGAGCCGTTCGCGCGCCTGATCGAGGCCAACCGCGTCGATCAGCGCGTCGCTCGCTACGAGAGCTGGGAGCAGCTGCGTGGCTACTGCGCGCTGTCGGCCGACCCCGTGGGCGAGCTCGTGCTCGCCGTGCTCGGCCGCGCCACCCCGGCTCGCGTCGCGCTGTCGGACTCGATCTGCACTGCGCTGCAGCTCGCCGAGCACTGCCAGGACGTCGCCGAGGACCTCGCCCGCGGGCGGATCTATCTGCCGGGCGAGGACCTGCGGCGCTTCGGCTGCGCCGAGGCTGACCTGGCGGGCGAGCACGCGAGCGCGTCGCTGCGCGCCGTGCTCGCCTTCGAGGTCGCCCGCGCGCGCCGGCTGCTGGCCGACGGCGCGCCGCTGATCGCGCAGCTGCGGGGACGCCCGAAGCTCGCCGTCGCGGCCTTCGCGGCCGGGGGCACCGCGGCGCTGGACGCGATCGAAGGCGTGCGCTACGACGTGCTCCCCGGTCCGCCGCGCGCGGGCCGCGTGCGCCGCGCCGCAGCGCTCGCGAGGACCTTGCGCGCGAGCTGGAGCGCCCCGCGGTGAGTACCGCCGCCGAGCTCGCCGCCGCCTACAGCCACTGCGAGTCGGTCACGCGCTCACAGGCGGCCAACTTCTACTACGGCATCAGGCTGCTGCCCGGCGATCGCCGTCGCGCGATGTGCGCGGTCTACGCCTTCGCGCGGCGCGTCGATGACATCGGCGACGGCACGCTCGCGACTCAGGAGAAGCTGAGGCGGCTCGACGGCGAGGCCCGCGCGCTCGCCGCGATCGGGCTCGCCGGTGAGGCGGTCGCGCCCGCGGCCGACCCGGTGATGGTGGCGCTCGCCGACACCCAGCGGCGATTCTCGCTGCCCGCCGGCGTGCTCGGCGAGCTGATCGAGGGCGTACGCATGGACGTCACGGGCACGAGCTACGAGGAGTTCGAGGAGCTGGTCGTGTACTGCCGTCGCGTCGCAGGCGCGATCGGACGGGTGTGCCTCGCGATCTTCGGCCTGCGAGCCGGCGAGACGACCGCCCCGGCGCAGGCCGAACGGCTCGCCGACGAACTTGGCGTCGCGCTGCAGCTGACGAACATCCTGCGCGACGTGCGTGAGGACGCCGAAAACGGGCGCGTGTATCTGCCGGGAGACGATCTGCGGCGCTTCGGCACGCTGCCTGCGGCTGAGCGGCCAGCGCAGCGCGAGGCCGCCGTGCAGCTGCTCGGGGTTCTCGCAAGCGCTGGCGCCACCGCCACCAACGGCGGCTCCCCGGAGGCGGAGCAGCGTGAGCGGCTCGCGGCGCTCGTGCGCTTCGAGTGCGAGCGCGCCCGCGAATGGTTCGACCGCGGGATCACGCTGACGAGCGTGCTCGACCGGCGCAGCGCGGCGTGCGTGCTGGCGATGGCCGGCATCTACCGGCGGCTGCTCGAGCGCATCGAGGCCAACCCGCAGGAAGTCGCCTGTCGGCGGGTTTCGCTGCCCGCGCACGAGAAGGCGTGGGTGGCCGCGAGGGGCATGCTCGGGGTACGAACGTGAGCGCCAGCGCCTCGGACCGGCGGCGCGTGCTCGTCATCGGCGGCGGTCTCGCCGGCATCGCCGCCGCGCTCGACTGCGCTGCGGCGGGTGCGAGCGTGACGCTCGTGGAGGTCAGGCGCCGGCTCGGAGGAGCGGCGTACTCATTCGAGCGCGACGGGCTGGCGCTCGACAACGGGCAGCACGTGTTCCTGCGCTGCTGCCACGCCTACCGTGCGCTGCTCGAGCGCCTGGGCAGCGAACAGCTGACCTTCGTGCAGCCACGCCTGGAGATCCCGGTGTTGAGCCCCGAACGGGCCCCCGCTTTGCTGCGCAGGGGCTCGCTGCCGGCGCCCGCGCACCTCGCGCTTTCGCTCGCGCGTTACCCGCACCTGACGCCTGCCGACCGCGTCGGCGCCGCGCGCGCGGCGCTCGGCCTGATGCGCCTTGATCCAAGCGACCCGGCGCTCGAATCCGAGACGTTCGGTGACTGGCTCGCGCGCCACGGGCAGCGCGAGCGCGCGGTCGCTGCGCTGTGGGATCTGGTCGCGCTGCCGACGCTCAACCTGCCGGCGGCAGAGGCTTCGCTGGCGCTCGCCGCGTTCGTGTTCCGCACGGGACTGCTCTCCGGCGCGGACGCCGGCGACATCGGTTTTCACCGCGGCACGCTCGCTGAGACGATCGGCATCCCTGCCGAGCGTGCGCTGCGCGAGGCGGGTGTCGCGGTGCGGCTCGGCTGGCGCGCCGAGCGCATCGAGCGCAGCGGCGACGGCGTCGAGGTGCACGGACGCGGCGCGCGCGGCGAGACCGAGAGCGCCCAGCCGCTCGAGCGGCTGGGCGCCGAGGCGACGATCCTCGCGGTGCCGCACATGCGCGCCGCCAGGCTGCTCGAGCCGCTGCTGGGCGAGAGCGCCGGCGCGTGGCGCGGGCTGGGCAGCTCGCCGATCATCAACCTGCACGTCGTCTATGACCGCGTCGTCTGCGACGTGCCGTTCGCCGCCGGCGTCCGCACCCCGGTGCAGTACGTGTTCGACCGCAGCGACGCAGCCGGCGTGCCCGGCGGTTGCCAGTATCTGGCTGTGTCGCTGTCGGGCGCCGAGCGCGAGATGGCCATCAGCTCGGGCGAGCTGCGGGAGCGTTACCTGCCGGCGCTCGACGCGCTGTTCCCGCGCGCCCGTGGCGCGAGCGTCGAGTTCTTCCTGGCAACGCGCGAGCACGCCGCCACGTTCCGCGCGGCGCCGGGCGTCGGCGCGCTGCGTCCGGGCCCGCAAACCGCGCTGCCGGGACTGGTGCTCGCCGGCGCGTGGACCGCGACGGGCTGGCCGGCGACGCTCGAGGGTGCCGTGCTGAGCGGCCACGCGGGCGCCGACGCGGCGCTGCGCGGCCTCGGGCTCGATCCGGGCAGCGACGCCGGTGCGCGCGTTGGCGCCGAGGCCACGGGAGCCGGGCCCGCACGGTCTGCGGCGCCCGCCGCAGCGGTGGCGGAGCGGGAACTCGCCCGATGAGCACCGTCGAGAGCACGCGCGAGCTGCTGGTGGCGGCGCCGATGCGTATTGAGGCTGCGCTGATCTCGTCGGGGACGCGGCGAGCGCTGGTACGCAAGACCGGCATGGGCCCCAGACGCTCGCAGGCCGCCGCAGGCGGGCTGGCCGCGGACAGCGCCCGTGCGATGCTCGTGCTCGGCTTCTGCGGCGGACTCGACGCGACGTCGGTACCGGGCGAAGTGATCGTCGCCGAGGACGTGTACGCGGCGGGCGACGAAGGGCACGCGGAGCAGCGCGTGCGCTGTGACCTGCACGACCAGCTCGTGCACCGCCTCACCGGCAGGGGCTTGAAGGTGCGGGCAGGGAGCGTCGTGTGCGTCTCACGCCTCGCAGCTCGGGGAGCGGCGCGCCGAGCTGCACGCGGGCGGGGCGATCGCCGTCGACATGGAGTCGGTGTGGCTCGCCGCAGGCGCCGGCGGCCGGCCGTTCGGCGTCGTGCGGGTCGTGCTCGACAGCCCCACGCACGAGCTCTTGCGCGTGCGCGCGGCTGCGGGAGCGCTGCGCGCGGCGCTGGCGCTGCGGCGCGTCGCGGGCGCACTTCACGACTGGGCACCCGGCGTCTAAGGTAGCCCCATGGCCGTCCGTGTCAGACAGAGCACGCGCATGGGGTGGTACCTGATGCGCCAGCGACTTGCCAAACGCGAGAAGTTCCCCTTGATCGTGGAGCTCGAGCCGCTGTTCCAATGCAACCTCGCCTGCTCGGGCTGCGGCAAGATCCAGCACCCCGAGCACGAGCTGCGGCGGCGGATGCCCGTCGAGCAGGCGATCGGCGCGATCGAGGAGAGCGGCGCACCGATGGTCTCGATCGCCGGCGGCGAGCCGCTGATCCACCCCGAGATCCACGTGATCGCGGCCGAGCTGATCAAACGCAAGAAGTTCGTGTACCTGTGCACCAACGCGCTGCTGTTGGAGAAGAAGCTCGAGAACTTCAAGCCGAGTCCGTACTTCTCCTGGGCCGTGCACATGGACGGGCTGCAGGAGCGCCACGACGCGTCGGTGGAGCGCGAGGGCGTCTTCGAGAAGGCGGTCTCGGCGATCAAGGCCGCCAAGGCCGCAGGCTTCCGGGTGACGACCAACACGACCTTCTTCACGCAGGACTCGCCGAAGACGGTGCGCGAGGTGCTCGACTTCCTCAACGACGATCTCGAAGTTGACGAAATGATGATCTCGCCGGCCTACGCCTACGAGAAAGCGCCCGACCAGGAGCACTTCCTCGGGGTGACCGAAACGCGCAAGCTGTTCAAGGAGGCCTTCAGCGAAGGCCGGCGCAAGAAGTGGCGGCTGAACCACAGCCCGCTGTTCCTCGACTTCCTCGAGGGCAAGGCCGAATTCGACTGCACGGCCTGGGGGATCCCCAGCTACTCGCTGTTCGGCTGGCAGCGCCCGTGCTACCTGATGGCCGACGGCTACACCGAGACCTACCGCGAGCTGATCGAGACGACCGACTGGAGCAAGTACGGTCGCGGCAAGGATCCGCGCTGCGAAAACTGCATGGCCCACTGCGGCTATGAGCCGACGGCGGTGCTGCAGACGACGAGCTCGCTGCGCCAGTCGCTGCGGGCTCTCGCGGGCTAGGCCTCGGCCTCCGCTTCGGCCTGCGCCTCCGACTCCGCCGACTGCGCCTCGGTGCCGCTACTGCGCAGGTCCTGCCATGAGACGCCTTCCTTCAGTAGCGCCGGAACGCCCAGCGCCAGCGCGGTGACGACCTCGACCGCCTGCAGGATGATGCCGTAGGCGAGCGCCTGGCCGGCGCCGACGCCGTAGGCGGCGAGCACCACCAGGCAGGCCGCCTGAAAGACACCGACGTTCGACGGTGTCGCCGGCAGGACGGCGCTGAGATTCACCGCCAGCAGGATCGCGGCCGCGGCTGCGAGGTCCGCCTGGGACTCGAGTCCGAGGGCGAGGATGACGGCGTAACAGGCGAGCCACTGCAGCGCCCACGCGAGCAGCTGGAAGCTGATCGCGGTGACGCCGTAGCGCGGGCGAGCGAACACGACGAGACCGCGTCGGGCGAGCGCAAGCAGTCTCGCGCCCGAGTCCGCAGCGCGGGCAACGCGCGCAGAACGCGAGCGGCGCCCGAACGCGACCAGGCGCGGTCCGGCGATGATCAGCAGGCAGATGAGCAAAGGCACGGACAGCGCGAGCGCGACCTCCGCACCGTGGCCGCTCGGCAGCGGCACGCTCGTGATCGTGATGACCAGCAGGATCGCCAGCGCGATCAGGTTGAAGAGCGTCTGGGAGAAGACCGTGCCTGCGACCACCGGCAACAGCCGACTGGTGCGACCCTCGAGCCGGCGCGAGAGGATCACGATGCGCGCGGCCTCGCCGAGGCGTCCGGGCACGATCGCCGAGCCCATCACGCCGATCATCGTCGCGCGTGCGACCGCCCACCACGGCAGCGGCGTATCCGGCAGCGCCGCCCGCAGCGTCTGGTACCAGGAGACCGAGCGCATCAGCATCGCCAGCGACATCAGCGCGAGCGCCAGCACGATCCAACCGGGGGAGGCCGTCACGAGCGCGTGGCCGACGCGCTGAAGTTCCAGGCGCGAGAGCGCGAACGCGACCAGCCCTGCGAGGAGGATCACGACCAGCACCAGGCCCACGCGTCGCAGCACCGGGCCGCGCGAACGCACAGGGGAGTTCTCGGGCGCGGCCATCTCGGCGGGGTCTATCAGGTCGCGCCCAGAGTCGCCAAGGGCGCGGATGCGGCGCGCCAGGCGCATTGCACGCGGGTGCGGCTGCGGCGTCGCTCGCTATGCTGGCGATCGCAGCGATGAGGCCCGCTCCATAACCGCGGCTTGCGGCCGCTGATGGCTTCTACGTCACCGTCACTCGACTGTTAGTGAGGACTGCCGTGGAACGCGACCGCAACGCCAGCATCCTGCCCATGCAGGCGAACCGCCAAGCAACGCCGTCGTTCTTGCGCGATCGCCAGGAGCTCGCTGCGATCTTCCTTGGCGGCTTCATCGGCACCGTCGCACGGGGCGCGCTCGCCCACAGCGTCGTCGAGCAGGCCGATCGCTGGCCATGGGCGACGTTCGCGGTGAACATGCTCGGCGCGGCGCTGCTCGGGTATCTGATCACACGTCTGCAGGAGCGCCTACCGCCCACGTTGTACCGGCGGGCCCTGCTCGGCACCGGCCTGTGCGGGGGTCTGACCACGTTCTCGACGATGATGCTCGAGCTGGCGAGGATGATCGAAGCGGGGCGGCCGGGGCTCGCGGCGGCCTACGCGCTCGCGAGCCTCGCGGGCGGCGTTGCATTGGTGTTCGTGGCCACGAAGCTCGTGCGTCGCGCCGGTGTGTGGCGATGAGCTCGGTGCTGCTGTGGGGCGGTGTCGGCCTGCTCGGCGGCCTCGGGGCGGTCGCCCGATACGTGGTGGACGGGCTCGTGTCGGTCAGACGCCCGGGGCGCTTCCCGTTGGGCACCTTGCTCGTCAACCTCTCCGGCGCGGTGGCGCTCGGCCTTCTCTCCGGGCTCGCGCTCAGCGGCGACGCCTATCTGCTCGCGGGGACGGCGCTGGTCGGCTCCTACACGACGTTCTCGACCTGGATGCTCGAGTCGCAGCGGCTCGGCGAGGACGGTCGCCGCCGGCTACTCGTCGCGAACGTCGCTCTGAGCCTCGCGCTCGGCATCGCGGCGTCCATGCTCGGCCGGCTGCTCGGTGGCGGATGACCGTCGCGGACGGGTTGCGGCTGAGCGTGTACTTCGGCGAGCGAGACCGCTCCGGCGGTCGTCTGCTCGCCGACGCGCTGCTCGACTCCTACGCCAGTCACGGCGTGCAGACGAGCGCGCTCATTCGCGGGGTCGAGGGCTTCGGCATCAAGCACCGGCTCCAGAGCGAGGGCCTTTTGACGCTCTCAGAAGACCTGCCGCTGGTGGCGCTGGCGTTCGACACGGCGTCGCGGATCGAGGCCGCGCTCGACGACGTGCTCGCGCTCGCCCCCCACGGCCTGATCACGCTCGAGCGCGCCCGGCTCTTGAGCGGATCGACGCGCGACGCCGCGCCCTCGCTCGAGGAGGAGCAGACCAAGCTCACGATTCACCTCGGCCGCGGCGAGCGCGTAGGCTCCCGCCCGGCATACGTCGCGGCGGTCGAATGTCTGCAGCGTCACGGCGTCGCCGGGGCGAGCGTGCTGCTCGGGCTCGACGGAACCGTTGCGCGGAGCGCGTCAGCGCGCACGCTTCTTCGCTGGCAACGCGCGGGTACCGCTGATCATCCAAAGCGTCGGCGCGGGCGCGAGCATCGCAGGCGCGCTGGGCGAGCTCGCGGACATGCTCGCCGCGCCGACGATCGCGCTCGAGCGCGTGCGCGTATGCAAGCGCGACGGTGCGCTGCTGGCCGAGCCACAACGGCCACTCGCCAGCGATGCGGCGGGGCTCGCGTACTGGCAGAAGCTGGTGGTGTACGCGGGCGAGCGCAGCCGCCACGGGTCCGGGCCGCTGCACAGCGCGCTCGTGGGCCGACTGCGCGCCGAGGGCGCGGCCGGCGCGACCGCGCTGCGCGGCGTGTGGGGCTACCACGGTGAGCACCGGCCGCATGGCGAACGCTTCTGGTCGCTGCGCCGCCACGTGCCGACGCTGACGGTGCTGCTTGACACGCCGGCGAACACGGCCCGCTGGTTCGAGATCGTGGACGAGATGACCCGCGAGACCGGGCTGGTGACAAGCGAGCTCGTGCCGGCGTTGCGGGCAGGTGGACCCGGGATCGAGCATGGCGGGCTGCAGCTGGCCGAGCGTCGCGACGCACCGCATGCATGAAGCGGGCGTCAGGGCTCTACTGTCGTGGAAAACCCCGACAGACCCAACCAGCGGAGGTGGCAGGTGGCCGAGCTCAGACCGTCGGCAGCGGAAATTGTGCTGACCCACTTCATCGTCTCGGACGACGTTGAGCGTTCTCGGCGCTTCTACACAGAGGTGCTCGGCGGCACGTTGGAACGCTCTGGAGAACCGACCAACGTCGCGCTGGGCAACAGCTGGATCGTCATCAACGGGGGCGGAGGTCCGACCGACGACAAGCCCGCGGTCACCCTGGAGACGCCACCCGACCCCGACCGGGTCAGCAGCTTCCTCAACATCCGGGTCAAGGACATCGAGGCCGTGTACGCCGAATGGAGCGCCCGTGGCGCTCAATTCCTGACGGCGCCGAAGCAGCACTCGTACGAGATCCGCTGCTACATCCGCGATCCTGACGGCCATCTGATCGAGGTGGGGCAGACGACGGACCCAGAGGGCGACTGGACGCCGCCTCAGTGGCGGACGACGACGGCCGGCGCGGAGCCCGAGTGAAGCACTACCTCGCTTTCTGGACAGGCGTGAGCGTCGGGGAGTGGGCGACCCCGGGCCGTCGCAGCCGCCACAGCAGGTAGGCCACGACGAGGGCATTGACGATCAGCGCGCCGACCTTCAGCGCGGTGGCGCTTTTCGTCAGCTCCCACACCTCCGGGATGAACAGCAGCGAGGTCGCCACGACCGTCAGCCACTCGCCCCAGCGACGGCGCCTGAACAGGCCATAGGACTCGGCGCCCTCGAGCAGCCCGTAGGCGATCGCCACGGCGCCGAAGAACAGATCCTGGCTGGCGTGGAGCCGGACATCATTCGTGATCCGCTGGATCCAGTTCTCTCTTGGATCGAGTCCGAGTCGTTGGGCGACATTCGAGATTTCGCTCGCCCAGTCGGTGTGCGGATGGCTGACGAGCGTGATGCCGACCGCCAGCAACACGACCGCGCGAAAGCCGCGCTCCGCGGCGATCCAGGGGAGCAGACGATCGTGTCGGGCGGCCGCGTTGCGCTGCGGTGGCATTCGCAAAGCTTCTCGCTCTTAGGGGTGGGAGGCTTTACCGATGATCGAGACGGCCAACAGCGCGAGTGTCGCGCCATGAGCCGCCGCTATCGCTGGCTGCTCGCGGTGCTGTTGGCGGCATTTGCGGGTACCTCTGTGCCCGACGCATCCGCACGCGCGGCTTCGGCGCCGCAGACCCTGCGCGTGGGCACGCAGACGCTGACGCTGTGCGCGACCGTGCCGCAGGCGTATTGCGGCACGCTCGCCGTACCGCTCGACTACAGCTCGCCGGCAGGCCCGGAGATCTCGATCGACTACCGCTGGTACCCGGCCTCGGCGGCCGCGCCCGGGCAGGCGGCGGGCACCGTCGTGCCGATCGAGGGCGGTCCAGGCTACCCGTCGATCGGCTCGGTGGCCTACGAATCCGGCGGCTCGCCGGCGGGCTACAACGCGATGTACGGGCCGCTGCTGGCGCACTGGAACATGCTGGCGGTCGACAACCGGGGCACCGGAGGCTCGACCCCGCTGCGCTGCCCCGCGTTGCAGGATTTCTCGGGGGAAACAGGCGACGAAGCGTTCGAGCAGACGGCGGCGGCGTGCGCCGCCGCGCTGAACCACCGCTGGAAGTACCCGGACGGCGCCTGGGTGCAGGCGTCGGACCTGTTCACCTCGGCGCCGGCGGCCGACGATCTCGCGGCCGTGGTCGCGGCACTCCAGCTGCCGAAGGTCGACCTCTACGGCGACTCATACGGCTCGTTCTTCGCGCAGGTGTTCGCGTCGCGCTTCCCGCAGCTCGTGCGCAGCGTGATCCTCGACTCGACCTATGAAACGGTCGGACTCGACCCCTGGTATCGCAGCACGATCGACTCGATGCCGAGCGCCTTCGACGTCGCCTGCAGCCGCTCGTCGGCCTGTGCGAGCGCCGCCTCCGGGCCGTCGTGGACCCGCATCGAAGCGCTCGCGGCCAGCCTGCGCGCGCACCCCGTTGCGGGCGTCGTCCCCGGTCCGGATGGCGCGCCGGGGAAGGTGAGCATGGGTGTCATCGGGCTCGTGAACCTCCTCAGCGACGGTGCTGAGGACACGAACATCTACCGCGAGCTCGACGCCTCCGCTCGCGCGCTGCTCGAACACGACGATCCGGCGGCGCTGCTGCGTCTGTATGCGCAGCGCCTCGGCGTCGACGAGGCGTACTTCGGCGAACCAGTGCGCGAATATTCGGTCGAGCTGTACCTCGCGACGTCGTGCCTGGACTATCCGCAGCTGTTCGACATGAACGCGAGCCCGACCGTGCGCGCACAGCAGCTGGCGGGCGCCGAGGCGGCACTGCCCGGGGCGACGTTCAGCCCGTTCAGCACCGTCGAGTGGCTCGCGCAGGACCAGAACACCGAGGCGTACACCGCCTGCCTTGACTGGCCGAGCCCGACCGTCGCGCAGCCGCCGACCTCCGGCCGGCTGCCGCTCTTCCCGGCCTCGCTGCCGGTGCTGGTGCTCGGGGGCGAACTCGACACGTGGACGCCCGCCGCCGGTGTTCGGACGGTGCTCGCCGAGATCGGTGGGCATGCGCGCTTCGTCGAGCTCGCGAACTCGACGCACGTGGTGGGTGAGGGCGACACCGCCTGCGGCTCGACGCTCGTGCAGGAGTTCGTCGCCGACCCGCAGGCACTGGACTCGCTCGACGCCGCGTGCGCGTCGGCGGTTTCGCCGATCCACACCGTCGGCGTCTACGCCACCCAGCTGTCCGAAGAACCGCCGCTGAGCGCCTCACCGGGGAGTACCGCGCCGAGCGCCGACCTGCGACTCGCCGCAGCGGCCGTGACCACGGCGGGCGACGCGTCGCCCGCTACGAGGCACTCGAAGTCAAGCACGACCGCGGGCTCGCCGGGGGATCGGTGACGGCAGCCAGGGACGGGACGCTGCTGACGCTGCGTCACGACCGGCTCGTACCGGAAGTCGCGGTCAGCGGCACCGTCACGCTGGCCACCGACGCCGATGTCGAAGACGGCAAGACGGTGCTCGTCAACGTCACCGTGAAGGCGTCCGGCATCGGCAAGGGCTCGTTCACGGCGACCTGGACGACGGCCGGCGCGGGTGCCGTGGCGCAGGTGGTCGGGTCGGTCGGCCACCAGCCGATCGCCGGCAGCATGCCCGCGCCCTGATCAGCGCTCGCAGCTGCCCTGGGCAGTGGGGGCGGATCAATGATCGCCCGGCAGGGCCGGCGCGGGCGGGAACGCGGGTGCCCACTCCTCCGCCGGCACGCGCAGGCCGTTGCAGATATACGCGATCACGTGGTACCAGCCGGCGGTGACGATCAGCTCGAGCAGCTGCGCCTCCTCGAAGCGCGCCGCGAGCTCTCGCCACAGCTCGTCCGAGATCGTGCTCGTCGCGTGCAGCTCGTCGGCCAGGCGCAGGACGCTCGCCTGGTCGGGCTCCCAGCACTGATCGCGCCAGTCGCCGTGGACGGTGCTGTGCAGCTGCGTGGGGCTGAGGCCGAGCGGCGCGCCGAAGGCGACCGCGTGCACACCCCACTCGTATTGCGCGCCGGTCAGCGCACACGTGCGGTGAATCACGACCTCGCGCAGCTGGGGCGCGACCAAAGCGCTCGAGCCGAGGATGCCGGCGCCGAGCGGGCGCATGCGGCTCATCAGCTGCTCGTGCACGGCGAGCGTACGAAACAGACGCAGGGGCTCTGCTTCGCTTGCCGGGGGCATCCACTTGGCGAGCATCGATTCGACGCTCGCGGCATACGGGGGCTGCAGTGGCGCGATGCGCGCAGTCTGCTCAGACATCTCGTTACACTCCCGTCGATCATGCTTCGATTTTCACAGCACGAGCCGGGATGCTATCGGAAATGCGCGACTTGCCTCGGTTTCCGAAGCGGGCTGCGATGAGCGAGCATTCCACGGCCAGGGCGCCCGGCACGGGGCTCCGCCAGTGGACGCCCGATCATGGCGCTGCTCGACCTCCTCGGCCGGCGCTGGGCGCTGCGCGTCGTCTGGGAGCTGCGCGACGGGCCGCTGGTGTTCCGCGCTCTGCAGGAGCGCTGCGCGGGCATGTCCTCGAGCGTGCTCAACCAGCGGCTGCGCGAGCTGCGCGCGCAGCGGTCGTTGAGCTCGGGCCCGACGGCTATCGCCTGAGCGCGAGGGCGAGCGGCTGCTCGAGGCCTACGGGCCGCTGCAGGCCTGGGCCGAGCGCTGGGCCACGCGGGAGCAGCACTCGCCGCGTCTAGGTCTCGAGCATCAGCGTCACCGGCCCGTCGTTGACCAGCTCCACGTGCATGTGCGCGCCAAAGATCCCGCGCTGCGCGCCGGCGCGATCGCAGAA
The DNA here is from genome assembly GCA_963815235.1 of uncultured Solirubrobacteraceae bacterium. GTDB lineage: Bacteria > Actinomycetota > Thermoleophilia > Solirubrobacterales > Solirubrobacteraceae > Palsa-744. Next base: position 746,293 of record CAWFFY010000001.1, on the reverse strand, counting down.
AGTGCTCATACAGCGGCTCGGCCTGCTCGGAGGGGGCGGCCGCGACGAAGCTCGGCCGGTTGCCGCGACGCGTGTCGCCGTACAGCGTGAACTGGCTCACGCACAGGATCTCGCGCTCGCCCAGCGGCTCGTTCATGTGCCCGTCGCGGTCGGCGAAGACGCGCAGCGCGCGTACCTTCCCGGCCAGGCGCTCGGCGGCCGCGGCGTCGTCCTCGCGGGCGACGCCCAGCAGCACGAGCAGGCCCGGTCCGATCTCGGCGACGAGCCGATCGTCGACCCGCACGGCGGCGCGGGTGACCCTCTGCACGAGCGCGCGCATCGGCGCGCAGTATCGCACCCACGGACCTGCTCGCGAGGGTTCCTCGTCGAGTTTCTCCCCGCAAAACTCCAGCTTTTCGCTCGACGCGTCGAATCGGTGGCATGCGCGCGCGCCGCGATCATCTGGCCCTGGGCGCCCGCGTCAGCCTGACGCGCCAGGTGGCGCTTGCTGAGCCTGCTGCCGATGGTCGTGCTCGGCTTCATCCTCGCCCGCGTACTGCAGGCGCAGATCGTCTCAGGGGCGCTCGAGAACGCGACCGAGTCGGCCCGCATCATCGCCCATCTCGGGATCGAGCCGCACCTCTCGGCGCAGGATCTGCGCACCGGGCTCACGCCGGCGGGTGTCCGGGCGCTGGACATGCAGCTGAGCGGGCGCTCGGTCACGCAGGACCTCGCACGCATCAAGATCTGGAACTCCCGCTACAAAGTCATCTACTCCGACGATCACAGCTTGATCGGTCGCACGCTCCCGCCGAGCGACGATCTGCGCGACGCTTTGGCCAACGAGCCGGACGACGCCGATGTCGTCACGCCGCGTCTGCACTCAGAGACGGCCAGCGAGGTGGGGCTCGGGCAGCTCGTCGAGGTCTACGTGCCGCTGCGCTTCGCCGCGTCCGGCCAGCCCGAAGGCGCCTTTGAGATCTATCTCAGCTACCGCCCGATCGCCGCCGCGATCGGGAGCGAGAAGCGCACGATTGCGCTGCTGGTGGCGATCGGACTGGCGCTTCTGTGGCTGATCCTCTATCGCATCGTCGCGCGCGCGTCGCGCAGGCTCAGAAACCAGGCGCGCGAGAACGATCGTCTCGCACGCTATGACCAGCTCACGGGGCTCGCGAACCGCACCTTGTTCCTGGAGCGCGTCAGGGACCTGGTCCGCCTCAGCTTGGCGCGTCAGCAGAGCGTCGCAGTGCTGCTGATCGATCTCGACCGTTTCACCGAGATCAACAACACACTCGGGCACGTCAACGGCGATCGGGTGCTGTGCGAGGTCGCGCAGCGGTTGCGGACGACCTTTGCCGAGAACGCGCACGTGGCGCGCCTCGGCGCCGACGAGTTCGCGATCGTCGCTCAGATCAGCGACGGCGCCGTCGAAGCGCATGAGGCCGCAACCGCCGTGCAGGAGGCCCTCGAGCTGCCGGTGCTGATCGATGCCGTCGCGCTCAACGTCGAGGCCAGTATCGGGATCGCGGTCCTGCACGAGCAGCACGAGAGCTCGGATCTGCTGCTGCAGCGGGCAGACACGGCGCTCGCGCACGCCCGCTCGCGCGCGAGCAGAGTGCACCTGCACTCGGCGTCTGACGACTTCGACCCCAGCAGGCTGATCCTGCTCGGCCAGGTTCGCGGGGCCTTGGAGCGCGAGGAGTTCGTCCTGCACTATCAGCCCAAGGTCGACCTGCAGCGCAGGCGCATCACCGGTGTGGAGGCGCTCGTCCGCTGGCAGCACCCCGAGCATGGACTACTGGGCCCAGGCGCGTTCATCCCCCAGATCGAGCCAACGGCGCTGGTCGGGCCGTTCACGATGTACGTGATCGCGCGGGCGCTACGTCAGATGGTCGCCTGGCGCAGACGCGGCATCGACCTGGAGATGTCGGTCAACCTGTCCGCACGCAACCTCCTCGACCCTGCGCTTCCCGCCCAGATCGACGAGCTCCTGCGCCGGCACGGAGTGCCGGCCGAACGCCTCACCGTCGAGGTCACCGAGAGCGCCGCGCTGGCCGATCCCGACCGGGCGATCGCAGCACTGGAGGTTCTGCGCGCGAGCGGGATCGCGGTCTCGGTCGATGATTTCGGCACCGGCAACGCGTCGATCGAGTATCTCGCAGCGCTGCCCGCGAGCGAGCTCAAGATCGACCGCTCGTTCATAACCGGCATGCTCGAGGACGCACGCGCCGAGGCGATCGTTCGCTCGACGATCGACCTCGCCCGCAACCTCGGGTTGACGGTCGTCGCCGAGGGCATCGAGACCGAGGCCGTGATGGAGCGCCTCGCGGTGCTCGGCGCCGAGACCGGGCAGGGCTTCTTGATCTCGCGACCGCTGCCCGCCGAGGAGCTGACCGAACAGCTCACGGATGGGAGGTGGCGAGTACCGATCGTTGAGCCGCACCTGCGTGCGGGCGCAGATGCCGTGCCAGCTGGCCGACTGTGACGACCGGCGCTGGTGACTGCACCCGGTGGGAGCCATCGTCGAGGACGATCACGCCGCCGTGAGGGAGCCAGCCGGACGCTGCGCCGGGACCGCTGAGGACGGCGGCCTTTGCTCTGACCTCTGCCTCGAGCGTGCTGGGCGCGAGCGCGGTCACCTGCACGACGCCCGTGAAGGCAGGCTTGCCCGTCGCCGGGTCGAGCAGGTGGTGCGCGGGTGCGCCGCCGTCCTGGATCCAGCTGCGGCGCCCGATGCCGCTCGTGGCGATCCCGGTGTGCGCCCGCTCAAGCGTGTGCAGCGTGCTGGCGTCGAACGGGCTCTGCACCTTGATGGGACGCGCGGCGCCCGCGGTCCCGCCTACGAGCAGGTCGCCGGCGCAGTCGATTGCGAAGCTTGTATACGTGGCGAGCATCTCGCCGAGCACGTCCGCGAACAGGCCCTTCGCGAGGCCGCCGCTGTCCAGCACGAGCCCCGGCGGGCGCGTCACGGTGCCGGCGGCAAGGTCCACCTCCAGCTCGCGCCAGCGTTGGGCTGTCGGCGGCCGCCGCGGGCCGGCGCGCAGGAGCGATCGAGAGAGCCGTGGCGAGCGCCACGGCATCTGGCAGATCGCGCTCGTAGCCCGCGCGCTCGATCTCGCGCAACAGCGTCGCATCCACCAGCCCGCCGCTCAACGACCCGGCTTCGCGCACGGCCCGCGCGAAGCGCGCCATCAGCGGGCTCACCGCAACCGTCTCGCGCGGATCGCTGTTCAACGCTGAGAGCTCGCTCGCGGGCAGGAAGCGGGAGAAGCGCGCGTGCCAGGTCTCGAGTGCACGTCGGACGAGCGCGACGGCATCGGCCGCCGAGCCTGCGCGCCCCGAGCCGGTCACGAGCACGCCGCAGCGAGAGCCGAAGCAGTCGAAGTAGTCGCTGACCTCGCCGTCGCTGCTCACGATTGCGACGTCGTCACGGCGGAAGCGCCGGAGCTCGATTCCCCGCCGGAGCTCGATTCTCCGCCGGCGCTCGATTCCGCGCTGGAGCTCGATCCGCCGCCGGCGCTCGAGGAGGCACCGGTTGAGGAGCTCGTTTCGCTGGATTCGCTGGAGGTGGATTCGGAGGCCTCGGCCGCGCTTGACTGGCTGGCGCTCACGGCCGTGGTGCGACGTTTCGCGGCGTTGGTCACGAGCGCGGGATCGTGCCCTGAAGCGAGCTGCACGTAGACGATCAGGAACGCCGACGCGAACAGCGTCACCGCGAGCGCTGCCACGGCGCGCCGGATACGCCGCGCGCGCAGGCGCATGGCCCTGCGCCGGCTCCGTGCGAGTGCCCTGGCACGGAGCTGCTCGGCGCTGGGGGTCGGCGCTGTCATTGCGCGACGCTCCTCTGGCGTGGGCTGGCCTGAGCGCCCGCACGCGGGCCCGGCTTGGTGCTCGCCGTTGACGCGGGGACGGGGACGCTTGCGACCATCGCCGAGGGGATGGTCGGCGCCGAGCGCAACAGACGCGCGAGCAGCAGCCCGATCGCGGGCACCGCGACGATTGCGAGCATCGCCAGGAACCATGCCTGTCCGGCGTCGGTGCCCTCGCCGAGCGAATGGGCGAGGCCGAGCAGCCACGCGAGCGCGGCGAAGCGGTGAAGCCGGCGCCAGCGCTGCACGCCGATGCGGGTGCGAGCGTAGTAGGAGAGCCCGAGCACGAGCAGTGCCCAGAAGGCGACGATGCCCATGCTCGTCCAGAGCGTCTTGTAGCCGCTGAGGAAGGGGATCGCGATGTCGCCGAGGCTCGGGTGCAGGTACCCGTCTCCGAGCAGGGTCAGGCCGTGGACGAGCAGTGCCGCGAGTGTTGCCAGCGACAGCGCCTCGTGTGCGATCCGCAGGTCGCGCCTTACGCGCGCCGCAGGGGGCCTCCCATCAGCAGGCCGACGCACACCGACATGCTCGACAGCAGCAGCGCGGCGATGCCGGCGGCGCGGCTCGTGATCCAGTACAGATGCGGGGCGACCGCGGTGGCGAGGATGTTCAGGCTCGTGTTGGCCATGGACGCGGATCCAGGATCGCGACCAGCGTTGAAGCGCCTCTAACCCGGGCGTAAGGTCGGGCTAAGAGAGCGCCCCAGCGGCCGACCCGGTCTGGTCGAGCTTCGACCGGGCGGTGAGGCTTGGTCTAGTATCGAGCCTCGATGAGGCTTGACAGGAGGGTCCGGGTGCTCAGTGGCGGCGGTCTTGTTCGTCGCGGTCCTGGCCGCCGCGGCGTCGCTCGCCGGGAGTGCCAGCGCCAAGGGCTGGTGGACTCCGCCGCAGCATCTGACCTGGTACTGGCAGCTCACGGGCACGGTCAACAACAACGAGCCCGTCGCTGCGTACGACATCGACGGCTTCGAAAACAGCGCCGCCGAGGTCACGGCCCTGCACGCTCAGGGCAAGCACGTGATCTGCTACATCGACGTCGGCACGGCCGAGGACTTCCGGCCGGACTACTCGGAGTTCCCCGAGTCGGTGCTCGGTGCCACCAATGGCTGGCCGGGCGAGAGATGGCTCGACATCCGCCAGCTCAGCATCCTCGAGCCGATCATGACGGCGCGTTTCCAGATGTGCCGCGAAAAGGGCTTCGACGCGGTCGAGCCCGACAACATGGAAGGCTACGCGAACAAGAGCGGCTTTCCGCTGACCGCTCACGAGCAGCTCGTCTACAACGAGTGGGTCGCCGACGAGGTCCATTCGCTGGGGATGGCGGTCCTGCAGAAGAACGACGGCGAACAGACCCCTGAACAGCTGCCGTACTTCGACGGCGCGCTCAGCGAGCAGTGCAACCAGTACAGCGAATGCTCTGACTTCGCACCGTACCTCGCCGCGGGCAAGCCGGTGCTGAACGCGGAGTACCGCCGGCGCACGAAGAAGTTCTGCGCGGCCGACGAAGCCGTCGGCATCATGGGCGCGCGCTACAACCTCGCGCTCAACGGCAAGCGCTTCGAACCCTGCTTCTGAGGCGGCCCCGCAGAACGAAAGCGACGCGATCCCGGGCCGCTTGAGGAACCTTTCCCGTCCGGCCCGGGGGCCCTTCGGTACGGGTGGCGCGGCCTCACACCTCAGTGGCCTCGCTCTTGACGGCTCGGAATCGCGTCTGTCGAGAACCTAGGCGGCTCGCCGGCCAATTGCAAGGGCCTCTCGCAGGCGACCCCGCAGCTTGCGAAAAAAACGGGCAGCTATGCGCCCGGCTCCGGGACGCCGCCCTCCGCGACGCCTTCGCCGGCCTTCCTTACCGCAGGCGCGAGCGTCCGGTGCAGGCTGACGACGCCGTACCAGCTGCGAGCGATGAAGCCGGCGAACAGCGCCACGTACAGGCCGCCCCAGTACACGAACGGGATCAGCGTCTCCAGGCGCGGGACGGTGCCGTTGCGCAGCGCGAAGACGAGCGTGAACAGCACCGTCAGCAGCACCGTCGTCTGCGGCAGCGTGTGGCCCCAGTGCCAGCGGGGGTCGTTGTGCTTGCGCGTGACCTTGTAGACGGGCTTGCGGGCGGGGCCGCCGAGAATCGCCTGGATCGAGGCCTTGATGAACACCGGCGCCAGCCCGCTCCAGATGATCCGCACGCGCCACAGCTCGCGCACCGGGTTGCGCTGGCGCCGGCGGCGATCGTTGTAGGGGCGGTTGATCGCCATCAGCCACGCCTCGGTGGCGAGCACGATCGGAAGCATGTGCACGAGAAAGCTCGTCGCCGCTCGCCGTGAACGGCAGGTATCCGAGCAGCGCGCCGACGATGCTCGGCACGTACACGAGCACGGTGAACGAGTGCAGGTAGTAGCACAGCAGCTCATAGAACTGCGCGCGCTGACGCAGGTTCAGGCCGCGCAGGTCGCCCCAGAGCATCAGGCGCACGGTGTCGATCGCCCAGGTGCCGCGCTGCTTGTAGACGTTCGGCACGTCCTCGGGGGAGTGCTGACCCATCGCGCCGACGATCGGCAGGTAGCAGCTGTCCCAGCCGCGGCGCAGCGCCTCGACGCCCGACTGCAGGTCCTCGACGAGGTTCCAGGTCGGGAACAGGCCGATCTGCTCGAGCGCCAAGCGCCGCCAGACGAGGCCCGAGCCGCACGGGAAGGTCGCGTTGGCGGCGTAGCGCGAGAGCATCTGGCCCGCGGTAGAACATCGCCTCGCGGTTGTTGAAGGGATCCCCGGCGCTGACCTGCGTTTCCTTGATCGTCTGCACGAAGGCGAGCCGCTGGTCGTGCTCGAGCTGGCCGACCGCCTGGCGCAGGAACTGGTTCGAGCCGAGCTCGTCGTCGCAGTCGCGCGTCTCGATGTAGCCCAGCTCGGGGTGCGCGGCGACGAGCACTGCCCATGGCCGAGTTGAGGTTGCCGGCCTTCGCGGCGCCGTCGCGGCCGGGTGCGGAGCGTGGCGGCGGCAGGTGGTAGAGCACCGGCCAGGCGCTGACGGCGCGCGGCGAGCTCCGGGTCGTGGCCGTCGTCGCTGACCACGATCACCATTCGCTCGCGCGGCCAGTCCTGCTCGAGCACCGAGGTGATCGTGCGCAGAATCATCGGCACCGGCTCGCCGCAGCAGGGCACGATGATGCCGACCGACGGCTCCGCTCCACGAGGCAGCGGGTGCGGCTCGGGCACGCGTCCGCCACCAGTGGTTGAAGATGCTCAGCATCGTCGTCGCGAGCGTGAACAGGTTCGCGGCGAGGAACGGCCAGGCCAGCCACGGAAGCCCGCGGTTCAGCGTGGCGAACAGCCACGGCATATAGATCGCCGCCGACGCCAGGTAGGCGATCCCGGCGCATCGCACGAACCAGTGCCCGCGGATCGGCGGGTAGGCGTCGCCGAAGGCGCGGGCGGCCCGTGCCATGGGGCTGGAGGGGGCGACGACGCCGGCCGGAGCCTCGAACGGCCTCGGCGCGGTATCGGGTCTCGTTGTCTGGGGGGAGATCGTCGACACCACTTCGGCATCGGCACACGCCGCCATCGCAGACTTGAGGAGCACGTGCCCGCGGGCCCCGCGCGGCCCGAGCTCTGGATGTTTGGCGTGCGTCGCGTCCGGTAAGCTTTCGTTTTACGATGTGCAGCCGAGTGCTAACAGCTCGCGACCGGTAGCTTACAATGGGTGGCGGAGCCGGTCGACCGCGTCGCGTATGGCGTGACACGTTTCGCAGAGGCCGTGGCGGCCTGCGCCCGAGCCCGCCCGCGTTGCCGTTCTGCGCCGCCTACGCGTGGAGCGGCGCGCCACTGCGCAAGCATTCGCGTGCCCTCCTCGGATCGCGACCCACGCACATGCACGCATCGAGCGCGGGCCGGCGAGCGCTGCGCGGGCGACCGTGCCCCAAAGCGCCGCGGCGCTCGACGTGAGCTCCGTCGAGGGGCATCGTCGCTGCCGAGCGCTCGGTTAGTCGACTGGAGCCCTCGCGGCCCCGTCCTGCGGGTCGGAATAATTGCCGCATTTTGCGGATTTCCAGGTGCCCTTTTGTGCACGCGTTCTTGACTGCAGCAGCCGTATCTTCATAGCGTGCGCCTCGACGAGGATCGCGTGACTGACGCCAGGGGGCTAGCGTCGCCTGGTGGCTGTCTGCGGCCCGTCGCACGACAGAAGTCCAGCGACCACGTATTTCCACTAAAGGGGGAGAAGTGCCTTCCAATCGCGGCTACATGATGGTGCGGCTTTTGCTCGCATGCACCGCTCTCTGTCTCTCCTGTGGGCTGTTCGCTGCGCAGGCGTCGGCCAAGGCGCCGCCATGCGCCGACCTGTATCTCGAAAACGTGTCCGTGTCGCCGACCAACCCCGTAGTGGGCATGCCGGCGACCATCACCCTCACGGTGCACAACGGTGGCACCTGTGCGGCCGGCGGCTTCGTCACGCAGTTCAGGACGTCGCTCAAATCGCAGACCGGCCCCTCGGAATCGATCAACAGCCTCAACGCGGGCGAATCGAGGACGCTGGAACTGCCATTCGTCTTCACGGCCGCGGGCAACTACGAGGCGGTCGTCGAAACCGACACCGGCAAATCGGTCTCGGAAACGAACGAAAAAAACAACCTTGAAATCCTGTCGATCACGGTGCTGCCTCCTGGCATCAACCTGGTCCTCGAAGAATTCACGGTCAAACCGGTCGTATCCGACCCGACCGAATCGGTCGTGCAGGGCCGTCCGGCGATCGCCACGATCAAGGTCACCAACACCGGCAACGTTCCGGCAGGGACGTTCATCGTCAGTTGGACGCCGTACGTGTTGGGCAAACCGTTGACGAAGACGGTCAGTGGCCTCGGGCCGGGCGAAAGCACGACGGTGACGATGGAATACACGTTCCCGACAGCGACGACCGTCACCGGAACCGCGCTGGCCGACTCGACGCACGTCGTCAAAGAGACCGACGAGGCCGATAACTCGAAGACGCTGAAAACGGTCGTGCAGCCGCCGCTCCCGAATCTGAGGGTGGCGAGGGTGAGCGACTACCCGGCACCGGCGGGAAGCGAATCCGAGCAGGAAGTCGAAATCGAAAACGACGGCAACAGCGCCGCCGGCGACTTCGTCGTGACCTGGAAACCGGGGCTGCTCGTAGCCCAGCAGTCGCAGCAGGTCAACGGGCTCGGTGAGGGCGAACGCACCGTTGTCTACTTCACGGAGGACTTCAAAACAGCTGGGACCTACAACGGCACCGTGACGCTCGACAGCACGCACGTGATCAAAGAGGTCAACCCGAACGAACAGACCGCGAGCACGCTCTTCGTGATCCCGGCTGCGACGGTCGATCTTACGATCACCGGTCTCACGATCGAACCCGAACGCAACCGTTGCGGCCAGTGCTGCGACTTCAACTGCGACAACGCCAAGCCGGGCGTCAAGCCGGCCTACTCGTCCTCGACGATCGTGCAGGCGGTGCCGAACAGGGTCACCGTCACCGTCAAGAACCTCGGCAACAGCCCGTCGCCGAGCTTCGTGACGAGCTGGAATCCGAGCGCGAACAGCATCATCGTCCCCGGCAACCAGACGCTGACGCAGGAGTCCGGTCCGCTCGGCCCAGGCGAAGAACGCGAACTGGAATACCACTTCACGTACCCCAAGCCCGGGAACTTCCGCAGCATCGCCGAAGTCAACGCCTTCAAAACCGTCAAAGAAACAAACACATCGAACAACCAGAAGATCCTCAACGTGACGGTGGAACCGGCGGAAATCGAGCTCTACTTCAATGGCCCGATCACCCCATCGCCGAACCCGCTGCACTACAAGGAAGAAGGCACCGAGACGGTCAAAGTGATCAACTACGGGCCGATCGCCACCGGCGCGTTCGCGGTCCAGCTCGAACCGCAGGAAAAAGGCATCAAGCAGACGAAGATCGTCCCTGGCCTGAACGTCGATGAAGAAACGACGCTCACCTTCCCGGTCACGTACAACAAAGCCGGGGCGTACACGGCGACTGCTGTGATCGACCCCACCAACCAGGTCGTGAAGACCATCTCACCCGATGAAGAGAGCGAAACCATCAACGTCGCGCCGGTCGACCTCGAATTCGTCGGAGGGATCAGCGTGAACCCGAACCCGATCGTCTCCAAGGAAGAAGGTACCGAGAGCGTTACGGTCCGCGACTCCGGGCCCGGCGGCACCAACGGACCCTTCTCGGTCCAACTCGAACCTAAAGCAAAAGGCCTCAAGCAGACCAAAGTCGTCTCCGCGGGTCTGAAGGCCGGCGAAGAAACGACGGTGACGTTCCCAGTCGAATACCCGAAGGCGGGGTCCTACATCGCCACAGCCGTGATCGACCCGTTCAACCAGGTCGACAAGACGACCACCCCGGTTGAACGGTCAGAAGCGATCAACGTCGAGGCGGCATCGGCGAGCCTGAACGTCAAGCTGAACGCCGTCCAAGATCTCTCGAACCCCGGCGGCTGGGAAGAATGGAAGGTATTCCTGTTCGCCTTCCAGCCGAAATCGCCCGGCTGCAACATCCACATCAGCGTCTCGATTCTGGGCAAAGGCAAAGAACTCAACGAAACGATCAAGGAAGTCGTGTGCTCCGAAACGGGCGAAGCGTTCAAGGAATCGGACTTCAACCCGCCCGAAAAGCGAGCCAGCCCCGCGGCAGTCAGCGTGTCGCTGACTGAACAGACGCCGTTGATCGCTGCCACGCTCGGCTTCAACTTCTGCGAAGGCCTGTGCCTGGACATCGGGAACACCGGCCAGACGACGTTGATTGAGCCGCGGTCGAGCTACCTGCATCCGTTCGGCGGCGAAAAGGTGGTCGAAAGCGAAGGCTGCGAAGAAGAAGATGCGGGCAGCGGCAAGAAACAGAACGGCGGCCACTGCTACAACGCGTTCTACGAGCTGTCGCTGCTCGGACACGTCGGCTCGAACGTCGTGCAGCAGGGGTCGACGGTCAAGTCGAACGCGGTCAGCGCCAACACCGAAACGGAAAGCGGACCGACCGAAGCCCAGGGTAAGGGTGTCATCCAGAGCGCGGACAATACGGTCGAGACGCTCGTCAAAGAAGCCGACAAGGACGCCGCCGAAGCGGGCGGCAACACGAAAGATGTGTCGGTCACGCTGACGCCCGCCGGCTAGGCGTCGCACGGCCCAGACGGAAGTGCCTGTAGCGCCGCCGGGGCCCCGGCGGCGCTACAGCGCCTTTTGGGGCCTGATCGCCCTCACAGACCGAACTGCTCTCGGTAAGTCTCGGGGACCAGTGCTTCGAAGTCGCGGTGACGTTCGATGAAGCCTTTGACGAATGGGTAGAAGGGCAGCACGGCGAGACCGCGTGCGCGGGCGTCATCCAGCGCGAACCGGATCAGGCGATCGGCGAGCCCGCGGCCCTGGAGGTGCTCGTCGACTTCGGTGTGGACGAACGCGATCAGGCCGGGACGTGTGCGGTAGGCGCTGAAGCCACCCAGTGCGCCCTCGATCGACAGCTCGTAGCGTTCCCGCTCGGGCGCGTCAGCCACCTCGATGCGCTCGGCCGTCGCCATGCGCGAAACACTACGAGATACGGTGCGCGAGCTGGGTGCGCGACTTCACGTCGAGCTTCCGGAAGGCCTTGCGCAGGTGGTACTCGACGGTGCTCTGCGTGATGAAGAGCTGAGCGGCGATCTCTCGGTTCGTGGCTCCTTGCGCGGCAAGGCGCGCGACCTGCTCCTCCTGCGGGGTCAGCTGGTCGAGCGTATCGACGGTCCGCTTGCGCGCGCGCTCGCCCGTCGCCAGGAGCTCGCGCTCGGCGCGGGCGGCGAATGCCTCGACGCCCATGCTGCTGAACAGGTCAAGAGCGGTGCGCAACTGCTCGCGGGCGTCGATGCGGCGGCGTCCGCGGCGCAGCCACTCCCCGTAAAGGAGGTGCGTGCGCGCCAGCTCACCTCGGACGCGGGTACGGGCGAGGTGGGTGATCGACTCGCGATACAGGCTCTCGGCGGTTGCGCCCTCGCTCAGCAGCGCGCGGACGCGGGCCTCGATTCCGATCGCCCACTCAGACCTGATCGCGCGGGTGCGCTCCGAGAGCCAAGCCAGAGCGGTCTCGAGCAGCTCCCAGTCAGCGGTCCGTGAGGCGGCCTCGGCCAGCTCGCCCACCAGCAACGATCCGTAACCGATCGGATCGGGCCGGAACGCCTCCCAGGCTGCGTCGCGTGCGGCGTCGTGCCGGCCGAGGCCGTTGTAGAGCACGGATCTCGCGTAGTTGTTGGACGTCCATCGCCGCGCGGCCGCCTCCTCGGAGGTGGCTTGGATCAGCTCGGATGCTTGCGACTCCTCACCGCGCCAGGCAGCGAGGATCATCGGGGCGTTCACAGGCGCTGGATTTCCGGTCGCCTCAGCGATCGAGCGGGTTTCGTCGATCGCCAGGGTGGCAGCGGTCAAGTCGCCCGCGAGCATCTGGCTCCTGGCCACGAAGCTGAGCGCGAACTGCAGGTGGACGAGCGCGCCGGCGTCACGGGCGACCCGTGCCTGGCGCACGGCGAGGCGATGCAAGGCCTCGTCGTCCCACATCTCGAGCGCGACGATGTTGGCGTTTCTACTGCTGGAAAGAGACAGCCGCCGGCCGACGTCCTCGTTGGCGACGTCCATCGCGAGCAGCAGCTCGAGAGATCGAGCGAGTATCGGCGCCGCGTCTGCGTATCCCTCGGTCAAACGGATCGCGAAGGCGTCGAGCAGCACGTCCACCGTGCGCGGCGGCGCGGTGCCGGCTGGCGCCGCTCGCGCGGCCTGCGCGACCGCCGGTGCACCGCCCACGACTTCGACGTCGCTGGACATGGCGCCCGCGAGCGCCTCGAGGTAGATCTCGCGCGCGAGCTCGGGGTCGAGGGGCTCGAGCCGTCTCGCAGCGCCCACAAACAGGCGACCGGCTTCGCCGCTGCGCCGCTGCTCCAACGCGATCTGCCCTCCCAGCACCTCGACACGCGCCCGCCCGAGCTCGTCGAGCAATCCAGCCTCGACGCCCGCCAGAAGCCCGAGCGCCGCCTCCGGCGCGCCGGCATCGCGGTGGGCTTCGGCAGCGGCGAGCAGGCGCTGCGCGCGCTGCGCCGGCTGCGGTGTGAGTGCGGCGGCGCGCTCGAGGAAAGCAGCGACGGCCGCCAATCCGCCGCGGGCGTGCGCTCGCCCGGCAGAACCCTCGAGCTCATGGGCGAGATCCTCATCGGGCATCGATGCCGCCTGCGCCCGGTGCCAGCTACGGCGATCGGGATCGCGCTCAGGATCGGTTGCTCGCGCGAGGGCTCGGTGGGCGGCGCGGCGCTCAGTAGGCCTGGCCGCCTGATAGACAGCCGAGCGAGCCAGCGGATGACGGAAGACCACCCGGACGCCAAACTCCAACAGGTCTTCAGCTTCGACACCCTCCGCAATCGGCTCGGGGATTCCGAGCTCCCGAGCGGCGCGCCATACGAGCGCCGGGTCGCCCGTCGGATCAGCCGCCGCGTAAAGCTCTCCTCGATGCTCGCGGACAGGGGCACTGCGGCAGGCAGCCCGAAGCCGCCGGCCAGCTGTATCGGCGTCAGCCCGCGCGGTAGCTCCAACACTGCGAGCGGGTTGCCGCTTGTTTCAACGACGATCCGATCCAGCACGTGCTCATCCAGGCGGGCGGGCAAGACGGACTCCAACAGCGTCCGCGTGTCACGGTGTCCCAAGGGCGCGACGCGAAGCTCGGGCAATCCCGCGAGCGCGTCACCCAGCTCGCGAGCCGTGAACACGAACGCGATCTTCTCCGCCAGCAGGCGGCGGGCCACGAACGCGAGCGCGCGCGCCGATGCACGATCGAGCCACTGCCAGTCATCCACGACGCACAGCAGCGGCCGCTGCTCGGACGCCTCAGAGAGCAGACCGAGGGTCGCCAGTCCGACGAGAAAAGGGTTCGGAGCCTGTCCCGTGGCCAGCCCGAAGGCCACGCTGAGCGCATCGCGCTGGGGCTCGGGCAGGCGCTCCGAGCGTTCGAGGACCGGCGAGCACAGCTGCTGGAGCGCCGCAAATGGAAGCTCCATCTCGCCCTCGACCCCGACGGTCCGCAGGACCTTCAGCTGCCGCTGCTCCTCGACCATCCAATCGAGCAGTGCTGTCTTGCCGACGCCCGGCTCGCCATGCACGACCAAGACGCCACCGTTGCCGGTGCACGCACTGTTGGCCAGGCGGACGAGCGCCTCGCGCTCGCGTTGGCGGCCGACCAATTGCGTTCCCGGTGGCCGCGTTAGCGTGCCAACGTTTGACGGCGAGCCCATCTAGGGCGGACAGCATGACTGAAGACGGCACTCGGGTCGCGGACTAAGGAATTCAAGGATTCGATCGCCGGCCCAGCGCTTCACGATCGTCTCCATCAGTCCCCCGGATACGACAACCGAGGCGCACGCCAACACCCGCCCGAGTAGAGCCGAGGACCTACCGGACTACGCCGCGGCCGGCGCTCGGTCCAGCCCTCAATGAGCAGGGCTACTACGTCGGACGGGTCGAGCAGAACCTCTACTGGGTCACCGACGGCGCCTACCAGTCAGCCTTTCTGACGACGAGAGACGGCGTCGTCCTACTCGACGCGCCGCCCACGATCGGTCACAACATCCAGCGCGCGGTCGACGAGATCGCCGCTGCCACCGGCGTCAGCAACCGGGTCACGCACCTCGTCTACTCCCATCACCACGCTGACCGCGCCGGCGCGTCCTCGATGTTCGCCAAGAGCGTCGTGCGGATCGGTCACGAGGAGACCCGCAGGCTTCTGTTGCGCGACGACGACCCCGCGAGACCGGCACCAGAGGAGACCTTCCAGGACCGCCGCACGCTCGAGATCGGGGGCGACCGCATCGAGCTTGCCTGGCACGGCGCGAACCATTCGCCGGACAACATCTTCATCCACCTACCGGACCACGATGCGCTGATGCTCGTCGACATCGTCAACCCGGGCTGGGCGCCCGCGTACCAGAGCAACCTCAGCGAGGACATTCCCGGCTACCTCGCCGCTCCGGCCACGGCTCTCACCTACCCGTGGAAGCACTTCATCGGCGGCCACGTGGGGCGGCTGGGCACGCGCGAGGACATCGCCGTGCACGAGCGGTATATGGCCGACGTCGCGGAGCACTCGCGGAAAGCACTCGACACCGTCGATCCCGGCCCGTACCTCGTCAAGTACGGCGAGAACGGCTGGGCGGCTGTGAGGGGCTACCTGGACGCGATCACCGCGGTCGCCGCGGAGCCGGTGATCAACAAGTACACCGGCGTGCTGGCAGCGGCCGACGTGTTCACGGCCAGCACGACGTTTCAGGTCATGCAGTCGCTGCGTCTCGACCTTGGCTACCGCTCTCAGGTTCGCCCATGAGCGTCGTGATCACGGCGCGGACATCAACGCGGCCCCAGGCCGCACAACGGAGGCAACGATGAACAGGGATCTAGGTGTATGGACGTACGAAGACTGCGCGCTCGTGCTGATCGACTACCAGAAGGAGATGTTCGAGGTCATTCGCTCAGAAACGGATGCCGCCTTGGCCGAATTGAACGTGAGGCTGTTGGCGAAGACCGCCAAGGCGCTGGACATGCCAATTGTCCTGTCGACCGTGGGGGTTGGGTTCGGGCTCAACAGCCCGACGCAGCCTGCGATTCTGTCCGAGCTGGAGGGCATCGAGCCGATCGACCGCTCGTCGATGAACGCTTTCGAGGACGAAGCTTTCAGTGCGGCCGTGAAGGCGACCGGTCGCAAGCGCCTGATCGTCGGCGGGCTCCACACCGAGATATGCCTCACATTCGCCACGGTTCAGGCGCTGAAGGACGGCTACGAGGTGATGTTCGTCGCGGACGCCGTCGGTGGTCGCTCCCAGGTCGCACATCGCACCGGCATCGAGCGGCTCTCGCACGCCGGCGCGGTACAGAGCACGGCCCTGGCCGTCAACACTGAGCTGTTCCGTGACTGGGCCACGCCGGCCGCGGCGGCCGCCCTCGAGGTCATCCACTGGTATTTCAGGGAGGTCCCCAAGCTGACCGACGCTGTCGGTGTGTCGGGCGTGGAGAAGGAGGCCGCGGCAGCCGCGCTACAGGGCGCATCGTGATGTCAGCCGGAGCCTCGACCCGGGATCGATCACTCGCGAGCTACAGTGCGACTCGAGCCGGTTGAGACGGTGGCGCAGGTCGAGATGGCGCTGACGGAGAGGCTGCTGGAGGAATGACCCCGAGGTCCGAGACAGACACGGTTGCGGGCGTTCCGCGCGCAGAGCGTGGGCCGGCTGGGCGAGCGCGCGAGGGGAATTCGGCGCTCGCCGATCCGACAGCACGGGAGTTCCTGCGGGGCGCCGACCCGGTCCTGCGCCGGTTGATCGACGCCCACCCAGAGTTCCATCCGCGGGCGTGGCTCGACGAGCTGCCGCCGCTCGATGCTTTCGGGACGCTCATCTTTCAGGTTGTCGGCCAGCAGCTGTCGGTCCGTGCGACACGCACGATCGTCTCGCGCCTGCAGGAGCGGTTCGGCGGGCGCATGCCTTCGCCGCAGGAGCTGCTGGCGCTCGACCCGCAGGAGCTTCGAGCGAGCGGCATGTCGAACCGCAAGGGCGCCACGCTACGGGCGCTCGCGGAGCGCTTTCACGACGGTCGGCTGAGCGACGAGTCGCTGGCGCGCATGACCGATGAGGAGGTCGAGGCTGTGCTGACCGAGGTTCCGGGCGTCGGGCCGTGGACGGCGCATGGCTTTCTGATCGTGGCGCTCGACCGACCCGACGTGCTGCTCTCGGGCGATCTCGCCCTGCGCCGGGCCGTGCAGCGCGCCTACGGGTTCGACCATGCTCCAACTGAGGACGAGATGATCCAGGTTGCCGAGCGATGGCGTCCTTACCGGAGCCTCGCGGTCGGCTATCTGTTCGCATCCGAGTTCGAGCCGGAGCGCAGCGCCGGAGCGTAAGCTCGGGTCAATGTCGCTGGGCTCCTCTGGGCCTCGACGTTCAGGATCCGTCGAGTCCTACCTACGTCAGACGCGCGCCGGCGCCGTGCTGGCGCTGCTTGCGCTGGCGGCGGCGATAGCGTCCGAACAGTTCGCTGAGCACCTTTGGGTGCGCCATCCGCTCTTTGCCGGGCTTGTATCGAGCGCGATCGTCGTGATGCTGTCGGTGGCGATCGTGAACGAGGCGCTCGAGATCCGGGGGCGCCGACGCTGGAGCGTCCTCGCGCAGTACGTGATGCTCGAGCTGGTCCGCGATGCGCGCATGGTGTGGACGGAGGCGGTAGAGCTCGCCGGCCTGATGCCGGGCGAGGCGAGCTCTTCGGCGGGGCTCGACGCCGCGGCCCTCGTGCTGCGCGACACGCCGCGCATGACCAAGGCCGTTAGTGGCCTGCTCGCCGACGATGGTCGCCGGCGAGTTCTGCGAGACCGGGTTTCGAGAGTGGCGGTTCACAACGATGAAGTGCTGGGGAGATGGGCCGCCGTGATGCTCAACGCCGAAGCCTACGCAGAGGTGATCGATCGTCACGTTGAGCTCGCGGGGGACCTTGCCTGGCTGGAGAGCCTGTTGGATCAGTCCGAGGCGAGCGATGATGACGAGCTGCGCTGGCACAGGGCTCGAAGCAGCCCCGCCGTCCAGATCACGGGTCCCCTGGACGATGATCGCCTCGCGCAGAGGATCGTCGCGATCGCCCAGCTCGCCGAGCAGCTGGACAGGGGAACGCTCGAACTCGCCGTCAAGGTCGTTCCGGTCGCGTGGTGGGAAGCACGCCTCGGGACGACCGCGCGGGTGGGCGATGACGGCCTGGAAGCTGACGGTCGCGAGCAGCTGACTGCCGCCCAGGACCCCGCGTAGACAGCGGCGCAAGGCCGGCAGGCCGGCGGGGAGGAGGGTGTGGGGTCCACTTTCGCGCGACCCACCTTGCGCATGGTTCGGGGCGATCTAGTAACCCTCGCGTCGCGCTGGTTCGAGTGCCGAGCCAACGAAACGAAGGAGCGATCGACATGAACGGCTTCTCGACCCCGCCGCATCGCTTGGCAAAGGCCGAGGCCCTCGGACCCACGGCATCGACAGGAGCGACGCGGGCAGGGTGGCGTGAGCGCATCGCGAGATGGCGCCCGACCGACAGTCACCTGCGCGATCTGCTCCTGGTCACGCTGACGATCGCATGGGGCTCGATCGACGCGATCAGCTTTGCCGCCCTTGGTCGGGTCTACTCCGCCTTCCAGTCAGGCAACGTGATCGCACTCGGCCTCGGGGCGGGCGGCGTGCCGGGGGCGCCGGTGGTGCGGGCGGGGGTGTCGCTGGCCGCGTTCGCGACCGGTGTGCTGATCGCAACCCGCATCGTCGAGCATCCGCCCGCGGATGTGGTGTGGCCGAGCCGGCTGGAGGCTGTGCTGCTCGCGATCGGCGGCATCCTGATCGCCTTCCTGGTGTTCTGGATCGTGGTCGACGGGCGCCCGTCCGCCACCAGCGCCGACTTGCTCATCGCGATATCGGCTCTTGGCGCCGGCATGGAGACCGGCGCGATATTCCGGCTTGGAGTGCGGGCCGTGTTCACCACCGCGGCAACGGCCACCGTAACCGCCTTCGTGTTGGACGTCGATGACGATCTGACCCGCCAACGAAACGGTGCCGTGGACCAGGTGCGGCTTCTGTTCGTGATCGTCGGGGCGTTCGCAGGGGCGTGCGCCGGTGCGGCCCTGCTGGCGAATGTCCGCGACATCGCCCCGATCGTGGCGCCGGTGCTGACGTTGGCGGTGGCGGTGACTGCGAGGGTTGCGTTCGGAGTGCCGGCCCGTTCGGTTACGGGACAGCCGCCTCGTGGGGACGCGGCGCCGGCGATATGAACCTCTACGCACCGCTAGTAGCCCGGCCGCCGCCCGCGCGGTGCCGTCGATGCCAAGGCGTGGGACTGGCTCGACGCTACGACGACCGTAGAGGTAACGCCTTGAAAGAAACGTATACCCCATCCGAAAGGAACGGCTCATGGCTACAAATGTGAAGGCCCCCCAGCCGGTAGTTGATGGTCGCGGCGCGACCATCCTTGGTCCGCGCAACCTTCCCATCGAGCAGGAGAACCCGGATGTCCTGGTCTCGCCGGTGACCGACGCCGGCACCATCCCGAACCTCAAGTTTCCCTACGCGATGGCGCGCAACCGTGTGCTGTCCGGCGGCTGGGCCAGAGAGATCACGAGGCGCGAGCTCCCGATCGCGATTGAGATCGCGGGCGTGGACATGCGACTGACCCCGGGCGGCATCCGTGAGCTGCACTGGCACAAGGAGGCCGAGTGGGCCTACATGATCGCCGGCAGCTGCCGCATCAGCATCCTCGACGAGGCGGGCCGCCTCTTCATCGACGATGTGGGCGTCGGCGATCTCTGGTACTTCCCGTCCGGGCTGCCGCACTCGCTCCAGGCGCTCGAGGAGGGTTGTGAGTTCCTACTCGTGTTCGACAGCGGCGACTTCTCCGAGAACGAGACGTTTCTGATCACCGACTGGATGAACCACACCCCGCGCGACGTACTGGCAAAGAATTTCGGGGTGGGCGGATCTGCCTTCGACGCGTTGCCCAGCGACATCGCCCACACGCGTTACATGTTCGCCGGTGACGTGCCGCCGTCGCTGAGTGACGACGCGCCGCGCCCCCCAGTCGTCCAGCCACCGCAGTCATTCACCTGGCACATGCACGCACAGGAGCCGACCGAGGCTGCGGGCGGGCGGTTGCGCATCACCGACTCGCGCAACTTCACCATCTCAAAGACGATCGCTGCGGCGCTCGTCGAAGTCGAACCGGGCGCGATGCGCGAGATGCACTGGCACCCCAACGCGGACGAGTGGCAGTACTGGCTGCGTGGCAAGGGATGACCGTGTTCGCGTCAGCCGGCAAGGCTCGCACGTTCGATTATCAGGCGGGCGACGTCGGCTACGCGCCGCGCGCCATGGGCCACTACATCGAGAACACTGGCGACGAGCCGCTCATATTCCTCGGGATGTTCCGTTCCGATCACTACGCGGACATCTCGCTCGCCCAGTGGATGGGTGCGACACCGCCAGAGCTCGTCAAGGCGCATCTGAACCTCGACGACGCGGTCATCGCTGGGCTGCCGCGCATGAAGCCGCTCGTGGTCCAGTAGCGATCGCGGCCGCATCCGGCGGGTGCCGCTGTCAGTCCGCGCCGGCACCCGCCACGAACCTCAGGAGCGATCATGCGACTCGCCGATTCACCACACGGCGTCGGCCCAGTGGCCGGCGCCGCGCGTCCTCGCAGCCGTGCAAGGCTCACCGCGCGTCGCCGGCATGAGTGGTCGCCGCAGCAACGCGCCGTCCTCATCGGCGATCCGGCCACGAGCCCGCGGACGATTGCTGCGGTCGAGAAGGTCGCGGATTACAAGCTGGTGTTCGAGCGCTACAGCTCGGTTTCGGCCGCTCTGAAGGGCCTCGACCACCAGAGCGTC
Source organism: uncultured Solirubrobacteraceae bacterium (assembly GCA_963815235.1). Taxonomy (GTDB): domain Bacteria; phylum Actinomycetota; class Thermoleophilia; order Solirubrobacterales; family Solirubrobacteraceae; genus Palsa-744. The sequence goes on along the minus strand of CAWFFY010000001.1, from coordinate 726,038 downwards.
TACGCCGCGCTCAATGTCGCCACCCCGAGACCGGTCCTGTACGTCGCAAGCGCCGCTGGGGCATCCGTGGCGCGAGTCCTCGAGAAGGTCGAGGTGGCTGACCCCGGCGTGCGCATCGTCGACGCCCACCCGCTGGCCGGCGACGACCCGAACTGACTCGACATCTTCTACCTGATGCTCGTGGCGACGGTCGTCGGCATGCTCACCGTGCTCCAAGTCAAAGCTCACGCCGCAGAGCTCCAGTTGCGCCAGCTGTCATTTGCTGGCGGTGCTCCTCGGTGCCTGGGCGATCCTGCCGGCGTGGCTGTTCTTCGTCATCCTCGGCAACGCGTCGTCCGGCGGAGCGGTCGCGCCACCGCTGCTGCCTCAGCCGTTCGCGTTCCCGTCGCAGTGGCTGCCCTCAGGAGCCACGGTGGGCGCGCTGCGAAACGCGATCTACTTCCGCGACTACCAGCAGGCACGACCACTCGCGGTCTTGGGACTCTGGGCGGCCGGCCTGTTCATCGCCTGGGTCCGCCTCGCCCATCGCCGCCAAGCCCAGGCCATGGCCATTAGGAGAAGCCGCCATCCCATGCCGCAATCCCAATGCTGATGCAGAATCTGGCTCTAGTAGATGGATGCCGGAGGAGGGACTCGAACCCCCGACACGCGGATTATGATCCCTGATGCGGGGTCAGCGCCCTGGGGCGACGGTGCGCAGCCCGGCCAGGCGGGCGGCTGCGCTCTGGCGTTCGTCGTAGCTGACGAATGCGTCGATCGGTGAGAGGTCGATTGCGGCGGCGAGGTGGATTGCGTCCAAGGCGCGCAAGGTCGGCTCCTCAAGTGCCCCGGCCATGGCGAGAAGCGCACGATCGATCGGTAGGAGTGCCACGGCTTCGAGGAGTTCGCCGGCACGGGCTATGAGCGGCTCCGGTGTAAGCGCGGGATCGTGGGCCGCGGCACGACGGATCGCGCGGGGTACCTCGGTGAGTGCGAGCGCGCTGGAGAGTAGGTCGGCATCCGCGAGGAAGGTGCGAAGGGCGCCCGTCTCGGGCTCGGCGCGCACGAGCTTCACAAGCGCCGAGGCGTCGAGGTAGAACAGCGCCACGCTCAGCGCTCACCGCGGATCTCATCGAGCGCGCGGCTCAGGGCGTGTGGATCGCCGGCGAGCTGCAGCGGCTCGGGTAGCCCAGGGCGCGGCGGGCGCGCGAGCCGCCCTGCGGCGATCAGCCGGTCAAGCGCCCGGCCGGTGCTGGGCGGTGGTCCCAGCTCTGCCACGGGCTTGTTGCGCTCAGTCACGACAAGCCGCTCGCCGTCACCGACGAGACGGAGATACTTGCTGAGGTGCTGCCGAAGCTCCGCTACGCCGACGGTGGTCATGTACATCAAGGTAGCAGGAGGCTCGGGCTGGAGGCGCCATGAACGGTGTTGATCGCCTTGGCTCCGTGCGCGAGACGGAGCGCGAGGCCGCCGCACCCTGAGCGCCGAGCTTCGGCGTCCTCGCCCCGAACGCCGGAGCGCCAGTCGGTGGTCAGCTGCCATCCCCTGGTCGCCAAGTAGGCTCCGACGCGGCAGCTGGCGCGCGGATAGAGATCCACAACCGGTCGAAGAGGACAGAAGATGTGACTCACGGAGCACCGTCATTTGACCCTTGACGGAGCCATGCAGAGCAACAGGAAGCCCAACCGGAGCTGAACGACGGGGTTGAGCACGGCGGCTGGCAGGTGCCGTGCTTCTGGTTCGCACCGCGGTGGGCCGCCGTCGCAATCACGAGCGCTTCCTGGGCGCCTCGGAGGCACTAGAGGTGTCGTAACGTTCCCAACCTCGCGGGAGCCAGATGTCCTCCGGCGGGGGCGTCGATCGTCTACTTGCTGGAGGGCGGCAACCCGCCGCCCACACGAGAAGGGATCAGAAATGGCTCTTTACGCGGCATTGCTGTATTACCCCAAGGACAGCTACTGGACCGCCCCGGAGGAGGCTGAGTTCTCGCCTGGCTACGGCGAGTTCGGCGAGGCCGCGGGCGCGGCGGGCGTGCTGCGCGGTGGCGAGGCGCTGCATCCGCCGACGATGGCGACCACGATCACGGTCGCGGAGAGCAAGGGCGGGGAGATCGCCATCACGGATGGGCCGTACGCGGACGCGAAGGAGGTGCTTGGGGGCTTTTACCTCGTCGAGGCGGCCGACTTGGACGAGGCGATCCGGTGGGGTGCGCAAATACCGGCGGCGTGGCGCGGCAAGGTGGAACTGCGACCGGTCGTGCCGATGGGTGGCCCTAGCGTGAGCGGCGGGTGACGCCTGAGCAGCTCCTGGCCGAGACCCGTCCGAGTTGAGGGTCGTCGCGTGTTGGCGACCCTCGTGAGGACCCTCGGCAGCCTGCAACTTGCCGAGGACGCTGTCCAAGATGCTGCCGTTGCAGCGCTGCAGGCGTGGCCACGGACGGGGGTGCCGGATGACCGGCGGGCGTGGCTCACGGTCGCCGCGCGCCACAAGGCCCTCGACACGATCCGGCGTGAATCCACCCGCCCCGCCAAGGAGATCGCAGCCGGATGGGAGCTACCAACTACCGCCCCCGATCTCGCTGAGGAGGTGATTGAGATGGTCGAACCTGAGAACGTCGTGCATGACGACCTTCTGCGCCTGGTGTTCACCTGCTGCCACCCGGCCCTCTCGCTGGAGGCTCAGGTGGCACTGGCGCTGCGGACGCTCGCCGGGCTCGAGGTGGCTGCGGTAGCCCGGGCCTTCTTGGTCTCCGAGTCCACGATGACAAAGCGCTTGGTCCGCGCGAGGCAGAAGATCGCCAACGCGCAGATCCCCTACCGCGTGCCCGGCGACGCGGAGTTGCCCGACCGCTTGCCCGCGGTGCTCGCCGTCGTTCACTTGATCGCCACCGAGGCTCACGCGCCGAGCAAGGGCGAGGAGTTGGTGCGGGTCGATCTCGAGTTGGAGGCGTTGCGCCTCGTGCGGCTGCTCGCCGAACTGATGCCCGACGAGCCAGAGGTGCTGGGTCTGCTCGCCCATCTCCTGTTCACCAGTGCGCGCCGTCCTGCGCGTATCGATGAGCAGGGCGAGCCGGTATTACTGGCCGATCAAGATCGTGCTCGCTGGGACCGCGCGGCCGTCGAGGAGGGCTCGATCCTGCTTGCGCAGGCGGTCCGACTCTCGGGCGGGGTCGCTGGGCCCTATCAGCTGCAGGCGCACCTGGCTGCCTGCCACTCGACCGCGCTGACTTGGGAGCAGACCGACTGGGATCGCATCATCGCTCTCTATGACCTGCTGCTCAGTCTGTCGAGCAACCCTGTCGTCGCGCTCAACCGCGCTGTGGCACTCGTCGAGCGCGACGGTCCGCAAGCCGGGATGGGGGCGCTGGACGCAATTCGAGGGCTCGAAGAGTCGCATCTCTGGCATGCCGCACGCGCGCAAACACTGAGCACGCTTGGCCGTGACTCGGAGGCACGTGTCGAGCTCCAGCGAGCCGTCGAATGCGCTCCAACAGCACCGGAGCGGCAACTACTTCAGCGGCGGTTGACGGCGCTGGGCGTCAGATGACCAGGGTCTGACGGCACGGTGCGTGTCTTAGGACGGCGATGTGGCTAGCGTCCGGCTTCGGGTTGCTCGGGGCCGCCGAGCTCCGTGAACGCGGGGGCCTGGTACGCGGCTCCGGGCACTCCACCGAGGACCAACATCTTGACGCCGCTGGGACCGGCTTTGAGCTTGCGCTTGGCAGCTGGCGCAATGCGGATCGCCGTGTCGGGCTCGAGGCGCACGACCTGCCCCTCGATGTTGAAGTCGGCCGAGCCGTTGAGGACTACGTAGACCTCCTCCTGTGAGTCGTGTCGGTGGTCGTGGTCGAGGTAAGCGCCGCCGCCGTTGGGAGGCAGTTCCAGGATTTGCATGCCGAACGACGTTGCCCCGAGCGATGCTCGCGCGCGGCGGAACATCCCACCGAGCATCGGCTCCATCTCCTCGAACCGCCTGGCCGTGTAGTCAGCCATGCACGTACTCCTCTGCGGACTCAGGCACCTCGCCGTCGATCGCTGCGACACGACGCTCGGCGCACAGGCGCGCGATCTCGATGAAGGCGAGGGTGGCGGGGGTCACGTCCTCAGCCCGCCATGCCAGCGAGACGAGCGCCGGTTCGGCATCGCTCACGTTCACGAACGAGACGCCGCTCGGTCGATGCTCGCTCGCGATCGCCGCGGGCACGAGTGAGATACCGCGCCCCGTGGCGACCAGCGTGAGTATCTCCTGGATGCTGCTCGCCTCGGCGGCGACGCGCCCGGAAAGTCCGTGGGAGCGCTGCTCCGCGAGCCACCTAGCGGGCGGGCCGGCGGCTGCTACGGCTGGGTTGGTGATGAAGCTCTCGGTGCGCAGGTCGGCGAAGCTCACCGATTCGCGGTTGGCCAGAGGGTGATCGGAGCGCAGCACGACCACGCGGGGCTCGCGCGCGACGATCTCGATGGCGACATCGGCCTGGCCGGGCGCAAGCCTGGTGAACGCCACGTCCACCTCGCCGCTGAGGATCTGATCGAGATCGCCGAATAGCAGCTCTCGCAGCGAGACACGTATGAACGGATGGTCCTCCCCGAACGCGGCGAGTACGTCAGCGAGCAGGGCGCTTGCCGCAGACCCATAGAAGCCGACCGTCAGCTGCTCGGCGCCGGTATCGCGCACCGCCTGAATCGCACGGCTTGACTGTCGCAGCACACGACGCCCTTCGAGCAGCAGCGTCTCGCCTGCCGCAGTCAGCTCGACGCGTCGGCTCGTGCGCTCCAACAGCGTGACCCCGAGCAGTTCCTCGAGCCTCCTGATCTGCTGACTCAGCGAGGGCTGCGCGATGTGAAGCCTGGCGGCGGCACGGCTGAAATGGAGCTCCTCGGCGAGGACTACGAAGTATTCGACGAGCCGCAAGTCGAGACGTTCCATAGGCGCAGCCTACTGATTGCCGGGCCAAAAGTCTTGGACTTGTGTGACGCCCTGGTGCATGCTGGCGGGAAACGGGACGTAGTTCCCTCGATACCCAGGAGCCACGCCGATGCCGGAAGCGAACCCTGCAATAGCGATGCGCCCGACGCTCACAGACGGTGCCACACGCCGCATGATCGACGCGGCCGTTCTTGAGGCGAAGGCGATGTCGGTCCCGATCACCGTAGTCGTCGTCGATGAGTCCGGTGTGACAAAGGCGCTTCTGCGGATGGACGAAGCGCCGCTCGTCAGCATCCAAACGGCCATCAACAAGGCCTATGCCGCGAGCGCGATCGGAATGCCACCGGACGAGTTCTTCTCAGCGATCGAAGCGGACGGCGCCGCCGTTGCATCGTTCGCCAGCCGTCCGGGCCTGGCGCTGATCGCTGGTGGCCTACCTGTGCTCGATGACGGAAGAGTCGCCGGCGCCATCGGCGTTGCCGGCGCGATGACAGGTGCCGAAGACCGACGCATCGCTGATGTCGCACTTCAGCAGGCATTTGCAGCGGCTGACGCCTGATGAGCGGCACGCCTCAAATCGCCGGCGGCGCCTCCGAAACGGTGCGCCGCGCCGCCGCGCGACGAGCGGGGCGTTCCGCCGTGGTCACCTTCGCCGCGTTTTCCATCGGCCGGGGGGGTGCGGAGAGTGTCCCCGTGGCCGTCTTCGCCACCTTCACCGGGCTCGCGATCACCGGAATCGCGGACTTCGGCGGCCCAATGAGAGGTCGTGTGGGCGCGATCGCGGTGACCGTCACAGCTGGGTTCGCACTGACGGCACTCGGAACGTCGATCTCAACCCAGGGCGTGGTGGCCGGTTGCCTGATGACGTTCTGCGTCGTCGCGGCGATCGCGCTGATGGGTCTGCTCGGCGGCTACGCCGTCGCCTGGTCAAATGCCTCGATCCTGTTCTACGTCGTAGCCATCGGCTCGCCCGCGCCCGTCTCGGCGATCGCCGAACGCCTCCATGGCGTCGCCCTCGGCGGGGTTTTAGCCCTTCTCGCCACAGTGTGGCTGTGGCCGGAGCAAGCCGACACGCAGGTGCGGCATCAGCTCGCTCAGACCCGGGACGGTCTGGCGCGGCGCCTGAGCCGAATTATCGAGCAGCGCGAGCAACGACCGACGACGCGGCCTGTGACCGTTCGCTCGGATCTGGCGGTACTCGTCGACCGCCCGGTCGCTCCTACGGGTATTCAACGGGCCGAGCTGTATCTGTTGAACGACCTCGAGCGGCTCGAGGGTTTGATAGGCCGACTCGAAACCGGCCGCCCACCGAACCACCTCGCGCGCACCGGCCTGGCCTCCTGTGCTTCGGCACTCGCGAGTTGTAGCGAAGCGCTGTCAGCAGCCGCAGACGCAACGGACGCCGCATCCCCGCTCGCTCGAGATGCAAGCGTTGCCTCAGGCGCATCGGCATTCAGCGCGCCCACACGGCTCGCGTCCGTTACCCGTGCAGTACAGCACCACACTCGTGGAGCGCTCGGCTTGCCACAGGACGGCGAAATCGTCAATGCGTTCACGACGGCCGCCCAGCGATCGTCAGGCTGGCGAGAGGATCTGCACCATGGCACGCTGCGATTAAGAGCCAATCTGACCGTGCGATCGGTTCACGTCCAAGACGCGCTCCGTCTCGGAGCAGGGTTGTCGCTGGCGGTTGCCGCGGTCAATCTATTCGCGTTGCAACACGGCTTCTGGGTGGCATTCGCGACGCTGACCGTCGTCAAGACCAACCTCCGAGCCACCCGTCGCAGCGTCGGAGAAGCAATTGCGGGCACGATCATCGGCTTGGCGGCCGCGGCCGCGCTGATCGGCGCCCTATCGCCGAGCCAGGACTGGTACGTGCTTCTGCTCCCGTCCACCGTGGCGCTCACGATCTACGCCAATCGGGCCGTGAGCTTCCTCGCCGGCCAAGCGGGGTTCACGCTCGTCATCATCGTGCTGTTCAACCTGCTCGGCCCGGCCGGCTGGCAGATCGGTATCACCCGGCTCGTGGACGTCGTCGCCGGCGCGGCGGCCGGTCTCCTCATCGGCACTGTCGCATGGCCGCGCGGGGCAACCACAGCCATCTCGGGCGCCGCAGCGGATCTGTTCGAGTCGGCCGCTGCATACCTCGCGTCCACCGTCCGCACGCTCGCCGGATCGTCCGCGCCAGTGCTTGAGGAGCAGCGAGCAGTTCGCCAGTCAGCGGCGGACGCGGCGCTACGGGCAGATAGCACGCTGGCCCAACTCTTTGCCGAGCACCCATGGCCCGAGCAGGCACTGCACTGGACGAGCAACGTGTCGGCTGGCAATCGGCTCTGGTATGCGGCCGACCTGATCTCACAATCCGCCGGCACTCGCGTAAAGAGTGCCGACGCGGCCGTCCGCATGGCCGACCGGCTGCAAGAGCACTACCTCGCGCTGGCCACGTCGCTGCGCGACACGCACGCACCACTCGAACTCGTCGCGCCGGCCCCAACCACACGAGGCTCCGAAGATCTCGTGGCGTGGCTCGACGAACTCACCACTCGAGTGTCACCGGCCGCACCCACCAACCCGGCCCGGCCCCGCCGGGCAAAGCAACGGGACCAGACCGGTCGTCAGTCCGTTCGCTCGCGCATGTCCGTGTTCTCGGGATCACCCTCGCGATGAAGCTGCTCGCGATCGGACGCCCCCGCGCTGGCATCGATCCGCGCCAGGCAATCACTCCGCATGTCCGCGCGGAGCTGAATGCGCTGTGGCAGCTGTATGCGTCGGGTAGCGTTCGCGATATGTACTCCCCGGGAGGACCTGGCTCGGTGCTCGTGATGGAGGCGGAGTCGATAGACGCGGCGCGCGCGACGCTTGCCGAGCTGCCGCTCGTGGCAAACCGGGTCATCGACTTCGAGTTGATCTCGCTGCAGCCGTTCGCGGCGTTCGGGATGCTGTTCGCGTCAGAGGGGACGCGATGAGCGCGGTCAGTGGTGCGGCAGCGGCGGGACGGGATGTGCTCGCGCGGGCGGATGCCCTCTGTCGAGGGTATGAGGCGCTCGCCGCCGCGAGCGGAGACGAGGCGCACCGCGCATCCCTGTCGCGTGCGGCGGACCGGCTGGCGGCCTCGGTGGTCAGGCCGTTGAGCGCCGCGCTCGACGTGACGACCAACGCCGATAGCACCGCGACGACGGGTACAGAGGCGGAGCTCGCTACGGCAGTGCACGAGCTGGCGTGCGACGCGACACGCCTGCGCGTCGGTGTTGGCGGACCACCGGCGTTGCTCGAGGCGACCGCGGCGCTGCAGGATCTCAACTGCCAGCTCGTTGGCGACGACCCGGAGCGCCTTGCCGCTCGACACGATGAGTTCGCGGCCCTGCAGGAGCCTCTCGCACCGAGTATTCAGTCGGCGCCCGACGGTCCCTACCTGGTAACCAACGTGTCGGAGATGACGGATCATCTCGGGGTGCTGCTCTCGCCGCTTCCGCAGGCGGCGCTGTGTCGTTGTGGCGCCTCAGGGCTGAAGCCGTGGTGCGATGGCTCCCACAGCATGATCGGGTTTCACGCCGCGAAGGCACCTGACCGCGTGCCCGATCGACTCGACGTGTATGAAGGCCAACACATCACGCTCACTGACAACCGGGGAACGTGCGCGCACTCAGGGTTCTGCACCGATCGCGCGCCCACCGCCTTCCGTACAGCCACCGAGCCATTCATCGCGCCGTCAGGAGCGCGCGCCGATGAGCTCGTGCGCGCCGCGCGTGACTGTCCTTCGGGCGCGCTCGGCTACACGCTCGACCACCGCGATCCCGACGGGCTCGCCGACCAGGAGCGCGAGCCGGCGATCGAGGTCTCCCTCGACGGGCCCTATCGCATAACCGGCTCCGTGTCGCTCATCGACGGCGGGGGCAATCCGGAGAGCCGCAACGCTGGCGCGTCGCTCGAGCACTACAGCTTGTGTCGCTGCGGGAAGTCACAGAACAAGCCGTTCTGCAGTGGCATGCACTGGTACGCGGACTTCCACGACCCGCCGCCACCGGAGGAAGCGACGCTGTTTGAGTGGGCCGGGGGGTTCCCGGCGCTCCTGCGTCTCGCTCGCCGCTTCTACGAGACCCACGTGCCCGAGGAGCCGCTGCTCGCGAAGCTGTTCGGCAGCATGTCGCCCGATCATCCCGAGCGTGTGGCCGCGTGGCTGGGCCAGGTGTTCGGCGGCCCATCGGCGTACAGCGACCGCTACGGAGGCTATGAGCGGATGATCAGCCAGCATTTGGACAAGGGCATCACGCTGGAGCAGCGCGCGCTCTGGGTGAAGCTGCTGAGCCAGTCAGCCGACGACGTCGGGCTGCCGGCCGACGCCGAGTTTCGAGCGGCCTTCGCGGCATATCTGGAATGGGGTTCACGGATCGCAGTGGAGAACTCGAAGCCCGGCGTCCACCCGCCGCCGAAGATGCCGGTCCCCCGCTGGTGGTGGGTATGTGATGCGAAGCCGTGGTCACGCGCTCACGCGAGCGAGGAGCTCGAGGCGGAGCCAGAGGTGACTCTCCCGGGGCCCGATGAGGCCCTCACGTTCGGTGCGCATATCAAGCCGCTGTTTCGCGCGCGTGACCGCGACTCGATGCGCTTCGCCTTCGACCTCTGGTCCTACGGCGACGTCAGCACCCACGCCGACGCGATTCTCGAGCGGCTCAAGGCGGGAACGATGCCCTGTGATGGGGCGTGGCCACCCGAGCGCATCGACGTCCTGCAACGCTGGATTGCTGCGGGTGCCGCTGAGTAGTCGCCGCGAGGTTTGCCCGCGCTCAACCGGCGAGCGATCGAACTAGGACTCGTCGCTGTGCATGCCTCATCCTCCATGTCTGCGGCTGCGGGAATCCAAGTTTCCAGCCGCGCCAGCGAGCCCAGGCGCGAGCCAGTGGCCTGGAGCTGGCTGCTCTCTACGAGCGCCTTGGTCTTGATCGCTCTGCTCGCCGTCAGCGGCCGCTACGGTTATGACCGGGACGAGCTGTATTTCATCGAGGCGGGTCGTCACCTTGTGTTCGGCTACCCCGACCAGCCGCTGCTGACGCCGCTGCTCGCGTGGACGATGAACACGCTCGCGCCCCGTTCGTTGCTGATGTTGCGTCTTCCCGCAGCCCTGGCCGCGGTCGTCTCGATCGTGAGCGCTGGGTTGATCGCCCGCGAGATCGGCGGGAGAAGGCGCGCGCAGGCGGTCGCGATCTGCTGCTGCGCCGCCGCGCCGATCATCCTTGCGATCAGCCATTTCCTGACGACGACGACCCTCGACCTGGCGTTCACGAGCGCCCTCTGCTGGCTGTTCGTGCGGCTGCTGCGAACCGAAGACGACCGTCTGTGGCTCGTGATGGGGGCCGTGCTTGGTTTCGGTCTGCTCAACAAGCTAGTCGTCGGGGCACTGATACTGGCGGCGGTCGCCTCGCTCGCGGCGATCGGTCCGAGACACTTGCTTCGGTCTCGGTGGGCGCTCCTGGGAGGCGCGCTCGCGCTGCTCGGCGCGCTCCCGTATCTCGGCTGGCAGATAGCGCACGGTCTGCCGCAGTTGGAAGTGGCTCACAACCAGGCATTGTCCGGTGAATTCGGCGGGCGCGCAGGCTTCCTTCCATTCCAGCTGGTTTTCGTTGGCCCCTTGCTGGCGCCGGTCTGGCTCTCAGGGCTCGTGGGCCTGATGCGGGCAGCGAGCTGGCGCCGCTACCGATGCTTCGGACTCGCCTACCTAGCCCTCGCGGTCGTGATGCTGGTGGTGAGCGGAAAGGCCTACTACATAGTCGGCCTCTATCCGCTGCTACTCGGTTTCGGTGCTGTCTCGGCGGATCGCTGGCTCGGCGACGGCGGTTCGCTGCGTGTGTGGCTTCTGGGCGCGGCGATCGCCATCACTGCCGCGATCGGCACGCTGCTTGGATTGAGTGTGCTCCCGGAAGACCGGCTCGGCGGAAGCTTTGTGCTGAAGCTGAACTCAAGCGCGGGGGAGATGGTCGGCTGGCCGCGGTTCACAGAGACAGTCGCCACCGTCTATCGCGCGTTGCCACCCAACACACGAACGCGAACGGCGATCTTCACGCTCAACTACGGCGAGGCCGGTGCGATCGACCTATACGGCCCGGCGATCGGACTCCCGCAGGCTTTCAGTGGCCACAACGGGTTCGCCGAGTGGGGGCCTCCGCCGAACTCCGATACCTCGGTCGTTGTCGTTGGCGAAGAACTTGAGCAGATCGAGCGGCGCGACTTCCTCGATTGCCGGGTGAAGGCCCACATCGACGACGGCGTCGGGGTAGACAACCAAGAGCAGGGTGTGCCGGTGTGGTTCTGCCCCGACGAGCGACAGCCATGGTCGCGCCTCTGGGCGGGCCTAAGACACTTCGACTAGGTCCGGCGGGGCCTCCAGAACGGTGGCGCCCGCGTGAGAACCCTCACCATCGAGGGGGTTGCGACCTATGCGGTACTCCAGCTCGTTCACGGCGGTAGCGTCGCCCCCGAGTGGGGCCTCGGCATATCCATCGGCGTTGGCGGCTTCGTCGGCAGCTACATGGGCGCTCGCCTCCAAAGCCGCCTGCCGGAGACATCGCTGCGGCGCCTGCTCGGTCTGATCGCCTGCGTGGTGGCCGCTCGCTATACCCAGACAGCGATTCAACAATCCTCCGCCACGACACCTGCGCACGCCGCCAGCAGCTAGCAGCGCCTATCGAGCTAGATCGGCTCTCGGCGACGGGCCCATCGCGCGTAGATCGACGTACCGTCTGAACGCGATGACCGTCCACGTCACCTCCACAACGCCGAACGGCCATGTCCCCGCGAGGAAGCCGTAGACGCTCGATAGCGCGCAGTCACACGCGAACGCGGCAACGAACCGCGGCCCTTGTCGCTCAAGCGCGTACGTGAGCATCATGAACGTGAGGACGACGACCCCGAAGGCAGTGAGCACACCGACAGTTTGATGCGCCGCCGACGATCAACCCGGCACTGCTCGAGGATCGTCAGCTGGCCCATGGACCCGACCACGCCGCGAAGACGATGGGGGAGATGCGGCTCTCCACGCCGTCTGCTCAGGGACCGTCTTCAGGGCCGCCACGCCCCTGCGACGCCCCATAGGAAAATCAGTAGGAAAATCTGCTTGGCCTCGGCACCCCTTGATAAGGTGCCGAAACACCGTCGGTGCAGGGCTCTAGGTATGCCGGAGGAGGGACTCGAACCCCCGACACGCGGATTATGATTCCGCTGCTCTAACCAGCTGAGCTACTCCGGCCCGGATGACGCAGGAGTCTAGCCACAGGGCGCGCGCCGATCCTTGACGTTAGCCTCGTGGCGCGATGACGCCACCGACCCTGCTCGCGGTGCCGAACGTGTCCGAGGGGCGCGACAGCTCGACGATCGAGGTGATCGCGGGCGCCTTCGCGGCCGACGCTGCGGAAGGGCGTGCGCGTGCTCGACATCCATTCCGACGGCGACCACCACCGCTCGGTGTTCACGCTCGCGGGGCGTCCCGACGTGCTGGTGGACGCGCTCCTGCGAGGCGCTCGCGTCGCGCACGAGCGGATCGACGTCGTGAGCCGCGCCGGGCGCGGGGCTGCGCACACAGGTCAGCATCCACACGTGGGCGCGATCGACGTCGCTCCGATCGTCTATCTACGCCCGGGCGACAGGGGCGCAGCGTGCGCCGCCGCGCTGGTCCTCGGCGATCGCCTCGGCGAGGAGCTGGAGCTGCCCGTCTTCCTCTACGGGGAGCTTTCGGGTGCCGACGATACCTCCGCGCGGACCCGCGCGCAGTTGCGTCGCGGCGGCGTCGCGGGGCTCGCCGCACGGATCGCTGCAGACAAGGACGGCCTAACGCCCGATTTCGGCCCGGCGCGCATGCATCGGCATGGCGGCGCGACGCTGGTGGCGGCGAGGCCGCCGCTGGTGGCCTTCAACGTGCAGCTCGCCCCGCCCGCCACGGTCATCCAGGCGCGGGCGATCGCCGAGCAGATCCGTGAGGGGGGTGAGAGCGGGCTGCCTGGCGTGCGCGCGCTCGGACTGAGCGTGAGCGACGACGTCGCACAGGTCTCGATGAACGTCGAGCGGCCGCTCGAGTTGCCGCTCGCCCGTGTCGTCGACGCCGTCCGCGCCCACGGCGAGATCGCCAGCGCCGAGCTCGTCGGGCTCGCCCCTGCCGCCGCGTTCGACGGTTTCCCCGACGGACGTGCCGATGCCGGGCTTCGATCCCCAGCGCCACTTGATCGAGAACGCACTAGGCTGCTGAGTTATGGCGCAGACCAGGCGTAAACGCCAGACCAAGCACCGCGGCAACGCCGCGGGAGTGGTGGAATCGCGCGGGCGCACCGGGCGCAAGCCGACGCCGGGCGAGAAGACCGGCGACCCGGCCACGCTGGCGCGCGAAAAAGAGAAACTGCTCGACAAGCGCGACCAGCCGCCGACGTGGCGCGGAGCGTTCGTCAAGGCGATGTTCGCCGCGATCGTGCTGCTGCTGGTCGTCATCCTCGTGCTGCACCAGTCCAACCAGGCGATCGGGCTGTTCCCGGTCGTGCTCGCCGGCTACACCGTGATCAGCTACTACACCGACAAGTGGGTGTACGACCGCCGTCAGCGCAAAAAGGCCAAGCAGGGCGGTGGCGGAAGGCAGGTCTCCTGATGGGCGCGCCGGACGTGCGGGCGTTCACGGTCGGGCCGGTGCAGGAGAACTGTTACATCGTGCGCGCCGATCCCGACGCGACGCATGCGTTGATCATCGACCCTGGCGATGAGCCCGCGCGCCTGCTCGCAGCGATCGACGAGCTCGGGGTGCAGATCGACGCGATCCTGATCACCCACTGCCACTTCGATCACATCGGCGCCGTCGCGCCCGTCGCGCGCGCGACTGCCGCGCCCGTCTACGTACCACAGCTCGAGCGCCCGCTGCTCTCGGACGTCATGAGCTGGACGCCTCCCGGTTTCGGTCCGTTCGAGAACTACGAGGCCGAGCACACGCTCGCCGGTGGCGAGCATCTGAGCCTCGCCGGGCTCGAGCTCGACGTGATGTTCACCCCCGGCCACAGCCCCGGACACGTCACCTACGCGACCCCCGGCGCGCTGCTCTCGGGCGACGTCCTCTTCCAGGGCTCTGTCGGCCGCGTCGACCTGCCCGGCGGCGACTGGGCCACGCTCGAACGCTCGATCGAGGGCCTGTTGCGCGCGCATCCGCCTGAGACCGTCGTCTATCCCGGACACATGGGTGTCACCACGCTCGGGCGCGAGCGCGACAGCAACCCGTTCCTGAGCGAGATCCGCGAGCGCGTTCCCGGCGCCACAACCGCTGACTCGCCGGCAGCCTGAAGTTGGCAGCAGCGAAGATAAAAGCGCCACGCGGCACCTTCGACGTGCTCGGCGAGGAGGCGGCGCGGCGCAGCGCCCTCGAGGCGCGTGCGCGCTCGATCCTCGAGGGCGCCGGCTATGAGCGCATCGAGACGCCGGTGTTCGAGGCGACCGAGCTGTTCGCGCGTGGCGTCGGCGAGTCGACGGACATCGTGCGCAAGGAGATGTTCACGTTCGAGGACCAGGGGGGACGTTCGCTGACGCTGCGTCCCGAGGGCACAGCGCCCGTGTGCCGCGCCTACCTCGAGCACGGCATGCACAAGCGCCGCCAGCCGGTGAAGCTCTGGTATCTGTCGTGCTTCTTTCGTCACGAGCGCGCGCAGGCCGGTCGCTACCGCGAGTTCTGGCAGGTCGGCGCCGAGGCGATCGGCTCCGATGACCCGGGCGTCGACGCCGAGTCGATCGCGCTGCTGGCGGCGCTGCTCGACGATCTCGATGTACGCGGCCTGCGCCTGCGCCTCTCGAGCCTCGGCAGCCTGCAGAGCAGGCTCGAGTATCGCGAGCGTCTGCAGGGCTACCTGCGCGAGAACCAGAGCAGCCTCTCCGAGGACGTGCGAGCGAGGATTGAGCTGAACCCACTGCGTGCGTTCGACTCCGATCACCCCGCTACCCAGCAGGTCATGCAGAGCGCGCCGCTGCTGCGCGAGCACCTCAGCGCTGAGGACGCGGAACACTTCGCGCAGGTCTGCGAGCTGCTCGACGTCGCAGGTGTCGCCTACGAGCTCGACCCCACGCTGGTGCGCGGCCTGGACTACTACACGCGAACCGTGTTCGAGTTCACCTCGCAGGCGCTCGGCGCGCAGAGCGGAGTCGGAGGCGGTGGACGCTATGACGGCCTCGTCGAGCAGCTCGGCGGCCCGCCGACCCCAGGTATGGGCTGGGCCGCGGGAATCGAGCGGATGATGCTGGCCAGCGAGGACGGCCCGGCCGCAGTCGAGCATCCGGCAGCGCCGGCGCCGGAGCTGTTCGTCGCGCTCGACGGCTCACGCGATGACGTGCGCACGCCTGCCTTCGGTTTGCTCGGCGAAGCCCGCGCCGCAGGGCTCGCAGCGCAAATGGACCTCGGCGCCCGCTCACTCAAGGGCCAGCTCGGCCACGCCGACGCGCTCGGCGCGCGCTTCGTGGCGATCGTCGCCGATGGCCAGACGACGCTCAAGGACATGCAGGCCGGCGAGCAGGAGACGCTGGCCACGGGCGCGGTCGTGCATGCGGTGCTGCGCCGCCATCACGCACTGTGAGGCCGACCGTCAGGTCGCGCTGACGGGTCGCCGTCTATCTGCCGGTGGCCTCATCGCGCTGCTCGAGTTGGCTCGGGCGCGAGGACAGACCGTCCAAGGCGGCATGCGCCGTTCAACTTCTCAGCCGCAAATGCCGAAGCTGGGTGAGATGGCGCAGCTCTCCCGTCCATTTCAGATCGCGCTGGTAAGCGTGTGCCTGCTCGCTGCCGTGTGGTTCTTCGCCCTCCAGGGTCGTTCGACAAGCACTGGCGGATCTGGTTCAGCACCTGCCGTGACGACCAGCACGCCGTCCGTCGCCAAGGCGACCACTAAGGGAAGCACCCAGTCCGCCGCCGCCACAGCCGCGGTGGTCGAACGGGCAAAGGCTGAAGCCAAGACCGGCCACATCTACCACGGTCCCGTGCCCGGCCTGGAAGGTCTCACGCGCGACATCGCCAGGGCTCACGGAGCCGTCGCGGCGATCGGGGCGAGCCCCTCCGGCCCGGCCTCGAAAGGCGAACACTCCAGCTCGTCGGCGTCCGCCACTGTTCAGCATCCTGCTTCGGCGGCCACCGGCACGACCGCGACGCGCACGCACACCAAGACGCCTGCCAATGCCGGCACGACCGCATCCACGAAGGCCGTCACCGCGGCGCCTACGAAGACCGTGACCAAGGCTCCGCCGAGCACCGCTCATAAGACCGCGAGCGTGTCCGCCACCGCGAGCCTGAGCGGCCAGCACGCCGTCGAAGCTGACCTCGCCAAGGGCGATGTGGTCGTGTTGCTGCTCTGGAATCCGAACGGCACCGATGACAAATCCGTGCACCAAGCGGTGCAGGCAGTCAAGCGCGTCAATCACGTTGCAGTCCAAGAAGCCTCGGCGAGCCAGGTCGCATCGTTCGGCTCGATAACCCGCGGCGTTCAGGTCTACACGACGCCGACGCTGCTCGTCGTCGACAAGCAAGGACACGCGATCGTGCTCACCGGCGTTCAGGACGCCTTCGCGATCGAACAGGCGATCGACGAAGCCCGCAGCACCAAGCTCACCTAGCCCTACACTCGCTCGCGTGGATGCAACCGCCGAGCACCTGATCGACCACCTCGAAAACCCTCTCGGGCGCGGACACATGCCCGACGACGCCGTGACGGGCGCGGCAGGCGGCGCGGCGTGCGGCGATCTGATCCGTATATCGATCGCTGTCGACCCACGGAGCCCCGACGGGCGCATCTGTGACGCGGGCTTCGACGCGAGCGGCTGCGGCGCTGTGCTCGCCGCCGGCAGCGCCACCGTCGGCCTCGTGCATGGTGCCACGCTGCTCGACGCCGCGCGCGTTGGCGCCGAGAGCATCGCCGCGGAGCTCGGCGGGCTGAGCGCCGCCAAGCGCCACGCCGCGGAGCTGGCGGCTGACGCGCTGCACCGCGCCCTCGGCGGCGCCGCGCGCTCGCACGCGGCACTGCGCATGGTCAGCGGCCGCACGCTCGTCGCGATGAGCGGTGGCGTCGACAGCGCCGTCGCGGCACTGTTGGTCAGCGAGACTGGCGAGGAAGCCGTCGGCGTGACGCTCGAGCTGTGGTCGGACCCAGACAGCGACACCGAGCTCAGCTGCTGTTCGGCACAGGCCGTGCGCGGTGCGCGCGAGCTCGCCCACGAGCTCGGCATGGCGCATCTCTCGATCGATCTGCGAGCCGAGTTCAGAGCAGGGGTGGTCGACCGCTGGCTCGCCGATCACGCCAGCGGCCTGACGCCGAACCCCTGCGTGCGCTGCAACGGTGCTGTGCGCCTCGACGCGATGCTCGAGCTCGGCGAGCGACTCGGATCGACGACGCTTGTGACCGGCCACTACGCGCGCGTGGTTGAGGACGGCGCGAGCGCGGACTCGTCCGCGCCGCTGCTCCGCGTCGCCGCCGACGAGCGCAAGGATCAGAGCTACGTGCTTTCCGCGCTCGCACCCAGCTCGCTCGCGCGCCTGCGCTTCCCGCTCGGAGGCATGCACAAGCAGCAGGCACGCGAGCTCGCCGAGCGCGCCGGGCTGGCGGTCGCGCGCAAGCGCGACTCCCAGGACCTCTGCTTCCTCGCCGGCACCCGCCAGGGCGACTTCCTCGAGCGCCACGGCGGTCTCGGCAGGCTCAGCGGCCCGATCATGGATCTGGAAGGAGACGTTCTCGGCGAGCACACCGGCGCGCACGCATACACGGTCGGCCAGCGTCACGGCCTCGGACTTTCGGCGCCCGAGCCGCTGTACGTGCTCGCCACCGATGCGCGCACCAACACCGTCACCGTCGGGCCGCGCCAGGCGCTGCTGACCTGCGAGCTGCGCGTCCGCGACGTCACGCTGCATCGCCCCGGAAGCGTCGTCGACGGCGTTCGTGTGCGCGCACACGGACGCACCTTCGCGTGCCGCCTTGCCGAGGAGCTCGATGCCGGAGCGCACACGCTCGTCGGCGTCGAGCTCGGGCAGGCGCTCGAGCGCACCGCGCCGGGCCAGATCGCGTGCATGTATGCGGGCGAGCTGGTCGTCGGCCACGGCACCATCACCGCGTAGGCTGCCGGACGGGGCCGGGCCATTCCCGTTTAACGGCTTAGGGTGCGACGTCCGGGCCGTGCGCTCGTTGGCCCTTAATATCTAAAAGACATGACCTCAGACGAGATCCGCGAGCGCTACCTGAGCTTCTTCGAGGAGCGCGGCCACGCGCGCATTTCATCGGCTTCGCTCGTACCGTCGGCACACGACGTCTCGGCGCTGCTGACGGTCGCCGGCATGCATCCGCTGAAGCCCTACTTCCTCGGCCAGGAGAAGCCGCCTGCGCCACGGCTGACGAGCTGCCAGAAGGTGTTTCGCACGGTCGACATCGACAACGTCGGCAACACCGCCAGGCACCTGACGTTCTTTGAGATGCTCGGCAACTTCTCGTTCGGCGACTACTTCAAGCGCGAGGCGATCGGTTTTGCCTGGGAACTGTCGCACGCAGGTGTTCGGCTTCCGCGAGCAGGACATCTGGGTGACCGTGTTCGAGGGTGACGAAGGCCTTGGCCTCGGCCCCGACGAGGAGGCGATCGACCTGTGGCGCGCGCTCGGCGTTCCCTCCGAGCGGATCGTCCTGTGCCCGCGCTCTGAGAACTTCTGGCAGGCCGGTCCGACCGGCCCGTGCGGCCCGTGCTCGGAGCTCTACCTGGACCGGGGAGTCGAGCACGGCGCGCCCGAGGACCTGCCCGGCGGCGAGAACGAGCGCTTCCTCGAGTACTGGAACCTGGTGTTCATGCAGTACGACCAGGAGCCGGCCCCCGACGAGCCCGGCACGGTGCTGAAGCCGCTGCCGGCAAAGAACATCGACACCGGTCTCGGGCTCAATCGCATGGCCGCGATCCTGCAGGGCAAGCAGTCGGTGTTCGAGACCGACCAGTTCCAGCCGCTGATCGAGCTCGGCGAGGAGCTCTCCGGCCGCCGCTACGGCGAGGACTTCGACAGCGACCGCGCGCTGCGGATCCTCGCCGATCACTCGCGCGCGATGACGTTCCTCACCGCTGACGGCGTCGTGCCCTCCAACGAGGACCGTGGCTACGTGCTGCGCCGCGTGATGCGTCGCGCGATCCAGCAGGGCCTCGCGCTGGATATGGCGCCGGGATTCCTCACCCGCTACTCCGAGAGCGTGCGCGAGGTGATGGGACGCGCCTACCCCGAACTGATCGAACAGGCCGAGGTGACCGACATGTGGCTCGCCGCCGAGGAGGAGAGCTTTGGCCGTACGCTCGCACAGGGCATGGAGCTGTTGCGCGGGCACATCGCCGCCGCCAGCGAGGCGGGCAGCTCCACGGTTTCGGCCGCGGACGTCTTCACCCTGCACGACACCCACGGTTTTCCCTATGAGATGACCAGCGAGCTGCTCGCCGAGCAGGGTCTGTCGATCGAGGGTGACTTCGAGGAGCTGATGGAGCAGCAGCGCGCACGCGGCCGCGGCGGCGCGTCGCGCGTCGCCGCGAGGGCACGCCCGGAAGCCCTCGACGGCGACTCGCTCGACGGCGGCGCGCCGACGCGCTTCACCGGCTATGAGACCGAGGAGCAGCGCACGACCGTGCTCGCGGTGCGCCCCGTCGAGGATCAGCCCAACGCCGGCGCCGAGAACGGCGTCTCCGGATCGCGCCTGCTCGTCAAGCTCGCGGAGTCGCCCTTCTACCTCGCCGGCGGCGGGCAGATATCGGACGTCGGGACGATCGAGTGCGAGGACGGCGACTGCCGCGCTCGCGTTGCCGACGTGGTCGCGATCGGCGAGGATCGCGTTGCGGAGGTGATCGTCGAGCGCGGCACGCTCGAGGTCGGCGAGCAGGTGCTGGCACGTGTCGATCACCTCACGCGGCACAAGACCGAGGCGAACCACACCGCCACCCACCTGTTGCAGGCAGCCCTGCGTGAGCGTGTTGGAAGCCACGTGCGTCAGGCCGGCTCCTACGTCGGACCCGACAAGCTGCGTTTCGACTTCAGCCACGGGCAGGCATTGAGCGCCGAGGAGCTGCGCGACGTCGAGGATCGCGTCAACGAGTGGATCGCGCGCAACGACCCGGTGCACGCGATCACGACCACGCTCGACGAGGCCAAGCACCTCGGCGCGATGGCGCTGTTCGGTGAGAAGTACGGCGAGCGTGGTGCGCATGGTCGAGGTCGGCCAAGGGGACTACTCCCGCGAGCTCTGCGGTGGCACGCATGTCCGCAGCACCGCCGAGATCGGCGCATTCCGCATCCTGCACGAGACCTCGAGTGCCGCCAACGTCCGGCGGATAGAGGCCGTGACCGGGCCGGTCGCTGTCGAGCTGCTGCGCGAGCACGACCGGCTGCTCGGAGACGTCGCCGCGCAACTGCGCGCGCGTCCACAGGACGCGCCCGACGCCGTCAAGAAGCTCGACTGAGGAGCGCAGGCGCCTGGAGAAGGAGCTGAAGGCGGGCACCACCAACGCCGCGGCCGATGCACACCTCGACCTCGACGCGCTCGTTGCCGGCGCCGGCAACAGCGCCGACGCCACGATTCTGGCGGCCACGGTCGACGTGCCCGACGCGAAGACGCTGCTCGAGATACGTCGACCGGCTCAAGGGACGCCTGCCGAATGCCGCGATCCTGCTCGGCACGGCTGCCGATGGGCGTGTGCACCTGGTCGCGAGCGTCGCCCCGCAGCTCGTCGAGCGCGGCGTCAAAGCCGGAGAGGTCGTCAAGCACGCCGCCGCACGTCGTCGGCGGCGGGGGAGGAGGACGCGACACCATGGCCCAGGCGGGCGGCCGCGACCCAGAACGGCTCGGCGAGGCGATCGACGCCGGACGCGCCGCGATCGAGGCGGCGCTCGCGGCGTGATGCGCGCGCCTGGCAGACCCGTGCGACGCGTGCCGCACCCTGGCTCGCGCAGAGGCTGAACCGCACATGCGTGTCCTCGCGCTCGACTACGGCAGCGCCCGCTGCGGCTGTGCGCTCAGCGATCCAAGTGGCACGATCGTCACGCCCGTGGAGGTGGTGCCGCGTCCCGCCACCAAGCGAGGCTTCGCGCGCCTGCGCGAGCTCGTACGCGAGCGCGAGGTCGAGCGCGTCGTCGTCGGGCTCCCGCTGTCGCTCGACGGTGGCGACACCGAGCAGACCCGCGAGACGCGCGCGTTCGCCGATGAGCTCGCCGCCCGCCTCGGAGACGGCGTCCCGGTCGAGATGCACGACGAGCGCTTCACAACGCGCCTCGCCCAGCGGATCGACACGATCGGCGGCGCTCGCGCGAAGGCCAGCGAGGACTCGCGAGCCGCCGCCCACCTGCTGGAGAGCTGGCTCGCGGCTCGGGCGCGTTAGGGTTTTCAGCTCCTTGTCCCGCGGCGACCGATCACGACCTGGACGCGAACGAACCGCAGCCGAACGCGAGCGTGACCGTCTCGAGCGCGAGCAGCGGCGTGCGTCTGCGCAGGGCTCCTCGCTCGACACCACAGCGCCGGACGGATCCGGCCCGCCGGCGGGGTCCTCTCCGTCACCTGAGGACGCAGCCGAGCTGCCGCCGCCGCTGCCAGAGCCCGCCACCGGCGAGCTCGCCCACGCACCCCTTGCCACCGGATCCGCCACCAGCGCAGGCGCTCATCGAGCAGCCGCCGCCGGCGCAGCAGGCCTCTTTCGTCGAGGAGCAGCCGCCCCCCGTCGAGGAGCCGGTCGGCGAGGAACTGCCGATTGCGGGCGAGGCTCCCGTCGCGGACCCGCCGTTCTTCGAGTCGACGCCGGTCCTCGAGCCGACGCCGGCCGTCGAGCAGCCGGTTCTCGAGCCGACGCCGGCCGTCGAGCAGCCGGTTTACGTCCAGCAGCCTGCGGCGGGAGCGCAGCCGCCCGCGCGACTGCCGCCGGTGCCCTGGGCGACACAAGGGTCGGAGGGAGCGAGCGCCCGCGGGCGGGGACGCTCGCGGGCCGCGCGGCTCTCGGCGCTGCTCGCCCTCGTGGCTGTGGTCGCGGCGGTCATTCTGCTCCTGCACGGACACGACAACAAAACCGTCCCGCCGGCTGCACCGAGGGCTGTCAAGGTGCTGATCCCCGAGGGCAAGACGCGCATGCAGATCGCGCAGATCGCGACCGCGGAGGGCTTGACGGGCAGCTACCGAGCTGCGTCGCGGCACTCGCCGCTGCTGGACCCAGCCGCCTACGGCGCCCCGAAGCACACGCCCGACCTCGAAGGCTTCCTGTTCCCGGCGACCTATGACATGGACCCCGGCGCGTCCGTCAACCGCCTCGTCGAAGAGCAGTTGATCGCCTTCCACGAAAACTTCGGCTCCAGCGAGATCGCCCGTGCGCGGGCGCTGCACGTCACGCCGTACCAGCTGTTGATCGTGGCCTCGATGGTCGAGCGTGAGGCACAGATCCCCGGTGACCGGGCGAAGATCGCCGCCGTCATCTACAACCGGCTCGCGCAGGGGATGCCGCTCGGGATCGACGCGAGCATCTACTACGCGATCGAGCTCAACAGCGGCGTGGCGACCTACACTCACGAACTCACCGAAGCGCAGCTGCACATCGACTCGGCGTACAACACGCGCACGCACGTGGGGCTGCCGCCGACGCCGATCTCGAACCCCGGGATGGCGTCGATCGAAGCGGCCGCGCACCCTGCCCACGACGCCTACCTGTATTACGTGGCCGGCGCCGATGGCTGCGGCGAGCAGGTCTTCTCGAACACGCTCGCCGAATTCGAAACCAACGCCGCGGCGTACAAGGCGGCCGTCGCACGCAACGGCGGGCGGCCGCCGACCTGCAAGCAAAAGTGATGCCGCGGCTCGGCGTCCTCGGCTGGCCGGTCGCGCACAGCCGCTCCCCGGCGATCCAAAACGTCGCGCTGGCGGCGCTGCAGATGGACGGCTGGCGCTACCAGCGGCTGCCGGTGCCGCCGGCGCTGTTCGCCGAGACAGTGCGCGCTCTCCCGGGGTTGGGATTTCTCGGCGCGAACGTCAC
Organism: uncultured Solirubrobacteraceae bacterium; assembly: GCA_963815235.1. Lineage (GTDB taxonomy): Bacteria > Actinomycetota > Thermoleophilia > Solirubrobacterales > Solirubrobacteraceae > Palsa-744. Next base: position 703,130 of record CAWFFY010000001.1, on the reverse strand, counting down.
GATCCCCCACAAGCAGGCGGCGCTCGCGATCGCCGACAGCTGCTCTGAGGCAGCGCGCGAGATCGGCGCCGCCAACACGCTCACGTTCGCTCACGACGGCGCGATCGCCGCCGAGAACACCGACGCCCCCGGCCTGATCTCAGCGCTCGGCTCGCTGACGGAGCTGCCCGCTCACCCGCGCGTGCTGGTGCTTGGCGCGGGCGGCAGCGCGCGCGCGGCGGTGTGGGCCCTGCGTGAGGCGGGCGCCAGCGACGTAGCAGTCTGGAACCGGACGCCGGAGCGCGCTGAGACGCTCGCGCGTGAGCTCGGCGTCCGCGCCGTGCGCAGGCCCGAAGCCGCCGATCTGCTCGTCAACTGCACCTCCGTCGGGCTCGATCCGCGTCCCGGCGTACAACGCTCGGCTACTCAGCAGGAGGCGCTCAACCAACTCGGATTGACGTTCGATCAAGTCGGTAAGTACTCCTATGTTGTCGACTTGGTCTACCGCGCCGGATCCACGCAGCTTCTCGCGGCTGCGACGAGCCCATGGGGCAGGCACCGTCGACGGCCTCGAGGTGCTCGTCGCCCAGGGCGCGCTCAGCTTCGAACTGTGGACCGGCAGGCAGCCTCCGCTGGAGCTCATGCGCAGAGCGGCGCGCGCAGAGGACACGACCACCGCGACGCTAGCCTCGAGAGCGGGGGGCGGGCGCGATGAGCGAGCTCCCACGGCAGGTCGACCCCGATCTGCACGCGATCTTCGGGATCGACGGCGAGCCCGACGGCGGCGGTCGAGCGCGTCATCTCCGTCGAGCGCGCGGCGCGAGGCGAGGACGAGATCGGCGGCGATGGCGGCATGGAAATGAGGCTGGACGTCGACGCCGGGGCGATCTCCGGCGCCGGGCTCGAGCTCGAGCCGCTGCCCGGCGCCGACGTCGAGTTCGACACGCTCGGCAGCGCCGACACTACGCCGAGGAGCCGCCTCTCGGCAGCTCCGATCCGGTCGCGCAGCCGCCGAGCCCCGACCAGCAGCCCGGCCTCACCAAGCCCTCGCGCCGCGGCTCCTCGCAGCGCTTCTCTGACCGACGTGATCGTCGACATGGGCCTCGCCTCGCGCAAGCAGGTCGAAGACGCGCTCGAGAGCTCGCGTATCTCCGGCACCACCCCGGAGCGCGTGCTGCTCGAAAACGGCGTCGCTCACGCCGGACGCGCTGGCGCGCGCGCTCGCCGAGCGCTACGGGCTCGACCACCTCGATCTCGGTGTCTTCAGCGTCGACATGTCGGCTGCCAACCTCGTCAGCACGACCGTCGCCAAGCGCTACCAGACGGTGCCCGTCGCGTTCGCCGACAAGCGCACGCTGCTGGTTGCGATGGCCGACCCGTCGAACGTGCTCGCGGTCGACGACATCGCGATCATGACCGGCTATGAGATCCGCGTCGCGGTCGCGCCGCCCGATGACATCGCGACGCTGATCTCGCGTCTGGACAGGCTCGAAGACGTCGTCGGCGAGTCGGCGCAGGTCGCCGACGAGGACACCGAGGACGGCGCCGAGGTCGTCGCGCTGCATGAGACCTCCGAAGACGCGCCGGTCATCAAGCTCGTCAACCAGATCGTCGGACAGGCCGTCGAGCGCGGCGCCTCCGACATCCACCTCGCGCCGGACGGGCGTGAACTGCGCGTGCGCTTCCGCGTCGACGGCGTGCTCCACGACATCACGACCGTGCAGCGGCGGATGGCCGCGGGCGTGATCTCGCGCATCAAGATCATGGCCGAGATGAACATCGCCGAGAAGCGCCTGCCGCAGGACGGCCGCGTCGGGCTCGTCGTCGACGGCCGTCACGTCGACCTGCGCGTCGTCACGCTCCCGAGCGTTCACGGCGAGGGCGTCGTGATGCGTGTTCTCGACAAGGAATCCGTCGTCGTCGAGCTCGACAAGCTCGGCATGGCGGACGCCGAGCGCGAACGCTTCGAAAGGGCCTGCCGCGAGACGCACGGCGCGGTGCTCGTCACCGGCCCGACCGGCTCGGGTAAGTCCACCACGCTGTACGCGGCCCTGCAGTTGCTCAACACGCCCGAGAAGAACATCATCACCGTCGAGGACCCGGTCGAGTACGAAATGAGCGGGCTCACACAGGTGCAGGTCTCCGCCAAGGTCGGGCTGACCTTCGCGGCGGGGCTGCGCTCGATGGTGCGCGCCGACCCCGACGTGATCATGGTCGGTGAGATCCGCGACCGCGAGACCGCCCAGATCGCCGTCGAGTCCGCGCTCACCGGCCACCTCGTGCTCTCGACGCTGCACACCAACGACGCGCCCTCGGCGATCACGCGGCTGATCGAGATGGGCGTCGAGCCGTTCCTCGTCGCCTCGGCACTCGACTGCGTCGTCGCCCAGCGCCTCGCGCGCATGCTCTGCTCGAGCTGCAAGCAGCGCACGATCATCTCCGCCAAAGTGCTGCAGGAGAACGGCTACCGCGCGCGCATGGAGCTCGAGGCCTACGAGCCCAAGGGCTGCAGACGCTGCGGCGGCAGCGGCTACCGCGGCCGCGTCGGCCTGTATGAGGTGATGAAGATGTCACCTGAGATCCAGTCACTCGCGCTGGAACGCAGCCCGGCAGAGGCGATTCGCGACGTCGCCGTGCGCGAGGGCATGATGCGTCTGCGCGACGACGGGCTGCAGAAGGTCAGGCAGGGGCGCACCTCGATGGCCGAGATCGCGCGCGTCATCGGCACCAACTGAGCTCGTACCTTCGTCCACGGGTGCAATCCTCGCAAGGCGCGCCCTAATGGAGCGGGCGCGATCTGTCGATGGACGCACCCATGGACATCGATTTCGCAGATCTGCTGATGGAGGTCGTGCACCGCAAGGCATCCGACCTGCACCTGAGCTCGGGCGCCCACCCGACCGTCCGCGTGCGCGGCAAACTGACGCCGCTCGAGGACTACCCCAAGCTCTCGCCGACGGACACCCGCGAGATCGTCTACTCGATTCTCAGCGGCGACCAGCGCCAGCGTCTTGAGACCGACTGGCAGCTCGACTTCGCCTACTCGATCCCCGGCCACGCACGCTTCCGTGTCAACGCCTACTACCAGCGTGGCGCGATCGGCGCGGCATTCCGTCTGATCCCCTTCAGCCTGACCTCGATCGACGAGCTCGGGCTGCCGCTCGGCGGTGCACGAGTTCACGCGCAAGCCGCGCGGCTTCGTGCTCGTCACCGGCCCCACCGGCTCGGGCAAGTCGACTTCGCTCGCGGCGATGATCGACTCGATCAACTCCTCGCGCGAGGAGCACATCATGACGATCGAGGACCCGATCGAGTTCCTGCACGGCCACAAGAAGTGCATCGTCAACCAGCGCGAGCTCGGCTCCGACGCGCAGAGCTTCTCCGCCGCGCTGACCGCCGCGCTGCGCCAGGACCCGGACGTGATCCTCGTCGGCGAGATGCGCGACCTCGACACGATCTCCACCGCGCTGACCGCGGCCGAGACCGGCCACCTCGTGTTCGCGACGCTCCACACCCAGGACGCCGCGCAGTCGATCGACCGCATCATCGACGTCTTCCCCTCACACCAGCAGGGCCAGGTGCGGGTGCAGCTGTCGGTCGCGCTGCAGGGAATCATGACCCAGCAGCTGCTCCCCAACGCCGACGGCTCGGGACGCGTCGTCGCGTGCGAGGTGCTCGTGCCCACGCCCGCGATCCGCAACCTGATCCGGGAGGGCAAGACCCACCAGATCTACTCGGTGCTGCAGACCGGCTCGGCGCAGGGCATGCAGACGATGGACACCGCTCTGGCCACGCTCGTGCGCAGGGAAAAGATCACCCAGAAGCTCGCCGAAGCACGCTCCTCGACGCCGGATGAGCTCAGGCGCCTGCTGGGGGCGAGCTCGCTGGCGGCCGCATAGGCCACGCATGAGCACCTACGTCTTCAAGGCAATCGATATCGCCGGCGGCAAGGCGCGCGGCGAGGTCGAGGCGGACTCCAAGCAGGCGGTCTCCGACCAGCTCAAGCAGCGCGGGCTGATCGTCCTCGACATCGCCGACAAGCACTCCTCGAAGAACATCGAGATCGCGTTCCTGAAGAGCGTCAAGCCGACCGAGCTGGCGATCTTCGCGCGTCAGCTCTCGACGATGATCTCCTCGGGGATGAGCATCCTGCGCGCCCTGTACGTGCTCGAGGAGCAGACCGAGAGCAAGTACCTGACCGAAACGATCGTCGCGGTCCGCAAGGATGTCGAGGCGGGACTGTCGCTGAGCGACGCGATGGCGCGCCATCCCAAGGTCTTCAACCCGCTGTTCGTCGCGATGACACAGGCCGGCGAGACCGGCGGTGTGCTCGAGGACTCGCTCTACCGCGTCGCCGACCAGCTCCAGAAAGACGCCGCTCTTCGCCGACAGGTGAAATCGGCGATGATCTACCCGGCGCTTGTGGCCACGTTCGCGATCGGCGTGATGATGGCGCTGGTCGCCTTTCTCGTGCCCGTGTTCGAGGGTGTGTTCAAGGAATTCGGCGGCGAACTCCCCAAGCTGACGCAGGTCTCGGTGCTGATGTCGAAGATCGTCACTCAGTACTGGTGGCTGATGTTCCTCGTCACTGCCGTGACGATCGTGACGTTCGTCAAGTGGAAGAAGACCACGTGGGGGCGTAAACAGTGGGACCACTTCCGCCTGCGCGTGCCGATGAAGATCGGCACGATCGTCCAGCAGGTCGCCGTCGCGCGCTGGTCACGCACGCTCGCCTCGCTGACGCACGCCGGCGTGCCGCTGCTGCAGGCGCTCGAGATCACCGGCCGCACCGGCGGCAACGCAGCCGTGCAGGAGTCGATGGACGGCGTGATCGCCTCAGTCAAGCGCGGCGGCACGATCGCCGCGCCGCTGGCGCAGGCGCCGATCTTCCCCTCGATGGTCACGCACATGGTCGGCGTCGGCGAGGAAACAGGTGCGCTCGACGAGATGCTCGACCGCATCGCCGAGTTCTACGAGGAACAGGTGGAAGCGGCGGTCAAGTCGCTGATGTCGATCCTCGAGCCGATCCTGATCATCGTCATCGGCGCAATGGTCGGCTTCATCGTGATCTCGATGTACCTGCCGCTGTTCGAAGTCTACAACCGCATCGAATAAGCGCTACGGAGATCGCGGAGATTCTCCCACCGACCTCTCGGTCGGCGTGAGACTCCTTCGCTGGCGCGGGCGGCGTCTTGCGGTTGCGGCTGGCCGTCACTGGGGGGCCCGACATCCGCGGCGATCGACTGCATCGCGACCTGGCGCGCGGCCTTGAAGTGGCGACATGGCCCAGCGAACGGCGTTCGTCGAGTGGGCGTCCGCCGAGGGCCAGCGTAGTCTCGTGCAATGAATTTCTACGGAAGCACGTCAGCTTTGCGAACGTCGTCGCCCTCACCGCCCTCGTCTTTTCGATGGGTGGCACGGCGATTGCGGCGAACCACTATCTGATCACGAAAACGAGCCAGATCAAGCCCTCGGTGCTCAAGGCGCTCAAAGTGCCCGGCAAGACCGGCGCTGCCGGTGCGCCCGGAGCGGTCCGGCCCGCAAGGGGTTGCGGGTAATGAAGGCAAACAGGGCAAAGAAGGAACTGCCGGCCGAAACGGTGCGACCAATGTGGTGGTCCGTTTCGTCGAAGGCGATGTCCCCAACGGCAGCGTTGTCGAACAGACAGTCAACTGCAACGCAGGCGAACGGGCTACTGGCGGTGGCGACCAGTTGTGGAACGGCTCCGATGCCGGCACCTCCGTCATCGCGTCCTCGCCGGTTCCGAATGGGCAAGGCGAAACCCCAGCCGGCTGGCACGTCGTGTGGGAAAACAAATCCGGGGGCACCCAGACGATCCACACGTACGCCATCTGCGCCTCGCCGTAAGCCCTGTCGTCCTACACGGAGCGCTGATATGCGGGTCCTGGGCGAGCACCGCCCGGGGCCCGCGTCCCTTGCTTCTGTTGACGCTGGGGGTGTGCGCGCCCGCCAGATGCGCAGCGCGACCGCGCGCCGGCCTAACGACCCGGCTACTAGCCCACGCGTTTGATCTGCACCCGTCGGCCCGCGTCCGTCTCTTTCACCGAAAGCGAGACGTGTCCTCCGAGGAGCTCCAGCAGCTCGGCTCCGACGAGCTCGCGGCGCCAGCCTCTGAGCGTACGCACGTCGGCCTCCTCGCCGCCGGCGCGGGCGGCGGCGACGATCGCCTGCAGGTCGGCGCGCGCGGCGAGCAGCTCATAGGCAAGTCCCGCCTCGCGCGCCCGCGCTCGCAGCAGCGCCTCGGCGAGTGCCACCAGCGGCGCGTCGTCGGGCTTCGGCATCGGCGCGCGCTCGAGCTCCGGCGGCGGGTCGGCGGGACGCGCGCGTCCGCGCTGCACCGCGTCGAGCAGATCCTGCCCGCGCCTGCCACCGGCGACGCCGCCGACGCCGCGGATCTTCTCGAGCTCCGCGCGTGACGCCGGCCGGCGCTTGGCGATCTCGACGAGCGCTGCGTCCCCCAGCACGCTCTGGACCGGGCGGTCCGTGCGCGCCGCCGTTCGCTCGCGCCACTGCACCAGCTCGCGTGCGATCGGCCGCGCGGACGCGTTCAGCGTGCCGACGCGCGGCAGACGCGCGAAGATCGCCTCGGGGTCGCGCTCGTCGCTCGAGCGCTCGAGCGGCTGGCACTCCTCGAGCGCCCACTGCAGGCGGCCGAGCTCGACGAGGCGACGTTCGAGCTCGGCCGCGAGCTCGTGCAGATGCACGACGTCCTCGCGCGCGTAGGCGAGCTGCTCGGGTGACAGCGGGCGCGCGTCCCAGCGGGTGAAGCTCGCCGTCTTCGCCACCCGCAAGCCGAGCACCTCGCTGAGCAGCGAGTCGTACGAGGACTGCGCGCCGAGCCCGGCGAAGCCGGCTGCGACCTGCGTGTCGAACACGTTGCGCACCTCGGTGCCGAGGCACCTGCGCACGAGCGCGACGTCCTGGCGTCCGGCGTGAACGATGACCTGCACCGCCGGGTCGGCGAGCACCTGCGCGAGCGCGGACCCGTCGAACTCCTCGGCCAGCGGATCGAGGACGAGGATGCGCTCCGCGCGCATCCTCGCTTCCCCTCCGGGGACGATGCGGGAATCGCCAGCTGCACCAGGCACAGCAGCGTGCGGTAGCGACCCTCGCCCATGAACTCGGTGTCGAGCGCGAGCCGGCCCGTCGCGCGCGCTCCCTCGGCCAGCGCCTGCAGACGGTCTCCGTCGGGCTGCCGCGCTCACGGCTTCGCACCCGGCAGCAGGTACAGCAGGCCGCCATGACCGAGCCCCGCCGCCAGCGAGACGTCGGTGCCGTGCGCGCGCACCCACTTGACGGGTGCAGAGCACGCCGGATTCACGGACATCGCCTGATGGGTGCAGAACGTGTTCAGGAAGGCGTAGCGGACCTTGCCTTCGGCGATCAGACGCTGCAGCTCGGGCACCGTGGTGAAGACGCGCGCGTTGTAGGTGGTCAGGACGAGCACCGGACGGGCGTCCTTCACGATCAACGAGCCGACGCTCGTCGCCGACTCGGCCGCCAGCTCGTAGTGCGCGCCGCCCTGGTGTGCGAGCAGATATGCGCTCAACGGGCGCTGCTGGGCTCCGGGCAGCGCGCCGACGAGACCAGCGTCGCTGACGCGGTCTTCGATCGCTGTCACGTCGGCCTTCAGCGGGATCGCGAGCACGGCCACGAGCGTAAGCGCGATCACGCCGGCGGGCGCCGCCAGCGAGCGCGCCCGCGCCGGTATCGCCGGGACGCGCGCCAGCACTGCCAGCGTGCCGGCGCCGATCGCTGCCGCCGCGGAGACCCACCACACGCCCGGTGTCCCGTACAGCAGTCGCTCGCCGTAGCACGACCGTGATCGCGAGCGTCACCGCCAGCAACGCCAGGCGCAGGCGATCCGCGACAGGGCTCAAGCGCAGCCCCGGCGGGCCGCTGTCGGCGGCGGGCGTCGACGCTGCCCAGCTGACGCCGATGCCGAACATCGCCGCGACCGCCGGCGTGAAGCCTTCGACGTAGCGCGGGATGCAGGCGGATCATGTGGCTGAAGAGCACCAGCCCGGCGAGCATCCACAGCCCGAGTCCGGCCGCGGTCGCGCGGCGCAGGCGCCGCTCGAGCTCGTCGTCGCGCTCTCGAACCGTACTTGTCGGATCGCGTCCCGGTGGTTCGCCGCTGCCGCGCAGTCCCCATGCGAGCGCCGGTATCCCGAGCAGCAGCGCGACCAGCATCTCGAGGCCGAGGCGCTCGCCCGACAGCGGCCCCACGCGCGCGAGCAGCCGCGTGGGGGAGGGCGGCACGATCGGGATGTGGTCGCGCTCCGCCTGCGTGGCGACGGCATAGTGATGGCCCGCTTCGTAGGCTGTGGCGCCGGGTTCAGGCGATTTTCCGCCGAGGCGATCGCTGCCGTTGAACACGAACGCCGCGTTCCACGCGCTGCCGTTGGTGGAGCCGATCGCGTACGGGCGGTCGTGGGCCGGGAACAGCAGCGTCGCGGTCAGCCACGACAGCGCCACCGCGACGTACACCGCCGTCGCCGCGGCGATCCGCAGGAGCCGCCGCACGCGCGAGCCGGGCATGCCGAAGTAGGCGATCGCGGCGATCGCCGGCAGCGCCACGAGCGACTCGAGCAGCTTCACGTCGAACGCCACCCCGAGCGCGGCAGCCGCGGCGAACAGCCATGCCAGCCTGCCGCTCTCCGCCGCGCGGACCGCCGCCAGCGCCGCGAGCACCAGAAACAGCATCATCACCCCGTCCATCGTGTCGCTGCGCGCGGTGATCACCGCGATCGGCAGCACCGCCATCGCGGCCGCCGCCGCGATTCCCGCCGCCGCGTTCCAAAGGCGGCGCACGAGCACGTACAGCAGCGGCACCGCAGCGGTCCCGGCGAGCACCTCCGGCAGCTTCAACGTGGTCGAGCTGAAGCCGAGCAGCTTCACGCTGATCACCTGCAGCCACAGGTCCACCGGCGGCTTGTCGATCGAGACGCTGCCGCCCGGCTCGAACGCGCCGAAGAAGAAGTTGTGCCACGACAGGCCCATGCTGCGCACGGCGGCGTCGTAGAACGGGTCGGGCGGGACCGCCCCGATGTGCACGATGCGCAGCACCGCCGCCCCGAGCGTGATCGCGGCCACGAGCATCCACTCCGCCGTGCGCCCGCCGGGCGCCTTCGCGCGCGGCCGTCCGGCCGCTGTCTCGGGGGCAAGCTCCGCTGTCGAGGTTGGGCCTCTCATGCGCGGAACGCTAGTGTGATCGGCTCGTGGCAAGCGACAGCAGCGACAGCGAGGGTCAGGCACCGGCGTCTCATGAGCCGCGGGAGTGTATGGCCTGCCGCGGAAGCGGTCACGTGATCTCGAACCTCGGCGGCACGCCGAGCACGCTGGAGTGCCCGTGGTGCGGCGGCGGCGGCACGCGCGTGCCGGGCATCGACGCGCAGGCACACTGGCTGGCTGCGGACGGTGAGAACGCCGCGGGCACACCGGCGCAGCCGGCCGACTGACCGCCCGCGGCGGACAGCCACCGAACCGTCTGACTCAGAAGCACAACCTTCGCACTCCTGCCGAACGCCGATGCCCGCTCAGGGCTCAGCCCGGTCATCTGTCCAACGCGCCGTGCAGGTGTAAAGGTTGACAGTGCAAGAACCGATTCAGGCGCTGACAAAGCCAGTACCGAGGTGCCAAGGCAAGCATCCGAAAGGTGCGTAGCACAGCCGGCGGCCCTCAAAAGAGGGGGACGCATCGCCGTTTGAGGCGATTACCGAGGGCTGGCGCCCCAATAAAAGGATCCTAGGAGGATTCATGTTGTAACTCACTACGCCAGCGCACCGGCGATGAGGGTGGCTTCACCCTGATCGAACTTCTGGTCGTGATCCTGATCATCGGCATCCTCGCCGCGATCGCGATTCCGGCGTTCCTCAGCCAGAAGAGCAAGGCCTACGACTCGTCGGCGAAGACGATGGCGCAGACCGCGCAGACGGCGATGGAGACGTACTCGACCGAAAACGGCGGGAGCTACGCTGGCGCCACGACAAAGAACTCGCCAAAGTCGAGGCGTCGCTGAACATCGCGGCATCCTCGAACGAACCGCAGCTCCTTGAAACCGCCGAAAAATGGACCGACACTAGCGGTACCCCGACCGGCAGCCCGACCGCGACCGAATACGCCGTCATCGTGAAGGCAGCTAACACAAATGACGAATACGCGGTGGTGCGGACCTCGACGGGCGCGGTGGAACACCTTTGCCACAGCACTAAAAGCGAATGCCCGGGTAAAGCGAAAGAAAGCTCCAACTGGTAGCAAATTGGTCTGAGCCGGACGCTCAGTCCACCTAGCAACAACGAGAGGCGGCCTCTGGGCCGCCTCTCGTTGTGAACGGCTCAAGCGCAACGCGGTCTGAGCCGATCAGTTCTCATGGAGGCAACCTTCGCGGGCGTTCTCGGCGCGGCCCTTCGGCTCGTTCCTGAAGGCCAGCGTCCCAATAAAAGGATCCTAGGAGGATTCATGCGTGATTCACGATGTCGGCGCACCGGCGGTGAGGGTGGCTTTACCCTGATCGAACTTCTGGTCGTGATCCTGATCATCGGCATCCTCGCCGCGATCGCGATTCCGGCGTTCCTCAGCCAGAAGAGCAAGGCCTACGACTCGTCTGCGAAGACGATGGCGCAGACCGCGCAGACGGCGATGGAGACGTACTCCACCGAACACGGTGGGAGCTACGCTGGCGCCACGAACAAAGAACTCGCCAAAGTCGAGGCGTCGCTGAACATCGCGGCATCCTCGAAGGAACCGCAGCTCCTTGAAACCGCCGAAAAATGGACCGACACTAGCGGTACCCCGACCGGCAGCCCGACCGCGACCGAATACGCCGTCATCGTGAAGGCAGCTAACACAAATGACGAATACGCGGTGGTGCGGACCTCGACGGGCGCGGTGGAACACCTTTGCCACAGCACTAAAAGCGAATGCCCGGGTAAAGCGAAAGAAAGCTCCAACTGGTAGCAAATTGGTCTGAGCCGGACGCTCAGTCCACCTAGCAACAACGAGAGGCGGCCTCTGGGCCGCCTCTCGTTGTGAACGGCTCAAGCGCAACGCGGTCTGAGCCGATCAGTTCTCATGGAGGCAACCTTCGCGGGCGTTCTCGGCGCGGTCTTCGGCTCGTTCCTGAACGTTGTCGTCCATCGCCTGCCCCGCCACGAATCGCTGGTGACGCCCGCGTCCCACTGTCCCAAGTGCGGCACGCCGGTGAAGCCCTACGACAACATCCCGGTCCTCTCGTGGCTGATGCTGCGTGGCCATTGCCGGGGGTGCGGAGCTGGGATCTCGGTTCGCTACCCGTTGGTCGAGGCGCTGACCGCCGCGCTATGCGTCGGCGCTGTGCTCGCACATCACTCGGCCGCGGGTATCGCGCTGAACGTGACATTGATCCTGCTCATCGTTCCAGCCGCGCTGATCGACCTCGAGCACCGCATCATCCCCAACCGGATCACAGCCCTGGGCGCGGGGCTCGCGCTCGCGCTCGGTCTCGCGCTCGACCCGGCGGGTGAGCCCGGGCGCCTGATCGCTGGCGGCGCAGCCGGCGGTTTCCTGCTACTCGCTGCCCTCGCCTATCCCGGAGGAATGGGTATGGGGGACGTGAAGCTCGCCGGCATGATGGGGCTGTTTCTCGGTGCGGCCGTTGCCCCGGCGTTGCTGATCGCCATGGTCGCGGGCGTGGTGGCGGGGTCGGTTGTGATCGCGCACAAGGGCGCCGAGGCGGGACGCAAGACACCGGTGCCGTTCGGCCCGTCACTGGCGCTCGGTGCGCTGGCCGCCATTTTCGTGGGGCAGCAGCTCGTCGATGTCTACGTCAATCACTTCCTGCACTAAAGCGCTAACGGCTTGACGCCGATAGGCACCGTGCGGGTGATCCGTCCGCCCTCTGAAGCGCGCTACTCGAGATGCGAATCCCTTCACGAATCCCCTCAATTCACCTGACTGGCCCGCTGAGCCTCGGCCGTCGCTCGGGCGAGAACCTGGTCGGTCTGGACATCCAGCCCGGGTTCGTGGCAGCAGTCCAAGCCCGCGTCAACGGCTCGATCATCGCCGAGCGAGCTGCATCGCTTCCGCTCCCCGCGGACTCGGTGCGTGACGGTGAAGTGATGGATGACAGCGCGGTCAGCGATGCCCTCCGCGAGCTCTTCGGCGGTAGCGGCATGGCCAAACGCGTGCGCGTCGGCGTGGCCAACCAGCGCACCGTGCTGCGAACCCTCGAGCTGCCACCTGTGACCGACCAGAAGGAGCTGGCGGCCGCGGTCAACTTCCAGGCACAGGACCAGGTGCCGATGCCTCTGGACAACGCCGTCATGGACTTCCACCCGCTCGGCATCGTCGACACGCCCTCCGGCCCGCGCCAGCGCGTCGTCCTCGTCGCCGCCCAGCGCGACATGATCGAGCGCCTGCTCGCCGCTGTCCGCGGCGCCGGCCTGACCGTCGAAGGTGTAGACCTTTCTGCCTTCGCGCTGATTCGCTCGCTTTACCGTCCGGACGCCAACCAGACAGGACGGGTGCTCTATCTGAATGTCGACGGCCTCACAAACCTCGCGATCGCCGACGGAACCATCTGCCGCTTCACCCGCGTCGTCGGCAGCGGCCTCGAGGGGATGGCGAGCGAGGTCGCCGAGCGTCGCGGTATCGCCCTCACAGAGGCACGCGCCCTGCTTGCGGCCGTCGACCTCACAACTCCTTTGCCGGTCGCGCAGGCGGTCGAGGGCATCGAGCAGGAGGAGGACTCGCACAGTGACGAGCAGGCGGGTGGGGAGGGCCACGAGTCCGAGCGCCCCGAGGACGCGGAGGAGAGCGAGCGCGCGATGAGCTACGAGGAGCTCGCCGCCGTCGAAAGCGTCTCCGCGCCGCAACCGCCGCATTCGGACGCCGATCTGTGGACGGTGCTCGAGAACGGCATCCGCGATATCTCCGGCGAGGTTCGCAACTCGCTCGACTTTCACCGCTCCCAAGAGGGCGGCGGCGAGGTTTCGCACGTCGTGATGAGTGGCGCCGCACAAGACATTCCCGGCTTCGCGCAGGCTCTCCAGAGCTCGCTCGGCGTGGAGGTGCGAGCAGGCGAGGTTGGCGTGGCAGCCGACGGCCTTGCTGAGATCGCCTCACCTCACAGGCTCGCCGTCGCAACCGGGCTCGCCGCCACCGAGGCTTCGCAATGAGAGCCGTAAACCTGATCCCATCCGACCAGCGAAGCGGCCAGCCCGTGGGCGCCGGGCGCTCGCAGGGTGGCGCCTACGCCGTCCTGGCGCTTGTCGGGGGCCTGGCGCTGATGGCGTTCCTCTACGGGCAGGCCCGTCACGACGTCAACAGTCGCAGCGCCGAGACAGCCTCGCTCGCTGCCCAGGCGCAGCAGGCCCAGGCGGCCGTCGAACGTCTTGCGCCCTACACAAGCTTCGTTGCCGAGCGCGAACAGCGTGTTCAGGCGGTTGATGCACTCGTCGACTCGCGCTTCGACTGGGCGCACGTGATGCACGAGTTCGGTCGCGTGCTGCCGACGCGGACCTCGATCACCTCGCTGAGCGGCTCGATCGGCACAGCGGGTTCAGCCGGAGCAGGTAGCAGCGCATCGGCAGGCTCGAGCGGGTCGGCAGCAGGGGCGTCCGGCGGCGCCGTTCCGACATTTACGCTCTCCGGGTGCGCGACGAGCCAGTCGGCGGTCGCGTTGACCCTCGAACGCCTCCGTCTGATCGACGGTGTCAAGGAAGTCACGCTGCAGAGCTCCACCGCTGGGACGTTGGGCAGCTCATCGAGCTCCGGCGCATGCTCCGGGCACCGCGCGACCTTCTCGGCGACGGTGCTGTTCGATCCGATTCCCAGCTCCTCGGCGGTTGCCGCTGCGAACAAAACCGTCTCCGACCCGACACCGGCCGGCTCGTCTGCGGCCATCCCCACAACCTCAGGAGCAGGTGCGAAATGACCGGGCGCGATCGCATGGTCCTGATCGCCATCGTCGTGCTTGTGGCCCTCGGCGCGGCGTGGATGCTCGTCGTCTCACCTGAGCGCAAGAAGGCAGGCGAACTAGGCACCAAGGTCGCGGCTGCACAGACGCAGCTCGCCAGCGCCGAAAGCGCGGTGTCGAGCGCGCGCGCCGCGCAGTCGCAGTACGCGGCGGCTTACGCTGCGATCGTCAACCTCGGCAAAGCCGTGCCCCCGAACCAGGAAGTGCCGGCGCTGATCGACCAGCTCGCCCAGGCGTCGAGCCAGAAGAGCATCAACTTCACGTCAATCGGTACAGCCGGGGGCGCGCCCACGACCACTGGTTCGTCAACGTCCTCTGGGTCAGCATCCGCGGCTGCGGCGGTGACTGCGCTTCCGTTCTCATTCGTGTTCGAAGGCACCTACTTCGATCTCGAACACCTCTTCAACCAGCTCACCGACTTCGCGACGCTCAAGACGTCCGGCGACCTACAGGTCAGCGGCCGGCTGCTGACGATCCAGAGCGTCAGCCTGACGCCTGGAAGCGGCGTCCAAGCCGGCAAGAACGGCAGCAACCTCACGGGCTCGATCAGCGCGACGGCATACGTGATGCCGGCCAGCCAGGGACTCACGCCGGCCGGCGGCGCAACCGCTGCCGGCGGCGCGGCCAGTCCCGCCTCGAGCACGAGCAGCGCCCCGACGTCGCCCGCGATCGTGAAAGTGAACCCATGAGCAACTTTCTGAACTCCGTCAAGGCGGACCTCGTCGACCGGCGCCTGCTGCCGATCGTGGTGCTGGTGGGTATCGCGTTCGTCGCGGCGCTCGCTTACGCGATCCTCGGAGGCGGTTCGTCAGCCGCGACGCCCACCGCCGCTGTCGCACGCGGCGCCACGACGCCTGGAAGCGTGACAATCAGCCAGACCACCCCGGAAAAGGCGGTCGCAGAGACGACGGGCGGGGTGTCTGAGCAGCGAAGCGGCGCGGCGCGTAACCCGTTCACGCCGCTCCCCGAAACGAAGCCCAAGAGCGCCACACTCGCCGCGACCAGCGCGCCCGCCACCTCGAGCAGCGCGGCCGGCTCCAGCAGCAGCTCCTCGAGTTCATCCGCCGGCAGCGGGACAGGCTCGCAGGGCGCCGGTGGATCGAGCCCGACGCCGTCGGCCCCCGCGACGCCGTCAAAGCCCTCGACACCGAGCAAGCCGAAGACCGTCTACCACGTGGCGGTGCTGTTCGGCGCGCTGCCCGCCGGCACGACGCCGCAGACGGCACAGCTCACCCCGTTCGAGAACCTCAAGCTGCTGACGCCGCTGCCGTCCGCCAAGCAGCCGCTGATCATCTTCAGGGGCGTCACGTCCGGCGGCAAGAGCGCCACCTTCACGCTCGTCAGCGAAGCGATCCTGCACGGCCCCGCCGCCTGCCTGCCCAGCACCACGCAATGCGAAGCGATCGACCTGCGCGAAAGCCAGTCCGAGCAGCTCGAATATCTCTCGCCGGCGGGCGTGACGGAACTCTACGAACTGCGGATCGTCAGCATCGTCTCGAGCAAGGCCTCGAGCGCCGCGATCAAGAGCATCTACCGCGGCGAGTCCAAGGCGGGACGCGAACTGCTCGGACATGCCGGGCTCGAGTCGATTCCCGATCTGCGCTACTCCTCGCAGCCCGGCGTGCTCGTCTTCGCGGTGCATCGCGCGTTCGCCGCGCGCCGGCGC
Organism: uncultured Solirubrobacteraceae bacterium; assembly: GCA_963815235.1. Taxonomy (GTDB): domain Bacteria; phylum Actinomycetota; class Thermoleophilia; order Solirubrobacterales; family Solirubrobacteraceae; genus Palsa-744. Next base: position 687,507 of record CAWFFY010000001.1, on the reverse strand, counting down.
CACGGGCGCTGAACCTCCAGCCTAAATAAGCTAGGAGCCGTGGAGCTCCGCTTGATAACCGCCGGTGAGTCGCACGGCCCCGGCCTGACGTGCATCGTCGAGGGGCTACCTGCCGGCCTCGAGCTGACGCCTGAGGACCTCAATCGCGACATGAGCCGACGCCAGCTCGGCCACGGTCGCGGCGGGCGCATGAAGATCGAGCGCGACACCGCTGAGATCACCGGCGGCGTGCGCCACGGGCGCACGCTCGGCGGACCGATCGCGCTGCAGGTCGCCAATCGCGACTACGCCAACTGGGAGGAGCGGATGAATCCGTGGCCGGTCGCCGAGACGACCGCCGAGGTGCACCTGCCACGCCCCGGACACGCCGATCTCGTGGGCACCCAGAAGTACAAGCAAAGCGACGTGCGCAACATCCTCGAGCGCGCCTCGGCGCGCGAGACAGCCGCGCGCGTCGCCGGGGGCGGCCTGTGCAAGGCGTTCCTGGCGGCCCTCGGCGTGACGGTCCGCTCGCACGTGATCCAGGTCGCCTCCGTGCGCGCACCCGAGCGCGAGCAGGCGCTGAGCGACGCCGACTTCGCCGAGGTCGACAGCTCGCCGGTGCGCTGCCTGGACGCGCAGGCGTCGAAGGCGATGGTCCGCGAGATCGACAAGCTGCGCAAGGAAAACGAGTCGCTGGGCGGCGTGTTCGAGGTGCAGGCGTTCGGGCTCGTGCCCGGGCTCGGCTCGCACGTCTCCTGGGAGGAGCGCCTGGACGGACGCCTGGCGATGGCGATCTGCTCGATCCAGGCGGTGAAGGGCGCGTCGATCGGCGACGCCTTCGCCGTGGCCGGCGTGCCCGGCTCGCAGGCGCACGACGAGATCTTCTACTCGAACGAGCGCGGCTACTACCGCGAGACCAACCACTCCGGTGGTCTGGAGGGCGGCATGACAACGGGCCTGCCGGTGATCGTGCGCGGCGCGATGAAGCCGCTGCCGACGCTGACCAAGCCGCTGCGCTCGGTCGACACCGAGACGCACGAGCCGGCGCAGGCGTTGCGCGAGCGCACCGACTCCTGCACGGTGCCGGCCGCCGGCGTGGTCGCCGAGGCGATGGTGGCGCTCGTGCTCGCTGACGCCTACCGGCAGAAGTTCGGCGGCGACCACATCGATGACGTGCTGCAGGCCCTCGGCGCCTACACAGACCGGATCGGATGGCATTCGTCCTGATCGGCTTCATGGGCGCCGGCAAGTCGACCGCCGCCGCCGAGCTTGCCGCGGCGCTCGGCGGCGAGGCACTCGACAGCGACGCGCTGCTCGAGCAGCGCCTCGGCCATCCGGTCGCCCGCGAGTTCGAGCTGCACGGCGAGCAGGCCTTCCGGGCACTCGAGGAGGAGCTCGTTTGCGCGCTGCTGAGCGACGCCGCGCCCGACACCGCGATCGCGCTCGGTGGCGGCAGCGTGCTCTCCGAGCGGGTGCGGGCTGCGTTGGACGGTCACGTGACGGTGCTGCTCGACGTCGACCCACAGACCGCGTGGGAGCGAGTGCAAGGCTCGCCCGACGGCACAACGCGCCCGCTCGCCAGTCGAGCGCGAGGACTTCGTGGCGCTGCACGCGAGCCGGCGCACGCTGTACGAGGGACTGGCGGACGCGATTCTCAGCGACCTGTCGATCGGCGCGATCGCAGCGACGGTGCCAGCCCTGCGCGCGCTCGCGGCCGCGCCCGCGGGCGCGCAGGCTGCTGTGGGCGAGCGCCGCCTCGGGGCAGTACCCGGTGCTGATCGGCCGCGGGCTGCTGAGCGCCGCCGACAATCGACGGCTTCAGGCGCTGTGGCCGCTCGATCGCTCACGCTCGCGTGCGTTCTGCGTCAGCGACGACGCCGTCGCCGCGCTCTACGCAGACCGCCTTGGCGCGCTCGCCGGCAGCTTCGCGATCGAGCCGGGGGAGACGCACAAGACGCTCGCCAGCGCCGAGCGCGTGTGGGGCGCGCTGATCGCCGCCGAGATGACTCGCGCCGACCATGTGGTGGCGCTCGGGGGCGGCGTCGTCGGTGACCTCGCCGGCTTCTGCGCCGCCACGTACCAGCGCGGCGTGCCGATCGTGCACGTGCCGACGACGCTCGTCGCCCAGGTCGACTCCGCCTACGGCGGCAAGACCGGCGTCGACATGCCGCAGGCGAAGAACTACGTCGGCTGCTACCACCAGCCGGCGGGCGTGCTCGTCGACCCCGACACGCTCGCGACGCTTCCCGCTGCGGAGCTGAACGCCGGCTGGGTGGAGGTGCTGAAGACGGCGCTGATCGCCGGCGGCGAGCTATGGGAGACGATCGCCGCCGACGGCGCCGGTCGATGAGCGCGTGATCTTCGAGTGCGCGCGCACGAAGCTCGCGATCGTGGCGGCCGATGAGCGCGACGCCGGCGCCCGCCAGGTGCTGAACCTCGGCCACACGGTCGGGCACGCGATCGAGACGGCCACCGGCTACTCCCGCTACCGCCACGGCGAAGCCGTAGGGCTCGGCCTGCTCGCCGCGCTGACGCTGTCAGGCCAGGACGAGCTGCGGGGACGGGCCCGCGCGCTGATGGTCGAGCGCGATCTGCCGGTGACACTCGAGGGCGTCGCGGTGGACGCGATCCTCGAGGCGATCACCCGCGACAAGAAGCGCGTCGGCAGGCAGGTGCCGTTCGTGCTCGTACGCGCTCCCGGCGAGGTCGAGTTCGGCTGCGAGGTGGCACCCGAGGACCTTCGCGCGGCGGTCGCGGAGCTGGCACCATGAGCGCGCCCGCCAACCGCATCGAGGTCCTGCACGGTGTCAACCTCGACCAGCTCGGCACGTCGCGACCCGCTGCTCTACGGGACGCTGACGCTGGCGCAGCTCGAGCAGCAGATCGAAAAGGACGCGAGCGCCCTCGGGCTGAGCACGCGCTTCTTTCAGAGCAACCACGAAGGCGCGCTGATCGAGCGCCTGCACTCGTTGAAAGGGCCGCCCAGCCAGGCTGACGCGATCCTGATCAACCCCGGCGCCTGGGGGCACTACTCGTGGGCGCTGCGCGACGCGCTGGAGATCGCCGCCCTGCCGACGCTCGAGATCCACCTCTCTGATGTACAGAAGCGCGAGCCTTGGCGCCGCGTGTCGGTGATCGGCGAGCTGTGCTTCGCGACCATCTCCGGCCGCGGCCCGGACGGCTATCGCGAGGCGCTCGAGCTGTTGCGCGAGGAGCTGAAGGGAAAGACGGTATGAGCGCGCCAGCGGAGCAACGCCGCGAGGTCTCGCGCGTCGCAAGCCTCGCCGGCGAACTGGCCCGTCTGGACCTGGATGCGCTGCTGATCGATTCGCTCGTCAACGTGCGCTACCTGACCGGCTTCACCGGCTCGAGCGCCGCTGTATTGGTCGTCGGCGGGGGCGCCGGCGAGAAGCTCGGCGGCCATCGCTTCCTGAGCGACTTTCGCTACGCGGCGCAGTCAGCCGAACAGGTGCCCGACGTGTTCGAGCGCGAGATCGTCACAGGCGAGCTGCTCGGGGCGCTCGCCGGCACCCTCGCCGGCACCGGCGGCAGGCTCGGCTTCGACGATGCGAGCCTGACGGTCAAGCAGCACCAGAAGCTCGCGGGGCTGCTCGGCGAGGCTTGGGAGCTCGTCCCGCACGCGGGCGCCGTCGAGCGGCTGCGCGAGGTCAAGGACGCCGGCGAGATCGCACGCATCCGGGCTGCCACCGAGCTCGCCGACGAGGCGCTTGCAAGCGTTCTCGAAGACGGCCTGGCGGGCCGAACCGAGCGCGAGGTCGCGATCGAGCTGGAGCTGCGCATGCGACGGCTGGGCGCGCAGGCGCCGAGCTTCCCGTCGATCGTCGCGGCCGGCGCCCACGGTGCGCTCCCACACGCCGCACCGCGCGATCAGGAGATTCCAGCCAACGTGCTCGTGACGATCGACTGGGGCGCGCTGCACGAGGGCTACTGCTCGGACTGCACCCGCACATACGCCACGGGCGAGGCGATCTCAGCCCAGGCCCACGAGGTCTACGAGCTCGTGCTGCGGGCCCAGCAGCAGGGCCTCGACGCCGTCGCGGCGGGACTCAGCGGCCGCGAGGTCGACGCCGTCGCACGCGCGGTGATCGACGCTTCCGGGCACGGCGAGGATTTCGGCCACGGCCTCGGTCACGGCGTCGGCATGGAGATCCACGAGGGCCCGCGCCTGTCGCGTACCGCCGGTGAGGAGCCGTTGCGCGTCGGTAATGTCGTCACGGTCGAGCCCGGCGTGTACCTGCCGGGTGTGCTAGGCGTGCGGATCGAGGACCTGGTGGTCGTCAGAGAGGACACTCAGGAGGTGCTCACGAGCCTGCCCAAGGAGCTCACGGTCGTCTCGTAACCGGGTGTCGCGTCGCCGGGCGGCTGACCGAGCGGCGCCCGGCGCGCGGCGGCGAACAATCGCAGGCCAAGCCACCCCGCCAGCGGGACCGACCAGGCAAGAAAGATCGCCGACTGCGCATCGGCCGATGCGTGTTCGGGGAGCCATTGAAAGCTGAGCCACACGAGCGCGCTGCTGGCGAGCGCGAGCGCAGGCGCGCGGCGCGGACCGCCGCAGACCTCCCACGTAAGCAGCGCCAGCAGGAACGGCAGCAGGTAGTAGCTTTCATCCCAGGTGTCGAGCAGGCAGCGGAGCAGGAGGATGAGCGACAGCGCCAGCAGGGCCGTCTGCCTCGGCAGCGAGATCGTTCGACTTCGGGGCACCAGCGCGGCGGCGAGCACCACGCCGGCGATCAGCACCAGTGGATGGCTGACGTCGCCTGCCCAACCCGGTGCGGTGCGATAACCCGCTTCGGGGAGGCCGCTCGGTCCCAGCGCGAGCGGACTGTGGTGCCCGAAGAACCACCACAGCTGCCACGGCTTGAAGATCGCGATCGCCGCGGGTGTGGCTGCGGCTCGCGTGCTCGCCACGAAGCCGCCGGAGGTGGCGAGGATGAGCGGCGCGAGCACGGCAGCGGCCGTGGCGCCGGCGGCGGCCAGGCAGCGAATCCTCCGCGCGGGCGCCAGCGCCAGCACGACGGGGCCAACCGCCAAGCAGCGCCCACTCCTTGTTGGCGATCGCGAGACCCAGCAAGACTCCCGCCAGCAGCGATTGATCGCGTTCGTCGGATGAGTGCGCGGCGAGCAGCACGGCGGCGATGCACAGACAGGCACCCATGCAGCTCCTCCGGGTGGCCCAGTTCGAGCGCGCGCAGCGCGATCGGATTGGCCACACACACACCGAGCGCGAGCGCGCGTGGCAGGCGCGGCGCTCCGGCTCGGCGCATCTGCGCGACCAGCCACACGCCGAGCAACGCCGTCGCGAGCAGGCATGGCGCGGCGACGGCGCGGTACACCGCGAGCGACCCGCCTCCCCACAGCCCCGGCAGCAGCGCGAACGGCGTGCGCTCGATCAGCGAGCCGCCGTAAGCGGGCGCGAGCCGCAGGAACTCGAGTACGTGCCCGTGCGTCAGCGCTTCGAACGCGGGTCGCGCCTCGGCTTCGTAGTCGTTCCAGCCGAAGCCGTAAAGCCCCAGCCACGCCATCGCCGCACACCCGCAGAGGGCCAGGAACGCGCAGCCGGCGTTCTCGCGCGCGATTCGACGCATCCTTCGACATCGGCGTCGCCGCGGGTCTGCTTGAGCCGCGCCAACGGAGTATGTTCGCTGCTGCACCCAGCCCGTCAACGCGCGTAACGAGGAGGTCTCGAACACCATGCCCTCGCTTCTCGATCTGACCAGTCAGGGCGACGTCGGCACGATCTCCGACGAGTCGAAGCTCTCGTCGGTCACGTTGATGACGCCGCAGCAGCTGTATGAGCTGTGGGAGCGCCAGAACTGGCAGTCACACACGATCGACCTGGCGCAGGACCGCCGCGACTGGGAGCAGATGGACGCCGACCTGCGTAGCCGGCTCGCGTGGAACCTGTCGTCGTTCTTCATCGGCGAGGAGCGCGTCACGACGCAGTTCTCGGGCCTGGTGATGGCCTACGAGAGCCAAGGCGAAGAGGCGTTCCTGGCCACCCAGCAGGTCGACGAGGCGCGCCACGCGCAGCACTTCAACCGCTTCTACGAGCAGGTCCTCGGCATCGACGGCACCTTCGAGGATCGCCTCGACGCGGGCGCGCGCCGATCTGAATCCGGCGTTCATCGAGATGTTCGACGGCGTGCTCGTCGACTGGGGTCGGCGCCTCGTCGAAAGCCCGCGCGACATCGAGGCGAAGGTCGACTTCGTGACGCTCTACCACATGATCATCGAGGGCACGCTCGCGCTCACCGGCCAGTGGTTCCTGACCGACTACATGGAACGCAAGCAGATCCTGCCGGGCTGGGTGGAGGGCTTCAAGCTGATCTCCCAGGACGAGCACCGCCACGTCGCCTACGGGACCTGGTTCCTGCGCGAGAAGGCCCAGGACCCGGCGCTCAAGCAGCGCATCGCCGAGCGCGTCGCCGAGCTGATCCCGCTGGCGTCCGCCGTGCTGGTGCCGCCGGGCGAAGACCCCGACAGCTACACGATCCTCGACTACTCGATGGACGAAACCAACACGTTCGCGTTCAATGCGCTGAACCGACGTCTGAAGGTCATCGGGATCGACGTCGCCAGCTTGGCTGCTGCCTAGACGAGCTGCGCGGCCCTGCGGCTCGACTCCTCGCCGCGCCGACGTGCTCCTATGATGCAGGGCCGTGGCGATCAGCACCAACCAATTCAAAAACGGCAACCACATCGACGTCGAGGGCACGGTCTTCAAGATCCTCGAGTTCCAGCACGTCAAGCCCGGCAAGGGCGGGGCGTTCGTCCGCACCAAGCTGCGCAGGGCCTCGGACGGCAACGTGATCGACAGGACGTTTCGCGCCGGTGAGAAGTTCCGCGCGGTGCGCACGGAGTCGCGGAAGATGCAGTTCCTCTACGCCGACGGCGCGGACGCGCACTTCATGGACACCGAGTCCTTCGAGCAGATCGCGATCCCGGAGACGGCGGTCCAGGAGGCGCTGCGCTTCCTGACGCCGAGCAGCGAGGTGGACGTGCTGTTCATCGACGACGAGCCCGGCGACCTGCAGCTACCGAGCGCGGTCGACCTCGAGGTCACCCAGACCGACCCGGGGCTGCGCGGCGACTCGGTGTCCGGCGGCGGCACCAAGCCGGCGACGCTCGAGACCGGCGCCGTGATCCAGGTCCCGCTGTTCGTCGAGCCGGGCCAACGGATCCGCGTGGACACCCGCTCGGGCGAATACGTCGCGCGCGCCTAGTGTCCCGAGGCGAGTACTAGATGCGTCGCTCCGACCAGCGCCGGGCGGCCGTCATCGCGCTCTACCAGCACGACCTCACGGGCAGGCCGCTGGCGCAGACGCTGAAGCCGGACGCGTCGCTGTTCGCACGCGCGCTGGCGCACGCGGCCGCCGATCGCGCCGAGGAGCTCGACGAGGTGATCGACCGTCATTCCCATGGCTGGTCGGTGCAGCGGATCCAGCCGCTCGAGCGCAGCATCATGCGCGTGGCGTTGATCGAGATCCTGCATCCCGACGCGGCCCCTGCCGATGAGCCGATACCGCCGGAGGGGGCGATCGAGGAGGCGGTCGAGAGCGCCAAGACGTTCTGCGGCGCCGATGCTCCGGGGTTCGTGAACGGGGTGCTGGGCGCAGTGTTGCGCGAGGTGCGCGAGAATGCGCGGATCCGATGAGCAAGAACGCGAGCGTCGAGCGCCTTGACGAGTTGATCGCGCGCCTGGAGCGCGCGGCCGAGCAGCTGCGCTCGGGCGAGCTCTCGGCCGACGCCGCGGCGACGATGGTCGAGGACTGCGCCGCGCTGGCGACGCAGGCCGCGGCCGAGCTCGAGCAGCTGACCCGCGCCGAGGTCTCAGCCCCGGCGCCCGGCCAGGACAGCCTCCTATAGGACCCGCTCCTATAGGCACCTCCTCCGCCCACCCGTCGTACGTCGTCACCGCGACAGGCGGCTACCCGGAGCACCTGCGCGAGGAGGTCGAGCGCTATCTGGCGCACTGCACTTCGCCGAGGAGCCGATCACGCAGGGGCTCGACGAGGCGATGCGCTACTCGCTGCTGGCGGGCGGCAAGCGCATCCGCCCGGTGCTCGCGCTCGCGACCGCGCGCACCGTCGGCCTCGAGCAGCGCGAGGTGCTGCCGCTGGCGGGTGCGATCGAGCTGATCCACACCTACTCGCTGATCCACGACGACCTGCCGGCGATGGACGACGATGCGCTTCGCCGTGGGGCGCCGACGTGCCACGTGAAGTTCGGCGAGGACGTCGCGATCCTGGCCGGCGACGGCCTCTACGCGGAGGCCTTTCGCCACCTGCTCACGCAACAGCGCGCGGCACCGGAGCGACTGCTCGCGGCGGCAGCCGAGCTGGCAGCCGCGACCGGCGTCAACGGCATGGTCGGCGGGCAGTACGCCGATGTGAAGGCCGACAGCGACTCGGGTCCGGCCTCGCTGCGGCGGCTGCACGAGCTCAAGACCGGGCGCCTGATCGGCGCGTCGGTGCTCTGCGTACTACTGTTGACGGGGATCGAAGACGGAGCACGGACAGCGCCGTTCCGTCGCTTCGCGGCGGAGCTGGGCGTTCTGTTCCAGATCGTCGACGACATACTTGATGTGACCGGCACCGACGATGCACTGGGAAAGCCACGAGGTAGCGATGAGCGTCACGGGAAGCGCACGTACGTGAGCGAGTTCGGGATCGAGCGCGCCCGGGAGCTGGCGGCCGAGTCGCATCGGATGGCGCGGCAGGCGCTCGCCGAGGTCGCCAGCCGCGCCCCCGGCACCAACGCGACCGCCGAGCTCGAGGGAATCGCCGACTTCATCTTCACGCGCACGTCATGAGCGTGCTCGAGGACATCGACGGTCCCGAGGACCTGCACGGGCTCTCCGAGCAGGAGCTCGCGCAGCTCGCGCAGGAGGTGCGCGAGCACATCATCGACACGGTCGGCGAGATCGGCGGGCACTTCGGGGCGAACCTCGGCACGTGCGAGCTGGCGGTGGCGCTGCACTCGGTGCTCGAGTCCCCGCGCGACAAGATCCTGTGGGACGTCGGCCACCAGGCCTACCCGCACAAGGTCCTCACCGGCAGGCGCGAGCAGCTGAGCACGATCCGCCAGTACGGCGGCCTGGCTCCGTTCTGCTCGATCGCGGAGTCAGAGCACGACATCATGGGCGCCGGCCACGCCTCGACGTCGATCGGCTACGCGGTGGGCATCAAGGAGGGCATGCGCCAGCTCGAGCGCGAGCACGGCGGTGACTCCGGGGCGGACGGCAAGGTCGTCGCGGTGATCGGCGACGGCGCGATGACCGGCGGCGTCGCGTTCGAGGCGATCGGCCAGGCGGGCGGCCTCGGCACGCCGATCGTGGTCGTGCTCAACGACAACGGCATGTCGATCGCCCCGAACGTGGGCGCGCTGTCGCGCTACTTCAACCGCGTGCGCCTGAACCCGAAGCTGTGGCGCGCGCGCTCCGGCGTCGAGGGCGGGCTGACGCGCCTGCCGATCGGCATCGGCTCGGCGTTCGAGCGCCTCGGCCCCCATCTGAAGGAGTCGATCAAGGCGTTCTGGGCGCCGGGGCTGTGGTGGGAGGAGCTCGACTGGGCGTACATGGGCGTGATCGACGGCCACGACGTGCGCGCGCTGCGCGAGGCGCTGCGCGAGGCGATCGCGGCGGAGCGCCCGGTCGTGGTGCACATCGCGACGGTCAAGGGCAAGGGCTTCGCGCCGGCCGAGGAAGGCGGCCTCGAGGGCATGGAGAAGTGGCACGCCGCCAAGCCGAAGTCGATCCTCAACGGCTCGCCGACCCGGCCCGCGGCGCTCGCCAGCCGCGGCGGCAAGAAGGCCCCGGCGCCGCCGCCGCAGTACACGCAGGTGTTCGGCGAGGCGCTGGTGCGCGAATGCGAACGCGACGAGCGCGTCGTGGGCATCACGGCGGCGATGAACTCCGGCACGGGCCTGAACATCCTGCAGAAGGCGATGCCCGAGCGCTACTTCGACGTCGGCATCGCCGAGCAGCAGGCGATCCTGTTCGCCGCCGGCCTCGCGCTCGAGGGCGTCAAGCCCGTCGCGGCGATCTACTCGACGTTCCTGCAGCGCGCGTATGACCAGATCGTCCACGACGTCTGCCTGCAGCGCTTGAACGTCGTCTTCGCGATGGACCGCGCGGGCCTCGTCGGCGACGACGGGCCGACCCACCACGGCGCCTTCGACATCGCCTATCTGCGCTGCCTGCCGAACATCGTGCTGATGGCGCCCGCGCGACGAGGCGATGCTCGTGAACATGCTGCGCACGGCGCTCGAGTACGACGACGGTCCGATCGCGCTGCGCTACCCGCGCGGCGAGGGCGTAGGGGTGGCGCTGCCGCGCGAGTCGCAGCGCGATCGCGATCGGCACCGGCGAGATCCTGCGCGAGGCCGACGCCACGCCGCAATCGGCGCGCGACGGACGCCGCGTGGCGCTGATCGGCTACGGCAGCGGCGTCGGCAAGGCGCTGGCGGCCGCTGACGAGCTGCGCCGCCAGGAGATCGCCGTGACGGTCGCGGACGCGCGCTTTGCCAAGCCGATCGACGCCGGCCTGATGGCGCAGCTGGCGGCCGAGCACGACCTGCTGGTGACGGTCGAGGAGGGCGTCCTCGCCGGCGGCTTCGGCTCGGCCGTGTGGGAGACGCTCAACGACGCCGGCGTGACGCCGCGCATCCTGCGGGTGGGCCTGCCCGACCAGTTACGTGACGCACGGCAAGCCCGCGCTGCTGCACGAGGAGGTCGGCTTCACCGGCGAGCGCATCGCCGAGCGCGTTGCCGCGGCGCTGTCCGACCGCGGGCGCCGCCGCACGATCAGCGGCAGCCGCGGCGGATCCAAGGGCACCGGTCCAGCCGTCGTCGGCGCCTGAGCGTCCGCCTCGGTCTTTAAATGAAACGACCCGCCGGGGAGAGCGGGCCGTTTCGGGAGGAGGGATTCAGGAGAGCAAGATGCTGCGCTCTCGATCAATAAGCATGATGGCCAGCACTGACCCTGACGTGTGTGACATCGATCACAGTTGGGCCTTCTCTTTATGAGCGGCGTACGTCGACGGCACGCGTGCAGGTTTGCAACGCCGTCTCCGCACGCGGCACCGGCGCGAGTTGTGTGTAAGGGTTTCCAGGCGATGGGCAAGCGGCGTCTGGACACCCTGCTGGCCGAGCGCGGGCTGTTTCCGTCGCGCAGCCGGGCTGCGGCGTCGGTGATGGCCGGGGAGGTGTTCCTGACGCCCGGCGAGCGTGCGGTCCGCTCCGGTGAGCGCCGCGCGGCCAAGCCCGGCGAACTGGTCGACGAGCACACGCAGGTCCGGCTTGCGGAACGTCCGGCGTTCGTCTCGCGCGGCGGCGTCAAGCTCGCCAACGCGCTCGCCGCGTGCGGCCTCGGCGTGGAGGGCAGGCGCGCCCTGGATGTGGGCGCCTCGACCGGGCGGCTTCACCGACTGCCTGCTCCAGCGCGGCGCGCGCGAAGTGATCGCCGTGGACGTCGGCTACGGAACCCTGGATTATCGTCTGCGCAGCGATCCGCGCGTCGCGGTGCTCGAGCGCACCAACGCGCGCGCGCTGACCGCCGAGATGCTGCCGGCGGCGAGCGTCGGGCCCGACCGCGGGCCCGACCTGGCGACCGTCGACGTTTCGTTCATCTCGCTGAGCAAGGTGCTGGGAGCGGTGCTCGGCTGTCTGGAGCGCGGCTATGACGTGCTCGCGCTGGTCAAGCCGCAGTTCGAGCTGGGACGCGGGCGCGTCGGCAGCGGCGGCGTCGTGCGGGCGCCCGACGATCGCCGCGAGGCGCTGCTGGCGGCGGGCGCGAGCGCGCTCGCGCTGGGAGCGGCGGTCGTCGGCTACTACTCCTCGGGTCTGCCGGGCCCGAAGGGCAACCGAGAGACGTTCATGTGGCTGACCGACCCCGACGCGCCGGGCGGGCAGCATCTCGCAGCCGGTGCGGGGACGGACACGGCGACGCGCGAGCCGGACGAGCTCGAGCGGATGGCACGGGCGGTCGAGCCGTGAGGGAGATGACCGTCTTCACGCACCGGCGCCCCGACGGCACGGGCCCGGCGCTCGCGCTGCTCGCCGCGCGCGCGGCCGAAGCGGGCGTGACGCTGCGGGTCGATGCCGAGGAGACGCTCAAGCACGGGTTGCGCGCTGGCCCCGGCCTGATGGTGGACGCGCCCGCCAAGGACGACGTCGAGCTGTGCGTCGTGCTCGGCGGCGACGGCACGATCCTGCGCGCGTTGCAGCGATACGCGGGCACCGGCGTGCCCGTGTTCGCGATCAACTTCGGCGCGATCGGCTTCCTGGCGACGGTCGAGCCCGAGGACATCGAGGACGGCTTCCGCCGCGCGTTGATCGGCGACTTCGAGCTGCTGCGGCTGCCGGCGATCGTGCTGGACGGCCGCGACGACCGCTCAGAGGCCGCGATGCAGACGGCGATCAACGACATCGCGATCCACCGCAAGGTCGGCGAGCGCGTAGCCGAGCTCGCGTACTCGCTCGACGGCGAGGAAGCCGGCAGCGTGCGCTGCGACGGGCTGGTGGTGGCGACGCCGGCGGGATCGACGGGCTACAACCTCGCCAACGGCGGGCCCGTGATGGCGTGGGGGGTGGAAGGCTTCGTGGTGTCGTTCATCGCGCCGCACTCGATGAGCGCGCGCGCGCTGGTGGCCGCGCCCGACGATCGACTGACGATCTACAACCGCTCGCTGGAGCCGCTCGACGTCGCGGTCGACGGTCGCCCCGCCGGGGAGATCCCCGCCGCAGGACGGCTCGAGGCGCGCTTCGTCAACGACGTCGGCACGATCGCCCAGCTCCCGGGCTCCTCGTTCTACCGGCGGCTGCGCGAGAAGTTCGGGCGGCTGGCGAGCTGAGCGCAGGGCTCGAGTGAGCGCACCGCCTGCGCGACGAGCTCAGGCCACCTGCGCGTCGCGACGCTCGACAGCGGCGTCCTCGCTGGTGCCGCCGTTGCGCTGCATCGAAGCGATGAAGTCGTCCAGCTGGGCTCGCGAGAAGCGCCGCTGGCCGCCTGGCGTGCGGTAGCAGTCGATGTGGCCGGCGTCGGTCCAGCGCCGCACGGTCGCGAGCGACACGCCCACGTAGCGGGCGGCCTGGGAGCTGGTGAACACGAGCTGGCGGTCGTTGCGGGGCTGTGCGGATGGGATGGACACGGGCGGCGTTTCCTGAACCTCGGTGGGTTTGCGGTCAAGGAGTACTTCGTCCGAAAGCGCCGAGAACTTGAGCCGCGGCGAGGTTTGTTGGCGTTTGTCGGTGCTCGCGGGCCTCCTGGACTCGAGGCCGGGCCACGGCAGCAGTCCGTCGCCATCTCGCGGCGGCGCGTGGCCGTCGGCCCTTCCTTTGCAATCAAACCTGCACAGACCTACGCGGGGTGGTCATTTCCGGCTGATTCGGTTACTATCCTCGCCAAACCTACTCATGGGGCTCCGTCGACGCGGACGGCAGGGATGAGAGCAGGGAGCTCTTGGAGCGCAAACGGACCGGAGAAGGAGACGACATGGTTGAACCTCACGGCCAGTAGACATCCGAAGTTCGTAAGTTTACCTCGAGGGCGCCACGCTGTACGCGTGGGGCCCTCGGACTTTTGAGGCCGCGCCCGCGCGTTCGGGCGTCAGCCGCGACGCAAGATCGCGAAGCGCCCAGGCGTGCGCGACCGCGTGCCGTGTGAGCTCGCGTCCGACTCCGGCTCGGCCATCTCGCGCACCCGCCGGTCGAATTCCAGCTCTGTCTCGAAGTCGGCCTCGTGCGCGTACATCGGGTCTTCGCGCTCGAGCAGGGCAAGGAAGCTCTCGACCAGCTCGCTGTCGAGCTGGCCGTTCGTAGCGGCGTGACGCAGCTCGACGGTGGCTTCCTCGGGGGTCATCGGCGTCCGATAGCTCTCGCGGGCTGTCATCGTGTGGTAGGTGCAGCAGATCGCGAGGATGCGTGACTCGAGCGGAATCTCTTTGCCGATCAGCCCTGCCGGATAGCCTTTGCCGTCCACTCGCTCGTGGTGGTAGAGGATCGCGTCCGCCGCGGCACCGTAGCCGTCGAGGGCGCCCACGAGTTCAGCCCCGTCCTGGGGGTGGCGTCTGACGACCGCTTGATCCTCGGGTCGAACGACGTCGGCATGAAGGACGCTGTCGGGCCACGTGAACTTCCCGATGTCATGGAGCAGGCCGGCTGTGCGGAGAGCTTCCTGTGCATCCTCCGAGCAGCCGACATCCTTCGCAAGCGCCTCGCAATAACGGGCGACGGCGGATGCGTGGCGGCTGGTCGTGGGATCGCGCATCTCGAGGGCCCTGACGAGGGTCCTGAGCACTCCCATCTGCAGCGAGACCAGATGGATCGTGCGCGCCTGCAACTGCTCAGCCCGGTCCTCGGAGCGAAGCAGCGCCACTGTCAGGTGGCGGAAGATCAACAGGACCGGGATCGCGGCCAGCAGGATTGGCAGCCCAGCGCTCCGGTATGCGAGCACGAGAATTGTGGCGACGACGCCGATCGCGAGCTCGCCCGCGAGCAACGGAAGGAACAGCTCACGTACGAGGTTCGCGAGCCGACGGCCTTTGCTGATGCGCAGGTCGAGTGCGAACAGGACGAAGTTGAGGACGAGAAAGACCGCTACGGCGCCGAGCACCACCAGGCCGAAGATCATGCTGTCGGCGAGGTGCTGGGTGGGCGCGCCCGCCACATCGCCCGCGGCCGCACGGACCACCAGTCCTCCTGCGAATGCGGGGATCCCAAACGCGACGATGTTGTTCAGCCATGACCGTCGGGGGTCGGCGTCCCAGCGCCGAGTGCAGCCCAATCGCGGCGATGGCACATAGTCGCCGCGGGGGCCGGTCCGAGCAGACCCATAGCCAGCGCGGTCACCCCCAGCGATGCGCTCAAGATGCCGCCGCTCGTTTCGACCGTGAACAACTCGCCTCCGAAAGCGATGACGAGCAGCAGCGCGACAAGCGTGACCGGATGCCATTCGCCAGGGCGCTCGAGCAACATGCCGGCACCGATCGTGCCCGCCAGCAGCAGGGCCTCGGCCGCCCAGAACAGACGTCTCGTGATCAGGGATGCAGGCATCGCGCGCTCTGTCGTCCTTAACGACCGTCGCGATGTAGTACTTGAGGGGAGGGGCGAGCGTCGTGTGGTGCAACGGCTCTCAGCCGCTGCTACTTCGCGGCGGGCGCGCTCGGGTGCGACTCGCTTGCCACAATTTGCGAGCCGTCAGTCTTCGTAGAGTCAAAACCCGCCTCGGCGCCGTCTTCAAGCCCCGTCAGCGTGAGGTGCACGAACGCGACGGTCGCGCTCGCCGACACGAGCCCCAGGACCAAGAATGCCACCCGCGCCGAGCTGATCGCGACCAGTGCTCCGCCGAGCGGCAGGCCAATCGCGAGACACAGCGCGGCAATCGATTCGACGGCGCCCATCAGCCTGCCGTGCAGACGCTGCGGCGTCAGCCGCTGGACGAGGCTGATCAGCGACGGCCACTCCAGCCCGTTGCCGACCCCTCCGACCAGCGCGGCGACGCACGCCAGTGCCAGCGAGGGCGCCACGGCGAAGCCGACGAAGGCTGCCCCGAGCATGAAGATGCCGGCACTGAGCATCAAGCCCAGCCGGCGCCGCACCGAGCGCGCGAAGAAGATGCTCGCGAGCACGGCGCCCGCTCCCCATGACGTGACGAGCAGCCCATAACCCCGGTCGCCGGCGTGGAGCGTGGCCTTGGCATATGTGACCTCGATCGGGCCGGCGGCCGAGATGAAGATCAGCGCGGCAACCTCCGTCAGAAGGAGCTTGCGCAGCGCCGCAACCTCGTTGATGTGTGACCACGCCGCGTTCAGGCGCGCGCGGGCAGAGTTCGCGCCCGCCTCCTCGACGTGGGGACGCAGGTCGATCAGCAGCGCGCCGCAGATCAGGAAAGAGCCGACGTCGATGAACAGCGCGGCGGGGGCTCCGGCGGCGGCGACCACAGCACCGCCGAGCGCCGGTCCGGCGACGAACGAGATCGAGAAGCCGATGTTCAGCGCCGCGTTCGCCCGGCGTTCTGCCTCCTGCGCCCGAGCCTCGAGGCTCCTGCCGGGGCTCGTAGGGCTGTCTGCGTGGGCGTGCGCATGATCCCGCGCGACCTTCGCCACCTCGGCACGCAGCAACGCGCTGGCGGCGAGCGCCGCGGTGCCGTCGAGCGCCGCGAGGACCAGCACTGCCGGCAGCGAGAAGTGCCACAGGAGCACCGCCAGCGACGCCGTGGCCACCGCCTCGAAGAGATACAGGGCGCTGAGCTCGCTGCGACGCGCCGAGGCCTCCACACGGGCGACCAGCCCGGGCACGAGGAACGCCGGCAACGCCTGCCAGGCGAACAGCAGCGCCGCCACGGCGAGCGCACTGTGGGTGTGGTCGAAGACCGCGAGCGACAGCGCCACCAAGCCGACCCACGATCCCAGCCTGTTGATCGTGTACGCGGTGATGATCCGGCGCAGCCGGGGCGATGAGAGCGGGGAGCCCACGCCGCCACGCTAACGCCTGAAAGCGACGGTGCCAGTCGCTCCGACGCGCAAGCGCGACGAGGAACCATCGTCCACACAGACGTCGATCGGTCCTACCCACCCGCTACCTTCATCGCATGGACGCCGGCACTCCAGGGGTGACGCGACCGATTGACGTGATCATCGCCGACGACCATGCCGTCGTCCGCGACGGCATTCGCGCGGTTCTCCAGCGCGAGGGCGGCGAGTTCCGCGTGGTCGCCGAAGCAGCCGACATCCCGGCGATGATCCGCGAGGTGCGCGAGCACAAACCCGACCTGCTGACGCTCGACCTGACGATGCCTGGTGGCTCGAGCCTCGGCGCGCTGCCATCGTGCTTCATCTCGCATCCGACGCTCGCCGTGGCGATCCTGACAATGCGAGAGGACCCCGAGTACGCGCGTCAGGCGCTCAGGGCGGGGGCGCGCAGCTACGTGCTCAAGGAGGCCGAGCCCGCCGAGCTGCTGCAGGCCTTCCGCCTGGCCGTCGCCGGCGGCAACTACCTGCATCCGCGGCTGGGCGCCCTGATGGCGACCGGCGAGGACGGCGCGACCGACGGCGTCGTCCTGAGCGAGCGCGAGCGCGAGGTCGTGCGCCTGATCGCCAACGGCTACACCAACCCGGAGATCGCCGAGCAGCTGAACGTCGCCGAGCGCACCGTCAAGACCTACCGGGCCCGCGCGATCGAGAAGCTCGGGTTCTCGTCGCGCGCCGAGATCACGGCATACGTGCGCCGCACCGGGCTCGCCGACTGAGCTGAGCGGCTCGATGGCCGGCGCGAGGCGCCAGCTGATCGACCAAAACGCACCATCCCTCCCGGCCTCGTCGGCGGCGGCGTGAGCGCGACAGGGCTAACGACCTGGCCTGCTTGCCTGGCTCTCCTTGAGCAGACGCGCGGCGAGCCGACGGTATCGACAGAGACGTGATCCTTCGAAATAGATGTTCCAACCGCGACGCGTCACGAGTCCTTCGCTGATCGCCCTGCGCATGGCGTCTTCGCGTTGCTCTCGGCTCCACCTGCTGCACATCGCGCCGCGATTTTATGCCGAAGCCGAAGCGGCGACGCTCTTGCTTGCGAAACGGGCGAGCCGTTTGGAGCGATGCGGGTGGAGCGCCGTCGCGAACCTTCAGGACTGGCCCGGTGTACCCTCGCAAGGTGGCTTCGTCGGACGCGAACCTCCCCGCCGACGGCTACCGCCTGACCGACATCTCGCCGCGGGCCTTCCAGCACCCGGCTGACCGGGCGGCGACCGCGGCGCTCGGCTCGATCCCGTACCTGGACACGGTCGTGCGCAAGCTGATCGAGCTGGGCTACGAGCGCGCGCTGCGCCAGAGCTATCTCGGCTCCTCGGTGCGGCTCTCCGAGCAGCAGCTCGGCGACGTTTGGCGTGAGCATGCGCTGGCCTACGCGACGCTCGACATGCCTGACGTCCCCGACCTGTACCTGACGCAGTTTCCCGCGCCGAACGCGCTCGCCATCGGCGCTCGCCGGCCGATCGTGGTGGTGCAGTCCGAGCTGGCGCACCTGCTCGACGGCCCGCAGCGGCGGGCGGTGTTCGCGCACGAGGCCGCGCACATCCTCGCCGACCACCAGCTCTACCGCACCGCATTGACGATCCTCGTGCTGCTGACACGCAGCTCGCGGCTGCCGCTGCCGCTCGGCCCGGTGCGCTCGGCGCTTATGGAGTGGGGGCGCGCCACCGAGCTGAGCGCGGACCGCGCCGCTGCGCTCGTCACCCGCGACCCGCTCGTGATGTGTCGCACGCTGATGTCGCTCGCCGCCGGCGCGATGGTCGAGCAGCTCGACCTCGACCTGTTCATGCGCCAGGGGATGGACTACAAAGACCAGGGCGGCGGGCTCGAGCGCCTGACCAGGCTGATGCTCGACCTCGGCGTCACGCATCCGATGCCGGTCAGGCGCGCGCACGAGCTGATGGCGTGGGTGCAATCGGGCGAGTTCGATCGCATCATCGACGGCGAGTATCCGCGGCGCGGTGACCCTGTCGACGCCCGCGCCGACAGCAGCGAGGCGGTTTCGTTCTACGCCGAACGCATCCGCGACGGGTTCCGCGACGCGGGCGAGTCGATCAGCTCGGTCGGCAAGGAGCTCGCCGGATGGCTACGCGGGCCGGGCGGGGACGGCCAGCTCAGCGAGGACGGACAGCCAGACGAGGACGTCCCGCCGGCACAGTCCTCCGAGGACTGACGGCCCTTCAGCGCGGCTCGATGCGGTCGGTCTAGGAGGCGGGCTGCTGCTCGACGCTCGCCGCGGGGCGTCCGGCCAGCGGAACGGTCAGGCGCATGATCGTGCCGCGCTCGGGTGCGCGCGCCCATTCGAGCTCGCCGCCGACGAGCTCCGCGCGCTCGCGCATGCCCGACATTCCGAAGCCGCCCTCCAGGCCGTCGCCGCGCGGGCCGAGCCGCGCCGTCTCCGGCAGGCCGCGCCCGTCGTCGGTCACCGACGCCTCGACCGCGCCGCCGCGCGAGGTCACGCTGATCACCGCTCTCGTCGCCTGCGCGTGGCGGCTGACGTTCGTGAGCGCCTCCTGGACGACCCGGTAGATCGTGCTCTCGAGCTCGGCGTCCAAGCGCGGGGCGCCGCTGTCGGCCAAGTCGTGGGCGCTGTCGGAGATGCCGCTGAGATCGATCTCCGTCTTGACCTCCAGGTCGTCGATCGCCTGTGCGCGCCGTGCCAGCGCCTCCAGGGCAGCCGCCAGCCCGAGATCGTCGAGCGCCGCCGGACGCAGCTCGGTGATCAGATGGCGCAGGCCGTCGATCTCGGTGCCGAGGCCCTCGAGCGCGGCGTCCACGGCGGCACTCAGCGCCTGCTTGTCATCGAGGTCGCGGGCGTTGGCGAGCTGCAGGCGCAGCGCGCCGATGCCCTGGATGCTCTCGTCGTGGATCTCGCGCGCCCAGCGCGTGCGCTCGCGCTCGCGTGCCTCCATGCCGTAGCGCAGACGTTCGATCTCGACAGAGCGCTCAGCCGCCAGGCGCTGCGCGACGCTCGACGCGAAGGCGCTCAACGCCTGACGGTCGGGGTCGCGGAAGCCACCCTGCTCGCGCAGCACGATCACCAGGCCGCCCCCGTGGGCCTCCATGTTCAGCGGCTCGACCAGCACCGCGCGTGCCTCGAGCCCCAGTTCGTGCAGCCATGCCGCCTCCTCGCCGCGCGGGCGATCGAGCGACACCGGCTTGCCCTGGAGGTACAGCGCCCCCAGCGCGCTGCCCTGCACGGGCGTGATCCGCAGCCGCACCGACGCGCCGCTGCTGGCCGCCACGCGTAGCTCGCCGCGCTCCTCGATCACCATCAGCAACGCGCTCGCGTCGAGCAGCGCCAGGCCACGGTCGGCCATCAGCCGCAGCAGCCACAACTCTGATCCGGAGAGCACGGCCGAGATTATGGACCGCCGGCGCGGATGCGCGCCGTGGTCGGCTCCGGCGGTTGGCGAGCGTGCGTCGTGGCGGCCTCGTGAGCGGGCGCTGCGGCGGGAGGCTGAGTTGGTGGTTGGGTGCTCGCCGCGTCTCCATTGACGCTGCAAAGCGCCGCGCGGGCGTGCTCGACCATCGCCTCGGCGCTCACGTCGCCCTGCCACGCCGCCAGACCAACTGAGATCTCGAGCGCCTGGCGGGTGCCGTCGGCTTCGATCTTGATGGTGTGCAGCCGCTCCAGAGCGCGCCGGGCGACGATCTCTCCACGCGGGCCGTCGGCGCCGGGTAGGACGATCAACAGGTCCGTGCCCGGGTCCTGCGCCTCATCGCCGTCGCGCCTGATGCGCCCCACGCGGTCGAAGCAGCGCAGCTCTCGCCGCAGAGCGCCGGCGACGTAGTCGATTGCCTGCTGGCGCAGCTCGCCGCCGTGATCGCGTGCCATCTGCTCGAGGTTGTCGATCACGACCAGCAGGCAGCTGAGGCGCGTGCCGAAGCGTTCGGCGCGGCCGATCTCCTCCCGCAGACGCTCGCTCATCGCATCTGCGGCCGGGCAGCCCCCAGAGTCCGGCTGGAGCCGTTCGAAGCGCGGGTTGTGGTCACTGGCAGCCATGCCTGTAGCGGACGAGTGTACGCCCGGGTGGACGGTCCTTCCTGGACCGCTTTTACGATTATGCCCGCCGCTGGGTCTCTCGACAAGGACAGCACGCGTGCGACCGCGGAAGCTGGCGCACGGGCGTCGCCGCGATTCGCAGCCCCGTCGCAATCCGTCCCCGCGCGCTGGTAGACCACGTGAGGTGCTGCAAGAGCTGCGTGTCGAGAATCTGCTTCTGATCGAGGAGGCGCAGCTGCGCCTGGCGGGAGGGTTGAACGTCCTCACCGGAGAGACCGGCGCGGGCAAGACCGTCCTCGCGCACGCCCTCGACCTGCTGCTCGGCGGCCGCGCGCGGCCGGGGATCGTCCGTCCCGGGGCCGGCGAGGCCTACGTCGAGGGGATCTTCGACCTGCCCAAGTCGCTGCGCGAGCAGCTCGGCGAGCGCGTCAGCCCCGATGCCGAGGAGCTCGTGCTCGCCCGGCGCGTCGGCGCCGACGGACGCACTCGCGCCTACCTCGGCGGCCGCTCGGCGACGGTCGCGGAGCTGCGCGACGTCGCGGCCACGCTGCTGGCGTTCTACGGGCAGCACGAGCACCGCAAGCTGACCGTCTCGGGCGCGCAGCTGGAGATCCTCGACAGCCTCTGCGCCGGGGAGCACGAGGCCCGCCTGCGGAGCTGCGCGGAGGCGTTCGCACAGACACGACTCCTGGAGGCGCGGCTGGAGGAGCTGCACGAGCTCGCCTCCCAGCGCGAGCGCGAGCTCGATCTGCTCGAGTACGAGCTCGCCGAGATCGACACGCTCGCCCCGGACGAGCAGGAGCACGAGCAGCTGTTGGCGGCACGCGAGCGTCTACGTCGTAGCGACGCGCTGCGCTCGGCTGCCGGCGCCGCCGCCGACGCGCTCGCTCCCGACGCAGGTGAGGCCGCGGGCAGCGCCCATCTCGCGGCGGCGGCGAGCGAAGCGCTGGACGCGCTCGCCGGCGTCGACCCGACGCTGGATGCGCTCAGCGAGCGCATGCGTGCGCTCTCGATCGAGTCTCACGATCTCGCCGGCGAGCTGCGCGAGTACGGCGAGCGGGCTGGCACCGATGGCCTCGAGGATCTCGTCGAGCGCCTCGGCACGGAGGTCTCGCTGGACTCGCTCGAAGAGCGCCTGGCGGCGATCGAACGCCTTGCTCGCAAGCACGGCGGCAGCGTCGGAGCGGTGCTGCAGTTCGCGCTCCAGGCCCGCGCGCGGCGCGACCAGCTCGCCGGCGGGGAGATCGCGCTGGCACAGACCACCGAGCAATTGACGGACGCGCGCGCGGCGCTCGAGCGCCACGTGCTGTCGGTGCGCCGCGCGCGCCGGGCAGCCGCCCGCGGCTTCGCGACTGCGGTCGGCGAGCAGCTCGCGGCCCTGGCGATGGGTGAGGCGAGCTTCGACGTGATCCTCGAGCCGCGCGAGCCGGGCCCGACGGGTGGCGACACGGTCGAGTTCATGATCGCCCCCAATCCCGGCGTTCCCGCGGGTCCGTTGCGCGAGATCGCCTCCGGAGGAGAGCTCTCACGCGTGATGCTCGCGATCATGAGCGTCGCCGGTGCCTCGGCGGCGGATGCCACGCTCGTATTCGACGAGGTCGACGCCGGCATCGGCGGCCAGACCGCACGCGCCGTCGGCGCGCGGCTGCGCGAGCTCAGTGAGCGCCGCCAAGTGCTGTGCATCACGCATCTGCCGCAGATCGCCTCGCTCGGCGCCCGGCACTTCTCGATCGTCAAGGACACGAGCGTCGAGCCGACGCGCACCGCCGTCGTCGAGCTCGGCAAGGCCGACGTCGTCGCTGAGCTCGTTCGCATGCTCGGCGCCGACAGTGATGACACCACGGCGCGTCGTCATGCCCGCGACCTCCTACGCGCGGCCTAGGGCGTCCGTCGGCTAAAGCCGCTGCACGCGTCGCGTTTTGCCGTCGCGGGCGTTACTCTCGCAGCTGTGGCTGTAACGCGATCGATGGAGTCCGAGCTCGCGCACGCGGGCACGGTCGCAGGGCCGATTCGGCCTGGCAGGCGCACGAAGCTCCTCGTCGGACACCTCGTGCGCGGCGACGTCGCGCTGATCGACCACCTCGACATCGACCGCGTCTCGGCGGAGGAGCTGATCGCGGCGGGCACTGTCGCGGTGCTCAACTGCAGGCCGTCCTCCGGCGGCTCATACCCGAACCTCGGTCCGCAGCTGCTGGTGGAGGCGGGAATCCTGCTCGTCGACCTGCCCGAGGACTCGCTGTTCGACGCGGTCTCAGACGGTGATCCGGTGGTGATCCGGAGGATCCCCGCGGGCACTGCGCTCGACGACGGCACCGGCGGCTCGCCACACGCCCAGATTCTGCGCAGGGGAAAGGTGCTGGCGCGTGGTGAGATCCTCGACCTCGAGCGCGTGCACGCCGACACGGAGGCCCGGCGCCTGGAGATCGATGAGGCGCTCGAGCGCTTCGCGCAGAACACGATCGAGCACATGCGTGAGGAGCGCGAGCTGCTCGCAGGCAGGATCGAGCTGCCGCGCTTCGCGACGGACTTCCGTGACCGCTCGACGCTGGTCGTCGTCCGCGGCGTCGGACACCAGCGCGATCTGCGCGCCCTGCGCCCGTTCATCCGAGATCTGCGGCCGGTGATCGTCGCCGTCGACGGCGGCGCCGACGCGCTGCTCGAGGTGGGCCTGCAGCCGAACATGATCGTCGGCGACATGGACTCCGCCGGGGAGGCGGCGCTGCGCTGTGGAGCCGAGCTCGTCGTTCACTCCTATCCCGACGGCGAGGCTCCCGGGCGCCACCGACTGGAGCAACTCGGGCTGCCGTTCAAGCTCGTCCCGGCTCCCGGCACCAGTCAGGACGTGGCGCTGCTGATCGCCGCGGAGAAGGGCGCGCGCCTGATCGTCTCGGTCGGCTCGCAGTTCAACCTCGTCGACTTTCTCGATCGCAGCCGCAAGGGCATGTCCTCGACCTTCCTCACGCGTCTGCGCATCGGCGAGATCCTGGTGGACGCCAAGGGCGTCAGCCGTCTGTATCGGCCGCGGCCAGGGCTCACCCCGCTGCTGCTCGTGATCGCCGCCGGGCTGTTGGCGATGGTCGCGATCGTGTGGGAGACGCCCGCACTGCGCGACGTGGTCGAACTGCTGTGGTTGCAGCTGCGGGTGCTTCTCGGCCTCGGCTGACCCCGCTTCGCGAACGCGCATGTTCGACTATCGCTACCACGCGCTGTCCCTCGCCGCTGTCCTGCTCGCGCTGATGATCGGCGTGCTCCTCGGCGTCGCGATCGGCGACTCCAACCTCGTCTCCTCGGCCAAGAACGGCATCGTCCACAACCTCGACTCCGAAGTCGGCCAGGCACGACGCCAAGCCAGTGAACTGCAGACACGACTGACCAACGAGGAAGCGTTCGTCAACGGCCTGTACCCGCTCTCAGTGCACGAACTCCTGGCGGGGCGCAATATCGGACTGGTGTTCCTCGGCGGCTCCTCCGACGAGATCGACGGGCTCGTGCGCACGGCCGTCGCGCAGGCCGGGGGGAACGTGACAACCGTCGTGGCGGTGCAGGAGCCACTCAACCTCCCCGGCATCGCCCACGAAGCGGCCGGAACGCGCTACGCCTCCGTCGCGACCTCGTTGAAGCTCACGGAACGTCTCGGCAACCTCGTCGGCCGCCAGCTTGTGAGTGGCGGCCCGGCCGTCGGGCGCGAGCTCGTCAGTCGCGTGCGCGGCAGCCTCTTCAGCGCCTTCGACGGGCAGCTCGCGCGCTTGGAAGGGCTGGTCGTGATGCGCGCTGAACCGACGGGCATGAGCCCGGCGCAGAGCGAAGCGAGCGCCGCGTTCGAGTCCGGCCTGCTCGCGGGTGCAGCCGCCGCGAACGTGCCCGCGGTCGGTGTCGAGCTCAGCAGCACGCAGCCGTCGCAGATCCCGTGGTACCGGGGCAAGGGCGTCTCGAGCGTCGATGACCTCGACAACCTCGCGGGGCAGGCGGCGCTCGACTACGCGCTCGCCGGCGCCCGCGGCAGCTTTGGCATCAAGTCGACCGCCAACTCGCTGCTGCCGAGCAGCCCCACCGCGGGCGCCGGGCAGCCCTGAGCCTGTCCGCGAACGCCGCTAGCTTCCGCACATGGACGCCCTGCCATTCGTGGTTGCGCTGGCAGTCGCGGCGAGTCTGGCTCCGGCGCTGCTGCGCGCGCTCAGCGAAGGCGGTCCCACGCGCGCGAACTACCGCGGTCGGCTCCTGCCGTTTCCGTTCGGCGTGCTCGTGCTCGTGGCCGCGGTGATCGCGCTGATCCCGTTGACGCTCGTGGACGTTCTCGCCTCGGTCCGCCTCTTCATCGCTCCGCTGGTGGCTGTCGCCCTCTATTCGCTCGGCGTGCTCGCGCTGGGACTGATCGACGACATGCTTGCGCGCGATACGCGAGGCGACGGCACGCGGCGGGTCCGCGGCTGGCGCGGGCACGGCGCGGCGCTCGCCCGGCGCGAGCTCTCAACCGGCGCGATCAAGGCGTTCGGCTCGCTCGGCCTGGCGCTGCTGGCGACGCGCGTCGGGTTCGCTGGCTCCAACGGCCGCTGGCTGCTGGCGACCGGAGTGCTCGTGCTCGCCACCAACGCCTTCAACCTGCTCGACCTGCGGCCGGGTCGTGCGACCAAGGCGTTCGTGCTGCTCGGCGCAGGGCTGACGATCGGTTCGGCCGACTTGCGGCCGCTGTGGGCGCTCGGCCTGTTCGCCGGGCCCGCGCTGGTGGCCGGCGCATACGACCTGCGCGAGCGCGCGATGCTGGGCGACACCGGCGCGAACCTGCTCGGCGCACTCGCCGGGCTGTGGCTCGTGCTGACGCTCTCTACCACCGGACAGCTGGTCGCGCTCGCGCTACTCGTCGTGATCACCGTCTACGGCGAGTTCCGTTCGATCTCTGCACTCATCGAGCGCACGCCAGGATTGCGCCAGCTAGACGCCCTCGGGCGCCCCTAGGCGCCTAGAAAAGAGTTCGCTCGCTGCGTGCTTCTGACGCGCGCAGGGCCGGGCTCGCCGCTGGAGCGTCCACGTCGTCAGCTACTCTGGAGCCACTTCCTCGATGAGCTTGCACTACTCCGACCGCCACGCCCAGGCGCCCAGCAAGACCCGGTTCATCTTTGTGACCGGCGGTGTGGTCTCCTCACTCGGCAAGGGAATTGCGTCAGCCTCGATCGGACGGCTGCTCGTGGCTCGCGGGCACACGGTCGGACTGCAGAAGTTCGACCCGTACATCAACGTCGACCCCGGCACGATGTCGCCGTATCAGCACGGCGAGGTGTTCGTGACCGAGGACGGCGCCGAGACAGACCTCGATCTGGGTCACTACGAGCGCTTCACCGACGCCAACACGAGCCACGCCTCGAACGTCACCGCGGGAGGCATCTACGACACGGTCATCCGTCGTGAGCGCCGCGGCGACTACCTCGGCGGGACGGTGCAGGTGGTGCCGCACATCACCGACGAGATCAAGCAGCGGATCGCGCTGATCGCCGAGTCCTCGGACGTCGACTTCGTGATCACCGAGATCGGCGGCACGGTCGGCGACATCGAGTCGCTGCCGTTCCTCGAGGCGATCCGCCAGTTCCCCGTGGATGTCGGGCGCAGGCGCTGCATGTTCATCCACCTGACGCTCGTTCCCTACATCGGCCACGCCGGCGAGCTGAAGACCAAGCCCACCCAGCACTCGGTCAACGAGCTGCGGCGCATCGGCATCGCGCCGGACATGCTCATGTGCCGTTCGGAGGGGTCGCTGTCCACCGAGATACGCAAGAAGATCGCATTGTTCGCGAGCCTCCCGATGGAGGCGATCGTGTCGGCGTGCGACGTCGACAACATCTACAAGGTGCCGCTCACCTTCCGTGAGCAGGGGGTGGACGATTTCATCCTCGAGCACTTCGGTCAGGACGAGCAGGCGCCGGCGCCGGACCTGTCGCGCTGGCGGGAGCCGATCGAGCGTTGGGAACGCGCTGGCCGTTCTCCGAACGGCCAGACGGTGCGGATCGCGCTGGTGGGCAAGTACGTGCAGCTCGAGGACGCATACCTGTCGGTTTCCGAAGCGCTCCGCCACGCCGCCTCGCTGCAGGACGGACGGGTGCAGATCGAGTGGATCGACTCCGAGAGCCTCGAGAACGGCGATGAGGAGGAGATCGCCTCCCAGCTCGGCGGCGTCGACGGGATCCTGATCCCCGGCGGCTTCGGCGGGCGCGGGATCGAGGGCAAGATCGCGGCCGCGCAATTCGCGCGCGAGCGCCAGGTGCCGTATCTGGGCATCTGCCTGGGCATGCAGGTTGCCGTCGCCGAGTTCGCCCGCAACGTCGCCGGCATGGACGGCGCCAACTCCACCGAGTTCGACATCGAGACGCCCTACCCGGTCATCGACCTGCTGCCCGAGCAGAAGGAAGTGGCCGACCTCGGCGGCACGATGCGCCTCGGCGCCGACCCGATCAAGCTGCACGCCGAAAGCCGCGCCCTCGAGATGTACGGCGAGGCGGTGATCTACGAGCGCCACCGCCACCGTTACGAGGTCAACAACCGCCTGCGCAAGCGTCTCACCGACCTCGCGGACGGCAGCCCCGGGCTGCGCGTGTCGGGCACCTCGCCCGACGAGCGCCTGGTCGAGGTGATCGAGCTCGACGACCACCCGTTCTTCGTGGCCTCCCAGTTCCACCCGGAGTTCAAGTCGCGGCCCGAGCGCCCCGCCCCGCTGTTCCGGGGGTTCGTCGCTGCCGCGCTCGAGCACGCAGGCAGCAGGGAGGATTTACTGGATGACCGGCAGGCGGACTCGCCTGAACGGGCATCGGCGCAGCGTGCCGGCCGGCCGTGACGGCTCAGCCGTCGCTCGAAAAGGTCGGTGAGCTCGAGCGCCGCTACCTCAATGGCACCTTCGCCGAGCTGTGCCGGATCGAGAGCCCCTCGGGTCGCGAGCGCGGCTGTGCCGAGCGTGTGATCGCCGAGCTGCGCGCGCTCGGCGTCGAGGTCCACGAGGACGAAGCGGGGCCGCGCGCGGGCTCGGACTGCGGCAACCTGCTCGCGGTGATCCCCGCCGGGGACCGCGCGGGCGCTCAGCAGCCGCAGGCCGCGGACGACCGCGGTGCGGGCCGGCCGAGCGTGTTGCTGTGCGCGCACCTCGACACGGTCCCCCTGCAGGCTCCCGTCGAGCCGGTGCTCCTCGACGGCGGCTGGGAGAACGCCAATGACGGCATCCTGGGCGCCGACAACAAGGCCGCGGTCGCGGTGATGCTGGCGCTTGCGCGCCACATCCGTCAGCGGGGCGCGCCGCTGGATGTGGAGCTGCTGTTCACCGTCGGCGAGGAGGTGGCGCTGGCGGGAGCGCGCGCGTTCGACGCGGCGAGCCTGCGCAGCGCCTTCGGCTACGTGTTCGATCACGCCTCTCCGATCGGTGAGGTGGTGCTCGACTCGCCGACGCACTTCCGCGTGCAGGCATCCTTCCGCGGCGCCGCCGCGCACGCGGGGATCCGTCCCGAGGACGGCCGCAGCGCGATCCTCGCGGCGGCGCGCGCCGTTGCGTCGCTGTCGCTCGGCCGCCTCGACGACGGCACGACCGTCAACGTCGGCACGATCGCCGGCGGCACCGCCATCAACGTCGTCCCGGAACACTGCTCGCTGACGCTCGAGGCGCGAGCGCTCGGAGACGAACGCGCCGAGACGGTCGTCGCGGAGATCGTCGACCGCCTGCACGAGGCGGCGAACCTGCCCGACTGTGACTGCGACCTCGACGTCAGCGTGGAGCGCACCTTCTCTGGCTACCGCCTGAGCCCGAACAGCACAGCGGTGCGCGTCGCCGAGCAGGCGCTGCGCCGCTGCGGGCACGAGCCCGTCCACATCGCGAGCGGCGGTGGCTCTGACGCCAACGCGCTGATCGCGGCGGGGTTCCCCACGGTGAACCTCGCGAACGGCACCGAGCACAACCACGAGCCCGGGGAGCGTGTGAGCGTGCTCGCGCTGGAGCAGATGCTCGACGTCGCGCTCGCGCTGCTGGATGAGGCCGCGAGCCTCGCGCCCGCCGCGGCCCTGTAGCTTGCAGCGCCGATGCTGAAGCTCCGTGCCGCCACAGTCGTAGAGACGCTTGACACGGGCGATGACCGCGAGAGCGGCCCCGCCGGGCGCGAGCGCTCGAGCGCCGGCGCCGAGCAGCGGCTGGTGATCGAGCTCACCAGCGACGTCGACACCGGCAGGCGTCGCGAGGCGATCGCCGACGTCGCGCTGGTTGGGCGCGCCGAGGTCGGCGACGAAGTCGTGGTCAACGTCGAGGCGCTCGATCTGGGCCTGGACTCTGGTGGGTTCGACGTCGTGCACGTCAACCTCACGCGCGGACTCGACGGTGAGAACGATCTCAGCGGCGAGCTCCCGCACGCGATGAAGCTCAACTACACGAGCCTGCAGCACACGGTCACGCCGGTCGAGCGCGAGCCGCTGCAGCTGCCGGTGGGGCGCGCGGCGGCGGTGCTGGCCCTGCACGGCCAGCTCGCGGGCGTGGCGTGGGCCTTCGCCCAGGCAGCTCCACGCGCGCGACTCGGCTACGTGCAGACCGAGGGCGGCGCGCTGCCCGGCGGACACTCGCGCACCGTGCGTGTGCTGCGCGAGCGCGGCCTGCTCGCGGATCACCTCACGGCGGGGGCGGCGTTCGGCGGGGAGCAGGAGGCGATCAGCACCGCCGGCGCGCTGCACCACGGGCTGCGCGAGCTCGGTTGGGATGCGGCGGTGTGCGGTCCGGGGCCGGGAGTCGTCGGCTCGGGCTCGGCGCTCGGGCACGGCGGCATGGTGGCGCTCGACTCGGCGCACGTCGCGCTCGCGCTCGGCTGTCCCACGCTGCTGGTCGCGCGCATGTCCTCGGGCGATCAGCGCGCGCGCCACCGCGGCATCTCCCACCACACGCTGACGGTGCTGGACCTGCTGCTCGAGCCGGTCACGGTGGCGCTGCCCGCGGGCATGCGATCGCCGGTCGGTGCCGACCTGCGCGCCGGCCTCGGCGCAGTGTTCGGCGGCGCCATGCCGAGCCAGCCGAGCCCCGAGCGCCGGGCGCTGGCGCTCGACGTGGAGCGTCCGGCGCGCATCGCGCGCCACGACTGGCGCCGCGCGAGCATCGACCTGCCGTCCTACGCCGCCAGCGGTCTGCCGAGCGAGACGATGGGTCGTGGTCTGGCGGCCGACCCGCTGTTCTTCGGCGCCGCGCTGGCCGGCGGCAGCGCTCTCGCGGAGCTCGTCGCGCAGTCCGCGGACGAGCATTCGGACCGAGCGGACAGAGCCGGCGAAGGCTGATGAGCGGCTCCTTTGAAGCACTCGGCGGCGAAACCGTTTACCGCGGTCGGCTCGTGGACGTGCGCATCGAGCGATTCCGTCACGCCGACGGCGAAGAGGTCACGCGCGAGGTCGTCCATCACCAGGGCGCGGTCGCTGTCGTCGCCTACGACGCCGAGCAGGTGTGGCTCGAGCGCCAACCCCGCGAGGCGATCCGCGAGCCGGCGCTGCTCGAGATTCCGGCGGGGCGCCTGGACGTCGACGGCGAGCGCCCGTTGCAGGCCGCCCAACGCGAGCTCGCCGAGGAGATCGGCCGCGGCGCCGCACATTGGCAGCCGATTCTCACCTACTACACGAGCGCGGGCTTCACCGACGAGCAGGTGCACCTGTTCGCGGCCACCGACCTGTGCCACGCGTCGGCCGACAGCGGCGAGCAGGAGCGCATCGAGCTCGTGCCCTGGCCGCTGGCGGAGCTGGACAGCGCGATCGCGCAGTGCCGCGACGCGAAGACGCTGATCGGGCTGATGTGGCTCGCGCGTCGCCTCGGCAGCTGAACGCCGGCTTGCATCGCCAGGAGCACCCGTGGCGCCAGCGAAGCTCACGGGGATGACGCCAGCCGACACCGCCGCCCCTCCGACGAACACGCTCACGGAGCCGGGTGCGTTCATACCGATCGCCGGTGCCCGCATCCTCGCTGGCTCCGAGCGCCTCGGCGCGCGTACCGGAATCGAGTCGCTGCTGCTCGACTTCCTCGCCTACCTCGAGCTCGAGCGCGGCCTTTCGCGCAACACGCTCGAGGCCTACCGCTCGGACCTGCTGCAGTTCGGCGAGTTCCTCGATCGGCGCGGGCTGGCGCCGGCCGCTGTGGTGCACGGCGAGGTGGCGAGCTTCTTGTCAGAGCTCGACGTCGCGCCCAGCACGCTCTCGCGCAAGGTCGCCTGCCTGCGCTCCTTCTACCGCTATCTGCGTCGGGAGGGCGCGATCGAGCACGATCCCACAGCCGACCTGCGCGGGCCGCGCAAGCCGCAACGGCTGCCGCGGGTGCTGACGCGCGAGCAGGTGGCGCGCCTGCTCGAGCAGCCGCGCGGAACCGAGCCGCTGGCGCTGCGCGACCGCGCGTTGCTCGAGTTGATGTACGCGTGCGGGCTGCGCGCCTCTGAGGCGATCGGGCTGGAGCTTTCAGACGTCGACCTCGAGGAGGGCCTCCTGTGCGCGCGCGGCAAGGGCTCCAAGGAGCGGATCGTGCCGATCGGGCGCCAGGCCGTGACGGCGGTGCGGGCCTACGTGCACGGCGGGCGTCCGTCGCTGATCGCGGCGGGCTCGCGCTCGACGGCGGCTGTGCAGGCGCGGCTGTTCCTCAACAGCAGGGGTGGCGGGCTCACGCGCCAGGGCCTCTACAAGATCATCCAGGGTCACGCGCGCCGCGCCGGCCTGGAGGAGCGGATGAGCCCGCACACGCTGCGTCACAGCTTCGCCACGCACCTACTCGCCGGCGGCTGTGACCTGCGCTCGCTGCAGGAGATGCTCGGTCACGCCGACCTGGCGACCACGCAGGTCTACACGCACCTCTCCTCGGAGCGCCTCAAGCAGGCCTACTTCAGCGCGCACCCGCGCGCCTCACGCACGGGGTAGCGCTCACGAACGGGCGCCACGCGGTAGACATGCGGCGATGAACGCAACCACGCCATCGCCGCAGCGAAGGGCGTTCGTGTTGGTGATCGACGCGTGCGGCGTCGGCGCGCTGCCGGACGCGGCGGCGTACGGCGATGAGGGCACCAACACGCTCGCGCACCTCGCCGAGGCGCTCGGTGGCCTGGATCTGCCGACGCTGCAGATGCTGGGGCTCGGCTCGATCATCCCTGTTCGCGGCGTGCCGGCGAGCCCGGACGCCGCCGTCCACGGCCGCCTGCACCCGCTCGGTCCGGGCAAGGACTCGATCAGCGGACACTGGGAGCTGATGGGCGTCGTGCAGGAGCACGCGATGCCCACCTATCCGCAGGGCTTCCCAGCGGAGCTGGTGGCGCGGCTCACGCGGGCGACCGGCCACGCTGTGATCTGCAACCGCCCCGCCAACGGGCTGGCGGCGATCGAGGAGTTCGGGGCCGAGCACCTGCGCACGGGCGCGCTGATCCTCTACACCTCGCAGGACTCGGTGGCGCAGCTGGCGGCGCACGTCGAGCGGATACCGGCCGAGGAGCTCTACGCGGCGTGTGTGGCCGCGCGGGCGGCGCTGGACGGCGAGGACGCCGTGGGACGCGTGATCGCGCGGCCGTTCACAGGCGCGGTGGGAGCGTTCACGCGCACCGACGGCCGGCGCGACTACGCGTTGACGCCGCCGGCGCGCAGCTACCTGCAGGAGCTCGAGCAGGCCGGCGTGCGAGGTGCACGGGGTGGGCAAGATCGGCGACCTGTTCGACGGCGTCGGCGTGAGCGTGTCGCACCCCGGCGCGACGAACGCGCGCGCGCTCGACGCGCTCGAGGAGCTCGTCGGCGAGCTGCGAGCGCGGCCTGGTGTTCGTGAACCTGATCGAGACCGACCAGCGCTACGGCCATCGCAAGGACGCGCGCGGCTTCGCGGATGCGCTCGGCGAGATCGACGCGCGTCTCGGCGGCGTGCTCGAGCGCATGCGCGAGGACGATCTGCTCGTGGTGGCGGCCGACCACGGCGTCGATCTCGCGCACCCCGGCACCGACCACACGCGCGAGTACGCGCCGCTGCTGGCGCTGACCGGGGCGATGCTCGCGCGCCGGCGCACGGGGGCGGGTCTCGGTGGCTTTCGCCACGATGGCCCGCTGGCGGACGTCGGCGCGACCGTGCTGCGCTGGCTGACCGGCGCGCAGGCGAGCGGCCTGCCCGGCGACGCGTTCCTAAGCTGAGGGCGCGATGCCCGAGCTGCCCGAGGTCGAGACGATAAGACGCCAGCTCGCGCCGCTGGTCGAGGGCAGGCGGCTGCGGCGGATCGAGGTGCTCGATCCGCGCTGGTCGCGCCCGCTCGCGCCGCAGGAGCTCGAGGAGGCGCTCGACGGGTAGGCGCATCGAGCGGCTGGGGCGGCGAGGTAAGTACCTGGTGTGGAGCTTCGACGGCGACGTGCACCTCGCGCAACACCTGCGCATGACCGGCTCGGTGCTCGCGGATCCCGACCCCGAGCCGGCGCACACGCGCGTCCGCGTCGAGCTGGGCGCCGCTCCGCGAGCCCGCGCCGAGGCTGGGGGCGGCGGGCGAGCACCACGACGGGCTCGCGCGGTGCACGGCGGCTGGCATTCGTGGACCCGCGTCGTTTCGGCTCCGGCGAGCTGCTGCTCGGTAGCGACGCGCTCGAGGCGTTCTTCGCCGCGCGTCTCGGCCTGGAGCCGTTCGACGAGCGCTTCACCGCGGAGCACCTGCGCGCGCTGGCCAAGGGCAGGACGGCGCCGATCAAGTCATTCCTGTTGGACCAGCGCAGGCTCGCCGGTGTCGGCAACATCTACGCCGACGAGGCACTGTTCAGAGCTGGGATCCATCCGCGCCGGCCCGCCGGCCGGCTCACGCGCGAGCAGTACGCACGCCTGCGCGAGAGCGTGATCGCGGCACTGAACGCGGGCATCGACGCGCGCGGCGCGAGCATCGATGACTTCCGTCACGTCGACGGCGTCCGCGGCTCCTTCCAGGATCAGTTCCTGGTGCACCTGCGCGAGGGCGAGCCGTGCGTCGTGTGCGGCTCGCCGATCGTCAAGATGGTCGTCGGCGGGCGCGGAACGTACGTGTGCGAGGCCTGCCAGCCGCCGTTCAGGCAGACGAACCGGGGGACACGCGCTACCGAACAGGGGGACATTCGCTGACGCTCACATCCCCGGTTCGGCCAGCATCCCCGAACCGTCCAGCAGCTCGTCCAGGCGACCGTTCTCGGCGGCGGCCTGGACCTCGGTGAAGCCGCCGATCAGCTCGCCGCCGACGATCACCTGCGGGAAGCTGAGCATCCCGGTGGTGCGTGCGAGCTCGGCGCGCCCGTCAGGGTCCTTGGAGAGGTTGATCTCGGCGAACTCGACGCCGCGCGCCTTCAGCAGGCCCTTCACGCGCGCGCAGAACGAACACGGATCTGTCGTGTATACGACTACTTCACTCATTACTTCATAAAATATAGCGGGGTCGGGCGCGGTTGCCAAGACGCAGGATGGGCGGCGCCGGCCGGTTCACGGAAAGGTGTGCGCCGCAGTCGGCGATACAGCAACCGGTTTGCTGCTGTCGGCGGGGTCGCCCGTCAGGCCGGGGTTCTCGTGCAGGAACCTCTCGAAGCGATCGGCTGCGAGCGGGCGGGCGAACAGGAATCCCTGTGCGAGGTCACATCCCTCGCGCTGCAGTTCGCGGACCTGGTCGTGGTCCTCGACCCCCTCGGCGAGCGTCTGCAGCCCGAGCGCCTTTCCGAGCTGGATGAGCGTGTGCGCCAGCGCGTGTGCCTCGCTCGAGCGGGCAAGGCCGGTGATGAAGGTGCGGTCGATCTTGAGCGAGTCGACGGGAAACTGGCGCAGGTAGGCCAGCGAGCTGTAGCCGGTCCCGAAGTCGTCGACCGCGATGCGGATGCCGAGCGCCTTCAACTGGTTGAGCAGGCGCGCCGTGGTGTCCGGCTGGCGCATCAGGACCGTCTCGGTGATCTCGAGCGTGAGTTCTTTGGCGTTCATGCCGGTGCCATGCAGCACGGCACGCACCTCATCGACGAACTCTGTGCGCTCGAGCTGTCCCGCGGACGCGTTGACCGACATGTTCAGCGCGTAGCCGCCGCGACGCCAAGCTGAAGCCTGCAGGCAGGCCTGTTCGAGCACCCAGTGCCCGATCGTGATGATCAGGCCGTTCTGCTCGGCGATCGGAATGAAGACGTCCGGTCCGATGACGCCGGCGGTCGGGTGGCGCCAGCGAAGCAGCGCCTCGACGCCCACGACCGCTTCGCTCTCGAGGTCCAGCATGGGCTGATACAGGAGGAACAACTGGTCGGCGTCGAGAGCTCCCGCGAGATCCATCTCCAGACGGATGCGATCCTGTGCGGCCGTCTGCATCGAGGACTCGAACGTCACGTACTTGTTCTTGCCCTCCGCCTTGGCCTCGTAGAGGGCGAGGTCTGCGTCCTTCAACAGCGCCTCGGCGGACTCTGGCCGTCCGACGGCGATGCCGATGCTCGCCGTCAGCAGGATTGGAGCGCGTCCGTCCTCGGGCAGTCCGATCGGTTGGTGGAGCACCTCGAGGATCCGCTCGGCCACCAGCGCCGGCGCCGCGTCGAGCCCGATCGAGTCGACCAGCATCACGAACTCGTCGCCGCCGATGCGTCCGACGGTGTCGTTGTCGCGCAGCGTCGCCTTCAGCCGCGCACCGACCTGCCGCAGAACCTCATCGCCGCTTTGGTGGCCGTGGCGATCGTTGATCTGCTTGAGGTCATCGATGTCGACGAACAGCGCGATCACAGGCACGTCCAGACGTCGCGCCCTGGCGAGCAGCTGCTCGGCGCGGTCGAGAACCAGCAGGCGGTTCGGCAGGTCGGTCAGCGGGTCGTGCAGAGCGCTGTGTTCGAGCTCGCCGGTCTTCTCCCCGACGAGACTCCACGCCCGGCGCCGCGAGCGTCTGAGCACTTCGTAGAGCATGAATGCGAGGAGCGTGACGAGCACGCCGATGCCGAGCCCGATTGCCGCCTGCGCATCGGGCGACGCTGCCGCCTGCGGGCTGCCCGTCACGACTGCGACCCAGCCTTCGCCGAGGTTCGTGCGTTGCGTGTACTCGCGGGAGGCGTTGCCCGCCCGGCCGATCAGCTGGAGCGGGCCACCGCCGTTGCTGTGGTACAGCGCCATCGCCAGCGAAGGGTGGCTCTCGAGCAGCGGGCGGATCAGCGCGGAGCCGTTGAAGGAGGTTCCGATCAGGCCAGTCACGGCGGCGCGGCGCGCGGCGACGCTCGCGAGCGACATGCCCGGCCTGTATACGGCCTCGCCGATCGCGACGAGCGGGACACCGGGTATCGGGGCGACGATCGTCGACGCGGTGTCCGTGGCCGTAGCTATCAAAGCGTCGAACGGCGAGCGCCCGACGCCAGGGATGATCGGCGCGCAATAGTCGAGCAGCGGGGGATAGAGATCGGTCGCGGCCGTCTGGCCGACGGACGCGCGGGTCAGGCAGTAGACCGAGCGTCGCCCTGGCGGAACGATGTCCGAGTGTCCGGCGAGGAGCGCCCTGAACGTAGGGTCGGACTTCGCGGCTCTCAGGAAGGCGGGCAGCTTTGACGCCGGCACGAACTCGATGAGCGCCGACGCCACGCCGATCGGCGCGGGCGCGCCGCGTCTGAGCTGGTCATACCACTGCGTGAAACGCGTGTCGTCGACGGACGGCTCCAGCGCCGCGATCGTGCGCAGGGTGCGCGTCTGATCGAGGTCAGCGTCCAACCTCGAGTCGAGCGTGCTGCTCAGGTCGTTGGCGGTCGAGGTGAACGCGTGGCCGCTGGCGTGCCGCAGGCTGGAGCGCCATTGGCTGGCTGCGAACACCGACGCAGCGATGCCGATCGCGAGGATCAGCGCTCCGATCAGGGCCCCGCGCAGGCGGCGCGACAGTCGCTGTTCGGTGCTGCGCGCGGGTCGCGTGCTGCTCATGGCTCGAGGACCAGCCAGCGTGGCACGGCTGTGTCGCTCGAGGGTGAGATGCGGCGCGAGAGCCGCCGGTAGATCATTATCTGGCCATCGTCATTCCCATCCGGTATCGACGCGGAATTCGAATAACTTGACTATGTGGGGCCGCGAACGCCGAGCGTCGTGAACGCGGCTATCCGGAGCGCGGCTATGGCCAATTGCGCTGGACGTTTGTTCTAGTCGACGAGGTAGCGGGTCGGCACGAGCCGCTCGGTTCGCTTCGGCGGCCGCTTGTACTTTCGCCGCTGGCGCGGCGGCAGCTTCGGCGCCTTTTTCTCGTCGACATGCTCGTAGGGGACGATCGAGAGCAGGTGGCTGATGAGGTTCAGGCGCGCCGTGCGCTTGTCGTCGGCCTCGACCACGTGCCACGGACTCGAGTCGGTGTCGGTGTAGGCGAACATCCGATCCTTGGCTTCGGCGTAGTCGACCCAGCGGGCGCGTGCCTGCAGGTCGGTGGGGCTGAACTTCCAGCGCTTGCGCGGGTCTGACAGGCGGTTCTCGAAGCGGCGCTCCTGCTCCTCGTCGCTGACCGACAGCCAGTACTTGACGAGCATGATCCCGTCGTTCTGCAGGGCCTGCTCGAACGGGGGGCAGAAGCGCAGGAACTCTTCGTACTGCTCCTGCGTGCAGTAGCCCATGACGTGCTCGACGCCGGCGCGGTTGTACCAGCTGCGGTTGAACAGCGCGATTTCGCCGGCGGCGGGCAGATGCTCGGCGTAGCGCTGGAAGTACCACTGGGTGCGCTCGCGATCGTTGGGCGTGGGCAGGGCGACGACGCGGCAGGTGCGCGGGTTCAGGAAGGTGGTGATGCGCTTGATCGCGCCGTCCTTGCCGGCCGTGTCGCGTCCCTCGAACAGCACCACCAAGCGCCGGCCGCCCGCGACGATCCACTCCTGCAGGTACACCAGCTCTGTCTGCAGACGCAGCAGCTCCTTCGCGTACTGCTTGTCGTTGAGCTCCTTCACCGTGCGCGCAAGTTAGACGATCGCGTGGGGTCTTGGTGAACCGGTGAACGAGGGCCTGCCCGCAAGGCGTCGGGCGTATCGATCACCATTGCCCCATGGCAAGCCGAGCTGTGAAGACCGAAGCGGTGGTGCTGCGCTCGATGCGCTACGGCGAGGCGGACCGCATCCTGCACCTGTACACGCCGCAGCGCGGGCGCGTGAGCGCGATCGCGAAGGGCGTGCGGCGCGCGCGCAGCCGCTTCGGCGGGCGCCTGGAGCCGTTCTTCCGCCTGCACATCGAGCTGCACGAAGGCCGGGGCGAGCTGTTGACGGTCACCGGCGCGCAGACGATCGATGGCTACGCGCGCCTGCGCGGTGACGCGCGCGGCCTGGACGCGGCGGCGCGCGCGTGCGACGCGGTGGGGCGGCTGTTCGAGACCTCGGAGCCGCACCCCGGCGTGTTCAACCTGCTGTGCCGCCAGCTGTCGCTGCTCGACGAGCACGCGGGGAGCGGACGCGCTGGGATCGACGGACAGCCACGGTGGCGCGCTTGCGTTTCGCCTGAAGCTGCTGCTGGCGGCGGGGCTCGCGCCGCAGCTCGGCGCCTGCGCGAGCTGCGGCGAGCGCGAGCACCTGGTCGGCTTCTCCGGCGCGGCCGGCGGTGTCGTGTGCGCGGCGTGCGAGGCGGGCTCGTTCCCGCTGGGCGAGGACGCGCACGGCTTCATGGTGGATGCGCTCGGCCGTGGACTGACGGAGGTCCCGCACGCGTCCGCCCCGGCGCTCGGTCAGGTCGAGCGGGCGATCGCGGCGACGCTCGAGCACCACGCGCACGTGCGGCTGATGCCGGCTGTCGGGCGCGCGGCCTGATCGCTCGCTGCAGAACTGTCGCGACATCCCGATATCGTGGTGCGCCGTGGACGAGGGCTTTCCGATCGCCTACCAGGTGCTCGAGAAGGGCGTTCCGGTGCTCGCATCCGACGGCAAGGAGGTCGGCACGGTGCATCACGTTGTGTCCGCGCCCGAGAAGGACATCTTCCACGGCCTCGTGATCAAGACGCCGGGCCACGGGCTGCGCTTCGTGGAAGCCGCGGACGTCGAGTCGCTGCACGAACACGGCGTCGACCTGCGCATCGACACCGCAGCCGCCCAGAGCCTGCCCCAGCCGGGAGGCGGAGCGCCAGTCTTCGACGAGGACCCGGGCGAGACTCAAGGTGGCACCACTGGGTGCACAAGGCGACCGCGCAAAGGCGACTGGAACCGCGAGGGCTGAGCAGCGATCGCCAAGTCCGCGCGGCGCCGTCGGCGGCGCAAGCGTCGCGACAGGCCGGGAGTGGCCGCAGCCGCTGGCACAATCGAAGGGTGAGCATCGCAACCGACAGGACACGGTCGCGGCCGGCTTCGCCGAGCTGCGCCGAGCAGGAGGAGCGACTGCTCTCGCCGCTTGCCGCGCGCTCCTATCCGGCGCTGCGCGCTGCACCCGGAGGATGACTGCTCGCTGCGCACGCCGTTTCAGCGCGACCGCGACCGGATCGTCCACAGCAAGGCGTTTCGCCGGCTCACGCACAAGACGCAGGTGTTCGTGGCGCCGCGCGGCGACCACTACCGCACGCGCCTGACGCACACGCTCGAGGTGACGACGATCTCGCGCACGGTCGCGCGGGCGCTGCGCCTGAACGAGGATCTGGTCGAGGCGATCGGCCTCGGCCACGACCTCGGCCATCCGCCGTTCGGGCACATCGGCGAGGAGGTGCTCGACGACTGCCTGAAAGAGCGCTTCGGCCGCGACTTCCGCCACTACGAGCACTCGCTGCGGATCGTCGAGCGCCTCGAGCGCGACGGCGCCGGGCTGAACCTGACCGAGCAGGTCCGCGACGGGATCGCGCGCCACTCCAGCCGCGCGCCGCTGCCGCAGACGCTCGAGGGCAGGATCGTGCGGGTGATCGACCGCGTGGCCTACATCAACCACGACATCGACGACGCCGTGCGCGCGGGCCTGCTGCGCGAGCGGGAGCTGCCGAGCGAGCCGATCGCGGTGCTCGGCGCCAGCGGCTCGGCGCGGATCGACGCGCTCGTGCACGACATGGTCGAGCACTCGCAGCGGGCGGGCGACATCGTCCAGGGTCCGCAGGCGGGACCGGCGATGAGCGAGCTGCGCGAGTTCATGTTCGAGCGCGTGTACCTCGGCCCGGCGGTGCGCGCCGAGCACGCGAAGATCGCGGCGGTGGTGCGCAGGCTGTTCGAGCACTACGTCGAGCACCCCGAGCTGCTGCCGCGGGGCCCCGACGGGGCCGCGCCCAGCGGCGACGCGGAGCTCGCGCGAGCGCGTGACCGACTACCTCGCGGGCATGACCGACCGCTACTGCATCAGGGCGTACACCGAGCTGCAGGTGCCGCAGGCGTTCGCCCGCTAGCGTTGCCGGCGTGGCGCTGTACACGAACGAGTCCAAGGACCGCGTGCGCGACGCGGTCGACTTCGTGGAGCTGGTCTCGGCGCGCACCGAGCTGCGCCGCGCGGGGCCGGCGCGCTACGAGGGGCTGTGCCCGTTCCACGACGAGCGCACGCCGTCGTTCGGGATCGACCCGGCGCAGAAGGTCTACTACTGCTTCGGCTGCCAGGCCTCGGGCGACGTGTTCACGTTCGTGCAGGAGACCGAGGGCGTCGACTTCAAGGGCGCGCTCGAGCTGCTGGCCGAACGCTACGGGGTGGAGCTCGAGCGCGAGGAGGAGGACCCGCGCGAGGCCGAGCAGCGCCGGCGCCGCGAGCGGCTGCTCGAGCTGCTGGCGCGCACGGCCGCCTACTACGAGCGCTACCTGTGGGAGTCCGAGCGAGGCGCGGCACGCCCGCGAGTACCTGCAGGAGCGGGGGCTGGGCGAGGAGGTCCTGCGGGAGTTCCGCGTCGGCTACGCGCCCGAGCGCCTGGGATCGCGTGCTGCTGGCCTCGCGCCGCGGCGGCTTCTCCGAGCAGGAGCTGTACGCGACCGGCCTGGCGCAGCGCTCGAAGGAGAACGGGCGCCCGTATGACCGCTTCCGCTCGCGGATCATGTTCCCGCTGGCCGACATCCGCGGCCGCGTGCTCGGCTTCGGCGCGCGCGCGATGCGCGCAGAACAGCAACCGAAGTACCTGAACACCTCCGACAACGACATCTACCACAAGGGCCCGCACCTGTACGGCGCGGACCTCGCGCGGGCGCACGCGGCGCAGGCGGGGGAGGTGATCGTGTGCGAGGGCTACACCGACGTGATCGCGCTGCACCAGGCGGGCATGCGAAACGCGGTCGGGCTGATGGGCACGGCGCTGACGGGCGAGCAGGTGGGGGAGCTGGCGCGCATGGCGCAGACGGTGCTGCTGGCGCTCGACGCCGACAGCGCCGGGCAGGAGGCGATGCTGCAGCGCGTTCAAGCTCTGGCGGCCAAACGCAAGCTCGAGCTGCGCGTCGTGCCGCTGCCGGCGGGCGCTGACCCGGCCGAGCTGATCCAGCGCGACGGCGCCGCAGGCGATGCAGTCGGCGCGTCGAGGGATCGGTCCCGTTCGTGCGCTTCCGGGTCGAGCGCGTGCTCGCGGCGGGCGACCACGTCGAGCCCGGAGGGCCGGACCGGATGATCGACGAGCTGCGCCCGGTGTTCGCCGAGCTGCCCGCCGAGCGCGATGCGCATGGAGCTGACCCGGATCGGTCTCCAGCCGCTGGCGCTGCCGGAGAGCCTCGCGGAGAAGCTGCTCGGCGGCCGGCTCGCGCGCTCTCAGCCGCGAGGCGAGCCGGCAGGCGTCCCGGCACGAGGCGACGGCGACGCCGAGTCGGCGCGTGCGCGCCAGCCTCGCGGCGAGCGAGATGACGCGTCGCGAGGAGACCGAGCGCGCGTTCCTGGCGCTGTGCATCGCCTCGCCCGAGGAGGGAGCGCGGGCGCTGGCGGGCCTGGACGTCGACGAGCACTTCTCGAGCGAGCTGCTGCGCCGCGCGGCCAGGCACCTGCGCGCAGGTGACCTGCGCGAGCCGATGACCGAGGCTGGCGGACGGGGAGGCGCGCCTCGAGGACGACCCGCAGCTGAAGGGCCTGCTCGCCGAGCTCGTCGTGGAAGCCGGGCGCGAGCAGCCGGACACGGGATGCTCGAGGTGCAGCGCCTGCAGCTGGAGCTCGCGCGCGTCGACCGCCAGATCCAGCGGGCGCGCGGGCAGGAGGCGGCGACGTGAGCGCGCTCGCCCAGCGCAGGGCGGAGGTCAAACGCGACTTCGACCGGCCTACGGGCAGGTGCTCGAGGAGACGGGGGACAGGGAGGGCTGAGGTCTCCGGCCGGGAGACGGCCGGTCGGTTTGTCGGGCCAGATGGCCAGTTCGTCGCGGCGGGCGGGCGGCACTACGCGGCCCCTCAAGAGTCACAAAGTTGGCACAGAAGACACGACACGAACGTATGTTCGTGCGACAATGCAGTGCATGGATCGCGCTTCGTTGGAGCAGCTTCTCGGGCAGGGTCTGTCGCTGGCGGAGATCGGGAGGCGCTTCGGTCGGCATGAATCGACGGTCGCCTACTGGGTCGAGAAACACGGGCTTGCAGGCCGCAACCGCGAGAAGCATGCGGCGCAGAGGACAGCTTGCGCGCGACGAGCTGGAGTCGCTGGTCGAGGCGGGGATGTCGATCGCCGAGATCGCGACTGCGGTCGGGCGCAGCAAGGGCACGGTGCGGCACTGGCTGACGCAGCTACGGCCTGAAGACCTTGGCCCAGCAGGGGCGTCTTGGAGAGCGCTCCACGCGTGCAGCCAAGGCGGCCGGCAAGGCAACGGTGATGAGGAGCTGCAGTCGGCACGGCGTGACGGAGTTCTGGCTGGAGGGTCGCGGCTATTACCGATGCAAGCGTTGTCGAATGGACGCGTGTGAGCGAGCGCAGGCGCAAGGTGAAGCTCATCCTTGTCGCCGAGGCCGGGGGGCGCTGCAAGATCTGTGGCTACAGCCGCTGCGTCAGCGCGCTGCACTTCCACCACCTCGATCCGAGCAGCAAGCGGTTTCACTTGAGCATCGCAGGGAGCGACTCGGGCGCTCGCGACCGCGCGAGCCGAGATGGCCAAGTGCGTGCTGCTGTGCGCGAACTGCCACGCGGAGGTCGAGGCGGGACTCCTTCAGTGCCTCCGCCAGACGCAGATGGCTGCACGGTCGCCTAGAATCGTGCCCGTGATCCGGGGTAGCTCAATTGGCAGAGCGCTCGACTGTTAATCGAGAGGTTGTGGGTTCGAGTCCCACCCCCGGAGCTGTTTTGCCGCGATCGACACGACCAGCGAGTCGACTTCTCAGCGTTCGGCAACCTCGCGTCGGCGTACGTGACCCTCGAGTAGCTGCGCGGCATGCGCACCCGCATCGTGCCCCCGCGCCCACGCCGCCAGCTCGCGCGCGCGGCCGCGAATCGCCGGGTCCCCGAGCGCCCGCTCGACCGCCAGCCGAGCACCCGCGGCGTGACAAAGCGCCGCGGCACGCGCACGCCGGCGCCGGCCCAGTCCAGCCGCGCGGCGTTCTCGTTCATGTCGCCGACGGCCGGGCAGCGCGACGACCGCGCAGCCGCTCGAGGAGAGCGCGCGCACGAGCGTGCCGTGGCCGGCGTGGCAGACGACGAGGTCGCACTGGGGCATGGTGCGCGAGTAGGAGACCCACTCGACGACGCGCGCGTTGTCGGGCACCGGCAGCGGGCGCGGCGGCAGGCGCCGGTTGCAGGTGGCGAGCACGCGCACCGGCGCGTCGGCGAGCCCGCGAAGCGCGGCGCGGAGCAGCCTGTGCTCGGAGTCCTGGGCGGTCGACGGCGCGATCAGCACGAGCGGCGCGTCGCCCCGGCGGCAGCTCGACCTCGGCGCGCCGGGCGGCTCCCACATCAGCGGCCCGACGACGTGCACGTGTGCGGGCCACGCGCGCGGGTACTCGAGCTGCGGGAAGCGTGGCCGACCAGCGCGAGCTCGCGGCTGATGCCGCCGTGGACGTGCGCGAGCGGCGCGAGGCCGAGCTGGGCGCGCGTGTCGTTGAGCTCGCGGCGGCCGCGCTCGAGGCCCCGGCGCGACGGCCCGCTGAGCGCGCCGCCACAGCGCGCGCCCGAGCAGCGCTGCGCGGCAGGCGCGCGCCGAGCGAGTAGATCGGGAAGCCTCGGGCGCGCCGTGCGGGTAGACGTGGGGGATCAGCGTCGCGCACGGCACGCCCTCCAGCTCGGCGGCGAGCGCGGGCGCGAGCGTGAGGATGTCCGCGACGACGACGTCGGGCTGCGAGCTCGCGCACGAGCGGGACGCGTGTCGGCGGCGGCGTGCACGACCGCCTCGTAGAAGTCGAGCGGCTCGGGCCCCGAGGGGAACACCTGGTACTCGGGCGCCGGCGCGAAGTCGAGTCCCTCCGCCTCGACGTGCCGCCTGCCAGCGCGCCACGTCTGCAGCGTGACGTCGTGCCCGCGCGCGGCGAGCGCGCGGCCGAGCGCGATCATCGGGAAGGCGTGACCGGGGTCGCCGAAGGCGCCGAGCAGCACCCGTCTCGGTGGCCCCGCGTCAGGAGCGCCAGCGCCCGCCACCGTCGCGATGCGTCAGCCGGCGAGCTCGGCGAGCAGCCGCAGCTGCTCGAGGCGCTCCGGCGCCGTGAAGGCGGTCGGGCGTGACGCCCGAGCGTGCCGACGCCCGCGTCGCGGTAGACGGCGAGGCGCTCGCGCACGACGTCCGGGGGGCCGCACAGCGAGACGGTGTCGATCAGCGCGTCGGGGATCGCGGCCATCGCCTCCTCGCGCTTGCCTTCGAGGTACAGGTCCTGGATCGTCTGGCGCCTC
Source organism: uncultured Solirubrobacteraceae bacterium (assembly GCA_963815235.1). Taxonomy (GTDB): domain Bacteria; phylum Actinomycetota; class Thermoleophilia; order Solirubrobacterales; family Solirubrobacteraceae; genus Palsa-744. The sequence continues at coordinate 643,362 of CAWFFY010000001.1, read as the reverse complement.
TGCCTCGTAGCCGTAGCGCTGGACGAGCTGGTTGTAGAAGTTCTGCTTGCGCGAGCCCATGCCGCCGACGTACAGGGCGATGAACGGGCGCATCGCGTTGCGCGCGCGCCTCGAGGTCGTCGGTGATGAAGACGTTGACGGTCGGGGCGATGTCGAAGTCCTCGAGCGATTTGCCCGAGCGCGCGGCGCCTTCCTGCAGCAGCGGGCGCAGCTCGGAGACGTGCTCGGGGGAGAACAGCGTCGGGAATCCAGCCGTCGGCGATCTCGCCGGCGAGCGCGGTGTTCTTCGGGCCGATCGCGGCGAGGTAGATCGGGATCCGCTCCTGCACGGGGGAGATCGTCAGCTTCAGCGCCTTGCCGGGCCCGTCGGGCAGCGGCAGCTCGAGCGTCTCGCCGTGGAACTCGACGCGTTCGCGCGCGAGCGCCATGCGCACCACGGCGACGTACTCGCGCGTGCGCTGCAGCTGCTTGGCGAAGCGCTGCCCGTGCCAGCCCTCGGCGACCTGCGGGCCGGAGGAGCCGATGCCGAGGATCATGCGCCCGTTCGAGAGCTGGTCGATCGTCGCGGCGGTCATCGCGGTCATCGCGGGCGAGCGCGCCGGGCATCTGGAAGATGCCCGAGCCGAGGCGGATCTTCGAGGTCTGCCCGGCGAGCCAGCCGAGCACGGTGGCGGTGTCCGAGCCGTAGGCCTCGGCGGCCCACACCGAGTCGTAGCCCAGCCGCTCGGCCTCCTGGACGATCGTCGAGCTGGTCCTCCGAGGTGAGGCCCATGCCCCAGTAGCCGATGTGCACGCCGAGCTTCATGTGCAAGTTTCCTTTCAGCGGGAGGGAATTCGTTGCCGGGCGGGAAGGCGTGCCATACGCTTGGCCGCGCACCACCGGCCGCTGGCTGGACAGCGCAATGACGGCGGTGCACAGCCTATGCGAAACCGCCGCCGCCACCAGCGCCAGCCCCGTCGAGCGCCTGCGCCTTGCGATCGACTGCCTGCCGGTGGCACGCGCGAAGCGATGCTCGACGGCGATGCGCGCGAACGAGCGGATCATCGCCGGCGCGTACGTCGATCGCGAGGGCGGCGTGTGCCCGATGCTCGCGGCGCACCGCGCCGGCGGGCGCACGGATCTCCTCTCGTTCGCGCGATCGTGGGACCGCTTCACCCGCACCGGCGGCGGCGCCAGCGCCGGCGACCGCCGCGCGAGCTGCGGATCCTGATCGCACAGCTGAGGCGAGCCTCGCTGAGCGCGAGCGGCCGTCGAGCTTCGACGGGCGATCAACGAGCACCGTCGCGCTGCGCGGCGCGCGCAGCGCGCACGCGCCGCGCGCCGAGACGGCGCGACCCCGCCGGCGAGATCGTCGCGCAAGGCGGCTGCGCAGGCTCTCGCCGCGACGCCTCGTCCGCGCGGGCGCCTAGCTCAGATTCCCTCGCCGGGCCGCACGAACATCATCTCCGGCACGATGCACGCGGGGGAGATCTTCAGCAGGTAGCGCACGGCCTCGGCGATGTCCTCGGGGCGGATCATCTCCTCGGCGGCGACGTGCTCCTTGACGAAGTCGGTCATCGGCGTGTCGACGAACGCGGGGCACAGCGCGGTGGACTTGATGCCCGTCCGCGCCGAGTTCCTTGTTCATGGCTTCGGTCCAGCCGACGACGCCGTGCTTGGTGGCTGAGTAGACCGACAGCCACGCGCTCCCCGTGCTTGCCGGAGATCGAGGAGGTGTTGACGACGAGCGCGTTTTTGTGCTCGCCGGCGGCCTCCCTGCAGCACTCGACAGCATTCGCGGTAGAACAGCACGATCGAGCGCAGGTTGATGTCGAGCTGCATGTCCAGGCGCTTGGTCTCGATCTCGCCGACGGTCGCGCCGATGCCGACGCCGGCGTTGTTGACGAGCACGTCCAGGCGCCCGTAGCGCTCGCGGTGCGCGGCGACGACCTTCTTGATCTCGGTCCTCATCGGCGACGTTCGCCGGCGACTGCCTGCACGTCGAAGCCGTCGGCGGCCAGCCCGGCGACGGCGGCCTCGAGCTTCTCCGGGCGCCTCGCGGCCATCGTGACGCCGAACCCTTCCTCGCCGAGCACCCTGGCGATGGCCAGCCCGATGCCGCTCGAGGCCCCCGTCACGATCGCTGCACGCTCTGCTGGCATCTGCCGTCCCTCCGTTTGATGTTCGGAACCGAACTCGCGTGCGCCGCGCCGCCGCGGCGAGCAGCGCGCGGGAGCATCCCACATCTCGCTGGTAGCGTCTGCGCCAGCGCGCGAGCGGCCACGGCACGAGCGCGCGGCGGGCCCGTAGCTCAGTTGGTTAGAGCTGCCGACTCATAATCGGTAGGTCCCTGGTTCGAGTCCAGGCGGGCCCACCATAGAAGCAGTAATGGAACCAAGGGCCAAAGCTCCCGATTCCTCTTCTTTGGGGTCGGGAGCTTGGCTTTTCCGGGCCTTGGGGAGTCCTTGCATGGCCTGATTGACGATGCGGGTGGCCTCGCTGACAATGCGGATCTCATCGAAGGGCGCGTTGAGCTGGGAGTCGTCGATGTCCTCGTGGGAGACCCATATCGCCTTGAAGATGGCTTGGTTGATGAAGCGCCGCTGGGTTGGTGTCGCTCGGAGGTAGAGGTCATGGATGTCGTGGCTGAGGATGGACAGGACGAGTGCAAGCGCGTCTTGGATCTCCTCGTGGTGGACGTTGAGGCGATCGACGACGGCTGTCGCGTCGAGGCGTTCGCGCTTGATCCGGGCCGACTCTTCGCTAAACAGCTCGGTTGAAATCTCGTCGCGATAGTCCTTCTCCATGAGCTTGCGCTCTTGGATTTTGAGGTCGGCGAGGAGTGCGTTGCAGCACTCTATCCTCATGCGACGCGACGTCCACCGATGGGATCGCGACTGAGCGACACGTCTCAAGGTCGGTATCCCGCCGTCCCGCGATCCTTGCAGACAATAGTCGAAAACGCGTGTTGTCGCGGCGAACCGCGCCAATATACGCTGTCGGAACTTTCTTGACTATCGGGACCGAACGGGGCGAAGATCGTATGGTGGCGTGCATCGTTCGACGTATGCTGTTTTTGGCGCTCTTGTCCTCACTCGCCGGCACGCTGCTGGCGAGTGAGGGGGCGGCGGCAACCCCGACCAAGCAGCCTTCCCACAGACGCGCCCGCCATGGGTTGAGGACGCCGCACGCCCACGTCCTTCCGCTCGCTGCTGCGCAGCCTACATCTGTCGCTGCATTGACGCCGAGCAACGTCGCTACAGGAGCGCAGGCGGGCGTACGCAGCTGCGGCGCTAGCGGTGGAGGGGTAGATGGACTAGCCCCTGGCGTACAGCCGCCCGCCTGGGCAGATCATCAGTTCGTGCACTTCATGCCGGCGCCAACGAGCGCTAGTCCCTCGCTCTCGCGGCAGGTATGCCCGCTGCTTGCTGGCGTACCACCCGAGCGGCTCAAGTACTGGGGCGGCCCCGTCCAGCACTCACCCAAACTCTTCCTTTTTTGGTGGGGATCAAACTGGAGCGGCAGCGTGGGGGTTCCTCTTGCGGAAGCGCTGACACGTTTTTACAGCAATCTCAAAGCCGAAAACGAACTCCCCGGCTCGACCGCCGCGTGGCAGGGAATCGTCGACGAGTACTACAGCAATACCCGCGACACCTACCATAACGCGGCTATCGGCGCCGAAGGCCACGGCACGAACGTGACCGCACCCCATAATCTCACGATGGGCCAACTGCAGACGACGGTGGGAGAATGGATCAACTCGGTCAAACAGACATACAAACTGACCCCCAGCGCAAATGCGCAGTTCATCGTCCTTGCAGCACCCGGAGCTACATTCACCAAAGAAGTCCTCCCGGAAGAAAAAAAAGAAGGCCAAACGTATGTCACCTGCGCTTTTCACACCGTCACCGGCGAGGAATATACCGGGGAACATGCGGAAGAATCCTACAGCTACACTCTCATCCCCTATGCTGGCGACTCTCACTGTGCCGAAGGGAGCGAAGAAGAAAAGATCCATACCACGACGTGGGCCGCATCGCATGAGTTCGCCGAGAGCGTCACCGATCCTCAGGTCAACGAAGGGTATAAGCCGGGCCTAGGTCCTTATCGAAGCCAGGTCGGCTGGCTCTCAGAAGACAGCGAGGAGATTGCTGACGAATGTGAGAATCTCGGCGCCTTTCAGCTCCCCTATCGGTCGTACGTGACCAAGCTGTGGGACGATGAACTGCACAATACAAGTGGGGAAGGCGAATGCTCGCTCGAAGATCCTCCGTCGCCGCCGCTCCCGCCGCCATCCGTGACCACAGAAGAAGCGACGAACATCAGCGTCGAACAAGGAACGATGAACGGCACGATCAACCCAAATGGCCCCGAAGCAGAATACTATTGGGAATATAAAGTCAACTCCAATAAAGAGGAACGCGCTCCGTTCCTCGATGCTCACGTGGAGCCCGGCTCAGCTCCGGTACACGTTAGCTGGGAACTGTACGTGCCGGAGCATTCGACGGTGCATTACCGGCTCATAGCGACGGACTTTGCTGGGACAACCGACGGCCAGGAATTGACATTCACAACGCCATATCTCCCGCCGGCAGTGACGACCAATGTGGCGTCTGAAATTGGGCCTACGACTGCAACCGCCCACGGGGAAGTAAATCCTCAGGGCGCAGAAGCGACATATCAGTTCGAATATGGGCCGACAACGGCGTATGGCTTTCACACTGAATCGGCCGGGAATCTTTGCCAGTGCGGAAGCGCGGAGCAGGTTAGCAAACCCATAAGCGGGCTATCACCGAGCACGACCTATCACTATCGCATAGTTGCGACGAGCGTCGGTGGTACAAGTGACGGTGCCGACATGACCTTTACGACCCCACCCTCGCCATACGCGGTCACCGAACAGCCCACCAACGTCGGACTCACAGAAGCCACCTTGCACGCGGCGATCAATCCCGGCGGCAACCAGACAACATATCAAATCGAATACTGGCCTCAAGGTCACGAAGCCGAAGTAAAAGACACTCCATCAACCGCGGAATCCGTTGGCTCTGGGACTAAAGAAACTAAAGTCACCCGGACCGTGACAGGACTGACAGCGTTCGCGGAATACGACTATCGAATTCGTGCGACAAGTAGCCTGGGCACGCGATACGGAGCGATTGTCCCGCTGGCAATGTGGCCCCCGTTCGGCGACCCGGAAATCATTCCTGAACCTGCACGGGCACACGGCGCATCATGGTTGATAAGACTAACGGGGGTATCGTGTGTGTCGCCGACGTTCTGTATGAGCGTCGGCCGCTGGCAGTCCCGCAATTTCGAAGAAGAACTGCCGATCGTCGCGACCTGGAATGGAACCAAGTGGACAGAAGGTGTGGCGCCGGCCACGGCGCCCTTCGCGAGCGTGCAATGCCTAGCGACGACCGACTGCATCGCCGTGGGCGAATCGTCCGGTGCAGGGACGTGGAACGGCAGCAGCTGGAGCACAACGAGAATCCCGGCCCCCGAAGGCGAACCGGGTAGCTATCGGAGCCTCTCGTGCCGTTCGGCGAGCTTCTGTATCGCTGTTGGCCAATACCACCCCCAACGGCGCGGTGGAAACTATCCCGTAAGCGCCATGTGGAACGGCACTGCTTGGACGTCGCTCCCAATGTCGACGCCCGAAGGCGCGTTGTCTGACGTGTCGTGTGGCACGACGACGAGCTGCATCGCCACCGGCTACCGTACCTATGAAGAACCCGTCGTTGAGCGGTGGAACGGCTCAACCTGGACGAGCGAAACGCTTCCGGTTCCTTCGGGTGAGGGAAGCGTAAATGCCGCTTCGTGCCTTTCCGCAACGTTCTGTATGGCCATCGAGACGTACAAGGACCCTCAAGGCTTTTATCATCCAGCCGCAGCAGTCTGGAGCGGCTCATCCTGGACGAATGTCGCGATGCCTGTTCCGGGGGGAGCAGAAGACGAAGCGAGTGTTCAGAGCGTTTCGTGCGCTTCAACGATTTCGTGCGCGGTAATCGGATCGGATAATCACGAACCGGTGATTGAGCGATGGAATGGCACGACGTGGACAGTCGAGAGCTACACCTCGGCCTACGAAGGCGATGAAAAGTTCTTGCCCGACTTCTTTGGCGTAACGTGTAGCGCCACTCTCGACTGCATGATCGTGGGTGAAGTCGCTATGCTGAAAAGCGGAACGGTTTCTCTCGGTGCGCTGACAGAGAACGTCGAGCCGACACCGGGCGTCGTTACCGAACCGGCGACCAACATTACGGGCACAACCGCCACCGTGAACGGCATCGTGGCACCAGAAGCGCGCGAAACGAGCTACCACTTCGAATATGGCCGCACAGCGACATACGAAACGGCCGTACCGGTTCCCAATGCCAATGCGCCGGGTCGCAGTGGGACCGACGCCGTCAGCAGCGGAGTTGCACACCTCGAACCCGAAACGACGTATCATTATCGGCTCGTCGCGACGAACGCCGATGGCACCACCGATGGCGCCGATCGCACCTTTATAACTGGTCCTGCGAGCACCTACCTACTTCCCGCGGAAAAACTCTCTGTGATGGCGAACGGCCGCGCTTGTTGAGGGCGCGGCCGTTCGGTCTGTGAGTGGGTTGCTCTGGTCAGGAGCGCGTGGAGTGTTTCACCGGGCTCGGACGGCGAGCGTGTCGGCGTTATAGGCGAGGATTCCCCACTCGGTCCAGATCTGCTGGCCGTCTTTGCCCTTCAGGCGGCTGCGGCCCATCCCGTAGCGGCGCTTGAGGTGGCTGATCCGGCCCTCCTTGCCGGTGCGGTAGCGCTGCAGCCGGCGATTGGTGCGTCTGGAGTCGTGTTCTTGGCGGCCGGAGATGAACACTCGCTCTGGTGTGAGATCTTCGAGCGCCTCGTTCGTCGGGCCGGGCATGAACCCACCGTCGAATGCCAGCTCGCGCGGGGAGATCTGAAGCCGTTTGAGCTCGGCGATCGTGTTCGGGAGCAGCGTATTCTCGGTCGGGTTGCCCGGCGCGCTCGATGCCGGCAGGATCAGCCCTCGTGCGCCGCGTTTGGTGTTCTCGGTCACCTCCGCGAGCTGGGTCACATAGCCGAACTCGGTTGGCTTGCCCAGCTTGCCCTTGCGGATCGGGCGGGCATCCGGGTCCGTGAGCGACACGATCCGGTCTTTGATTGGCTTGCCCTGCACCCGCTTCGTGATCTGCGAGGCGACCTTCTCGCAACGATCCGCGAGCTGTTCGAGCTTGGCGGCTGCTTTCAGCTTGCCCTTCGCGCCCCGGCCACGCGCCTTGGACCGCGCGAGCTTCGCCAGCCTTCTGGCCTCGCGCACCGAGTGCTCCAGCAGCTCGCCGGTCTGCGCCGTGAGCTTGAGCACCTCGGCCTTCGCCTCCCCTGAGCGCCGGCGGATCGTGCGCGTGATCCCCCGCAACCGGCGACCGATCGCCCGCGAGCGATCCCGCACCCGCCGTTTGCTCTCTGACACCATCGCGGCGAGCTTGCGGCCCTCGCGTGCCAGCGCCCTGACCCCGCGCCCAGCCAGCCCCGCATCGGTCGGATACTTCACATCCGCCTCGACCACGGTCGAGTCGACCCTCACCGCGCGAGGACGAAAGCGCTTCTCCCGCGTCGCGCTCGCGATCAACGTGCGCGTTACCTCGCTCACCGTCTCTGAGCCCAGCCGCCTGGTCAGCTTGCGGACCGTCGACTCGTCCGGCACCCGCTCGCTCAACGAGATCCGGCAGAACCGCCGCAAGTGAATCGAGTCCGAGACCTCCGCCACAAGCGTCCGATACCCCCACCGATAGCGCGTCTTGAGCACCATCAAGCGAATGAACGTCTCCATCGCGATCGTCGGGCGACCATCCGTCAACACCGCCCGAGACGACTCCAACACCTCCTGGCGAAAACGCTCCACGATCGGCCCAAGCAACCCAGGGTCTACGAGCAACAAATCCAGCGCCGCCAGATCCACCGGCAGCTCCCTGACCTCGACCGGCAACGCCTCGTCCCACAAGCACTCCGCCTGCCCCGCAGACAACCTCAACACACCGACCCCTTTCGACCAAAAACCCACTCATTTGCAGGACATTCTGGCGATCAGACCGGACGGAACAAGCCCCTCAACACCCTACTTTTTCCGCAGGAAGTACCTAGGGTCATTTGGGAGCGCAGGTACGGGCGAAGGACACATAAGCGGAGCACGCGGCCTCGCAGTCGATGCCGAAGGCTACACACTGGTCGCCGATGCGGGAAACCACCGTGTCGATGCGTTCAACGCCAAAGGCGAATACTCCAAAGCGATCGGGGTGACTGGAACAGAAGAAGAAAAACTCACCGAACCCCAGGGCGTCGCGGTCGATCGTGAAGAAAAGATATGGGCCACGGACACTGGCGCGAACAGACTGGTTGTCTACAGCGAACGGGGCGGCTTTCTCAAAGCGATCGGTAGATTCGGAGGCGGCCTCGCCAAGTTCGACCAACCAACAGGAATCGCGGTGGGCCACGGCAACGTGTTCGTCGCGGACAGCGCCAACAACCGGATCCAGAAGTTTAACGAAAGCGGTACATTTCTTGGAATGGCCGGCTACAACGTTCAGGATGGCGGCGAAGATAAGTTCGAAATCTGCGAGCTCCTTTGTCGCGTCGGCGTCGCCGGGTCGGGGCCAGGTCAGTTCAACGACCCCCGCGGGATTGCCGTGGGACCGAACGGCCGCGTCTACGTTGCCGATACGGGGAACGATCGCATCGAGATCTACAACGAACACGGGGAATATCAGAGGGCCTTTGGCTCTGCCGGGACCAAACCTGGACAATTCGAGGAACCAGACGGCATAACGGTAGCCTCTAACGGTGACGTTCTTGTTGTGGATAGCGGCAACAAACGGATCCAGAAGTGCAACGAAAGCGGAGAATGCAAGGTGCTCATTGACCCCCCTACAGGCCAGAGCGGCCATCTCGAACTTCCATGGGGCATACAGATCAATAGCGCAGGCGAAGTAGATGTGAGCGATGCGACCGCCAGCCATATCGAGAGGTTCTCGCTGGCGGAAGGACCGTAAGAGAGGTCAGAAACCCGAGGTTGAGAGAGGAAGCTCGTGCGCCTTATAATGCCCGTAATGTTGCTCAGATTCCTTGAGCGGTTGACCTACGCGAATGTCGCTGCGACACTGGCGCTGTTCATTAGCCTCGGAGGCGCATCTTACGCCGCCGTCTCATTGCCGGCCGGCAGCGTCGGAAAGCCACAGCTCCGAGCCGGCGCGGTGACGCCACGGGCCTTGGGCTTTCCGCTCGCTGCCCGTAGCTTCAAAGAGAGCGCCCCGCTCGTGCTAATGCAGAGCCCACCTTGCCCTGGAGGTTCAACCTGCGTGGTGAAGCTGACAGAAGGCACACCTCTTGGAAGTTTGTCGCTGGTTGCGCCGGGAGAGATCCAACTCAGCGCTGTCGTCGGAGTCCAAGACGAAGGTCCAGCGGGGACATCAGCCCAAGTCCAACTCAGCCTGTTCGAGGACGGTCGGTCCGTCGCGTCCGTGAGCCTTGAACTGGCCGCCGGACAACACGAGCAGATTCCAATGCAAGCGCTGACCACCGGGAAACGTGGGGCAAATCCCGTGGGCTTCGCCGCGTTGGCACACTACGGTCCGCAAGGCCGCACCGGCGTATCGATATATCCCGTTTCGATCATCGCGACCGCCCTTCCTCAGTCGTAGCCTCCATGCCACGAGCGGCGCGACTCCGGAGCAGATAGCGGCAGGCGCGAACCCTGGGTTCTAGCAGTCCCTCCGGGACTAGGACGGCCGGGCCTGTATCAAGCTGGTGAGGCTACGCGGAGTCGGCCCTTGCGCCCTCGGTTGCCGCCACTACGTAGCGGCCCCGTCCTAGGCGCACGAACAGCGCGTGATCGCCCTGGACGTGGTTCGCCAGCCAGTTCTTGACTGCTGAGCGGGAAACCGGACAGCCGATGAGCTCTTCGACTCGCACGTGTATGTCCTTCATCCTCATAGGCTCGACAGACTCCGACAAGACCCCCATAATGGCCTCTGGGACCAATCCGCTTCGTAGCCTGCGGTTCAAGCGAGCCGAGGGGCGGGGAGCGACATCCTTAGCGACAAGTAGGTCTAGCTTCTCAGACAGCCGTCGTAGCTGCTCCTGGGTCTCTGGGTTGGAGAGAGCCCCGACTAGCTCCACTCGAATTCCCCGCTCTACAGAGCCAATCTGAGGGCGGCGCGCGGAGTGTGACCGTCGGAAATGCGGCGCCGGGGCAACCCGGCCCCCGAGGGCCGCGGCGAGCCGTCCGGCGTGCGTTTGCTTGCTCAGAGCTGAGGCGTAACAGGCCGCAGCTGTACGCCGGCCTCGGCTCTGACGCGTTGGGCGATCCGCAGAGCGTCACGGGCCGGCATCCCCTCGTCAGAGAGGTATCCGACCAGCGCCATCTCGTAGGCGTCGGCGACTCGTGCGACTCGTGCTCCGTCGCCAGTCGAGACCGCGGCACGCGCGTTCTCGACGGCCGCGGTTGCCTCGGTCGTGAGTCGCCCCTGCAACTCGGCGTCTGCCTTCAGCGAACGGTCCTTGCGGTCAAACACCGCTCTGACGCGTTTCCCAAGGCGCTTCGTGGCGTTCGCGACCCCGCGCTCCAGATCCTCGCCGGCCGCCTCGCCGACCCCCTCCACGACGCCCTCCAGAAACCAGTGCAGCAAAAGGACGCCGGCGACGGCAGGGATGTGGATCAGGTTTTTCTCGCCAGGAGCGGCGAGGTAGCTCATGTCCAGCCCGATCTCGACAGAGATCGCGGACCCTGCTTCCAGTACGTCCTCTTCGACCGTCACGGCTATTGCCTCATATGGGGTGGTATCGGCCGCTCGTCGAGCAGGATCGGCAGCATACACCGCGGGTAGAAGAGCTGGAGGATGAGGTCTTCGGCCTCGAGTTTGGCGGCTGCCTCGCCCTTCTCCTCGCGGGTCTGGCGTATCAGAAGAAGCTGCTCGGAGGCTGCAGTGCCGTCCAGGTTCCTGACCGCGAAGCCGAGCGAGTTGGCGGCTCGGACGGCGCGCTCCTCGGCGTTGTCAGCGAGCCTCCTCCAGCGCCGCACCTCGGCCGGATCCTCGACGACTTCGGTAGCGGCCGTAGCGATAAAGAAGCAGGCGAGCTCATACGCCACAGACGCGTACAGTGGCGGGTAGAAGCTGTCGGGCTCCCCGTCGAGCGCCTCCTCGATGAGCTCATCGCCATCTGCTTTCAAGTTCTCGGCAACCTCTCGCACCAGCTGCGCGTGGCCTTTGCGGATCATGCGCTGCGAGAGCCACTGGATGTTGGTGGCCATCGACGCTCGGCCGGGGGTCGCGATGTAGGAGATCGACTCAACGAGCGATTTCATCTCCTCGGGCAGCGACTCGGCCGCGTTCGCGGCACCGAGCGTCAGTGCCCGAAACCCCAGGATCGCGGCGACCAGTCGGCCGTCGGCGCGCGGCCCGTTACGCATCTCGGGGAGCAGCAGCTCTAGCTCCTCCAGGAAGGCCTTGGCGAGTCTGAAGACCTCCGTCGGGTCGCCCACGCCAATCAGGTCCAAAGGCCCGGCGAGCGCTTTGTGCTTGATCTCGGAAAACCAGCGCTGGTTGTTGTCCGGGCTGCACGCCGCCAGCATCTCGTCGATCGCTTGCGCGAGCAGCATCCAGTTCGGATCGGGTGCGAAGGAAAGTGCCGTGGTTGCGATCTCTCGCAGCCGGTCCTGCAGCGGAGTTTGCGAGCCGCCCTTCGGCGTGATGTCGATCACCTCTGCGGCGGACACCTCCTCGGGCAGCGTGGGCATGCTTTGCGCATCGCCATTCTCGCGGATGTGGATGAACCACGAGCCGAGCTGGAGGTATCTGCCGCGGAGATCGCCGAAAGCTCGCAGCCGGTCACGATCCGCTTCGGAAGCGCGCATGTAGGCCATCACTCCCTCGGCGTGAGCCGGTTCCCACGCAAACAGGAACCGCGCGATCACATAGACCTCGTTGGCGGCCCGCCGGACGTCCACTGCGCCGTTCACGTTGCTTCTCCGCGACGACCCTTTGGGTAGAACGGGTTACCGAGGTGTTCGTGCGCAGCGGCGCAACACCCGCCTGCCGTCCTTCGTAGATCTGGCACTTAGCCCCCCTTTCGGCAAAACCCAGACGCCGCCGCTTCTATCGCGCACTGCAAGGGGCTTGTGAGGCCCTCACCCAAGGCTAATCGCCCGCGAAGCTTCCTGCCACCCCAAAGTGAACACCCGGCGCCCCGTTTGGACCACAGGGCGCCGGGTATTGCTCACGACATGACAATTCTTGCGACGGCTCACACTCACGGCGGCGACCTGGGATGGGGTATCGCTCTGATCCTGATAGGTGCGCTGCATCTCGCATTCCGAGGCTTCTACGCACGGAGATCGGCAGCGATCGAAAGCGCCCGGCAGGAAACGGCTCCCGGACTGCTCAGGGGCCGTGCCTTTTATGTCACTGGCAGCCATGCAAACATGGTCTGGGTCGTCGGCAGCTCGGTGGTTTTCCTTCTCGTCGGAATCGTCCTCGTGGCAACGAACGTCTGACCCTTTCGAAATGATCTACGACATCTCGACCCCGCGCGATCTGCGAGGCGTTCTCGGCAAGAAGTCGATCACGACCGAGGACGTCGACTCCTTCATCGCTCACGCGGATGCGGATCCGGCGATCAAGCTCAGCCTGCTGGAAGACGTGGAACCACAGGGCTATGGGCCGCAGGGCGATGCGTGATGGCGACAAACGGCGAAGGGGACCCAGCTCGGCTCGACGGCCTGCTGCTCGCCTTGTCCGCGGCGTCGCGAGCGAACCCGGACCTGCGCCTCGGCCAGCTCGGCTAGAGCAACGGGCTGTTGCCGATCCGCAGGAACCAGGTTTCACCCTCGTACACGGCCGGATGGCCCGTCTTCTCCTGAGCCAGCTTCGTGAAGGCCTCAATCACCTTGTCGTCGATCGACCAACCGCGGCCTGAGGTTTCGCGGACCGCCGCCTCACCGAACCGCGTCGCGAGGTGTTCGGCCGCGTACTCCCGCGAGATCTCGCCGTCCGCCTCGAGCTCCAGCAGCATCCACTGCGCGGCGGCCTGAATCACGTCATTCCCCTCCATCGACGCGGAGCGTACTACCCGGTTCCCGCGCAAGGCGCTCGGCATCGGCGCGAGCCGCGTCGACGTCCACAAGTCCAGTTGCCGCGTCGGCTCGAGCAGGTCAGGGCTCGTGGGCTCCTGGGACATCGCCGGGAGTATCCCGACTCTCGACGCCAAGCCCGCTCGCGCGGCCGGCCTCCGGCTCCTGCGCGTCCTCGCCGGCACCCTTACCGGCCCGCCTGGCGGCTCGTCTCGACTTGCGTGCGGCCTTCTCAGCCGCCGTTTTCTCCCGCGCCTCACCGTAGGACTCCGTGACCAGCGCTTTGCCGCCGGACCAGCCGAAGGCGCGGACCAGCAGCACGATCGCCAGCACGATGCTCCACGCGGTCGTCACGAGCTGCTGGGCGACGGAGTACGCGGTCGCGTTGGAAGAGCTGGTGATGCCCTTCAGTGAGAGCACGTTGAAACCCTGGGTGACGCCGGCGCCGCCGGGCGTCACTGAGGTCATGTTCGCGATCGAGTTGCCGCCCATAACCCGCATGACCGTGTGGAAGCTCACCGGTATGTGGTAGGCGGCGAGGAACACGGCGATGATCCCGAGCGTGGCAAGCCAGCTGAGAAACTCCGGGAAGGCGACCCTCGCGAGATATGCACGGGGTTGCGCCGCGATCTGGCCGCCGTCCTTCGCCTCTTCCCACCAGCGGCTGATTCTGGGTCCCAGCATCCGTGCGACCAGGTACAGGAGCACGGCGCTTCCGGCGAGCAGGATCACCGTCGCCCAGGGGTGTTCGCTGACGAAGCCGAACTGAAGGTCAAACGAGCCGCTGATCGTCAAGAACAGATACACATATGTGGCCGTTCCGACCAGCGTGAAGAAAGCTTTCTGGACGACGTAGCCGGCGACGATGCCCGCGAACGTGGCCGCGGCGATGATCGTGGTGAACATGATCAGCATCGCGAGTGTCCCCAGGTTCGCGGGCAGGACGAAGTTGAGGGCGACCGCGGCGGCGTAGCACGCAAATATCTGCGTCCAAATGACCTGCGCCTTCGGGTAGGCGCAGCGAAGGATCGAAAACCACGCGAACGCGGCTGTCGCCGTCTGCACGGTGACGAGCACGATCGCGGCCAGCAGGTAGCCAGCTGAGATCGAGGTGATCGTGTCCCACACGTGTTTGAGCCAGCCGCTGATGTCCCAGCCGAACAGGGTCGCCGCGGCGCCGATCACGACGACCAGCACTGCGACGATGAGAATCGCTTTGAGCTGCAGGTGCCGTCGCGGCCCTGCTACAGCGTCAGCGGCCACGCTCCCTCCGGGTTCAATCATTGAGGCCTGCCACGCCCTTGATGATCAGGTAACCGCCGGCGGCCGCCGAGGCGAACGTCGCGATCGTTCGCCCGTTGGCCGCAAACCAGCGGTTGGTCTGCTCGAGGGCCCGCTCAGCCGGCTCGGGGGCGAGCAGCAGGCACAGCATCGGCAGCTCGACCATCCACAGCATCACCGCGACGATCACGACGAGATCGACCAGTTCCGATGGGGTTGAGAGCTTCGCGTCGGCGATCGCCTTGACCGCGCCGATGTAGATCGGCGACGGGATGATGTACAGCGTGACGCCCAGCAGCGCCGCGAGCCGGCGGCTCTTCAGATAGCGATCGATCTTCGACGGTCCGCTGGGCTGCGACGCCGTGCCGCGGGAGCCGGGCCGGGGGCGCTTGAGGAACAGGCGCACCGCGAGCGCGATCAGCAGAACCCCGAGCGCGAGGTCGAGCGCGGCGCTGGTCGTGAGATGGCTCGGGCTGGTCGCGCCAAGTTCTTCGAGCAGGAGCAGCATGATCGTGCCGCTCGCGTAGGTGACGAGAAACGCTGCAGCGACGAACGCGAACACGCGCGATCGCACCTGTGACCCTCGCCCGAGAGCTATCACCGCCGCCACCGCGGGCGGATAGATCGAGGCGCCGAATGCGAGCGCTAGGGCGTTGGCCGGCATCTCGAGAGCGGTCCATTCTCGATCCGCGCTGCTCGCGCGGCATCAGCCAGATGGGGCGAAATCGTCTTCGTGAGTCAGATGTCCCGCTCGACCAGCCGCAGCTCCGCGACGGGGCTACCGGCGATCCCTGGCTCACCCCCCATGCGCCGCCAATCCAGGCCGTGCTCGGCGATCGAGGCGCGGTTGAGGCTCGAGCTGACGTGGTAGAGGACCGTCGCCACGGGCCCTTGTGCCCGCTACGTCGCCGACAGCTCCTCGGCCGAGCGGATCGAGCCGGCGAGACGCGACGCTGACTCGGGATCATGCGAGGGCAGGTAGACGGTGGGGTGCTGTGCGCAGTGGGCGAGGATCGTTTCGAGCGTCGCTACGTGCGCCTTGGGGTCCGGCCCGATCGCGTCCGCCCGCAGCGACTGCAGCTGCTCGAGCGTGTCGGTGGCGTCGCCCGCGAGCATCACGTGTGATCCGGAGTCCTCGATGCAGATCACCGATATGTGTCCGGGTGTGTGCCCCGGCGTCTCGACGGCGACGATGCGGCCGTCGTCGCTGAGCGCGCGGCTGCGCGCAAACGCGCCGAATGGGCCGCCGTCGAGGGAGAACGGCTCGGGGGCGAAGCTCGCAGGCAGTGGCTGGCGCATGACGCCGCGCATGACACGTGAGAATCGGGCGTTGGCGTAGCGCAGCTCGGTGTCGTTGATGAGCGTTCGCGCGCGCACGTGGATCAGGCCGTCGATGTGGTCGCCGTGGGCGTGCGTCAGCACCACCTCTGAGACGTCGTCGAGCTCGAGTCCGGCCGCGTCCATGGTTCCCCGAAGCTCCTGGTCGCGCGCCACGTCGAATCGGGCGAACGGCACGTTGCGCGCCGCCGACGTCTCGCCGGTGTCGACAAGGCGCAGCACGCCTTCGTGCTCGATCGCCCAGCAGTGGATCGGCAGCGGCTCCGACCAGGTGCTCGGCAGAAACAGGTCGAGCTGGCGTCGCGCGCCGCTGCGGGGAAACAGGAAGCTGTGCTTGACGCGCACCGTCCCGGTGCTGAGTGCGTGGATCTTCATGGGCTCGGTGCGAGGGTGCTCGGTGCCTGCACACTAGGGGTTTCGCCGTCGGCGGGTCCCTCGGCGACGGAGCCCTCGACGTTGATGTGCGGCAGGCGCGCGTCGAGCCAGCGCGGAAACCGCCACGTGACCGGGCCGAGCAGCTCGAGCACCGCCGGCAGCAGCATGCAGCGCACGACCACCGCGTCCAACAGGACTGCCACGGCGAGCACGAAGCCGAACTCCTTCAGCGTGCGCTCGTCGCCCAGCACGAACGACAGGAACACGCAGACCATCACCGCGGCCGCCGCTGTGATCACGCGGCCCGTCAAGCTGATGCCGTCGGCGACAGCCGTCGATGCGTCGTGCTTGCGCAGCCACTGCTCGCGTATGCGCGAGACGAGGAACACCTCGTAGTCCATCGACAGGCCGAAGACGACGGCGAACATGATCACCGGCACCCAGGGCTCGATCGGCCCCTTCTGCACTCCCAACAACCCTCCCAGCCACCCCCACTGGAAGACCGCGACCCCGACGCCGAGTGCGGCGCCGACGGTCAGCAGGTTCATCAGCGCGGCCTGCACCGGGATCACGAGCGAGCGGAATACCAGCAGCAACAGCAGTGCCGAGAGCAGGATCACGATCGCGAAGAACAACGGCAGCTTGCTCGAAAGCACGTACGAGAAGTCGACCGCGCCCGCGGTGAAGCCACCGACGAGCACGGGCGTGCCCGTACTACGTTCGACCGGCGGAAGCACTTCGCGACGCAGCCGGTTCACCAGTTCGGTCGTCGCCAGCGCCTCCGGGGCTGAGCTGGGATACACGCGCATGACAGCCACCGCGCCCGAGGGAGAGAGCTGCGGTTGCGTCACCGCGACGACCCCCGGCGTGCCGCCGGCGGCTGAACGCAGCGCGGCGAGCGCCGCGTCCGGTTCGTGGCCGTGCACCTCGGCGACGAGCAGCAGCGGACCGTTGAAACCCTGTCCAAAGCCCTGCGCCAGCAGGTCGAACGCGCGGCGTGAGCTGACGCCCGCCGGGTCGTTGCCCGCGTCGCTTTCGTCGAGGCGCAGCGCGAACACGGGGACCAACAGCGCGATCATCACCGCCAGTGAGCTGATCGCCAGTGGCCACGGGTGCGCACGGACCACCTCGCTCCACCCTCGCCACACCGAGCGGCTCGGCGTGCGCGCTGGCGCACTCGCACCGTTGCTGGCGGCCGGCGCGCCGCGATGGCGGCCGGGCAACGCCCGTCGCGCCTGCCGCGGGCGCACCAGCCGGTGCCCGTGGCGTGAGAGGAGCGCCGGCAGCAGCGTCAGCGCGGCGACCAGCGTCAACAGCACCGCGATCACCGCCGCGATCGCGAGCCCGTACATGAACGGCACGCCCGTCGCGAACATGCCGAGCAGCGCGATCACCACGGTCGTGCCCGCGAGCAGGACTGCGCGCCCAGAGGTGTCCATCGCCTCGAGCACCGACAGCTCGATGTCGCCCAAGGCGATGTAGCTCTCGCGAAAGCGCGTGACGATGAACAGCGAGTAGTCGATGCCGACCCCCAGCCCGATCATCAGGGCGAGGTCGGGAGCGATGTTCGACATGTTCGTCACGTGCGTGGCCAGCTCGATCAACGCGACTCCGGTGACCAGGCCGAAACCGGCCGTGACCAGCGGCATTCCCGCCGCGGCGAGCGAGCCGAAGGTGATCAGCAGGATGATCAATGCCGCGATCACGCCGACGGCCGTCGCAGGGCCGACGCTGAACCCCTCCGCCTGCTCGACCACCTGCCCGCCCGCGGCGAGCTGCAGGCCGGGGACGTGCACACCTTGCACCTGGGCCAGCAGCGGCTTGCCGGTGTCGGCCGGCAGCAGGTTGGCGCGCTTGTCGTAGTTGACGGTCGCGAACGCCGTCATCCGATCGGAGGAGATCTGCACCGCCCCAGCCGGGCCATACGGGCTGACCACCCCAGCCACATGCTGCAGTCTGCTGACGCGTTCGAGCAGCGGCACGATCGCGCCGCGCACGGCGGGCGCGTCGATCGTGCCGTGGGCAACGTGGAAGACGATCGTGTCAGCGTCGCCACTCTGTGCTTTGAACTCGCGCTTCAACAGGTCGCTCGCCCGCTGCGACTCGGTTCCGGGCAGCCCGAAAACCGTGACGTAGTTCGGCCCGATCGCCTGCGCGATCACCGTCGTTAGGATCGCGACGGTCACCCACGCGAGCACGACGCGGCTGCGGTGAGCCATGCACCAGCGTGCGAGACGCCTCATGCGATCAGCGACCTCCTTCCAGAACCCCCAGCCCGTGCCGCCTCGACGGGGTTCAGCGAAGGTACTCCTTTCCGGCGGGCGAGGCGGGCGTCAGGCGGGCTTCTCGAACACGAGCCTGTAGTGGTCGAGCAGCTCTCGTTCGAAGCAGATCTTGTTGGCGCTCACGCCCGATGTGAACGCCAACCTGAACTCGGCGCTGGTGAGCCAGCGCGGCACCAGTCGCGCCTTGAGCAGCGTCTTTCGCAGGCTCGGCGCGCCGATGCGCGCGTTCCACTGGGTGATCGTCTCGATGTAGTCGAGGCGACCGCTCTCGCTCGAGACCGACTGTAGGTGCGGCTCGGCGCAGCGGATCACCTGCTCCTGACCGAACGGCAGCCACGAGCCGGGGAACTGAGCGCCGAGCAGCGCCAGGATCCAGGCGTCGGAGTTCCTCGGCGCGCGCGTGCTGATCTGCTCGTAGGGGATCATGTTCTGACCGAAGACCATCGTCTGCAGGTACAGGCGTCCGCCGGGCGGCAGCACGCTCGCGATGTTGGCGAAGATCGCGCGATAGACCTCCTCCTGGCGCCCGGCGCGGTAGTCCTCGACCGAGCAGAAGTGCTCGAAGGCGCCGAGGCTCGCGACCGCGTCGAACGGACCGAACGTGTCGCGGTCAACCTCGCGTGCGTCACGGAGATGGACGTCCAATCGGTGGCGTCGACACGCGCGCGCCTGGGCGGAGGAGAGGGTGACGCCGAGCGCGGTCGCGCCCTCGCTGCGCGCGAAGTTCAGTAGCGGGCCCCACCCGCACCCGAGGTCGAGCAGCCGCCGCCCGGGGGCAATCCCGATCTGCTCGGCGACGTATTCGTGCTTTCGCCGCTGTGCCTGCTCGAGCGTCAGCGAGAAGTCGCCGTCGTACTTCGCGCAGCTGAAGTCCGCGAGCTCGCCGAGGCTCAGGCGGATCACCCGGTCGGTCAGCGAGTAGGTGAAATCCATGTCCCGGCGGTCAGCCACGGGCCACCGTCCCCACTGCGAGCCCGCGCTCGCCCGTCGCGCTCCCAGTCAGCGCCCCCCGCGCTGCGTCGGGCACTCTCACCGCTCAATCGTCCTGGGCGATGTCCAGGCGGGAGGAGTCGACCGGGGCGTAGCTCGCGTGCACCTCGTGCAGGCGCAGCTCGGAGGTGTGGACAAGCTGCTTTTCGATCTGCGCCTGGTAGGTCGCGAATGCCGCTGAGCGGTAATGCTCCTCGAGCGCCTCCCGGTCGCGCCACTGCTGCACGAGCAGGAAATGCGCCGGATCATCGAGCGACTGGGCGAACGCGTAGGAGATGCAGCCCGGTTGTTCACCCACGCGCGCTTGAGTCGCGCGCATCAACTCGCGCACAGCCTCGACCCGGGGGAGCTGCGCGTAGACGTCTCCCAGCGCGATGATCACGCGTGCCTACTGGAGGTATTTCTCGACCGTGTTCGCGTCGCGCGCCTGCGCCTCGTCGGGATTGTGGCCCGCCTCGCGCAGCGCGCGCCGCTGGCGCAGGAGATCCCAACAGCGGTCGAGTTCGACGGACAGCTCCTCCCGTCGCCGGCGGTCGGCGTCGAGGGCGTCCTCGTCGACCGCATCCTCCTGCTCGCGGTCGATCAGCGCGTGCTCCTCGCCCACCAGTGCCTCGATGCGCCCGAGGATCGACTCGTCGTCCATCCGCTCAGGGTAGCCGAGCACGCAGGAGGATGCCCGGGCGTGATTAGCTCTGGCCCGTGCTTGGTTTGCCAGACGGTGTGACGGCGTGCCTGTTCGATCTCGACGGAGTATTGACGCAGACCGCCAAGGTGCACGCGGCCGCCTGGAAGCAGATGTTCGATGAGTACCTGCGCGCGCGCGCAGAGCGCACGGGCGAGCAGTTTGTCCCGTTCGATCCGGTGCACGACTACGACGATTACGTCGACGGCAAGCCTCGCTACGAGGGCGTGCGCTCGTTCCTGGCCGCGCGCGCAATCGAGCTCCCCGAGGGCGGCCCCGAGGATCCGCCGGACGCGGAGACGGTTCACGCGCTCGGCGACCGCAAGAACCGGATCGTGCTCGCGTTGATCCGAAAGGACGGCGTCGAGCCCTATGAGGGCTCGGTCCGCTATGTGCACGCCGTGCGCGACGCCGGGCTGCGGCGCGCGGTCGTCTCCTCGAGCACCAACTGCCGCGATGTGCTGCACGCCGCCGGCATCGAGGACCTGTTCGAAGCCGTCGTCGATGGCGTCGTCGCCGAGCGCGAGCACCTGCGCGGCAAGCCCGCGCCTGACACGTTCCTCGCGGGTGCGCGCGCGCTGGGCGTCGAGCCGGTCCAGGCCGCGGTCTTCGAGGACGCGCTCGCCGGGGTCGAAGCCGGTCGTGCCGGTCATTTCGGCGTGGTCGTCGGCGTCGACCGCGTCGGGCAGGCCGATGAGCTCAAACAGCACGGCGCCGATGTCGTCGTGCGCGATCTCGCCGAGCTGTTGCAGGCGCCATGATCGACCACGCGACGTTCACAGTCGAGCCGTGGGTCGTACGCGAGACCGAGTTCGATCTCGACAAACTTGCCCAGACGGAGTCCGTTTTCGCGCTTGGCAACGGTCACCTCGGGCTGCGCGGGAACCTCGACGAGGGTGAGCCGTTCGGCTTGCCGGGCACCTATCTCGCAGGCTTCTGCGAGGTGCGTCCGCTGCCCTCCGCCGAGGCCATCTATGGCCAGCCGGAGGCAGGCGAAGCGTTGATCAACGTGACCAACGGCAAGCTCATCCGCCTGCTCGTCGAAGACGAGCCGCTCGACATCGGCTACGGCGAGCTGCACAGCCACGAGCGCGTCCTCGACCTGCGCGCCGGTGTCCTGCGGCGGGCGCTCGTGTGGGAGTCGCCGATGGGTCGCTCGGTGCGGATCATCTCCACGCGCCTCGTGTCGTTCACGCAGCGCGCGATCGCGGCGATCCTATACGAAGTCGAGGCGCTCGACGGCGATACGCCGGTGGTCGTGCAGTCGGAGCTCGTCGCCAACGAGACGGTGCCGCTGGCCGAGGACGACCCGCGCGCTGCGGCAGCGCTCGCCTCACCGCTGATCTCGGATTACGCCGGCGTGCTCGACAACCGCGCGCTGTTGGCACATTCGACGCGCACGAGCGGGTTTAGGATGGCGGCGGCGATGGACCACATCATCGACGGACCGCCGAACACGAGCGCGACCGCCGAGAGCAAGGACGACCTCGCGCGTGTGCTGGTGACCGCCGATCTCGCGCCCGGCAAGCCGCTGCGCATCGTCAAGCTGCTCGCGTACGGGTGGTCTTCGCGACGCACCGGACCGGCGATCAACGATCAGGTCGCTGCGGCGCTGGCGGAGGCGCGACACCGCGGCTGGGACGGGCTGCTGGCCGAGCAACGCAGCTACCTCGACGACTTCTGGGATCGCGCCGACGTGGAAATCGAGGGTGACGCGGAGCTCCAGCAGGCGGTGCGCTTCGGGCTGTTTCACATGCTGCAGGCGGGCGCCCGCTCCGAGCGCCAGGCGATCGCCGCCAAGGGCCTGACTGGGACTGGCTACGACGGGCATGCGTTCTGGGACACCGAGACGTTTGTGCTGCCGGTGCTGAGCTACACCGTTCCGCACGCGGCGCGCGACGCGCTGCGCTGGCGCGGTTCGACGCTCGAGCTCGCGCGCGAACGTGCGAGCTCGCTGGGACTGCAGGGTGCGGCGTTCCCGTGGCGGACGATTCACGGACAGGAGTGCTCGGGCTACTGGCCGGCGGGGACCGCGGCGTTCCACATCAACGCCGACATCGCCGACGCGGTCAGGCGCTATCAGCTGACGAGCGATGACGACGCGTTCGAAGCCGGCGACGGACTCGAGCTGCTGGTCGAGACCGCACGGCTGTGGCGCTCGCTGGGGCACCACGACGCCGACGGGCGCTTCCGGATCGACGGGGTGACCGGTCCCGACGAGTACAGCGCCATCGCCGATAACAACGTGTACACCAATCTGATGGCGCAGCGCAACCTGCGTACGGCTGTTGCTGGCGCCAAGCGTCACCACATGCGCTCCGGCGAGCTGGGCGTCGACGACGAGGAGCTGGCCGCATGGCGTGACGCGGCCGACGCGATCGTGATCCCCTTCGACGAGGAGATGCGTGTGCACCAGCAGGCGCAGGCGTTCACCGAGCACGAGGTATGGGACTTCGCGGCCACCCGCGCGGATCAGTATCCGCTGCTGCTGCACTTCCCTTACTTCGACCTGTATCGCAAGCAGGTCGTCAAGCAGGCCGATCTCGTGCTCGCGCTGCACATCTGCGGAGATGCCTTCACCGATGAGGAGAAGGCGCGCGACTTTGCCTACTACGAGCAGCTGACCGTGCGCGATTCGTCGCTGTCGGCTTGCACGCAGGCTGTGATCGCAGCCGAGGTCGGCCATCTCGAGCTCGCATATGACTACCTCTCCGAGGCGGCGCTGATCGACCTCGACGACATCCAGCACAACACCCGCGACGGGCTCCACATCGCGTCGCTCGCCGGGACCTGGATCGGCGCGGTCGCCGGCTTCGGTGGCTTGCGCGACCACGATGACATCCTCAGCTTCACGCCGCGACTGCCCCAGGCGCTCAGCCGGATCGTGTTTCGTCTGTGCTTTCGCGGACGACGCCTGGCGGTCGCCGTGGATCACAAACGCGCGACCTACAAACTGCTCGAAGGCGACGCGCTGCAGATCGTCCATCACGGCAAGAAGGCGACGGTCCAGCCGCAGCGTCTACTGGTTCGCAGAATCCCTCCGCCTCCGAAATGGCCGACCCCGAGCCAGCCACGGGGACGTGCGCCGCAACGGCGCGAGCTGCCCGCGTCATGAGTCGAGGCGTGCCGACGCTTGCGCGGGCTCGCGCGTAGGATCGCGGCTACCGTGCCTGACCAGCCGATCGAGCAGCTGTTGCGAGCGATCGACGAGCTCGACGTCGAGGGAGTGCTCGCGTTGGCGGCGCCGGACGTCCGGCTGTTGACGGTTGACGGCCGACGCGCCGCGGGCACGAGCGGAATGCGCGAGCTGTTGACGGACTTCCTCGCGTCGCTGCGCTCCTCGACCCACCACATCACCGCTCAGTGGCACGAGGACGACGTCTGGATCGCCGAGGTCGAGGCGACCTACGAACTGAGAGATCTGACGCGACTCGGGGTGCTGGCACGGGCGTTCATCGTGCGCGCCGGGCCGGATGGCCTCAGCGACGTGCGGGTGTACGGCGCGCACGAGCGCCCGCTCGGCGAGCTGAGCAGCCGCGAGCACGAAATGCGGCTGGGCGGCCATTGGATACCGCCCCTGTGACGCGGTCTGCGGGTCGCCCCGTTTGCCTATGCCCAGCGCGGGCCTACCTTGAACGCGATGGGCGGGCGCTCGGGTGTAGCTTATGAGGCGATGGGGGCGTCGAATGAGGTCGAGGAATGGATGCGGCTGTTCTGGCTCGTCTTCGAACGGACGTCGAACCCGATCGTCCTGCTCGACGACCAGCGGCGCATCGAGGACCTCAACGGCGCCGCGCTTTCCCTTCTGGGCGTCGAGGACAAGGACGAGCTGGTCGGCAAAGTCATAGACGAGAGCATCAGCCCCGCGGAACGCGAGCAGGCGGTGCGTGACTATGAATCGTCTGTGCACTCAGGCGAATACACGGGCAAACGCGTGCTGCTTCGAGCCGACGGAACGGAAGTGCCGGTGGACTTCGCGGCGCGGCTCGCTGACATCGGCGCCCGGCGGCTGACGATCTACGTCGTGGCCGCCCACGACGCCACGTACAAGCCGTCGGCCAGCTTGGCGGACAACCTGCCGCTGCGCTCGCGTGAGCGGGAGGTGGTGACGTTGATCGCGCTCGGTCTCGACACCGACGAAATCGCCGAACGGCTGTACATCTCGCCGTCGACGGTTCGCACGCACGTGCGCAACGCGATGGGCAGGCTCGGGGCGCACACCCGCGCGCAGCTGGTGGCGAAGGTCCTGTGCGCCGAAAAAGGGATCCATCCGGCCCACCTCGCCGGCTAGCCGCGCCTGAATCGCGCCGGCTCGAAGGCCGCCCGCTGCCACTATGAATGGTGTGAGTCCCGCGCAGCGAGAGCGAGCGAGCGTCGATGCGGACGACCTGGAAGTCCCCGAGGAGCTGAGCCGCCGGCGGCTGCGCACGCGGCTGGCGCTGCTTGCGGGGTTGATCCTGCTCGTCGTGGCAGTCGTGACGCTGGTGCCGGGGCTCGAGGGGCTGCGCACCCGACTCTCGCGCGCGGCGCCCGGCTGGCTGGCGCTCGGGGCGGTGCTGAAGGTGCTGTCGGGGCTGGGCTACGTCGCCGTCTTTCGCATGGTCTTCTGCCGGCGCATGAGCTGGCGCGTGAGCTACCAGATCGGCATGTCGGAGCTGGGCGCCAACGCGCTGTTCCCGACCGGCGGCGCCGGAGGCCTCGCGCTGGGGGCGTGGGCGCTGAAACGGGGCGGGATGCCCGCGAGCGAGATCGCTCGGCGCACCGCGGCCTTCTTCCTGTTGACGAGCGTCCCGAACGTCGTTGGCGTGATCCTCGTCGGGCTCGGGCTCGCCGTCGGACTGTTTCCGGGGGAGAGCAATCCCCTGTTGACGCTCGTCCCCGCGTTCGTCGCCGCGTTGGCCATCGCAGGTGCCGTGCTCGCCGGTCGCGCCGCCGGCGCACTGCACGCGCGTCTAGCGCGCAGCGAAGCCGCCGGGTCCCCGCGACGCGTCACCGTCACGTTGAAGACGCTGGTCGCGACCGCCGACGGCGTCAACGAGGCGGTTGCCCTGCTGCGCGAGCGCAACCCGTGGCTGATCGGTGGCCTGATCGCCTACCTGGCGTTCGACGTGATGGTCCTGTGGGCGTCGTTTCGCGCGTTCGGCTCCAGCCCGCCGCTGGGCATCGTGTGGATCGGATACCTGATCGGCGAGCTGGGAGGGTTGATCCCGGTGCCGGGCGGCATCGGCGGCATCGACGCGGGCCTGGTGGGGACCTTCGTGCTCTACGGAGTGCCCGTCACCTCGGCCGCCTCGGCCGTGCTGGCGTACCGGGCAATCGCGCTGTGGGTGCCGGCGCTGCTCGGGAGCATCGCGTTCGTGATGCTGCGGCGGCTGCTGCGCAACGAGTCCCAAAAGCTTTCGGTCTGCGCCCCGCAGACGGAGATGGAGGTGATCGGACTCGGTCGCGTCGTCGTCTCCGGCAGCACCGCCGAGGCATCCCCGCCGCCGCGGCCGACCTGTCCCACCTGAGTTTTCGGGGGCGATACGCGTGATATAAACTCCGCATATCCCACCGGGCGGAATGCTTCTAGCACAGCCGTCGAGGGTGCCGCGGCTCCCAGGGGGGATCCTCGCGGCCGTTGGGTGAATTGGGCCGCGCTGGCCCTGGAGGCGCGATGTTCAGTCAGGGGCAGCTGCGGTACTTCGTCACGGTCTCCGAGGAGGGACAGATAACGCGCGCGGCGAAGCGGCTTCACCTCGCGCAGCCGGCCCTCTCGCAGGCGATCGCGCAACTGGAAAGCGAGCTTGGCGTGGAGCTGCTCGTGCGCCACCCCCGTGGCGTGACGCTGACCGACACCGGTCAGGCGTTTCTGGTCAAGGCGCGCGCGGTGCTCGCGGCGGAGGCCGAGACGGCGCAGACAGCTCTGGCCCTGAGGCGCGCCGCCAGCGACGCGATCGCGATCGGCTTCGTCGGGCCGCCGCCCTCGCTCAGCTGTCCGGAGCTCTTCGGCGCCTTCGAGCAGCGCCACCCGGATGCCCAGATCTCCTTCCTGGACCTGCCGTTTCCTCGCGGCCGGACAGCCGAGTGGCTGGCGGACGTGGACGTCGCGATCTGCCATGCGCCGATGGCAGAAGCGGGGATCCGCATGCAACCGGTTCGAGTCGAGCCGCGCGCGCTGGTGGCGCACCGGGGTCATTCGCTCGCCGGCTACACGCAGCTCGCGGTGAGCGACGTCCTCGATCAGACCTTCGTCAGCTATCACCCGGAGGTGCAGCCGGCGTGGGCGGCGTTCCACAGCCTCGACGATCACCGCGGCGGCCCGCCGGGACAGGTGACCGGCGACCACGCGCTGAGCACGCTGCAGATGCTCGGGATCATGTCATCGCCGCGAGCCATCACGACGGTTCCCTACGGCGATGCCAACCTGGCCCGGCAGGTCCTGCCCGGCATCGTCGCGATCCCGCTCGAGGATGCGGCACCGGCGGCCGTGTCGCTGCTGTGGCGCGAGGACGCGAGCAGCCCCCTGCTCGACGATCTTCTCGAGATGGCGAAACGCATGGCTCGGAGCGAAGATGGACTTTAAGCGCGGTCACCTGCTGTACTTCGTGACCGTCGCGGAGGCGAGACAGATCACGCGTGCAGCGAGGCGGCTGAACGTGGCGCAGCCGGCGCTGTCGCGGGCGATCACCCAGCTCGAGTCCGACCTCGGCTTCAAGCTGCTCGAGCGCCACGCCCGCGGCGTCACCTTGACGCCGGCGGGGGAGGCGTTTCTGGTGAAGGCGCGGGTGGCCGTGGCGGCGTGGTCTGACGCGTTGGCGACCGCCCAGTCGATGGCGCGCGTTCGCCGCGGCACGATCGAGTTTGGCTTCGTCGGCGTGCCCCCGGGGCTCGACAGCCCGGCACTGATGGAAACGTTCGCGCAGGATTACCGCGAAATCGACGTGTGCTACCGCGAGCTGGCGTTCCCGTCGGCCCTCACCAGCTCGTGGCTGGCTGACGTGGATATCGCTGTCTGCCATCGACCTCCCACCGACGAGGCTGTGTGGACGTACGCGCTGCGCCGCGAACCGCGGGTGGCTCTCGCATCGAGCCGCCACCGGCTCGCGGGAAGCCGCGAGCTGGCGGTCGCCGAAGTGCTCGAGGAGACCTTCGTCGGCTTTCACCCGTCGGTGGACCCCGGGTGGGCAGGCTTCTGGAGCCTCGATGACCACCGCGGCGAGAGCCCCCGCCGGCTGACCGCCGACCGCGCGGCCAACCCGCACGAGGTGCTCGCAGCGCTGACCGTGCGCGACGCGATCACCACCGTCCCCGGCGCCGTCGCCGACCTGGTTCCGGAGTTCCTAGCCGGTGTGGTGACGATTCCGCTGCGCGACGCGGTGCCCGCGACGATCGTCATGGTGGGCCACGAGGATCGTGCCAACCCGCTGGTGGCGAGCCTCTTGGAGTTCGCGCAGGCCAGTGCCGACGCGGCACGCGCGGCGGCCGTTGACGCGCCTGCCCGCTGAGCCCGAGCTCGGCCTCACCCGTGCAGCGAGCGACGCCGGACCGGCGTCACCTCGCGCTGCCGCGCCGCACACGACCACGGAGAACGTGACGATCATCGCCCAGCCGATCGGGATGAGGACGGTAAGCACGCTTCACGGAGCTTCACCTACGGCGGCGCGAAAGTCCAATATGTCTTATCCGGGCTGAGATCGGCTACCCGCATAGCGCCGCGAATCCTGGACAGCTGTCCAAGGTAAAACGCGCCAGAACATCGCAGAATTGCTCCCGTCCCCCGGCCGAGCAGGCTGCACGGCCCTGCACGAGAGAGGCGTATATGCCAGGTGTGATTGTTTCCTACGACGGCACTCGCAACGACCGCGACGCGCTGGCCCTCGGGCGGGTCTTCGCGATGGCCGGTGCGGGCATCTCGCTCGCCTACGTACGCCACGCCACCGAGGCCGATCCGCAGAAGGAGGCGGCGGCCGAGCAGCAGGCTGAGCACCTGCTCGGCGCCGGCGCGAGCCGCTTGGGCGTCGACGACGTCGGCGCGCACGTGATCGTCGATTCTTCGACCGCCGAAGGGCTGACTGCGCTCGCGGCACAGCTGGGCGCCGAGGTGATCGCGTTCGGCTCGGGCTACCGGACGCCGCCGGGTCGCGTCAACGTGGGGCAGACCGCAGAACAGCTGCTCGATCGCGACATCGCGTGCTCGCTCGCGATCGCTCCGGCGGGCCTGCGGCGGGAGCCCGTGGAGCAGAGCATCGGCACCGTCAGCGTCTACGACGAGGACGACGACGAGGCCGCGTCCAGCACGGCGGCGAGCCTCGCACATGCTCTCGGCGCGGTCCTCACCGACGGCGACGCCGACCTGCTCGTGGTCGCCTCGCGCCACAACGCTCCCCCGGGGCGGCTACAGCTGAGCGCCACCGCGCGTGAGCGCGTCGAAGCGGCGCTGTGTCCGGTGCTGTTGCTCGCGCGGGGCGTCACGCTGGCCTTCGGCTGAGATACGCACTCGCAATACGGGGGAAGGTTGCACAGGGCTCGGCGTCTAGCTCGTCGAGGCCACCGCGACCTCGAACACCTCAACCCCTACATTGCGAGGCAACCCCATGAAGCGAATTCCCCTATTGCTGGCAGCTCTGCTGGTGGCGGCCGCGAGCGGCTCGGCTGTCGCGAGCGCCCACGATGGCGCAGTCACCGCGCAGGGCGCCGGCGCGAACGCGCGCGCCGCGCGGGCGACCGAGGTCATCCTGCGTCACACGAGCCTTGGATCGATCCTGACGACGTCGTCGGGATTCACGCTGTACGAGTTCACGCGCGACCACGGCAGCGCGAACACCTGCGTGAAGATCCGCGAATGCGCACAGGTGTGGCCGGCGCTGGAGACCACCGGCAAGCCGACTGCTGGCCCGGGCGTCAAGAGCTCGCTGCTGTCGAGTATCCAGATCGCCGGTGGCACCAGGCAGGTCACCTACGCGGGTCATCCGCTGTACCTCTACAGCGCGGACAGCCGCGGCGCGACCGACTACGTCGGCGTCAGCGCCTTCGGCGGAAAGTGGTACGCGCTGGGCGCGTCGGGCCAGGCGCTCAAGTAGAGGGCCGTCGAGGATGCACGATCGCGCCCGGCGCACGCTCGCGGCCGGGCGCGATCGCTCATGTAAAGCGCCTGCTCGTCCGATGCTTCAACTGTGACGCTGTCATTCGCGCGCGAGCCGTGGACCGACCCACTGTGGGCATATGCCGACCGTGCGGCAGAGGCCTCCCTGCGCGAGCTGCCCGAGGCGGTGGTGCTGGCCTTCGACACCGACCTGCGCGTCGTTCGCGCCGGCGGCCAGGCGCTCAAGCGACTCGGCGACCACGCGAGCTGCGCTCCGGGGAGTCCGCTCGAGCAGGTGCTGCCAAGTGATCTGTGGTTGACGATCGAGCCGCTGCTGCGCTCCGCGCTCGCCGGCGAGACGCGCTCCCGCGAGATCTGGACGGCGGCCCAGCGACACTGCGTGCTGGTCGACGCCGGTCCGTTGCGTCAGGCCGGTGCGACGGGTGCGGTGACGGGCGGGCTCGTGGTCGTCCTCGAGATCACAGCGCGCCGGCGGGCCGAGCTGCTCGAGCCGTATCTGCTCAGCGACTTCGACGGCGAATACGAGCGCTTCGAGCACGCGCCGATCGGCGCCGGCGTGCTCGAGCTGGACGGCGAGTGGCTGCTGGTGAACCGCACGCTGTGCGAGATCACCGGCTACACCGCCGAGGAGCTGATCGGGCGACCGTTCGAGGAGATCGTGCATCCCGACGATGCCGACAACGACAGCGAGCAGCGCGAGGCCTTGCTCGCCGGTGAGATCCCCGCGTTCCGCGTGGACAAGCGCCTGCTCGACGCTGCCGGGGAGGCCGGCTCCACGATCCTCTCCTTGTCGCTCGTGCGCGAACACGACGGCACGCCGCTGTACTACGTCGCCCAGTTGCAGGACGTCTCCGAGCGCATGCGCCTGGAACACAACCTGCGGGCGCTGGCCGACCACGATCCCCTGACGGGCGTGCGCAACCGCCGCCTGTTCGGCCACGACCTCAAACTCCAGGTCGCGCGCTCGCGACGCTACGGCGAGGTCGCTGGCCTGATGCTGATCGAGCTCGACGCGTTCGCGCTCGTCTCGGAGCACCACGGCGAGCAGGCAGCCGACGAAGCACTCGAGGCCGTCGCCCGCGCGCTCAGCCGCAGGCTCAGAGAGACGGACCTGCTGGCAAGGGTCGGCGCCGAGCAGTTCGCGGTGCTGCTGCCGCACATCGACGAGCCGGGGCTGGCGGTCCTGGCCGAAGGGCTCGCCCGCGTGGTCGGGGCGTGCGGCGTGGACGTCGGCGACGAGCTGCTGCACCCGTCCGCGAGCATTGGCTTCACGCTCGTGGACGAGCACTCGCTCAGCGCCGAGCAGGCGCTGCTGGCAGCCGATCGCGCGATGCGCGACGCCAGGCAGGCCGAGGTCGGCACCGGCGGCTGAGCGTAGCGCCGGACCCCTCCGGCGCGGTGAATACGCTCACCGTATGCAGCCAGGCGACCGTCTCGCGGTCATCGATCTCGGGTCGAACTCCTTCCGCCTGGTGGTGTTCGTCGCGGGAGCGGGCTGGTGGAAGCGGATCGACGAGATCTATGAGCCGGTGCGCATCGGCGAGGGCCTGATGGCCTCCGGCAGGCTGGGGGAGGAGCCAATGCAGCGGGCATTGGCGACGCTTGACGTGTTCGCGCACTTCTGTCGCGCGAGCGGCCTCGGGGCCGACTCGGTCGATGCGGTCGCGACCAGCGCGATTCGCGACGCGGAGAACGCCGAGGAGTTCTTGACGCGCGCACGCGCCTGTTTGGGACTGCCGATCCGCGTGTTGAGCCGTGAGCAGGAGGCGCGCTACGGCTACCTGGCGGCGGTCAACTCGACGACGCTGCGTGACGGCAACGTGCTGGATCTCGGCGGCGGCTCGCTGCAGCTGGTGCGGGTGGCGGACCGGCTGATCAGCAGCTCGGGCTCGTGGCCGCTCGGCACGGTGCGCATGAGCGAGCGCTTCCTGCCGCCCAACGGCCCCGCCAAGCGCAGGCAGCTCGAGGAGCTGCGCGAGCACGTCGCGACGCAGCTCGCGCAGGCGCCGTGGCTCGCCGAGGACGCGCGCATCCAGCACGGCAGGCGCCTCGTGGGGATCGGCGGCACGGTACGGAACCTCGCCGCTGCGGCGCAGCGCGCCGCCGGCCTGCCGTCCAACGGCGTGCAGGGCATGGTCGTCGAGCGCGGCGCGCTCGACGAGCTCGTGGTGCGCCTCGCGGCGCTGCCGGCGGCCGAGCGCGCGTCGGTTCCGGGCATCAAGCCCGCACGCTCGGATCTGATCCTCGCGGGTGCGGTGGTGGTGCAGGGGGTGTTGCAGGCGGGCGGCTTCGAGGCGCTCGAGACGACCGAGGCGGGCATGCGCGAGGGTGTGTTCTTCGAGCGCCTGCTGGACCCCGACGGGCAGGGCGGTGAGCAGGCGCTGTTCGGAGACGTGCGCCGCGCAAGCGTGCTGAACATGGCGGCCCAGTACCACGTCGACAGCGACCACACCGAGCACGTCGCGGCGCTCGCGTTGGGCATGTTCGACGAGCTCGCGCTGCTCGGGTTGCACGCGGGCGACCAGCGCGAGCGCGAGCTGCTCTGGGCGGCGTGCATGCTGCACGACATCGGCATGTCGATCGACTACGACGATCATCACAAGCACTCGCGCTACCTGATCCTCAACGGCGGCCTGCCGGGATTCTCGCCGGTGGAAACCGCGATCATTGCCCAGGCGGCGCGCTATCACCGCAAGGGCATGCCCGCGCCTGGCCCGATGGCGGCGCTGTTCGACGCGGGCGACACCGAGATCCTCGACCGCTGCGCGACGCTGCTGCGCCTGGCCGAGGATCTCGAGCGCGCGCGCGACCAGCTCGTGCGCGATACGAGCCTGCAGCTGTCAGGTGACGAGGTCGAGCTGCGGCTGATCGCCGACGGCGAGTCCGCGGTGCCGCGTTGGGCCGCCGGCCGCGAGCGCGAGCTGTTCGCGCGCGCCTTCCATCGCGAGCTCCTGGTGGCGGCCTGAGTCAGCCGGCCGCGGCGAGCGCCTTTTCGTCGCCGGCGCAGTCGAACAGGACGAGGCCGTAGGGGTAGGGGACGGGGCTGTGCCATTGCGACGGTGGCAGCTCCTTGCAGGCACGCAGCACGGCCTTGGTGGCGAGGTTGCCGCCGCGCAGCGAGTACTCACCGCCGAGCAGCACGTAGCGCGCCTGGCCGGTGGCCACCAGCTGCGCGAGGCGGGGGCCGTTGACGGCGGGGTCGGTGCCGCTGTAGCCGCCCAGCGCGCCGGTGTCGAGGCCCATCAGGATCAGCGGCGAACCGGTGTCGGAGGCGACCGTCAACAGCGCCCAGCGCGAGCCGGGACGGTGGGTGCTGGTGTAATCGAGCAGCGCGCGGTCGATCGACAGGTCGTGTGCGTTGACGCCGTAGCCACCCGAGCCGGCGAACGCGTGCGGTCCGGCGACGGGAAAGGTGCCCTCGACGGGCGCGAGCCAGGTGGTGGTGGCGTAGGCGGTCGGCACGACGAGCAGCAGCAGGAACGCCAGAGCGATCGCGGGAGCGACCAGCCGGCGCATCGCGAGCGCGGCGAGGAACGCAAGCGCTGCGCCACCGGCGAGCACGGGCACGAACCACAGCATGTAGTGCTCGCGGTGCATCAGCACCACCTGTGCGAGCGCGGTGCTTGCCAGCGCGCAGGCGATCAGCGCGAGGCCCAGGACGCGGCTGCGTCGGCGCGCGAGCTCGCCGATGGCGAGCACACCGGCGCCCGCCATCGCTCCGGTTGGCGGCGCGAGCGCGGAGACGTAGTAGGGGTGGACGATCCCCTTGGACAGGCTCAGCACCGCCGCCTCGACCACGAACCAGCCGCCGAGCACGAGCAGCGTGGCCAGGCGCGGGTCCCGCCGGTCGAGCCGCTTGCTGGGCGAGCGGTCGATCAACACCAGCGCTGCCAGCCCGAGCAGGCCGAACAGCGCGAACGGCAGGATCCAGCCGGCCTGGTCGCCGAGGCCCTTGCCGAACAGGCGCAGCAGCTTGGGCGCTTCTCCGAAGGGGATCGGATCTTTTTCGCGTCCGCTGGTCTTGCGCGCGGGCTGCGGTGTGGCGGCGGGTTCGAGCTTTACCGGCGCCGACGCCGGCGGCGGCGCCGAGCGGTGAGCCCGCGCGGCGGCGTCGACGGCGCGCTGGCGAGCCGCGGGGACGTAGGCGCCGGGGCGCACGACGGTGCTGTTGGGGCCGCCGGCCTGGCCTTCGACGCGGCCGAGCCCGTTGTATTCGAAGGTGAGGCCGATCTCGGTGTTGTTGGTCGAGCTGCCGACGTAGGGGCGCTTGGCTGCGGGCGTGAGTTCGACGGCGGCGATCCATGCGAAGGAAACGGCCGCGAGCACGAGGCCGGCGACGAGCAGCTGCGCGGCGCGGCGGCGCCACGACCCGGGCGCGCACACGAGAAATCCCAGTGCGATCGGGGGGACGACCAGATAGGCGGCGAGCGTCTTCGTGTTGAACGCCAGGCCGACGAGCACGGCGGAGCCGATCAGCGTGCGCCAGCGTCCGCTTTCGGCCGCACGCAGGCCGACGCCGCAGGCGAGCGTCAGCAGCAGGATCAGGACGGGGTCGACGCCGTTGTCGCGCGAGACGGCGACAAACGACGGGAACACGGCGAGCGCGAGCGCGCCGGCGAACGCGGCGAGCGGCGCCGAGGCGCCGCGCGAGCACGAGGTAGAGCACGCGCGACGGTGAGCACGCCGGCGAGCGCCTCGGGCACCAGCAGGCTGAGCGGTGAGAAGCCGAACAGCTTGGCGCTGGCCACCTGCACCCACAGCGCCAGCGGCGGCTTGTCGACGGTGACGAGGCCGCCGGGATCGAACGACACGTAGAAGAAGTTGTGCCACGAGCGCAGCATCGATTTGACGCCGGCTGAGTAGAAGATGTTGGCGTAGCCGTTTTGGGAGAGGCGGTGCAGCTCGATCACGGCGGAAAGCGCGAGTACCAGCGGCAGGCCGGCGTGCCGGGCGAGCCGGCGTGCATCGAATGACGGTCGTCGCCTGGGTCGCGTGCGCCCGGCGCCGAGCGATTGCCCGTCGTCGGGTGCGACGTCGGCGGACGGGGGGGCGGTGGCGTTCGCCTCGAGGGGGTCGCTCACCCGCTGAGGCTCTCCACGAGCCGCTCGAGGTCGCCCTCGTCGTTCCAGGCGCCGACGGACGCCCGCAGCCACGGCCGGTCGGGGATGTTGCGGACGATCACGCCGCGTTCGGCGAGTAGCGCGCGCTCACCTTCGGGGTCGGCGCTGGTGAACGACACGAGCGTGGTCTGCGCCCGCGGGGCGACCTCGCGCCCGTGAGCGCAGAGCATCTCAGCCAGGCGCGCGGCGAGCGTACGCGCGTGCTCGTGTACCTGCGCCCACCCGGCCGACTCGAGCACGCCGATGGCGGCGAGCGCGCAGGCGGTGGTCTCGGCGCTCTGCGAGAGCGTGTCGAAGCGCCGCGCGTCCTCATGCAGCGCCGCGTCGAGTCCGGCGTTGGGGTCGGCGAGGTTGGCGTAGCCGCGCCGCGACACGCTTAGACGCTCGCGCAGCGCGGGGCTGACCCACAGCATGCCGGTCG
This sequence comes from uncultured Solirubrobacteraceae bacterium, assembly GCA_963815235.1. Lineage (GTDB taxonomy): Bacteria > Actinomycetota > Thermoleophilia > Solirubrobacterales > Solirubrobacteraceae > Palsa-744. The sequence continues at coordinate 608,679 of CAWFFY010000001.1, read as the reverse complement.
AATCGGGGCCGCAGAGCCACTTCTGTCCGGCGCCGGCGTAGGCGTCGCAGCCGAGTGCGTGCACGTCGACGGGCACGGCGCCGACGCCCTGGGCGCCGTCGAGCAGCACCGGGATCTCCAGCTGCGCGAGCTCGGCGGGAGCCACCGAGCCGCTGACCCAGCCGACGTGCGAGCAGGCCACGAGCCGCGTTCTCGCGCCGACGGCTTCGGCTAGATCGGCGAGCGGCACTTCGCGCACGTCGACGCCGCGCAGCTCGCGAGCGGCAGACAGCGCGCCGAGCAGGCCCGGGTGCTCCTCGTCGCTGGTGAGGATCTCATCGCCTGCAGCCAGCTCGAGACCGCCGACCACCTGAGCCATGCCCTCGGTGGTGCAGGTCGTGAGGGCCACGTCGGCGGTGTCGGCGCCGAGCACGGTTGCGTAGGCGCTGCGCAGCGCGGTGGTGAGCTCGGTCCGGCGTTCGAAGTGGGCCATCGCGCGACCGCCGGCGAGCTCGCGCTCGAGCTCTCCGGTGGCGGCCTGCACGGCGCTTGCGGGTAGCGGCCCGTCGGTGCCGGCGTTGAGATACGCAACGCTCGAAAGAACGGGGAACTGTGCGCGCAACCCGGGCAGGCTCACAAACCGCGAGAATACCCGCATGGCCAGCGCCGCCAGTGAGCTTCCCATGTGGGAGCCGCCGTCAGAGCAGCGCGACAGCGTGGAGATGGCGCGCTTCATGAGTTGGGCCGCCGCTCGGAGCGGGCGCGCGTTCGCGGGCTATGACGAGCTGTGGCGGTGGTCGGTGGACGAGCTCGAGGACTTCTGGGCGAGCGTGTGGGAGTTCTGCGGCGTGCGCGCGTCGACGCCCTACACGAGCGTTCTCGACTCACGCGAGATGCCCGGCGCGCGCTGGTTCGAGGGCGCCGAGCTGAACTACGCGGAGAACCTGTTGCGTGGGCCCGCCGGCCACGAGACGCCGTCGCGCGAGCGCGCGGGCGAGGTGGCGGTGCTGCACACCTCCGAGCTCCGCCCGGAGCTCGCCGAGATCACGTGGGGGGAGCTGAGCGAGCTGGTGGCGGCGGCGGCCGGAGGCCTGCGGGCACTCGGGGTGCAGCGCGGCGATCGCGTGGTGGCATACATGCCAAACATCCCCGAGACGCTCGTGGCGCTGCTGGCGGTGGCGAGCATCGGCGCGATCTGGTCGAGCGCGGCGCCGGAGTTCGGCGCGCGCAGCGTGATCGACCGCTTCGCGCAGATCGAGCCGAAGGTGCTGCTGACGGTGGACGGCTACCGCCACGGCGGCAAGGACTTCGACCGCCGCGCGAACGTCGAGCGGATCCTCGCCGAGCTGGGGAGCGTCGGGCACGTGGTGGTGCTGCCCTACCTGGCGCGGGACGACTTTGATGAGGCCGCCTTCGGCGGCGGCGTGCGCGGCGTCCTCACCTGGGATGAGCTCCTTTCCCGCGGCGAGGGCTCCGTCCTCAGCTTCGAGCAGGTCCCGTTCGACCACCCGCTGTGGGTGCTGTACTCGTCTGGCACGACGGGGCTGCCGAAGGCGATCGTGCACGGCCACGGCGGCATCCTGCTGGAGCAGCTGAAGAAGCGTCTGCACCTGGATCTGCGGCGCGGCGACCGCATGTTCTGGTTCACGACGACGGGCTGGATGATGTGGAACTTCCTCGTCGGCTGCCTGATCTCCGACGCGGCGATCGTGCTGTATGACGGCAGCCCGGCGCACCCTGACCTGAGCTTCCTGTGGGAGCTGGCAGAGCGCGCGGGGATCACCTGCATGGGCGTCAGCCCGGGCCTGTTGGCGAGTTGTGAGAAGGAGGCGATCGAGCCGGACCGCGACCACGACCTGAGCGCGCTGCGGGCGCTCGGCGCGACCGGCTCGCCGCTGACGCCGGAGAGCTTTCACTGGGTCTACGAGCACGTCAAGGACGACGTGTGGCTGTTCTCGACGAGCGGCGGCACGGACGTGTGCACGGCTTTCGTCGCGGGCTGCCCGCTGCTGCCGGTGTACGAGGGCGAACTGCAGTGCCGCGCGCTCGGGTGCGCCGTCGAGGCGTGGGACGAACAGGGGCAGAGCCTGACCGACGAGGTGGGGGAGCTGGTGATCACCGAGCCGATGCCGTCGATGCCGTTGTTCCTGTGGGGCGACGACGACGGCTCGCGGCTGCGCGAGAGCTACTTCGCTATGTACCCGGGCGTGTGGCGCCACGGCGACTGGATCCGGATCACGCCGCGCGGCGGTGCGGTCATCTACGGGCGCTCGGACTCGACGATCAACCGCATGGGCGTGCGTATGGGCACCAGCGAGATCTACCGCGCGGCGCTGGCTGTGGACGAGGTGCTGGACGCGCTCGTGGTGGACATCCCCAAGCCGGGAAGCGACGGCGACTCGCAGGCGGAACTGTGGATGGCGATGTTCGTGGTGCTGCGTGAGGGCGTGGCGCTCGACGACGAGCTGGCGGCGCAGATCAAGCGGCGCATCCGCGAGGACTGCTCACCGCGTCACGTGCCCAACGAGATCCGCCAGATCGCGGAGGTGCCGCGCACGCTGTCGGGCAAGGTGCTCGAGGTGCCGGTGAAGCGCATCCTGATGGGCACGCCGGTGGAGCAGGCGGCGAGCGTCGAGTCGCTCGCGAACCCCGCCTCGCTCGATTACTTCGTGGCGCTGGCACGCGAGTTGGGCGCGGCGGTCGGCTCGCGCTGACGCCCGATCCGGCCGGAGTCCTAGCCACGATAGAAATAATGGTGCTACGATCATTAGCACCATGGTTCACGTCGAGATCGATCCTGAGGACCTCACCGCGCTGCATGATCAGGTCGCCGCGCAGATCCGACGAGCGATCGCTGAAGGAGAGGCGAAGCCCGGTGAGCGCCTGCCGCCGGCGCGCGACCTGGCGGCGGTGATGGGCATCAACACAAACACCGTGCTGCGCGCGTTGCGGGTGCTGCGCGATGAAGGTCTGCTGGAGTTCCGGCGCGGGCATGGAATCCGGGTGAGCGGGACGGCCGAGCGGGGCGAGGTGCTGGCGCGCGTGCGCGAGCTCGTGGGCTTCGCGCGCCAGCAGGGCTACAAGCCTGACGAGCTGATCGCGATTATCCACAGCCTCGATTGAGCAATGCCGCTGCTGCTCGACGAGAACGACCCCATCGCCGGCTCCTCGGCCCGCCGAGGACCGCTTTCGCCGTCAGGGCCAGATCTGGGGGTGATCGAGGAAGCGAGGCGACGCCAGCGAGCGCGTCGGATCCGCCTCGCTCTGTGCGCCGCGCTCGCCGTGACTGTGGCCGGTTTGACGGCGGCGCTGCTGCACGCTGGCGGCTCACCCTCGAGCCGGACGATGGCGCGGGTGCCCGGCGGCGCTGCAACACGCCGGAAGGCGGCAGCGTTCGGCGTACAATTGTCGCCGGCGCTCGACGGCGGCGAGTACGGGTGGTGCGTTGGCATCGAGGAAGCTGACTCCAAGGGCACGGTCGGCGGCGGCTGCTCGATGACGCCGGTGGCCTCCGCGCCCGTGGCCTTTCGGATGACGGGTGGCAATGTGGAAACGGACACGCAGTGGACGGTGCTGGTGACCACACCGAACGTCGCGGCGGTGCTCGTGAACGGGAGCGCGCGTGTCCCCACGGTGGCGCTGCCGGGGCTGCCGTACGGCAGATCCGGGCTACTTCGATGGGTCGCGCGACGTCAGAGGCGGCTATCTCACAGCTGTTCGCTCCGGCGATGCATGGCTCGTGGTCGCGGGCGGGAGCGGTCTCGCCCAACGCGTGCGGCTGCTGCGGCATCTGATGCCCGTGGTGAGGCTCCCGCGCGCCTGAGCCGACGACATCGCAACGTGCTCAGGTGTACGCCTCCGGTGCGTGCCTGAGCTGCGACCAGTTCTTGGCGTCGTGCCCGAACACGAGCAGCGGGTCGAGCTCGCTCGCGATCTCGCGCAGCCGCTCGCGTGACGCCGCCGCTTCCTCGGCGGAGTGCAGGGGACGCGGGTCCTGGCGGCCCTCCCATTGCGCGCGGTTGTCAACGGCGTCGGCGGTGAGCAGCACGGGGCCGGTGTGCTCGAGCTCGAGCAGCAGCGAGACATGCCCGGCGGCGTGCCCGGGTGTCTGCAGCAACCGCACGGTGCCGTCCTCGAACAGGTCGAGGTCACCGTCGTAGGGCTGCCAGTCGAGTCCCGGCTGCTCGTAGTCGGCGCGCACGTAGCCCTGCAGGTGGGGCTTCTCGACGGTGCGCGCGGCCTGCAGCTCGGCCGCGTGGACGACGATCTGCGCGTTCGGGAAATGGCCGAGCGCGCCGGTGTGATCGATGTGCAGGTGCGTCTGCGCGACGAGCCCAACCGTCTCGGGTGCCACGCCGAGCTCACGCAGCTGTGCGGCGCAGTGCTGCTCGGGGGTCATGTGCACCTCGAAGACGTCGGCGAGCCGCCCCCAATGCGCGCGGGGGTCGTGCGCCACGGCCAGCGGGTTGCCGCCGTCGACGATCACGTCGCCCTGCGGATGGCGGATCAGGTAAAACGGCACCGGCACCTCGTTGCCGCCGAGGGCGAGCGTGCCGCTGGTGAACAGATAGAGCTCGACGCCGGCCATCTTCTACAACCCGAGGCTCCGCCCGACGATCTCCTTCATGATCTCGTTGGCGCCGCCGTAGATGCGGGTGACGCGTGCGTCGGCGAAGGCTCGCGCGATCGGGTACTCGACCATGTAGCCGTAGCCGCCGAACAGCTGCAGGCAGCGGTCGACGACGCGGCCCTGCAGGTCGGTGCACCACCACTTCGCGGTTGCGGCATCCTCGGGCGTGAGCTCGCCCGCGTTGAGCGCCTGCGCGCACTGATCGACGAACGCGCGCGCGATCTGGACTTCGCCGTGCAGCTCGGCGAGCGTGAAGCGCGAGGCCTGGAAGGACCCGATCGGCTGGCCGAAGGCCTTGCGCTCGCGCACGTACTCGAGCGTCCAGCCGAGCGCGGCCTCCGCGGCGGCGACCGCCGAGGCGGCGATCGACAGGCGCTCCTGGGGCAGGTTGGAGACGAGATAGCGGAAGCCCTCGCCCTCGCTGCCGAGCAGGTTCTCGACCGGGACGTGTACGTCTGAGAACGACAGCTCGGCGGTGTCCTGGGCGTGCTGGCCGATCTTCTCGAGGTTGCGCCCGCGCTCGAAGCCGCGCATGCCGCGCTCGACCACCACCAGGCTGATGCCGCGATGGCGCTCTGAGGTGTCGGTCTTGACGGCCACGATCACGAGGTCGGCGTTGATGCCGTTGGTGATGAAAGTCTTGGAGCCGTTGACCACGTAGTGGTCGCCATCTCGTCTGGCGCTGGTGGTCATCGCGGCGAGGTCCGAGCCGATTCCCGGCTCGGTCATCGCGAGCGCCGTGATCAGCTCGCCCGAGGCGATACCTCTCAGCCAGCGCTGGCGCTGGGGCTCGTCGCAGTAGCTCAGGAAGTACGGCAGGCAGATGTCGTTGTGCAGCGTGATGCCAAGGCCGAAGCTGCCGACGCCGGCGCGCTGGCTCTCTTCGCCGATCACGAGGTTCAGGCGAAAGTCATCAGCACCCGCGCCACCGTAGGCATCGGGGACGGCCATGCCGAGGAAGCCACCCTCGCCCGCGCGGGCGAACACCTCGCGGGGCATGATGCCGGCGCGCTCCCACCCGCCGTAGCGGCCCTCATCGCCGAGTACCTCGCGCTCCAGGAAAGTGCGAAAGCTCGCGCGGAAGTCTTCGTGGACATCCTCGAACAGGCTGCGCCTCATGCCGCGCAGGACACTACCGAGGCCGGCCCGGCACGGTAGCTGGGCCTGAGAAGCCTGCGCCGACGCTCGCGATTCGGAAGTCGCGCGCGACAGAGATCAACGCGGTGGGAAGGAGTGAGAGCCGGAGACGTCGAACAAATGCGCCGATGAAGCGTGTCGCGACCAAGACCGCCGAGGCCCCGCCGGTAAACGGGACCAGCGAGCACCAGAGCCTGTCGAAGTACATACAGGCCCGTTTCGACGAGTGCTCGCGCTCGCAGAAGGACGTGGCGCAGTACATCGTGGACCATCTCGACGAGGCGGCCTTCCAGACGGCCGAGGAGCTCGCGCGCCGGGCGAACACGTCGAGCTCGACGGTGGTGCGCTTCTCGCAGGCGCTCGGCTTCGAGGGCTTCCCCGAGCTGCAGGCGGCCGCGCGCGAGGAATACAGGCGCGTGAACGCCAAGGCCAGCAAGGAAAACGGCGCCGGGGCGGGCGGGGGCTCATCCACGCCGCTGTTCTCGCTCGACCAGAACGAGTTCGAGGCGGCACTGGCCGCCGATCACCTCAATGTCGAGGACACCGCTCGTAAGGTCTCGCGCAGCTCCGTCGACGCGCTGATCGAGGCGATCGTCGGCGCTGAGAAGGTGCTCGTCGCCGGCACCGACCAGATGGCGTTCTTCGCCTCATACCTGCGCCACCTGCTGATGCTGCTGGACCTACGCGTCGATGTCGTCGCCAGTCCCTCGCAGGAGGCGCTCAGCCGTCTCGGGCGCATCGACGGCGACACGCTCGTCGTCGGTCTGTCCGCCGGGCGCCCGCACCCGCTGGTCGTGCGTGCGATGAAGCTCGCCCGCCACCGCCAGGCGCGCACCGCTGCGATCACCGATGCAACGCTCTCCGAGGTCGCCAAGCTGGCGCAGATCAAGCTGTACTACTCCTCCAACAGCCCCGCATACGTGCGCTCGCACACGGCGCTGCTGAGCATCATCCAAGCGCTCGCCTACGGCGTCTACGCGCGCGACACCGCGCAGTACGACGACCGCATCAAGGCGTTTCGGCTCAAGTGACGCCGCGCGGGTCGTCCTCGCCGGCTCTCGCCGACGATGACGACCGCTCCGCTTGGCTGGCGGCGCTGTGGCACCAAGCGAGCGAACCCTGTTGAAAGCAGGTTTCAGCCGCTTGCCGGGGCTGGCCTCGTGGTCGCACGTGCGCGCCTTTTCTTCTTGGTGGCGGCGGTGCTCACGGGGGCGGCCGCCGTGTTGGGTGCCTTCGTCGGGGTCGGATCGGGACAGGTGGGCTGTGGTTCGCCGATGTTCTGCTGCAACGCCGCGATCTGCCTGAGGAGGTTGTCGCGCACGTGCTCGAGCTCGGTGACCCCGAGTAGCCGGGGGCCCGAAGCGGCGCGAGCCGGCTTGGCTTCGGGCCGGACACGCGGCCGCCTTGCTTCGATTTCGTCGATCGCCAGCGTCAGGAACTTGATCTGCGTTCGCAACGCGTGTCGCCGCGCCGCGTCGTCGTCGTCCGGGGAAGCGGACGCAGGCGCAACGTAGAGCGCGGCGGCGACGTCGCGCGGATCGATCCCGCTCTCATGTGCCTCGCGCGCCGCCGACGCCGCGATGGTGCCAGCGGTCGCGGCGCCGTCCTCCGCGGAGGTGACAAATGTGCCGCTCCCGTGGCGGCTCTTGACCAGGCCGTCATGCTCGAGCCGCTGGTAGACCGCGCGCACGGTGTTGATGTTCACGCCCGCCGCCTCCGCGAGGTCTCGCAGGCCCGGAAGCCGCTGACCTGGTCGCAGCGTGCCATCACCGATCCTCGCGCGGATCACCCATCCGATCTGCACGCCGATGGGCACGTCCGCGTCGCGGTCGATTGCAATGCCGAGCGTCGCCAAGGCATCTCGACCAGGCGGTCCGCCAGCTTCCGGCTCGTGCGCTGCCATAACCACACGGTAGCCGAAGGGCGTGACAGTGATATAGAGTGCTAGTGATCTATAACGCTAGTAAGGCGGGGAGGCCGTGGACTCTCGAGCGAGCTGGGATCCGACAGTGGTGGGGGCGTAGGGATGGTTCGCGGCGTTGCCGAAAGGGCGGGCACACCTGCGAGGCATGTGCTCGAGGAATTCGGGGACATGATGATCCTCACCGGCAGGACCGTCTGGTCAGCCCTCAGGCCCCCGTACCCGTACGGGGGCGAGCTCGTCTCGCAGTTTCTATTCGTGCTGCGGCTCGTGTGGTTTCCGCTGCTCGTCTCGACGGTGGCGATCAGCTACGGCGCGCCGGGGCTGCAGGCGGCGAACTTCCTGCGGATCTTCGGCGCGCTCGATCGTCTCGGCGGCTTCTTCGTGATCGAGGTCGTGCGTGAAATCGGCCCTACCATCACGGCGATCGTGGTCGCCGGGGTGGCGGGTACGGCGATCACGGCGGATCTGGGGGCGCGCAAGGTGCGTGAGGAGCTCGACGCGCTGCAGGTGCTCGGTGTCGATCCGGTCAAGAACCTCGTCGTGCCGCGCTTCCTGTCGTTGATGATCGTGACGGGCCTGTTCGATATCTACGCGCTGTTGTTCGGGATCTACGGTGGGATCATCGCCGAGCTCTACAACGGGGGGTCGCTGGGGTCGTTCTGGGGTACGTTGCTCGCGAATGCCGATGTCACGGACTTGTGGGGGTCAGTGCTGAAGTCGACGGTGTTCGGGGCGATCATCGCGATCGTGTGCTGCTACAAGGGCATGACCGCCTCCGGTGGCGCGGAGGGTGTCGGGCGCGCGGTCAACGAGGCCGTGGTGATCTCGTTCCTCGGGTTTGGAGCGTTCAACTACGTCTTCACGCAGACCCTGCTTGCCACGCACCCGCAGATCCTGGTGATCAAGTGAACCCTGGACGGCTGATGTGGAGGACACAACAGTGAACGAGCTGCTTGCGCTGCCGCGCGAATGGCTCGCCGCGACCGGTGAGATAGCGCGCTTCACCGGAAGCATCGTCGGTGATGTGTGGAGCCTGCGCGTGTTCAGGTTCTTCGGGGAGTCGTTGCGCCAGGCGGGGATTCTGATCATCGGCTCGACGACCGTGATCTGGGGTCTGGTGTTCCTGATCGGCCTCGGTGGCTGCGGCATCCAGGCGGGCTATTTCACTGAGTCGACCGGCACGCCGAACTACGCGGGCGTGTTCGCCGCGTGGTGTGACCTGCGCGAGGCGGTGCCGCTGGTGTTCGGGTACATGCTGTCGGCGAAGGTCGGCACCGGGATCGTGGCCGAGCTCGGCGCGATGCGGATCTCTGAGGAGATCGACGCGCTCGAGGTGATGGGCGTTGACTCGATGGTGTTCTTGTGCGCGACGCGGCTGCTGGCGACCTGGATCGTGCTGCCGTTCATGTACATCACGGCGATCGGCGTGGCGTTCCTCGCCTCCTACCTCGCGATCGTGGATCAGCTCGGCTTCACGTCCAGTGGAGGGTTCCTGTTGATCTTCTGGCAGTTCCAGAATCCCACGGACTTCCTGTTCAGCGTGCTCAAGGGGCTGGCGATGGCCACGGCGATCGTGCTGGTGGCGTGCTACTACGGCTATAACGCCAGTGGTGGGCCTGTCGGGGTGGGCAGGGCGACCGCGAAGTCGATGGTGCTAAACCTGATACTCGTGAACGTGATCGACGCATTCGGCACCCAGATCTTCTGGGGCACCAACGCCCGGGCCCCGATCGGCGGCTAGGCTTTTCGTCGGAGGGACATCCCTCGCGACCAAGTGATGGCCGCTCCGCTTGGCTGCGGCGGCGAGCAGATATGCTTACGCGGTTCAACGATCCAAGGGGGGATCCACGATGCGCGCCGCCACCATCCGCAGAAGTGCTCTGGGAGTGATGTCTTGCGTCCTGGCCGCAGCCCTGTCGCTGGCTGCCGTCGCGTTTGCGGCGAAACCGGCGCACGGTGCCCACTTCACGGGCCGCACCGCCGCCGAGCCGGTCCTGGGCTTCTACGCGCCGGTGAAGTTCACCGTCTCCCGGAACGGTCGTCAGCTGACGGGCTTCAGCTACGGCAGCTTCGGCTGCTTCGGCGCCGGAGGCTTCAAGCCCGGCGTGAACCCTTACACCGGCAGCTCGGTGATCCACATCGGCACGGTCAAAGTGTCTGGATCGGGGGGCGTCTCCGTCAACGGCGCGAAGTCGACGTCGAGCGGCTTCGGCGACACCACGGTGACGACGGTGTCGATGACCGGTCGTTTCACCAAACCGAAGGCCGTCACGGGAACGATCACCTTCTCGCAGAAGATCACGGGCAAGTTCGACTCGACGTGCGGGCCCGCGCAGATCGGCTTCACCGCCAGCGCGCACTGACTCTCGAGAAGACCGCTCCGGCTGCGATGTCGCCCTCGCGGCTAGACTGGCCCCATGCGCGACGAGGCGACATTCCGGGTCAAGACGGGCCTGGCAGAGATGCTCAAGGGCGGCGTGATCATGGACGTCGTCACCCCTGAGCAGGCGAAGGTGGCCGAGGACGCGGGCGCGGCCGCGGTGATGGCGCTCGAGCGCGTGCCAGCCGACATCCGACGCGATGGCGGCGTCGCGCGCATGTCCGACCCGGAGATGATTGCCGGTATTCAAGAGGCAGTGAGCATCCCGGTAATGGCCAAGGCGCGGATCGGACACTTCATGGAGGCGCGCGTGCTGGAGGCGCTGGAGGTCGACTACGTCGACGAGTCCGAGGTGCTGACGCCCGCCGACGAGGCCAACCACATCGACAAGTGGGACTTCAAGGTGCCGTTCGTGTGCGGCGCGACCAACCTCGGCGAGGCGCTGCGCCGGATCGGCGAGGGCGCGGCGATGATCCGCTCCAAGGGCGAGGCCGGCACCGGCGACATCGTCGAGGCCGTGCGCCACATGCGCGAGATCACCGGCGAGATCCGCCGCCTGACGACGCTCGGCGCCGACGAGACGGCGAGCGCCGCCAAGGAGCTCGCCGCGCCGCTCGATCTCGTTCGTGAAGTGGCCGCGCAGGGCCGACTGCCGGTGGTGCTGTTCTGCGCGGGTGGGATCGCGACGCCGGCCGACGCCGCGCTGATGATGGCCCTCGGCGCCGAGGGCGTGTTCGTCGGCTCGGGGATCTTCAAGTCGGAGGACCCGCCGACGCGCGCACGGGCGATCGTCGAGGCGACCACGCACTGGCAGGACGCCGAGCGCGTGGCGGAAGCCTCACGCGGTCTCGGCCCGGCGATGGTCAGCCTCGAGAGCTCCAAGCTCGATGGCGAGCAGCTGCTGGCCCAGCGTGGCTGGTAGCAGGGCGGCCGATGGCACTTCGCGGGGCGGGACGCCAGTAGCGTGACTTCGCCGGTGATCGGCGTGCTGGCCCTGCAGGGTGGCTTCGCGGCGCATGAGCGGATGCTGCAGGGGCTGGGGGCCAGCACGCGTGAGGTACGGGTGCCGGCCGATCTCGACGGCCTCGACGGGCTGGTCGTGCCGGGCGGCGAGTCGACGACGATGACGCTCGGGATCGCACGCGAGGGGCTCGCCGAGCCGCTGCGGGAGCTGGCGGCGGGCGGGGTTCCGATCCTCGGGTCGTGCGCCGGGCTGATCATGCTCGACCGCGACCACCTCGGCGTGATGGACATCCGCGCCGAGCGCAACGCCTTCGGGCGTCAGATCCGCAGCTTTGAGGGCGACGTCGAGCTGCAGGGGGTTCCCGGGCCTTCGATCCGCGGCGTCTTCATCCGCGCTCCGTGGATCGCCGAGCATGGCCCCGAGGTTGCGATTCTCGGCCGCGTCGACGGGCACGCCGTCGCGGCCCGCGAGGGCAGGGTGCTCGCGGTGTCCTTCCACGCCGAGCTGAGCGGCGATGATCGTCTGCACCGGCTGTTCCTCGGGCTCGTTGGGGAGGCGAGCGCCGACGGGCGCCTGTCGGTCGCCTGACAGCAGCACGCGGCCTCGGCGTGGGCCGTCGTACAGCAGCAAGAGGCTGGCGCCGCGCGCGGGCGTGACAGTTCGGCTCTCAGCGATACTCAGCGCATGCGCATCTCGCGGGCAGCAGACGAGCTCACCGGTGTCGCCGGTGCGATCGCGGGAGAGCTCGAGCGGCGCGGCCATGAAGTGCTGCGCCACGGCGCGCTCGCCGAGGATGAGCCCGACGACTGGGCCTGGGCATCGGCGGCTGCTGCCCGGGATGTCGCCGAGGGTCGCGCCGAGCAGGCGATCGTCTGCTGCTGGACCGGCACAGGGGCATCAATCGCCGCCAACAAGCTCGACGGCGTACGCGCGGCACTGTGCGCGGACGCGCCGACAGCCGCGGGCGCACGTCGCTGGAACGACGCCAACGTGCTCGCGTTGAGCCTACGCGCGACCTCGCAGGCCCAGTTGGTCGAGGTGCTCGACGCATGGTTTGCCGCCACGCCGAGCGTCGAGGCCGAGGACCGGGCCAACGTGGAGCACCTGCGGACGCTCGCCGCCGGTGCGGCTCGCATTGGAGTGCAGCCACAGCTCTCGGTCAGGCGCGGACGCGCAGCCGTCGACTTTTACACGGACGCCCTCGGAGCCGTGGAGCTGCACCACGCGCATGCTGCTCGTTGTCACTGATGCCGACGCCGCCGTCACCAAGGCGGTGTCCGCAGGGGCGCGGGAGGTGCGAGCAGTGACAGACGAACGCGGCTGGCGCCTGGGCCGGATCGAAGACCCGTTCGGCCACCACTGGGAGACCGGCCGCTCGCCGTCTGAGTGGCCGCCTCGGAGCGATGACCGACACGGGTGAGGCTCACGCTTGCGCCGCGGCTGGATCCGGGGCGCGTGCGCCCCTCAGGTCGCCCTGAAGCTGACGACGCCGTCGCGCTCCTGCTCGACGACCAGGCCGTCGCGGAGCAGCAGGTCGACGTGCCCGAGCACCTCAGACAGGGTCAGGAACGCCTGCGTGACCGCGACGTTGCCCCACAGCTCCTGTGCGATCTCGTGCGCAGTGCGCGGCTCGGAGACGATCAGGCGGCGGATCTTCTCGGCGCGCCGCTCGTGCATGCGGAAGCGTTCGTCGATCAGCGCCACGTGGTCTCTGATCGGCCGCCCGTGCCCGGGCAGCACGAGCGCGAGATCCATCGCGCGCGTCTTCTCGAGCGAGTCCATGTAGGTGAGGAGCGCCTGTGGACGCCGGCCGCTGTCGACTCCATCGGCGTAGCCCTCCTCGGCCTTGAGCGGGCGTGAGAGCAGCGGATTGGAGGAGATGTGCGCGATCAGATGGTCGGCGGCGAGCAGGATCGAGTCCTGACCGGTGCTCGATCGGTCGTCGAGGAACACGGTGTCGGAGGGGCTGTGGCCGGGGCGGTGCAGCACCCGCAGCGTGCGGTCGCGCAGCTCGAGCTCGGCGCCGTCTGCGAGCGGGCGGGTCACCTCGACCGCAGCGCCCCACGCGCGAAAGCCCGCCGACACCGCGCGCAGGGCGGTCACGATTTCGGGCGGGATGCCGTGGCGCAGCATCAGGCGCTCGGCGAACTGGTCTTCGAGGTCCGTCTGCTGGCCGTAGCTCGCGAGGAACGGCGCCAGGCTGTCGAGTGCCGCGACCTCCGCGCCCGAGCGGCGCGCCAGGATCGACGCCAGGCCGAAGTGATCCATGTGCTGGTGCGTGATGACCAGCAGCTCGATGTCCTCGATCGCGTGCCCCCGTGCCGCGAGCGCCTGCTCGAGCTCGTCCAGCGCCTTGGCGGAGTTCGGGCCCGAGTCGATGAGCGTCAGCGGCGAGTCCTCGATCAGGTACGCGTTGACTCGTCCGACCATGAACGGCGTGGGCACCGCCAGACGGTGGATGCCGGCCTCGGCTGCCAGCGCGAGCGCTTCACGCTCCTCGCGCTCCTTGACGTCCTCCGTCGCGCTCACGGCTGGATCGCGCTCATACCCTGGGGGGCACAGGCGAGCGGATCAGTGCCAGCACCTCGTCGCGGCGTCGTTCCATGTCCGCGGGCGAGACCAGCGACTCCAGGCACAGCCGCAGCAGCGGCTCGGTGTTCGAGGACCGCACGTTGAAGTGCCAGTCCGGGTAGTCGATCGAGATGCCGTCGAGGCGGTCCTGCTCGGCATCCGCGTAGCGCTCGGCGATCTCCTCCATCTTCGCGTCGGCGTCCGCGACCTCCGAGTTGATCTCACCCGAGATGAAGTAGCGCTCGCGGTAGGGGGCCAGCAGCTCCGACATGCGCTTGCCGCTCGTGCACAGCATCTCGAGAACGAGCAGCGCGGGGATCGTGCCGGAGTCCGCGCAGTAGAAGTCGCGGAAGTAGTAGTGCCCGGAGACCTCGCCGCCGAACAGCGAGCCCTCCTTGCGCATGCGCGTCTTGAAGAACGCGTGCCCGACGCGGTTGCGATACGGCGACGCCGCCGGCTCTCGCGACCGTGTCAGGCACCGCACGCGACGCGCGCACGTCGTAGAGGATCGCTTCCGGGTGGTCCGGGTTCGAGTTCTTCTGCAGCAGCGACTCTGCGAGCAGCGCGGTCAGGAAGTCGCCGGCGACGAACTCGCCGGTGTCGTCGATGAAGAAGCAGCGGTCGGCGTCGCCGTCCCACGCGATGCCCAGGTCAGCGCCGGTGTCGCGGACCTTCTGCATGATCAGCTGCCGGTTCTCCGCCAGCAGCGGGTTCGGCTCGTGGTCGGGGAAGTTGCCGTCGGGGGTCCAGTAGGTCTCGATCAGCTCGAGCTCGAGGCTCTCGAGCAGCGGTCCGACCATCGGTCCGGCCATGCCGTTGCCGCCGTCGACGACGACCTTCAGCGGTCGCGGTGCCGAGCGCACGGTGTCTGCGTCGATGAAGCGCAGGACGCTCGCCTGGAACTCCTCGTAGATGTCGACGTCTTCGAGCGTGCCCCGCTTGGCGGGCGCTCCCCGGCGGCACGCCCGTCGGCCGCGATCCCGGCTTCGACCTCGCGGCGGATGTCCTGGATGCCCGTGTCGCCGGACAGCGCGAGCGCGCCCTCGCGCACCAGCTTGGCGCCGGTGTAGGCCTTGGGGTTGTGCGAGGCGGTGCACATCAGGCCGCCGTCGAGCTCGCGCGAGCCGACCAGGAAATACAGCATCTCGCTGCCGACCTGGCCGGCGTCGATCACGTTGGCGCCCTCCGCCGAGCATGCCCTCGCGGTAGCGCGCCGCGAGCTCCGGTGCGCTCAGTCGCATGTCGCGCCCGAGGCCCACGCGCAGAGCCGCCGACTGGCTTGCCGGCGAGCTTCGCCGAGCACGTGTGCGAAGGCTCGTCCGATCCGTTCGGCGAGATCGCCGTCGATCTGCTCGCCGATAGAGGCCGCGAATGTCGTAGGCCTTGAAGATCTCGGGCGGGGGCGCGACGGGCATTGACACGTCCATCCTATGCGCCGAGCGCGTCCGCTGCGCACTGCCGTCGCGCATGCGCTGGCTCGACGACTCGTAGACTGGGAGGTATGTCTGGGCACTCGAAGTGGTCGAGCATCAAGCACAAGAAGGCGGTCGTCGACTCGCGCCGGGGCGCGCAGTTCTCCAAGCTCTCGCGCGCGATCATGGTCGCGGCGCGTGACGGCGGCGGCGACCCCGAGACGCAACTCGTGCTCGAGAACGCCGTGCGCAAGGCCAAAGAAGCGTCGATGCCGAAGGACAACATCGAGCGCGCGATCGCCAAAGGCACCGGCGAGGGCGGCGAGGCCGACGCGATCGAGTCGTCCTCTACGAGGGCTACGGGCCCGGGCGGCGTGGCGGTGCTGGTCGAGGCCCTGACCGATAACCGCAACCGCACCGGCGCCGACGTGCGGCACGCGTTCTCCAAGAACGGCGGCAGCCTCGGCGAGCCGGGCTCGGTCGCCTACCTGTTCGACAAGAAGGGCGTGATCGTGATCGACGCCGAGCGCTACTCCGAAGACGACCTGATGGTGGCGGTCGACGCCGGCGCCGAGGACATCGGCGTCGACGAGGACGTCTTCGAGGTCGTCACCGAGCCGGCCGACTTCGCGCGCGTGCGCAAGGCGCTGGAGGACGCCGGCGTCGAGATGGAAAGCGCCGAGACGGCGTTCAGGCCGTCGAGCGTCGTGCCGATCGACGAGACGCAGGCGGCCAGCCTGATGCGGCTGATCGAGACACTCGAAGAGAGCGACGACGTGAGCGCGGTGCACGCCAACTTCGACGTGTCGGCAGACGTGCTCGAACGTGTCGCCGGCTGAGCCGCCGCGACCGCCCGCAGATCCGGCGGAGCCCGCGGCGCTGCGCCCGCGGTCGTGATCCTCTGCGGCGGGCGCGGCACGCGCCTGCAGGAGCACACGCAGGCGATCCCCAAGCCGCTGGTCGAGATCGGCGGGCTGCCGATCGTGTGGCACGTGATCCAGCTCTACGCCGTCCAGGGCTTTCGCCGCTTCCTGCTCGCGACCGGCTACCGGGGTGAGCTGATCGAGCGCTTCGCGGCCACGCACAGCCTGGCCCGCGGGCGTGAGCGTCGAGTGCGTGGAGACGGGCCTCGAGACCCAGACGGGCGGGCGCATCAAGCTGCTCGAGTCGCGCGCTGGCGGGCGAGCAGCTGTTCTGCGCGACCTACGCCGACGGGCTCGCCGACATCGATCTCGACGCGCTGCTGCGCTTCCATCGCGCGCACGGGGCGCTCGCGAGCATGACCGTCGTGCGCCCGCAGCTGCAGTTCGGCGTCACCGAGCTCGACGCCGACGGACCGTGTCAGCGGCTTTCGCGAGAAGCCGACCTCGGAGCACTGGATCAATGGCGGCTTCTTCTGCTTCGACGCGGCGGTGCTCGACCGTCTGCAGCCCGACAGCGTGCTCGAGCGCGGCCCTCTGGAGCAGCTGGCAGCGGCCGGCGAGCTGCGCGCCTTCCGCCACGAGGGCTTCTGGGAGTGCATGGACACGTACAAGGACGCCGTTTCCCTCAACGACCTGTGGGCGTCGGGGCAGGCGCCGTGGCGTCGGGCCGTCGCGCCCGGAACAGCCGCACCGGCTCGCGGATCCCTCTCAGTCGCCGCTCGCCGGCGTAGGACCAGCGGTAGGCGTCCTCGACCGCGTCGTGCACCTCGCGCTCGGCGAGCACGCTGCCCGGGCGCGCGATCGCGGTGATGCGGCTGGCGAGGTTCACCGGGCGCCCGAACCAGTCGCCGGCGCGCGGCAGCGCGCGGCCGAGCGCCGCGCCGGCGCGCAGCTGCGGGAAGTCCTCGCCCTCGGCGTCGGCGGCGTCGATCAGCATCGAGCGCCGCCTCCAGCAGCGGCTCGGGCTCGGGCGAGGCGAGCATCGCGGCGTCGCCGATCGTCTTGACGAGTCGCACCGGCGGCTCGGCCGCGTCGGTGGCGAGCGCTTCCAGGCGCGCGGCGAGGCGACCCAGCTCGCTCGGGCGGCGACCTCCTCGCCGAGCCGCGTGAAGCCGACGAGGTCGGCGAAGCACACCGCGACCTCGCGCGAGCCGGGCAGCTGCCCGCCGCTGCGCTCGAGCGCGCTGATCACCTCGCTCTGCGCCGCGTGCCGGAGATGCAGCGCCAGGATGTTGCTGACGAGCGGATCGACCATCGGGTAGAGCGCCTCGGCCGCCTGCGCGTAGCGAGCTGGCGAGGTCGCGCTCGCTCATGCCCGGGCTCGAGCACGAGTTTCAGCGGCAGCAGCGCGCAGGCTCTCGGCGGCCTGGGAGAGGCCGCGGCCGAGCACGCGCAGCAGCTCGAGGATCTCCTCGTCGGAGATGCCCGGCTTCGCGTGCGAGCAACGTGCGCTTCGCGCGACTCGAGCTCGGCCTCGGTGTAGAGCGGCCTCGCCGGGCTCGGGAACCGGCAGCCCCATCGCGCGGCGCGGCCGCGATCAGGAAGTCCTGCTCGACGCCGCTCATCGCTCGACGACCTGCGCGGCGGTGTAGCGCTCGCTCGCCCACGATCACGCGGTCGGCGGGCAGGAACATGATCGTGCCGGAGGCCGTGGTGCGGCGCAGGTCGCTCAGCGCCACGCCTTCGGCGGCGAGCTGTTCGAGCAGCGCGAGCCGCTCGGCGCGGGCCTCGCCCTCGAGCCCGTCGAGCAGGCCCTCGGCCGGCGAAGTCGATGCTCACCCGCGGCAGCGTACGCCACCGTCAGGGGCACAGGCGGGCAGGCGTCCGGCGCCATGCGCAGAATCACAGGCCATGATCGTCCTCGGAATCGACCCCGGCCTCGCCAACACCGGCTACGGCGTCGTCGCGCGCCGCGGCGGGCGCCTGCTGGCGCTCGACGGCGGCGTCATCAAGACGCGCGCCGGAGCTCGCGCCGGAGCGTCGCCTGGCCGAGATCCACGCCGCCGTCGACGCGCTGCTCGACGAGCACGAGCCGGACGCGATGGCGCTCGAGGAGCTGTACTTCGGCCAGAACGTGCGCACCGCCTTCGCCGTCGGGCAGGCGCGCGGCGTGGTCGATGCTCGCGGCCGGCCAGCACGGCGTGCCGTGCAGCGGCTACACGCCGCAGCAGGTCAAGGGCGCGGTCTGCGGCAACGGCCGCGCCCAGAAGGATCAGGTCGCGCGCATGGTCAAGACGCTGCTCGGCCTGACCGAGGAGCCGCGGCCCGACCACGCGGCCGACGCGCTGGCGGTGGCGATCTGCCACGCCAACTGCGCGCCGCTGGCGGCGGCGCTCGCCGGTGCGCGAGCGGCAGGGGCGGGCGCGTGATCGCGCTGCTGCGAGGCGAGGTCGCCGTGCGGCGCACCGACCACGTCGTGATCCTGTGCGCGCGGCGTCGGCTACCGCGCGGCGGTCTCGGCGGAGACGCTGCGCGCACGTGCCCGCCGTCGGCGAGCAGGTCACGCTGCACACGCACCTGATCGTGCGCGACGACGCGCTCGCGCTGTACGGCTTCGCCTCCGAGCAGGAGCGCGACCTGTTCCTGATGCTGCTCTCCGTCCAGGCGGTCGGGCCGAAGGTCGCGCTGGCGGTGCTCTCGGGCGGCGCCGCCGCGCGAGCTGATCGGCGCCCTGGCGGCCGGCGACGCCGCTCGCTTCCAGGCGGTGCCCGGCATCGGCAAGCGCACCGCCGAGCGGATCATCGTCGAGCTGCGCGAGAAGGTGCGGCGTCGAAAGCGACGCCGGCGTCGCGGCGCGCACGCCGATCCTCGCGCGGCGCGGCGACGCGCAGGACGCCGCGGCGGCTGGCGCGCGACGGCCTGCTCGAGCTCGGCTACGCGCCCGGCCGAGGCGGAGGAGCTGCTGCGCGACGCCGAGGGCGACAGCGCCGAGGAGCTGCTCGGCGGCGCCCTGCGCCTGGCGCGCTCGGCGTCGTGAGCGGATGGCGGAGACGATGAGCACCTGACGGCACGCCACGAGAGCGGCTCGCATCCAGACGCCGTACCTGCGTCGCCGAGGACGAGCTCGACCGCTCGCTGCGCCCGCGCCGGCTCGCGGAGTTCGTCGGCCAGGAGACGCTGCGCGAGCAGCTCGCGGTGGCGATCGAGGCGTGCAGCGCGCGCGGCGAGGCGCTCGACCACCTGCTGCTCGCCGGGCCGCCGGGACTCGGCAAGACCTCGCTCGCGCAGATCGTCGCGGCCGAGCTGGAGGTTCCGTTCGTGCAGACCGCCGGACCGGCGCTCGAGCGCAAGGGAGACATCGCGGCGTTTCTGACCGCGCTCGAGCCGCGCAGCGTGTTCTTCGTCGATGAGATCCACCGCCTGGCGCGCACGCTCGAGGAGACCTTCTACCCGGCGATGGAGGACCACCGGCTGCCGATCACCGTCGGGCAGGGCGCGGGCGCGCGCGTCGTGACGCTCGAGCTGCCGCCGTTCACGCTGGTCGGCGCGACGACGCGCACCGGGCCTGCTGACGACGCCGCTGCGCGACCGCTTCGGCATCCAGGCGCGCCTGGAGCCCTACGCGCGTCGACGAGCTCGCGATCATCGTGCGCCGCTCGGCGGGGATCCTCGAGATCGAGCTCGAGGACGACGGCGCGATCGCGATCGCCGCGCGCAGCAGGGGCACCCCGCGCGTGGCCAACCGGCTGCTGAAGCGCGTGCGCGACTTCGCCGAGGTGCGCATGGAGGGCGTCGTGACCGCAGAGGCGGCGCACGCGGCGCTCGCGATGCTCGAGGTCGACGAGCGCGGCCTCGACCGCCTCGACCGCGAGATCCTGAGCGCGATCTGCGCGAAGTTCGCGGGCGGACCGGTCGGCCTGTCGACGCTGGCGGTCGCGGTCGGCGAGGAGCAGGACACGATCGAGGACGTCTACGAGCCCTACCTGCTGCAGGAGGGCCTGATCAAGCGCACGCCGCGCGGGCGCATGGCGACGGCGGCCGCGTACGAGCACCTCGGCCTCGAGGCGCCCGCGCGGCTGCGAGACATCGCTGTTTTGAGAGCTGCGTCGCGTCTGCGCCGCGTAGTTCACAAGTCGACCGCCGAGCCTTCACGGCCGCGCTTGCGTACTCTGTGTGGACGCCATGGCCCATCCGTTCATCTGCCCCAACTGCGGCCACCGCACCTCGAGCTCGACCGCAACATCGGCTTCACGCGCCAGCCGAAGGGCTGCGCGAAGTGCGGCTTCGCGTTCCTGTTCGAACTGCTCGACGACTACTACCCGGCGCCCGACGCGGCGTTCTTCGTGTGCGACGGCGAGGGTCGCGTGATCGGCTGCGGCAAGAACTCGTTCGCGTTCACGGGCCTCGAGGAGGAAGAGGTGATCGGCCAGCGCGTCGAGCAGGTGCTCGGGCTCAGCTTCGCCAACGGCGACGACCCGGTGGCGACGGTGCTCGAGTGGGGCGTGCGCGCGCTCGAGGTGCCCGTGCAGGTCTCCGGCGAACGCGACGTCGCCGCCACCGCGAAAGCCGACATGTTCCCGGCCTACGACGACGACGGCGGGCTTTTGCTTGTGCTTACCCCCGACAAGTAGTCTCTGAACGATGACCGACCGCCGACGCAACGCCTTCATCCTTCTGATCGTCGCTGGCCTGCTGGCCGCGTCGGCCGCGGCGATCGTGTTCAAGAAGACGCACCTCGGGCCTCGACCTCAAGGGCGGCGTCGAGCTCGTCTACCAGGCCAAGCCGACGGCCGCGGCGAAAGTCGACACCGAATCGCTCGAACGCGCGATCAACATCATGCGCAAGCGCGTCGATCAGCTGGGCGTCGCCCAGCCGGAAATCCAGCAGCTCGGGCGACGACGAAATCGACGTCGCGCTGCCCGAAGTGAAAGACGCCGGACAGGCCCAAGCCGAGGTCGGCAAGACCGCGCAGCTGCAGTTCTACGACTGGGAGAAGAACGTCATCGGCCCGAGCGGCCAGCCGGCACCGACCGAAGGCACGGTCACCGGCGACACGACGCCGCCGGGCCTGGCGGTGTGACGGCGGGGCTGCCCGAGTACCAGGCTGTCCTGCGCGCCGCCAAACGCCCGGCCGAACTGCGCAAGAGCGACACGACCTGGAGTCGCGGCTGCACCCCGGAACAGGTCAACGAATGCATCTACGGCAGCTGGTACCTGCTCGACACGGCGCACGAAAAGGTGCGTGCGAGGGCCCCGAAGAAACCGAACACGACCTGTACACCGACGTCGGCAAACAGCCGAAGGGCGCGAAGCTCAAGGCGGTGCGCGTCAACCCGGGAACGGTGCTCGTGCAGGCGCACCCCGTCGAAAGCGCCTCCGGCAAGGTCTCGAACCCCTCGCCCAACAGCTGGTACGTCCTCAAGGACGACCCGGTGCTGGAAGGCGACAACGTCACCAACCCGACGCAGAGCAACGACGAATCCACCGGGCAGCCCGACGTCACCTTCGGCTTCACCTCGCACGGCAAGAAGGTGTTCGAACAGGTCACCAAGGAAATCGCCCACCGCGGCCAGGAAGCGCAGCTGCCGGGGGTGAGCAAGGAAGCAGGCGCTGCAGCACTTCGCGGTCGTGCTCGACGGCCAGCTGATCACGGTGCCGTCGATCGACTACACCAAGTACCCGGAAGGGATCGACGCCTCCACCGGCTCGGAGATCTCCGGCGGCTTCACGATCACCACCGCTCAGGACCTCGCCAACGAGCTGCAGTCCGGGCGCGCTGCCGGTCAAGCTCGTGCTGATCTCGCGCTCGCAGGTCTCGGCGACGCTCGGCAAACAGGCGCTCAGCCAGGGGCTGATCGCCGGTCTCGCCGGCTTCGCCGTCGTGTGCCTGTTCCTGCTCATCTTCTACCGCTTGCTCGGCCTGATCGCGGTCGGCGGCCTGCTCATCTACGGCGTCTACTTCTTCGCGCTGATCAAGCTGATCCCGGTCACGCTGACGCTGCCGGGGATCGCCGGCCTGATCCTCACGATCGGCGTCTGCGCCGACGCCAACATCGTGATCTTCGAGCGCGTCAAGGAGGAGATCCGCGGCGGCAGATCGATCGTCTCCGGCATCGCCACCGGCTACAAACACGGCTTCGCGGCGATCGTCGACGCCAACGTCGTGACGTTCATGACGGCGTTCATCCTGTTCGCGCTCGCGACCGCGGAAGTCAAGGGCTTCGCGTTCATGCTCGGCATCGGCACGCTCGTGTCGCTGTTCACCGCGGTGCTCGCCACGCAGGCGGCGCTCGGCGCTGATGAGCCGCTCGCCGCTGGTCACGCACCCCTCGGCGCTCGGCGCCGCGCCGCAAGAAGCAAGGGCTGGACGTTCGACTTCATGGGCGCCTCGAAGTGGTTCTTCTCGATGTCGGGCACGATCCTGCTGATCGGCGCGCTGGCGATCGGCGGCAAAGGGCTGAACTTCGGCATCGACTTCAAGTCCGGCACGCGCATCCAGACGGCGTTCATCAGGCCGGTGACCGAGCCGCGAAGTCGCGAAAGTGATGAGCGCCGCCGGCTACGCCGACGCCGAGGTGCAGAAGTTCTCGAACAAGAGCATCGGCGGCGACGGCTATCAGATCTCGACCAAGACGCTCGCCCCCGAACAGCTCAAGACGGTCGAACGCGACCTCAACACGGCGTTCGGCAACGGTCCTCTGCATCCCGGCACCAAGGACTTCTCCTCGACCTCGATCGGACCGACGTTCGGCAAAACCGTCGCCAACAGCGCGGTCATCGCGATCATCGCCTCGCTGCTGGTGATCTCGGCGTATATCGCGCTGCGATTCGAGTGGAAGTACGCGGTGCCGGTGCTGATCGCGCTGATGCACGACCTGCTGATCACGGCAGGCGTCTACTCGCTCACGGGGAGGGAAGTCACGACGGCGACGGTCGCCGCTCTGCTGACGATCCTCGGGTACTCGCTGTACGACACGATCATCGTCTTCGATCGAATACGCGAGAACGTGCCGCGGATGCCGCGCGCGGCGTTCTCGCAGATCGTCAACCGCTCGATGTCCGAGGTGCTCACCAGATCGCTGGCGACGAGCTTCTGCACGCTGCTGCCCGTGCTGGCGCTGCTGCTGTTCGGCGGCGAAACGCTGAAGGACTTCGCGTTCGCGCTGATGATCGGCATCGCCTCGGGCGCGTACTCGTCGATCTTCATCGCCTCGCCGGTGCTGACGCACTGGAAGGAGCGCGAGCCCGGCTACCGCGCGCGGCGCGCGCGGATCGTGCGCGAACTCGGCCTGGTGCCCGCCTACGCGACGACCGCGAGCGGCGCGCCCGAGGACGTCGAGCCCGAGCAGCAAGCGCAGGCGCACGCGCCGCGGCAGCGTCGTCGCGCCCGAGCAGCCGGGCCAGCAGCTCTCGCGCGACGAGTTCCAGGAACTCGTGCGCGACCTCGACGTCGACGGCGAGCCCAACGGCGCGCCCGCCGCCGGCGGGCGTCGCGCGCGCGCCGGCGAAGAGCAGTGCCACGGTTGCGCCGCCGGCGCCGCCGCCCGAGCCCGACGCCGAGCCCGAGCCCGAGCGCGACCCGGCAGCCGACCTCACGCCCGAGGACCTGGTGCTCAAGGAAGACCCCAAGCCGCGTCCGCGGACGCGGCGCAACAAACGCCACGGCAGGCCGCGCTGATGGGTCTGCTCGCGTGGGTGATCATGGGTCTGGCGATCTGGCACTTCACGATCTTCCTGCCCGACCGCTTCTGGGGCGGGATCGTCGGCGCCTTCGTCGGCTCGCTGGTCGGCGCGATCCTGCTCGGCCTGATCATCTACTCCGTGAAAGTCGGCGCTCTGCAGGTCCCCGGCGAAAAGGCGACGGACATCGCCGTGGTGCTCTACGCGGTGCCCGGCGCGCTGATCGGCATCGCGCTCGTGTACCTCGAGGGCATGCGCCGCGAACGCGCGGGCGATCCAGCCGCCCCCGTTCGCGGGCTACTAGCGCCGGCTCCCAGCGCTGCGGGCGCGTCTGCGCCGGCGGTTCTGTCTCACCCTGCAGCGTAGTCTCGCCGCGTGCCTCCCCGCCGCTTCGAGATCCCCGACTGCCCAACCGCCGAGGTGGAGCGGCTGCGCCGAGAGCTGGGCGTGAGCGCGGCGCTCGGCGCAGGTGCTGGTGCGCCGGGGCATGTCCGAGCCGGCGCTCGCGCGGGCCTTCCTGTCGGGCCGCTGAGGAGCACCCGCCGCGGGCCTTCGCGGGCATCGACGCGGCGGTGGCGGTGATCATCGCGCCACGTCGCCGACGGCACGCGGATCACGATCCACGGCGACTACGACGTCGACGGCATCTGCTCGACAGCCGTGCTGGTGCGCACGCTGCGCGGCCTTGGAGCGGAGGTCGACTTCTACCTGCCCGACCGCGCGAGCGACGGCTACGGGCTGAACGCGGCGACCGTCCAGCGACTCGCCGCGCGCGGCACGCGCCTGCTGGTGACGGTCGACTGCGCGATCACCGCCGTCGAGGAGGTCGCGCAGGCGCGGGCGCTCGGCATCGAGGTGGTCGTCACCGACCACCACGCGCCGCGCGCCGACGGCGCGCTGCCGCAGGCGCCGATCGTGCATCCGCGCTGTGCGGCTACCCGTGCGCGGAGCTGTGCGCGACCGCGGTCGCCTACAAGCTCGCGCAGGCGTTGACCGACGCGCTCGCCGGTGGCGGGCCGGCGCGGCGCCAGCCGGGCGCGCCCGCGGATGCTCGAGCGGCGGACGCTCGAGCAGGACCTCGACCTGGTGGCGCTCGCCACGGTCGCCGACGTGGTCCCGCTGACGGGCGAGAACCGCACGCTCGTGCGACGCGGGCTGCGCGCGCTGGCGGGCACGACCAAGCCCGGGCTGCGCGCGCTGATGGCGGTCGCCGGGGTCGACCCCGGCAAGGTCGACGAGCGCGCTGTCGGGTTCGCGCTGGCGCCGCGGCTGAACGCCGCCGGGCGGCTGTACCGCGCCGACGCCGGCCTCGAGCTGATCCTCACCGAGGATCGCCGCGCGCGCAGCGCAGATCGCCGGCGAGCTCGACGCGCGCCAACCACGAGCGCCGCCAGCTCGAGACGCGCATCCGCTTCGCAGCCGAAGCGCAGATGGCCGAGCTGGGCGAGCGCCCGGCCTACGTGCTGGCCGGCGAGGGCTGGCACGCCGGGCGTGATCGGGATCGTCGCGTCGCGGCTGGTCGAGCGCAGCGGCCGCCCGGTCGTGCTGATCGCGCTCGACGGTGACACGCGGCAGGGGCTCCGGGCGCAGCGTCGAGGCGTTCGACCTGCTCGGCGGGCTGAGCGCGTGCGCCGAGCACCTGCTGCGCTACGGCGGCCACCGCGCCGCCGCGGGCCTCGAGATCGAGCGTGCGCGCGTGCGCCGACTTCGCGACCGCGCTCGTGCGCCCACGCCGAGCGGGTGCTGCGCCCGCAGGACCTCGTCGCGGTCGAGCGCGTGGACGCGATCGTCGGCGGCGAGGAGCTCGGCATGGCGCTGGCCGAGGAGCTGCAGTCGCTCGCGCCGTTCGGACGCGGCAACCCGAGCGTGTCGCTGATGATCGCCGACGCGACGTTCACCGACGTCAGGCCGATGGGCGAAGGCAAGCACGTGCGCTTCACGGTCGAGTCGCGCGGCGCGCGGCGCGCGGGCCGTGGCCTTCGGCAGCGGCGGTCGGCTGCCGGTGCGCGCGACGGACGCGCCGGCGAGCTGGACGCGACGTTCACGCTCGAGGTCAACGAGTGGAACGGCGTCAGCGAGCCGCGGCTGGTGCTGCGCCACGCGCAGCCGCGCGAGCTCGAGTCCGAGCCCGGCGCTACCCCCGAGGAGGCACAGGCGCCGGCGGAGGAAGAGGAGCTCGTGCTGTTCGCGCTGTGAGCGGACGGCGTCTTCAATCCAGCCCGCTCGTCCCCTACCCTTAGAGCATGGCTATCGCCGAGGATCCCAAGCGCTCACAGCGCACGGAGCTCGACGGACGCCGACCGCGCTCGATGACGTGCGGGCGACGCTGCGGTGAGCCTGCAGCGAGCAGCCGCTGGTCGAGCTCGAGACGCGCCGGCGCGTCGAGGCGTCGGCGCCCGCCGCTCGGCGCTGAGTCGCTCCGAGCGGCGCCTGCTCAACGACCTGTTCGCGATCGTCTCCGAGCACGCGGCGGACTCCGCGGTCGAGATCGACCGCGCGCGCGTGCAGGACGCGTTCGTGTTCGCCTGCGAGCACCACGCCGACCAGCGGCGCAAGTCGGGCGAGGACTTCATCGTGCACCCGGTCGGGGTGGCGCGGATCTGCGCGAGCATGCGCCTGGACACCGAGACGCTGTGCGCGGCGCTGCTGCACGACACCGTCGAGGACACCTCGGCCTCGATCGAGGAGGTGCGCGAGCGCTTCGGCGAGGAGATCGCCGCGATCGTCGACGGCGTCACCAAGCTGACCGGGATCACCTTCCAGTCGCGCGACGAGGCGCAGGCCGAACAACTACCGCAAGATGATGGTCGCGATGGCCACCGACGTGCGGGTCATCCTGATCAAGCTCGCCGACCGCCTGCACAACATGCGCACGATCGACGCGATGCCCAAGCAGAAGCAGATGGAGAAGGCGCGCGAGACGCTCGAGATCTACGCGCCGCTCGCCCACCGTCTGGGGATCCACGCGATCAAGTGGGAGCTCGAGGATCTCGCGTTCGCGACGCTGCACCCGCGCAAGTACCAGGAGATCAAGGGCCTCGTCGCCCAGCAGCGCGACGAGCGCGAGCACTACGTCAACGAGGCCGGCGAGTACCTGCGCAGCGAGCTGGCGCGAGCGTCGGCATCGAGGCGCAGATCGCCGGGCGCGCCAAGCACTTCTACTCGATCTACTCGAAGATGACCAAGAAGGGCCGCGAGTTCAACGAGATCTACGACCTCACGGCGATGCGCGTGATCGTCGACTCGGTCAAGGACTGCTACGGCACGGTCGGCGTGATCCACTCGCTGTGGAAGCCGCTGCCCGGGCCGCTTCAAGGACTTCATCGCGATGCCCAAGTTCAACATGTACCAGTCGCTGCACACGACCGTGATCGGGCCCGAGGGCCGGCCGCTGGAGATCCAGATCCGCACGCACGAGATGCACGAGATGGCCGAGTTCGGCGTCGCCGCGCACTGGGTCTACAAGCAGCCCGGCGGCGAGCGGCGAGCGACGGCACGCGGCTGGCCGGCCGCGGGCGAGGACGCCAAGCTGAAGTGGCTGCGCTCGATGCTCGACTGGCAGAAGGAGCTGTCCGACCCGCGCGAGTTCATGGAGACGCTGCGCACCGACCTGTTCGAGGAGGAGGTCTACGTGTTCACGCCCAAGGGCGAAGTCAAGTCGCTCGCCGCCGGGCGCGACGCCGCTGGACTTCGCCTACGAGGTGCACACCGAGATCGGCCACCGCTGCGTCGGCGCGCGCGTGAACGGCAAGATCGTGCCGCTGCACTACGAGCTGCGCTCGGGCGACATCGTCGAGATCCTCACCGCCAAGCGCGAGCGCGGCCCCTCGCGCGACTGGCTGGCGATGGTCAAGACGACGCGCGCGCGCAACAAGATCAAGGCGTGGTTCAAGGCCGAGTCGCGCCAGGACACCGAGCACACCGGGCGCGAGCTGCTGCAGGAGCACCTGCGCAAACAGGGCCTGCCGGCGCAGAAGATCACCGGCTCGGCGCTGCTGGCGGACGTGATCCGCGAGGTCGGCTACCGCAAGGCCGACGACTTCTACATCGCGCTCGGCGCCGCCAAGATCTCGCCGAAGCTGGTCGTCAACAAGGTGATGCAGCGCCTCAAGCAGGGCGAGGCCGCCGACGGCGACGACACGCGCCGCGGACCTGCTGCGCGTCGGGCGCGCGCGCCGGCGCCCGACGAAGTCCTCCGGCCAGTACGGGATCCGCGTGGAAGGCGTCGAGGACGTGATGCTGCGCCTGGCCAAGTGCTGCCGCCCGGTGCCCGGGCGATGAGATCGTCGGCTACATCTCGCTCGGGCGCGGGATCACGATCCACCGCGAGGACTGCCCCAACGCGCCGCTGCTGCGCAAGAACCCCGAGCGCTTCACGAGCGTCGCCTGGGAAGGCGACCAGTCGACCGGCTTCGTCGTCGAGATCCAGATCGACGCGTGGGACCGCCACCGCCTGCTGGAGGATCTCTCGCGCGCGTTCTCGGAGTCCGGCGCCAACATCCTCGAAGCGCGCTGCCTGTCGACGCCGCCGATGGTCAAGAACCGCTTCGTCGTCGAGGTCGCCGACACGCACACGCTGAAGAGCGCGATCACGCGCCTGCGCAACATCGAGTCGGTGTTCGACGCCTACCGCGTCACGCCCGGCGCGCGGCGCTGAGCGCCGAGCGCGCTAGCGCCGCGCTGGCTCTAGGACGACGACGCTGAGCGCGCCGCGGCAGGATCGAGTAGCGCGCCTCGGCGACCTCGCCGAGGTAGTCGCCGTCGACCTGCAGCGGCAGCGGGCGCCCGTCGGCGCTGCGCACGGTCAGCTCGCGCAGCGTCGCGCGAAGCTGGCTGACCTGCCGGTGGCCGGCCACGCGCGCGCGCGGCGAGAAGCGCGCGCCAGGCGATCGACGGCATGACGAGCGGCGTCGCGCGGTGCAGCACGCCGCCGGCGAGCGCGCCCGAGTCGAGCGCGGCGCCCTCGGCGATCTCGATCGGGCGGTCCTGGAAGTAGGTGAACGGCGAGCCGTTCTGGACGATCGCCGTGACGCCCGTCGAGCGTCTCGCCCGCCGGCGTCGACCTGCAGCCGCGGCGGGCGCAGCAGGTAGCGGCGCAGGAACGTCGCTGACGCGCGACCCAGGTGAAGAAGTACGGGCCCGAGGCGCGCCTTCAGGCGCGGGTTGCGCGTCGACGCGCTCGACGACGCTCGCGTCGAGGCCGAGGCCCGAGGCGAACGTGAAGCAGCGGCCGTTGACGACGCCGAGGTCGACCTTGCGCGGGCGCCAGTCGTCGGCCATCGCCAGCAGGTGCTCGGTCGCGTCGACGATCGTCGCCGGGGATGCCGAGCATCTTCGCGAACACGTTGGCCGAGCCGCCCGGCAGGCAGCACAGCGGCGGTGGCGCGAGCCGAGCAGGCCGTTGGCGGCTTCGTTGACGGTGCCGTCGCCGCCGAACGCGACGACGACGTCGTAGCCCTCGTGCGCGGCCTCGCGGCACAGCTCGGTCGCGTGGCCGCGCGCCTCGGTGTCGACCGCGTCGACCTCGAAGCGGCCCTGCAGCGCGTAGACGACGAGGTGGCGCAGGCGGTCGGAGACGGTGCGTCGCGTACGGGTTGACGATGATCAGCATGCGCCGCCTGGCGTCGCGGCGAGGCGAACCGGAACGGCGCGTCGGCGCGGCGCATGCGCTCGCGTCGCGCTCGCGCGTCGGGCGTGCTCACCGCAGCGCCTACACCGCGCGCGCCGGCGCGCGTTACCGCCGCGTGCAGCGCCGGCGCTCGTGGCGCGGCCGTGCGTACGCGCCGATGCGGCTTGCTAGACTGCCGCGCACATAGCTGGACACATCCAGAGGGGTGGAGGGACTGGCCCTATGAAACCCCGGCAACCACCGCACGTCACAGCGGGAAGGTGCCAATTCCAGACAGATGTGTGGCGAGGCCTTCGAGGCTCTTCGCCACACCGGTGACACGGCGACAGAGCCAAGCGAAGGAGTCCTCAATGGCTGTCGAGTCATCTGCAGTGCAAGGAGTGCAAGGCGCGAGTACCCGCTCGAGGCGCTGTACGTGTGCGAGCGCTGCTTCGGGCCGCTGGAGGTCGCCTACGACCACAGCCGCTCGGCGCGCGACGTCGGCGAGCTGCGCCGCCGCATCCAGGGCGGGCCCGCAGAACATCTGGCGCTACGCGGACTTCCTGCCGCTCGCCGGCGGGCCTCCCGGCCCCTCGGGCCGGCTCGCCTCGCGCGTCGGCCTGCCGGCCGGCTGCACGCCGCTGATCCGCGCCGACCGGCTGGCCGAGCAGCCTCGGCCTGCGCGAGGTGTGGGTCAAGAACGACGCCGCCAACCCGACGCACTCGTTCAAGGACCGCGTCGTCTCGGTCGCCGTCGCGCGGGCGCGCGAGCTCGGCTTCGAGACGATCGCCTGCGCCTCGACCGGCAACCTCGCCAACTCGGTGGCCGCGCACGGCGCGGCGCTCGGGCTGGACTCCTACGTGTTCATCCCGGCCGACCTCGAGGAGCAGAAGGTCCTCGCCACGGGCGTCTACGGCGACCAAGCTCGTCGGCGTGCGAGGGCAACTACGACGACGTCAACCGCCTCTGCACCGAGCTGTGCGCCGAGCGCGACTGGGCGTTCGTGAACATCAACCTGCGCCCCTACTACGCCGAGGGCTCCAAGACGCTCGCGTTCGAGATCGCCGAGCAGCTCGGCTGGGAGCTGCCCGACCGCTGCGTCGTGCCGATCGCCTCGGGCTCGCTGTTCACGAAGATCGCCACGCGGCTTCGAGGAGTGGACCGAGCTCGGGCTGCTCGAGGGCGACGCTGCCGCGCATGAACGGCGCCCAGGCCGAGGGCTGCTCGCCGGTGGCGAGCGCGTTCGCCGCCGGCCACGACGTCTGCCGGCCGGTCAAGCCGGACACGATCGCCAAGTCGCTGGCGATCGGCAACCCGGCCGACGGCCCCTACGCGCTCGAGCTCGCGCGCCGCACCGGCGGCGGCGATCGACGCCGTCAGCGACGAGGAGATCCGCGCGGGCATCGCGCTGCTCGCGCAGACCACCGGGATCTTCACCGAGACCGCCGGCGGCGTCACGACGGCGGTGCTCGCGAAGCTCGCCGCGCGCGGCGACATCGACCCCGACGAGCGCGTCGTGCTCGTGATCACCGGCGAGGGCCTGAAGACGCTCGACGCGGTCCGCGGCACGCTTCGAGACGCACGACGATCGAGCCGACGCGTCGAGGCCTTCGAGGCCGCGCGTCGCGCGAGCCGCGTGACGCGTCTGATGGCGCGTCGCTCGTGAAGATCCCCACGCAGCTGCGCGCGGCGGCCGGCGGCGACGGCCGAGGCGCAGGTCGAGGGCGCGACCGTGCAGGAGGTGCTCGACGGCCTGTTCGAGCGCTTCGGCGAGCTGCGCGAGCGGATCTCCGACGACGACGGCTCGCTGCGGCGCTTCGTCAACGTCTACGTCGCCGGCGAGGACATCCGCTTCCTCGACGGCCTCGCGACGCCGGTCGCCGACGGCGCCGAGCTGACGATCCTGCCCGCCGTCGCCGGCGGCTAGACGCCGTAGCCGGCGCGCTACTGCGTCCTCGGTCGCTCGCGTGCGAAGCACGCCACGCTTCCAGCGTCCTTGCCGGCTGCGCCCACCGGGCGCCGCTAACCGAGTTGGCGCTAGAAACTCCGATGAGCGACGCGCACCGCCGCGCGACCGCCGCGAGCATCCGACTGCGAGCACCGAGCCGCTGCCCGAGCGGTGCGCGGCCGCGGGTTGACTCCGCTGTCGGCATTACCACCTCGATGCGAGCTGATCAACCCCGTGCCTGGCAGTGTCTCGAGACGCACGTCGGCAACATAGCGATCCGGCTCGATGTAGCTCGCTGAGCCGCCGACGTAGGGCTCCGTCGAGGTCGATCTCCGCTGGCGACGCTACCAGGCCGCGGATCTGTCTGGCCATCAGACGTTCGGCGGCCTGCCCCGTCCGCTCGACGGCGATCGCGGCGGTCAGCGCGCCCGCGAGCAGCAGCATCGTGGCGCTGCGGGAGCCGGCAAGCGGCGCTGGCTGCCTGCCGAGGCAGCTCGTCGATGCCTCCCCAACGCTTCCCACACCGCGATGCTGCCGTCACTGGACGTGCTGTGGAGCACGCGTGATCGCGAGCGCCGTCGCGAGGTTCGCGCAACGATGTCGTGCTCCGAGGTTTCGCACTGTGCTGGGCGCCTCATCCGCATAGCGGTGACGGTCGGGATCGGTGCTGCTCCAGGTTCCGGTCAGCGACCCCCACTCGGCGAGCGGGTGCATGACGCGGCCGTAGGAGCTCTGTGACGTCGGCCCAGCGCACCTCGACGAGCGCCGTTCGACCGATGGCGCTCACGGACACGGTGAGACACACGGTGCGTACGCCTCGAAGCTGACCGGCACGAGCGAGCCGACCGTGTAGTCGACAGTTGCGGCAGCGCCTGTGAATCACGCCATGCCGGCGCGGCGCGGGCCGCTGCACCGCAGACTCCGCAGTCAGGTTCCTGCGGCGCGTCGCTCAGCGCGCGGCGTGGTGGAGCCGGTGCGCGGTGCGTGCTCGGCGTGGGCCGCGGGCGTCGAGCCGCTGAAGCCGACCGTCGAGACGACGCCGGCGGCGCACATCGCGGCGATCGTCAGGTGTCGCATGCGCTGCGGCGTGAGCCAGGGGATGTTCTGGGTCTGCATCCACGTCCTGAAGCCGCTCGCGGCCGACGCGGCGGCCATCGCGCAACCGGCGCACATGCCGGCAGCCTAGCGATCAGGTGCGCTCGGGTGGCCCGGAGCCGGTGGGCAACGGGTCTGGCGCGCTCGAGGCCGCCTCGACGCGGGCGTAGGCCTCGGCACGCGCCTCCAGGCGCTGGCGCAGCTCGGCGCCGCGGCCGGCGGCGACCGCGCGCGCGGCGCGGGCCTCGGTCAGCTCGAGGCCGCTGCGCGCTGGGCGTAGTCGAGCAGCTCCTGGCGTTCCTCGCCCTCGCGTGCGGTGCGCAGGAACAGCCAGCAGAACAGGCCGAGCGTGAGGATCGACTCCTCGACCATCATGATCGCGCCGGCGATGTTCTGGTCGGCGAGCGGCGAGATGTGGAAGTGCGCCTCGCCGTGGATGTAGAACGGGTAGAAGATCGTGCCAGACCACAGGAAGATGTTGCCGAGCACGGTGCCGGCGAGACGCACGGCGACGATGTAGATGAGCTTGCCGAGGTTGCCGAACCATCTGGGCATCGGCAGCGGGCCGAACAGGCACATCCACATGTTGATGCCGAAGCCGAGGAACATCGCGTGCTCGAGCGCGTGGACGCCCGGAGTGGCGCAGCGCGGCTTCGTAGAAGAACGGCACGTGCCACGCGTACAGGTCGATCGCCCACAGCGGGAAGGCGACCAGCGGGATGCGCGAGCACGCGCAGGCGATCGAAGAAGCGGATGCGCAGGATCGGCGCGATCAGCGGCCCGGTCAGGCCCGAGCACGATCAGCAGCGCGGCGATGTCGCCGAGCAGCAGGTGCTCGATCATGTGCACGCACAGCAGGTCCTGGCTGGCGGAGCCGAGCGAGGTGAGCGCCGCGGCGATCACGACGAAGCCGCCGTAGAAGCACGCCTGGCGCCAGCCGGGCACCGGGTGGCCGTCCTCGGCGAGCGTGCGCACGCGCCGCGCGTAGAGCACGCCGAAGATCGCCAGCGGGCCGAGCTGGAACACGGCGGAGATGTCCGTGGAGACAGCAAGCGGCAGGCTCGAGCATCAAGCGGCAGGGTACGCCAGAGCGGCGTCGATCGGCGAGCCAGCGTCATGCCCTTGCATAGACTGCGCCACGCATGAGAGCTCCTCGCGGCGCATGCTGGCGGTCCTGCTCGGCGCTCAGGGCCTCGTCGGCGCTGGCGTTGCCGGCGAGCGCCGAGGCGCACGGGATCGTCGGCAAGGCCGACCTGCCGATCCCCGTGTGGCTGTTCAGCTGGACGGCGGCGATCGTGCTGGTCGTGTCGTTCGTGGCGCTCTCGACGATGTGGACGCGCCCGCAGCTGCAGCAGCACCCGGCTGCGCCGGCTGGTCCCGCTGCCGGCTCCCGTGGAATGGCTTGCGAGCCTCGCTCGGCGTGGCGCTGTTCGCGCTCGTCATCTACAGCGGCTTCGACGGCGCGCAGGTGACGCAGGCGAACTTCTCGGTGACGTTCATCTACGTCATCTTCTGGGTCGGGCATGCCGGTCGCGAGCGTGCTGTTCGGCGACGTCTTCGCGCGCGTTCAACCCGTGGCGCACGTGCGGCGCGGCTGCTCGCGGCGCTCGCGCGCGCTGTGCGCCGAGGGCGACCGCGGCGACCGCCGCTGCGCTACCCGCAGTGGCTGGGCGTGTGGCCGGCGGTCGCGGTGATCGTCGGCTTTGCGTGGCTCGAGCTGGTCTACGTCGAAAGCGACCATCCAGCGACGCTCGCGGCGCTGTCGCTGGCGTACTTCCTGGCGATGCTCGCTGGGGATGGCGCTGTTCGGGGTCGAGGAGTGGAGCGCGCAGGCAGACGGCTTCGGCGTGTACTTCAACCTGCTCTCGCAAGCTGTCGGCGCTCGTGCGCAGACGAGGACGGCGCGGTCTATCTGCGCCGGCCGCTGAGCGGCGTCACCGACCTGCAGTCGGCGCGGGCACGGTCGCGCTGATCTGCACGCTGATCGGCACCACGACCTTCGACGGCTTCAGCAACGGCGGCATCTGGCGCACCAACGAGCCGAGCCTGCAGAGCGTCTTCGAAACGGTCGGCTTCGGCGCGACGCCAGCGCAGGAGCTCGCCTACTCGCTCGGGCTGGTGCTTCTGCATCCTCGTGATCTTCGGTGTCTACCGGCTCGGCATCCGCGGCGTGCGCAGCGTCAGCGACCTCTACGACACGAGCACGCTGACGCGCACGTTCGCGCACACGCTCGTGCCGATCGCCTTCGCGTACGTGCTCGCGCACTACTTCTCGCTGCTGATCTGGCAGAGCCAGGCGATGGTCTACCTGGCCTCCGATCCGCTCGGCAACGGCGCCAACATCTTCGGCACGAGCAGCTACCAGATCGACTACCACGTGATCTCCTACGCGGCGATCTGGTACGTCCAGGTGGCGGCGCTGATCATCGGCCACGTGGGCGGCCTCGCGCTCGCGCACGACCGCGCGCTGGTGCTCTACGAGGATCCCGAAGAGGCCGTGCGCAGCCAGTACTGGATGCTCGCGGTGATGGTCGCGTTCACGAGCTTCGGCCTGTGGCTGCTCTCCGCCGTCGGGACATGACTCGACTGCGCCTGCGCTACGGTCGGTGGCGCATGGCCCGTCGCATGTTCATCGCGCTGCTTGGCGCTGTCGCGTGCCTCGCAGTGCCGCTGCTCGCGAGCGCCGCCGTCGCTCGCCGCGAGCACCACCGGCGGAGAGCGGAAATCCGATCAACGACCAGGGCTCCAGCTACGAGTACCGCTCCAACATCACCGGCGTCTCGCCGAGCGTACCCGGCCTCAGCTTCCAGGTGCTCGAGTTCGCCGACCGGATCCTGCTGACCAACCACACGGGCAAGACCGTGACGATCTACGGATACGAAGGCGAGCCGTACGCGCGCGTCCTCGCCAACGGCACCGTCGAGCAGAACGAGCGCTCGCCGGCGACGTATCTGAACACGAACTTCTACGCGCAGGTGACGCGTCCCGTCGAGCGCCAGCGCCAGCGATCCGCCGAAGTGGCAGGTGATCGACCGCACCGGCCAGTTCGAATGGCACGACCACCGCATCCACTGGATGTCACCGGTGCCGCCGGCGAAGGTCAAGAACAAGAGCCAGCGCACGCTGATCTTCAACTGGCAGGTGCCGATCGCGGTCGGCACCACCAAGGGCGCGATCGCCGGGCAGCTCTACTGGACGCCCGAGAGCTCGAAGGCGCCGATCGCCGTGATCGTCCTCGGCGCGGTGATCGTCGTCGCAGGGCTGCTGTTCGTGCTCTTCGTGCGCCGCCGCCGAGCGCGCGCGGCGCCCGCGGGCGGCGACGGCGCCGACTCGCGGCGGACCGACCGGCCAGCCGAAGAGGCGTGGTGAGCGCGTGCTAGATTTTGCGGCGATGGCGCCGCTGCTGGCCTGCATGATGCACTGGTACATCTCGATGATGTTCGTGGTGCCCGTCGTGGCGGTCGGCGGCTGGGGCTGGCTGAGCTCCAAGCGCATGACCCGCCGCAAGGCCGAACGCGTTGCCGGGCACGGCGGCTCGTCGGGCACGCTCGCCTGAAGCGCAAGCTCCTCCGCGCCCGCGCGTCTTTATTTCTAGCTTTTCTTAGCGGCGGTTGAGGTTCGCCTGAGTAGCATGGGGTTTGCTGCTCGTATGACCGCACAGACACTCATCCGCTCCGCCGCCGACGGCCTGACCGAGAGGTTCGATCCGACGGCCTGCCTGGACGAGCGCGTCCGCCACCGGGCGCTGCCCGTCGAGCCGGCCGAGCCCGCAGGGCCAGGCCGTTACATCGAAATACAGGGTCCCGAGCGCGCGCTGCTGATCCCGCTCGCCGGCGCAGGCCGTGCACATCGGGCGCGGCCTCTCGGCAGAGCTGCGCCTGGACGACAACTCCGTCTCGCGACGCCACGCGATCCTCGTGCCACGCCCGTCGGGCGCGCGCATCCTCGATGACCGCAGCGCCAACGGCACGTTCGTAAACGGCCGGCGCGTACAGCAGGCCGAGCTGAGCAACGGCGACGTGATCGTGGTCGGCCGCGTCGTGCTGCGCTTCCTCGATCTGTAGCAGCGCCTGTCGGGCCGCCAGGCGCTCGATCTGTGCGCGCGCCGCGTCTTCGGACGCGATCCGCCTCGAGCTGGGCCTGGCAGCGCTGGCGGTGTACGAGTAGTGCCGGCCGTGAACGTATGGGCAAAGGGGCAGAAGGTTTGAATCGCTCGGCCCAAATCTCGCTTATCATCTACAGCGGCGGAAGATCCTTTCCGGGCGGACATGGACGTTGCCCGAGGCCGTGGGGTGGGACCGGATGGATGACGACGAGGTTTGGAGCGGCTTTTAGATGACGGCGCGGAGGAACGTTGCGCGAGCGGTTGCGACCGTGCTTGGTGCGCTGATCGTGCTGGTGGCGGCCCTACAGGGGACGGCGCTGGCCGCTGAACCCGAACTCACGATCAGCCAGCCGCTGAGCGGGACTCGGACCGACGATCAGACGCCGCTCTTCAGCGGTACGACGACCGACACCTCTAACCCGATCACGTCCGAATTCGATCCCGTGACGCTCGACATATACGCGGGAGGCGCCGCTGCAGGCACACCGGTCCAGTCATTGACGCTATTTGCCCCCTCGTCGGATGATGGCTTCGACGACGGATGGGAAATCCCCGCCGAAACCCTCGGAGAAGGTCAGTACACGGCGGTTGCTACCCAGACGAACTCGGAATCGGAAACCGGCACGAGCCCGTCGGTGAGCTTCACGATCGACACGACGCCGCCCGCGGTGTCGATCGATGAAGTGCATACGCCGACCGACAACCCGAGGCCGCTGCTCAGCGGCGACGCCGGGGTGTCTGCGGGCGATGAACCGACGGTGACGGTCGAGATCTACTACGGCGACGTGGCCGGTGGCACCGTCGCTGCATCCGGGTCGGGTTCGCGCAGTGGCTCGAGCTGGGTTTACGTGCCGCCGAGCGAACTGGCTGAAGGGACGTACACGGCGCAGGCCTATCAGGAAGACGAAGCGGGCAACCTCGGCGAAAGCGCGACCGTGACCTTTACGGTGCTCTCGAAGGCGCCGCAGGTGTCGATCAACACCGTTCATTCACCGACGGATACATCGCAACCGCCGCTGAGCGGGACCGCCATGACCTCGGGGCAGGATGAACCGACGGTGACGGTGACGATTTACCAAGGGGACGTGGTCGGTGGTACCGTCGCCGCGTCGGGGAACGTCTCGCTCAGCGGTGCCAGCTGGTCCTACACGCCGACGGCGCTTCCAGACGGGACCTATACGGCGCAGGCCACCCAGGAAGACAAAGCGCACAACGTGGGTGCCAGCATTGCGGTCACGTTCACCGTCGACACGACGGCACCGACGGTCTCGATCAACTCACTGGAACCTCTGACGAAGAACGCGAGACCGACGCTGAGCGGTAGCGCAGGCGTCGCCGTCGGCGATCAGACGAGCGTCGCCGTTGGCATCTACGAAGGCGGCTCGGTCAGCGGCCAGCCCGTTGATCTTGGGATCGTTTCGCGCAGCGGCTCGAGCTGGTCCTATGCGCCCTCGAGCAACCTACCCGAAGGAACCTACACGGCCCAGGCCTATCAGGAAGACGAAGCTGGCAATGTCGGCTCGAGCGCGACGACCACTTTCATGGTGGTCACGAACGCGCCGGCGGTATCGATCAACTCGCTAGCGTCCCCAACGAGCAACTCGACGCCCACGCTGACTGGCAGTGCCGCGACCTCCTCGCTGGATGAACCCACGGTGACGGTCATGATCTACGAAGGCAGCTCGCCAGCAGGCAACGCGAAAGCTTCGGCGCCCGTGTCGCTCAGCGGCTCTGGCTGGTCGTACACCGCGCCGGCGCTCAAAGACGGGACCTACACCGCCGAGGCTGTTCAAGAAGACAAGGCCCACAACGTCGGTACGAGCCTGCCCACGACGTTCACGATCGACACGCCGCTGCCAAAGGTCACCGTGACGATGCCGACGAACAAGGCGAACCTGCGGGTCACGCAGCCGACGTTCAGCGGGTCGGCGAGCGACGCGGCCACTGACGAAACGAAGGTCAGCGTCAAGGTCTACGAAGGCTCGTCGGTCGCGGGCCACCTCCGGGAGACAATGCCCGCGGGCCTCGAAGGAGAACACTGGACGATCACCGCCGCGGAAAAGGTTGACGAACTCAAAAATGGGACCTACACGGCAGAGGCGGAACAGTCGGACACGGCAGGGAACCTCGGAACGAGCAATGCCGTCACCTTCACCATTACGAGCGTCCTGACGATCGAAACATCCGGGTTCGTCAAGGACGACAGGCCGGGCCTCGTGTCAGGCCCCACGCCGAGCTTCCAAGGCAGCGCGCTCAGTGCGCTCGGCGCCGAACCCAGCGTCAAAGTCAGGGTGTATCGCGGGTCTGCGGGTCCCGACGGTCCGGAACCGGGTGATCTCGAGCGTGAAGTCAACGTGACACGCAGCGGGTCGAGGTGGACGACCGGCCCATGGGAAGCCCTCGTGAGCGGCACGTATACGGTCGAAGCCGAACAGGAAGGTGCGAGTGAATATTTCGAATTGACGGTCGACGCAACCCCTCCGCAGGTGAGCTTGACATCCCCGGGCAACGGAGGCTCAAGCTCGAGCACCTCCCAAGCCGTCAGCGGCGCCGCCGGACAGGAACCGGGGGATCTCAATGGCGTTGCGATCCATCTCTATGCAGGTGCGACGGCGGGCGGAAGTCCTTTGCAGACGCTGAGCACCGAAGCATCGAACGGGATCTGGGCTGCGGTGTTCGGAGGGCTCGCTCCTGGCACCTACACCGCCCAGGCTGAACAGCGCGACGACGTCGGCAACATCGGCCGCAGCGAAGGCGTGACCTTCACCGTCCTCGCCCCCGCGGCTCCGGCCGCCGCCGCGGCCTCGCCGCCCGTGGCCTCCTTCAAATGGATCCCAGCCGATCCGCAGGCCGGAGAGCCCTTCACGCTTGCGTCGAACTCGAGCGCCGGCAGCTCGCCGATCGTCAGCTACGCCTGGTCGCTCGCCGGTAACGGCGTCTTCACCCACGGTGAACCGACGCTCACGACGTTGTTCTCGACCCCCGGCTTCCACACCGTCGAGCTGCAGGTGACCGACGCAGACGGCATGTCGAGCACCGTCGCCGAGAAGGTCGCGGTCGCGACCGCGACCGTGCCGCTGATGCAACCGTTCCCTGTAGTGCGTATGGCGGGCTCCTTTACTGCATCGGGTGCCAGGATCAGCCTGCTCGCCGCGCTCGCTCCCGTGGGCGCGAACGTCACGATCACCTGTCACGGGAAGGGCTGTCCGGCCAAGTCGCAGGCCTTCGTCGCGGCGGCAGGCGCCAAGACGAAGTCCGGTACCGTGCAGATCACGTTCAAGCGGTTCCAGCGCTTCCTGCGCAGCGGGGTGGTAATGGAGATATGGATCTCCAAACACGGGCAGATCGGCAAGTTCACGCGATTCGTGATCCGCCGCGACAAGTCGCCCACGCGCGTCGACGAGTGTCTCAACCCGGCGGGCACCGTCCCGATCGTCTGCCCCTCATGAGCACCGTCCGCGTCCCCACGTCATTCGACGCCGAACGGGGACCGGTTGCCACGTACGCGCGGATGATCGTGCTGACCGTGGTGCTGTGCGTAGCCGCGTTCGCCGGCTCATTCGAGCTCGGGCGCTCGGAGCGCCCTGCGAGCACCCCTCGCGAACAGCTCGCGTCGAGCGTCTCGACGGCCTCCGCGGGCCCGGCGATCCCGGTCCGCCTTGCGAGCTCCCCGCCGGTCGCAACCACCGTGACCGCCGCTCCCGCCCGACGGGCCCGTGCACGGACCGTGCCGGCGCCCGACGCCTCGCAGGCGGCGCCTGCGTCGGCGCCGAGCACCCCGACTGTCGAAGTTGCGACTCCCGCAGTGCCGGTTTCCGCCCCCGCGACGCCCACGCCGGCGCCCGTCAGCGCCCCGCCGGTGAGCCGCGCGCCAGCGCAGACATCGCCCGCGCCCACTCAGCGCGCGCCGAGCAGCTCGGGCGCCGGGAAATCCGAATCCGGCGGCAGCACCTCGTTTGACAGCTCGGGCTGAGCGATGGACAGCTCGCGCCGCATCGTGCCGCCGGTGGTGATCCCGGTTCTTCTGGTGGTCGCGATCGTCGCCTACCTGATCGGCAGTCATCGCTCGTCCAGCCCATCGCCACCCAGCGGTTCGGGCGCCTCGGCGGGGG
Source organism: uncultured Solirubrobacteraceae bacterium (assembly GCA_963815235.1). Classification (GTDB taxonomy): domain Bacteria; phylum Actinomycetota; class Thermoleophilia; order Solirubrobacterales; family Solirubrobacteraceae; genus Palsa-744. The sequence goes on along the minus strand of CAWFFY010000001.1, from coordinate 568,269 downwards.
CGACGCGGATCGCCTCGGGCTCCAGCGTCCTGCTCGAATATCCAGCCGGCTGGCAGACCGCCGCCGTGGCCCCCGCATTCCCGGGCCTGCCGATCGCGCACCCGCTGCTGCTCGCGCCCGGCGGGCACGCATCCCAGGCGGGGCTGCTCAGCGGGCAGTTGCCCGCAGGTCAGCCGGCCCCGCTTCCGCAGTCGTTCGTGGCTCTCATCCACGACGTCCCGCACGCCGAAGTCGTCAGTCTCGGCAACGGCGAGGCCTACAGATACAGCGGCATCACCGGCTATCAGCGGACCCTCGATGTCTACGTCGTTCCCACCGTCGGCGCCAGCCCGACAGCGCTGGTCTGCTACGCGGCGAGCGGCTATTCGAGCGACCTCCAGCAGTGCGCGCAGATCGTGGCGAAAGCGACCGTGGTAGCGCAGAGCACATACCCCCTCAGCCCGGACGCCACCTATGCCGGTCAGCTCAGTAGCTTGATCAGCAGCCTCGAAAAAGAACGCGTGGCGCTGCGCGCTCAGATGCGCGCAAACCCGGAGATGGTGGCCACGCTCGGGACGAGGCTCGCCGCCAGGTTCGCCGACACGGCCGCGGCCGTCGCCGGGCTCGAAGCGCCGCTGTCGGCGAGTTCTGCGCAGGCGACACTCGCGAGCTCACTGCAGCATGCGCGCGACGCGTACACCGCGCTCGTGGTCGCCGCCAGCGAGCCGGTCGGCTATGCGAGCGCCGAACCGCAGGTCAACGCCGCCGAGACGACGGTCGATGCGGCGCTCGAGAACTACGCGCTACTCGGCTACAACCACACCTGAGGCGAGCCCCGTTCGATCAGTGCCGTGAGACTGGAGCGCGAGCCTCGCTCTGCGGAACCGCTTCTGGCGGCGCCTGCGGCGCGTCGGCGGCGGCCGCGGCGCCGCGCTGGATCTTCACGAACCAGGCGAGGCCGGCCAGGCACAGCAGCGTGGCGATGTAGAAGTTCACGCGCAACCCGAAGATGTGGTGTGCCGGATCGATGCGTACGAGCTCCTCGCCGATGCGCGCGAACGAGTACCCGGCGACATACAGCGCGAACAGCCCGGGAGGCCTGATCGTCCGGTGGCGCCCGAGCCACACGAGCGCCGCCGCGAGCAGGAGATTCCAGATGATCTCGTACAGGAACGTCGGCTGGAAGGTGGCGAAATGCGCGTAGGCGGCGGGGCGGTGTGCGGGAGAGATTTCAAGCGCCCAGGGGAGTTTGCTCGGTTCGCCGAACAGCTCCTGGTTGAAGTAGTTGCCGATCCGTCCGATCGCCTGCGCTACGAGCAGTCCGGGCGCGGCGGCGTCCATGAACATCGCGACGTTCGCGCCGCGGCGGCGCAGCACCCAGATCCCCACGAAGGTGCCGAGCGCGATCCCACCCCAGATGCCCAGGCCGCCGTCCCACACCGCAAACGGCCCCCACCAGTGTGGCGGTATTTCGTTCCAGCTCGTCGCGAGGAAGTAAAGGCGGCCACCGATCACGCCGGCCGGGAAGGCCCACAGCGCGACGTCGTACACGAGCTGGCGATTACCGCCGACCGCCTCCCAGCGGTGCGCGGTGACCAGCACTGCGGCGAGTACCGCGAAGACGTAGGCGAGCCCGTAGTAGTGAACGAACAGCGGGCCCAGGTAGAAGCCGTTGTTGGGCGGGCTGGGCAGGAAGCCGGTAGGTATGTAGCTCAGCATCGTTTCGTTCGCTCGATCTCAGGCCAGGGCACCGGCAGCCTAGAACTCACCGCGGACCCCCGCAGCGTCGCACCCGTGTCCGCCACGGCAACAGGACATCTGTACGGCCGAGCAGCTCAGGCTCCTGCTCCCACAGGCGATCGAGGCCGGCGAGCACCGAGGCGCGCTGGTCCTCGTCCATCAGCGCCAAGCGGCTGCGCGAGCTCGCCAGATCCCGCAGGCCCGCGCGGTCGATGCGCTGCTCGTGCGGGAACTCGCGGTCCTCGACGTCGGCGAAGCGTTCACGCAGATCCACAACCGAAGGCCAATGTCCGGGACGCTCGATCGCGGGCGGCCCCAGGATCTCGCGCACGCGAGCGACCCATGGCGAGGAGATATCGAACGCGTTGCCGAGAAGACCGAGCACCCCCGCCGGTCGGAGCACGCGGGAGATCTCGGCGAGTGCGGCACCCTCGTCAAACCAATGGAACGCGGAGCCGACCGCGACGGCGTCCATGGTCGCATCCGCCAGGGGCAGCTGCTCGGCCGAGCCCGCCAGCGCCCGGGCCGCTGGCAGCTGCGAGCTGAGAATCGCTCGCATCTCCTCCAGCGGCTCGACGGCGCTCACGCGGTGTCCGGCGGCCAGCAGCGCCTGCGTCAGCTTCCCCGTACCGGCGCCGAGATCGAGGACCTCCAGCGGGTGCTCGCCGAGCAGCCACTCGATCGCCTCGGACGGGTATCCAGGGCGGCCACGCTCGTACTCGGCTGCGACACGTCCGAACGAGCGCGCGCGCTGAGCCCGGCTCGCGCGAGATGCGTCGGACTCGCCGATAGAGCTCATCCAGCGTCGGTCAGGCGGTCCCGGTCACCAATCACCGACAGATCAGTAGCAGCACAAGCTCGTCCATGCGCCGGGGGGCGCCGCGCTAGACTCGCCCTCGATGGCCGGCTCCGATGACGATCTGTTTGGCGCAGAGCACGTTCGGGTCTACCGCGAAACAGCGGGACAGCGCGGCTATGACTGGCGCGGCACGACGATCCTGCTTCTGACGACGAAGGGACGGAACTCCGGCGAGCCGCGGACCACGCCGCTGATCCAGCGCGCCGACGGCGACAGCTGGGTCGTTGTGGCGTCGAAGGGCGGTGCGCCGGCAAATCCCAGCTGGTACGAGAACCTGCAGGCCGATCCAGACGCCACGATCGAGGTTCGCGACGAGACCGTGCCTGTGCAAGCGAGCACCGCCGAGGGTGAGGAGCGCGAGCGTCTGTGGTCGCTGATGACCGAGGTGTGGCCGGCCTACGACGAGTACCAGACGAAGACAGACCGCGAGATACCGATCGTGGTGCTCAGCCGCCGCTAGCGACGCCAATGATGAGGCTCAAGGTGTGGCTAGCGGTACTCGCAGCGGTGCTTCTGGGGGCGATCGCTGTCCCGGCTGCTGCCGGCGCGGCGCTGCCGGTGCCCTACGGGAAGACGGCTCTGGCCGCGTTCGCCTTCCACGAGGTATCCGCGCCGACCACCGTCGCCGGGGCGAACACCAACTGCAGCCCGGGCCCGTCCCATCCGTACCCCGTCGTGCTCGTCCACGGCACAGCCGAGGACGAGGGCTCCAACTGGGTCTCGCTTGCGCCATTGCTGGCGAACAACGGCTACTGCGTGTACCCCTTCAACTACGGCGAAACGAACCTATCGCTGTCCGGACGCGTCGATGGGCTCAACTACATCCAGCAATCGGCGCAGGAACTCTCTGCGTTCGTCAACTCGGTGCTCTCGAAAACCGGCGCGCCGAAGGTGGACATAGTCGGCCACTCACAGGGCGGGATGATGCCCAACTACTACCTCAAGTTCCTGGGCGGCGCGAGCAAGGTGAACCTGCTGCTCGGGCTCGCGCCGAGCAACCACGGCACGACGGTCGACGGTCTGACCACGCTGCTGGAACAGATCCCCGGTTCGTCGCTGCTCGGGGGCCTGCTGGCGCTCATCGGCGCACCTTCGATCCCCCAACAGCTCGTCGGCTCGGCCTTCGAGACGCACCTGTTCAGCGGCGGTGACACCGTCCCCGGGCCGCGCTACGTCGTGATCGAGACCATTCACGATGAGATCGTCACTCCGTACACCAACGCATTCCTGAGCGGGCCCGACGTGACGAACATCACGATCCAGAACCAGTGCCCGACCGATCCCACGGAGCACATCGGTCTGACGGAGGACTCGCCCGCGCTGCAGAACGTGCTCAATCAACTGAGCGCGAGGCCCGATCCGTCGTTCACCGCCACCTGCACCAACTTCGGGGCCGCGGTCTAGCACCTAGCTCGCCGCTGGCTGAGGCTCCGGGTGCCGCGCGTCCGCTCGCTCTCGGCGCGCCTGTAGATCGAAATACAGCAGAGCAAGGGACAGCGCTGACAGCGATGCGACGACCGACTGGACGGCGATGCCGACGCACACCGACGCGACGCTCGATGGACCGCCCAGATAAATCGCGTCGAGACCCAGGTCGACTCCAAGCGCGAGCACCCCGATAGGAGCTCCAGCCCGGCGATGTGCCAGTAATGCCCCCACGTGAGGTGCTGGCTGCTGCGCAGCGCAGCGAGCGGCCCCTGGTGCTCCAACGCTGCAGCCTGCGCGCTGACCGCCCACATGAGCCCCAGCACAATGCCCGGGACTATTAGGAGAATCAAGCCCACAAGTGCCCCGACATACGTGATGACGGCGGTTGCGGCGACAACGGGCAGTACCTGGATGCCGCGCAGCGCGACGGTCCGCAGACGCGGTCGTTGTCCGCCGCCGATCGCTACGACTGCGTGGACATGAAGGGCTGCAATCAGCGCGAGGACCAGGACATCTCGCAACGACCTGTCGAGCCACAGGAGTGCGGCGTGGTGGCGAAGGGCGGCGCGTGGGCCGTAGCCCGTGATCGCCATGAACGCTAGGTCGTACGGAGCGACCACCGCTACAGCGAGAATCGTGAAGAGCAGCGGGTAGCGGCGATAGAGGACGAGCATCGCCGCGACGATCTCTCGGATCGAGCGAGGGGTCTGTAGGTCGATCTGGTACGCCGCTGCCACGTCGGGCCTTCGTATACCCGTCATCTGCTCGTCAACGCCCTTGCCTGCCTGATCCCGCGCTCGTCGCCGACGACACGATGACTCGGCAAGGCCAGACCAGGCGACACCGCCTACCCTTCGAGCCCGACGGCTTCAAGGGCCTCGGCGGGGTCGGAATAGGTGTCCATCCGCGTCTGTTCGCCGTCGCGAAATGTCCAGACCTGGGCGAAGCGCATGTCGACGAGCATTCCCGCCGCCTTGGAGCGTCCGCGTTGGTGTAGGACGGCGACAACACTGTCGCCTGCGTCGTGCAGCGCCTCAACATCCATCTGCCAGTCATCCCATGCAGCGGACCAGTCGGCCAAGAAGCGTCGAGCACCCTCGACGCCCACATAGAGCGTCTGCTCGGGCCAGCCGTGAAAATGCGACATGTCCCAGACGAAGTTGGGCGCGATGATGTCCGCTTCGAACCGGCCGGTGATCGCGAACTGCCCGTAACCGCTCCGCACGAGGTCCACCTGCTCCTGCGACATCGGCTACCCCCGTTGCTCGGCAAGCCGCTCCGCGGCTGCGCGGGCCTCGTCGATGTCGCTGTACTGCGTGGCTCGCACGATCATGCCGTCTGCCCATACCGCGACGGCTGCATAGCGGGTCGCAACTTGACCTTGGCTGCCTGCCGGACGGGCGTTCTGGCGGAGCACGGAGAAAGTGACGCCGTTGCCGAGATCGTGTCTCTCCTCGGCGTCAATCTCGAACTCCTCGTAAGAGCCGAGCCAGTCTTCGGCGAAGACGCGTATTGCGGCCTGCCCCTCGAACGTGCCCATTCCGACTGGCGAGAGGTCCCAGACTGCATCGGGCGCAAAGAAGCTCACCATCGCATCAAGGTCGCCGCTGTTCACAGCTTCACTCGAACGGCGACTACGCTCGACCGGGTCGGGGGTCGTGGACTCCTCCTGGGACATCGTGCGGCCAAGTATCCAGGACGGATGCCTTCGGGGCTAAAGTCAGCGCGCCCGGCAAGATTCGAACTTGCGGCCTCTCGCTCCGGAGGCGAGCGCTCTATCCACTGAGCTACGGGCGCGGGAGCACGATTCTACGGCTCCGGCCTTGAGGTCCTGATTTCGTCTTGGCGCGCCTACGCATCCTGCTCATCCCCAGCGCTACGCTAAGCTCCCTCGACAAGGATGGCCGACAGAGGGGCAGGGAAAGATGCACCGATCAGTGGCGCTGCTTGTGGGAGCCGCGGCAACGGCAGCGACGTTCACGCCGTGCGCTGACGCGAGCGCTGCGAGCGCGGCTGGCGCTGTAGCGCACGACGCGGGCGCGATGGCGGCAACGATTCGTGCGCAGGCTCGGCCGAGCGCAAACACCCACGTGGAAAACCAAGCGCAGGCGGGCGGCGGTCATCTGCTCGTGGTCTCGGTGCGCGCGGGGAGCGGGGGATCGTTCTCGAACGCGGGCCTCTACCAGATGCGACTGTTGACGGGTCGAAAAGGCGAAATCGCCTACGCACGCATCTGGGAGTACACGGCGCCGGCGAACTACAAATGGGGTCAGGGAGGGCTAGGGCTTCTGTACGGCTTCGCGATCACGCCCAGCGGCGCGCAGTGGCGGGTACAGGTCGCCTATCCGTACCGTCCGCATCGCTACTACAACGAGTTCAGCTACAGCACCGGCAGGATCGCTGGATCTCCCAAAGAACCCGCGCTGACCGTGCCGATCCTCAACTCGCTTTACGGCGAGGCGGCATCGGTGCTGGCGAGCGCGTCGCGACGCGCGCCCGTCGCCCAAGCGCGCTATCTCGACCCGGGGCTGCCCGCGGCGCCCTAGTAGAGTGAGCAACTCGGGTGGAGACGCAGCGGCGTGCCTTCTTCGTAGGGACCGTAGTTAGCATGCCGGGAAAGTGGGGCGCCAGGCTCGGTGTCGGCGTCGCCAGTCCGATGATGCGGGGGGTTTGGGTAACCCGAGGGCCCGATTTCGTGCCGCCGGAGTGCGCTTTCTGGGAGCGGGCGTAGCGCGCGTTTCGCGGTCCTGCCATAGACCGACCGATCGCGCGTGCTGGCAGCTGATGGCCGGCGCGCCGCTCTCCCGACCGGCGGGTGTTTCGGCAGGGTTAGTCGGCTGTTGCTGCTGCCCACAAAAAGCACGCCAGCTCACGGGCGCGCGCGGCCACCGTCACATGTGCGCGTTGCCGCGAGGCGCATCCGGTGATGGACCCAGTGCGGGCGGTGCTGGGTAAGGTTCGCGATCTGCAGGACATGATCGGGCTGACCCTGCTGGCGGTTGCGGAGCGTCACCCCGATGTGAGGGCGTAGTGCCAGGCCGACCGATTAGGAGCCGGGGAGCGAACCCCGACCCGGCTTTGTGCTCGCACCCGTGATGGGTTGACTCTACAGACTGGTGAGCGATGGCGTCAGTCCGAGCCACGCGCTCAGCGCGCTCGCCCGCCCAAAGCAAAGCCGGTCACCGCTGAGCTCGAGACGCATTGCGAACGCGGTGAGCGTGTGAACGCCGCGGAAGCGGCGCAGCCCTGCGACCGTCGGCCACCACGCCTCGTCCCGGGCCAGTCGCGAGAGTCGCTCAGCGATCGCTGCCTTGCGTGCTGTCAGACCGTCGATGCAGGCGAGCCGGGGCCATTGCCGGCACGCGATTCCAAGCGCGCCCTTGGCAGAGCCCGATATACGGAATCGTGTATAGTGTTGAATCAGCGAAAATCGGGAAGCAATTCGATGCTACGGGGGCTAGGGACAATCGCGGCGGTGACTCTCCTGGGCCTTGGCGCAAGTGCGTCGGCGCGGGCCGAACTGGTCCTGACGAAGGCAGAGTTGTCGGCGACCATGCAACAGGCCGAAACGGCTGGGACCATCGACAGCATCGAAGCCGTCACTGGAAGTCAGGCAGATGTCGAAGCGGCGTTCGATCCCGGCGGGCGCGAACTCGCGGCACTGTATCCGTCTCTTCAACCGGTGTCGGTGCCGCTCGCTCTCGTCGTTATGCACGGACAGTTCGATGACGTGGATGCACCCGTACCGGCCGGAGCCGCGGCACCTACCGGTAGCGTGATGGGATTCGTGGTCAATCGAGAAACGGGGCGAGTGGCGGCTACCTATGTCGGGAATACTCCGCTAAAGCTCCCTGCCGGGACCATCGAACGGACGCCGGTGTCGACCTCGACGAATGCAGCGGTGGCCGCGCTGCGACGACGGGCGGGGAGGCTGCGTGCGCATACCGCCACCTGGGGCAACGGCTGCAAACAGGCTACCGGGTACCACTGCTATGTCCTTGCCCGGTGGCACATGACAGGCGCCGAAGAAGTTCTCGGCGTCTACGACGAAACAGATACGGACTATGTCGATGTGCCGGGCTGGGAATACGGAAACTTTGTGACCAACGAGGTCTGGGCGTCGGCCTACACTCGAGGGGTGCCGAACACTTGGACCGAGACTGGGCAAATAGCGGGCGCATACAAAGGTTGCTGTAGCGTTTGGTGGTTCTACGCATTCAAAAATGGGACCGAAGGCTTCCGAGCATTCGAGGAAGCGCCCTACACGTGGGAAGTCCGCCAGGCCGTCGGCAACAATTATGGGATGAAGACGACCGGCGGAGGAGTTTGGTGCTGGTATTACGCGGCTGACTGGACGCTTGAGGCGTGCGCGGCCGATTTTGCCTGGGTGGCGACGGAACTTGAAGCTGGTGGAGAGATAGGCTCGGAAGAAAAACCCGTGTTTGACGCATCGACAAACAACAGCGCAGAGTGGATGAACGGTGAATGGCACACTTGGATCCGCGCTACCGATGAAACTACCAATGATCGCGGTGGTGAAGCCCCCGGGCTATGTTGGTCGCCCCTCAACGGCGCGCCAGGTAATATCTATTACGACACTTGTGGGAAATGAGATGACGCTTCTGCTGCTAATCATCACGGTGCTCGGAGGCGGCGGCCCGGCGTCAGCGCCGTCGTCGAGATTGTCGGACGCGACGGTCACGGTGTACCGCGGCGCGCCGGCCCGAGTGATCGCTCGATCGTCGAACGGACAGCTGAGTGTTCGGTTGCGGCCTGGGCTCTATACGGTCGTGGCCACGCTTGATGACCAGCCGCCGAGGCCTGATTTTTGCGAAGCCACGGCGATTGACGTGCAGCGCGCACGCCACGCTCGAACTAAGCGGCTATCGATGTCGTGCAGCATCCCCTAGCCGCGACGCACACGACACCACACCTGCCTCGAGCGCTGAACGCTCGCGCCGCAAGGGACCCATGGCCGCGAGCCGCTGCGACAGCTGCGCGATGTGACTTCTCGCACGTGCGATGGACGCCGTGCGAGCGTGTGCGGACTGCTGGCCTGCCCGCTTGCAACGGGTCGCTTGCCGTCGTGCGTCGCTACCGTTGCCAACATGGATCTCTCGCTGTTCTTCGCAGGCACCGCCGGCTCGGTGCCGAGCGCCCGGCGCGGGCTGCCCGCGGTGCTCCTGCGCCGTGGCGGCGACCGTGTGCTGTTCGACTGCGGCGAAGGCACGCAGCGCCAGCTGCTGCGCTCCGTCGGCCTGCTCGATCTCGACAGCGTCTTCATCACGCACTTCCACGCCGACCACTGGCTCGGACTCCCGGGAATGCTGAAGTCCTTCGCGCTGCGCGAACGCACCGAGCCGCTGAGCGTTTACGGCCCGGCGGGCCTGCGGGCGCTGATGGCGGAGATGCGCGTCGTGTTCGGGCGCCTGCCCTACAGATGCGACATCGTCGAGCTCGAGCCGGGGGAGGCGGTGCAGCGCGATGGGTACGTGATCGCGGCGATCCCGGTGCTTCACAAAGGCGGCTCGGCTTTCGGCTACGCGATCGTCGAGGAGCAGCGTCCCGGTCATCTCGATCCGCGGCTCGCCGAGGAGCTCGGGGTCAAACCGGGGCCCGACTTCGGTCGGCTGCAGCGAGGGGAGACCGTGGCGGGCGTCAAGCCGGAGCAGGTGATGGGCCCGACCAGGGAGGGGCGCAAGGTTGTCCTCTCCGGTGACACCGCGCCGTGTGAGGCGCTCGCGATCGCCGCCTATCAGGCCGATCTGCTCGTGCATGAGGCCACGTTCCTGGAGGAGGACGCCGAGCGCGCGCGGCAGACGTCGCACAGCACCGCGCGCCAGGCCGCCGAACTGGCGCGCGACGCCGAGGTGCGGCTGCTCGCGCTCACGCACGTGTCCAGCCGCTACGCCGGCGGCGAGCTGCGCGAGGAGGCGAGCGCGATCTTCGCCGCCACCGAGGCCGCCCGCGACTTCGACACGATCGAGGTGCCGTTCCCCGAGCGCGGCGGCGCGACGCTCGTGCGCTGGTCCGAGCGTGTCGCGCGCGAGCGCGCGCAGGCAGAAGCCTCCGCCGTCCCCGGCTCGCCGCAAGCGCAGGCCTCCACAGGCGCGTCGCCTGCGCAGGCCGAGCCTGTCGCATCCCCTTGATACATTGCCCTTGCTCCTTTAATCCGGTCCAGTGAGGCCAGGAAGGAAACGATGGCAGCAGACGAGAAGGTGGTCCTCCACGAGGAGGAAGTGGGCCGGGCGCTGACGCGCATCGCACACGAGATCCTCGAGCGCAATCCCGACGCGCCGGTACCGGCGCTCGTTGGTATCCACCGTCGCGGTGCGTTCCTCGCGCATCGACTGCACGACCTGCTGGAGGAGCTGCTGGGCAGCGACGTGCCGCTCGGCGACCTCGACATCGGCTTCTACCGCGACGACGTTGGCACGCGCTCCGACGCGCCGGTGCTGCACGCCTCGCACATCGACTTCGACATCACGGGGCGACGGTGGTGATCGTCGACGACGTGCTGTTCACCGGGCGCACGGTGCGCGCCGCGATCGAGGCGCTGTTCGCCTACGGGCGCCCGCAGCGCGTGCAGCTGGCGGTGCTCGTCGATCGCGGCCACCGCGAGCTGCCGATCCGCCCCGACTACATCGGCAAGAACCTGCCCACGTCGAGCAGCGAGCACGTGTCGGTGCGCGTGCGCGAGCTGGACGGCGTCGACGAGGTCGCCATAGCTGAGCCGCGCGCGGTGGAGGTCTGATGAACCACCTGATCTCGATCGAGGATCTCGAGCGCGCCGACATCGAGCGCATCGTCAGCCAGGCGGAGCGCTTCGCCGAGGTGTCAGACCGCGAGATCAAGACCGTGCCGGCGCTGCGCGGGCGGATGGTGCTGAACCTCTTCTACGAGTCCTCGACGCGCACGCGCAGCTCCTTCGAGCTCGCCGCCAAGCGCCTGTCAGCGGACGTCGTCAACTTCGCAGCGAGCGGCTCGAGCGTCGAGAAGGGCGAGTCGCTGAAGGACACCGTGCTGACGCTAAGCGCGCACAAGCCCGACGCGATCGTGCTGCGCACGCCGTGGGCGGGCGCCGCGGAGCTCGTCTCGAGATGGTGCAGCGCCGCGATCGTCAACGCCGGCGACGGCAAGCACGAGCACCCCACGCAGGCGCTGCTCGACGTCTACACGCTACGTCGGCGCGTCGGCGCGATCGACGGCTCCTCGATCTGGATCGTCGGCGACGTCGTGCACTCGCGCGTCGCGCGCTCGAACGTGCTCGCGTTCCAGCGCATGGGCGCCAAGGTCACCGTCGCCGGTCCGCCGACGCTGATCCCGCGCGGCATCGAGCAGCTCGGCTGCGAGGTGCGCTACACGCTCGACGAGCTCCCCTCGGCCGACATCGTGTACGCGCTGCGGATGCAGAACGAGCGCATGAGCGAGACCTGGGTGCCGTCGATGCGCGAGTACGCCAGCTGGTACCAGATCAACGGCGCGCGCCTGTCGCCGCACCAGATCCTGATGCACCCCGGGCCCGTCAACCGCGGCGTCGAGCTCTCGGGCGAGGTCGTGGACTCGCCACAGGCGGTCATCACCGCCCAGGTCGAAGCCGGCGTCGTCGTGCGCATGGCGGTGCTCTACGAGCTGCTCGCCGGGGCGCGCGAGCCGCGTCGCCGCCGGCGCTGAGGGCACGCGCGAGCCGGCCGCCGTCAGCGTGCTCGGGAGCCAGCCCGCGTGAGCCCCGTGGAGCCGCTGATCAGCGGGCGCCGGGCGCCCGCAGAGCTGTTGCTGCGCGACGTGCACGTGCTCGACCCGCGCGCCGGGCTCGACGCCCGCCACGACGTCCGCGTCAGCGGCGGCGTGCTCGCCGAGCTGGGCGCGCCCGGCGCGCTCGAGCCGCGTGTGGGGAGCGCAGGCGAGAGCGGGGGGAAGGCGGCGAGGAGCTGATCGAAGGGCACGGGCGCCTGCGGCTGCTGCCGGCGTTCTTTGACCCGCACGTGCATCTGCGCACGCCCGGTCAGGAGCACAAGGAGGACATCGAGACCGGCACCCGCGCCGCCGCCGCCGGCGGCTTCGGCGCGGTGATCGCGATGCCGAACACCGATCCGGTGCTCGACTCCGCGCCGCTGCTGCGCTCGCTGCGCGACACCGCCGCGCGCGAGGCGCGCGTGCCCGTCGGCTTCCTGCCCGCGATCACGCGCGGCCTCGCGGGCGAGCAGCTAACCGAGATGGCCGAGCTCCGGCAGGAGGGAGCGCTGGGCTTCACCGACGACGGGCGCCCGGTGCAGAGCGCCGGCATGCTGCGCAAGGCACTGCAGTACCAGCGCCTGTGCGGCGGCGTGCTGTCGCTGCACGAGGAGGACCGCACGCTCTCGCGCGGCGGCGCCATGCACGAGGGCGCCGTCAGCGCCGCGCTGGGCATCGGCGGCATCCCCAGCGTCGCCGAGTCGACGATGGTCGCGCGCGACGCCGCGCTCGCCGGCCACGAGGACGCGCGCGTGCACTTCCAGCACCTCTCGTGCGCCGCCTCGGTCGAGGCGATCGCCGCCGCCAAGCAGCGCGGCTGGCGGGTCAGCGCCGAGGTCTGCCCGCACCACCTGCTGCTCACCGAGCAGCACGTTCGCGACGATGGACACGCGCATGAAGATGTACCCGCCGCTCGCCACCGAGGCCGACCGCGTCGCGCTCGTCGAGGGGCTGCGCGCCGGCACCATCGACTGCGTCGCCACCGACCACGCGCCGCACGCGCGCGAGGAGAAGGAGGTGCCCTTCGAGCAGGCGCCGATGGGCAGCACCGGCCTCGAGACGGCGTTCGCCGCGCTGCACACCGGCCTCGTGCTCCCCGGCCTGATCGACCTGGCGCTGCTGGTCGAGCGCATGACCGCGGGCGCCGCGCTGTTCGAGCTGCCCACGCCCACAGTTGAGGTCGGCGCGCCCGCGAACCTGACGCTCGTCGACCTCGACGCTGTGTGGGTCGCCGGCGAGCACGGCTGGGAGAGCCGCTCGGAGAACTGCTGCTTCGCCGGGCGGCGGCTGCAGGGCCGCGTCCTGATGACGCTCGCCGCCGGCGCCCTCGCGCACCGCGATCGCGCGCTTGCGATGGTGGCCGCCTGATGGGCCTGCTCGAGCGCGATCGCGCCGCGCTGATCGTGGTGGACGTACAGGAGGGCTTCCGTCCCTACGCCAGCTTCGCGGCCGTCGCCGGCGCGTGCGCCAAGCTCGTGCAGGCGGCGCGCATCCTGCGAGTTGCCGACGCTCGTCAGCGAGCAGTACCCCAAGGGCCTCGGCGCGAGCGCGCCCGAGCTCGGCCTGCAGGACGAGCCGCGGATCGAGAAGACCGTGTTCTCCGCCGCCCGCGCCGAGGGCTTCGACCTCGGCGGCGCCGAGCAGGCGCTCGTGTGCGGCATCGAGGCGCACGTCTGCGTCAGCCAGACCGTGCACGACCTGCTCGCCGACGGCATCGAGGTGCACGTGCCCGCCGACGCCGTCGGCTCGCGCCACGAGCTTGACTACGAGCGCGGGCTCGAGCGCATGGAGCGCGCCGGCGCCGTCGTCAGCACCGTCGAGGCGGCGCTCTTCGAGCTGCTCGAACGCGCCGGCACGCCGGAGTTCAAAGCCGTCCAGAAGCTGATCATCTGAGATGGCTGGCGCGACCGCCTACGTTCTGCTCGAGGACGGCACCCGTTTCGACGGCGAGGCGTGTGGGGCGGCGGAGTCCGCCCGCCCGGCTGTCGGTGAGATCGTGTTCACGACGGGCATGTCCGGCTATCAGGAGTCGATGACCGACCCCTCCTTCGCCGGCCAGCTGATCGCGTACACCTATCCGCACATCGGCAACTACGGCGCCAGCGTCCAGGCGATGGAGTCCGAGCGCGCGTGGGCGCGCGCGGCGATCATGCGCGAGGCGCGCAACGGCGAGGACGCGGCGAGCGCCGAGCGCGGCTGGCTCGACTGGCTCAGCGACTGCGGCGTGCAGGCGATCAGCGGCGTCGACACGCGCTCGCTGGTGATGCACATCCGCGAGGCCGGCTCGATGCGCGGCGGAGTGTTCCCCGCCGCGGTCAGCGTGGCGCAGGCGCGCGACCTGATCAACGCCGAGCCGCCGATGGCGGGGCGCGATCTGGTGCGCACGGTCACGCCCGAACGCGTCACCCATCACGGCGCCGGCGGCACAGGGCCGCGCATCGCTGTGATCGACTCCGGCATCAAGGCCTCGATGGTGCGCGAGCTGGTGGCGCGCGGCGCGCGCGTGTCGCTGCATCCGTGCACGACCAGCGCCCAGCAGCTGCTCGCCGAGGACCCCGACGCGATCTTCCTGTCGAACGGCCCCGGCGACCCCGCCGCGCTGCCCCACGTCGTGCAGACCGTCCGCGAGCTGGTCGGCATCAAGCCCGTGTGGGGTATCTGCCTCGGCCACCAGCTGCTGTGTCGCGCGGTCGGCCTCGAGACCTTCAAGCTGCCGTTCGGCCACCACGGCGCCAACCATCCCGTCCGCGATCTGCAGACCGGGCGCGTCGAGATCACCTCCCAGAACCACGGCTTCGCGGCGCTCGGGCCCGGCGGCACGCGCACCATCGACAGCGACCAGCCGGTGCGCTGGGAGACGGACTTCGGCGCCGCCGCGCTCTCGCACGTCAACCTCTATGACCGCACCGTCGAGGGCCTCGAACTGCTCGACGTGCCCGGCGGCACGGTCCAGTATCACCCTGAGGCGGGCCCCGGGCCGCACGACAGCCTGTACCTGTTCGACCGCTTTCTCCAGCGGATCGAGCAGGCGGCCTGATGCCGCGGCGTGACGACATCCACAAGATCCTGATCCTCGGCTCGGGGCCGATCGTCATCGGGCAGGCCGCCGAGTTCGACTACTCCGGCGTGCAGGCCTGCAAGGTGCTGCGCGAGGAGGGCTACGAGGTCGTGCTCGTCAACTCCAACCCCGCCACGATCATGACCGACCCGGAGTTCGCCGACGCGACCTACATCGAGCCGCTGCTGCCCGGGCCCGTCGCACAGGTGATCGAGCGCGAGCGCCCCGACGCGCTGCTCGGCACGCTCGGTGGCCAGACCGCGCTCAACCTGGCAAAGGAGCTGCACGACGACGGCACGCTCGCGCGCTTCGGCGTCGAGCTGATCGGCGCCAACTACGACGCGATCGCCTGCGCCGAGGACCGCGAGCTGTTCCGCGACGCGATGGCCGCGGCCGGCCTGCGGATGCCCCAGAGCGAGATCGCCACCAGCCTCGAGGAAGCGCGTGCCGCGCTCACCGGCGCCAACGGGCAGAAGGGCTCGTTGGGGCTGCCGTGCATCGTGCGTCCCGCATACACGCTCGGCGGTCGCGGCGGCGGCATCGCACGCACCGTCGAGGAGTTCGAGCGGATCGTCGCGCACGGGCTCGAGGCCTCGCCGATCGGCCAGGTGCTGCTCGACGAGTCGGTCATCGGCTGGGGCGAGTTCGAGCTCGAGGTGATGCGCGACAACGCCGACAACGTCGTGATCGTCTGCTCGATCGAGAACGTCGACCCGATGGGCGTGCACACCGGCGACTCCGTCACCGTCGCGCCCCAGCAGACGCTCACCGACCACCTCTACCAGCAGCTGCGCGACCAGGCGATCACCGTCATCAGAGCAGTAGGCGTCGAGACCGGCGGCTCCAACGTCCAGTTCGCCGTCAACCCCGACACCGAGGAGATCCTCGTCATCGAGATGAACCCGCGGGTGTCGCGTTCCTCCGCGCTCGCCTCCAAGGCGACCGGCTTCCCGATCGCCAAGATCGCCGCGCGTCTCGCCGTCGGCTATCGCCTCGACGAGATCGACAACGACATCACAGGCGTCACGCCCGCGTGCTTCGAGCCGACGATCGACTACGTCGTCGTCAAGTGGCCGCGCTTCGCCTTCGAGAAGTTCCCCGGCACCGACGCCACGCTGACCACGCACATGAAGTCCGTCGGCGAGGCGATGGCGATCGGACGCACCTTCCAGCAGGCGTTCGCCAAGGCGCTGCGCTCACGCGAGCTCGACAAGACACCGCAGCTCTCCGACGCCTCAGACCAGGCGCTGCTCGAGAGCCTCGACACGCCCGGAGCCGCTCGCTACGAGACGGTGCTGGAGCTGCTCCGCCGCGGCGCGAGCATCGAGTCCGTGCACGAGCGCACACGCATCGACCCGTGGTTCCTACGCGAGCTGCGCGCGCTCGCGCTGCACCCCGACGCCCCGTTTGCCGGTGAGCGCTCCTTCCGCTCGGTCGACACCTGCGCCGCCGAGTTCCCCGCGCGCACCCCCTACTACTACTCCGGCTGGGAGCGCACGCGCGCGAATACCCTAAGGGGCACAGGCGAGGTCCGCAGGGGCGAGCGCGAGTCGGTCGTGATCCTCGGCTCCGGGCCCAACCGCATCGGCCAGGGCATCGAGTTCGACTACTGCTGCGTGCACGCCGCCATGACCGTGCGCGCCTCCGGGCGCGACGCCGTCATGATCAACTGCAACCCCGAGACCGTCTCCACCGACTACGACACCTCCGACCGCCTCTACTTCGAGCCGCTCACGCTCGAGGACGTGCTCGCGGTCGTCGCCGTCGAGCAGCCCCTCGGGGTGATCGTGCAGTTCGGCGGCCAGACGCCGCTGAAGCTCGCCGCCGGGCTCGTCGACGCGGGCGTGCCGCTGCTTGGCACGAGCGTCGACGCGATCGACCTCGCCGAGGACCGCGCGCGCTTCGGCGCGCTGCTCGATCGCCTCGGCTACAAGGCGCCGCCGTACGCCACCGCCGGCTCGCTGCAGGAGGCGCTCAAGCGCGCCGACCTCGTCGGCTTCCCGTTGATCGTGCGCCCCTCCTACGTGCTCGGCGGCCGCGCCATGGAGATCGTCTACGCCCACGACGGCCTCGCTGACTACCTGCGCCGCGAGGTCGGCGGCGGCGGCTCTGCTGCCGCCGGCGCGCCAGCTGCCGCATCGGGACACGATGCGACCCACGCTCAGAGCCCGGAGGGCTCTCCCTCAATCTTTCTCGACCGTTTCCTCGAGGACGCCACCGAGGTCGACGTCGACGCCCTCTGCGACGGCAGCGACGTGTGGATCGGCGGCATCATGCAGCACGTCGAGGAGGCCGGCGTGCATTCCGGCGACAGCGCCTGCGTGCTGCCGCCGCACTCGCTCGGCGAGGAGATGCTCGAGCAGATCCGCGCCGCGACGCGTGAGATCGCGCTCGCGCTCGGCGTCGTCGGGCTGCTCAACGTCCAGTACGCCGTCGCCGGTGGCGAACTGTACGTGATCGAGGCCAACCCACGCGCCTCGCGGACGGTCCCGTTCGTGTCCAAGGCGATCGGCCTGCCGCTCGCCAAGCTCGCCTGCCGGATCATGCTCGGCGAGCGCATCGCCGACCTCGAGCTCCCGCAGGAGCGCCAGGGGATCGGCTACGGCGACCACGTCTCCGTCAAGGAGGCCGTGCTGCCGTTCGACCGCTTCGAGGGCTCGGACGCCCTGCTCGGCCCCGAGATGCGCTCCACCGGCGAGGTCATGGGCATCGCGCGCGACTTCCCCACCGCCTTCGCCAAGGCGCAGGCCGCCGCCGGTGTGCCGTTGCCGAGCCACGGCACGGTGTTCATCACCGTCACCGACTCCGACAAGGCCGGCGCCTTCGCGATCGCGCAGAGCCTGCACGAATGCGGCTTTCGCATCGTCGCCACGCGCGGCACCGCCGAGGCGATCGCGCGCATGGGCGTACCCGCGCAGGCGCTCAACAAGATCGCCGAGGGCTCCCCGCACGTGCTCGACTGGATCGAGCGCGGTGACGTCCACCTCGTGGTCAACACGCCCACCGGTGTCGGCGCCCGCAGCGACGGCTATGAGATCCGTCGCGCCGCCGTCGCACACGGCATCCCCTGCCTGACCACGCTCGCGGCTGGCATCTCCGCCGCGCGCGCCATCGCCAGCTCCCACCGCAACGGTGACGTCGGCGGCGTCGGCGGCGGCGAGATCCTGTGCCTGCAGGAGCTGCACGGCGCCAAGCGCGAGCCGCGGGCGCAGCGTGGGGCGGGGGAGGAGCGCGCCGCCAGCACCGACGGAGCCGGGGTGGCGTGAGCGAGGCCCGTCTCGGCCGGCGCCTGCTCGAGGTCACCGGCAACGACGAGCTCGGCGCCTATCGCGTGCTGCGCGCGCTCGATCCGGATCTCGCTGGGCCGCGCGATTCCACGCCCGAGCCGGGGCAGTTCGCGATGATCGCCGCCGCCGAGCACTGGGGTGGCGGCGAGCAGCAGCGCCCCTATCTGCCGCGTGCGTTCTCGATCGCGCGCGTCGCCGGCGATGAGTGCCACTTCCTGCTCGAGGACGTCGGGCCCGGCACGCGGCGACTGTGCCAGCTGCGAGCCGGCGACGGGCTGTGGGTGCTCGGGCCGCTCGGACGCGGCTTTCAGCTGGAGCGGCAGGATCTCGAGCCGCGCCGGGCGCTGCTCGTCGGCGGCGGCGTCGGCATCGCGCCGCTGGCGATCCTCCAGGACACGCTCGATCGCGACAGCACCGTGCTGCTGGGCTTTCGCGACCGCGCGCGTGCCGCCGGCGCCGCGCTGCTGCGCGATGCCCGCGTCGCCAGCGACGATGGCTCCGTCGGGCACCACGGCCTCGTCACCGAGCTGCTCGCCGCCGAGCTCGAGCGCGACGCCCACGCCGTCGTCTATGCGTGCGGTCCCGCCGCGATGCTCGAGGGCGTCAGAGCGATGTGCGAGGAGCGCGCCGTGCCCGCCCAGCTCGCGCTGGAGGCCGGCATGGCGTGCGGCTTCGGCGCGTGCTTCGGCTGCGTCGTCGCGCGCCGCGACGGCGGCTACCTGCGCGTCTGCGTCGACGGGCCCGTGGTCGACGCCGCCGAGCTCGCATGCGTCGACGAGCACGCCGGGGTGGCGGGCGGGACTCGATGACCGTCGAGTTCTGCGGGCTGACGCTCGCGCATCCGATCATCAACGGCTCGGGAACCTTCGACGCGATCGCCGCCCAGCGCGTGTTCGGCGCGCAGCTGCACGAGCACTTCCCGTTCGCCGCCTACGTCTCCAAGACGATCACGCTCGAGCCGCGCGCCGGCAACCCGCCGCCGCGGCTGTGGGAGACGCCGGCGGGCCTCATCAACTCGATTGGGCTGCCCAACAAGGGCCTCGAGCGCTACCTCGCCGAGGACCTGCCTGTGCTCGCCGCGCTGCCCGTGCCGCTGATCACCAACGTCATGGGCGCCAGCGCCGAAGAGCTCTCGATCCTGCTCGGCGCCTGCGACACGCGCGACGAGATCGCCGCGCTCGAGCTGAACGTCTCATGCCCCAACGTCGAGACCGGGCTCGACATCGGCGCCGACCCCGTCCAGCTGGAACAGGTCGTGCGCAGCGTCCGCCCGCAAACGCGCAAGCCGCTGATCGTCAAGCTCACACCCAACACCGCCGACGTCGGCGCCTGCGCGCTGGCCGCCGAGCGTGGTGGCGCCGACGCGCTGTCGCTGATCAACACGCTGCGCGCCACCGCGCTCGCGCCCCGTGGCCGCCGCTCGCCGGGCGGCGGCGGTGAGGGCGGCGGTCCGCCCGACGTCGCCGTGCCGTGGCTCGGCGGCGGCACAGGCGGCCTGTCCGGCCCCGCGATCCGTGCCGTTGCACTCGCGCAGGTCGCCGCCGTCGCCGCGCGCGTCACGATTCCCGTGATCGGCATGGGCGGGGTGCAGAACGTCGCGCACGCACAAGATCTGCTCGACCTCGGCGCAACGCTCGTCGCCGTCGGCACCGAGAGCTTCCGCGATCCCGTCGCCGCGTCGAGGATCGCGGAGGGATTGCACGAGATGGCCACCCGCGGGGGCTAATTTGGGCGCCCGCGATGTCGCGCGCGGCCAGGTGGAGGGGCCCGGCCGAGCAGCTGCCCGCTAGCTGAGTACACAACCGGACCGCGCTGCCGGATGATGCATGTAAAACCCCTGCAAACTGCGGATTCGCACCGTCCAGGAGCCTCGACGTATCTCGACCTCAACTGGAGGTCGAGGTGAATTCGGAGATTTCTGTTGATCGGCGCTCCGTGGTGTGTAGACTCGCCGCCCATGGCGCCGGCGACAGGAACGACGTCCTCAAGCACCTCCACAGCCCCTGAGCGATCGCTCAATCAGAGGATGGATGCGCTCGCCCGCGCCAACGAGATCCGCGTCCAGCGCGCACAGCTAAAGCGCGATCTCAAGTCCGGCCGGCGCTCGATCCACTCGCTCCTGCTCGAGCCGCCCGAGTACGTCGAGACCGCCAAGGTCTTCGACATGCTGCTCGCCGTGCCGAAGTACGGGCGCGTCAAGGTCAACAAGATCCTCGCCCACTGCCGCATCGCGCCCAGCAAGACCATCGGCGGCCTCTCCGAGCGCCAGCGCAGCGAGCTCGTCTCCCTGCTGCACCACTGAACCGCCCGTCGGTTCCCACCGAGACCGTCACTAGGGTCCCGGCCATCGCGCGCGTGTTCGTCATAACAGGGCCCTCGGGGGTCGGCAAGGGGACGCTCATCCGCGGGCTCATGCAGCGGCTGCCCCAGCTCGCGCTGTCGGTGTCCGCCACCACGCGGGCGCCGCGCCCCGGCGAGCGCGACGGCGTCGACTACCACTTCCTCAGCCGCGACGAGTTCGACACGAGGGTCGCCGCGGGGGACTTCGTCGAGCACGCCGACTACGCCGGACGCAGCTACGGCACGCTGCGCTCAGAGCTCGAGGATCGTGTCCGCGCCGGCGTGCCCGTCGTGCTCGAGATCGAGGTCCAGGGCGCGCGCCAGGTCCGCGCCGCGATGCCCGAGGCCGTGCAGGTGTTCATCGCGCCGCCGTCGCTGCCAGCGCTGCGCACGCGGCTTATCGGACGCGGCACCGACGACCCGCAGGAGGTCGAGCGCCGCCTGCAGGTAGCCGAGCAGGAGCTCCAGGCACAGCCGGAGTTCGGCCACGTCGTCGTCAACGACCGGCTCGACGAGGCGCTCGAGCAGCTCAGCCAGATCGTCGCCGGCGAGCTCGACTGACGCGGCGCGCTAGCCCGGCGCCAGTCGTTCGAGCTGCAGCTGGCGGCCACGCTCGCGAAAGCCCAGCGCGCGGTAGATCTCGATCGCGTGGTAGTCGGGATCGGCGGCAATCACCAGCGTCCGCGCCCCGAGCTTGGCGCGCGCGTGCTCGGCTGCGAGGAACAGCAGGTGCGTCGCGAGCCCCTGACGGCGATGCTCGGGGTGGGTGTCGACCGACTGGAAGCGAGCCACGCGCTCGCCAGTCGCGAAGATCCCCAGCCCCGCCACCATCGCGCCGTCACGAAAGGCGCCGAACCACGAGCCGTGGCCCGCCTCGCACACGCGCCGTACCGCCGCCATGCGACGCTCCATATAGGTGCGTGATCCTGCCTGCCCCTCGTGCTCCTCATCGGCGGCGAGCCCCAGCTCGATCGCCCGGCGCCAGTCCTCGTCGCTGTGCACCGGCCGCAGCTGCCCCTGCGGTGTCGGCTTCGCCGGCGTCGCCAGGCGCGGCGCGCTCAGCACGCAGGTCAGCTCCGCGCGCAGCCCCAGCTCCTGCAGCTCCGTCAGCGCCGCCGGGTCCGTCGGCGTCCCGTCCACTCCCAGCGCCACGTAGCCGGCCGTCGGGAACGCTTCGCTGAAGCGATTCAGCCAACGCTCGGCCTCGCCGGCTGCCGGCATCCTCCCCAACAACAGGAAGTTGCCCCAGCGAAACCCCGGATTCTCGGGTGTGCGCACGAGCAGATGGTCCGCGCGCGCGAGGATCTCCGCGCCCTCGAGCTCGCGCAGCCGCAGGTCCGTCTGCCACCCGATCGACTCGATGCGCATCGCCGGAGCATAGAAACGGCTGCACTACACTGGGTGTCCAACCCACGAAAGGCACCTGAAACCGTGATCTCCCCCCGCATCGACCGCCTGCTCGAGCAGGTCGACTCAAACTACGCCGGTGTGATCGTCGCCGCCAAGCGTGCGCGCCAGATCAACAGCTACTACCACAACCTCGGCGAGGGCACCTTCGACGAGTTCCCGCCCCCGATGGTCGAAACGGGCTCGAAAAACTACCTCACGATCGCCCTCGAGGAGGTAGCAGCAGGAAAGATGAAGTACCACTACCGCTAGGAGGGGCCAGCGAAACGAGTAGCGGAACTCGCCACGTCTATTCCTCCGGGTCGACAGCTCTGCGGGCCTCTCGCTCCGTTCCGAACCAGTCCACGCGAAGGATGGATCCATTTCGCAAGGTCCAGACGCCGGCCCCTCTCTGCTCGAACGTCGCGCCGCTGCCCATGCCCCGACCAAAGGTCCGGTGGTAGGTGATGACCTGGTCACCGTGATCGAAGATCTCCTCGACGAGGACTCGGAAGTCCTCAAAGCCTCCGGCGAACTGCTCCACGGCCGTTAGGAAGCCTTCGCGGCCGTGGTGTACACCCGCATCCGGCTGCTCAGGCATGTCGTGCCATTCGATCTCCGAATCCATGAACGCTGTCGCCGCCTCCGGTCCATCGCGGTTGAACACCTCGATGGCGTGACGCACGGCGTCCACGTTCTCTTGCGACATGGCCTCGCAGTATCGCAGTGCCTATGGCTGGCGAGTTTCGCTGGACCCTCCTGACAGGAAAATAGCGTTCAGGCTGCCACCGCGTTTTGCAGCGTGACGGTGTGTCCGAGCGCTTCGAGCTGGGTGATCAGGCGTTTGGCGGTGCGCTCGGGGTCGCGTTTTTGGAAGTAGTCGCCGCCGAGGTCGTTGTAGAGCTCGCCGGTGGTGAGCATGTGCCAGCAGGCGGTGATGATGGAGTGCTTGACCGCGCCGAGGGCCTTCTTGTGTCCGCGGCGGGGCCTGAGGCGCTGGTATTGAGCTTGGAGGTAGACGTCGTTGGTGCGTGTTGCGGCGAGCGCGGCCTCCTCGAGCGCCCAGTCGAGCCACTTCGATCCCTTGCGGGTGCGTCCGGAGCGCCGTCGGCCGGCGGACTGGTCGTTGCCGGGGCACTGCCCGGCCCAGGACGCCAGCTCCTTGGCGGTCGGGAACACCGACATGTCCACGCCGATCTCCGCGATGATTACCTCAGCGGTGCGCCGTTGAACGCCGGGGATCGTGCACAGCAGCTCAACGGCCTTCTCGAAAGGGGCGATCTGCTCCCCGATCGTCTCGGTCAAAGACGCGATCTGCTCGTCCAAGAAGTCCAGGTGCGCGAGGATCGCCCCGATCCAAACGGCGTGCAGACGATCGAAACGGCCCTCCAGAGCCTCTCTGAGCGCACCGAGCTTTGCGCGTAGCCTTCCCTTCGCCAGATCGGCGAGCACCTCGGGGTCGGTCGTGCCGGCCACGAGCGCGTCGAGCATCAGCCGGCCAGAGACGCCGAGGATGTCTGAGGCAACACAGTCCAGCTTGATCCCGGTGTCCTCGAGCGCCTTGTGCAAACGGTTAGCCTCCCGCGAGCGCTCCTGGATCTGGGTCTTGCGATAGCGGGTGAGGTTACGAAGCGCACGGATCGGCTTCGGCGGCACGAAGCTCGCTTTCAACAGTCCGGCCTCCGCGAGCTGACAGATCCATTCGGCGTCCTTGACATCGGTCTTGCGACCGGGAACCTGCTTGACATGCCGTGCGTTGACGAGCAGCAACTCGAACTCGTCCTCCAGGATCGCCCACACAGGCTTCCAATAGACACCGGTTGCCTCCATCGTGACCTGCGTCACCCCGTGCGCTGTGAGCCAGTCGCGCAGCGTGAGCAGCCCTGCGACCGTCGCTGGGAATTCCGCCACGTGCTGCTCACGTCCGCCACCATCAGCCGGAACGCGCACGCACGCGGTCACCTGCGCTTTATGAACATCCAGCGCCCCAGGACGCTCGACGACCGTCTCCATTGAAACCTCCCAAAGGGATCGAGGGACACACCATCATCGCCCAGGGGCCTCAAGAACTACGAATCTGACAGGCGTGCTCATGGCAACAGTCCGGAGGTCCGGGGAGACCCACACGCCAAACTAGCCTCGGGCTCAACAGCACCAAGCAGAGATCGGCGTCGCGAGCGACACCCAGATCATCCCCATTTTCATCAGCCCGCGCGGGCCCGCGGCGCGGGCACGGAAACTAGCCGCAACGGCCGCGCCAGCGCTTGCTAGGCGGCTCTGGGCCCTCTACAACCTGTAGTCATGGCGCGGATATTGCTCGGCGTGAGCGGCGGCATCGCCGCGTACAAGGCGCTCGAGCTGGTGCGCCTGGCGACAGCGGATGGGCACGCGGTGCGCGTCGTGCAGACGCCCGCGAGCCAGCGGTTCGTCGGCAGGGCGTCGTTCGCCGCGCTGAGCGGAGCGCCGGTGCTCGTCAGCGAGTTCGAGCGCGACCCCGCGCACGGCGCCTTCCCCGGCCAGCAGCCCGCAGCGCATGAGCCGCTCAGCCACCTCGAGCTCGTCGCCAACGCCGACGTGTATGTGATCGCGCCGGCGTCGGCGAACACGATCGCCAAGCTCGCCGCGGGTCTCGCCGACAACCTACTGAGCAGCTGCGCGCTCGCGGCGCGCTGCCCGCTGGTGCTCGCCCCGGCGATGAACAACCACATGTACGAGCACCCCGCCACCCAGGCGAATCTGCGCACGCTGCGCGAGCGCGGAGCGATCGTGGTCGAGCCGGAGGTCGGGCGGCTGGCGTCCAAGGGCGAGCACGGCGTCGGGCGCCTGGCGGAGCCCGCGCGCATACTCGCCGCGTGTGTGCAGGCGCTCGCGGCCAGCGCGGCCGGCACAGAGGGCGGCGCTCACGCCGGCGCGAGCCTTGACGGCCTGCGCGTGCTCGTCAGCGCCGGCGGCACGCGCGAGCCGATCGACAGCGTGCGCTTCATCGGCAACAGCTCCTCCGGGCGCATGGGCTTCGCGCTCGCGCACGCCGCGCAGGCACGCGGCGCGGAGGTGACACTCGTGGCAGCCAACGTCGCGCTGTCGACGCCGCCCGGGGTCACGCGTCGTGACGTCGTCACCGCGAGCGAGCTCGCGCGGGCGTGCGAGGAGGAGTTCCCGCGCTGCGACGTGCTTCTGATGGCCGCCGCGGTCGCCGACTTCACGCCCGCGGCGCCTACCAACGGCAAGCTCAAGAAGGCCGAACGCGAGCGTCTGGAGCTCGTGCTCGAACCGACGCGCGATGTGCTCTCGGGGCTCGCCGCGCAGCGCCACGACGGCCAGACGCTGGTCGGCTTCGCCGCCGAGCACGGCGCCGATGCGGTCGCGCTCGCACGGGGCAAGCTCGCCGCCAAGCGGCTGGACGCGGTCGTCGTCAACGACATCTCCCGCGCGGACATCGGCTTCGATGTCGAGGCCAACGAGGTCACGATCCTGATCGCGCCGGCGCGCCCAGACGCGGGCGGAGCAGGCGCGCCCGACGCGGGCGACGCGGGCGACGGCCCGGCGCCGCCGGAGCTACACGTCCCGCGTGCCAGCAAGGCGGAGGTCGCCGACGCGATCCTCGACGCCGTCGTGAGCGTGCGAAACGGCCGTTAAACTGGTGTCGGTGGAGAGCGTCTACGACCTCTATCAGCGCGGCTGCGAGCTGCTCGATCACGGCGATCACCTGGCCGCGATCGTGCCACTGAGCAAGGCTCGCGACCTCGAGCCCGACAAGTCCTCGATCCGCGAGGCGCTCGGACGGGCGCTGTTCCACGCCCAGCGTTACGAAAGCGCAGCGGCGGAGTTCGACGCGATCGCCACGCGAACCCCGACCAACGATTACGCGCAGTTCTGCCTGGGGCGTTCGATGCAGCTGTTGGGACGCCATCGCGAGGCGTGCAAGCCGCTCGCGTTGGCGTGCTCGCTGGCTCCCGAGCGCGCCGACTATCGCCTCTACCGCGAACGCGCGCGTCGCGACGCCGAGCGCGGTTGAGGTTGGTGCGCGCGAACGCCTCGCTGCTATCCTCGAACTAGAGCTTTCGTGCCCGCGCGCAGGCGCCGGCAGCAGTACCGAGAGTGGGCGCCCGCCCGCTTTTTTTGCGTAAGGAGTGAGTTCATGACCACGTTGCAGACAGACATAGAGAGGCGTCTGGCCGATAGCGAGCCGGACATCGAGGTGCTGCTCGCCGAGGTTTCAGGCGGGCGCTGTCTACGCGTGTTCATCGACCACCCCGACGGGGTCACGCTCGCGATGTGCGAGCGCGTGACGCTGGCGTTGAACGACCTGCGCGAGCGCTACTCGCTCGAGGTCTCATCGCCCGGCATCGAGCGGCCGCTGACCAAGCCCGCGCATTTCCGGCGCTTCGTCGGACACCGCGCGCGTGTGCGCACGCGTCACCCGCGTCCAGGCGCGCCGCAGCTCGACGGCGAGCGGGCAGGCGGGCCGCGGGTGGGGGCACCGACCTCGAAGAGGTTGGTCAGCTTCACCGGAGAGCTCGTGGGCGCCTCCGAGGACGAGGTCACGCTCGCCGCCGACGGGGGCATCATCGCGATCCCCTACGCGGACATACATCGTTCGAACCTGATCGAGGAGTAAGGCATGTCACGCGAAATACTCGAGGCAATGCACGCGCTGGCGCGCGAGAAGGGCATCGAGCCCGAGAAGTTGATGATCGCGCTGGAGGACGCGCTGCTGTCCGCGTACAAGAAGCAGCCGGGCTCCGCCAAGTACGCGCGCGTCGAAATGGACCGCGAGACCGCCGACTTCAGGGTCATCGAACTGATCATCCCCGAGCGCCTGGAGGCGCACCTGATCGTCGAGACGATCGATGAGGAAACGACGATCGATCCCGAGACGGGCGAGATGCGCGAACCCGAGGAACCGGAAATCGACCCGAAGAAGTTCGCCGAATACCGAGACCAGATCGAGGAGCGCGACGTCACCCCCGACGACTTCGGCCGGATCGCAGCGCAGACCGCCAAGCAGGTGATTCTGCAGCGCATCCGCGAGGCCGAGCGCGACATGATGTACGAGGAGTACCGCGACCGCGTCGGCGAGCTGATCACCGGCATCGTTCAGCAGTCCGACTCGCGCTACACGCTCGTGCAGCTGCGCGAACGTGTCGAGGCGCTGCTGCCCAAGTCCGAGCAGGTCGAGGGCGAGCGCTACGACCACTCGCAGCGGATCAAGGCCGTCATCAAGGAGGTCTCGCCCGTCGACCAAGGGACCGGCGATCATCGTCTCCCGCCGCGACCCCGAGCTGATCAAGAAGCTGTTCGAGCTCGAGGTCCCCGAGATCGCCGACGGCCTCGTCGAGATCGCCAACGTCGCCCGCGAGCCCGGCTATCGCTCGAAGATCGCCGTCATCTCCCACACCGACGGTGTCGACCCGGTCGGCGCCTGCGTCGGACCGCGCGGCTCGCGCGTGCGCATGGTCGTTTCCGAGCTGCGCGGCGAGAAGATCGACATCATCCCCTTCAACGACGAGCCCGCGCGCTTCGTCGCCAAGGCGCTGTCGCCCGCGCGCGTGCGCGAGGTGCTCGTCGACGACGAGGCCAAGCAGGCGACCGTGATCGTGCCCGACGACCAGCTCTCGCTGGCGATCGGCCGCGAGGGCCAGAACGCGCGCCTGGCGGCGCGCCTGACCGGCTGGCGCGTCGACATCCGCTCGGAGACCGAGTTCGCCGCCGAGGAGGCCGAGCACGGCTACGAGGAGGAGGAGGTCCAGGGCCGCTGCGCCGCGATCCTCTCCAACGGCCGGCGCTGTCCGAACGCCGCGCTTCCCAACTCGCGCTACTGCGGCCTCGAAAGCCACCAGGCGCTCGCCGCGATCGCCAGCGACAACGTCGGCGACCTCGCCTCCGAAGGTGGCGCCGCCGTCGCGCCCGCCGTGATCGAGCAGCAGGCCAGCGAGGCCGTCTCAGGGGAGCAGGCGACATAGCCCGACAGTCCGGCCCCCAGGGCCATTCACCCCTGCGCCGCTGCGTCGGCTGCGGGCGGATCCGCGCCGAAGTCCGAGCTGCTGCGCATCGCGTTGCAGATCACACGGAAGTCGGCGCCGACGCGCGCGCTCGCGCCGCGCGATCGCCGATCCCGCCTGCAGGCTCCCCGGCCGCGGCGCCTATCTGTGTCGTGACGGCGAGCGCGAGCTCCGGTCAGCGACTGCGTTGCCCGCGCGCGTCGCGCCGCGGTGGGATCGCACGCGCTCTGCGCGCCAGGGTGACGCTCGACCCCAAGCTCGTAGAATCGGTGAACCGCAAGGAATCATGAGCAAGAAGCGCGTACACGAGATCGCAAAGGAGCAGGGTCTCTCGAGCAAGGAACTGCTCGAGAAGCTGAAGGCTGCCGGCATCGAGGCGAAGGCCGCCGCGTCCTCCGTCGAGGAGGCCGCCGCGCTGAAGGCGCTCGGCGTCGCTGCGCCGCCTGCCCCCGCGAGCTCCAACGGCGGCTCGGCCGCCGGCGCCTGCCGCTGCCTCGCGCCGCCGCCGAGCGCCGCGCCTGCAGCCACGGCGGCCCCGCGCACGCCCGCGCCGCCATCGGCGGCGACGCGCCAGCGCCCCCGCGCGCCCGCAGCGCCTGCGGCCTCACCGCGCCGCCAGCGGCGGCCGCCGCGCCGGCGCCGCTCGCGGCGCCGCAACCGGCGCGCCGGCCGCGCCGGCGCCGGCGCATCCGCTGCGGCCGGCTCGGCCGCCGCGCCGCCGCCGCCGAGCGCGTGCGTCCCGACGCGCGACTCGCGCACCGGCGAGCGCACGCCCGGCGACATCGGGCCGGGCGGGCGCCGGCGCGTGGTGATCGACTCGCAGGCCTCGCGCCGCCAGCAGGGCGGCCCGTCCAACCAGCCCCAGCGCCGCCCGCGCCGCGGACGCCGCCGGCGCGGCACCTACGACGAGACGATCGCGCCGATCGACACCGCCGCGATGGAGGCCACCGACCTGATTCGCGTGAACTCCGGCTCGACCGTCAAGGACATCGCCGAGTACCTCGGCGTGGCGGTGCCCGAGGTGATCAAGAAGCTGATGTCGCTGGGCGAGATGGCGACGCTCACGCAGACGCTCTCCGACGACGCGATCCAGGTGCTCGCCGACGAGTTCGACAAGCAGATCGAGATCGTCCACGCGGCCGACGACGTCGAGGTCGAGCCGGTGTTCGAGGACGCCGAGGAGGACCTGATCGAACGCCCGCCCGTCGTCACGATCATGGGCCACGTCGACCACGGCAAGACCTCGCTGCTCGACGCGATCCGCGAGACCGAGGTCGTCGCCGGCGAGGCCGGCGGCATCACCCAGCACATCGGCGCCTACCAGGTGCGCCACGCCGGCAAAGAGATCACCTTCCTCGACACGCCCGGCCACGAGGCGTTCACGGCGATGCGCGCGCGCGGCGCGCGGGTCACCGACCTCGCGGTGATCGTGGTCGCCGCCGACGACGGCGTCAAGCCGCAGACCGAGGAGGCGATCGACCACGCCAAGGCCGCCGAAGTGCCGATCATCGTCGCCGTCAACAAGATCGACAAGGAGGGCGCCCAGCCCGAGCGCGTGCGCACCGAGATGACCCAGCACGGGCTGCAGCCGGCGGAGTGGGGCGGCGACATCGAGTTCGTCGACGTCAGCGCCAAGACGCACGTCGGCCTCGACACGCTGCTCGAGACGATCCAGGTCGTGACCGACCTCGAGGAGCTGAAGGTCGAACGCCGACACCGAGGCCTCCGGCGCGGTGATCGAGTCGAAGCTCGACCCCGGCCGCGGGCCCGTGGTCACGATCCTGATCCAGCGCGGGACGCTGCGCGTCGGCGACGCGCTCGTCGCCGGCGCGCACTTCGGGCGCGTGCGCGCGATGCACGACTTCATCGGCGGCAAGCTCAAGCGCGCGATGCCCGGCCAGCCGGTCGAGGTGCTCGGCTTCGACGGCGTGCCCGAGGCCGGCGAGCACGTGCGCGTGGTCGAGAACGAGCGCCGCGCGCGCCAGCTCGCCGGCGAGCGCGCCAACCGCCTGAAGACCGAGGCGCTCGCGCGGCGCTCCGGTCGCAAGGTCTCGCTCGAGGACGTCTTCAAGCTCGCCCAGGAGGGCGCCGTCAAGGAGCTCGACCTGGTCGTCAAGGCCGACGTCGCCGGCTCGCTCGAGGCGATCGAGGACGAGATCGCGAAGCTGCCCCAGCAGGAGGTCCAGGTCAACATCATCCACCGCGGCGTCGGCGGCATCAACGAGTCCGACGTGATGCTCGCCGCCGCCTCCGACGGCGTGATCCTCGCGTTCAACGTGCGCCCCGTCGGCGACGCGCGCCAGATCGCCGACCGCGAGGGCGTCGAGATCCGCTCCTACGCGGTCATCTACCGCGCGATCGAAGAGCTGCGCGCGGCGATGCAGGGCATGCTCGAGCCCGCCGAGGTCGAGACGCCGCTCGGCCAGGCCGAGGTGCGCCAGCTGTTCAAAGCGTCGCGCATCGGCACGATCGCCGGCTCGCTTCGTCACCGAGGGCAAAGTCACGCGCGGTTCGCGCGTGCGCGTCGTGCGCGAGGGCACCGTCATCTACGACACGACGATCGAGAGCCTGCGCCGCTTCAACGACGACGTGCGCGAGGTCGCCAGCGGCTTCGAGTGCGGCATCGTGCTGGCGAACTTCCAGGACCTGCACGAGGGCGACGTGCTCGAGACCTACGAGACGCGGCAGGTGGAGCGCGAGCTGTCGTCCTGAGCACTCGCGGCGTCGCAACGGCCGAGCCGGCAGGCGACGCGGGCCGGCGGGGAATTGGAGGGTACGATGAGCACCGCGAGCATGCGTCGGGTCGATGAGGCGATTCGGCAGGTGCTCGGCGACGCCGTCGCAGGCGACCTCAAGGACCCGCGAGTGGGATTTGTAACCGTGACCGATGTCAGAACCAGCCCAGACCTACGCCACGCGCGCGTGTACGTGAGCGTGCTCGGCGACGACGGCGGCCCGTCTCTGCGGAGGAGCGCGAGACGACGCTCGACGGCCTGCGCAGCGCGCCACGGCTTCCTGCAGGCGCGCATCGCCGGCGAGCTGCACCTGAAGCGCACGCCGACGCTCGAGTTCTTCTACGACGACACCACCGACCGCGCGCTGCGCGTCGAGGAGCTGATCGAGGAGATCGACAGCCCATGAACGGCGATCCCGCCGGTCGCAGGACACGCGCGAGCTGGTGCTCGCACGGCTGCGCGAGGACGAGCGCTTCGTGCTCGCCGCGCACGAGAACCCCGACGGCGACGCGCTCGGCTCGCTCGTCGCGATGCAGGGGCTGCTGACGCGCGCTCGGCAAGGACTCCGTGATGTTCATCTCGCCCGCACGACCTGCCGCTGCCGCGCGAGTACCGCTTCTTCTCGCTCGACGGCCTGATCCGCGAGCCGCCCGCCGACATCGCGCAGCGCACCGTCGTGTTCCTCGACTGCGGCAACATCGACCGCAACTCCGCGAGCGTCCTGCGCGACGGCGCGCACCTGCTCAACATCGACCACCACCACGACAACACGCGCTTCGGCACGCTCAACCACGTCGTCCCCGACGCGTCGTGCACGGCCGAGATCGTCTGGGACCTGATGCACGGCCTCGGCGTGCAGCCGACGCCGACGATCGCCGAGGCGCTGTACGTCGGGCTGATCACCGACACCGGCCGCTTCATGTACGAGAGCACGGGGCCGCGCGCGCACCTGATGGCCGCCGAGCTGATCGAAGCCGGCGTCGACGTGCCGGGCGTCTACCGACAGCTCTACGAGGGCATGCCGCTCGGCAAGCTGACGCTGCTGGCGCTCGCGCTCGGCGCAGATCCAGCGCTTCGACTCCGGCGAGCTGGCGCTCGCCGCGCTCACGGCCGAGGACTTCGACCGCGCCGACGCCGAGGAGAGCTACTCCGAGGGGATCATCGACCAGCTGCGGGCGCTCGAGGGAACCAAGGTCGCGGTGCTCGTGCGCGAGCTCGTCGAGCGGCGCGCGCAAGGGTCAGCACAAAGTCTCGCTGCGCGCGACCGACGACGACGTCGACGTCTCGGTGATCGCGCGCGCCCAGGGCGGCGGCGGCCACCGCCGCGCCGCGGGCTTCTCGACGACGCTCGAGCCCGGACGAGCTGGTGGCGTTCCTGCGCGAGGCGCTCGCCGCGCAGCTGCACCCATCCTCGGAGGACCACGCCGCTCCCACGCTCGCCTGAGCGGGCTGCGCGCGCCGGCCGGGGTGGAGGAAAGCGCCGACGTGGACGGCGTACTGCTGATCGACAAGCCCGCCGGCATGAGCTCGCACGACGTCGTCGCCGCCGTCAGGCGCTCGCTCGGCGGCGTGCGCACCGGGCATGCCGGGACGCTCGACCCGTTCGCCACGGGGCTGCTGCTCGTGCTGGTCGGTCGCGCGACCAAGTCCCAGGACGCGCTGATGGCGCTGCCGAAGCGCTATGAGACCGTCGCGCAGCTTGGTGCCAGCTCGAGCACCGGCGACACCGAGGGCGAGATCTCGCGCACCGGCCGGCTGCCGGCCGATCCGCCCGAGCTCCCCACCGGCGAGCTGCGCCAGCGTCCACCGATCTACTCCGCTGTGAAGATCGGCGGCGAGCGCGCGTACAAGCGTGCGCGGCGCGGGGAGCGCTTCGAGATGCCCGAGCGGATCGTCAGCGTGCATCGTGTTCCGCCAGCTGTGGCGCGAGCAGGACCTGGCGCCCGGTGAGCTGCCGCGCGCCGCCTTCGAGATCGAGTGCGGCTCGGGCACCTATGTGCGCTCGCTGATCGCCGATCTCGGCGACGCCTACTGCCTCGAGCTGAGGCGCACCGCGATCGGCCCGTTCGACGTGAGCGACGCGGTCGCGCCGCCGGCGCGCGGCGAGCCGTGGCGCGATCCGCCGCTGATCGCGCTCGACCGCGCGCTCGCGTCGCTGTCCAAATAGGCTGTCAGGCCGTGAAGGTCACTCGCCTGCCCGACGTGGAGAGCGGAACCGAGCGCAGCGTCGCGGTGGGCACCTTCGACGGCGTGCACCTCGGCCACCGCGAGGTGATCAGTGGCTCCGACAGCGTGCTGACGTTCGATCCCCATCCCGTGTCGGTGGTCGCGCCGGCGCACACGCCGAAGCTGCTCACGCCGCTCGAGCGCAAGGCCGAACTCGTCGCCGAACTCGGCGTGCGCGAGCTGATCGTGATCCCGTTCGACGCCGGCTTCGCCGCGTGCTCGGCGACGGAATTCATCGACGACGTGCTCGTCGGCGCGCTGAACGCCAAGCAGGTCGCGATCGGCGAGAACTTCCGCTTCGGCCACAAGGCGCAGGGCTCGCCGCCGTTGCTGGCTGAGGACAGCCGCTTTCGCACCGTCGTGCACCCGCTGCTCGAGGTCGACGGCGAGATCGTCTCCTCCAGCCACATTCGCGGCCTCGTGCTCGCCGGCGAGGTCGCCGAGGCCAACAGGCTGCTCGGAGCGAGCTTCCAGCTGAGCGGCACCGTCGTGCACGGCGACGAACGCGGCCGCGAGCTCGGCTTCCCGACCGCCAACCTCGTCCCCGACGAGGCGCTCGTGTGCCCCGGTCACGGCGTCTACGCGTGCGTCGCAGAGAGCGAGTCGTTCGGCAGACGCGCCGCCGCCGTCAGCATCGGCGTGCGTCCCACCTTCAACACCGGCCGCGGTGAGCTGATCGAGGCCTACGTCCTCGACTTCGCCGGCGACCTCTACGGCAGCGAGCTGCGCCTCGATTTCCTCGACCGCCTGCGCGGCGAGCGTCGTTTCGAGGACCCCGCAGCGCTGATCGAACAGATGCACCAGGATGTGGCGCGCACCCGGGAGATCGCGGCGGCGGCGTGAGCGGCGCGCAACTCCCCGGCCCCGGCGGGTATTGAGCTTCTCGGCGGGTCGCTTATGCGATGGTTTGTCCGCGGCTCGCGGATCGCGCCGGAAACCGCGGCGCACGTACAGCACACGACGAGGAGGAGTACGGGTGGAAGCCAGGCGCAGCAGACGATCATTCGCCGGCGGCGCGACGCGGAGGCTGCGCGCGGTCCTACTCAGTCGCGGCAAGCCTGGCGGCCCTGGCAACGGGGGCGAGCGCGGCGTCCGCTGCCGGTTCTCCGCCGTACTTCGCCTCGACCTCAGCACCCCTCAAGGCGCGTTCGGAGTCAGTGGCCGCAGCACTGCCGAACGGCGACGTCCTGATCGCCGGGGGCCTCGGAGCGGAATCCGAAAAAAGCGCCGAACTCTTCGATCCTGCGACGGACACCTATAGCCCGACCGGCAGCCTGTTGGCGGCCCGCGTCGGCGCCGTCGCTGCGCCGCTGCCTGACGGTGAAGTGCTGATCGCGGGTGGCAGCGTCAGCGGGACGGAAAAAAGCGAGGAACTCTTCAATCCGGCAACTGGCACGTTCAGCTCCGTCACTCCCGAACTGCTTGCGGATCGACAGCGGCCGTTGCGGCGCCACTGCCCGGTGGCGCCGTGCTCATCGCCGGCGGCAGCGCCGGCGGAGCTGGAATGAGCGCGGAACTGCTCGAACCCGGAAAAAGCGTCTCCGCGGTCGGCCCCGATGACAATCGCACGAGTCAAATCTGTCGCCTCACCGCTGCCCGACGGTGACGTGCTGATCGCGGGTGGGACAGGCGCCTCGGCCGAAAAGAGCGCCGTTCTATTCAATCCGACGACCAAAGCGTTCACGGCTGTCGCCGGCACCGAGCACGTCGCGCGAGAAGCGGCGGTCGCTGGGTTGCTCGCCGACGGCCAGGTCCTGATCGCCGGCGGGACCGGCTCGGAAACGAGTGCGGAAACGTTCATTCCCTCCAAGCAAACATTCGAAGCGCTGCCATCGTCGCCTCCAAATACGGAACTACGCCTTGCCCGTGTCGCCGCGTCAGCTGCGCCGCTGAGCGACGGTCAGATTCTGATCGCGGGGGGCTCGAGCTCATCGACAACAGCAGAACTCTTCTTCTCCGCGCCGCAGGCGATGGTCGCTGGCGGCACGTTCGGCTATCAGACGGTCTCGCAGGCCTCGGCGGTGTCCATCGTCGTCGTGACCAACCTCGGAGCGCAGGCACTGTCGTTGGGCAACGTCTCGCTGGGCGGCACCAACCCGGGCGACTTCACGGTCTCGGGCGAAACGTGTTCAGGACGCATGCTCGCCTACGAGCAGAGCTGCACGATCAGCGTCCATTTCACGCCGGCCGGGACCGGCATGAGATCGGCGAGCATCACCGTGCCCGACAACGAACCGGCCGAACAACATCTGACGATCGCGCTGGCTGGGACCGGCGTTGCCGCGAACGCCGGGCCTGCGGGCCAGAACGGCACGTCGGGCTCAAACGGACAGCAAGGTGCAACGGGCGCCACCGGCCCGACCGGCCCGACCGGCTCGCGAGGGCCAGCGGGCCGGCCGGCCAGGTCATCCTCGTCACCTGCACCAGCTCGATCAAGACCGTCAATCACAAACCCAAGAAGGTCACGAAGTGCACCTCGCGTCCGGTCCCGACCCCGACGACCTTCACGGCGAGCGTCCTCGAGCGCGCGTCGCTCGGCCGGCATGGGTTCGTGTATGCGAGTGGCACCGCTGAGAAGGGGCGCGTGGTGTTGCACGCCAGACGGGCACTGGTCGCGGGGCGCTATACGCTGACGCTCGTCCGAGGCCATGGCAGGTACGCCGTGGTGCACCGAACAGCGGTCGAGCTGCCCTAGCAAGCCAGCTTTAGCGGGCGGTTTGGCGCTCGGCTTCTGCTACGGTGCCGCGGATGGCAGCCATCACGACAGACCGCAAGCGCGAGCTCGCAGCCAAGTTCGGCTCCGGCGAGCAGGACACGGGCAACACCAAGGTTCAGATCGCCCTGCTGACCGCGCGCATCAACCATCTGACCGAGCACCTGCGCGAGCAGCACAAGGATCACAGCTCCCGCCGCGGCCTGCTGATGCTGGTCGGGCGCCGCCGTCGCTTCCTCGCGTACATGCAGCGCCACGATCTCGAGGGCTACCGCGCTCTGATCAAAGAGCTCGGACTCCGTAGGTAAGGGCGCCGTGGCGGTGATCGCGCCCGGCACTCCCGCACCAAGCTTCACGCTCGCGCGCGCCGACGGCGAGAGCTTCACCGAGCAGGACCTGCAGGGCCGTACGAGCGTCCTCGTCTTCTATCCGTTCGCGTTCAGCCCCGTGTGCACCGATCAGCTGCAGCTCTACGAGGAGCTGCGTGGCGAGCTCGAGGCTCACGGAGACGTGCTCCATGGCGTCTCCTGCGACTCGACGTGGGCACAGAGCGCGTTCAAGGACAAGCTCGGCGTGGGCAGCGAGCAGCTGTCGGACTTCGAGCCCAAGGGCGCCGCCTGCGCTGCCTTTGGCGTCCTGCACCCGGGCGGCTTTCCCCAGCGCGCGCTCGTAATCACGGGCCCGGATGGCGTCGTGCGGTGGAGCTACGAGGCCGGCTCGCCGGGGGAGTTGCCGCCCGTCGAGCTGCTGCGCGAAGGTCTCGCGACAGCCGCCGCGGCGTAGCAGTACCCGCAACGCCGACCCGCTAAGCTCGGTTGGTTCGGAACAAGAGAAAAAAGAAAACGGACCGCCGACCGACGGGCGGAACAGGAAGGCAGTGAATATGAGTAGTGATTCCGTTACGCGGGTCTCCGTGGAGATCGCTGGTAGCGAGATCTCGTTTGAGACCGGCAAGATGGCCAAGCAGGCCTCCGGCGCAGTCGTCGTCAGCCAGGGCGACACCATGGTCCTCGCGACCGCCGTCGCCGGCTCCCTACGCGACGTCGACTTTCTCCCGCTGACGGTGGATGTCGAGGAGCGCATGTATGCCGCCGGCAAGATCCCCGGCTCGTTCTTCAAGCGCGAGGGTCGTCCGGGCGAGAAGGGCACGCTGACCGCGCGCATGATCGACCGTCCGATTCGGCCGCTGTTCCCGAAGGACTGGCGCTATGACACGCAGCTCGTGGCGATCCCGCTCTCGATCGACCACGTCCACCCTTACGACATCCTCGCGATGAACGGCGCATCGGCGGCGCTGATGATCTCCGACATCCCGCTGCCGACCCCCGTCGGCGCTGTGCGCATCGGCAAGATCGACGGCAACTTCGTCGTCAACCCGCCCGAGGCGGACTTGCTCGCCGACGCTGAGAACAGCTCCGACCTCGACCTGATCGTGGCCGGCACCGAAGACGCGATCCTGATGGTCGAGGCCGGCGCCAACGAGATCCCCGAGGCGGAGATCCTCGACGCTCTCGACATCGCCCACGCGGCGATCAAGAAGCTATGCGCGCTGCAGCGCGATCTGGCGGCGAAAGTCGGCAAGGAGAAGAAAGTCTTCGAGACGATCAAGGTAGACGCAGCGCTGCTCGAGGAGATTCGTAGCTCGCACGGCGCGGAGCTCGATGCGGCGACCCAGGTCGAGGACAAGCTCGAGCGCCAGGACGCCACCAAGGCCGTCGAGGCGGCGATCCTCGAGCGCTACGCCCTGCCCGCCCCCGAGGGCGCCTCCGAGGAGATGCAGCACGCCGCCAAGGAGCGCCGGGCGGCCGTCCAGCTCGCCTTCGACACGCTCGAGAAGGCGATCATCCGTGAGCGCATCGCCGTCCACAAGAAGCGCCCCGACGGGCGTTCTGAGAACGAGATCCGCGACATCTCGATCGAGGTCGGCGTGCTGCCACGCGCGCACGGCTCGGCGCTGTTCACACGCGGGCAGACGCAGGCCCTGAGCGTGGCCGCGCTGGGCACGCTCAAGGAGGAGATGCGCCTCGACACGCTCGGCCTGGAGACCAAAAAGTACTACTGGCACCACTACAACTTCCCGCCGTTCTCGGTAGGGGAGGCTGGGCGCATGGGCGGCGTCAAGCGCCGCGACATCGGTCATGGTGCGCTCGCTGAGCGCGCGCTCGCGCCGATGGTGCCTTCGATCGAGGACTTCCCGTACACGATTCGCGTCGTCTCGGACATCCTCGAGTCCAACGGCTCCTCCTCGATGGCGTCGGTGTGCGGCTCGTCGCTGTCGCTGATGGATGCCGGCGTGCCGATCAAGCGACCGGTCGCCGGGATCGCCATGGGCCTGATCAAAGAGGGTGATGACTACATCGTCCTGACCGACATCGCCGGCGTCGAGGATCACCTCGGCGACATGGACTTCAAGGTCGCCGGCACCGAGCGTGGCATCACCGCGCTGCAGATGGACATCAAGATCACGGGCGTCACGTTCGAGATCCTGCGCGACGCGCTCGCCCAGGCCAAAGACGCGCGCACGTTCATCCTCGGCAAGATGGCCGACGTGATCAGCTCGCCGCGTGAGCAGCTGAGCCAGTTCGCGCCGCGGATCCAGACGGTCCAGATCGACCCGTCGCAGATCGGCCTGTTGATCGGCAAGGGCGGCGAAACGATCAGGGGCCTGGCGGAGGAGTTCGAGTCCCAGATCGACGTCAACGACGACGGCCAGGTGCTGATCTACTCAGCCAACGGGGAGCTCGGCGACGCGCTGGTCGAGCGCATCCGGATGATGATGAAGGAGGTCGAGGTCGGCGACGAATACGTCGGCAAGGTCGTCAAGACCACCACCTTCGGCGCGTTCATCGAGCTCGCCAAGGGAACCGACGGCCTGCTGCACATCTCCAACGTCTCGCCGGGGCAGCGCGTCGACAGCGTCGAGGACGTGCTCAACAAGGGCGACGAGGTCAACGTGCGCGTGGTCGAGGTCGACCGTGAGCGTGGACGTATCGGCCTGCGCCTGACCGAGGACCCGGACATCGCGGGCAAGTCGGTCGAGGAGCTCGCAGGCGTCGGCACCGGTGGCGGTGGCGGCGGCGGCTCACGCTCAGGCGGCGGACGCGGACCGCGCGAGGGCGGAAGGCCGTCGAGCAACGGCCGTGAGCGCTCCGACCGCGGTCGCGACTCGAGGCCCGCTCGCTCGGATCGTGGCTCGGGGCGTCCGCGCCACGAGCGCGACCGCGACTGACCCACAGTCTCGCGCGTGAGCGACGAGCACCGTATGACCACGCTCGATTCGGGCGTGAGGATCGTCACCGAACGCGTGCCCAGCGTGCGTTCGGTGGCGCTCGGCTTTTGGGTCGCCACCGGCTCGGTGATCGAGCGCGACGAGCAGGCCGGCATCTCGCACCTGCTCGAGCACATGCTGTTCCGCGGCAGCGACCGCTACGGCTCGCAGGAGATTGACGAGATCTTCGACTCGATGGGCGCGGAGATCAACGCCGGCACCGACAAGGAAGCCACGTCGCTGTACACGCGCGTGCTCGACCGGCACCTCGAGCACGCGTTCGACGTGATGGGCGACATGCTCTGGCACCCCCGCTTCGGGGAGCTGGACGCCGAGCGCGAGGTCGTGCTCGAGGAGATCGCGATGTACGAAGACGATCCGCAGGACCGCGTCTTCGATGTCCTCGGCAAGGCGATCTTCGGCGAGCATCCGCTCGGCCGTGCCGTGATCGGTACCGCCGACGTTGTCGGCGCGGTCACGCGCGAGCAGCTCGCCGAGTTTCACGCCGAGCGCTACCAGCCCGAGAGCATCGTCATCGCGGCCGCCGGCTCGGTCGAGCACGACGCGCTCGTCGAGATGGCGCGTGCTGTTGAGCTCGCGCCGGCGTCCGCCAACGGCCGCGCGCCGCTTTCGGCAGCCGCCGCGGCCGCCGCGGCCGGTGAGCCCGATTTCCGCCCGCGCGCACGCTTTCTGCAGAAAGACACCGAGCAGTACCACGTCTGTGCCGGCGGCGCCGGCATCGCGCGTGTGGATGAGCGCCGCTTCGCCCTGCGTGTGCTCGAGGGGGTGCTGGGTGGCACCTCCTCCTCGCGCCTCTTTCAGGAGGTGCGCGAGCGCCGCGGGCTGGCCTACTCGGTGTTCACCTTCTCCAACCTGTATGCGAACACGGGCGAGGTCGGGCTCTATGTCGGCACCCGCCCGGACAACCTGCGCGAGGCGCTTGCCGTGATCACCGCAGAGCTCGAGCGCTGCGTCGAGAACCCCGCCACCGACGAGGAGCTCCTCCGCTCGCGCGAGAATCTCAAGGGGCGCGTGGTGCTCGGCATGGAGTCGACCGGAGCGCGCATGAGCCGCCTTGGCGCTTCGGTGCTCAACGAGCTTCCAATCCTGTCGGTCAACGAGATGATCGACCGCATCGACTCGGTTGAGATCGACGTTGTGCGTGCGCTCGCCGCCGAGCTGTTCGCGCCCGGAGACCTATCCGTCGCCGGCGTCGGACCCGACGAAAGCGAGTTCCAGGCCGCGATTGCCCCACTGCACAGGGCCGGAGGCAATGGGGCCCGCAGCGGTGCTCCCGCCGCAACCGCCGCAACCGCCGCGCCGGGCGCCTCGCCATGATCAACGTCGCCGTCGCCGGCGCCGCCGGGCGCATGGGCGAGACGGTCTGCGAGGCAGTGCTGGGTGCCGAGGACATGGAGCTCGTCGCGCGCGTCGACCCGCTGCTCGGGACCGTGCTCGCGGACGTCCTCGACCAGGCCGACGTAGTCGTCGACTTCACGCAGCCCGACACCGCGCTCGCGAACGCGCTGCAATGCGTGCAGGCCGGGGTCCACGTGGTGATCGGTACCACCGGCTTTGACCCCGCGCCGCTGTACGCGCTCGAGTCGGCCCCGGCGGTGAGCGAGCTCCCCTTGGGAAAGGTGCTGATCGCCCCCAACTTCGCGATCGGCGCGGTGCTGATGATGCGCTTCGCCGCCGAGGCGGCGCGGCACATGCGCAGCGCCGAGATCATCGAGTTGCACCACGACGGCAAGCTGGACGCTCCCAGCGGTACCGCCAAGCGCACCGCTGAGCTGATGGCGGCTGCGAGCGGCGGTGAGCCGCCGCCGATCCATTCCGTTCGCCTGCCGGGGATCGTGGCCAACCAGGAGGTGATCCTCGGGGACCTCGCACAGACGCTCACGATTCGCCACGACACGATCGGCCGCGAGTCGTTCATGCCGGGGGTGCTACTCGCCGTACGCCGCGTCGGTGGGCTCGAGCACTCGCCGACCGTCGGGCTCGAGGGCCTGCTGTTCGGCGGAGCCTGACGCTCCGCGCACGCGTGAGATACTGCTGGCGATGAGCGACCTCGGCACAATCCTGACGGCGATCGTGACCCCCTTCGACGAGCGCGAGCGCGTCAACGAGGAGTCGTTCGTAGCGCTGATGCAGTACCTCGCCGAGAACGGCTCGGACGGGTTCGTTGTCGCCGGGACGACCGGCGAGGCCTCAACGATGACCGAGAAGGAGCACCTCGGGCTGATCAGCCTCGCTGTGTCCGAGCGCCCGGCCGGCAAGACGATCATTGCCGGCACCGGCACCAACGACACCCGCCAGGCCGTGCACCTGACCGAGCGGGCCAGCGAGCTCGGCGCGGATGCGATGCTGTCGGTGACGCCGTACTACAACAGGCCCAGCCCGCTCGGTTTGAAGCGCCACTACGAAGCCGTCGCCGCCGCGACCGACAAACCGGTCCTGCTCTACAACATCCCGTCGAGAACCGGAACGAACATTCCCCCCGAGCTGCTGGCGGAGCTCGCGCAGATCGACGGGATCGAGGGCGTCAAGCAGGCCAACGCCGACGAGCTGCAGCTGATCGACGGCCTCGAGCTCTATGCCGGTGACGACGCGACCTTCGCGCGCACGCTGGACATGGGCGGCACCGGCGGCATCACCGTCGCAAGTCACGTCGTCGGCTCTGAGATGCGCCGCATGGTCGACGAGCCCGAGCACCGCGCCGAGATCGATGAGTCGCTGCGCGACGTCTACAGCACGCTGTTCCTCACCGCCAGCCCGACCTGCACGAAGGCGGCCCTGAACCTGCTCGGCCACGACGTCGGCGGGCTGCGCCTGCCGCTCGTGCCGGCCACCCCCGAAGAGACCGAGACCGTGCGGGCGATGCTCGAACGCCACGGCCTCACTCCGGCTCCATCGGCCCGAACGCACGCGTGAGCCAGACCCTGCGCGTCCTGCCCCTCGGTGGGCTAGGTGAGATAGGCAAGAACATGACGGTCGTCGAATACGACGACCGGATCATCGTCGTCGACGTCGGCCTGCGCTTCCCGACGCCCGAGATGGTCGGCATCGACCTGGTGCTGCCCGACTTCTCCTACCTGCGCGAGCGTGCCCGCGACATCGAGGCGATCGTCGTAACCCACGGTCACGAGGACCATCTGGGCGCGCTGCCGTGGGTGCTGCGCGAGCTGAGAAAGGAGAGCTCATCGAGCCTGCCGCCGGTGTACGCCGGTGCGCTGACCGTGGCGATGGCGCGCTCGAAGCTCGAAGAGCACAAGCTGCGCGATGTCGAGCTCAACGACATCGACCCCGGTGAAACCCTCGAGCTCGGCCCGTTCTCGCTCGAGCTCGTGCACATGACGCACTCGATCCCCGACTCCAGCGCCGTCGCGCTCGGCACCGAGCTCGGCACGGTGCTGATCACCGGCGACTACAAGTTCGACCAGACGCCCGTCGACGGCGCCCCCGCGGACGTCTCGCGCCTGGCGGAACTCGGGCGCGAGGGGGTGTTGCTGCTGTGCGGGGACTCGACCAACGTCGATCGTCCCGGCTTCTCGCCGTCGGAGTCGGTCGTCGGTCCGCACCTGGAGGAGGTGTTCGCACGCTGCGAGGGGCGGATCGTGGTGACGAGCTTCGCGTCGAACATCCATCGCGTGCAGCAGGTCGTGGACGCCGCCTACGCGCTCGATCGCAAGGTCGCGCTGGTCGGGCGCTCGATGCGCAAGAACGTCGGCATCGGGCGCACGCTCGGCCACATCGAGATCCCGGACGGGATGCTCGTCGGCCCCCGCGAGATCGCCGACTTCCCCGACGAGCGCGTCGTGATCGTCTCGACCGGCTCGCAGGGCGAGCCGCTGTCAGCGCTGCGCAGGATGGCCTACCGCGACCATCCCCAGGTGGAGCTGAAGGCCGGCGACACGGTCGTGTTCTCGGCGACCCCGGTTCCGGGCAACGAGCGCGCGGTCAACGAGACAGTCGATCGGCTCTACCACATCGGCTGTGACGTCATCACCCCCCGCGAGGCCCCCGTGCACGCGTCGGGACACGGCTACGCCGAGGAGGTCAAGCTGATGCTCAACCTCGTCAAGCCGCGCTACGTGATGCCTTTCCACGGCGACTTCAAGCGCCTGCGTCTGCACGCCCAGCTGGCCGAGGCCGTCGGCGTGCCGCCGCGGGACATCTTCCAGGGCGACAACGGGCTGCCACTGGAGATCGACGAGCGCGGCGCGCGCTTCGGGTCGCGCGAGCAGGCGGGCATGATCTTCGTCGACGGCGTCGAGATCGGCGAGATGGCCGACGCCGCGCTGCGCGATCGGCGGATGCTCTCGGCCGACGGCATCTTCATCGTGGTCGTCACGATCGCCGAGCAGGACGGCACCTCGGTCGCCGACCCCGAGGTGATCTTCCGCGGCGTGCCGTTCCTCGACCAGGCCGACGAGCTCGTGGAGGAGATCCGGCTGACCGTCGAGGACTCGCTGCGCCGCGCCGCCAGCGAGGAAATTACGGGAAACCGACCTGCTCCAGCAGGCGCTCCACGACGACCTCGCGAAGCTAGTCTACGATCGCCTGAAGCGGCGCCCGATGGTGCTGCCGGTCGTCGTCGAGGTCTGAATACGCTGGCATCGCCACGACGAAACGCGCACCGCTGGCGTGCTCGGGGTC
The DNA here is from genome assembly GCA_963815235.1 of uncultured Solirubrobacteraceae bacterium. GTDB lineage: Bacteria > Actinomycetota > Thermoleophilia > Solirubrobacterales > Solirubrobacteraceae > Palsa-744. The sequence goes on along the minus strand of CAWFFY010000001.1, from coordinate 524,855 downwards.
GCCGATCCGGGAGCGCTCCAGCGTGACGGTGCCGCCGTGCGCTTCCGACACCGCCTGCACGATCGCGAGGCCCAGCCCGAACGAGCCGCCGCGGTCACCCGCGCCGCGCACGAAGCGCTCGAACAGCGTCGGTACCAGCTCCGCGGGGACCCCCGGTCCGTTGTCTTCGACCACCAGCTGCGCCTTGCCGTTCGCGGTGGTCTCGGTCGAGACGTGGATCTCGGTACCCGGCGGCGTGTGACGCAGGGCGTTTTCGAGCAGGTTGATCGTGATCCTGTGCAGCTCGTCGCGCGCGCCCAGCACGATCGCGGGGTGGATGTCGAGCGAGATGTCGTGCTCAGCGCTCACCGGCCCGAGCTCGCCGGCCGCCTCCACCACGATCTGCGCCAGGTCGCACGGTTCGTGCGCCACCACCCGCGCCGAGTCGGTGCGCGCCAGCAGCAGCAGGTCGGCGACCAGGCGTCGCATCCGCTGAGAAGAGCGCAGCGCCGAGCGCGCGGCGTCGCCCTGGTCGTCGTGCAGCGATTCCGCGAGCAGCTCGAGGTTCGCCAGCACGCTTGTCAGCGGCGTGCGCAGCTCGTGTGAGGCGTCCGCCACGAACCGGCGCTGGCGGGCGAGCATCGACTCCGTCTCCGAGCGCGCGGCGTCGAGCTCGCGGAGCATGCCCTCGAGTGTGCGGGCGAGTTCGGAGACCTCGTCATCGGCCGGTGACTGCGGGATCCCGCGCGAGGGATCGCGCGTGCGCGCGATCTCGGCCGCTGTGCTCGTCAGCTCCGCGATCGGCTTCATCGCCCGCCGCGCGATCGCCATGCCCGCCACCAGCGCCAGCAGGCTGCCCGCGAGCACGCCGAGCACCAGGAACAACTCGACCCGCTTGCAGGTCGCCTCGGTCGCTCCGACCTGGCGACCGTACTCGACGATCACGCGACCGATCGGCTCGTCGCTGCCGCTGAGGGTGACGTCGGCTTCGCGGCTGATGACGCGGTAGCCGTTGACGGTCTCCGGGTTCAACTCCGCCGGGCCGAGCGCCGGCCCATTGCCAGGTTCTTTCGCGATCAGCTGGCCGCCCAGCGACAGGATCCTGATCTCCGAGTGGCTCGCGCGCGAGGCGAAGTCTTCGAGCGGGCTGCTGATCCGCAGCGGGCGCACGCTGATTTTGAGTTGCGACGGCAGCGCTTCGGCCGTCTGCAGCACGTCGCGGTTGAAGTCCGAGCGGATGCGCTCGACCGTCAGCGAACCGATCGCCAGCGCGAACGCGCACAGGATCACAAACGTCAGCAGCGCCGAGACGCCAGCAAGTCGTACGCGAATCGGCAGCCGGTCGAAGCTCACCGAGACGCGCTCGCTCACGTTGCGCACCGGCGCGAGCGCACGCAGGCGCGCGCCGAGGCCTCTAAGCGCGGAGGACGTAGCCGGCTCCCCGGATGGTGTGCAACAGGCGGGGCTCGCCGCTGGACTCCAGCTTGCGGCGCAGGTTGGACACGAACACCTCGATCGTGTTCGTCGTCGAAAACGGGTCATAGCCCCACACCTCGTCGAGCAGGCGCTGGCGCGAGATCACGATGCGCTCGTTGCGCATCAGGTACTCGAGCAGCTCGAACTCGCGCTGTGTCAGCTCGATCGCGCGCCCGCCGCGCAGCACCTCGTGCGTGTCGGCGTTCAGGGACAGGTCGCCGACGCGCAGCGGCGCCGATCCCCGCGGCGGGCGGCGGCGCAGCAGCGCGCGCATCCGCGCGAGCAGCTCCTGTCGCTCGAAGGGCTTGACCAGGTAGTCATCGGCGCCGGCGTCGAGGCCCTCGACGCGTGACTCCAGTGCGTCGCGGGCGGTCAGGATCAGGATCGGGACGTCGTCGTCGGCGCGCAGCTCGCGCGCCACCTCGACGCCGTCGAGCTTCGGCAGCCCGAGGTCGAGGATCACCAGGTCAGGCGCGAACGCGTGACCCTGTTCGAGCGCGGCACGCCCGTCGGCCGCAGTTCGCACGTCATACCCCTCCATCCGCAGTGAGCGCTGGAGAGCTTGGGCGATGTCCTCGTCGTCCTCTACGACCAGGACACGTGGGGCGCGGGAGAAGTCGTTCATGTCTTTATGTAACCGGCCGCGTGTAAATTGATGGTAAGGGGTCACAGGCAGGTTACGGGCCCCTGACGTCGAAGTTGCGCTGGATGGCTGGCACCCGCACCCCCAGGGGCAAAGGCAAACGTGCCCCTGCACGCTCGACGAGCGCTCGTTCCTCGAGTGCGCGCCGTAAGCCGCCTGCCCGCGGGCGCTCTCGCCGGCGCCGCGGACGTGGCGGCGCCGCAGACCTCGGCTCGCTGTTCTCCGGCGGGCTGCCGCGTCTCCCGGTACTCGACCAGCGCCAGCGCGACGTGCTCGGCCTGGCGCTCGTTGCCGCCGGCGTGTTCATGGGGTTCGTGCTTTACGGAGACTGGAACGGCGGCCGCGCCGGGCACGGCCTCGCGGTCGGTCTCGGCTGGATGCTCGGCCGCGCGCGCGTGCTCGCGCCAGTAGCGCTGGTGGTCGGCGGAGGCGCGTTGCTGCTGCGCCCGGTGCTGCCCGCGCTGCGCCCGCTGCGGACCGGCGCCCTCTGCGTGTTCGCTGCGGTCACGCTGGCGCTTGCCGCCGGCATGTTCGGCCTCTCGAGCGGCGCCGCCGATGCCGGGCGCGCGTGGTCCTCGGCGCACCTGCAGAGCCATGGCGGAGTCCTGGGCGAGGCGCTCTACCAGCTTACGCACCGGCTGGTTCAGGACGTCGGCGTCGACATCCTCGTGATCTTCCTGCTCCTGACGGGTGTGATCCTGCTGACCGGCGCCTCGATCGCGAGCGTGATTCGCGCGACCGGCAGCGGCGTCGTCGACACCACACGCATGATGCGTAGGCTGCGCGAGCGCGAGTCCGCGGCGCCCCCGGGACGAACTTCCCAAGACACAGCCGATCGCGGCTCCGAGTCGCCGCATGAGCTGATCCCTCCGGAGCCGAACGAACGTGAGCTGATCGTGCGCGCGACGCACGTCGAGGCGCCGTCGCACGACTGGGCCGACGAGGACGAAGCGGCCGTCGAGGAGTCACCGGAGCCCTCCGCTGAGCCCGCCGCCGACGACGCGGCGCCGGCCGACGGTGCACACGAAAGCGAGGATGAGGAGATCGCCGGCGTCGCGCATGCCGACCCGGATGCGCTCGGAGACGTCAGTGCCGAGCAGCTGACCCCGCAAGGGCGCCTCAGGGGCTCTGTGACCGATGACCCTGACTTCGTCTGGAGCGTGCCCGAGGCAGCCAACCTGCTGACGCGTTCGAGCGCCGAGCAGACGCGTCCCGACACCGCCGGGCAGGAGCGCATCGCCACGCACCTCGTCGAGGCGCTCGGCCACTTCGGCGTGCAGGCGAAGGTGATCGGCACGGTCGCGGGGCCGCACATCACCCGCTACGAGCTGCGCCTCGCGCCGGGCACCAAGGTCGCCAAGGTCGCGCAGCTCAAGGACGACCTCGCCTACGCGCTCGCCGCAACCGACATCCGCATCCTCGCGCCGATCCCCGGCAAGCAGGCGGTCGGCGTCGAGGTGCCCAACGTGCACAGGCGCATCGTCAGGCTCGGCGACGTCTACCAGGCCGCGCCCAAGGACTGGTCGCCGCTGACCGTGTGGCTCGGCAAGGACGTCGCCGGCAAGGCGATCGGTGCCGACCTCGCGAAGATGCCGCACATCCTCGTCGCAGGCACCACCGGCGCGGGCAAGTCCGGGGCGATCAACGCGATGCTCTCGAGCGTGCTGCTGCGCGCGACGCCGCACGAGGTGCGCCTCGTGCTGGTCGACCCCAAGCAGGTCGAGCTCAACCACTACGAGTCGATCCCGCATCTGCTGACGCCGGTCATCACCAGCCCGCGGATGGCGGCGAACGCTCTGCAGAACCTCGTAAAGGAGATGGAGCAGCGCTACGGCATCATGTCGCTGGCGCGCACCCGCAGCCTCGTGGAGCTCAACAAGGCACGCGCCAAGCGCAGCGAAGCGCCGCTGCCCTACATCCTCTGCGTGATCGACGAGCTCGCCGACCTGATGATGGTCGCGCCGGCCGACGTCGAGGACTCGATCATCCGTCTCGCGCAGAAGGCGCGCGCCGTCGGCATCCACCTGGTGCTCGCGACCCAGAGCCCGCGCGTGGACGTCATCACCGGCATGATCAAGGCCAACGTGCCATCGCGGATCGCCTTCGCGGTCTCCTCGCAGACCGACTCGCGCGTGATCCTCGATCAGAACGGCGCCGAGTCGCTGCTCGGGCAGGGCGACATGCTGTTCAGCCCCGTCGGCAGCTCGCGCCTGCAGCGCATCCAGGGCGCCTACATCGACGAGGCGCAGATCGCGAAGCTGACCGAGATGTGGCGCCGCCAGGGTGAGCCGGAGCTGCGCGAGGAGCTGCTCGAGGAGGTCGAGCCGGAGGCGGGGGAGGGCTCCGACAGGGGCCCGGATGATCTCGACCCGGACGAGGATCCGCTGCTGACCGACGCGATCCGCCTCGTCGCCGAAATGCAGACCGCGTCCACCTCGATGCTCCAGCGGCGCCTGCGCCTGGGCTACACGCGCGCCGGGCGCATGATCGACATGCTCGAGCGCCGGGGCGTGATCTCCGGCTACGAAGGCTCCAAGCCACGACAGGTGCTCATCAGCGAGGCGGACCTGCCGCGCGTCCTCGCGGCGCTGGAAGCCCCGACCGCGCACTCTGCCACGGCCGTCAGCGACTAGCCTCTTGCGCTGATGCCCGAGATCGGAGCAACGCTACGCGAGGCGCGTATGCGCGCCCGCATCGACGTGTCAGAGATCGAGGCGCAGACCAAGATCCGCGCCAAGTACCTGCGCGCGCTGGAGAACGAAGAGTGGGGCCTGCTGCCCGGCCCGACGTTCGTCAAGAGCTTTCTGCGCACCTACGCCCAGGCACTCGGGCTCGACGGCAAGGCGATGGTCGAGGAGTACCGCCTGCACCACGAGCGCCCCAGCGAGGCGATGCTCGAGCCGATCGTCTCGACGCCGCAGAGCAACCGCACGCGCACGCGCGGCCGGGGAGGATCCGGCGACGGGCCTTCGCGGGGCTACATGATCATCGTCAGCGTCATCGGCGTGGTGATCATCGCGCTGATCGTGCTGCTCGTCACCGGCGGCGGCGGCGGTGGCGGCGGCTCCAGCACGGGCACGACCACCAGGGCCTCCACGCACCGCCACAAATCCGGCGCCGCACACCACGCGCCGAGCACAGCCACCCACCACGCCGCATCCTCCTCATTCGTCGCGCTCTCGCTGCGACCGAGCGCCGTGGTCTACGTGTGCCTGCTCGGCGACGACGGCCACAAGCTGATCCCCGGCGTCGAGCTGCAGCCGGGCGAAACGACGCCGATCTACCATGCAAGGCGCTTTGAGATCACGCTCGGGAACAGCTCGGTGACGATGTTCGTGGACGGCACTCCACGCACCGTGGCGCCCTCCAGCCAGGCGATCGGCTACTCGATCACCAAGGCCCTCGGTCGCAGGCCGCTCGCCCCAGGCCAGCTGCCGACGTGCACGTGAGCGCCGGCCGGCCGCCGCGCGCCGGGATCGTCGTCACCGGCACCGAGGTGCTGACCGGCCGCGTCAGCGACCGCAACGGACCGTGGCTGGCTGAGCGCCTACGCGAGCTGGGCGTCGAGCTCGCCTACACGACCGTCGTCGGTGACCGTCCCGAGGACATGCGCACGGCGCTCGACTTCATGGCCCAGAGCGGCATCGAGCTGATCCTCACCAGCGGCGGCCTCGGGCCGACCGCCGACGACCTCACCGCGGCCGTCGTCGGCGCCTTCCAGGGGCGCGAGATGGTGCTCGACGAGGCCCTCTCCGAGCGGATCGCGCAGATCGTGGCACCGCTGATGAAACGCTGGCCAAACATAGACCCGGAGGCGATCGCCGAGGCCAACCGCAAGCAGGCGACGATCCCCAGCGGCGCGACGGTGCTGGAGCCCGTCGGCACAGCGCCCGGACTGGTGGTCGCGCCCGGCGCAGGAGCGCACCCTGGCGGCGGACCGACGGTGGTCGTGCTGCCGGGCCCACCGCGGGAGCTGCAGCCGATGTGGTCGCAGGCACTCGCCACCGACGCGCTTCAGAGCGTGCTCGCGACAGCCACCGTTTACCGCCAGCACACGCTGCGCCTGTTCGGGATCCCGGAGTCGGAGATCGCCGAGACGCTGCGGATCGCCGAGCGCGAGGGCGTCGCGCTCGCGAGCCTCGAGGTGACGACCTGCCTCAAACGCGGCGAGGTCGAGATCGTGACGCGCTACGAGCCCGACGCCGAGGACGCCTACGACGCGTTCGTGGCGGTCGTCGAGGAGCGCCACGCCGACACGCTGTTCTCGCGCGACGGCAGCACGGTCGACCAGCAGGTCGCGGCGCTGCTGCGAGGGGAGCGGCCGTCGGGATCGAACCCGCGCCGCACGATCGCCACCGCCGAGTCGTGCACCGGCGGGCTGCTCGGCGCGCGCCTGACCGAGCTGCCCGGCTCCTCGGACTACTTCCTCGGCGGGCTCGTCGTCTACTCCGACGAGGCGAAGGTCTCGTTGGCCGGCGTGCCGCGCGAGCTGATCGAGACCCACGGCGCGGTCTCGGGCGAGGTCGCCCGCGCGCTCGCCGACGGCGCGCGTCAGCGTCTGGGCGCGGACGTCGGCGTCGGCATCACCGGCGTGGCCGGCCCCGGCGGTGGCACCGAGGAGAAGCCCGTCGGGCTCGTCTGGCTGAGCGTCACGCTCGCCGGCACCGAGGGCTCGGAGATCGGCCAGCTCACCCGCTCGGTCAACCTCCCCGGAGGCAGAGCCGACGTGCGCGACCGCGCCACCACGATCGCGCTGCATCTCGTGCGGCGCGCGCTGATCGACGCCGTCGCTGCCGGCGGCGCCTGAGCGCAGCCCGTTCTCGCGCCGGGCAGGGTGGCGCTAGCATCGTCTGACGCGATGTCCCGCGGTGCCACAGCAAGGCTGTTCGTGGCGGTTGACCCGCCACTCGAGGTGCGCGAGGAGCTGGCCGCGTGGGCGCGCAGCGTCGCCGTGGCGGCGCGGGCGGTGGGGGGCGCGCGCGGAGCGTTGCGTCTGCTGGACGGTCAGGCGCTGCACCTGACGCTGTGCTTTCTGGGCAGCCGGCCGGTGGCTGAGATCGAGGCGCTCGCCGCCGCGCTCGCGGCCTCTGGCGAGCACGCGTGCGAGCTTTCGCTCGGCGCGCCGTTGTGGCTGCCACCGCGGCGCCCGCAGGCGCTCGCAGCTGAGATCCACGACCACGGCGGCGAGCTCGAGTGCGTGCAGCAAGCCCTCACCGCGGAGCTCTGCAACGTCAGCAGCTGGCAGCCCGAGCGCCGTCGCTTCAGGCCGCACATCACGGTTGCACGCCTGCGTCGCGGCGGCCGCGCGCGCCACTCGGGCGCCGAGCGCTCCGCGCGCGAGGGTCTCGAGCAGTCGCTTCCGGCGACGCCGCGGCTCAGCTTCTCGCCGCAGGCGGTCGTGCTCTATCGCTCGTGGCTCTCACGTGAGGGCGCCAGCTATGAGGCGCTGGCCAGCAGCGAGCTCGCGCCGGTCGGACGCTGAGCCGGCTCGGTGGCGCTCAGGCTTCGCTTTCGGCTTCGCAGCCGAAGCTCGAGCTGTCGTCGCCCGAGGTTTCGCAGGCTTGTTCGCCCGGGAGCGTGCTGCAGTTCAGTTCTTCTTCTTCGCATTCGATGGCGCTCGAGCTCGATTCGTCTTCGCTGGCGACCGGGCACACGAGGCTGTTGCCCTTGCGTGAGGCGATCGGCGTCGCGCCGTTTTCGCATTCCGGTTCGGAGCCGTCGCTGCACGAGAAATTCCCGTTGGCGGCGTGCACCGGCGTCTGGCCGCCTTCGCAGCGTGCCGGTTCCACCGCAGCCGCGGCCGGAGCGCTCGTCTGGGAGGTCTTCTTGGCCGGCGCGAGCTTCCCGTGGTGCCTCCTCGAGTGGTGCTTCTTCTTGTGCCGGCGCGAGGAGCGTGAGCACGTACGGGCTGCGTGCTTCGTCTTTGACTGGCCCGTCGGCGTCGAGCAGGTCTTGCGTGTCTGGGCGAGCGTTTGGGCCGGCCCCAGCAGCGTCACCGCCAGCGCGAGCAGCGACAACGCCAGCGTCAGGGCTGTGGCGAGGCGGGCGGACGGGCGACTGGTCATGGGGATGGGGGAGAGCGCGGCGAGCCGGCGGCTGATTGGGGAGTGGCGGGGCTCGGTTGCTTATCGGCGGTTTCTGCAGCCGGCACAAGCCCACCGGCGCCCTATAGACGGGTGAGCGCCGCCAGCGCTCAGCTCGCCACGATCACGGTCGCCCGGTAGGGGCGCAAGCCGCGACGTCGTGCCGGCTTGACGCGCCCCCAGGCGTGCGCGACGGGAGCGGTGAGCGTGGCGGCGCCCGGGGTCAGCGCGCGGAAGGCGTAGACCACGATGGGCAGCGTGGAGACCCCGCTGCGCGACGGGCAGAGCGCAACGCGCCGCAGCACGCTGGGGTCCGACGAGCGAGCGGCAGCCCAGGGGAACACGCCCGGAGGCGGCTTCGTTCCCGGCCGCCAGGAGAGGTACTTCTCCGCCTCGACCAGCTCCACGTATACGAACGCGCCCAGCTTGACTCTGAGCGTGGCGCCGCTCTGCGGCGCGATGCCGGGCGAGAGTGTCGCGGGGGACCTCACACAGCCGTTGGGGCCCTCTCCGGGGAAAGCACCCGCGCGCCCGCAGGCCGCGAGCACAGCGACGCAGAGCACAGCGCCAGCGATTGCGCCCGGATACCGCATTGTCCACCTAACGTTCGATCGCACCCATGACGTCACAGATCCGTCAAAGATCGCATGTCGCGCACGGCTGCTCCATCGGGCATACGAACAACTGTTCCGTCCGCAGCGCCGTCTAGCTTCCACTCTCCATTTCGAACAGGAGGAGTCAGACCATGTCCGTGACCGACCAGGAGAAGGCCGCGAAGGCGCGCGACGCCGCCCTTCAGGGTGCGCTCACACAGATCGAGCGCGAGTTCGGCAAGGGCACGGTCATGCGCATGGGCGATGAGGGTGCCCAGGTGCGCTGCGACGCGATCCCGACCGGAGCGCTGTCTCTCGATCTGGCGCTCGGGATCGGCGGCGTGCCCAGGGGACGCATCGTCGAGGTGTTCGGCCCGGAGTCATCGGGCAAGACGACGATGATCTACCACGTGCTCGCCGAGGCGCAGAAGCTCGGCGGCGTGTGCGCGTTCATCGACGCGGAGCACGCGATGGATCCGCTCTACGCGAAGGAGATCGGCGTTGACATCGACGAGCTGCTCGTCTCCCAGCCCGACTACGGCGAGCAGGCCCTGGAGATCGCCGACATGCTCGTGCGCTCCGGCGCCGTGGACGTGGTGGCGATCGATTCGGTCGCGGCGCTGACGCCGAAGGTCGAGCTCGAGGGGCAGATGGGCGACCAGACGGTCGGTGCGCAGGCGCGGATGATGTCCCAGGCGATGCGCAAGCTCGCCGGCAACCTCAACCGCACGCAGACGCTGTGCATCCTCACCAACCAGATCCGCGAAAAGGTCGGTGTCATGTTCGGCTCGCCGGAGACGCAGCCGGGCGGACGCGCGTTGAAGTTCTACGCCTCGCAGCGACTTGACATCCGGCGCATCGAGACGCTCAAGGACGGCACCGAGGCGGTCGGCAACCGCGTGCGCGTGAAGGTCGTCAAGAACAAGGTCGCCGCCCCCTTCCGCCAGGCCGAGTTCGACATCGAGTTCGGCAAGGGCATCTCCACAGCGGGCTGCCTGGTCGACCTGGGGCTCGAGCACAACATCGTCTCCAAGTCGGGCTCGTTCTTCTCCTACGGCAACGATCGCCTCGGCCAGGGGCGCGGCAATGCCAAGGCGTACCTCGATGAGAACCCGGCGGTGGCGAAAGAGATCGAAGACAAGATCTATGCGGCGCTGGGCCTGGGCAAGGACCTGGTGACACCGATCGACCGCGACAAGAGCGCGATCGAGCCACCGATCGCCAGCGAACCGGCGGTTGCCGCGGCGTAGGGACGTCGTAGCTGCGCTCTCGGCCGACAAGCCGGCGCGAGTGGTATCGCCGGAACGAGCGTGCTAAGGACGGTGTGGGCGACCATGGCGTGGTAATCGGGTGGCGTCGTCGGCCCGCTGCGGATCGACGGTGGGCTCTCGCTGGTGAGTTTCATCCCAAGCGGTCCGTAGCGTGCATGCGTGGCCCGGTTTCCGTCCATAAAGGCCAAGCGGCTGCTGTGGATCCTCACGTCTCAGCCGTTGAACTACAGAATCACTCGCCAATCCGGGTCGCACCGCCGCCTTCACGCCGAGGGACGTCCGAGTCTAACCTGGGCATTCCACGACCAACGGACACTTGCGCCTGGGGAGGTGCGGCGCGTCCTCGTCCGCCATGTAGGCCTTGCAGAAGACGAGGCGCTGCGTCTACTCTGAGCGAAGACCATGGAAACCATCCGCATCCTCCACCATCACGCACCCGGTTACGGCTGGAGCTTCGACTCTCCCGATCTGCCCGGCCTGACCGGCGGCTCTGAGAGCTACGACGCCACTTACGCTGAGGACGCCGCGAAGTTTGCGCTGGCATGCGCCGCCGAGGAGCGGGGCACACCCGCTCCTACCGGGGTGACTTTCGAGCACTACGTGCCGGCGGGCGTCGCCGTTGTGGCGTAGCGCTCTCCTTCGTCCAGCCGTCATGAGAGTTGCGGCGCCTCTCAGCGCGGCGCCACCCGCAACAGCACCGTGCTGTCGCCCGGCACCTCGGCGCTGATCGTGCCGCGGGTCGAGCTCGTGTTGTGCGTCCAGAGGTTGCGCATCGTGTAGCTCGACGCAGTCGGTAGGCCTACGGCTAGGGCGCTGGTGGTGATGAAGGTGGCGCCCGAGCCGCGGTTCAGCAGCGCGACGGCGCGCGAGCCATCCGCGAGCGGCTTGACCCAGACCTGACCCTCGCCCGAGCTCGACGTGGACAGCAGCGTGCCCTGGATGCCGGCTGGGTCCTGGTCGACGGCAATCACTTCGGTGTTCTCGACCGCTTGCAGGCTCGCCGAGCTGATCTTCGTGAGGTCGTCGCTGACCATCAGCGGCGCGGCGAGCATCGCCCACATGCTGAATTGCGAGCGGAACTGGGCGGCGGACATCCCCTGCCCGGGGCCGAGGTAGTCGGGGTCGTTCCAGTGGCCAGGGCCGGCCGCCTGCGGCGCTGCGGCATCTGCGTCGATGTTGCGCAGCACGTCGGTGAACGGCACGTTGCCGGGCAGCCCCACGTCGGTGTCGGTGCGCCAGCTGTTGCCGACGCTCGGTCCGAAGCTGTATGAGGCGAAGGCCGATTCGCCCAGGATCGGACGGCCTTCGCCATACTGTTCGGGCTGCAGGAAGTCGCAGATCGAAAGCAGCATCGGTCGGTGGCTCGCGTTGGCGAGGATCGCCGCGTGAAACTGCGAGTAGGCGCTCGCGGGGTCGAGGTGATATTCCGCGCCGCCGCAGAAGTCGACCTTGACCGCGTCGAAGCCCCACGCGGCGAACGTGTTGACGTCCTGCTGGTAGTGGCCGTAGCTGCCCTGTCCGGCGCCGCCGCAGCCGTTCGGCCCGGCATCGGTGTAGAGGCCGACGCGAAAGCCCGCGGCGTGCAGCGTGCGGGTCAGCCACGCCAGGCCGTGCGGCCACTGCCTGGAGCTGACCGTGATCTGTCCGGTGGCGTTGCGCGTGCCGTGCCACCAGCCGACGTCTAGCCACACGTAGCGATAACCGCGGCGCTCCAGACCGAGGGCGACCATCTGGCTCGCCTGCCTGAGAATCGTGGACTCGCTGTAGTTGCCGCCGAGCGCGAAGTACGTGTCCCAGCCCATGTACGGCGTCGCGGCCAGCACGCTGGCGGCGGCCGCGTCGCGCGCGGGTCGCGCCCCGGCACTCTGCGCCGTCACGAGCGTCAGTAGCAGCGCCACCAGCAGCGACGCCGCCAGGCGCGGGCGGCTAACGGCGAGGAGCCGCATGCGTGGACGCTCCGTGAGCGCCGCTGCTGAGCGTCACCAGCTGCTGGGCGAGTTGGCCTTCGATCACGCCGATGATCGTCCCGCTCACGCTCAGGTTGGCTGTGAAATGGTGCTCATGCGCGAGCAGGCGCCGCCCGCTCGTGCCGAGCGCGGCGGCGACGGTCGTGTGCGCGCCACGCCCGAGCTGCAGCCGCACGCTCGCGAGCGTGACCGTGCGGTGGCGCAGCCCGGCGCTCTTGCGGGCGCGCGGCCTGCGCGCGGCGACGGCCACGACCCGGGAGCCGCTGAGCGTCTCCACGGCGGTGAGGTGCAGCGAGACCTTGCAGCCGCTGCTCGCCTGGCTCGAGCACGAGACAGCGACGATCAGCCTGCCGTTCCTGAACGCGGCCCGGCCGACCGCCGTCTCGCCCGAGGACATAGGCACGCCACCCACGGGAATCGTCACGAAGGCGCTCTTCGCGGTGGCGCTGCCGCCGCCGTCGGTCGCCGTCACCTGACACTGCAGATGATGGCCGGTGTCCTGGCCTTTGACCGTGTACGTCGAGCTGGCCGCGCCCGCGATCGGGATCAGATCGCGCAGCCACGCGTACGTCAGCTGCGCGGTGGTCCCCGACGGCGTGCCCGGGTGACAGGTCAGGTGCTGCCCGTTGGCGGGTGTGCCCGTGATCGAGGGGTTCGGATGCACGATCGCCACCAGCGAGTTGACGGCCGTTGTGAACGCTTCGTCAGCGCCCACGGTCATGCCGGACGGGCTCGTGGCGAGCACGCGATAGTGGTAGGTGGTGTTCGATTCGAGGCCCGAGACCTGGGCAGAGACGCTCTGCGCGCCGGCCAGCGCCGCCGGCAGCACGGCACACGGGATCGCGTGCACATAGGCGACCGACGTGCCGTATTCGAACGCGCACGCGCCCAGCACCGCGTCGTTGGGGTTGACCACGCCCGCCAGCGTCGCCGCGGCGTCGGTGACTTCGATTGGCTTCACCGTCGTCGCTTCGGGCGCGCTGACCCTGCCGCCGACGGCGCCCCCAGAGCTGTTGACCGCCATGCAGAAGCCGCCTGCCAGGCAGGAGAGGCCCGTGAGCGCGCCCGAGCCGGCGCTCGAGGCGCTCCACAGCGGAATCGGCGCCGCCGGCGCGTCGCTCGCCCGCGCCTGGCCGTGGCCGTCGACGGCCACGCACAGTCCCGTCGACGCGCACGAGACCGCCGTCAGGTGTTCGCCGTCGATGGGCGTGACGCTCCAGGTCGGCGCAGAGGAGCCGGGATCCGCGCTCGCGAGCGCGTGGCCGCCGGGGTCGACGGCGACACACGCGCCAGCCGTCGAGCACGAGACGGCGACCAGCTGTTCCGTATCAACCTCGTGTTGCGACCACGTTCCCGTCGGGCTGGTTGCGGAAAGCACATAACCGGCGCTGTCCACGGCGACGCACAGTTCCGTCGACGCGCACGAGACGGCGCGCAAATCATGCCCGGGGTGGCTGCTCGACAGAGTCCAGACGCCGCTGCCGGGGTTCGTGGTCGTGAGCACGTGGCCTTCTTCGTCGACCGCGACGCACAGCGCGGTGCTGGGGCAGGAGATGCCGGTGAGGACGCCCGCGCCGGGCAGCGAGCTCGGGGACGGCTCGCCGAACACCCAAGCCCTGCCGGCGCTGTCGACCGCGACGCACAGGCCGCCGGGCGCGCAGGAGGCCGCGTTCAGCGACTTGCCGGAGTCGCTCAACGTCTGGCTCCAACTCGGGCTCGCGCTGGTGGGGTTGGACGTACTGAATCCGGCTCCTTCGTGGTTGACGGCCACGCACAGCGATTCCGAGGCGCACGAGACGGCGCTCAGGGCGTCGCCCCCGGAGATCGCCGAGGAGGACCACGTCAGTGGCGCGGCCGCCTGAGCGCTCGTTGCCGCGAGCGACGCGCACAGCAGCAACACCAACGCCAGCGCGGCGCCCAGCGTGCGCGCCGGCTGGCGGCGGGCCGGCGGTGGACACGTTCGGGTGATGTCTCTCGCGCCGTTCATAGCTGTCGTCCGATCAAGTGTGGCGGGCAGGCTCCCTGTTGGACGCCAACCCGGCGGGCGCCCGGGTGTTGCGGTTCGCGGCGAATTGCGGGACACAGCCACCGGACCGATGCCCGCCCCGAGACCGCTAGGGCGTGTCGGGCGCGGGGGCGCCGGAGGGGGTGGCCAGGACGTGCACGTTCCTCGGCGCGTCGCGAGTCGGCACGTCAGGCATCTCGATCACGCGGAGCGAGTAGCCCTGGCCCTCGAGCAGGTCGCTAACGGGTCCGTTGGTTCCGTGAAACTCGCAGATGACGGTGGGACGGTGTGTCGAGAGCAGCTCCGAAGCCCCCTCCAGCGCTCCGACCTCGCCTCCCTCGATGTCCATCTTCAGGAGGCTGGGCGCGGGAAAGCGCTGCAGCTGAGAGTCGAGCGTGCCCATCTCGACGTCGATGTACTCGGCGGAGTCCGAATCGGCGTCCTTCGCGCCGGCGCTCGGCTCGCGCGCGTCGAGCTTCGCCTGAAGATCTGCCCGGCCCGAGGACCAGCGATGCTCAAAGCGCGCGTGGCCATCGTGGCTGCCGATGGCGAGAGCGCTCACCTCGACGTTGGCGATGCTGTTGAGAGCCAGATTGCGGCGCAGCGCTTCGCGGTTCACGGGCAGCGGCTCGAACGCGACCACCTTGCCGTCTCCCACGAGGCGCGAGGCGATGAGGGTGTAGAAGCCCACGTTCGCCCCCACGTCCCAGACGACGCCGCCCTTGGGGACATGCTCGGCGAAGGCATCCTGGACGAGCGGCTCGCTCGTCCCCAGCGCGTATCCGGGATTGGCTCCGGACGGGTTGATCACCAGTCCCTTGGCCTGACCGTGGGGGACCACGCGCGGCTTGCGGCGCAGCCACTGGGCCGCTGGCCTCAGCAGCCGCGCGAGCAGCGGTATGCGGAACTGCTCCCTGCCGGCCCACCGCACAACCGAGACCGGCACGCGGTCCATCAGGCCCATGGGGCGGCAGACTATCAATCGCTGTCGGCGCCCTTCCTG
Source organism: uncultured Solirubrobacteraceae bacterium (assembly GCA_963815235.1). GTDB lineage: Bacteria > Actinomycetota > Thermoleophilia > Solirubrobacterales > Solirubrobacteraceae > Palsa-744. Next base: position 509,835 of record CAWFFY010000001.1, on the reverse strand, counting down.
AGTACCCCGCCTCGCGGCGCGCTCTAGGATTGTGAGGGTGCCGAACCTGACGCGCGAGGAAGCGCTGCTCCTGCTGAACGACCACATCGGCGTGACGGTGTCCGCGTTGCTCGAGAGCGCCGAGGACGACGAAGGCGACGATTAGCTAGATGCGCTTGAACTACCACGTGACCACGTTCGGCTGCCAGATGAACGAGCACGACTCGGAGCGGATGAAGGGGATGCTCGACGCGCTCGGCTACGTGCAGGTGCACGAGCGCTCCGAGGCCGACCTGATCCTGTTCAACACCTGCTCGATCCGCGAGTCGGCCGACAGCCGCTTCCTGGCACACCTCGGCGAGGCCAAGCGGCTGAAGCGCGAACAGCCGCAGCGGATAGTCGGGGTCGGCGGCTGCTGGGCGCAGTCGGTCAAGGAGGAGGTGTTCGAGCGCTTCCCGTTCGTCGACGTGGCGTTCGGCCCCGGCCAGGTGCACCGGCTCGCCGAGTTCCTCACCAGCGACTCCCTGACAGCCCAGGGGTTCTTCGAGTTCGAGGGCTTCACCGGTCACCTGCCGGCGCACCGCGAGCGTCGCTACCAGGGCTGGGTGCAGATCAGCGTGGGCTGCAACTGCGCGTGCTCCTACTGCATCGTTCCCTCGACCCGCGGCCGCGAGGTCAGCCGCGCGAGAGACGAGCTCGTGGCGGAGGTACGGGCGATGGCGGAGGAAGGGGTCAAGGAGGTGACGCTGCTGGGGCAGAACGTCAACTCATACGGCCGCGACCTGGGTGAACGCACGAGCTTTGCCGAGCTGCTCGGCGTGCTCGACGGGATCGAGGGCATCGAGCGCATCCGCTACACGAGCCCGCACCCGAAGGACATGCGCGAGGATGTGATCCGTGCGCACGCCGAGCTAGCGAGCGTGTGCGAGCACATCCACCTGCCGCTGCAGTCGGGTTCGAGCCGCATCCTGAAGGCGATGCGCAGGACGTATGACCGTGCGCGCTACCTCGACCGCGTGGCGATGATCCGCGAGCATGTGCCCGACGCGGCGCTGACGACGGACATCATCGTGGGCTTCCCCGGCGAGAGCGACGATGACTTTCGTCAGACACTCGAGGTCGTCGAGACGGTCGGCTACGACAGCGCCTTCACCTTCATCTTCTCCCCGCGCCGCGGCACCGAGGCGGCCACGATCACCGACGGCGTGGTGCCTCACCCGGTGAAGGTGGAGCGCATGGAGCAGCTGGTCGAGCTCGTTCAGCGCCAGGCGCGCGAGCGCGCCCAGCGTTTCGTGGGGCGCACCCTCGAGGTGCTCGTCGAAGGCCCCTCGCGCACCGACCCGGAGCGCCTACGGGGACGCACGCGCCACAACAAGGCCGTCAACTTCACCGGGCTGGCGACCGCGGGCGAGCTGACACAGGTGGAGATCCACGCCGCCACCAGCCAGACGCTCTCTGGCCAGGAGCAACTGCTGGCCCGCGCCGGCGCGTGAGCCGATGAGAATCCGCGCGGCGGTGCTCGAGGAGTTCGGCCGCCCGCTGGTCGTGCAGGATCTCGAGCTCGCCGAGCCAGGTCCGGGTGAGGTGCTCGTGCGCCTGGTGGCGTGCGGCGTGTGCCACACGGACATGTACACGGCGTCGGGGGTCGATCCCTCGGGCTATGCGCCGGCCGTGCTCGGCCACGAGGGTGCCGGCGTGGTCGAGCGCTGCGGCGAGGATGTGTCGCTGGTGCGCGAGGGCGACCACGTGGTGACGCTGTTCTCGCCGCAGTGCGGCGAGTGCGTGCACTGCGTCAGCCCGCTCACCAATCTCTGCCTGGCGATCCGCGAGCAGCAGAACCTCGGCCACCTTCCCGACGGCACCACGCGGCTCTCGCGCGACGGTGAGCCGTTGCGCCATTTCATGGGCACCTCGACGTTCGCCGAGTACACGGTGATGCCGCAGATCGCGCTGGCGCGGATCGATCGTGACGCGCCGCTCGACCGTGCTTGCCTGTTCGCGTGCGGGCTATCGACGGGCCTGGGCGCGGCGATCAGGACCGCGGCGGTCAGGCCGGGCTCCACGTGCGTGGTGTTCGGCGCCGGCATGGTCGGCCTCGGGGCGGTCGCGGGCGCTCGCCTGCAGGGCGCCGAGCGGATCGTGTGCGTCGACCTCTCGCCGGAGCGGCTCGAGCTCGCGCGCGGCCAGGGCGCCACCGACTTGCTGATGGGAGGCGCCGACACAGTCGCGCGGATCCTCGAGATGACCGGCGGTTTCGGCGCGGACTACACATTCGAGGCGACCGGCAGCGTCGCGGTGATGCGCGAAGCGCTCGAGGCGGCGCGCATGGGGTGGGGGTTGTGCACGGTGTGCGGCGTCGCCGGCCGCGGCGAGACGCTCGATGTCGTGCCGCGCCTGCTGATCACCGGCAGGCGGGTGTGCGGCTCCTCCTTCGGAGGCCTGAAGGGTCGCGATGACGTGCCGATGCTGGTTCGTCGCTATCTCGACGGGGAGATCGACGTCGACCCGTTCATCTCCCACCGCCTGTCGCTCGACGAGGTCAACCGCGGCTTCGAGCTGATGGAGGCCCAGGACGGCATCCGCAGCGTGATCGAGTTGTGAGGCGCGTCAAAGATTTTAATGTGGGCGGGGTCGCGCGCACCCCGCCCACGGAGCATGTCGCCGACCGGCGCGGCCGGCCCGCGTCTACTGCGCGCTTGCGCCCACCGGGGGAGAGCCGCTGTAGCTCGAGCCGGAGCCCGATCCTGAGCTGCCACTCGAGCCCATGTTCGGACACGGATGGCTCCCCGATTTCGTCGAGTTCTTGGTCGGCGCCGGCGTCGGTGTGGTCGTCGAGCTCGACGAGCTCGACGTGCTCGGCGCGGCGGCACTCTGCGTGCCGGTCGCGTTAGTCGTGCTGGTCGCGGCGGGAGCCGCCGAGGCGCTCGCGATCCCTGCGGCAGCGCCGCCGGTTGCAAGTGCGCCCGCGACCATCGTCGCGCCGAGCATTCTGGAGATGGTCATTGGATCGAACCTCCTGGGGTCGATTGGTGGGGTGTGCATCCATCGTGCGCGCACTCGCTAAGCCGCAGAGCAGCTGTGCGTAGGGGGTTCGTAAGCGGCCGGTGGGGCGCCCGTCCCGCGGCTATGCGAACATATGTTCGTGCGCTGGAGCAACCTGACGCTTGACGAGGAGGAGCAGCATCGGCTGCCGGGCTACCGCGACCCCGCCGCCGTCCGGCGCTTCGATGCTCCCGAGGCGCTCGACATGCGCTTCTACGAGGTCCACGCCAAGTCGGTGCTGAACCGTGTGCCCAAGCAATCGCAGATGCCGTTCCGGTGGACGATCAATCCGTACCGGGGTTGCAGTCATGCCTGTAGCTACTGCCTCCATCCCGGGACGCGCGTCCTGATGGCCGACGGACGCACTCGGCCGATCGTCGACTTGGAGGTGGGAGACGCGATCTATGGCACCGAGCGTGAAGGTGCCTACCGGCGGTTTGTCACCACGGAGGTGCTCGACAAGTGGTCGAGCGTCAAGCCTGGCTACGCCACAGTTCTCGAAGATGGCACCGAGCTGATCTCGAGCGAGGATCACCGCTTTCTGACAGACGACGGTTGGAAGCACGTGGTCGGTGGCGAGCACGAACCTTCTGAGCGTCCTCATCTCACGGCACAGAGCAAACTGCTCGGCCCGGGCGATTCGCTGCCGACGGACGGTGAGGTGCTTGGAAAAGCCGGGCGGCGGGTGGCCACGATCCGCCCGCTGGGTGGGGCGATGCGTCTGTACGACATCACGACAGGCACCGGCGACTTCATCGCGAACGGCGTAGTGAGCCACAACTGCTTCGCCCGACCCACCCACAAGTACCTCGACTTCAACCCGGGCCGCGACTTTGAGCGGGAGATCGTGGTGAAGGTCAACGCGCCGGAGGTGCTGCGCGTCGAGCTGGCACGACCGTCGTGGAAGCGTGAACAAGTGGCGCTGGGGACGAACACCGACCCCTACCAGTGGGTCGAGGGTCGCTACAAGCTGATGATCGGCATCTGGGAAGCGCTGCGCGACGCCGGCAATCCATGCTCGGTGCTGACCAAGTCGCCGCTGCTGCTGCGCGACCTGCCGCTGATGCTCGAGATCGCGCAGCGGGCGAGCTTCAGCGCGTGCCTGTCGATCCCGACGCTCGATGAGAAGGCGTGGCGGGCGACCGAGCCGCATACGCCCAGCCCGCGCGCGCGTCTGGAGGCGGTGGCCGCGCTCAACGCGGCGGGGATCCCAACCGGCGTGCTGATCGCGCCGCTGATGCCGGGGATCAACGATGCGCCACATCAGGTCGAGCCGCTGCTGGAGCTCGCCGCCGAGGCCGGCGCGACGAACGTCGCCGGTATCGCGCTGCACCTGCGCGGCGAGGTGCGGACCGTGTTCATGGACTGGCTGCGCTCGCAGCGTCCTGATCTGGTGCCTCGATACGAGGAGCTCTATCGCCGTCGGGCGTATGCCCCGCGTGAGGAACGCGAGCGCCTGGGGCGGATGGTGCGCCGCGGCGGAGCACCGGGCAGGTTCTGGCAAGTCAGACCCAGGTCGGGCGAGGAGGCGGTCGAAGATCGCGGCGAGGACGCGGCGGGCTCGCACCAGGAGAGCCTGTTCTGAGGTTCTCGAGGCGGTCGTCGCATGCGAGCGCCCAGGTCCGCAGCAAGGCGAGGCGGAAAGTCCTCTGAAAATCCTTTTGTAAATGCAGAGAATCGCCAGTATCCTTGCGCGACGCGATTCACGGGGGGCCAGGAGGGCCGCTCCGTCAAGGAGAAGATCGATGCATTGGATGCGGGCAGTTACGGTCGTCTTCGCGCTTTTCATGTTTGCCGGTGGTGGACAGGCGCTCGCGGCGGAAACCGAGATCACCAACTCCAGCGAAAACCTGCGCACGGGTTGGTATCCCGAAACCGGTGGGATCACGCCGCAGCTCGTGAGCGGCGGCACGTTCGGGCAGCTGTGGTCTACACCTGTCGAAGGCCAGGTCTACGCGCAGCCGCTACTCGACAACGGCACGTTGCTGGTGGCCACCGAGAAGGACATGGTCTACGGCCTCAACTCCGAAACCGGCGTGATCGCATGGTCGAGGAAACTCCTCGGCGAACCCTGGAGCGCGGCGGAAATCGGATGCGGCGATCTCGCACCGGACGTTGGTGTCACGGCCACGCCCGTGATCAACGCCGCGACGGGGATCGCCTATCTCACACACAAGGCCTATGTCTCTGGCAAATCTGGCCCATCGCGGTGGTACATGGATGCGCTCAACGTCGCCACCGGGGCGGAGCAGCCCGGGTTCCCAGTACCGCTCTCGGGAGTCGCCCAGAACGCGCCCGAACAGGAATTCGAAGCGAAGACTGAGCTGCAGCGCCCCGGCTTGTTGCTGCTAGAAGGCGTCGTCTACGCCGGCTTCGGCTCGGACTGCGACGACGACCCGTACCAGGGCTGGGTGTTCGGCGTAGGCGAAAGTGGGACTGTGAAGGCGCGCTGGACAGCAGAGGCTGAAGGCTGGGGCTCCGGCATATGGCAGTCAGGCGCCGGGATCATGTCGGACGGCCCAGGGACAATGCTGGTCTCGACCGGGAATGGTGGTGTACCAGACGATCACACCTCCGGATTCGAACCACCCGGAAATCTCGGCGAGTCGATCGTGCGGCTGCGTGTCCAGCCCGACGGCGAACTGAAGGCGACTGACTTCTTCGCGCCGTTCAATGCCGAAGAACTCAGCAGCTGGGATGCCGACTTCGCGTCGGGAGGCGTGACGGGGCTTCCGAACGAATACTTCGGCACGAAATCGTTCCCGCATCTTGCCGTTGCGGTCGGCAAGGACGGCTACGTGTACCTGTTGAATCGCGACGAACTGGGAGGGATCGGGGAGGGCCTGCATGGAGCCGACAAGGTGGTCCAGCAGATCGGGCCCTACGGCGGCGTATGGTCGCGTCCCGGCGTGTGGCCTGGGGAAGGCGGCTGGGTCTACATTCCCACCGCTTCCGACGGCACGAGCGCATCGGGATCGTCGGGCAACCTGCGGGTCTACCAGTACGGTGTCTCAGGAACCGGCTCGCCCACGCTGTCACTCCAGGGAACCTCCGCCGAAGCATTCGGATTCTCCTCGAGCGCCCCGGTGATCACCTCCGAAGGTACTGCTCCAGGCTCGGCCTTGGTGTGGATCGTGTGGGCCCCGAACGGCACAGGCGAAGGTGCGCAGCTCCGCGCGTACAACCCGACGCCCGAACACGGCGAACCGATCCTGCGATGGAGTGCGCCGATTGGCACCTCCGCCAAGTTCGCCACGCCAGGAATCGGCGAAGGCCGGCTGTACGTCGGCACCCGTGACGGGCACGTGCTCGCGTTTGGTTCACCCGTTACCCCGGCGCTGGCCGGCAAAGCCGTCGTGTTCCAGACAATCACTGACGGCCAATCCGAAACGCAGACCGCGATCCTCACCGCAAACGAACCACTGACGGTCGAAAAGCTCGAATCGAGCTCCGCGCAGTTCACGCTCGGAACCCCCAAACCCGCGCTACCGGCGACGCTCGGCAAGAAACAGACGCTCGAAGTCCCCGTCACCTTCAAACCGACTGGCACAGGGCCGCTTGGCGCGAGCTTGACCGTGAGGACGGTCGCCGGCAGGACGGGCAGCGTCTCCCTGTCGGGCACGGGACGTGCCGAAGAGGCGCAGCTCGAAGCGACACCGACGGTCGTCGCCTTCGAACCCACCGCGGTCGGTGAAAGCGTGTCCGCCGCGGCGACGTTCCGCAACGTCGGCGGCGCGCCGCTCACGATTGAATCAGTGGACCTACCAGGCGCTCCGTTCGCAGCCGAAGGGGAGCCGAAACCGCCCTCGACGATCGAACCGGGTGATTCGATCACGATCACGATCGACTTCTCTCCGACCACGGTCGGCGACTTCGACGGTGAAATCACGCTGGACACGAGCGCCGGTGCCGGCACTGTCCATCTTTCAGGGAACGCAGGCGCTCCGGGCGCGCTGCAGCTCGCAGGCGTACCGAGCGAATTCCACGACGTCACTGTGGGCGCCAGCGCCACGCGGACATTCACGGTTGCGAACGTTGGAGGGACTGCCGTGACGGTCTTCAAGTCGAAGCCGCCCAGCGGCGGCGAGTTCTCCGCAAAGACCCCGTTGCCGGAGGGCACCACGATTGCGCCCGGGGAAACGCGAACCGAGGAAGTCGTCTTCGCCCCCACGGCTGCGGGTCCGGCCGAAGCCGTGTGGCTGATCAATGGCAACGACACCAGCGGTCTGCTGGAAGCGCACTTCACGGGCGTCGGCACGCCGCCCGGGGGACAGAGCACGACAATCCCGCCGCTCAGCCTCACGCAGCAGATCCCGGGTCTCGGTGTCTCGGCGTTTCAGACCGCCGTCGCGCCAAACGTGCGGTTGGTCGGCAACACGATTCTCAGGTCGAGCGCGCTGGGCACGATCGAGCTCAAGCTGAGTTGCCCGACGGGCGTCACACGGTGCACAGGGATCGTCACCATCCGGACGCTGACACCCATCGTCGCGCCCGGTTCCAAATCGCACAAGCCCGCGATCCTGACGCTGGCGAGCGGCTCGTTCGTGGTCAACGGCGGCAAGGTGACGACATTGAAGCTGCGCCTCACGAGCGCGGCACGCGCTCTGCTCGCGCGGAAGCATCTGCTGCGCGAGCGAGCGACGATCCTTGCGCACGCGGCGACGGCGACGCACTCGACTCACGCGATCGTGACGATCCTGGCGTACAAGCCGAAACCACACGGGTAGCACTGAGCCGCGCCACCGCCAGCGAGCTGCGTGGCCCGCTGGTCGCTCGTGGCGGGATGCCGGGCATCGACCCAAGCTGTGAGCCTGTCGGCATGCAGATCATCGCGCTGTTCGGACCGACGGGCGTCGGCAAGACCTCGGTGGCATTGGCGCTCGCTGACCTCTTGCGTGCGCGGGGCGAGGACCCGGTTGCGGTCTCGGCCGACGCGCTGCAGGTGTACGCGGGCCTCGAGCTCCTCACCGGCGCAGCGACGCCCGTCGAGCAGGTGCGCCTCGAGCACCGGCTGCTGTCCTTTCTGCCGCTGGATGCGACGTTCAGCGTCGGCCAGTACGCGCAGCTCGCCCACGCCGAGATCGACGATCTACTCGCGGCGGGCAGGCGCCCGATCGTCGTCGGCGGCACCGGTCTGTACCTGCGCGCGGCGCTGACCGACCTGAGCCTGCGCCCGCCGCCGCCGGAGGGGGTGCGTGAGCGCTGGACGGCGGAGCTGGAACGCTCCGGCGCGCCGGCTCTGCACGCGAGGCTCGGCGAGCGCGCTCCCTGGGCGGCGGCCGAGATCGACCCGAACGACCGTCAGCGGGTGGTTCGCGCTCTCGAGCTGTTCGACCTCGGTGAGCTCGAGCCTCCGGACGGGCCATCGCAGCTGTGGAGCGAGGAGCTGCGCCACCCGGCCGTGCTGGCAGGCTTGACGATGGAGCGCGAGGCGCTGTACGCGGCGATCGACGCGCGTATCGATGCCATGCTCGCGGCCGGTGTACGCGAGCAGGTCCTGCAGGCGCACGCCGCCGGTGCCTCTGAAACGGCGCGCAAGGCGCTCGGCTTCGAGGAGCTGCTCAGCGGAGACGTCGAGGCGATGAGGCGACGTACGCGCAACTACGCAAAGCGCCAGCTGACGTGGATGCGCAAGCTCGCCGGCGTGCGCACGATCGATGTCACCGGCCGTGACGCCGGCGCGGTCGCGCGCGAAATCCTAGACTCCGGCGCCTGATGGACGGCATGAAATTCGAGAAGTGGCAGGCGCTTGGCAACGACTATCTGATCGTCGAGCACGACCAGCTGCCGTTCGAGCTGACGCCGGCGCGTGTCCGCGCCCTGTGTGCTGGGCATTTCGGCGTGTTCGGCGACGGCGTGCTGCTGCTCTCGGCGCCCGCCGACCCCGCGAACGTGGCCGATCTTCGCATCTTCAACCCCGACGGCTCGGAGGCCGAGCTGTCGGGCAACGGTGCGCGCGAGGCGGTCCTGTACCTGCGCAGGCGTGGCTGGACCGAGGCGGACTCCTTCGCAATCAGCACACTCGCCGGCGAGATCCGCCCGACGATCACGGGCAGCGACACCTGCCGCGTGGACATGGGGCTGGCGAGCGTGCGTTCGGACGACTTCCCCGAGGGCCCGCCGGACGGCCGGGGCACGGTCCGCGCCGGTGGCCGCGACTGGCCGTTCCGGCACGTCTCGATCGGCAACCCCCAATGTGCGATCCACGTCGACTCGCTCGCCGAGCTCGACGCGCTGGATCTCGCCGCGATCGGTCCGCAGATCGAAGGCGCGCAGCTCTTCCCCAACCGGACAAACGTGTCGTGGTACGCGGAGCTCGATCCGGGCTCACCGAGCTCGACGGCGGAGGGTCCGTCCTCGAGCCGCATCCGCGCACGGATCTTCGAGCGTGGGGTGGGCGAGACGCTGTCGTCCGGGACCGGCGCGACCGGTGCGGCTATCGCGCACGTGCTCGAGGGCGGCGCAGCGAGCGCCGACGCGACGGCTCTGCGCGTCGGAGCGGGCGCGCTCGTGACCGTGCAACTCGACGGCGGCGAGCTCGAAGTCGAGGTGGGAGAGGATCTGCGCGTCGAGCTGACAGGCTGGGCCAGACCCGTGTTCGCGGGTCGGCTCAGCGAGGACTTCGAAAAGGAGCTGCATGAAACCGAGTAAGCGCCTGGAGCGCATCCCGCCGTACGCGTTCGCCCAGCTGGAGCGCAAGATCGCGGAGAAGCGCGCGGCCGGGGTGGACGTGATCAGCCTTGGCATCGGCGACCCAGACAGGCCGACGCCGCCGCTGATCGTGGAGGCGATGCAGGAGGCGGTAAGCGAGCCCGAGACGCACCGCTACCCCACCAACCGCGGCCGCGAGGACTTCAGAGGCGCCGTGCGCGACTTCTACGAGCGCCGCTTCGACGTGAAACTCGATCCCGAGAACGAGATCATTCCGGCGATCGGTGCCAAGGAGGCGATCTTCAACCTCAACCTTGCGTTCCTCGACCCGGGCGACTACGCGCTGGCAGCCGACCCGGGCTATCCGGTGTACACCGGCGGACCGTGGCTCGCCGGCGCCGAGCCGGTGCTGATGGCGCTGCAGCCGGAGCACGGCTTCGTGCCGGATCTCGGCGCGATCGACGAGGACATCGCGCGCCGTTCCAAGCTGATGTTCCTGAACTACCCGAACAACCCGACGGGCGCGGTCGTGCCGGAGGGGTTCTTCGAGCGCGTCGTGGAGTTCGCGCGCGCCTACGAGATCCTGGTGGTGCACGATAACGCGTACTCGGAGATCGTCTTCGACGGCTACCACGCGCCGTCGTTCCTGCAGACGCCCGGCGCGAAGGACGTCGGCATCGAGGTGTTCTCGCTGTCGAAGGGCTACAACATGACCGGCTGGCGCTGCGCGGTGGTGGTCGGAAACGCCGACGCGCTCGAGACGTACTGGCGGCTGAAGACAAACATCGACTCAGGCCTGTTCGAGGCGGTGCAGCTCGCTGGTGTGGCGGCGCTGTCACCGGACGCCGACGCCGAGGTCGCGTCGATGAACGAGCTTTACCGGCGCAGGCGCGACCTCGTCTGCGAGGCGCTACGCGGTATTGGCGTCAACGTGCGCCCGCCGCACAGCACGATTTACGTGTGGGCACCCGTGCCCGAGGGCTTTGACAGCTCCGAGGCTTACTGCGAGCACGTGCTCGAGCGCACCGGTGTCGTGCTGACCCCCGGCGCCGTCTACGGTCCCGCCGGCGAGGGCTGGTTTCGGATCTCGCTGACGACGCCGGATGAGCGCCTGCTGGAGGCCGTGGGGCGGCTGGGCACGCTCGGAGCTTGAGCGGCCCGTGCAACGCGGGCGGTCCGGGTCCGAGACTTCACGACTCGTTACACCTCTCGGCGCCTGTGTCGTCCTAGACTTGAATGTGGATGGATAGAAGTCGCAACGGCCGCACTGCCGTCACACCAAAACCTGCCGACTGGTCCCCCAACGGCGATCAGCCTGCACAGCGCGCGCGTCAGCGCGCCTTCTGCATAGCGGCACTACCCGAGGGCGACGACCTCGACGAGTTGGGTGAGCTGCTGCGTACCGCCGGCGTAGCGGTCGTGGGCGAGATGGTCCAGCGCCGCGAGCAGCCGCACCCGAACACGTACCTCGGGCCGGGCAAGGTGGCCGAGGCGAAGGCTGCGGCGCTTGCCAGCGACGCGAACGTGGTCGCGTGCGACGACGAGCTGAGTGCACGCCAGGAGCGCAACCTCGAGGAGGCGCTGGGCCTGCCGGTGGTCGACCGCACGACGGTGATCCTCGACATCTTCGCCTCGCACGCGAACAGCGCCGAGGGCAAGCTGCAGGTCGAGCTGGCGCAGCTCGAGTACAACCTCGCGCGCATGCGCGGACTGTGGAGCCACCTGGAGCGCCTCGGCGGCGGCATCGGCACGAGGGGCCCGGGGGAGACGCAGATCGAGACCGATCGACGGCTCGCGCGCGACCGGATCGCGGTTCTGCGCCGGCGCCTCGAGCACGTGAAGGGCACCCGCGCAGTACAGCGCGCCGAGCGCGAGCGCGCGGCGCTACCGACGATCGCGCTCGTCGGCTACACCAATGCGGGCAAGTCGACGCTGTTGAACGCCTTGACCGGCTCGGATGTGGGCGTGCGCGACCGGCTGTTCCACACGCTCGATCCGACCACGCGTACGCTCAAGCTCGGGGGACGCACACACCTGCTGACGGACACCGTCGGCTTCATCAGCAAGCTGCCCCACCAGCTGGTGGACGCCTTCGGCGCAACGCTCGAGGAGACAAGTCGCGCCGAGCTGCTCGTGCACGTGCTGGACGCCTCCGCGACCGAGGAGCAGCTGGAGATCATGCAGCGCTCGGTTGAGGGAACGCTCGAGGAGCTCGGCGCCGGCGAGCGCCCGCGCCTGCTGGTGCTCAACAAGATCGATCTGCTCGACGAAGACGAACGCGAGCAGCTGCGCTTCCGCCACCCCGACGCGGTCCTCGTCAGCGGTGTCACGGGCGAGGGCTTGACCGATCTGTCCGAGCGCCTCGAGCACGAGCTCGCGCACACGTTGCGCCCGCTCGACCTGCTCGTCCCTTACGCCGACGGCGGCAGCCTTGCGGAGCTGCACGAGCTCGCAGGTGACGTCAGCCGCGAGGACACGGCCGAGGGCGTGCGTGTGCACGCCCTCGTCCCGGCACGGCTCGCCGAGCGCTTCGCGCGCTTTGCGGTTGCGCCGTCGACGTAGCGCTTGGGGTAGGCGATGTCCGACGAGAACGTGGAGATCGTGCGCAACGCGTTCAAAACTTTTGGCGCGCAAGGAATCGACGCTGCGCTCTCGTTCTGCTCGCTCGATGTCGTCTGGTACCCGACCGATCGTTGGCTGGACAGCTCGGCCTACCGTGGGCATGACGGCATGCGAATGATCGCGGCGGCCTTTTCCGAGAACTTCGATGACTTCCGCTATGACGTCCACGACCTCCGCGACGCAGAAGATCGCGTTGTTGCGCTGGTCGATATGACGGGACGCATCAAGCACTCCGAGTCCGAGATCAGTCAACGGCTCGGATTCGTGATCACGGGCTTCCGTGACGGAACGTTCGCTGAGATTCGCGCGTTTCCGAATTGGTCCGAGGCCCTCGAAGCCGTCGAGCCCGGGGCGTAGGCGTCGTCGCCGGAGAACGCGGACACGGTCAGGCGATAGGTCGGATCTGACATCGCGGAGACAACGCCGTTCGCCGAGCCTTCAGAAAACTCTCCGAAGATGCGGTGATTTTGTTCCTGGCCAGCCGCGCTCTGGTCGTGGCGAGCTACGCTCGTCGCATGCTCAAATCAAGCAGTGTCTTCAGATCAAAGTGGGTCGACCGACAGGTTGACGATGCGCTGCTGATGGTCTCGACCGCGACGGCGACCGTGTACGCGCGCCGTCAGGCGCGACGGCATCTCCCGAAGGTCATGGTCGGTGGTGCTCTCGTGGCCGCCGCCGGAACCGCCGCTGCAGCTGCGGCAGCGGGCATCGGGGTTCTTGCCGTGGGTGGCGCAGGTGCCGTCTGGTATCGCCGCAGCAAGAAGACTTCAAGCTCCGATTGGCAAATGCCCCAAGCCGCCTCGCCCAATGGGGCGAAGGTGGAGCCGCAAACAGCTGCACCGGCCTCCGCCGCCGCCTAAGAGGCCCAAGAGGCGCTCCTAGCGTCGGGGCGTAGGCACGCCCGCCCGTCCTTCAGGCGGATGCGAGACTCTGCGCACCATGCAATCGTGCATCCATGTGATCACGCTGGCCGTGGCCGACCTCGATCGTTCGCTCGAGTTCTACCGCGGCCTGGGACTGACCTCGGCAGGCGTGGTTGGGACGGAGTACATCGGTGACGATGAGAATCCGGCGGGGGCCGTCGCGATGTTCAACCTCGACGGGGGCGTGATCCTCGCTCTGTACCCGCGAACAGAGCTCGCGAAGGATGCGGCGGTGCCGATGGGACCGCAGAAGTCGGGTGAGTTCAGCATCGGGCATCTCGTCGAGGGCAAGCAGGACGTCGACGCTCTACTCGCGCAGGCCGAGGAAGCTGGCGCCGCTCTCACCGCGCCGCCACACGAGCGGCCCTGGGGCATCTACTCGGGCTATTTTCGCGACCTCGACGGGCACCTCTGGGAGATCATCTGGAACCCGCGCGCCTAGTCGCAGTTGGGGCCGGTCTGCGGGATAATCCTGTTGATGTCTGGGGAGTCGGCGACTCACGACCTGGTGGAGCTGACCCGACAGGGCTTTGCAGCCGCCAATCGCGGGGACATGGACGCCGCGATCAGCATCTACGCCCCGGATGCTGTGTATTTGACCGAGCGCTTTGGACGGTTCGACGGACGGGCGGCGGTGCGTGGCTACCTCGAGGACTGGTACGGCTCCTTTGACGAGCTCCTGGTCGAACTGGATGAGGTTCGCGACCTCGGAAACGGAGTCGTTTTCTGCACCCAGGCCGTCACTGGACATCACGCCGGCAGCAGAGCCGAGATCAGCCTAAGAAACGCATCCGTCCACACGTTCGTGGACGGTTTGATCGTGCGTTCCACCAGCTACGTCGACGTGGACGAGGGCCGCGCGGCCGCCGCACGCCTCGCGGCGGAGCGCGCGTAGACGAGCGATCTCGTGGTGCCTATTCAGCGCTCGTCGCCGCTGCCTGAAAGCACCCCGCGCCGCTGACGCGAGAGCAGCTTGTCGAGGTTCACCTGGGCGATCTCGTCGAGCTCCAATCCCAGCTCGCTCGCCAGCTGCGCGACGTACCAGAGCACGTCGCCGAGCTCCTTGCCCATCGCCGCACGGTGCTCCTCGCTGACCTCGCCGCCGTCGTCACGGATCGCCTTCTTGGCGTGCTCTGCTACCTCGCCCGCCTCGCCGGCGAGGCCGAGCGCCGGGTAGGCCAGCCACGCCTCGCGCGGATACTCGGCGGTGCGACGCGACAGGCGCTGGTACTCGGATAGCTCCATCGCCGGATCCTATGGCGCGGCACGGCACCAGCGGGACGGAAGAAGACCGAGTTTGCGGGAAAGCGGCGCGCGTCGCTCAGACGCCCGCGGCACGCCGTGCGCTGAGGTGCGTCTGGCGCTCGATCTCATCCTCCAGCGGCTCCAGCTCGTCGGCGTCCAGGCCGAGTGCGCGTGCAATCAGCCAGTCGGCGAACCAGACGTTCTTGGGCAGCAGCGGCCCGTGCAGGTAGGTGCCGATCGTGTTGGCGCTTCGCGCGCCCTCCGCGCCGCTGCGGCCGTCGTTGCCGTGGCCCCTCAGCACGCGTCCGAGCGCGCTCTGGCCGGCCCCGAGATGGGTGCGCCCGCCGTGGTTCTCAAAGCCGGCGAGCACGCCGGTGGCGCCCTCATCCAGCGAGACCTCGATCGCGACGTTGCCGATCAACCGCGGCCCGTCCTCGCGGACTGTGTGCACATCGAGCAGGCCCACTCCCGGTATCTCCTGTGCGCCGAGCGTGTAGGAGTGACCGAGCAGCTGGTAGCCGCCGCACACGCCGAGCACCAGCGCGCCGCGGCCAGCGGCGGCGTGCAGACCGTCGCGCTTGGTCTCGATCAGGTCCTCCGCGCACAGGCGCTGATCGCGATCCTGGCCGCCACCGATGTAGAAGATGTCGTGCGCATCCGCGTCCAGCGCGTCGCCGAGGCCACGTGCGGCGAGCTCGAAGCCGATGCCGCGCCACGCACAGCGGCGCTCCAGCACGATCAGGTTGCCGCGGTCCGCGTAGATGTTCATCAGGTCCGGATACAGCGCGCAGACGCGCAGCGTGCGCTCCGACGCGCTCGAGTCAGGCACGGAACATCACCACGACGCTTGATGTGTGCTCCTCGGTCGCCGCGATCACCCGCGTGCCGGCGGTGGTGAGGTCCGCCTCGTGGCCCTCCCGTTCGAGCTGGGCAACGCTCACGCGATCGAGCTCGATGACGTCGTGCCCCCAGGTGGGCGCGCGCGCTCGCCCGGCCGCGCAGGACGATCCCGCGCTCGCGCTCGATGCGCACGACACGGCTGTCGAGGAGGACCCGCGTGGCGCGGCTGATGTAGGTGGCGCCCGCGACGCGCGCGACCTCCTCCGACGGGCCGAGGTCGCCGGCGTCGCAGTCGAACGGGTCGATCTCGGTAACGATCGCGCACGCGAGCAAGCCGCCGGGTGCGAGGTGTGCGCGCGCCCGGGCCATGAACTCGAGGCGACCCGTCGTGCCTCCGAGCAGCTGCAGTGTCTGCATCGGCGCAACGCACAATGCGAAGTCGCGGCGATCCAGCTCGAACAGGCGCGCATCCGCGCGCACGGTCTCGAGGTCCAATCCAGCTGTGCGGGCGCTCAGCGCGTCCAGCAGCTCCGCGTCGAGATCGACTGCGGTCACGGGGTGCCCGGCGCGCGCGAGCGCGAGTGCCACGCGTCCTGTGCCGGCGCCGATGTCCAGCACCCTTCCAGGGCGCGACCCTGGCGCCGGCGCGACGCCCGCGCGGGCGTCCACGGCGAGCTCGTGCCACAGCGCCAGGTCCGCGGTGTAGCTGCCGCACTCGAGGTCGTGCCAGATGACCGTCTCCGATGGGCTTACGACCATGCGCTGGTCGCCTCCCCGCGCGCAACCAAGAGCTCGCGAAGCGCCAGCATCGCCGTGTAGGTGGGCAGCGCGAACAGCGGCGCACCCGTCCCTTCCGGTCGGTCGGCTGCAGCGGTGCTCAGCGCCTCGGCGAGATCCTCGCGCACGGCGATCCGCTCCGGTTCGATGCCCGCGTACTTCAACCTTGCCGCCAGGTCCGACGCGCGCGTACCGCTGCACGTGGCGCGGCGGATGCGCCCCGCCAGCAGCTCGAAATCCGCATCCCAGATCCAGGACACATCGCGCCCGTCGGCGATGGCGTCGTTGAGCACCCCCAACAGGTCGTGCTCACCGGGCTCGAGCGCGAGCGTGCGCAGCACCTCGTTGGCGCCGGCGGGGTTCTTGACGAGCAGGATCTGCAGCTCGCGGGTGTCTGCGGGCGCGTCGGCGCCGCCGGAGCGTCCGGCGGGAACCGACACGGACACGGTCTCTGCGCGCCCGAACGCCGCGCGCGAGCCGGCGAGCCCCGCCTGGATGCTCTCCAGTGGCACCGCCAAGGCGCACGCAAGCGCGGCGGCGGCGAGCGCGTTGTAGACGTTGTAGAGGCCGGGCAGCGCGAGTGAGACATCGACTCGGCCCGCGGGCGTCGTGAGCGTGAAACGAGCAGCGCGCACGCCTTCCAGGCGCACTTCGCTGGCGGTGACGGTCGGGGTCGGTCGCGTCTGCCCGCAGCTCGCACAGTGATAGCGGCCGAGGTGGCCCAGGTACACCGCGTCGAACACGTACGGGGCGCCGCAGCGGCGGCAGTGCCGCGCGTCCGCGGCGTGCGCCATCCCGGCGAGTGCCAGCGAGTCGTCCTCCAGACCGAAGTAGATCGCACCGGGGTGCTCGCGACCGAGGTCGGCGAGCAGCGGGTCGTCGGCGTTGAGCACGAGCTGGCGCTCGCCCGTACGCAGCACCTGCTCCCAACGTTCGGCGATCGTGTCGAGCTCGCCGTAGCGGTCGAGCTGGTCGCGGAACAGGTTGCCGAGCAGGATCGCACGCGGATCAAGCTCGGCGGTGAGTTGCGCGAGCCAAAGCTCGTCCACCTCGAACAGACCCAGTTCGCCCGCGATCCTGCCGCCCGGCTTCGCCGCATCGAGAAGCGTCGTCGCGACTCCTCCGGCCATGTTCGCGCCCGCCTGGTTGTGGACGATCGCGATCCCCGCGCGCTCGAGGATGCCTGCGCTCATCGCCGCGGTCGTCGTCTTTCCGTTCGTCGCCGAGATCAGCACGCTCCCGCGCTGCAGGCGCGCGCCGAGCTCGGCGATCGCGTTCGGTGCAAGGCGCATCAGCAGCTTGCCGGGGGCACTCGTGCCGCCACCGCCTCGCAGGCGCGAGATCGCACCGACGCCGCGGGCCAGCGCGAGCTTTGCGGCGAGTGCGTCCGCCATCAGGGCCCCGAGAAGGCCGGCCCCGACTCCAGCGGGGTCAGCATCGTGACGGCGCCCTGTAGCGCCCGCACCCGAACCGGCAGCTCGCCGATCGGATCGCCGTCCGCGTACATCGTGAACGGGCGCTCGGCGCTGAGCAGGAGCTCGCGCGCGCGAAACACGCTGACGCTCGGCTCCTGGACATGGGTTCCCTTGAACACCTTCGGCAGGATGCGTGTCAGGAACCTGAGCTTGCTGACCTGCTCGCAGACGACGACCTCGAGCAGGCCGTCGTCGAGCATCGCGTCGGGCGCTGCGCGCATGCCGCCGCCGTATGTCTTCGAGTTGGCGGCGCCGACCGAGAAGGCTGTGAATGAGCGCTTTTCGCCGGGGGGGTCCAGCTCGATCTCGAACCGTGCCGGTCGCCACGACACGAGCGCCGCGAGGGCCCCGTAGACGTACACGAGGCCGCCGAGCCAGGCAGGCGCCTGATTGGCGATGCGGTTGGCGTCGCTGTCGAAGCCCGCAGAGGCGATACCGACGAACGCATGTCCGGGATCCTCGGAGCCTGCGGCGGCGACGATCCCAAGGTCCACGGGCCGTGTGTGCCCGGCGGCGATCACCGCGGCCGCGCCGTCGGGATCGTCAGGGATGCCAAGCACCCGCGCCAGGTCGTTGCCGCGTCCACCGGGGATCACGCCGAGGACCGAACCCGGCAGTTGCATCAGCGCGTCGGCGAGCACGCCGATCATGCCGTCGCCGCTGAGGGCAACGACGGTCTCGCCGCGCTGCGCAGCGTCGAGCGCGAGCTCACGAGCGTGATCGAGGTCGCGCGTGTCGGCGCGACGCAACGTCAGACCGTGCGCGCGCAGCGCGCGCTCCACGTCAGGCGCGATCCGGCCGGCTCGTCCACCCCCGGCGGCCGGGTTCACGACCAGGCAGACAGGTGCGGACACGGTGGGCGTATGGTGCTGCGGCCGGTGCGCGGAGGGGGACGAAGGAAGCCTCAGGTGGCCGCGGCGTTGCGTGCACGGTCGCGTCGGCGCCGCCCGATCGCGGCCATCACGCCGAGCACCGCGAGCACCAGGATCAGACCGAGCAGGACGCCCGGGGCAACGCCGATGCCGCCGAACGGGAGCGAGATCAGCTCGACGATGCCGAGCCCGATCGCGAGCAGCACGAAGATCAGCAGGATGATCAGCAGCACGCCGCGTATGCGCGCCAGGATTCCGGCGGAGGCGGGGGGCAGGAGTAGTCCCATCGCCCGCAGCGCGAACATCTGGCGGCCAGTGGGTGGCGTCTGTCCGAGGCGCTCGACCGCCTGCTTGAGGTCGCCGGCGCGGCGTTCCGCCAGCGCGAGCGACGCATCCGCCATGCGCCTGATCTGCATCCGCTCCTGCGGTCGCGCGGCGGCGATCGCGCGCTGGAAGTATCCCCGAGCCGCCTCGGCGTCGAAGCGCTCCGATGCGCGCGCGCCGAGGATCGCCATCGCGGCGGACTTGTATTTCGTCTCCGCCTCGAGCTCCTCGTCGGAGCGCTGCTCGAGTGCCTGGATCGCCTCGAGGGCGCCACGCTGCTCCATGCGGACCTGGCGTTGTTTCGGGGGCATGGGCCGTCATTCTATGGGGTGCGGAGCGGTATGCTCGCGACATGACAAGCCGCTTGCCCTCAACCAGCGGGCGCGTGCGCGTGAGCGTGTGCGTGTTGTGTCTAGTCGCGCTTCTGGGGCTTGGTGCGACCGCTGCGCCGGTGGCCGGCGCTGCCAGCCTCGGCGAAAGCAATTCGCTCGGCAAACTGGCCGAAGAACAGCCGGAAGAAGAAGCGAAGACGACGAGCACGAGCGCGGCGTCCTCGGAACCGCACAACTCGAGCTCGCTGCTGCTGCTCGGTATCGGCGCCGCGGCGGTGCTGCTGATCGGGATCGTCTATCTGATCATGCGCGATGTGCGCGGCGTCGTCCCGGCAACCGACGGCGATCTGCTCGACGGCAGCGCGACGCGCCGCTCCGAGGCAGCAATGCGCAAGCGCCGCGCGAAAGCGAAGGCTGCCCGCCAGCAGCGAAAGCGCAACCGCTGAAGTCAGTGAGAGACGCGCAGCGGCCGTGCGCGCAGGCTCCGACGCACGCGAGGTGGGGCGGAGGGGTAGCCGTGCGGCCCGCCGCGGCGCGGCTTGCGCGGGCGCGGGGTGCGGGGGCGCGGTGAGCGCGGGTGCGGGTCCAGCGGGCCGCCGGGCAACGCCTTGGAGCCACCATCTTCTTCGGAGGAGTCAGGCACATCCGACGCTTCGGCCGCCTGGTCGTTGCGGTACGGGATCCACAGCATCAGACCAGCCAGCGGGATCTTGATAAGCGCCGCGAAAAACAGGATCCAGACCCAGAAGGGCATCTCCGTAGCGATGGTACTACTGCGGCGTGCAATCGCATAGAGCCAACGCACTGACCCGGCTGGCGGAGGAGGTCAGCTGCTGTCGGCGGTGCCCGCGCCTGGTCAGCTGGCGCGAGCAGGTCGCGCGCGAGCGTCGCGCTGCGTTCGCCTCGGAGGAGTACTGGGGACGCCCGCTGCCGGGCTTCGGCGACCCCGCGGCGCGCGTCCTGCTGCTGGGGCTCGCGCCTGCTGCCCACGGCGCGAACCGCACGGGGCGCGTGTTCACCGGGGACCGCTCGGGAGATTTCCTGTTTGCAGCGCTCTGGCGCACCGGCTTTGCCAATCAACCGACTTCACGTAGCCGCGATGACGGTCTGGCGCTCCGAGACGCGTGGATCACCGCGGCGGTGCGCTGTGCGCCGCCGCAGAACCGCCCGACTCCGCAGGAGCGCGAGCGATGCCAGCCGTGGAGCGTCGCCGAGCTGCGGTTGCTCGAGGACGTTCGCGTGGTCGTGTGCCTCGGCGCTTTTGCCTGGGACGCCGCCCTGAGGTTGACCGCGGCGCTGTCCGATCCGCCGGTCGCCCCGCGGCGACCGCGGCCGCGCTTCGCGCACGGTGGCGAGCTCACCGGCGAGCGCTACGAGCTGCTCGGCTGCTACCACCCGAGCCAGCAGAACACGTTCACCGGCAGGCTGACAGAGCCGATGATCGACGCCGTACTAGAACGCGCTCGGGTGCTCGCCGAGAACCCGCGCTAGCATCGAGTGCAACGATGAAGATCGTGATCGCAGCGACGCTCGCGGTGGTGGCCGTACTGGTGGCAGCCAACATGCTCGGCGTCGCCGCCGCGGAAGCGCCGACGACGACCGCGGCAGTAGCGAGCAGCGTGAGCGTCGAAGGGGTCGCCAAGGTGCCGATCGCCCAGGACGCAGACCTCGCGACGGCGACGTCCCTCTACCGGCAGGCGATGGCCGAAGCGCTGAGCGACGGACAGAGCAAGGCCGAATTCCTCGCGGGCAAGGCTGCGGTCACGCTCGGGACGGTGCAGCGCATCGTCGAAACCGGCGGCTACATCAACTGCACGAACAACGAAGAATCGAGCTACACCGAATATGAAGGCGAAGAGCCGGACTTCGGCTCGCCGCCATCCTCGATCGCGGTATCGCCGTCGGTGGCGGCGCCCGAGTCGGCTCCGGCGACTGGGGCACTGCACAGGCCGCCGCTGAAGCACCCCAAAAAGCGCGTCTCCGCCCACAAGGCCAGCGCCGCGAAGTGCACGCTGACGGCCTCGGTCGCGCTCGCCTACGCGATCAGCTGAACAAGCGCGCGCACTGATCGGCGCCCACTAACCTGGTGCGCGTGCCCTACACCAGCGCCGACGCCAGGCAGCAGCTGCTCGACACCGTTGCCGAAGCGGCCGAGGCGCTCGGCTCTGCGCTGGCGTCGCTGACCGAGGCATACGAGCTGCTCGACGAAGGCAACGCCGACAGGGTGGAGGCGGCGTTGTTCCGCCCTGTGCAGATGGCCTACGGCCGCGCACGACGCGCACACGCGGGCTTCGCCGAGCGCCACGGTATGGCGGGGCGCGAGTTCACGCCGGCCATCGCCGGAGCCCCGTCGAAGGGCGCTCGAGGCTTCCTCGACAGTGCCGTCTCGGCGATCAGCGACGCTGATCGGATGCTCGCGACGCTGCAGGACTCGATGCTGCCAGTGGAGGTCGGCGACCCGGAGCTGCGCGCGGATCTCGAGCATGTGCGCTCGTCGCTCGATGGTCTCGGTGCTCGCGCCCGAGAGCTCGAGCGCACGCTCGGCCGATAGGCGGCGCTACTCGACGGGCGCGCCGTTGGCCGTTAGCGCGACCTCGATGTTGCCGCGGGTGGCGTTCGAGTAGGGGCACACGGCGTGTGCGGCGCGCACCAGCTCGACGGCGCTGGGGGTGTCGGAGATTCCCGGCAGCGTGACATCGAGTCCGACGGACAGCACGAAGCCGCCGCGGCCGTCGGGCGAGAGCGAGACCGCGGAGTCGATCGCGACATCGCCGGGGTCGGCCTTGGCGCGGCGGGCGACGACGCCGAGCGCACCCTCGAAACAGGCGGCGTAGCCGACGGCGAAAAGCTCCTCCGGGTTCGTGCCGCCGCCGGGACCACCCATCTCCGGCGGCAGGCGCAGGTCGACCTCCAGCTCGCCGTCGCTGGAGCGCCCGTGTCCCTCAGCGCGCCCTCCGGTCACGTGTGCATTGGCTGTGTAGAGCTCGTCCGCCATCGCCTGCCTCTCGTTCGTGGTCCGCTCGCGCCGATGCTAGTACCTGGCGGTCGCGCAGGTTCCTGGCTCCGCCGTCGGGCCGAGCCGCTACGGGGCCAGTCGCTCGATCCTCCAGCCGCCGTCCTCGCGCCGGTAGCGCAGACGGTCGTGGAGGCGATCGTGGCGCTGCTGCCAGAGCTCGATGCTCGCCGGGCGCAGACGGTAGCCGCCCCAGCCCGTCAGCAGCGGCAGCTCGTCTTGCGCGTAGCGCCGCTCGAGCTCGGCGACGCTTTCCTCGAGCAGCGCGCGGCTCTCGAGGACCTCGCTCTGGGGCGAGGCCAGCGCGCTGATCTGGCTGCCCCGCGGACGACTGCGTACGTAGTCGGCGGACTCCTTCGCGCTCGTGCGCTCGACGGCGCCCTCGACTCGGACCTGGCGGCCGAGCGGATCCCAGTAGAACGCGAGCGCGGCGCGCGGGTTGGCGGCGAGCTCCCGGGCCTTGCGGCTCGCGTAGTTGGAGAAGAACACGAAGCCGCGATCGTCGAAGCGCTTGACGAGCACCATCCGCACCGACGGCGCGCAATCCGCCGACGTCGTCGCCAGCGCGGCCGCTTCGGGCATCCGCATGTCGGCCGCCTGAGCCTGCTCGAACCACGCCGCGAACTGCCGCACCGGGTCCGGGTCGACGTCCTGCTCGCGCAGGGGCTGTCCGTAGTCGCTCATCGGCGCATCCTGGCAGAGCAGCTCACGCGGGAGCTTGTACGCCGCGCGCGTTCCACCCACGTTCGATCTCGCGCATCAGGGCCGGGTACACCACCAGGTGCCGGAACGGGGCGATCGCCGCCATGTACGCGGTCCCGAGCCGGCCCCGCGGCTTGACGTACACGGCCAGACGACCCTGATAGAAGTCGGCGGCGGTCTCGACCCAGGCGAGCTGCATGACAGCATGAACAGTGCGGTTCGAGACCTCGCCGGCCCACTCGACGTCGGTGCGGAACAGCGGCGCGAACGGCGATGTACCGGCGTCGGTGGCAGTGCCGCGAAGGTCCTCAGGAAGCCGAGCAATCAGGCTCGCTTCGGTGTTTCCAGGGACCGGCAGCGCACCACGCGGGCTGTCCCACCCGAGCAGTTCCCCGACGCGCCAGCGAATCCTGAACAGCGCGCGTGTCGCGCATGAGTCGCCCTTGGAGAGATCCAGCGAGCCGACCACCTCGAGCAGTCGCGTGAAATCCTCGATGGCGCCCCTCACCGGCAACACCCACGCGTCCTCGAGCCGGAAATCGGGTGCGATCTCGCGGATCCGCCACGCGTGTGCTTCGTGCACGCTGTTCGAGAGCCTCATCTGCGCTCCAGGTCGTTCGACACGTTCCAGGGTGGCAATAAGATAACATACATACATGTCTGTACGTAATATTGACGCGAGCCGCGAGGAGAGCGCGAAGGCGACCGGTGGCGGCCGCCTGACCCAGGCTGATCGGAGCGCCCGCACGCGCAGCGCCCTGCTCGAGTCCGCGGCGCGGGGGCTGTCCCGCTACGGCTACGGCAACCTCGTCCTCGAGCGCGTGGCGAGCGACGCGGGCTACACGCGCGGCGCGCTGTATCACCAGTTCAGGGACAAGGAGGCGCTGGCGTTGGCCGTGATCGAGTGGGTCGACGAGACATGGCAGCAGGAGGTCGGTCGGCTGGTCGAGCGCGAGCCCGACCCGGTGGCCGCGCTGATCCTGCTGGCCCGCGGTCACGCGGTCTTCTGCCGGCGAGACATCGCTCGGGTGGCGATCGCGCTGAGGCTCGAGTTCAGCGGCCAGGAGCGTCCGATCGGACAGCGGCTCGAGCTCGTCTCCGAGGGGTTGATCGAGCGCTGTGCGCGCCTGATCAACGCGGGTCGCAGGGCGGGCACGATCCCGGCAGGTCCGCCGGCGAGGGTCGTCGCGATGGCCTTGATCGGCGCGATGGAGGGCGCGGTCATCGAGCTCGCCGGCCAGGCGCCGCACGACGAGGCCCTGGCCGCGCGGGCCGTGGCCGGTGTACTAGGCCTGCCCGGCACGTATTCGGACGGCGCATCCACGCCTTAAGCCGCCGAGCGCGGTTCCGCGATGCGCGGCGTGACCCGCCTGGCAGAACGAGGGCTGTATACCGCGGCTGCGGTATTCGAGGCCCAGAGGAGCAACCCCGAGGACCGTCGGCGGTTAGATGGACGGGGCTGCGAGGGGAGCCCCACCCGGCACGGCGTGGCCCCCCACGTCTGTGCCAGCGGGAGCGGGGGCACGGATGCCCCCTGCTCCGCACGTTGCCGCGCATGGGGGAGCATATTGACATAAAGAAACGATGACGTTACGTTATGCGACGATGGCGCGGACGCTGGGCACCGCGCGTCGACGAAGTGATCGCGGACGCCAGGTTCGTTCCTCGCCCGCGTGTTCGTGGGCCTCGACACCGGTCCGCAGTGGCGGAGGACAGCCTTTGAGACTTGGTGGGACATCATCCGGGGAGCGGCGACCGGTTCGGGCCTTTTCGCCCGCTGGTTTACATAACATGCATTATCAGGCGTAGGTTCCAAAGCTGCAGGCGGCGGTTCGGCCCGTGCGCGGCGGGTATGTTCGGGGTATGCGTGCCGTCGTGATCGCGGTGTTGTTGGTGGTCGCTATGTCGGCCGCGGGCTGCGGCGGAAAATCGTCCTCGAATCCGTCCAAGGCCACGACCACGCCTACGGGTCACCACAAGTACAAGAACAACCCTGGCCACTACTGACCGACGTCGGGTGCAGACATGCCCATCGATATCCAGGCCCGAAAGCTCTGGGTGCTGGTGCAGCCAGGCGTCCGACTTCCTGCACCCACGCCGTGATCGAATGGCAAGATGCGATTTGCCATCGGACTGCCGAACGTCGGGGCCTACGGCGACCCCCAGCTGCTGGTCGAGCTTGGCATCATGGCCGAGCGGTCGGGCTGGGACGGCGTCTTCATCTGGGACCATGTCGCCTACCGAGAGCCGGGTTGGCCTGTGGCCGACCCGCAGGTGGCCGTGGCCGCGCTTGCCGCGACCACGAAGCACATTCGTCTCGGCGTGCCGCGCCCCGTGCAGCAACCGCGGATCCCCGTATGGATCGCCGGTCGCTGGCCGGCGCGACGACCATTCGCCCGCGCTGCCCGCTGGGATGGCGTCTTCCCGACTCACGGCGACGCCGGACACGGGCAGACGATGAGCCCCGTTCAGCTCGAGGAGATCGTGACCTACACGCTCTCGCAGCGCAAGCCTTCTGCGGGTCCATTCGACGTGATCATGGAGGGCCAGACACGCGCGATGGACAGCTCATCAGAGGCCCGCCGAGTCGCCGACGATGAGGATGTTGGACTCACCTGGTGGGTCGAGAAGCTCGGATGGTTTCGCGGCTCGGTGGACGATATGCGCCGGCGCACGCAAGCCGGCCCGCCGCGGCGGTGAGGGAGCGATAATGGGCCGTCCTCCGTGCGACGAGCCACACGCGGCGCGCCGACTCGCAAAGCGGCTGCCGAGCCGCCTGCACAGCTGGTCGCCGTCCCGCCGTCCCGGCCGTCATCTACCTTGAACTCATGGCGCCCCAACTCGATGTCCGCAGCTACGGACGCGTCTTCGATGACGTCGCCGAGGACTACGACCGTCATCGCCCGACCTACCCGGATGCAGTCGTCGATCGGGCGTGCGAGGGAATCAGCCCTGGCGACGCGGTGCTCGAGATCGGCTGCGGCACGGGACAGCTGACGCGCAGCCTGCTGGCCCGCGGGCTGCAGGTGACAGCTGTGGAGCCGGGACAGCAACTGATCGCGCGCGCTCGCGACCGGTCCAACGGCCTCGGCGATGTGCAGTTCGTCAACGCGCGCCTCGAGGATGCCTCGCTGCCGCGCGCCCACTACTCGGCGGTCTTCTCGGCGTCGGCGATCCACTGGGTCGATCCGGACGTGAGCTGGCGCAAGGCGGCTGACGCGTTGGTGGCCGGTGGGAGCCTTGTGCTGGTCTCCTACTTCGGGCTCGATGATCCCCGCAGCGCCGACGATCAGCAGGCGCTGCGAGCCGCGATCGCGAGGATCGCGCCCGAAGTTGCCGCCGATTGGCCGACCTACCGCGACCTCGCCGGTATCCTCGCCGGCGTTTCGGCCCGGCGCGCGAACATCTCGGAGATATGGGCGTGGCTGGGTGACCACGACATCGCGCGCGGATATGCGGCAGACCTGTTCGACGACGCGCAGGTCGTCGCCGTGCCGACGGAGCTGGAGCACACCGCCGACGAGCTCAACGCCCTACTGGGCACCCTGTCGTTCTGGGCGGGACTGTCGCCCCGACAGCGCGACGCGCTCGTCGCCGAGAACCAAGCCTTCCACCAGCGAGTCGGACGGCCGATCCGCTCTGACACAGTCGCCTGCCTCGTGACGGCACGGCGCCAGCGCCGCGCCTAGCGGGATCTCACAAAGGCAGCTCGTCCGGCAACCCAAAGCGCGCGAACGGCTCGGGGTCGAGGAACGCGGTGATGTCCTGGATCTTCTCGCCGTTGAACGTGAGCACGGTGATCGCGTAGGCCTGTAGTCGTCGCTGTGCGGCATTCCAGCGGTATTGGCCGAACGCCTGCTGGCCGTTGGCGATCACCGGCACGAGACGCCGCGGTCGATCGCCGCCGAGCACGCGCTCGGCGAGGAACTGGCGGACGGCGTCGAGGCCGGTGTACCAGGTCGGGATCGGCGGCATCGTCACGCGGGCGTCCTTCGCCAGCATCTTCACCAGCGTATCGACGTCGCCGCGCTCCCACGCGTCGACGTAGCCGCCGACGAGCTCGCTCAGGCGCTCGTCGCCGAGCGCGCGCAGCGTCGCCTGTTGGCTGCGCTCGGGCAGGCGCCGCTCGACCGACGAGTGCGCACGCTGAAGCGCGCTGTCGACCGACACCGGTGTGGTCTGCAGCGTGTCAGCCACCTCGCGCGCAGAGAACCCGAGCACGTCACGGAGGATCAGCACCGCGCGCTGGCGCGCCGGCAGGTGCTGCAGCGCTGAGATGAAGGCCAGCTCGACGCTCTCGCGGAGCTCGTAGCGAGCCGCCGGAGCCGCGAGCGCATCCGCCGTGTCCGGATACGGGTCGATCCAGATCGGCTCCGACAGCCTGTCCGCGAGCACGTCGTGCGGGTCAGCTGCGGAGCCGTAGTCGACCGGCAGCACGCGATCGGGACGCCGCTCGATCGCGCGCAGGCACGCGTTTGTGGTGATCGTGTACAGCCACGAGCGCAGCGAGCTGCGACCCTCGAAGCGCCCGACGCCGCGCCACGCGCGCAGCAGCGCCTCCTGCAGGGCGTCCTCGGCGTCGTGCACGGAGCCGAGCATGCGGTAGCAGTGGGCATGCAGCTCGCCGCGGTAGGGCTCCACCAGCTGCGCAAACGCAGCCTCGTCGCCGCCGCGGGCGGACTGCAGCAGGACAGGCGCGCTCACGATTGCCACACCTTTGGCTGCCAGAAGGCGATCTCGCCACCCGCCGCCGTGGAGACGACGGCTCGCCAGCCCGCCGGTCCCTCGCGGGGACCCAACAGTACAGTTGCGCCCAGCTCAACCGCCCGCGCCGTTGCCCGCCTGATCTCGCCCACGCGCACATACGGGAGCCACATCGCCCGCTGCACCGGGCACTGGACGATCCCGCCCGCGACGCGCTCACCCAGCGCCAGCGCCGTGTAGTCACCGCAGCCGGTTTGCACGTTCTCACTGTCCCAGTCGCAGAGCTGGGCGTACGTCGCGCGGGCGCCTGCCAGATCGCCGGTGTGGAGCTCCAGATGCACGATCGGGTTCATTGCCAGAAACGGAACGAGCCGATCTCGTGCAGCGCGGTCGAGGTCGGTGGCGCCACGCAGCGCTCCCCCACCCCCTGCTGAAAACGCTGGAAGGCTGTCACCTCACGCAACGGGTTCGAGCCGTCGCTCTCGTTGGAGGCGATGTGGACGAAGCTGACGCCGTCGTCCTCGCGGAACGTCGCGTAGTGAAACCCGATAGGAGCGCTCGACTGCAGCTCCTCATACACGGCTCGGATCAGCTGCTCGTTCTCAGTCACGCGCTCTGGCTTGGCCTTGTAGCGGACCATGATCTTGCTCATTGTGTTGCCTCCTGGGCTTGTAGTGCGTTTGCCTGCACTGCTGTGGTGCGCCGCGACGGGAGCGCCAAAGCGGTGAGCGCTCCGATGAAGGCTAGGCCTGCGGATACGCCGATCGCCGGACCGAAGCCGTCGGTAAAGGCCTGCGCCGAGGCATACCCGCCGGTTGCCGCGAAGACGGCCACGGCCAGCGCGATCCCGAACACGCCGCCGAGCTCGCGCATCATGCTGTTGACGCCCGCCGCCTTGCCCAGCGCCTCGCTGGCCACCGAGCCCACCACCGAGTTCTGTGCCGCGGGGATCGCCATCGACACCCCCACGCCGGCGATGATGAACGGCGCGAGCAGCTGCGAGTAGGCGAGATTCGGCGACGCGATCGATGCCAGCCACGCCAGCCCCGCCGTCTGCAGCGCCAGGCCTCCGACGAGCAGTGGCCGCTCGCCGATGCGGTCGGCAAGGGCTCCGGCGATTGGGGCGACGGTCATGAACGTCGCCGTATACGGCAACAGCCGCAGCCCCGCACCGAGTGGCCCGTAGCCGAGCGCCGTCTGCAGCAGCTGGGCGTAGAAGAAGACCGTGCCGAACAGCGCCGCGAACGTGAAGAAGATCGCCGCGTTGCCCGCCGAGAAGGCACGAGAGCGGAAGAAACGCATCGGCAGCATCGGCTCGCTGGCCCGCAGCTCCCAGCGGATGAAGCCCAGGATCAACAGCACCCCGGCGCTCAGCGTGGCAAGCACCTCGACGCTGCCCCAGCCCGCCTGGTTGCCGCGCACGAGCCCCCACACGACGCCGAGCGCTCCCAGTGTCACAAGCGTCAGTCCTGGCGTGTCCAGCGACGCCTGCGGCCCGCGGCTCTCACGCATACGGGCCAGCACCAGCGGTGCTGCCACGAGGCCGATCGGCACGTTCACCCAGAAGATCCACTCCCAGCTGATCCCCTGCACGATCGCTCCTCCCACCAGCGGGCCGCTGGCGACCGCCAGGCCGGTGATGGCGCTGAAGATGCCGATTGCCGCCCCACGTCGCTCAGGCGGGAAGGCCTCGCTGAGCAGCGCCAGGGCGAGCGGGACGATCAGCGCCGCTCCCGCGCCCTGCACGGTGCGCGCCGCGATCAGCCAGCCGACGCTCGGGGCCAGCGCGCATGCCGCCGACGCGAGGGCGAACAGCGCCAGGCCGGTGGCGTACAGACGGCGTCTGCCGAAGCGATCGCCCAGCGCCGCAGCGGTGACCAGCAGCACTGCAAAGCTCAGGTTGTACGCGTTGACCGTCCACTCCAGCTCCTCCACCGAGGCGTGCAGCTTCAGGCGGATCGTGCTCAACGCCGTCGAGACCACCAGCGTGTCGAGGGCCGCCATCAGTGACCCCACCCCCGTCAATGCCACAACCCATCGCGTAGCGCTTCTGCCCATGTCAGCTCACCGGTCCCTATTCGCTCGTTTGCAGTAGAGATCCGAGCGCGGGCAGAAATCCATCGCACGGTTACGCTCAGCCATGTGACGGTGGCCCACCCGCTCGCCTCCCAGCTCACGCGGCCCGTTGAGCGCCGGGATCGGCGTGCGTCGCCGTCACGCGAGTCTCAGCCGGCGTGGTCGCGCCCGGCGCTGATCGCCGTAATCGCGTTGGCAGCCGCCTTGATGCTGGTGGATACGACCCGCAGCGGCTACGGCAACTCCTACTACGCGACGGGTGCGCTCGCCGCGAGCCACAGCTGGAGGGCGTTGCTGGACAACGCTGCCGATCTCGGGGGCTACGTGAGCCTCGACAAGGGCCCGCTCCCCGACTGGCTGATGGGTCTCTCGGGGCGCGTGCTCGGCTTCGGCAGCCTCAGCGTGATGCTCCCCAACGCGCTCTACGCGATCGTCGCGGTCCTCGTGCTGCATGACACGGTGCGGCGCGCGCTCGGCCACGAGATCGCGATCCTCGCCGCGCTGATCATGGCGCTGACCCCGGTGGCCGTGCTCGTGGGGCGCTACAACGCTCCCGACGCGCTGCTGCTCGCGCTGCTGGTTTGTGCAGCGTGGAGCCTGACGGTGGCGGTCCAGTCGGGGCGGCTGCGCGAGCTTCTGCTCTGCGCGGTGCTCGTGGGCCTCGCCTTCAACACGAAGATGCTCGAGGCGTACCTGGTGGTGCCTGCGCTGGCGCTTTCATACCTACTCGCCGCGCGTGGCTCAGTCCGTAGAAGGCTCCTCGAGCTGGCGCTGGCAGCATCCGTGACGCTGTTCGTCAGCTTGCTGTGGTTCGGCGCGATGATGCTCGTCCCGGCCGGCAGTCGGCCGTATGTCGGCGAATCGAGCGACAACTCGTGGTTTCAGCTGATCGTCGGCGGCAACGGCGTGGAACGCGTAACCGGCAGCGGCGGCGCTTTCGCCCGCCACCTCGGGGGAAACGTCCTGTACCTCTCCAGTGCCCACGTCGCCGGCCAGATCGTCTGGCTGTTGCCGCTTGCGCTGGTCGGGCTCGGCCTCGGCCTACGTCAGACACGCCATTCACCGCATACGAGCTTCGCGTTCGGCAGCTACGTGCTGTGGGGAACGTGGGCGCTGGTCGTGTGCGTGGTGCTCAGCTTCTCGGCGGGCACGCGGCACGCCTATTACACCTCGCTGCTGGCGCCGCCGGTCGCCGCCCTGGCCGCCGCCGCGCTCGTCACGCTTTGGCGCTCGGCGCGCGCCTCGCCGGCTGCCGCGAGCGCCTTGGCGCTCGCCATCCTCGGTAGTGCAGCCGTCAGCTTCGTGATCCTCACCGATGCGCACGGCTTCGCGCCGGCGCTGCGGTGGATCGTCCTGGCCGGCGGCGTGATCGCCGCGGCAGCGATCCTCGCGCCGCATCTTCACCGTGCCCTGCGTGCTCGCGGGACGATCGCGATCGCGATCGCGTTCGCGGCCGCCGCCCTCGCGTTGCTCGCCGGGCCCGCCGCCTATTCGCTGGCTACGGCTGCTCGCGCCCACACCGGGTATGACCCGATCGCCGGACCCGCCCCGCGCGGACACACCACGAGCCGGCCGAGCGGAGCAGCAGCGGAGCTGACGCAGCCACAGAGCCTCGCGGTGCTCACGCCCTACCTGCTGACACACCGCGAGCTCGCGCGTTTCCTCCTCGCGGCGAGCGATGCCAAAACCGCGGATCCGATCGCGCTCGCCAGCGGGCAGCCGGTGATCACTCTGGGTGGCTTCAGTGGGTCAGATCCGACGCCGACAGTCGACCAGTTCGAGCAGCTCCTGCGCTCGGGTCAGTTGCGTTACGTCCTGCTCGACGCCGCTCGCGTCATGCCGGCGCAGGGGGTGCACCGAGGTACCGCCCCGGCAGCGTGGGTGGAAGGACACTGCAAGCGCGTACCGTCGGCGTCGATCACTTCGCGTCAAACCCGGATCGCCTCGGTGCTCGCCCTGTTCGACTGCGCCGAGGCCTAACCTGCAGTTGCATGTCAGCGGCCGTTTACGAGCGCGTCGAAGGCGACCTGCACAGGCATGGCGCGCTGCGTCATGCCCACGCCCACTCCGGGCCCCATCGGCACGACTCTGACCTTCACGACGCGGGACCCGAGCACCACGGGGCCCGAGCGCAGGGCGATTCCCACGCGCACGCCGACGCGCATCACGAAGGCCATTCGCATGGCCTCATCGACGCGAGCATCAAGCGCTCACGCGAGGGTGTGCGGGCCGTCGCGCTGGCGCTGGCGATCCTCGGCTGCACGGCCGCCCTGCAGGTGCTCGTGTTCGTACTCACCGGGAGCATCGCGCTCCTGGCGGACCTGATCCACAACGGCGGCGACGCGCTGACAGCGGTTCCGCTCGGGATCGCGTTCGCGCTGCGCTCCGAGCGCGCGGAGCGCCACGCGGGTCTCGCGGTCGTCGCGGCGATCTTCATCTCGGCGTGCGTCGCCGCGTATGCGGCAATCGCACGCTTGATCAATCCGTCGCCCCCCGATCATCTGGCGGTGCTGGCGCTCGCCGGTGTGATCGGGTTCGCCGGCAACCGGTTCGCGGGGACCGTCCGTACCCGCATCGGGCATCGGCTGCACAGCCGTGCTCTGATCGCCGACGGAGATCACGCTCGCGTCGATGCCTACGTCTCGCTCGCCGTCATCGCCAGCGCGCTCGCGATCGCGGCGGGCGCCCCGATCCTCGACCCGATCATCGGCCTCGCCATGTCCGTACTGATCCTGCGGATTACGCTGCAGAGCTGGCACACCGTGCGCGGACACGGCGCCCACTAGCCGCTCAGCGCTGCGGCGATCCCGTTCAACCGCCGAGCGGCGACGGCGGGATCCGGGTGGTGCCGTGGACCGAGTCGATCCGCAGCATCAGCTCGTCGATGTAGCACCACGACCAGACTTCGCCGGGCTCGATCGAGCGGATCAGCGGATGGCCGCTGCTATGCGCGTGCGCGCTCGCGTGGCGGTTGGGCGAGTCATCGCAGCATCCAACTTCGCCGCACACCAGGCAGATGCGCAGGTGTAGCCACGGCGAGCCGATGGCGAGGCACTGCGTGCAGCCGTCGGTCGACTCCGGCAGCTCGGTGATCTTGACTTGGTCGAG
The DNA here is from genome assembly GCA_963815235.1 of uncultured Solirubrobacteraceae bacterium. GTDB lineage: Bacteria > Actinomycetota > Thermoleophilia > Solirubrobacterales > Solirubrobacteraceae > Palsa-744. The sequence goes on along the minus strand of CAWFFY010000001.1, from coordinate 477,150 downwards.
GTGACTGCAAGTGGGCATCCCGATCTCCTTGGTTTCGACCTGGAGGAGGCTAACGCGAAATCCGCGCGCGCACGGCTAGCCTCACCCCGATGACCGATCTCCACGTCCGGGGGGTGTCGCTCGAGCGCACGCGCGAACTGCGCCGAGCTGTGCTCCGGCCGCACGAACCCGTCGAGGCGATGGCTCGCGCCGAGTCCAGCGCCGCCTTTGCGGTCGGCGCCTTCCTCGGCGAGGAGCTCGTCTCCGTCGGGCTGATCGCCCCGGACGGCGAGCCCGACGGCTGGCGCATACGTGGCATGGCCACGACGCCCAGCGCGCGCGGCGCGGGCGCGGGCAGCGGCGTGCTTGACGCACTCGTGCAGCACGCGCTCGCCGAAGGCGCGCAGCGGATCTGGTGCAACGCGCGCACGCCGGCACGCCACTTCTATGAACGCGCGGGCTTTCGCGTGACCTCGGAGGTGTTCGAGCTGCCGATCATCGGCCCGCACCTGGTCATGGAGCTATGTCCGACACACGTCGGCTGACGCCGTCGGCTCCGCGCACGCCTCCGCTTTCTCACGGGTATGCCATGGCTACGATTCCGGGGAGGACGAGGCGCATGCTGCCTGCCCGAGAGGAGTCGCAATGACCGAACGCCTACTGGCGCCCGTCGCGAGGGCCATCGACGCGGTCAACGCTGGCGATACCGACGCCTTCCTCGAGTCAACGGCTACAGCCGCTTCGCCTTGGGGGTCGAGGACGAGGCGCTGCGGTCGATGACGATCACCGCGTAGCCGGAAGGCACCGTGCCACCGTTCGTCCGAGCCTCGTTGCGTCGACACGGCGGCGAGGAGCAGCACGCGAGCACGCTCGAGCTCTTCTACGACCTCGTCTTCGTGTTTGCGATCGCGCAGGTCGCCCGCCTGCTGCTGCACCAGCTGGACTGGGAGGGCGCGGCTCGGGCAGCGCTCGTGCTGCTCGTCGTCTGGTGGTCCTGGAACTACACGACGTGGGCGACCAACGAGCTCAACCCCGAGTCGATCATCGTCCGCTTGCTGCTGATCGCGCTGATGCTCGCGACCCTGCTGATGGCGATCGCGATTCCGCAAGCGTTCGGCGGCGAGGCCCTGCTGTTCGCCGCCTGCTACGTCGCGATCCAGGTCGGACGCCACTCGTTCCTGACCTTCGCGGCTGCCGATCGTGGCACGATCGAGCGCCAGCGCGCGGGCCGCATCCTCACCTGGTTTGACCACCGCGACGCTTGTGGCGTTCGGGCTGGCCTTCCTCGCCGCGGCGGCACTCTGGTGGCTCTACTTCAACCTCGTCGCGACGATCGCCGAGCGCCAGCTGGCGAGCTCCGAGAACCGCACGCTCCTCGCCCGCGACGCCTACACCTACCTACACGTGGTCATCGTCGCAGGCATCCTCCTCACCGCGGTCGGCGACGAGCTCGTGATCGCGCACGCGACGCACGAGTTGAAGCGCGCCGAGCTGATCGCGGTGGTCTGCGGACCAGCGCTCTACCTCCTCGCCCATGTCGCGCTGCGGCTGCGGATGACCGGAACGCTCAGCGGCAGGCGGCTCGCGGGTGCGCTCGCCTGTCTCGCCGTCGGCGCTGTCGGGACCTTCGCGCCGGCGCTGGTCGTCGCCGGATTGCTGTTCGCGGTGCTTGTCGCGGTAATCGTCGGCGATCAGCTGGCGGCGGCACGCCGCGAGGCACGCGGAGAACCCTCCGCGCTCGAGCGTCTTGAAGCCACGGGATAGGGTCCGCGCCGCGTGCGAGCAGGGTCTGCCTTGAAGAATTTATTTGGCATGCCATAATCTTTTTTCATGGCGGTCAACGAACAGCTGCGAACGGCCGCGGTGGAGGACTACTGCAAGGCGATCTTCACGCTGGAATCGCGCGGCGATCAGCCAGTGTCCACCAACGCGCTGGCTGAGCGCCTGTCGATCACGCCGGGGTCGGTCTCGGCGATGCTGAAGCGTCTCGACGAGCTCGGGGTGATCACGCACGTCCCCTACCGCGGCGTGCGCCTGACCGCCGACGGACGACGGGTGGCGCTCGAGGTGATCCGCCATCACCGGCTGCTCGAGAGCTATCTCGCGGACGCGCTCGGCATGCCGTGGGACCGCGTGCACGCCGAGGCGGAGGTCCTCGAGCACGTGCTCTCGGACGACCTCGAGGAGCTGATCGCGGCGAAGCTCGGCCACCCGACGGTCGATCCGCACGGCGACCCGATCCCCAATGCCGACCTCGAGATCGAAGAGCGCGCGACCCACCGCATGGAGAGCCTGCAGCCCGGTGACGAGGGCCGCTTCGTGCGCGTGTCCGACTCAGACCCCGAGATGCTGCGCTATCTCGCTGAGCGCGGCATCTCCCCGGGTGAACGCTTCGCCGTGCGCGATCGCCAGCCGTTCGGCGGGCCGCTGTTCGTGCAGTTCGGCGAGCGCGAGCATGCGATCGGCGGCCAGCTCGCGGCTGCGATGCGTGTCGAGCTCGAGCGCTCGCCCGCTCCCAACGAGACGCGCGAGCGCGAGGAGCTGTCGCGGTGAGCACACGCGAGGCGGTTGCCCCCTCCCCACTCCTCGCTCCGCCGCTGCTCACCGACGAGGACCTGGCGCGCTCGCATGACCGTGCGCGGGTCCACTACGCGCGCAGGCACCGCAAGCGCTGGTACCTGCTGTGGCTGCTGGTCGGACCGGGGATCCTCGCGATGCTCGGCGAGAACGACGGGCCGAGCATGATCGCCTACGCCTCCGACGGGGCGCAGTACGGCCTCGGGTTCTTCGTGCCGTTCATACCGATCCTGTTCGCGATGGCCTACATCTGCCAGGAGATGTGCATGCGCGTCGGCGCCGTCACCCACCGCGGCTACGGCGAGCTGGTGCTGCAGCGCTACGGACGCGTCTGGGGATGGTTCGGCGCCGGCGATCTCACGTTCACGAACCTCGTGACGCTGGTCGCCGAGTTCGTCTCGATCCGCGTCGGGCTCGCCTACTTCCATCTCGGCGCCGGCGTGGCCGTCGCCCTCGGCCTCGCGCTCGTGGTGTTCACCCTCAGCGGCGGTCGCTACTGGCGCTGGGAGCGGATAGTGCTCGGCATGGCGCTGTTCAACGGCCTTTTCCTGGTGGCGGCGATCCTCGTCAAACCGCACGTCGGGGCGCTCGTGAGCTCCTTCGACTTCACCCCCTTTCCGTCGGGTGGCTTCAACACGATGCTGTTGCTGCTCGCCTCCACGATCGGCGCGACGGTGACGCCGTGGATGATCTTCTTCCAGCAGAGCGCGTCCGCCGACAAGGGCATGACCCCCCGCGACGTCAGGTTCGGGCGCTACGACACGGCCCTTGGCGCCGTCCTGGCCGCGATCTTCGGGATCGGCGCGTTGGTCGCCGGGGCAGCGCTGCTCGAGCACGGCGGATCGGGCATCGAGGGGTTCGCCGGCGCCGGCTTCCCGCAGGCGCTCAAGCACATCGCCGGCGGCGCCGCCGGTGCCGTGTTCGCGCTGGGGCTGATCGAGGCCGGCGCTGTCGCGATCCTCACGATCTCGGCGAGCACCGCCTACGCAGCGGGTGAATGCGTCGGCGTCTCCCACAGCTTCAACAGCTCACCGCGCGGCGCTCTCGTGTTCTACGCGGCCAACGTCGGTGTCGCGTTGCTCGCGGCCGTCGTGATCCTGATCCCGGGCGCGCCGCTGCTGTCGATCGTGCTCAACGCCAACGTGCTCGCGACCGTGCTGCTGCCCGTCACCCTGGTGCTGATGTTGATGCTCGCCAACGACCGCGGGCTGATGGGCGCCTGGGCCAACAAGCGCTCGACGAACGTCATCGGCATCGCCGTGATCGCGTTCGTCGGCATCTGCGGAGCCGCCTACGGCATCGACTCGTTCCTGCAGACCGTCCACCTGGTCGGCTGATGAGCACCAATTCGCCCGATGAGCTGGTCATGGACCTCGAGCGCGACCAGCTCGTCGCCGAGACCTCGAGGCCGGTGGCGCGCGCCGAGCTCAGCCGGCGCACGATCGCCGCACTGTGGGCGCTGCGCGTGTTCGTGGTGCTGGTCAGCCTGATGGTGATCTATACCTTCGTCGAGCAACTGTGACCGGACCCGTTCATGGGTCCACCTGTTGTGAGAGTCGGTGGTTGTTGTTGTGTTGCAGGTTAGGGGTGTCGCCGTCTCGCGGAGTGAGTCCGGAGGGCGAACGCAGGGAGGCGGCGAGCGCGTCTTGTCGGGCCCTCCATGCCCTGGCGAACTTGGCGGGTGCTTGCATGCCGAGTGCTGAGTGTGGCCGGTGCTCGTTGTAGTCCTCGCGCCAGTCCTCGACCATCACCTGCGCCTCGGCGAGGCAGGAGAAGATCTCGACGGCGAGCAGCTCGTCACGGATACGCGAGCCGAAGGACTCGACGTAGGCGTTCTGCCACGGAGAGCCGGGCTCGATATACGCGCTGCCCGCCCGGGAGAAGCGGCACCAGTCCCGCAGCGCGTTCGCGGTGAACTCCGGGCCGTTGTCGCAGCGGATGAACTCAGGGCAGCGGCCACGCGTGGCGAGGATTCGGTCCAGCACCGTGACGGTGCGGTCGGCGTCGAGTCGCCGGCGACACTCGACGACGAGCGCCTCGCGGGTGAACTCGTCGACGACGTGCAGCAGCTTCAGGAGCCTGCCGTCGGCGGTCTGGTCGAACTGGAAGTCGATCGCCCACACGTGATCGGGGCGCTCAGCGGCCAGCCGTGCAGCGGGCACCGTCGAGTCTCCCAGCTGCCGGCGCTTTCTGCGGCGCACGGGCACACGCAGGCCCTCCTCGCGCCACAGCCGCTGCACCCGCTTGCGGTTCACCTCCCAGCCCTCACCGCGCAGCGTGGCGTGCGCGCGACGATAGCCCCACCGCGGCCGCTCCCTGGAGATCTCACGCAGCCGGCCACGCAACGCGCCGTCATCGACAGCGACGCACGCCTCGCGACGCTGGGTCGAGCGGTGCTGACCGACGTATCGGCAAGCCCGTCGCTCCGAGAGCCCGAAACGGTCCTGGAGCATCAGGACCGCGGCTCTACGGCGCGACGGGCTCACCAGTTTCCCTTCGAGATCTCCCGAAGCGCGAGGTTCTCCAGCTCCTTGTCGGCGACCAAACGCTTCAGCTGCGCGTTCTCGCGCTCGAGCTCCTTCAACCGCTTCACATCGTCCGCCTGCATCCCGCCGTACTGCGCACGCCAGCGGTGATACGTCTGCTCGGAAACCTCGAGCGCCTTCGCGACCTCGGGCACCTCCATACCCTCGGCGACCAGCCTGTCCGCCTCTCTGAGCTTCCTGACGATCTGCTCCGGCGTGTGTCGTCTGCGCTTCACGTGATCGGTCCTCCTCTCGCCCATTTTGCACGGGCAGAAGGACTCTCACACGCACCGGACCGAACCTACGGGGTCGGGCCAGCTTGGCGTGACCCCCTGAGTTCGGTCCGGGCTCACCGCCAAGAACTGCTGCAAGCTCTCATAGTCAGCCTCACCCCCAAGCCGCGCGACCATCGGCTCAAGCGACTTACGCGGCCCCCCCTCGATCAACCCCCGCAAATATCGCTCCCCATTCACCAGCTGCACCTGCCGGTTCACCGCTTCCCCCAACACCCCCAGCGCGAACCCCTCCAAACGCTCACGCACCACCACAGGCCCATCCACCACCGTCTCCATCACCGCCACGACACCCTCCTCACATCGAGAACCAGACACAAGAAGAGTTCGCCGAACCACCCCCAAAACCCTACAACAAAACTAACAAAGCACTACTAAGCGCCGAGCACGCCGCACCGCCAATCCGACATAGGCGCACATCTACCGTAAGAGTCGCCCGACGCAGTGGTTCAAAACTCGTCACCCGCCCTGTTCCCGCCGAGACATGCGGATGCGAACCAAGAATGCCAACGGCTCCGACGCTCTCGTATATCGCAACGCCAAGCAAGGCGGCAACTATCGCCACCGCGACAACCACTACGCCACGTACTCGTGGTATCTTTCTCCACCGGCCGGCATTGTCCATCATCGTAGTTATCACGCTTTCGGAGTATTGAGCCATTTGTTGTATTCTTCTTCGTTCAGCTCTTCGTTGCATCCCGAGACCGATCCCGCATTTGACGTCATGTGTTCACACCATGCGGCCCATGGCATGTGCAGGAATTCGGGGATGGGATCACCTTCCCAGATGAAGTCTTCGTATTGACGCCGCCTCCCAGCCGCGAGAGCAGCAACACGACTGGCAACGCGCCCGCGACGCGCTCGATCGCAGCGCGCGCCGCCTCGGACGTGACGTGAGCATCGACCACGACCTCGGCATCGAGATCGGCCCGCCCTACTTTATGATTGTGAAGTAGAGAATCCTCGGGGTAGAACTGCCGGCCGCGTTGGTGGCGGTGACGACAAGCTTGTAACGACCGGGGCTGAGCACATCCGAGCGTGAGATGCGACCCTCGAAGGCGACTTTGTTCATGCCACGACGCCCAACGATCGAGAGCATACCCGCGACAACGGTACGTATGCACCCGCGCTTGACACCCTTTGAAGGCTTTCCAACACATCTGTGACCGACCATGCGACCACTGACGCCCCGGAGGAAGCTCAAGCTCATCGTGGCTTGCTCGTTCAGCGACACACTGAAGGTGGTCCCGACGGGCGACTTTCCACTCTCGCGCCAGGTCGAACCCGACTGGCTGGCTGCGCCGATCGTCGGCGGCTCGGGTGCGGGAGCCGAAGAAGCCAAAGAAGGGGATGAAGAGGAAGCAGAGGTGGATACTGGCGGTTCAGGCGCGACCGTGATTGTGCCCGAGGCGCTTGTGGAGTTGCCAAACATATCGGTGCTACGCACTTGCACTTCGTAGGAACCTGCGCTGGTGTAGGTGTGGGTGACGCTCGTCCCGGTGGCGGAGGTGCCATCACCAAAGTTCCAGTTCGTTTCCCCGAGGACAGACCACACCTCCAGCGGCGAAACCGAGAGGCTAACCGGCCGGCCGACGGTGCCCGCGGTCGGGATCGACAGGCCGTTCAAGCTTGGTCCCACGGCGACATAGCCCGCGCTTTGGATCGTGCCGTTGGCGCCCCAGATCGTAACCGCGTCGCCCTGCCCATCGAACGCAACCTGCGGTCTGCCCCCTTGGCCTATATTGACGGGAGTCTGCCAAGCGCCGCCTGCCGGCTTGGAAGCCGTTTGGATGATCCTGGTGGAGCCAGGAGACGGCTGCAAGGCCCAGATGGCGATTGCGTCGCCCCGCGCGTCGAATGCCACCTCCGGGCTTTCAGCGGTCTGCAGGGGCGCCGAGATGTCCACCGGGGCCTGCCACGCGCCGCCGGCCGGCCTGAATGCGGCCTGCGCACCGAACCAGCGACCCCAGACCACAACAGCGTTCCCCTGCTCGTCAACAGCCACCACCGGTTCGCGCGACTCCCGATTAGAAGGTTCGTCGCCTTCCGGGACTTCTTCAGAAAGGTCTACGGGAGCCTGCCAGGCACCACCCGCCGGCCTGAACGCTGCCTGCGCAACCATGTTGGAGAGGAACCCGTGCGTCCAGCGATCCCAGACCGCGACGGCATCACCATTCCCACCATAGGCGAGGTGCAGCCCTTCAGCGATTCCACTGGCAGCGACGTTAACCGGGGCCTGCCAGGCACCGCCCGCCGGCATGAACGCAGACTCAGGAACCCATTCGTTGACCGGGGTGCCCTCGAAGCCCTGCCAGAGCGCCAGCGCGTCGCCCTGCTTGTCGAAAGCGACCTGTGGTCTATCGCCGTATTGACCCGCAGTGACTTCGACCGGAACCTGCCAGATCCCGTCCGCCGGCCTGAACGCCTCCCACACAGGGCCGCCATAGGGGCCTCCCTGATTCCAGATCGCGATCGCGTCGCCCTGTGCGTCGACGGCGACCTCCGGACGCGCCGTGCCCGGAATCTCTTCGGGCGAAAGGTACACGGGAGTCTGCCAAGTCCCGCCCATCGGCCTATACGACGCCTCGACAACGAACGTGACGCCAGTGTACGCCTCCCATACCGCGACGGCATCACCCTGCCCATCGAGCGCCATGCTCTCGTCTTCTGCGCCTTGATCGGGCAGCGAAAGCGTTTCGGGAGCCTGCCAAGCCTCACCCGCGGGCCTGTAAGCCGACTGCACCTCGTATTTCCTGGCGCCGTTCGCTTCGGTCCCGTCTTCGCTGGACCACACCGCCATCGCATCGCCGTGCTTGTCGAACGCGACCTGCGGTTCGCCCGCTTGAGAACCTACTCCAGAGACAGTCGTGGGCGCAAGCCACGCAGACGCCGCGCCAGCCGAGGAGACCATGACCAGTGGGAGCGCGAAACACGCAAGCGCAGCGACGATTCCCGACGGCACAGTTGCCCGTAGCATGATGGTCATAATACCGCTCCTCCGGGTGCCCCCGCTCGAGCGAGCTCGAGACGCATGCCTCTGACATTGATCAATTGCCATTGAACTGAACCGCTATCCAGAGGAAGTATTCAAGCGTAGATAGTGACCGCATTTAACGCTCGCGGCCCTAACCCTTGAGCTCCGCATGTCGATGCCACGAGTATCGAGTTGTGGATCGCTGCGCGCCGGAGTCGGAGATGGCACGTCGATGCCGTTTCGACGCATGCATGCTGCGAACTCCGCGATCATGTGAATGCCATGCGGCTTCGCCGCAGCCACGGCATGCTTGACGCGCACGACATGAGTCCGCGGCCGTGTGGCTGCCGACACTCCTCTGATGGGACTCGTTTTCCGTGTCACTTTTGCGATTTGGGACGAACTACCACATGCCGTCAAGCTGCCGCACACCATAGTCGCGATAGCGACTGCTACGCCAGCACGCCTTCGGCGTATGGGAGGAATCGTCTTTCGTCTCCGACTAGTCATGGCTTCACTAGAACGCTGGCCTATGTATCTGCGTTACCGTGGCGACGATCCAAGCTGTCGGGACCGGCCCCCAGAAGCGGCTGTCGTTGGATTCTCCACGGTTATCTCCCATCAAAAACCAATGCTTTGACGGAATCGTGATCGGGTCCGGGAAATTACAACCAGCGTGCGTGCCGCACCCACGAGTATATGAGTCGCTCTCACGGACGAACAGGCCTGAACCGTTGGGCTTTCGATAGACATGGCCTTCTCGAATGTGGATTTCGTCGCCCGGCCCGCCGACGATCCGCTCGATCAGCTTGATCTTCGACTCTTCACGAATGGGCGCTTCGCAAGCCCTTCCGTCCGGTTTGACCATGTGAGGCTTCGGCCCACACTCCTCCGCGGCAGAGCCTTCCGGCGGGTGGACGACCACGATAGCTCCGACGGTCGGGCGTACGCCTTCCTTCACGACAACTCTCGCTCCGAGAGGCAGCGTCGGTTCCATCGAGCCTGCACGAACCAGGTAGACTTCCGAAGAGGTTGAGCTCGCGAGTCGCCCTGACGTAGTGGGCGTGCCGGCCTCGCGAGCCGTGCTAACTGCGCTCGCTCCGCACCCACCGACTACCAGAGCAAATAGAAGTCCGAACAGCGGCCAAATCCCGATAAGGCGACGCATTATGCGGAGCATATCGCCTTTGGACGATGACGCATGCAGTTTTGGGCCTGCGTCGCTACAAGCGGACTGGAGCACGTCATCGCTCGTCCCGGCGTGGCAGGGCGAGCGTGACTAGCAGCACGATTGGCCAAGGTATGACCAGCGCCGCGATCATGAACACCTCGAAGGTGCGGCCCCGCCTCTGTGCCAGTCGGGCAACCAGGAAGGCGGGGAGAAGCCAGATAATGGCCAGCGTTACGAGCAACGCTATGTTGTGTATCATCCATACCCCCGTGTGTGCGCCTACACGCCGCGCATCTTCGCGCGCCGCCTTCCACGGACTCGCCCCGCACGGACTCGCCCCACCCGCGCATTTCGTTGCCTGCGGTCGCGACCCTGCTCTCCCTGCACCCAGTAGCCAGCAGGGCAGAGATCAATACGCGTTGGCATTGAAACACCCCGAATTCGTGCCAAACAGGCAATAGCCGACCGCAACATCTCCCGGATCTTCCCATCCGACGTCCGCTCCGAAATTGGGAATTTCAAATCCTGGGCCTCCGCTGTATGCGTGCCTAACGACCGTAGGCAGATACAGCCAGCAGTGGGCATGTTTGAAACCTTTGGCCGCTTTTGTGCACGTATCAAGGAGTGTGCCAATCGAAAACGCCCATTTCGCGACATCATCCGTGCTATAGCCGAAAACTCCCTTTTGAAACGCTTCCTTGAGTTTTGCCAGGAAATTGATATGCAGATATTCATTGAGATACCCAACAACCTTCTCAGCCAATTCAAGCACCTCACCGTCGCCGAGATAGTAGGCATATTCGATTCCCTCCAATGTGCCCGATATGGCTTCTGCGGCCTGGATGCTCACATCACCGGACCACGCAGGATCTTCCGAGCAGGAGTCGGGATTCGCTCTACATGCAGCTTCTTGCGCTTCGCGTTCTTCGGTGGCTCCGATTCCTGGTGCTTCTTTGGCCTCGCGGGCGCCGCCTTGCAAGACCCATGGTTCGAGTTCGTGGGTGTAGGGTGTGCCGAGACCGGAGCCGGTGGGTGCGCCTGGCGGTTCGACCTGTGCGCCTTGGAGTGCTCGTCCGGTCTGCGGAACGTAGGAGGTGGCACCATAGGTGATGATGCCGGTCGAAAAGGAGCTCTTGACGTCGGAGGCTCCGAGCCACGCGAACGGTGGTGGCGTTTTTTCGGAGTTTGGTACGCCGAATTCAGTGCTGTTGTAGGTGGACAGGAGTTTTGTTTCGGTTGTGTTGTCAGCGGCGGTCGCGATGACGTCGCCCTCAAGGTCGTGTAGTTGCAGTACGGGGGTTCCGCCGCTGGTCTGAACCGCCGCGAGGGCGCCGTCGATCCCTGGGATGTTGCGGGTCCAGTTAGAGGTGGAACATTTTTCCGAGACCACTTCGCAGGTCCATGCGACGGCTTCTCCGGCTGCGTCGTAGTGGTTGATCGTTTTTTTCGTTCCGGTGACCGTTTCGCGTGTGCGGCCGTTTGGGTCGAGAAAGTATTCGTTCTTGGTGCCGTTCTGTTCTTGTGTTGCGACGGCGTCGTCGACGTAGAAGGTGCTCTTCAGTTCTTGTTTTTCCGCGTCTGCGGATGGCAGCTTTGTCACGTTGCCCAAGGGGTCATATTCGATGCCGGTGTCAGTGAGGCGGCTCGCTTCGTCGTAGGTATGTTTCTGTTCTGTGCCGCCTTCGGTGGCACATTCTTTTTTGCTGTTTGGTTCGCGTGTGGTCTGGCTCGTCCGGTTGGATTCTTCGTCATAGGTGTAGGTCCGTGTTTTGCAGTACGCGCCGGCCGGGGTTTCTTGTGTTTCGGTGAGCCGTCCGAGTGTATCGTAGGTGTAGGTCTCGCTTGCTAGCGTGTTCGCTCGGCTCATCATTTCGCCGCGAATCGAGGGGACCTTGTTTTCGCTGAACCACACCGTTGGATTGCTTTCGGAGCAGTTCGTCGTCTTGATGTATTCGATATGGGTCGTTTCGCCAACGGCGTTGTTGGTGTAGTTGGCGCACATGTTGTTGGGGTACACCTCGCTGGTTAGCTGTCCTTCTATGTTGTAGCTGGCGGTGAACGTGCCCGCGGCGGAGTCGACGAGCTTTGTCAGCTCCTCGGTGGTTTCTTCTTCGTAGGTGTATTTCTGGGTGCTTTTGCCGGCGTTGCTGCTGTCAGTGATTTCTTCGATCCGGCCGTCCTTTTCCGGGCCACCGTACTTGTATGTCGTGGTGTTGCCGTCAGCGTCGGTGTAGGTTTCGGCCTGGCCTAGCGTGTTGTATTTACTGGTGAGCGTCTTTGGTGTCCCTTCGGTGCAGGGTTTGCCTTCGTTTGTGCACTGCTTTTCGAGGGCCCCAGTTTTCGAGTTGTATTCATCCGTCACCTTCGGCAGCGCGCTGTCTTTACTCGACGTCGAGCGTGTTTCGCTCGTCTTCAGCCGTCCGGCTTCGTCGTAGGTCTCGCTCTTCGTGCGGGTCGTCGTCGGGAATGTCGCGGTTTTTTCGAAGGTTTCTTCGACCTTTTCCGGCTCGTCCCACACGTTGTAGGTCATCGTCGTGACCGGCAGTGTGGGCAGCCCGGTCGTTTCGGGTGGCTGCTTGGCGGGCAGTGTCTCGCAGATGAGACCGGCCCATTCTGGGTGTTTGCCGCAGCCTGTATATCCTTCTGTGTTTTCTTCTGCGGTGTAGTAGATGATCCGTGAGTCGTGCGCGGATTCGCCGTTCAAGCCTTTCGGTCCTCTGGTTTCCTTGATTTGTCCCTTGGCTTCGCCTTTTTCGTAGTAGAGCGTCTTGTGTTCGAGTTTCGCGCCCCCGGTCTCGGTGGCGGCTACTACCGATGTTGGAGCGCGTAGCGTCCAGCCCAGTCCGCTCTGACCAGAGTACGAAGTGGTCGATTTGCGCGATTCGACTTCTTCTTCGCTTCCTTTTTCGAGTTCGGCTAGGTCTGTCGTTTCGGTCATCAGATCGTAGGCTTGTGTCTTTCCTTCGACGGTTTCTGGGGCGCCGTGCGCGATGTCTTCGTAGAAGTACTTCATGTGGTTGCGTGCCAGGGCTTCGGTCTGGGTTTTGTATCCGTTTGGCACGTATCGTACCTTATGCTGGGGTCCCCACGTTTCGCACAGACGGGTATCGGGCGCCGCTGTTTCTTTTTCGGCGTTCGGTGTTTCTTTTCTGCATCCAGCTACTTCCCCGTACTGGTTGGGTTCGTTGTAGACATTGATGGTGTCAAGGAGGTCCGATACTTCCGCTGACTTGCAGTGCGTGGGTTCGCATCCTTCTTTGAGTGCTGTGGCGCGGTTGGCCGGGCTCAGCGTGCGGGTTACGTCGTTCTCTTCGTTGTATTCCGTGGTGGCGATCGCCCCGGTTTCGGCTGTGCTCGGCTGGGCGACATTCACGGCGCGTCCCTCGGCATCGAGATAGTAGACGGTCGCGCGTTTGTAGCTCGATGCTGGCCAGCCCTGCGGCGAATCCGGCGGGACTATCGCGGTGGCTTCCGTCGGGTCGTCCTTCTGCCCCCACTTTTCTGGTTCGGGCTGGTGCGTTTCTTTGTTGAGACCCATTTCGTGAGGTGCGCCCGTGCCCGACACGGGGACGTTGTACTCCATCGTCCAGCCCGGCTGGGGGCTCGGGTCACTTTGGGTTGACGTCGGGACGATCTTGCCCATCGCGTCGCGATGGGCGGTGCTAGCGACCCGGGCCCACAGGTTTCCGTCCGAGCCTGTGACCATTTCGCCTGTGAAGCCGACTTCTTCGGCGACTTCGGGCATTATCGGCTGTAGGGTCATTGCGCCGGATGTGCTGATCGTTCCCATCCCGCCGTTGTAGTGGAACCACAGTTTCCCATCCGACCCGGCGGCCAGTCCGCCTTGGCTGAGTTGACCGCCCATCGCATATTCGGTGAGCGCGCCCGATGTCGTCATCTTTCCGATGTAGCATGGTTTGCCGCAGCTGGTGGTGAACCATATATTGCCGTCTGGCCCGACGGTAATCCCTTGCGGTGTTGGCTGAGAGTCCGAGCCTTGTTCTGGCAGCGGGTATTCGGTGATCGTGCCAGACGGCGTGATCTTCGCGATCTTGTTTTCGTGTAGGCCGCTTTCTTCTTTCGTTTTTTCGATTGTGAACCATGCGTTGCCGTCGGGTCCGCTAGTGATCGAAGACGGACGACTTCCCGTGGGCAGCGCGTATTCAGTGATCGCACCAGACGTCGTGATCTTGCCCACCTTATCGGTGCCGTGCTCCGCGAACCACACGTCGCCTCCGGGGCCGCCCGTGATCCCAATCGGCCAACTAGCGGTCGGCAGCGGGTATTCCGTCACCACGCCTGCCGTCGTGATCTTCGCGATCGCGCTGGCTTCGGGTACTTCGTCCGGCGAGCTCTTGTACACGGTGAACCACATATCTTCTTCTTTTGCGGGGCCGGCCGCGATCCCCCAGATAGTGCCTTTTTCTGTAGAGAACGAATATTCCGTGCTAACGCCCGTCGGAGTGATCTTACCGACGCCGTCCCGGTAGGCGAACCACGCGTTTTTATCGGGCCCCTCCGCGATCCCGGAGCTCTCTTTTTCTACGACGCCGCCGCTCAGGGCGTATTCTGTTGCCGGTTTCACTAGCCCGCTTTCGCCGGTGCCCACCGTTACCAGGCCGTCGCCGTTCGCGGCGCCGACTTTCACGACGAGCCTGTCCCCAACGTCGGTCAGTGCTGGCTCGTAGCTCGCGTTGGTTGCTCCCGGGATCTGGGTGCATTTCACTTTAGCTTTTTTTTCAGTTTCTTCTTTCGTCAGCGGCTTGCAGTGTTCCCACTGGAACGTGTAGGCCACGGGGCTGTTGCTCCACGTCCCGTGCGACACGCTAATCGGCACTCCCATGATCGGGGTCGCTTCTGCGATTTTGGGCGCTTCGGTATTGGCCGGTAGTTCCCCGTTCCATAGGGGTGCCGTAGCGGGTGCTTGAGCCGCCTTGAGGAGTCGTCCAGTCCCCGTGTCGCCGGCGATCGGAGCATACGTGAACACCCATGACTCCTCTCCTGGCGGTGTCAGCGCTGTGACGTGCCCTTCGCTGTCATACCCATAGCTGGTCTTTAGCGCCGGGGAGATGCGTGGGTCCCACTCTGCGCGCAGTCGCCCTTTTTTATCGTAGGTGTATTCTGCGACCGCTATCGGTTTTTCCAGCATTTTGCCCGTAGCGGGATTATATCCTTCGTATGCGATTTTCACGAGCCGGCCGTTGTATTCGCCCCATTCGGTGGAGCTTTCGCCGATTTTTCCCTTTGTTTTTGTGGCGTACGTGAACTTCAGCGCCCTACAGCCTGGGTTCAGTTTCCCAGATGGACAGGACACTTCCGCAGGCACTGGGGCAAGAGCTTCGAGGGGCTCGGTGATCTTTTTGCCTTCGATTTCGACGGTCTGCCAGGTATAGGTGACCGTATCCGTTTTGACGGCCCCTTCCTGTCTGGTGGGTACCCAGGCCTTAGCGCCGCTTGGGCGGGTGAACTTCACCGACGTGGCGTTGGCCGCGTTCTTGAGGTAGTACGCGAGCTTTTCTTTGGCTTCGTTTTCTTCGAGCGTGAGTTCGAGGTTCGAGTCCCCGGGCGGCGCTTCGAACTTCCCCGTCGGTTTATGTTCGCTGTTGAGGACCGCCGGAAAGATCGTTTGGCTTCCGTTCGCGGCGGTCATGAGCACGCTTCCGTCGATCAGTTCGCTAAGCGACGTCGCGCTGGCCATACTGATGGTCCACTGCGGGCCGAGCGGCCCTTCTGAGCCGGCGATCAGATCACGTGAGCTGTAGGCGCGGGAGACCGTCAGCCCAGAACCCATCGAGACATCGGCGGCCCCCAGGCTGAAATCGCCGGACTCGAGATCCACCGAACCCGGGCCGAGCGCGACCGGCGTCGAATGGCGAACCGAGATCTCCGTGCCTTCGCCGGGCAGCCTGCCTTCGTTACCGGCGTTATCAAAGACCACGAGCTGAATCGAATGGTGACCAGCGCCCAGTTCCGCGCCGTTGATCGTGTATCTGGCGCTCGCCGTACATTCGCCTTTCGGGACCGAGAGGCATTCGCCTTCCTTGGCGCCCGCTCCTTTTCCACCACCACCTTTTTCTATTTCTATCGCTTCGGTGTCCTTGATAAGGCTTCCATCAACGTATAGCCCGATCGACTTCACACCCGAGCTCGCGATCGCGCCTTCGCCGTCGGTCGCCTCCGCCGTCAGTGCATATTTGGTTTCGCTCAGTTCGTTTCCATAGGGAAGCCCAAGAAGAACGATGCTGTGTGGCTTGGACGTATCGACTTTGACAGTCGCCTCGTTGACGATCGTTTCTCCTTCTTTTTCCGATTCAAGCGACTCTGTGCCCGGCATTGCCTCTTCGGCCCGGTAGCGGATTTTGTCTTCGCCGTTCGGCAGCCTTTCCGGCACCGTCAAGTATTCCCCGTGTTTTTCGTAGCACTGCACACCTTCGCAGCCGTCTCCGTTGAGATAGCTGTGTTCAAATACCGGTTCCCATTTGCCGGGCGCGCTTTCGTATTCGAGCTTCGTCGCCGCGACGCCAATCCCTTTGTCTTCAGCGATTGGTTCCAGCGCGTCCTGGTGCTTGCTCAGCCAGCCACCAGAACCGTAGAGCGCGTTGGGTTGGCGTTGTCCTTCTTTTTCTTTTTTCGAATTTTCTACTTCGCCTTCAACTTCTTTAGAAGTTGTATTGAACTTCGTGGTCGAATGCGTCCCTTCGGGCTCGGCGAGGTACACGATTCCTTCGTGAAGACTGTCAGAAAAGCTGTAGTTGCTCGGTTTTTTCTGCACGGACTGCTGGAATCGCACGACGTTACCCGCCGCGCCGGCGGCCGGCGCACATTCGGATTTTTCCCCATTCTTGGCGCACAAGCCACCCACCGGAGCTTCTTTGAGGCTGTATTCCGGTTCAAAGGTTTCGGTAGACAGCCTATACTTGTTTTCGCTTTTACCCCCGCCTTCCAGTTCAAGGAAGCTTTCGATCTCGGCGCCTTTGTTCTTTCCTTCGGTTTTAGCGTTGAACTGGTAGATTTTCGAGACGCCCTTGGTTTGGTATGACCAGAACGCATATTCCGTTTCTTTGTATTCGGCGATCCCCGAGGTTGCGAGGTATCCTTTGCCTTCCCCTTCGTCTTTATGGACCCCTTCGCTCGGTTCGTGACCAAACTTCGCTTCGCTGCTGGTAGCGAACTTCCAGTTCGAGCGCTTGCCGCCGATAGGCCCGACGAGTTTGCTGTCGCTGCCTTTCACGAATTCCGGGTCGACCTGGACAGGAAATTGAACTTCGCCAGAGTCAGCCATCGACAGCGTCAAGGTGTTCCCCATAACCGTCATTGACACCGGCACAGGCGTTCCCGCGGCGTCGTGCGCATACGGCGCAAGAACCACCGCGACCGTCTTGCCTTCCTTGACGATTTCCACATTACCTTCACCGGGCTGTGGCTGCACCAGCGACGCGCCGCTCGGCAACCCAACTCGAAACGCGAGCCGCTGCGGACTTGCGATCGAACGCAGCACAGCGTCCGCTGAGAAGCCGGCCGTTGTGGGCTTGACAACAATATCGGTATCTGTCTGCGTGTTGGCATACCAGACGCTCATCCCGTCCAAGATCCCTTCCGAGCCGCTCAAAGCCGTGCCTTGCGCGTTGACCGCCGTCACCGACACACCGCTATCGGCCAACTGCACGCCTTCGTCCAAGCGCTTCGGAATATGCACCGCGACGATCGGCCGCCTCGGTTCGAATCCTCCGCCCACCGAAGTCAAACCGAGATCTATCGGTTCCCACTGACCAGCCGACCCTTCGATGGCCATTGGAGCCATCGATTCGATCACCCCATGCTTACCTTCTCCGAGATTCACCTGCGCAGCGTCAGCAGTTATGTAGCCATGGATGCTCTGGCCCGCCGGCAACGCCGGGGGCCCACCGGCTCGTTGGTCGATCAACGCAGGGAAGATTTCGTTAGCGAGTTCGACTGCCTGTTGCGAATCGAGACTCTCGAACTTCGTGCGGGAAGCTTCACGAGCAGCCACCGCTTCCGAGCTCAACCGCTTTGCTGATTGCTGAGCTTGTAGCTGTTCGACTTCAGTCGGCGACCCCGGAGTCACCAACGAGCCTTCAAGCGATGGGGAGACAGCGCTCTCTTCGAGGGGGAGCGAGGAGGCTTCTGAGGACGAACCTTCCCCCAGCGCCGCTACGGGTGAGACCGCAAGCCCTGCACCACAGCACAGCAGGCACAACACGAGCCGGCGCACAGCGATCCACACGTTTCAGCCCCCAAGGTCGAGAACGCCCGAGCCTTCGGCAGGGGCCAATTAGGCGAATAGTTGCGACGGACTGTACTCGGCGGCCGTCGGTTTGCCTATCCCCCGGCACCACGACTTCGGGGGATCACAATAAGAGCCACGCGGCGAGCTAATTTCCACTAACCGTCATTTGCGGCGAGCTGGGAGCGTCATGCCGACAAGCTCGCGCCGGCTTTGCGCCTTGAGCTTGCGGAGGATGCTGGCCACGTGCGTACGGACGGTCTCCACGCCGATTGCCAACGCGAGGGCGATCTCAGCATTAGAGTGGCCTCGGCTGAGGCAACCCAGCACTTCGGTCTCGCGCTTGGTAAGCACGGATGCCTCGCTCGGGTAGCAGCGTTCGACACGGGCGCCGTCGGCCGCGATGAATGCACGTTCGCCTCGCGCTACGAGATGCACGGCCGCGACGAGGTCGAGCGCAGGCGCGTTCCTGGCGACGCACGTCGCTCCAGCGGCAAGTAGCCGCATCCCGTACTCCCGCGCCGGCTCATGCGCGAGCACGACGACCCTCGTCGTCGGAGCAGTCTCTCTCAGCCGTCCAAACGCCGAACGCTCGGCTGCCTCATCCAAGATCACGACCTGTGGCATCTGTTCGGCGGCCATAACTTCGAGCGCGTGGTCATCCAGCCCGCTGGCGAGAACGTCGACATGATGGTCCTCGCGGAGGACATCTATCAGGCCACGGTCGACCAACGGCTCGAAGCGGCCGATTGCGACCGTAACGATCGCGCGCTCGGATGCGATCATCCGTCACGCGACCCTCGGCTCGCGGAAGGGTCCATCATCACGCTCGTCATTGACAGGCGGCGCCACCCGGTGTCTGCTGGTCAGCCGGTGGCCGCCGACACGATTGCTCCTGTGGACTACTTGTATCCTCAAGCCTCAAAACACGCCCCCGCTGTTCGGAAGTAATCGGACAATTGATACTGGGGACGCGGGCATCGCTCAAGCTGCGTCTCTGACTATTGTCGGAGTGCTCAGTGCCGCACCGTGCTAAGCCGCTGCGCTCCCCTTTGATGGCTGACGTGCGGCGGGGATCGCAGGGCCGCCGTAGTCGGCGGTGTGGAGCGCGATCTCGACTATGACGATCCAGGCGAGCGCGCTGTTGGCGTAGACGGTGATCCAGCGTCCCGACCCCGGCTGCCTGAAGCTCTCAAGACCCGTGGAGCTCAGTTGACGAGCAGGCGCACGATCGCGAACACGCCCACCACGACGATCACCGCGCGCAGCGCCTGCGGCGGCAGGCGCCGCCCGTAGCGGGCGCCGAGTTGCGCGCCCACGATCGCGGTCGCGGCGATGATCGCGACAGGACCCCAGTCGACGTGTGCGGCGAAGATGAAGTACAGGCCCGCGGTGCCGTTGACGAGGCCGACGAGCACGTTCTTCAGGGCGTTCGTGCGGTGTAGATCCTGCGCCAGGGCCACGCCGAGGATGCCCAGCAGGAGGATGCCCTGGGCGGCGCCGAAGTAGCCGCCGTAGACGCCAGTCAGGTAGACCGCCAGCAGCGTCACGGCGCCGGCCTTGCGCTCGAGGTCGATCTCGCGCCTGGCGAGCCACGCGGCCAGTCGCGGCTGGAGCACCGTCAGCACCAGCGCGATCGCGATGAAGACGGGCACGATCGCCTTGAACGCCGAGGCAGGCAGCACCAGCAGCAGCACGGCGCCGGTGATGCCGCCGAGCAGGGAACTCGCGCCGAAGCGCAGAACGCGCTCACGCTGACCGCCCAGCTCGCGTCGGTAGCCGAACGCCCCGGAGGCGTTGCCCGGCGCCAGGCCGATGGTGTTCGAGACGTTCGCCGTCACCGGCGCGTAGCCGAACGCCAGCAGCACCGGGAAGGTGATCAGCGTGCCGCTGCCGACCAGCGTGTTGATCGCACCCGCCGCCAGCCCGGCCGCGGCGATCGCCACGATTTCGCCGATGCTCATTCCAGGTCAGCCCGGAGCGAGCTTGGCTCTAGGGTTCCTGGCATGGACGTTGAGAAGGCTATCCGTACTCGTCGCACACACAAGGCGTTCACCGCGCAGCCGCTCGACGCGGTGGTGCTCGAGCAGCTGTTCGAGCTCGCGAGCTGGGCGCCCAACCATCATCTCACCAACCCCTGGCGGTTTCGCGTGCTCGGCCAGCGCACGCGCGAGCGCCTGATGGAGCTGGCCGAGGCCGAGCAGCCCGGGTCCGCGGTCAAGCTGCAGCGTGCGCCCACGCTCGTCGCCGTGACGGCGGAGCAGAGCGGCGACCCTGACCAGGACCGCGAGGACCTGCTCGCGACGGCGGTCGCCGCGTATCTGGTGCTGCTGGGCGCGCACGCGCGCGGCCTCGCCGGCTACTGGCGCACGGTGCCGCTGCTCGCGGATCCGCGGGGGCGAGCGATCCTCGCCCTGTCGCCGAGCGAGACGCCCGTCGCGCTGCTGTACCTCGGCTTCCCCGTTCAGGAGCAGCGCGTGCCCGAGCGTGCGCCGCTCGCGGAGGTCGTCACCTACCTCGAGTGAGGCTTGCCGCGCGGGACGGCGCGGCAAGGTAGTTTCAGCGCGTGCCCTCGTCGAGGCTTGACAGCGGCGCGTGAGCGCGCTCGAGGAAGCGATACGCACGCTGCGCCCGTCGCCCGGCGACCGCCACGGGCCACTGATGCCGCTGTTGGTCCTGCTCACCTGCCTCACCGGCGTCGTCGACGCGGTCAGCTACCTGAAGTTCGGTCACGTCTTCGTCGCCAACATGACCGGCAATCTCGTGTTCCTCGGGTTCGCGCTCGCCGGCGCCGGTGGGCTGTCGGCGATCACCTCGCTGGTCGCGATTGGGTCGTTTGTCGTGGGTGCGGCGCTCGGCGGCTACCTCGGCGGACGTAACGCGGATCACCGCGGGCGGCTGCTGCGCGCCGCGTGCGCCGTCCAGTTCACCTTGATTCTCGTGGCGACGATCGTCGCGCTCGCCGTCGGCGAGCCGCTGAACAGCGGCACTCGCTACGCGCTGCTCGTGCCGCTGGCGCTCGCCCTGGGCGTCCAGAACGCGGCCGCGCAGCGTCTGGCGGTGCCGGAGCTGACCACCACGGTGCTGACGCGCACGATCACCGGGCTCGCCTCGGAAGCCAGCTTCCTCGGTGGCCCCGGGGCGAAGGCCGGGCGGCGGCTGCTCGCCGTCGCGGCCATGCTGCTGGGGGCGCTCGCGGGCGCGGCGCTCGTGCTCGATGTCTCGATCGCGGCGCCGCTCGCCCTCGCCGCCGCGATCGTGCTCTCGGTCGGGATCGCGGCGCACGTGGTGTCACGCACGCCGGCGCCGTGGCTCGAGCCGTGACACGCTCGCCGAGCGCACCGGCGCGCCGCCGCGATTGACAGCCGCAGTGCAGAGGGGCGCCAACGCATGCGTTACCGTTTCCCCATGAAACGGGGGCCAATCGCCGCTCTGCTGCTTCTCGTCGCGGCGATCGTCGTGGTCGTTGCGCTCGGCTCGCGCGGACACGGCATGGGCGGTCTGCTGTCCTCGCGCGCGGCGGTCGCTGACGCCGCCACGACGGCGCCGCTGCCGCCGACGCGGCTCTCGGCGCTGCCAGCTCGCGTGCTGGGGAACGGCACCGCGCCGCTGGCGGTGGCACTGTCTGCGCCCGTCTCGCCGAGCTCGCCGCCGCCGACGCTCAACCCCGAGATCGCCGGGACGTGGAGCGTCGTCGGCGACTCCGAGGTCTTCACGCCCGCCTCGACACTGCAACCCTGCTCACGCTACGCGCTGACGGTCTGGGCACGCACGAGCTCCAGCGGCCACGCGCAGCTCGGGCGTAAACAGACGATCGGCCTGCGCGTCGCGTGTCCCCCACTCGCCGGCCTGCAGCAGGCGCTTGCGCGCCTGGGCTACCTCCCGGCCAGGCTTCACCCTCGCTACATCGTGCACATCGCGGCCGGCGCCGAGACGCGCCGTGAAGCGGCGGAACACGCCTTCGATCCACCGCGCGGCGCGCTCGCCGCCGACCGCGACGACGCACCGCCGGTGCAGATGGGACAGCTCGACGAGACCACCCGCGGCGCCCTCGAGGTCTACCAGGCCGACCGCGACCTGCAGGTGACCGGTGAACCCGACAGCGCCACCTGGGCGTCGGTGCTCTACGACGAGACCCACGATCGCCGCGACCGCCAGCCGTACACGTGGGTGACGGTCAGCGAGTCGCTGCCCGAGACGCTCGATTTGCATCGCGGCCACCACGTCGCCTTCAGCACCCCGGTCAACACCGGCGTGCCCGGCGCGGAAACCGAACAGGGCATCTTCCCGATCTACGCGCGCTACGTATCGACGACCATGAGCGGCACCGACGTGGACGGCACCAAATACGTCGTTCCGGACGTCCCGTGGGTGAACTACTTCAACGGCGGCGACGCCGTGCACGGCTACCCGCGCGCCTCCTATGGCTTCCCCCAGTCCAACGGCTGCGTCGAGCTGCCGATCGAAGCCGCGCAGACCGTGTTCGGCATGCTCGCGATCGGCGACATCGTGATCGTCGGCTGACCCCCTCTGCGCCGCCGCGCGCCCTTGCGCAGACGGCGCGGCCGAGCCGTCCCTACTTCACCGTCAGCGTGCCTTCCATGCCGGCCTGGCGGTGTCCAGGCACCGAGCAGAAGAACTTGTAGGTGCCGGCCGGGAGCTGCAGCGTCAGCGTCTTGCTGCCACCCTGGAAGGTCGGCGTCGCTCCGAGGATCTTGCCGCCAGCGGCTTCGATCGTGACGTTGTGCGCGAGCGGTGCCTGATTGGTGAAGTCGATCGAGACCTTGCCGGCGTTTGCGCTCAGCGACTTGGTGTTGTAGGCGAGCTGGCCTTCGCTGTTCGCTTCGAGCGCCAGCGTGCTCGCCGAGCTCGTTGAAGACGATGCCGTGGTGGTTGCCGCAGTGCTCGTCGTGGCGGCTGTGCTGGGCGTCGAGCTGGTGGTGCTCGAGGAGCTGCCGCAGCCCGCCAGCGCCAACACGCCCACGGCCAGCCCGAGGGCCGAGAGGATCGACAGTGAACGGCGGGGCTTTGCTCGGCGTTGCGCTTGGGTAACCACGGGGCAGGTCCTCCTCGATCGGGATGGTCGGATCACAAGGACTCCGCGCCCCAGGGATCCTTCCCCGGACGCAGTGGTGAGGCTCTAGCTGGCGGGGACCTCCTGCTCGACGCTGCTCGGGCTCGAGTTCGTCGGGGTGGCCGCGGCCGGCGACTCGGCCGGCGCCGGTGATGCCCCGGCGGCGGCGAAATGGGCGCCGACGCTGCCGGCAGCGCCCGCGAGCAGCGCCGCGAGCGCCCAGCCCGGACCGGTGCGTTCGCGTCCGAGCGCCGCGTCCAGCGAGGGCTTGCCGGGGCCGACCTCGACGAGCGTCAGCACCGCGCCGATCAGGACGACGTTGTACTCGTAGCCGCCGTTGGTCGCCCACGGGCCGTTCTTGGCGTGCACCCTATGAATCGCGGTCAGCATCGTGCCCGTCAGCGCCGCGCCCGCCAGCGGCGTCGCGAGTCCGAGCGCCAGCAGCGCGCCGCCGCCCGCCTCCGCCGCGCCGGCCGCGATCGCGTTGCGCTTACCGGGGCGCAGCCCCATCTGCTCGAAGGCCCCGGCGGTCGCCTCGAGGCCGTGGCCGCCGAACCAGCCGAACAGCTTCTGGGTCCCGTGGCCGATGAAGAAGCCCCCCACCGAGAGGCGCAACAGCAGTCGTCCGATCTTCATCTCACAAGTCCTTTCCTGGTTTCACCTGGTTATACCCCTCCGGCCATCGCGTAGCCCTTCCGGCTAGGGCACCGCCGGCACGACGATCAGCGGGCCGTCGGTTGCCGGCAGCGATGCTGTCTCGAACACCGGCTCCGACAGCTGCTGGACGTGCTCGAAGCGCTCGAGGAAGTCATCCACGGGCTCGAGGAAGTTGATCCGCGAGGTGCGGTAGTGCATCGGCACCACCCAGCGCGGCGACAGCCGCTCGACGATCAACGCCGCCTGCGCGGCGCCGATCGTCGGTCCGCCGCCGACAGGGATGATCAGCAGGTCGATCTCCCCCACCGCCGCGGCCTGTTCCTCGCGCAGCTCGCGCTGTCCGAAGTCGCCGAAGTGGCTGACGCGCAGCCCGTCGAGCGTGAACACGAAGATCGTGTTGGGCCCGCGCGCCGTGCCAGCCTGCTCGTCGTGCTCGGACGCGATCGCCGTGATCTCGCCGATCGGCGACTCGAACGTGCCCGCCGTCGAGCGCACGATCGTGGGGTCGCCGGTGATCGCCTCGACGCCGTTGTGATCGGCGTGCTCGTGCGTCACCAGCAGCACGTCCGCCGCCACGTCGACGATCGGCGGGTAGTCGAACTGCATCCCGCGCCCGGCCGCCATCGCCGACATGTCCGCGAACGGGTCGATCGCGACCGGCTGCTCGCCGGCGCTCAGGTGAAACGCAGATTGCCCGTACCACTCAACTCGCATGCTGCTCCTCTGCTGTAGTAGGTCGTGCGAGCGCAACCGCACGCTGGTCAAAGATCTCGGGGCTCCTCGTCGCGGCGTTCGCCTCAATTTCGTTCGCGCCGGCGCCGGCGTCTGGCGCCGACTGCTCGACGTGGTGATAGGTGCCGCCGCGCATCAGCGACGCCGCGGCCGCGATCAGGCAGGCGATGATCGCGAACAGGAACGCCTCGTGCAGCCCCGAGCGAAACGGTCCCGAGATCAGGTGCGGGAAGAACGAGCGCCCGGTGAGCGTCGCGCGGTTGGCCGCCGACACCGACGCGAGCACGTGCGGGCCGAGCAGGTGTTCGATCGGGTTGTAGCCGAGGAACGCAGCGAACAGGACCGACACGGGCGGCGTGTGCGCCGCGCCGCCGGCCATCGCCGCGGACACGCCGTGCGCCTCGAGCCCTGAGGCCAGCGTGCGCGGCAGATCCGCGGCGAGCCCGAGGATCATCAGCGTGAAGAACACGCCGATCGAGAGCACCTGCGCCGAGTTCTGGAAGGTCTGGTTCATACCGCCGCCGGCGCCCCGGTCCTGCGGCGGCAGGCTGTTCATCACCGCCGCGCGGTTCGGTGAGGCGAACATCCCCATCGACAGGCTGACCAGCAACAGCACCAGCGCGAACAGCGGGAAGGCGAAGTCGATCGGCAGCAGCGTCAGCAGGAAGAAGCTCAGCGCGGTACCGAGCATCCCGCCGGTCGCGAACCAGCGCGCGCCGAAGCGGTCTGACAGGAAGCCCGACGTCGGTCCCGCGATCAGCATGCCCACCGTCAGCGGCAGCATGTAGATGCCGGCCCACAGCGGCGTGTCGGTGAAGTCGTAGCCGTGCTGTGGCAGCCAGATCCCCTGCAGCCAGATGATCAGCATGAACATCAGGCCGCCGCGCGCGATCGCCGACAGGAACGTGGAGAGCGACCCGAACGTGAACGCGCGGATGCGGAACAGCGGCAGGCGGAACATCGGCTCCGCCACGCGCCGCTCGACCATCGCGAACGCGACCAGGAACGCCACGCCGGCACCGAGCAGGCCGAGCACCTTGGGGCTGCCCCAGCCGGTGGCATGGGTGCCGTACGGGCGGATGCCGTAGGTGACCGACACCATGATCAGGATCAATCCGAGCGCGAAGGTGATGTTGCCCCACCAGTCGACGCGCGCCCGTTTGGGCGTGCTGCGCTCCTCGAGCTTCAGGTACGCCCACACGGTCCCGAACAGTCCCACCGGCACCGAGATCAGGAACACGAGTCGCCAGTCGATCGGCGCCAGCAGGCCGCCGAGCACGAGGCCCACGAACACGCCGCTGACGCCGACGATGTTGTTGATGCCGAGCGCCATGCCCCGCTGGTTGGCGGGAAACGCGTCGGTGATGATCGCCGCGGCGTTGGCGAGCAGGAAGGCAGCGCCGACCCCCTGCACGATGCGAAAGCCGATCAGGTAGGTCGCGCCGGCGCGGCCGTTCATCCAGTCCACGGTCAGCACCAGCGAGGCGAGCGTGTAGATGACGAAGCCGGCGTTGTACATCTTCACCCGCCCGTACATGTCGCCGAGGCGCCCCAGGCTGACGATCAGCACGCTGGTGACGACCAGGAAGCCGAGGATCATCCACAGCAGGTAGAAGCTGTTGGCCGGCACCAGCGGGTCGAGGTGGATGCCCCTGAAGATGTCCGGCATCGCGATCAGCGTGATCGAGCCGTCGAGCGTCGCCAGCAGCACCCCCAGGGTGACGTTCGAGAGCGCGATCCACTTGTAGCGGTCGGAGCCGCCCGTGCCCGAGCTGCCGCCGGTTCGGTCAGTGCTCGCTCGGGGAATCACGTTGCTCGCCATCCATCTAAATTATACAGGGAAACTGAGCAGTTTCCCTGCCCTTTCCCCGATATAGTCTGCGGGCCGTGGGTCACGCCGTCGACACCACTCGCCTCGCGAGCGACCTGCGCATCGTCCTCGGCCAGCTGATGCGCCGTCTCCGCGTCGAGCACCGCTTCTCGCTCTCTCAGGGCGCGGTGCTGGGACGCCTGGATCGCGAAGGCACCAGGTCGATCGGCGATCTGGCGATCGCCGAGCGCGTGCGTCCGCAGTCGATGACACAGACGATCTCAGACCTCGAGACCGAGGGCCTGATCGCGCGCCAAGCCGACCCGGCCGACGGGCGACGGATCCTCGTCGAGCTGACCGAGCAGGGTCGCGAGACGCTCGCCGCCGAGCGCCGTCCAGCGCGAGGGCTGGCTCGCGCGGGCGATCGAGGAGGACCTCTCGGCGCCCGAGCAGCGCGTGCTCAGAGAGGCACTGCCGCTGCTGCGGCGCCTGGCCGAGGACTGAGGCCAGGCGCGCGCCGGCAGGCCGCTTTCAGTACTGATAGCCCGGGTAGCTGGGCGTGGTCGTCGTCGGTGTGGTCATGGTCGGCGTGGTCGTGGTCGAGGTGCTCGTCGTCGGGGTGCTCGCGGCTGGAGCGCTCGCGCTCACGGGCGCGGTGGAGCTTGGGGCGCCGGAGACGCCCAGCACGTGCCAGATCCCGCCGAAGCCTTTGAAGTTCTGGCCGTTCACTTCCCCGCTCGCGCGGTCCTCCGCGAAGCGATACAGCGGCAACCCGTTGAGCGTGACCTGCAAGATGCCGTTCTTGCGCTGCAGGATCCCGAGCCGGCCGTGCACGCCGGCTCCGCGCACGAGCTTTGTCCCACGCGAGGGCACCGTCAGCGGCGGCCAGAATTTGAGGCATTCGCTGCTGGTGCAGAGCAGGTGCCTGGAGGTCTCCGGCGTGAGGACGTACAGCGTCCTGCCCTTGGCGTTGACGAGCACCCGCTCGCCCAACGCCGTGCTCGAGGCGGAGCCGACGGTGGCCGGGCTCGATGCGAGCGCCATCGCGGCGAAGGCCGCGCCGAGCGCCAGCGCGAGCGCCGTCAGCCCGATCTCGATGATCGTCCGGCGCGGGCGGCGCGGCGTGAGCTGCTGTTGGCGTGAATCAGTCACTGGTGTCCCTTTCGCCGAGTGGTGTCAAGTGCATAGATGCCAACGGCGCCGCATCCTTCCGCGGCGGCGCCCGCCGTCGGTGCTCTACGCGCCGCCGGGCTCGGTGTGGACGATCACCTCGGCGATGCCCTCGACTCGCTGGCGCAGCTCGTCCTCGAGCTCGCCGGCCAGCCGGTGCGCGTCGGTCAGGGACGCCGCCGCGTCGACGCGGAGCGTCAGGAACAGCACCTGGCCGGCGTCTGTCGAGATCAGCCTCAGCCGCTCGGGATCGCTGCCCGTTCGCTCGCGCACGAGTTGCGCGACCGCCTGCGTGGTGCGCTGCCCGCGGCCGTCGTCCTGCGCGCGGGCGAGGAGTGGTCGCTCGAGCGGCTCGAGGTGAGTCTGCACGTCGCTGACCCCCGGGCGGGCGCGGATCGCACGCTCGACCCGCTCGGCGATCTCGTGCGCCGCGCGCAGGTCCAGCTCGGCGGGGAACTTCAGGTGCAGCGACACGCTCGCCGAACCGTCCTGTTCGAAGATCGTGATGTCGTGCGCCTCCTTGACGAGCGGCTCCGACAGCGCGATCGAGAGCACGCGGTCGCGGAGGTCAAGGCCCTGGCGACGCGGCTCCACGTGCACCACCACGTCGCTGCCCGGGAGCGCAGCCTCCAGCGCGCTCTCGACGAGGTCGGCGGCGCGATGGCCCTCGACCACGGCTTGGCCCGGCGGCACGCTGACGACGACGTCGGCGAAGTAGCGTCCGGCGGACTCGCGCAGGCGCAGCCGGTCGAGCTCGACGTCCGCGCCCAGTGCCGCGATCGCACGCTCGGCGAGGACTCGCGCCTCGACCGGCGCCCGGTCCATCAGCACGTTCGCGTTCGGTGCGATCAGGCGCACCGCGGTGACGAAGATGATCAAGGCGACGAGCAGCGCCGCCACCGAGTCGCCGTCGTGGAATCCCGCCTGCGTCGCGAGCAGGCCCGCCAGGACCAGCAGCGAGGCGCCGATGTCGGCCGCGAAGTGCGCTGCGTTCGAGCGCAGCGTGGGGCTGTCTTCGCGGCCGGCGGCGACGAGCGTGACGGCCATGCGCGCGGCTTCGAGGATCAGCGCGGCGCCGATCGCCGCGAGCTCGTACCAGTGCACCGTCGTTTCGGTGGAGCTGCCGGTCAGGCGGGTGATCGCCTCGACGCTCACCAGCACCCCGCCGGCCAGCAGCAGCGCCGCCTCGCCGAGCGCGCCGAGGTTCTCGGCGCGGCGGTGGCCGTAGGGATGCTCGAGGTCGGCCGGCCTACCGCCGAGTTTGACCGCGAAGAACGTCAGCACCGCGGCGATCACGTCGCCGCTCGACTCGATGCCGCTCGAGATCAACCCCAGGCTGCCGCTCGCGAGGCCGACGCCGAGCTTGAGGGCGACCAGCAGCGTGGCGGCAGCGACCGACACGAGCGTGCTGGCCCGCCGCGTCAGCCGGCGCGTCTCCCCCGTCTGCAACATCGCTAGAGACTACGGTCCGCCCGCGTCGTATCGTGGGCGAATGACCCACGAGCACGCCACCCACGCTCACGGCGCCCACGCCCACGGACTCAATACCGGCGCTGACCGTGGGCGGCTGAAGGTGGCGCTGGCGCTGATCCTGGCGTTCATGGCCGCCGAGGTCGCCGCCGGCGTCGTCGCGCACTCGCTCGCGCTGCTCTCCGACGCCGGGCACATGCTCACCGACGCCGCCGCGATCGGCTTCTCGCTGGTCGCGATGCGTCTCGCCACGCGCCCGCCGGGCGGCTCGCTGACGTTCGGCCTGCGCCGCGTCGAGATCCTGTCAGCGCTTGCCAGCGGGCTGACGCTGCTGATCCTCGCCGCGCTGATCACCTACGACGCGGTGCGACGGCTGGTGTCGCCTTCGGAGGTGCGCGGCGGCCTGGTGCTGGCGGTGGCGCTCGTCGGCATCGTCGTCAACCTCGCGGCGGTGTGGACGCTGTCGGGCGCGAACCGCCGCAGCCTCAACGTCGAGGGCAGCTTCCAGCACCTGCTGACCGACCTGTACGGCTTCATCGGCACGGCGATCGCCGCCGTCGTGATCATCGTCAGCGGCTTCGATCGCGCCGACGCGATCGTGTCGCTGCTGATCGCGGCGCTGATGGCGCGCTCGGGGGTCTCGCTGGTGCGCGAGTCTGGCCGCGTCTTCCTGGAGGCGGCCCCGCGCGGGCTCGATCCCGAGGAGATCGGCCGCGCGCTCGTCGCCCAGGAGGGGGTTGTCGAGGTTCACGACCTGCACGTGTGGGAGGTCACGAGCGGCTTTCCGGCGCTCTCGGCGCACGTGCTCGTCGGCGCCGACTGCGACTGCCACGCTGCGCGCCGGCGAATCGAGGCGATGCTGCGGGAGCGCTTCGCGCTCGACCACACGACGCTGCAGGTCGATCACGCCGGCAGCGAGCACTCGGAGATCGTGCAGCTCGAGCTCGCGCCACGCGCTGGCGCGTCGCCACCGGCCGAGCGTGCCGCTAGCCGGACCTGGCCGCTCGGACGGATCAGCACCTCGTTGACGCTGACGTTCGGCGGCTGGCCGATCGCGTACAGGATCGCGTTGGCGATGTCCTCGGCGGCCATCGGCGTCGACCCCGCCGAAGCTCTGGGCGAGCCCCGCGATCACCTCGGGCCGGTTGTGGCCGACGAGCTCGGTGGCGACGGCGCCGGGCTCGACCAGCGTCACGCGCACGCCGAGCGGCACGCCCTCCTGGCGCAGCGACTCCGAGAAGGCGCCGACGCCGAACTTCGTGAGGTTGTAGACGCCGGAGCCGGCGCGCGCGACGCGTCCGGCGACGGAGCTGACGTTGACGATGTGCCCCGAGCCCTGCGCGCGCATCAGCGGCAGCGCCGCGTGCGTGCAGTAGAGGACGCCGAAGACGTTCGCGTGGATCATCTGCCGCCATTCCTCGGTGGGCGCGTCCTCGATCGGGCCGAGCAGCATCACGCCGGCGTTGTTGACGAGCACGTCCAGGCGCCCGAGCTCGGCGTGCGCCCGCTCGACGAACGCCCGCGCCTGCTGCTCCTCGCCGACGTCTGTCGGCACGCGCGATCGCGCGCCCGCCGTCCTGCGATGATCCGCTCGCGCGAGCGCCTCGATGCGCTCGGCGCGCCGGGCGCCAAGCGCGACCGCGGCGCCGGCGCGCGCGCAGGCGAGCGCCGTCGCCTCGCCGATTCCCGAGGAGGCGCCGGTGATCGCGACCACCCGCGAGGAGAGATCGACGTCCATGCGCCGAGCTTAGCCGCCCAGCGCTCAGCGATCCAAGGCCTCGCGGCCGATCACCAGGGGCACCTCGACGAGCGCTCCGTTTGGCCTATTTCCGGGTTTTAGCAGGCGTTATGGCGGGCAGGCTACAAATGATCTCGCCGGGAAGGTAACCGCGTATATGGCGTCGAACGAGCTAGCAGGACGGCTTTCACCGAGAATGGTTGACAACGCAACTATCGCGGCGTATAATTCCGACTCCAAGCATCGGATTAGAAGGACGCCTATGTCAGACTCACCCACAAACTCAACCCTCACACTAGAGCACGAGCCGCGAGGAGCTCGGTCGACGGAGACCGAGCCGGTGCGCCGCCTGCCCCGAGCGGCTCGACAGCCCGATCGAGCGCCTCGACGTCGAGCACCCCCGACACGTTCATCCCCGAGGCAGTCGACCAGCTGCTGGCGCACTCGCGCCGCTACCCCCTGCTCACCCCCGCCCAGGAGATCGACCTCGCCAAGCGGATCGAGCGCGGTGACCTGCACGCCAAGGAACTGCTCGTCAACTCCAACCTGCGGCTCGTCGCCTCCAACGCGCGGCGCTACCAGAACCAGGGCCTGCCCCTGGGCGACCTCGTCCAGGAGGGCATGCTCGGCCTGATCCGCGCGAGCGAGAAGTTCGACTGGCGCAAGGGCTTCCGCTTCTCGACCTACGCGACGCTGTGGATCCGCCAGGCGATCCAGCGCGGCCTGGAGAACTCCGGCCGCACGATCCGCCTGCCCGTCCACGTCGCGCAGCGCTCCCGCAAGGTCGGGCGCGTCGAGCGCGAGCTGTCGGTGCGGCTCGGCCGCGAGCCGACGCTCGAGGAGCTCGCCAGGAGACCGGGCTGCCGATCGACCAGGTCGAAGAGGTGCGCCACCAGCGTGCGGCGCTCGTCAGCCTCGACCAGCAGATCGGCGAGGACGGCGACACCGCGCTCGGCGACCTGCTGCCCTCCGACGCCGAGGTGCCCGAGGAGACGGCCTGGGAGCAACGAGCGCGAGCGGATCGTCCACCGCGCGATCTCGCAGCTGCCCGAAACCGAGCGCAAGGTCCTGACGCTGCGCTTCGGCACCGGCCGCGAGGAGCCACAGACGCTGACCGCGATCGGCAAGCGCCTCGGCTTCTCCGCCGAGCGCGCCTCGCAGCTCGAGCAGCGCGCGCTGAAGAAGCTCGCCGAGTCGCCGGAGCTGGCGGCGCTGCGCGAGGCCGCGTAGCCGCATCCTGAAACCCTCTCGCAAGAGCCGGCCGGTCATCAGATCGGCCGGCTTTTTTTGCCCTCAGCGCGTCAGGCGCTGGCGATGATCTTCGCCAGAGCTCGCTAGCCTGCAGCTCACGACGGGCTGGCCTGCGCAGGCGAGCTGGTACACCGCGATCGGGAGGCGGATACGTGTCGAAGTCACTGTGGGAGCGGATCGTCGAGTGGACGATCGCGCTCGGCGAACGGATCCTCGCGCCGATCGAGCGCTTCATCGGCAAACGCTCGCTCGTCGGCGACGCGACCTTCTTCCCGCTCGAGCGCTTCCCCTGGGTCGGGCACATCGAGGACCAACTGGACGGTGATCCGCGAGGAGGCCGAGCGGCTGCTCGAGGATCAGGCCGAGCTCGCGAACTTCCAGGACATCTCCAAGGACCAGATCGAGATCACCGACGACGACCGCTGGAAGACGTTCTTCCTCTACGGCTACGGCTTCGAGGCCAAGCTCGGCGTCGAGATGTGCCCGCGCACGGCCGCGCTGATGCGCGAGATCCCGGGCATGACGACGGCGATGATCTCGATCCTCTCCCCGCGCAAGCACATCCTCGACCACCGCGGCCCCTACAAGGGCGTGCTGCGCTACCACCTCGGCCTGATCGTCCCGCAGGACGCCGAGTCCTGCCGCATCCGCGTCGGCGAGGACATCCGCCACTGGGAGGAGGGCAAGAGCATGATCTTCGACGACACCTTCAACCACGAGGTCTGGAACGACACCGACGAGACGCGCGTGGTGCTGTTCGTGGACGTGCTGCGCCCGCTGCCCTTCCCCGAGTCGCTGATCAACCGGGCGATCGTCAAGGCGATCGGCTACTCGCCGTTCGTGCTCGACGCCAAGCGCAACCAGGAGGCGTGGGAACGCCGCTACCTGGAGCGCCGAGCGCCCGCGCGGCACGTCGAGGCGGGCGCTCGCTAGCCCAGCCTGGTAGGGTCAGCGCCTAACACCGCCGGGGTCGCCTTGAAGGTGCCTTTTCGGGCTTCGAGGCGGCAACGCAGCTCGGCGGAGACGAAACGGGGCGCCCCGCGCAGCGCCCGGGGCGCGAGGGAGCCCCGGGCGTGGCGTAGGCAGCACGAGCAGATCTTCCGTCGCGGCTAGACGCTCCCCTGCCACGGCGCCGCGTTCGACGCCCACGTGTTGAGCACGTGAACTCGCCGGTGAGGATCAGCACGCCGAGCATGATCATCACGGCGCCGCCGAGCGCGATGATCACCGGGAAGTGGCGCTTGACGACGCGAGCGCGGTGGTCATCCGCTCGAACGCGAGCGCGATCAGCAGGAACGGGATCGCGAGGCCGGCCGAGTAGAAGGCGAGCAGCAGCGCGCCGTGCGCGGCCGAGCTGGAGATCGCCGCCTGCGTGAGGATCGCGCCGAGCGTGATGCTCGTGCAGGGCGTCCACGCGATCGCGAAGGCGGCGCCGGCGACGAGCGGCCCGCCGCGGCCCGGCCAGGCGCAGCAGCGACTCGGAGTGCCACTCGCGGTTGAACAGGCCGACGAACGGCGTCGCCAGGAACACGACGCCCAGCAGGATGATCACGACGCCGCCGACCTGCTCGAGCGCGTGTTTGTGCTCGTTGAGCGTCGAGCCGATGACCGTCGCGCTGAGGCCGAGCAGGATGAAGATCGAGCGAGAAGCTCGCGATGAACAGCAGGCTCGGCACGAGCACCCGCCGCGCGCCGACGCCCTCGCTCAGGTCGGCGGGCGTGACGCCGATCACCGTCGACAGGTAGCCGGGCACGAGCGGCAGCACGCACGGCGAGAGGAACGACACGAGGCCCGCGGCCAGCGCGAGCGGGATGCCCACGCCGGTGGCGGTGTCGGAGGCTGGCGAGGATCAGCTGGCGCGTGGCTCACGGCCGCATCTCCGAGGCAGCGATGGCGCATCGCGGCACGCAGCTCGGCGACCTCGCGTTCGAGCTCGCGCGACGCGCTCGTGCAGGTCGGCTCGCGCCCTGCGCCGGTGCGTCGTGCCCGATTCGGCGAGCGCCCGTGTGCCGCGTCCGCGGCCGACGGCGCGCCCGCGGCGCGCGCCTCCTCGGTGAGCTCCGGCGCGTCGCCGTGCGCCGTCAGCAGCTGCGCGTAGCGCTCCTCCTTGTGCCCGGGACGGCGCTCGAGGCGCGCCGACGAGCCCGCGCTCGATCAGCGCGTCGAGCGTCTCGTGGACGCTCGCCGAGATCGCCGAACGCGTGCATGCGCTCGGCTGCGCTGCTTGAGCTCGCCCGGCGTCTGCGGCGCCGCGCAGCATCAGCACGCACATCACCGCCTGCTCGGCCGAGCTCATCGGCAGCGCGTCGGCGAGCAGGTGGCGGTACTTCGCCGCGCGGCTGCCGGCGCCGCTGGCCAGGCGCGTGTAGCCGCGGCGTTCGAGGCGGTGCAGCGCGTCGCGGATGACCGCGTCGTCGTAGTCGACCACCGGGTCGCGGTTGGTCGACTGGTTGCACGCCAGCCGCAGCGCGTTCAGCGACAGCGGGTAGGCGTCGGGCGTCGTGCGCTGCTTCTCCAGCAGGCAGCCGAGCACGCGCGTCTCCGTCGTCGACAGATCCATCGCGCTTAACCCTAAGGCTCGGCGCGCCGGGTTTCAAAACGGACTCGACAGCGCCGCTGCGGGCGTCGTGTGCGACGCAGAATGCATGCAAAAGGAGGCAGCACGATGCGCACAGGTGACGATGAAGACCCGAGTGGGATCACCGAGCTCGCGAGCGAAGAGGTGGCTCCGATCGAGCAGGAGCTGCGCCAGCGGCTCGTCTTCGAGGTCGGCGAGCAGGACGCGCTGGCGATCGAAACGGCGCTGCTGAAGGCGTTCATCAACGGCATGCGCGCCGCCGCGGCCGCTGCGGCGGCGAGCGCCGAGCCGCTGATCGAGCAGGCAGGCGGATCTGACCGGCTTCGGCGGTGCCGCCGGTTCAGAGCGCCGCCGCGCTCGAGCCGTCGCTGCCGTGGATGGACCCGTGGGCGGCCAGATACGGCGGCGGCCGGGCGCTGAGGCGTGCGGCCGGCGGGCCGAGCCTCCGCCGATAAAGTCAGCTTCGTGAGCCATCAGCCCTTCGCCCAGGGACACGGTGGCGGCGGTGGCGGGCGCGCACGACGGACGGAGCCGGCGGCTCCGCGCCCCGAGGACATCCCCGACAAACACGTCTCGCTGCGGCGCATCGGCGCGGCTGTTCATCCCCTACCGGCTGCGCCTGGGCCTGCTGCTCGGCGCTGATCGTGCTCGGCTCGATCCTGAGCGTCGCCTCGCCGTTCCTGCTGCGCGAAGCGATCGAACGAAGGCATCCTCAAGAAGCAACCTCACGCTGCTGTCGTGGCTCGTCGCCGGCATGATCGCGCTGGCGGTGATCAACGGCGTGATCAGCGTCGCGCAGACGTGGATCTCCAACCAGGTCGGCCAGCGCGTCATGCACGACCTGCGCGCGGCCGTGTTCGCGCACCTGCAGCGCATGTCGCTGGCGTTCTTCACGCGCACGCGCTCGGGCGAGGTGCAGGCGCGGATCGCCTACGACATCGGCGGCATCGACGACGTCGTCACGAGCACCGCCACCTCGACCGTGTCGACCGTCGCGACCGTCACCGCGACGATCGTCGCGATGTTCGCGCTGAGCTGGCAGCTGACGGTGTTCTCGCTGATCCTGCTGCCGTTCTTCGTGTGGCTGACGCGCCGCGTCGGCAACGAGCGCCGACGCATCCAGTCGGTGCGCCAGGGCCGTCTGGCGGACATGTCGACGCTGGTCGAGGAGTCGCTTTCGGTCTCGGGGATCCTGCTCGGCAAAACGATGGGCCGCTCGCAGGAGCTCGTCGATCGCTTCTCGGGCGAGTCCAGCGAGCTCGCCGACCTCGAGGTGCGCGCGCGGATGGCGGGACGCTGGCGCATGGCCTCGGTGCAGATGGCCTTCGCGATCATGCCCGCCGCGGTCTACTGGTTCGCCGGCTACACCATCGCCCACGGCGACAACGTGATCTCGATCGGCACGCTCGTCGCGTTCACGACGCTGCAGACGCGCCTGCTGTTCCCGATGCAGCAGCTGCTGTCGGTGGGCCTGGAAGTGCAGACCTCGCTGGCGCTGTTCGGGCGCATCTTCGAGTACCTGGACCTGCCGGTCGACATCGTCGAGCGTCCGGGCGCGCGCGCGCTGAAGCGACGTGCCGCGGCGACGTCGAGCTCGACGATGTGTGGTTTCGCTACGCGCCCGAGGCGCCCTGGACGCTGCAGGAGATCGGCGCCGAGATCCCCGCCGGGACGCGCACCGCGCTCGTCGGCGAGACGGGCTCGGGCAAGACGACGCTCGCCTATCTCGTCGCGCGCCTGTACGAGCCCCAGCGCGGCGAGGTGCGCATCGACGGCGTCGACATCCGCGACATGACGCTCGACTCGCTCGCGGCGACCGTCGGCATGGTCTCGCAGGAGACCTACCTGTTCCACGCCTCGATCCGCGAGAACCTGCGCTTCGCCTGTCCGCAGGCGAGCGACGAGGAGATCGAAGAGGCGGCCCGGGCGGCGCAGATCCACGAGCTGATCTCCTCGCTGCCCGACGGCTACGACACGCCCGTGGGCGAGCGCGGCTACCGCTTCTCCGGCGGCGAGAAGCAGCGCATCGCGATCGCCCGCACGGTCCTGCGCAACCCGCCGGTGCTGATCCTCGACGAGGCGACCTCGGCGCTCGACACCGAGACCGAGCGCGCGGTCCAGCAGGCGCTCGACGAGCTCTCCCGCGGTCGCACGACGATCGCGATCGCCCATCGGCTCTCGACGATCCGCGACGCCGACCAGATCCTGGTGCTCGACGCAGGGCGCATCGTCGAGCGCGGCACCCACGAGGAGCTGGTGGCGCTTGGCGGGCGCTACGCGGCGCTGCTGAGCGGCGCGGAGGTCGGCGCCGAGCCGGCGGGCGAAGACTCGCCGGCGGCGCTCGCCTGAGCGGCGGACCACGCGGGCTCCCACGCCACCGGTCGCTTCTCGCGGCTCAGGCGACGGCGTCGATGTTCAGGCGCACGTAGTCGACGACCACGGGCTCGCCGAGCTTCGCGAGCACGTCGTCCATGAACGGCTCGCGCAGCGCCTCGGGCAGCTGCTGCACGTGCGGGCCGAGCACGATCGTCGAGAGGAACGCGCGCGGGTCCTCGGGCTCGCGCGGCGCGGGCTCCAGCCAGCACTTGGCGGTGCTGAAGCCGGCGCCGAGCAGGCGCTCGCGCGTGAGATCCGGCCCGGCGTAGTTCCAAGGCGGGCTCCAGTCGAGGAAGTGCTCTGCATACGGCTCCTGTGCCAGCACCTCGTTTGCCTTGCCGCGCAGGATGTCGATGTTGGTCTCTCCCCCGCACTGCGCCACCAGCCGCCCGCCCGGCGCGAGCGCGCGATGCAGGCGCGCGAACAGCCTGTCGTGGTCGGCGATCCAGTGGAAGGTGGCGGTCGAGAGGATTGCGTCGACGGGTTCGCCGAGGTCGAGATCGAGCAGGTCGCCGACGCGCAGGTCCGCGTCCGGCCCGAGCCGCTCGCGAGCGGCGTCGATCATCGAGGGCGACTCGTCGATCGCGATCACGCGCCCGTGCGGGAGACGCTCGATCAGCGCCTGCGTGATCCGCCCGGAGCCGCAGCCGGCGTCGAGCACGGTCTCATCGCCGCGCAGCTCGAGCCGTTCGAGCACGCCGAGGCCGAGCGCCTCCATCGTCGCGGAGATACGGTCGTAGCTGGCTCCATCCCACTCGCGCACCGGCATGCTTGCGTACGTTATCACGTACGAACGTCAGCCGTCGGCCATGCCGGACCGGAGCTCCGCGCCGCCGTGCGCGCCGGCGTCCTTTGCGAGGTCTCCGATCACGCGCGAGAGCTGCCCGCCCTGCCACGCGATCGGCGAGGGGATCGGATGCCCGGCCACCGCGGCGTCCTCGACGACGAGCTTGGCGCCGGGGATCGCCTCGGCGTAGTGCTCGGCCACGGCCAGCGGGTGGCCGGGGTCGGCCTCGTCGCGGCTCCCGACGACGGTCGTCGGCGCCTTGATCTCGTGCAGCTGCTCGATGCTGTCGAACGGACGCGAGCGCGGCACCGCTTCGAGCGCGTCGGCGACGGCGTCGGGATGCTCGTGCGCTGCCAGGCGCTGGCGCAGCACGGTCTGCACCGTGGGGCGCAGCGACTCGGGCAGCTTGTTGAGGTCGTAGGCGGCGATGAAGCCCTCCACCCCGCCCTCGCGCAGCCCGCGCGCGAGTGCGTCCCAGTCTTCCAGCTCGGCCGCGCGCGCGAACGGGTTCGGCTTGACGTCGAACGCGGGCGTGATGATCGCGAGCGCCGCCACGCGCTCGGGGTGCGCGAGCGCGAAGCGCACGGCGGTGTGCGCGCCCATCGAGGCCCCGGCCAGCAGCGCGCGCTCGATGCCGCGCTCGTCGAGCACCGCGGCGAGGTCCCGCGCGAGGCGCTCATAGCCGTAGTCGCCGGAGTCGGCGGCGGGCGCCGAGCTGCCATGGCCGCGCGCGTCGTAGGCGATCACGCGGTGGCCGGCGCGCTGCAGAGCGGTGGAGCCCATCACGACGTAGCGGCGGGTGGCGGTGAGGCCGTGGAGCAGCACGATCGGGATACCGGCGCCGCCGCCGCCGGATTCCTCGCCGGACAGGGCTACGTCGTCGGCATGGACCTCGAACTCTCGAGACGACATCGCCCGCCGAATCTAGCGCCGCTCAGGCGTACGCCGCGACGTGCGCGCGCAGCAGTTCCGCGGAGCGCTCGGGGCGCTCCCAGAAGAACAGGTGCCCGACGTCCTCGAGCAGCTCGAGGCGCGCGCCGGGGATCAGCTCGGCGACCATGCGCCCGTTCTGCACGGGCAGCACCTGATCGACGGTGCCGTGGATGATCTGTGTCGGCAGCGCGATCTCGTGCAGGCGCGCGGAGGTGTCGTGCTCGATGCACGCCTGCGTCTGCGCGACGATGACCTCGAGCGACACGCGGCGGCGCAGGCTGATCTCCAGGAAGCGCGCCCAGGCGGCGGCGTCGGCGGCGAACGCGGGCGACACGTTGGCCTCCCAGGAGGCGCGGATCATGCGCTCGGGAACGCCGGAGGCGATCGCCTCGCCCATGCTCTTCGAGCACCGCCTCGTCGGTGTGGACGCTGCCGGGCCCGCCGCAGTAGGTGCAGCCGAGCGTCAGCGTGCGCATCAGCTGCGGCTCGGCGAGCGCGAGCTCCTGGGCGATCATGCTGCCCATCGAGATGCCGAGCACGTGCGCGGAGTCGAGCTCGAGCGCGCGGAGCAGCCCGGCTGCGTCCTCGGCCATCTGGCGGATCGTGACCGGGCCCTCCAGGCGGGTGCTCGCGCCGACGCCGCGGTGGTCGTAGAGGATCAGCTCGAAGTCGCTGCGCAGCTGTTCGAGGAACGGCTCGCCCCAATGCGCGTAGGTGCCGCTGCGGCCCATGATCATCAGCAGCGGCGGGCCGTCGCCGCTGCGCTCGTAGTCGAGCTCGACCTCCCCCACGTCGATGAGCGTCATCGCCTGCTCGCCGGCACGACTCGACTCTGCGTTCTCCCCGCCATCGGTCGATCCTATACCGGCAGGGCGAGCTGGTCGAGCGGCTCTCCCCCGCCGCTCGCGCCGCGCGTGTACGGCTGTACGCGACTCGCGGCGTCGGTCTGTCGGCGTGTTCCTCGCCCTCTCGCCGCGATGCCGAGCTCAGCCCGGCGACGCGCACCCCGAGCAGCCGCACGGGCCGCGCGGGCGCGTACTCGCGCAGCAGCCGCAGCGCGACCTCGCTGACGAGCTGCACGTCGCACGTGGGCTCGGCGACGCTGTGGGCGCGGGTGACGGTGGTCCAGTCGTCGAGGCGGACCTTGATGCCGATCGTGCGACCGCGGCGCCCGTGGGCGGCGAGGCCGGCGCACAGCTCCTCGGCCATCAGCGAGAGGTGCTCGCGCATCTGCGCGGCGTCGCTGACGTCGGTGTCGAAGGTGCGCTCGCGCGACTCGGAGACGACCTTGCGCGCGGCACCGATCTCGCCGTCGTGTTCGAAGCGCCCGCGGCGTCTGAGCTCGCGGCCGAGGTTCGGCCCGAAGCGCTCGACGAGCAGCTGCTCGGGTGCGGCGGCGAGCGCGGCGAGCGTCGACGAGGCCCAACTCGGCCAGGCGCGCGGCGGTCTTGGGTCCGATGCCGGGCACGAGCGCGGGCGGCGAGGAGGCGAAGCGCGCGCACGCCTGCTCGCGCGTGAGCACGACGAAGCCGGCGGGCTTCTCGGCGTCGGAGGCGACCTTGGCGACGAGCTTGTTGGGTCCGAGGCCGACCGAGCAGGTCAGCTGCTGTCTTCGACTTGATCTCGGCCAGCAGCCGGCGCATGGCGGCGCGCGGCGAGTAAAGCCCGGCGACGTCGAGGTAGGCCTCGTCGAGACCGACGACCTCGACGCGCTCGACGTGCGCGCGCACGATGTCCATAACCTGCTTAGAGCCTCGCGGTATGTGGTGAAGTCGGGCGGCAGGAACACCGCCTCGGGACACAGCCGGCGCGCGCGCGAGGCGGGCATCGCCGAGCCGACACCGAAGCGGCGCGCCTCGTAGCTCGCGGTGGTGACGACCGCGCGAGGTCCGGTGCCGGAGACGACGACGGGCTTGCCGCGCAGCTCGGGATGGCGGCGCAGCTCGATCGAGACGTAGAAAGCGTCCGCGTCGAGGTGCGCGACGCGCAGTTCGGAGTCGGCGGTGGGCACGGCAACCCAATCTAGCGTTCGATCCGGCGGGCTCCTTCGTCAGTGCAGTCGGCGTCTTCTTCGAGCTGCGCGTGCAGCGCCTCGCGTCCACGATGAAGGCGTGACTTCATGGCCGCGCGGCTGAGGCCGAGCGCGTCGGCGGTGGCGCCGCCCGACAGGCCCTGAACGTCGCGCAGGACGACTACCGCGCGCTGGTCGGCCAGCAGGGCGGAGATCGACGCGACGATGCGCTCCATCTCGAGCCGCGCGAGCGTCGCATCTTCGGCCGACTGCTCGACCGTCGCGTCGGCGGCGTGCACGCGCAGGGACAGTCGCATCCGGCGCACGCACTCGCGACGCACGATCTGGAACAGCCACGACGCGAGCGCCAGCGGTGACGCGCAGCGTGCCGATCTTGCGATACAGCACGATCAGAGCCTCCTGTGCTGCATCTTCGGCGTCCTCGGGCGTCGAGCAGAGCGTGCGAGCGAAACGGCGGACGTGCGCGTGAGAGCCGGACACCAGCAGAGCGATTGCGTCCTCATCGCCCTGCTGGGCGGCCATCACCACCCGCTCGCTCGGCCATGCCGAGCCGGAGAGGGTCATCTTCGCCCGCGTGTCTTCATCGGCGGGGTCCCAGCGAGCGGTGAGCCGCCGCCTCTTCGTTCGGGCAGCGCAGCTTCTCGCTCACATCGACCGTCTCCGGCCGCGATGATTCTCCGTCTTCGGCGAAGATGACTTCCTCCCGCGCTGGCCAGCCGCCGCGTGGGCACGTGTGGGGAAGCCGAGCGTAGTAGATGGTGCGACCGTGGGAGCGATAGGCGGAGCCGGCTTCGAGATCGATCGAGCGGACCGACGCATACGGCGCGCCGGGCACGCTCCCGACGAGCGGCACGCTGAAGCTCATCTCCGGGCCGCTGCCGCCGCTGTCGCCGGCTTTCACGAGCCGCTCGGTCGAGAGGATTTCGAGCGATACGGGCGTGTGTCCGTCCGCGAACACGATGCCGCCACCACCGGGACCGTAGAAGGTGAACAGTTCGGCTGTCTCTTCGACGCGTTCGCCGCCGAACGTGACGAACCCGATCGCCTTGCCGACGGGGCCGGCGGCGGATCCCCTGGGACACGCGGACGGTCCGACGTTTTCGATCGCGCTCGCTTCGCACGTGGGAAAGCCGTTCGGATGCAGCTGCACCCCGAGCGGCAGGTGGACGTTGACGCCGATGATCGGCGGCGGGGAGCCGAAGTATTCGTTGCCTTCGATCGCGATTTCGCCGCGCGCGGCAGTGCCCGCGCCGAGGATGTCGCCCGTGTGCGGGAAGCCCGGGATGGGCACCGCTTCCGCCTCGATCTTGACCGTCGGCTCTGCGGATGCGACACCGGGCGCCATCAGCGCCGCCAGGATCAGCATGAGGGCACACATGAGTTCTCTTCGCATTGTTCGTCCTCCTCCTAGAGCACCGCCCAGTCCCGTTAAGAGAAGTCGCAGACCGAGCACGCATTGGATGTGCTGATAAGAGGC
Organism: uncultured Solirubrobacteraceae bacterium; assembly: GCA_963815235.1. Lineage (GTDB taxonomy): Bacteria > Actinomycetota > Thermoleophilia > Solirubrobacterales > Solirubrobacteraceae > Palsa-744. The sequence continues at coordinate 435,300 of CAWFFY010000001.1, read as the reverse complement.
GCGCGCAGCGAAAAGGATCCGCAGGAGGCGCTGGGCCGGGCGAGCTCGGGCGCTGCGGCCGCCATCGTGTATCCATGCTGCCGAAACAACGGGTGCGACACTTATCAAGCTATGTTGCAGTAATCTGCCGGTCGAGGGAAATGGACCTGACGTTCAGCGACAAAGAGACCGCCTTCCGCGACGAGCTGCGCGGGTGGCTGGCGGAGAACCAGCCCGAGGCGAAGCCGCCGGCGGATGCCGGAGACGACGCGCAGTTCGCCTACCGCCGCGATTGGCAGCGCCACCTCTACGACGCCGGCTGGGCGGCGCCGGCATGGCCGACGGAGTACGGCGGGCGCGGCGCCTCGCAGAGCGAGTCGGCGATCTACTTCGAAGAGCTCGGGCGCGCGCGGGTGCCGTTCGCGGCGAACACGCTCGGCCTGCTGCTGGGCGGCCCGACGCTGATGGTGTGGGGCACGCCGGAGCAGAAGGAGCGCTACCTGCCGCCGATCCTCTCGGGCGAGGAGATCTGGTGCCAGGGCTTCTCCGAGCCGGACGCCGGCTCGGATCTCGCAGCGCTGAAAACGCGCGCCGTCAAGGACGGCGACGAGTGGCTCGTGACCGGCCAGAAGGTGTGGACGAGCGGCGCGCAGTACTCGAAGTGGTGCATGCTCGTCGCGCGCACCGACTCGGAGGTCGCCAAGCACAAGGGTCTCACCTACTTCCTGATGGACATGGAGCAGGACGAGGTGCAGGTGCGTCCGCTGCGCCAGATCACCGGCGAGGCAGAGTTCAACGAGCTCTTCATCGAGGAGGCGCGGATCCCCGACGCGAACGTCGTCGGCGGCGTCGGCAACGGCTGGAAGGTCGCGCTGACGACGCTGATGAACGAGCGCGCGGGCCTCGGCTTCGCGCTGCAGATTCGTCTGCGACAGCTGCTCGACGACCTGATCGCGGTCGCCGCCGAGAAGGGCCTGCTCGAGGACTCGCTGTACGCCGACGCGCTCGCCGAGCTGCACGTGCGCTGCGAGTCGATCCGCCTGCTCGCGTGGAAGGGCCTGACCGACGCCGAGCGCTACGGCCAGCCGGGCCCGGAGGGCTCGCTGGTGAAGTGGCTGTGGTCGGACACCAACCAGCGCGTCACGCAGCTCGCGGCGGACATCGTCGGCCCGCAGGCGCTGATCAGCGGCACCAGCTGGAGCTATGAGCTGCTGCGCGCACGCGGGAACACGATCGAGGGCGGCACCACCGAGGTGCTCAAGAACATCGTCGCCGAGCGCGTGCTCGGTCTCCCCCGCCTGAAGGTGGCCGCATAGATGGACTTCGGCCTGACAGACGACCAGCGCGACATCCAGCGCACGGCGCGCGACCTGCTCGCCGAGCGCGCGACGTTCGCGCGTGTGCGTGAGCACGCGGAGGCGGGGACGACCGACACGGCGCTGTGGAAGGAGCTGTGCGAGCTGGGCTGGCCGGGGATCGCGATCTCCGAAGCCAACGGCGGCCAGGGCCTCGGCACGATCGAGCTATCGATCCTGAGCGAGGAGCTCGGACGCGTGGTCGCGCCGGTGCCGTTCCTGGCGAGCGCGATGGCGGCGTGCGTGATCGAGCAGGCCGGCTCCGACGAGCAGCGCGAGCGCTGGCTGCCGGGGCTGGCCTCCGGCGAGACGATCGGCGCGCTTGCCGGCGCGGTCGACGGCACCTCGGAACTGGTCATAAGCGGCGCCGAGGCGGACGTGTTCGTGCTCGTCGAAGACGATGGCAGCGGGCGCCTCGTGACGGCGCAGGAAGCCGAAGTGTCCAGGGTCGCGGCGATCGACCCGACGCGCTCGGCCGCACGCGTGAGCGCCGGCGACGGTGCCGGCGAGCAGCTCGAGGACGGCTGCCCCGGCCTCGGCCGCGCGCTCGTCGCTGTGAGCTCGGAGCTTGTGGGCGTCTGCGAGCGCGCGCTCGAGATGACGGTCGCGTATGTGAAGGACCGCAAGCAGTTCGGCGTCCCGGTCGGCGCCTTCGAGGCCGTCTCGCACCGTTGCGCGCAGATGCTGCTGGAAACCGAGCAGGCCCGCTCGCTCTCGGCGTTCGCCGCGTGGAGCGCCGACGCCGACCCCGACTCACTTGCGGAGGCGGCGGCGATGGCCAAGGCGGCGTCCTCGCAGGCCGGGCGCGAAGTGACCGCCGGCGCGATCCAGATGCACGGCGGCATCGGCTTCACCTGGGAGGCGGACGTGCACTGGCTGTTCAAGCGCGCCCAGCTCGACGCGGCGCTCCTCGGCGGCGCGGGGCGCCACCGCGCGCGGGTGGCGGCGATCCTCGCCGACAAGATCGCCGCGTCGACTGCCGCCTGAGCCTTGAGTCGGTCGGACCAGTGAGAGGCCAAACGTCTACGACGGCAAGTTTCAGATGGATCGCCCGGACGCCGGGCTGCGCGAGGGCGACGTGGTCGCGTGCCCGCGCGGAGGCGAGGGCATGCACACGATCGCCAACCGCTCGCAGGTTGCCGTCGCTGGTACTCGCGGCGTCGACCGCGAACTCGCCCGACGTCGTGATCTACGCGGGGAACGACACGATCGGCGTTGCCACCCGTCACCCGTTCGTGCCGCTGGCGGAGGGTGAGGACGCGGGCATCGTGGGGCTGTTTCGCGCGCAGGACAATCTGGGCAGCTGGCCGGCGGACTGATTGACAGCTCAGCCCGCGAGCTGTGCGCTCAAAACCCGATTTCCGAAGCCCCAGCGACTGCCTCCCCGGCGACGCTGCTCGGTAGCGCCAGATAGTCGTGACCGGCGATCACCGACTGTCCGCCAGTCTTCGCTACGACAAAATTGAGATAGTTTTCGACCGTCTCCTCTCCTGCGTCTCTCGGATTGCCAGGGAGCAGCGAGTAGTTCGTGAACGCCAGATCATAGGTGAGCCCGCAGAGTGCGTACGTCTTTGATTCCAGCGCCGCAGTCACTTCGTTCCACGGCGAGGCGGCATCGGGAGGCGGGAACGTTTCTGTCGCGCCGTTACCCACCAGATAATCAGTCTTCGCGCAGTTGGCATCAGCAGCTTGTGCTACGTCACCGTTCGTCGACGGTTCCGCATCGGCGTGGAGATTGGGTTTGTCGCGGTCTTGGAGCTCTACCCAGAAGGTCGTCGTGGTCGCGGGCGCAAAGCCGCTGGTGCGCGCTTCGGCGAGGTTGACGTACCCGATGCTCCCGGGCGTCGTGAGTACCGTATGGGCCTCCGCAGTCCCACCTGTCCCGCCGGCGGTTTTCACAGCGGCGGCGGTCGGCCACGCGGTGTTGAGTTCCCTTCGGAGAGCTCATTCCACGTCTCACTTCCTTGTGTGGTCGCCAGCGACGCGGTGCTGATCAGGCCGAGAAAGCGCTTCAAGATGTGCGTGGTCCCGGACTGGTCCTCGCGCACAACCGGCACGATCGGAGCGGCGGCACAGCCGGCTCCCGTGATCGCGTCGCCAGGGTTTTCTTCGACGAGATGGCCCCAAGTTTTGAGCGTCCCAGCGAAGATGCCCTGCAGCGACGCGTCGCTCAACTCGAGCCGGCCCGGCGCCGGCGTGCTGGTGGCCGAGCAGCCTGATGGTAGATCGACGACTATCGCGATCGACTCCTGCGCCACCGGGATCGTCAGAAGCGATTCGGTGGTGGGCGTGGTCTCCTCCGCCTCGATATGAGCGATCTGCGTTGCATTCGGTGGTTCGTCCGTGCCGATGAACGCATTGCCTTCGCCAAAGCCGTGTGGTGTGCCTTCTAGTTTTCCTTCGGCACCCCACGATGTCAGGCCCGCGCCGCTGCTCGCCGAGTCGTACGTGACTTTCGGTAGACCTTTGGAGCCCTGCGATCCGCTGCAAGCCTTTTTCGCGCTGGAGGTGTTGAAGTCTTTCGTCCAGACTTCCTGCTGTGCGAGCCTCTGGAGCGAGGAGCCCTGTCCAGTGATGTTCGCGCCGGCACAGGGCGCAACGGTGGTGCTGAAGCTCCCTTCCGGGCCATAACTGATGTCGGTGTGCCTTTCGCTGCCAGGTTCGTAGTGGAACGCCTCGACGCGGTAGCGATAAACCTGCCCGGGCGACAGCCCTGTGAGCGTGGCAGCCATCCTGACGGGGCTGGTTCCAGTGCTTTCGAGTGTAGTTTCGGCAGTCGTATGTTCTTCGACGGCGGCTGCCCCGTACTGGACCACGTACTTCGTCGGAAATCCGAAGGGGTTCACCGTTCCGGTCAACGTCGCTTCGCGTTCGGAGAGTTTGGTCGGCGTGTCGGTCGTGACCGCGATCGGGAGGGGTTCGAAGATCGTTGCGAGATAGCTCCCGAGGAGCTTCGTCTGCGCCCGTTCGGCACCGCCCCACTCTTCGATCCCGTTCGACACCCCGATCAGTGCCCATTCAGCTGGGTTCGTGGACGAAGCTCTGCCGCAGCCGTAGCCGAGTTCCGGCTCGTTCGGTCGGAGGTCCTGATCGGGTTCCAGTTCTGCTTTTTCCGTGAACGGCTCGTTGTCGAGCCTGACGAGTTCTTCCAGACGCGAACGACCAACCCAGGTTTCGAACCCCTCGGCTCCAGACAGATTTTCAACCGGTTCGCCGAACGGCCCAATGAATTCGGCCGTGTTCCCCAGCGGTAGGACGATTTTGTCGACGTTGTGCTCGAAACCCGAGTGGGCCACTTTGCATTCGGCAATGTGCTGGTAGCGCCATTCCGAGCTGACGAAGTCACGCCACTCCTCAAGGCACAGTTCGAGGATGTTGCCGGTTATGCGGTCCTCGAGGACAGGGCACGCAGAGCCCCAGCCACCGCCTTCACGCGGTTGGAAGAGCAGCGGTTCGATCGCGTTGTAGATCCGCAGTTCGGGATTGCCGAAGTAACTGGCCCACGGCCGGTCGTTGAGCTCCTGACCGTCGAGCGATACGTAGCGAGCCATCCCGCAGCGTTTGGGCGGAGGCGTTTTCGCACGCAAACGATTCCGAGCCGAGCTGTCCCGTCTGCCAGCACTGGTTGTCCTGCCAGACGGTCGTCGCGGAATATGCACGACCCGACCCTACAGCGAACGCCAAGACCATGAACAGGAGCCCAAACGATGATCGAAGCGCGATGTGACGCATTGTGCCTCCGGTAGCAAGGTATGCCGATACGAGACGACATGTGGCCGGGTGATGACTCCGCCGAGGCGAAGCTAAAACAGCGATCGGCATAAGGCAATTCCGAATCAGCGATGCAGTCCGCGTAGTGGACGTTTGTACGTGCGCGCCTGACACCGCACGCGGCAGAGTGTTGTACGTGTGAACGCGGAAAAAAGCGCTGTTAGCGCCTAGTGGCGGCTAGGTTGCGCCTAACCTGCCGGGTGCCACGGTGACTCGGTTTGCGATGGGTCGATCGGTTATCGCCACCGGGGCCGAGCGCGTCGGCGGCGAGTTGATCAGTACCGTAGCGGGTGATGTTGATGAGGGTGTTCCGCACGTCGCCCCCGTTGAGGTTCGCCCGTGCGATCCACAAGCGCCCCGCGCCGATCAGCGTTTCTTCGGCGTGCCAGTAGATGTAGCCGCCGCCGACCGCCGGGCGGGCGACGAAACCAAGGGCGGTGATGAAGCGCGGGTTGACGTGGCGTCCGTCGAGGTCGGCCCGGCCGATCTCGTGTGTTCCGCGGACGGTCCAGTAGATGTGGCCGTCGCCGACGGCGATCCCGTTGAGATGCGTGCCTCCCAGCGACAGGAAGTTGGGTTCGGCGTCGCTGCCGTCGAGGTTGGCGCGTCCGATGGCGTGTTCGGTGGCCCAGTAGACGTGGCCTTGGTCCGCCGCGACCCCCCCTTCGGTGGGTGCGTCGAGATTGATGAAGTCCGGTTCGACGACGCCGCCGTCGGCTTTCGCGCGTCCGATGCTGTCGATGTCACTGGTCCAGTAGATATACGCGTCGGATACGGCTAGAGAGCTCGCATCCCGTTCGGTCTGGGAGGAGGGATTTTCCGGCACCGGCTGCGGAAGGGTGACGAGGTTCGGGTCGATGTCGCTGCCGTTGAGGCGCGCTCGTCCGATCACGCCTCCGTAGCCGCTGAAGTAGATGTACCCGTCGCCGATGGCGAGACCGATGGATCCACCACTTCCCTTTTGGATGAACGCCGTTGTCATGTCGCTGCCGTTGAGGTTCGCCCGAGTGACCCCCTCGCCGACGTCCCAGTAGAGGTACGCGCTCGCAGATGCCGGCAACGCGAGGAACAGCGTTGCGAGAATGATCCCGAACAGCCGGGAGATGCTAGCCGGACTCACGCAGATCGAAGCCTGGTATCCCATCGCGTGAGGGACGCTACCAGATGGTTGCGCACCGGTTGTGCGATGGGTTCGCTCTACTCGATTGCGCCGGTTTCGCGCGCAGGACAACCCGCGCAACCGAGCGGCTGAGGACGTCTAGCTCGCCTGCCCGGTGGGTGCGGGCGCCTTGGCCTTGGCCCACGCGACGACCGTGGAGCCGCCGTTGACGGTCGAGCCGTCTGTCAGCACCAGCACCCGGCAGCATCCCCTGTCCGCTCATCTGCTTCAGCTCCGGACGGCAACCTTTGGTGAACAGGCCGAAAAGTCGACCTTTGTCGTGGACGACCTCCTCGAAGTCGTGCCCGGGACGCGCGACAGGCGTGTGGTCCGCCGTCATCGATGTGGCAGACGTACAAGGTCAGCTTCTCGGACATTTGCAACGCCCCGCTAGTGATTCGGCAGCGCTCGGCTCAGCATACTGCGGTCATCTGAGCCCGTGGTCAGGGTTGCGGGCCCTGCCGGTCGACGCGCTCGCCGTTGGGCGCGGCCGGCCAGGCCGGCGAGGTTTCATGACTCGCCAGGCGCTGGAGCTCGGCATCGACCTCGCGGCCGTCGTCCCGCCCTGGGGCGGGCGCCTCAGCGAACCGGCCTGACAGCGGTGCCGCAGGCGCGGGACGCGCATTCTCGGTCCCGGCCGCGTGAGCGCGCCTCAGCAGCGATCCAGCCGGGTGCACTCGGTAGGTGCCGGCGAGCAGCTCGGTGATCGCGTCGTCGATGTCCTCGGCGAGCACGTTCACGTCGGGCAAAGCCTGGCGGTCGGCGTAGATGCCGAAGCAGGCCTGGTCGTGGATCGTGACCATGCCGACGGACACGGCGTGGTGGTCGGCGAGCGGCACCATCGGATAGACAGCCGCCAGCGGGCAGCCGAGGATGTACATCGGCACCGGCGGTCCGGGGATGTTGGAGACGACGAGGTTGAAGGCGCGCGGGCTCGCGATCAGTCGCGATAGCGCCTGCTGCACCGTCACGGGAGTCCGCGAAACGGCCTTCAGCACGAGGTCTGAGCCCTCGGGCTCCCCGTCGCGCTTGCAGCGGCTCATGCTCGCGTGCACCTGGTAGAGGCGGCCCAGCGGATTGGGGTCGTTGCACGGCAGCTCGGCGAACGCGAAGGAAATGTGGTTGCCGAGCACGTCCTCGGGGCTGCGCACGTTGACCGGCACCATCACCTTGAGCGCGGCGGGGTGCTCGCCACGGCGCAGCAGGTACGTGCGGATGCCGCCGGCGACGGCCGCGAGGATCACGTCGTTGATGGTCGTCCCGTAGGCGTGCCTGATCGTGCGCAGGTCCTCGAGTGGGCGCTGCGCCCACGCGAGCCGGCGCAGCGAGGAGAGCTCTGCGTTCAACACGCTCGCCGGCGCCGGGCGCAGCAGCTGATCGATCGCGCGGATCGCGCGCAACGCGCCGACGGCGGTCTGCCGCGCGGCGGGACCGGGTGCGCTCGCCGCGCGCAGCGGCCACTGCAACATGTCGAGCTGCTGTCCGAGGAGGTCGCGCATCCCGCGCGCGAGGATCCGCTCGCTGCCGGGCTCCGGCTCGCTGCGCCACTGCGCCGGTTCGTGCTGGGCGGGCTCCGGCGTGGGGTCGAGCAGCAGCGAGGCGAGCTCGACCGCGGCGAGACCATCGACCATGCAGTGATGGGACTTGCCGACTATCGCCAGACGCCGGTTCGCGGTGTCCTCGCAGATCCACATCTCCCACAGCGGGCGGTCGCGACGCAGCGGTATCGACATCACCTCGTCGATCAGCCCGTCGAGCGAGCCCGGCGCCCAGTAGACGTGCCGGTCGATCGAGAAGGCAGGATCGTCGATCCACTCGGGGGCGTACAGGCCGAGCGGCACCGACGCCAGCTTCTGGCGGTAGCGCGGCGCGCGGTCGACCCGCAGCCGGATGTGATCGCGCAGCTCGGCGAAGCTCGGCAGGCGTCCGTCGGCGTCGGGCGAGAACAGCGCCACCCAGCCGACGTGCATGTGTGCGGTCGGCGTCTCGACCGCGAGGAACGAGGCGTCGAGCGCCGACAGTCGCGGGCTGCTCATTCGGCCATGACCAACGGGGCTCCCCCGCTCGGGCGCACCGACGGGCGCGACACCCGTGCCGCGCGGAAGGACGGCGCGGGGCGAACGCTGGCGCGGGCCCGCGTCATGTGCCGTCTCCCCCATTCCGCCGCGAGCGCGAACTGCATCAGCCGCTCGAAGTAGCCCTCGAGCGGGGTCGTCGCGATGCCGCTGCCGCGCAGCGCCACGCGTGCGCGGCGATTGTCGAACCCGACCTGCATGGTGAAGTACGGGAAGAAGACCTCGCTGCGCAGCAGGGCGCGGCGGCTGCGCTCATCGGGCGCGCTGCGCACCAGCAACGGGTGCACGCGCCGGTACACCGCCGGCTCGATCAGGTGCGGCACAGGGCGCTTGAAGAAGCTCGTCGCGAGCTGGATCACCTCGCCGACGCTGCTCACCTGCGCGCCGGCGGTCAGGTGAAACCTCATGCCGTCAGCCTCGCGAGCGTGACTGAGCGCGAACACCGCGTCGGCCACATAGTCGACCGGTACCACGTCCACGGGCGCGTCGCCGCGTGCGGGCAGCGCGAAGTACGTGCCGCGCGCGAACGCGCGCAGCGGCCAGTAGAGGACGTTGAACGAGCACGTCCAGCCGCTGTCGCGCTCACCGACGATGATGCTGGGACGGAAGGTCGTGACCGGCAGATGGCTATAGGAGCGGGCGATCAGGCACTCCGCCTCGAACTTGGACTGCTCGTAGCTGTTGCGAAAGCTCTGGCCGACGTCGAGCTCGTCCTCGCTGAAGCAGCCGTCGTGTTCACCCGCGACGAAGGCGGTCGAGATGTGCGAGACGCGACGCAGGCCACCGCGGGCCTGGCAGCGCTCGGCGACTCGAGCACGCGCCGAGTGCCGTCGAGGTTGATCGCGCGGGCGGCCTGCAACTCGAGCTCGAACGACACGGACGCCGCGCTGTGCACGATCTCGCTGACCTCCGCCGCGAGCCAATCGAGTCCGCCGGCCACGCCCAGACCCGGCGAGGTGACATCGCCGCGAACCGCGACCACCCGGTCCGCGTACGGGTTGGCCGGACCGAACAGGCCCCGCAGCGTTCGCTGCATCCGGGCCTGCACATGGTGATCGTCGGCTCCCCGCACGAGCGCGTAGACGCGCCGGTCGGTGCGCTCGAGATAGCGCGCGAGCAGCTCCATGCCAACGAAGCCGGTCCCGCCGGTCAAAAACACTGCATTGGTTTTGCTGTCCACGGTCCTCTCCGCCCCCGACACGGCCCAGAGTCTGACGAATGAGTCGGCGGTAGCATGTCGGGCGCCCGTACCGGGTGCGTTCGGAGTTCTCGGAATCTCCGTGAAATTGCGGTAGCCGCCGCCCGCTTGGGGTTGACTATTTGCGCAGGACCCGATCTTGGCCCCGGCCGGGTTAGGCTCTTGCGATGTCGGCGTATGTGGCATTTCTGCGCGGGATGAACGTCGGTGGCCACCGTCTCACCAACGGCGAGCTTCGCGCGCACTTCGCCGCGATGGGATTCGCCGATGTCGCGACCTTCCGCGCCAGCGGGAACGTCGTGTTCGCCGCCGACGAGCGCACGCCCGAGGCGGTAACCGTGCATGTCGAGCACGGCCTGGAGTCGCTGCTCGGCTACGCGGTGCCGACGTTCATCCGCTCGGACAGCGAGGTCCGCGCGATCGCCGCGCAGCAGCCGTTCGCGCCCGAGCAGGTGCGCGCGGCGGGCGGAAAGCTGCAGGTGTCGCTGCTCGGCGCCTCCCCCAGCCCCGGCGTGCGTGCGGAGGTGCTGTCGCTCGCGAGCGACGACGATGCGCTGTGCTTCGGCGAGCGCGAGCTCTACTGGCTGCCGAGCGGGGGCCTGCTGGAGTCGGCCCTCGACCTGCGTGGCGTCGATCGGCTGCTCGGCCCGAGCACGATGCGCACCAAGGGCACGATCGAGCTGATCGCAGCCAAGCACTGCGTCGGCTGACGCCGGCACCCGCGCCACCCCGTGGTGGGTAGGCTGCAGGTGCAATCCGGCGAGCGGTGGGTTCCGGTGGTCGAGCCGTTGGAGGGAGCAGAATGGCGAGCGTAGAGACCGTGCAGGGAGCAGTCGATGCCGACGAGCTGGGGCTGGTGCTCGTGCACGAGCACGTGCGCTTTCGCGACGAGGCCGTGGCGGCGCAGTGGCCGAGCCGCTACGACGAGCAGCTCGAGTACGACGCCGCGCTGGTCGCGGTCAAGGCGGCCAAGGAGCGGGGCGTGCAGACGATCGTCGATCCAACGGCGATGTTCGGCGGGCGCGACGTCCGTTTCATGGAGCGCGTGGCCAACGAGACCGGCGTACGGATCGTGGCGTGCACCGGCATCTACAGCTACGACTATCTCCCCCACTACTTCGCCAACCGCGACGTCGACGTGATGGCCGACCACTTCGTCGAGGACATCGAACGCGGGATCCAGGACACGGGCATCAAGGCGGCCTTCCTGAAGTGCGCGGCCGACGCGGCCGGGGTCACCGAGAACGTCGAGAAGATCCATCGCGCGGTGGCCCGCGCGAGCGTGCAGACGGGCGCGTCGATCATGGCGCACTCGATGCCGGCGGTCGCGACGGGGCCGCGCCAGGTGGAGATCTTCCAAGAGGAGGGTGTCGAGATGTCGCGGGTGCAGATCGCGCACTGCGGAGACACCGTGGACCTCGCCTACATCGAGGGCTTGATCGACAGCGGCGTGTACGTCGGCCTCGACCGCTACGGCCTGGAGATGTACCTGCCGATCGACCGGCGCAACGCCACCGCCGCGGAGCTGCTGCGCCGCGGCCACGCCGAGCGGCTGATGATCTCGCAGGACTTCTGTGCGTCGATCGACTGGTTCCCGCTCGAGGCCGGCGAGCAGTTCGAAGCCAGCGGCGCGATCCGCAACTGGTCGATGACGCTCGTGTTCGACGAGGTCGTGCCGGCGCTGCGCGAGCAGGGCGCCATGGACGACGACTCTTTCGCGACGATCTTCACCGAGAACCCGCGGCGCTGGCTGACGGCCTGAGCGCCCCGGCGCGAGTCACAAGTCGCGGAACGGCACGCGCGCCGGGCAGCCGCGCACGGCGCAGTCGAGTGCGAGCGCGTGCGCACGGACCGGCGGATGGGCCGGGAGCTGCGCCGGCAGCTCGCAGATCTGTGTGCCCATGTTGCCGAACGGGCACAGCCAGCCGCCGTCGGTGAAGTACGAGTTGACTTCGCTGCTGCCGACGTGCGGTCTGCCTTGAAGGTGCATGACGGCGTCGAGGACCTTCGTGGCGCTTGCGCACGAGCTCGCACCGGCCACATATACGCGCCAGCGTTCGGAGCTGCCCAGCCGCGTGTAGGGCACGGTCGCGTGGATGTAGCCGCAGGTCGTGACGGTGGTGGTGTTCGCGGCCTTGCCGGCGGCGCCCGCGGCCGGTAGCGCGCTCAACCACGCGCCCGCGACCAAGACGCAGGCCAGTAGAGCCACTCGCGCTCGCATCGCGAGTCATGCTACCCGCCGCTCAGGCGGGCGCGACGAGGAGGTCGGGGCCCTCGGCCTCGAGGTCACCAGCCTTGTTGACCGCCGGGTTGGCAGGCCGCGCGCTCAGGCGCGATGCCGGCAACGCGCCACACAGCGCGAGCGCTTCGTCGGCGCCGAGCGCCGGGTCCAGCCACGCCTGCTGGGCGTCGCGGTCGGCGAGGATCACGGGCATACGGTCGTGGATCGCGGCGGCTACTCGGTTGGGCGCGGAGTCGCACGTCAACAGCGTCACGCTGTGCAGCCAGCCGCCGTCGATCTTGGCCGGTGTCCACAGCGCAGCGAAGGCGAACGGGATGCCGTCGTCGACCTGGAAGTAGAACGGCTGGCGCGGCTCGTTTCGCTTCTCAGGTTTGAGCCACTCGAAGTAGCCGTCGGCGAGCTGCAGCGCGCGCCGTTCGGCGCGCGGTATCAGCCGGCGGTAGGCGGGCTTGCTAGTGACGCTCTCCATGCGCGCGTTGATCATCAGCGGGCCCTCGATCGACGTCGCCCACGACGGGACCAGCCCCCAGCGCAGCACGCTCGCTTCCTGCTCCCCGCGCGGCGCGACGATCGCGAGCACCTCTTCGGTCGGCGCGATGTTGAAGCGCCGCGTCCCCGCGTCGCTCGAGATCGGCACCCTGAAGCGGTCGTTCAGTTCTTCCGGCCCGGCGGTGTTGGTGTAGCGCCCGCACACGCTTCGAGCATATGCCCGCGCGCGATCACGCCGCGCCTCCGGGGTTCGGCATGCGAACATGTGTTCGCATGGGAAGGCCATACCGCCCCGTCCGTGAGCTCGAAGCCCACCTCGCCCGCGGCGAGCTCGACTTCGCGATCGCGGTTGCGAAGGTCGTTGCTCGAGAGCGCACGCGGCCAATGGATCTCGGGCTGATGCTGCGCTTTCTGCCGCTCGTCGCGGTCCAGCGCCCGGACGAGTTCGACGTCTGGGCGCTGCGCTGGCTGGAGCGCTGGTGCGGCGAGCTGCGTGGCCGCTCGAGCATCGACGACGCCGCCGAGCTGGTCGCCGGGCTCGCCGAGATTCCGGTCGACTCCGAACGCGCGCTGCGTGTGATCGCGGCCGTCCGTGCGCGTCAGGGGCCCGGCGCGTGAGCCTCGAGCCTGTAGAGCACGTGGGCAGCCAGAGTGGATGCCAAGATCCGAGGCGTTGCTGCCTGTGGACGGCAGGGCTTAGAGGGCCCGTCCGGCCCGCGGCACTATGCCGCGAGCCGGACGGGGAGCAGCTTGAGCTGATTGATGAAGGGGGATTCGACGTATTCGGGTCCAGCCGCGCCGTTGGCGAGCCGCATGCGTGGAAAGCGCGCGAGCGTCTCTTCGAGCATGATCCTCAGCTCCAGCCGCGCCAGCGCGGTGCCGAGGCAGAAGTGCCGGCCGCCGGCGCCGAAGGCCTGGTGCTCGGGGTCTCGGTGTACGTCGAAGTGGTCTGGGTTCTCGTAGCGTGTCTCGTCGCGATTGGAGGAGACGTACCACAGCACGACCTTCTCGCCGGCGCGGATCTGCTGTCCGTGCAGTTCGGTGTCGCGGGTGGCCGTGCGGCGGAAGTGCGCGAATGCGGGAAACATCCGCAACGCCTCCTCGACCGCGCCCGCCACCAGCGAGGGGTCGTCGAGCAATGCCTGCATCTGCTCGCTGTCTTCCATCAGCGCGCGCATGGCCGAGCAGAACGTGGCCTTGGTGCTGTCGTTGCCGGCGGCCATCAGCAGGAAGAAGCCCATCACGATCTCGTGTTCCTCGAGCTTCTCGCCGTCGACCTCGGCGTGCACCAGCACGCTCGTGAGATCATCGGTCGGGGTCTCGCGACGCTCGGCGATCAGCCGCTTGCAGCGCTCGAAGACCTCGGGGATGTCTTTCTCGAGCGCCCCGTCGATGCCGTCGGGGTTCACATCGGGGTCGCCGGCTCCGAGCGTGGAGTTCATCAGCCGCGCCCAGATCTCGTCGTCCTGTTCGGCGATTCCCATGAAGCTGCCGATCACGCGGGCCACCACGGGCTGGGCGAGCTCGGTGACCAAGTCGCATTCCTCGCGGGCACGCGGGCCCTCCAAGCCATCCAGCACCTTCACGACGATCGCGCGGATGGCGTCCTCGTGGGCGGCGATCCGCCTCGGCGTGAAGCCGGCCTGGAACAGCGCCTTCAGACGGTCGTGCTTGGGCGGGTCCATGCCGATGAACATCGCCCGCACGAGTTCGATCGGCAGTACACCTGCGGCCGTGATCCCGTCTTCGGAGGAGTAGGTGCGCCAGTCGCGGCTGACGGTGTGGATGTCCTCGGGGGTCGTCACCGACCAGAACCCGGCCTCGTCGGGGAACTGTTCGAAGCTCTCCGTCCAGTGGATCGGGCAGCCGCCGCGGAGCTGTTTGAACAGCTCGTGCGGTGGCCCGTCGACCCAGAGATCGCGTGCCGTCAGTTCGACGCTCTCGAGATCGCTGCCAACCGCCGCCATCGGGGACCCCCACGCTCGTTGCTGCAGGATGCCGCACAATAATACTGGCTGAGCGGCCAGTTAGGTTTCACCCTGTTGGGACTAGGCGCAGTTTGCGAACTCGGGTATCGGAAAACCCGCTTCGCGAGGGCCGTCTCTAGGAGTGCGAGCCCTCGGCTGGGGACTGTGGTGTGTCGCATTCCGCGACTGTCAGCTCACCGACGGTCAGCCGCGCCACGTGCAGATCGCCGACGTCGAGCGAGCCGATCGCGGCACGACGGACCTTGAGCCTGCCGATCGCCACTGCGCCGATCGCGATGGCGCCGACCGCCACGGCGCCGCCGGCGAGCGCACCCACCGCCAGTGCGCCAAGCGCGCCGGCGCCGGCTGCGAAGGCACCGGAGGCGTGAGCGCCGCGGCGCTCAGGCCGCGCCATGGGGCTGAGCCGGGGGCACGCGCAGCGCGTGGCCGGCGAAGACGAGCATGTGTTCGAGGTGCGCTTCGATCGTTTGCAGGCTGTGTTCGCCCGGGTAGATCGCGGCGCTCGCCTTGGCGCCTGCGGCGCGCAGCGCCGACGCGAACGGCAGATCCTCGTCGGGGTTGGCGATGTGGTCCTGTTCGCCGCCGTAGATGAACGCGTGCAGGCCGAGGCTGGAGAAGATCGGCCGATCGGCGTGGAGCACGCCTTCGAGGCCGTTGAAGAAGCTGAGCCAGCTCTCGACGACGCCGAAGCGGTAGGGGTTGGCCAGGGCGACGTTCATGGCGCCGTAGCCTCCCATCGAGTCGCCGACGACCGCACGGGCGTCACGCGCGGGCACCGTCGGCAGCATCCGGTCGATCAGCTGCTGCACTTCGAGGACGTAGCTTTCGTAGCGAAGGCTCCCGGTGTTGCGCCAGTTGTTCGAGCCCGGGCCGCCCTGGATCATCACGGCGATCAGCGGCGGGATCGCGTGCTTGGCGATCAGCTGGTCGAGCTGCGCCTGCAGGCCGATCTGCAGAAACGCGCTGTCGGACTGGTCGTTGCCGGTGAGCATGTAGAGCACCGGGTAGCGGCTGGTGGTGGCGTCGTAGCCGGACGGCAGGTACACGAGGAACGAGCCTTCGCCGCCGGCGAGCGCGGTTGACGGATAGGAGGCACGGCCGATCGCGCTGCCGGCTGTGTCCTGGCTGACGGGTGCCAACGTCGGCAGCGATGGCGGCGGCGGCGCCGAGCTGATCGCAGCTTCCTGTTCTCCGGGGGCACTGTGCGCGCCGATCAGCCCCGCGAGCGTCAGCTGTCCGCCCTGTGCGAGCGCGATCAGGACGACTGCGAGCGCGCCGAGCAGCGCACCGGTGATCAGCCTGCGAGCCCGCGCGCGCCCTGGCTTGGGCGGCGCCGGCAGCGCGCCGCCACCAACAGCGCCTTCGCGGCGCGGCGGGAACGCGGGCACCCACGGCGGCGGTAGATATTCGGCCGCCGCGCCGCCCTGTCCGGGCCAGCTCCAATCGCCGAGGCCTTCCAGCCATACCTGTGTGCGAGACGCGCTCACCATCATTGACATCGGCAGATTCAATGAAGCGCCAGCCGGAAAACCAACCCCTGCACGCAGCGCGCCCATACTGCAGGCGCGCGTGCAGGCCTTCAATCGGCTCAGCTGGTGCTCCAAACCTGCCCGACGCCGGCGAACCCGAGTGCATCCTTGGTCGCTTCGGTGAGGTCGAATTCGCGTCCTGCGACGTACGGTCCGCGATCCACGACCGGAACGCGCACCGTGCGATCGCCGTAGCGCAGCGTGACGAGCGTGCCGCACGGGAGTGTCTTGTTGGCGACGCCCATCGTGGAGCTCGTCAGTGCGCCGCCGCATGCGAGGCTGCCGCCGCCGCCGTACCACGAGGCCTCGGCCAAGCGGTACACGTTCAGCCTGCCGAGCCGCCGGTGCGACGAGCTCTCGGACGCGTTGCCGGCGAAGCGCAGGCGTAGCCAGGTGCTTCCAAGCCGGCGCGGCGAGTAGCTGATGCGGAAGCGACCGTGAGCGCGAGTACGCACGCGGGCCAGGGTGTGCCATCCGTGCCTGCCGAGCGCCTGCAGTGCGACCACGAGCCCTCGCTGCCCTGGGCGGCGGTCTTCGAGCAGCGTGCCGGTGACGTTCGTGCGCTGGTCGGCGAGTACGTTGAGCTGATAGTCGCGGACCTTCAGCGCGGTGTCGACCGGCGTCGGCACGCTTGGACCGGCTACCGATGAGCTGACGCCGACCGGTGCCAGAGGCGCCGCGGAAAGCGGCGTCGGGGATACGAGCATGAAGTTGGCAAACCTCCTTGGTCACGCTTACGGGGTTAGCTGTCGGGCTCACGCCCCCGCCGACGCACGCATGGGCGTGTGTCAGCCGGGCGTTACGGCCGCATCAGCGGCCGATTCGCCCCATCCGGTTCGCTTTCGTGCGTGCCGGCAGTGGGTCCCCCGCTCGCCCCCATGAACGGGAGCGACTCGGCGAGTCGAACAATTGTTCGGAGAATATCGGCACCCAGCAGCAAACCTGTGTGACGGACGTCACACACGGGTAGCTGCGTTAGGTACCCGCCCCGGAAACGGCGTGTTTGCAGGCGATTTCTTTAGAAATGTTTTACGGCCATCCGGCCCGAGGTGGCTCGTTGCGGCCAATGCCGGACGTCGTCACTCTTTGCGACGGCGCATAGTTAGGTATTCAGTGAACATACCCGGGGCCAGCAGTCAACGCCCGCTAGTTGGCATTTCGCTACCCTCGCGCCGCCGGGCGCGGCTGTCCACTGCTCCCGGCCTCTAGGAACGCAGTAACGCCCCGCCCAGCTCAGTGCGCTGGGCGGGGCGCAATTCGCAGACCGAAGCGGACGAGTTGGGCGGGGGTCGGCGAAACCGGCGTCACCGGCGCCTGCATCTACGATCATCTCCGACGTTGAGCACCGTCACGCCACCGCCCACCACGCTGCCCCCGCCCCCGGGGCTCGCCGGGCCGATCCCCCCTGAGCCGCCACGGCGCGCCTGGTGGATGGCCAAGCGGGTGCTGCTTGCCGGCGTGGCGATCGTCGCCCTCACCGGCGCCGCCACCTACGCCATCGCCCGTAACGAGGTCAGTGCCGTCGTCAGGGCGCTCGAACACAACAAGCCGGTGAAGGTCTCGGCGAAGGTGCTCGCGCCGACGGGCAAAGGTGAACCGGAGACTCTGTTGCTGATCGGCAACGACGAACGGCCGCCGCCGAAGAACAACCCGAGTGGCGCTGTCCTTCCTCATTCGAACGAGATGCTGCTGGTGCGAATCGATCCCAGCAAGCCGACGATCTCGATGCTGTCGATCCCGCGCGAGCTGCAGGTCAGCTTCACCGCCCCCGGCGGGCAGCTGATCACCAATCGCATCAACTCCGCGTACACCTACGGCTACGAGGACGGCGGTGGTACCTCCGGCGGGGTGAAGCTGATGGTCGAAACGCTCAAGCGTGTGCTCGGCATCCACGTGATCAACCACGTGTTCGTGACGAGCTTCCCGAAGTTCAAGCGTGCCGTCGATGAAATGGGCTGTGTGTACATGACGGTCGACAAGCGCTACTACCACGTCAACGAACCCGGCGGCGAACAGTACTTCGAAATCAACCTCCAACCGGGATATCAGCGTCTGTGCGGCGCCCAGGCGCTCGAATTCGTCGCGAACCGCCACGAAAGCACGTCGCTGATCCGTGATGCGCGCGACCAGCGCTTCCTGCTCGAAGTGAAGGCCGAGTACGGTGCGACGCTATTTGGAAACCGTGAAGAGTTCGAGAAAATTCTTGGCAAGGCCATGGAAACCGACCTTCACGGGGAAGAACAGGTGCTGCAGCTGCTCGAGCTGCTGGTCGAATCGGCCGGCAAGCCGGTGCGCCAGGTGCCCTTTCACGTCACGCTGCTACCCACTGTCGATACCGCCTCGCCCGGCGCAGATCGACGAAGCGGTGCAGTCGTTTCTGAGCGGCACGAGCGCGATCTCAACGCACAAGGTCAGCCAGGCCGTCAAGGCGAGCCAGGCGCAGAAAACCTCACGCGCGCGTGCGCACACTCATCACGCCGCGCCACATCTGTCGCTCACCCCCACATCTGTAGAAGCGCTCATGCAGGCGCGGGCAGCCTCGCCGCAGCTTCCGTTCCCGCTCGAGTACCCGCGCGTGCGTGATGCTTTTGCGAGCGCTGAAGCAGACACCCTGCGCCTGTACACGATCCACGATCGCCACGGCCACCCATACCCCGCGTATGTGATCGTGATCGATCGCGGCGGCCTCGGTGAATATTACGACGTGCAGGGAAGTGCCTGGACCGAACCGCCGCTGCTGAACGACCCGAGCCAAACCGTGCAGATCGGCGCGCGGACGTACGACCTCTACTACGCCGGCGAAGAGATCAGGACGATCGCGTGGCACGAAGCGGGAGCCGCGTACTGGATCCAGAACACGCTCACCAACAGCGTCGGGCCGCGGGAGATGCTGGCCATGGCCGAGCACACGCTGCCGGTCATCCCGACCCGGCGAACCGCACCCGCCACGACGATTGCGACGTCGCACAGCGTCAACCTGCCGCCGCGTGAATTCGCCACGACCAGCCTCTCCGCCAAGCTCGCCGCTGCGCTCGGCTTCATCGGCCTCGGAGTCGTCGGCCTGCTGGGCCTGGTTGTGATCGTGCGCCGGCGCGAGCTGAAGCGGCTGCGTGAGCAGGTCGCGCACGCGATCGCGCTGGAAGCAAGTCAGCGACCTTTGCTGGCGAGCGCCGGCACAGCGGCGGTCCTCGGGGGCGCCGGCCGGCGCGACCCCCCTGCCGCGGCTGTCGGCGCGGGCGCCGGCGATGCGGCGCCGACGGTCTATCGCGTCGGAAGGCATTGGCGCGCCGGGGTGCTGGCGCTCGCCGGCGCAGCGATCGCGGGACTCGTGGTCGCGGCGGCGTTCATGCACATGCTCTAGAGCGGCAGCGCGGCGCTCATCGGGCATCATTCACGGCTTGGATCTCTACGCCTAGGAGCTCGCGAGATGTCGCTGGACGCAACCAAGATCGGTCAGGTCGTGGCAGAACAGATGGAGGCGCTGGAAGCGCGATTCGGCGATGACTGCCAGATCGGCGACGTCTGCACGATCGTCGAGGTGCTCGGGCCGCACGGCTCCTCGGTGGCGGTGCGCCCGGGCGCGGATGTACGCCCGCACGGCTTGATCGGGCTGCTGCGGCTCGCCGAGCGCGTCGCGCTCGGCGACGTTCACGGGGAGGCCCACGAGAGCGAGTAGCGAGCCGCCCCGGAGGCCCTCGGGCGAGTGTTTGGCGCGGGTCGTTGACGCGGGCAGCCACAACCGCGACAATCGACGCCATGGCCAACCCCGATCGCCTGACGGCGCTCGACTCGACGTTCCTGCACCTCGAGGACCACTCGACCGCGCACATGCACGTGGCCTCGGTGATGGTGTTCGAGGGCGAGGCGCCGACGCTGCAAGGAGCTCGTCGAGCACGTCGCACGGCCGCCTGCACCTCGTGCCGCGCTACCGCCAGCGCCTGGCGTACGTGCCGTTCGGGCAGGGTCGCCCGGTGTGGACCGACGACCCGCACTTCAACCCCTACTACCACATCCGCCACACCGCGCTGCCGAAGCCGGCGCGACGAGGCGCGCGCTGAAGCGGCTCGCCGGGCGCCTGTTCTCGCAGCGCCTCGACCGCTCCAAGCCGCTGTGGGAGATGTGGCTGGTGCAGAGCATGGCCGGCGGGCGCTTCGCGCTGATCGCGAAGACCCACCACGCGCTCGTCGACGGCATCTCCGGCGTGGACATCACGACCGTCCTGTTCGACACGGCGCGCGAACCCGCCGCGCCGACCGCGCCGCCGACGCCGTGGAGCGCGAAGCCGCTGCCGGGGCAGGCGAAGCTGCTCGGCGAGGCGCTGCTCGAGCGCTCGACGGTGCCCGCCGAGATGGTGCGCGGCGCCCGCGCGCTGCTGCGCGCCCGCGCAGGCGCGCGTCGCGCAGGTGAAGGACGGCCTCGCGAGCATCGGCGCGACGACGCTCGCCGGGATCAGCGCGCCGGCGCCGCCGAGCCCGTTCAACGTCGACATCGGGCCGCACCGCCGCTACACCTTCCTCGACGCCGACCTGGCGCAGCCTCAAGGCGATCAAGGACTCGCTCGGCGGCACGCTCAACGACGCCGTGCTCGCCGTCGGTCAGCGCTCGCGCTCGGGCGCTACCTGCGCCAGCACGGCTACGACACCGAGGGCCTCGTGCTGAAGGCGATGGTGCCGGTGTCGGTGCGCATCGAAGGCCCAGCGCGGCGCGCTCGGCAACCAGGTCGCCGCGATGTGGGCGCCGCTGCCGGTCGGCGTCGAGAACCCCGCCGAGTGCACTGCGCAAGATCGCAGCCGCGATGGAGGACCTGAAGAAATCGCGGCAGGCGGTCGGCGCCCAGGTGCTGACCAACCTCGCCGGCTTCGCGCCGCCGACGATCCTCAGCCAGGCCGCGCGCCTGCAGGCGCGCCAGCCGTTCTTCAACCTCGTCGTCACGAACGTGCCCGGGCCGCAGTTCCCGCTGTACCTGCTCGGGCGCCGCCTGCGAGGTGCTCTACCCGGTCGTGCCGCTCGCGCAGCGCCAGGCGCTCGGGATCGCGGTGATGAGCTACGACGGCCACCTCGGCTTCGGCCTGCTCGGCGACTACGACGCGCTGCCCGACCTCGAGGAGATCGCGCTCGACCTGAAGTGGGCGGTCGCCGCGCTCTGCCGCGCCGCCGGCGTGCGCACGCGCTGCCGCGCGCAAGCCGCGCGCGCGCGACGCAGAACGGCGCCGCGGCCCGCCGGCTCAGCGCCGCGCCAGCAAGAGGCCCGCGAGCGCCGGCTAGACGCCTCGCCGCAGCGCGCGCGCACGGCTCCGACGCGAGCGCGAGCGGAATACTGAGCCGCGGATGCCATGCGCCTCGCCCTCTGCCAGATCAACGCCACCGGTCGGCGACATCGCCGGCAACGCGCAGCGCATCGCGCGAGGGCATCGCGCGGCGCGCGAGCGCCGGCGCCGAGCTCGTGCTGTTCCCCGAGCTCGCGCTCACCGGCTACCCGCCCGAGGACCTGCTGCTGAAGGAGCACTTCCTCGCCGACGCGCGCGGCGGCGCTGCGCGAGCTGGCCGCCGACGCGCACGGGACTCGTCGCCGTCGTCGGCTTCCCCGAGCGCGCCGAGGACGTCTACAACGCCGCCGCGGTGCTCGCCGGCGGCGCCGTGCACGCGATCTACCGCAAGGTCTACCTGCCCAACTACGGCGTCTTCGACGAGCAGCGCTACTTCCAGGCGGGCGCCGCGCGGCGCGGTCATCGACCTCGGCGCGCAGCGCGTCGGCCTGACCGTCTGCGAGGACATCTGGGAGCCGGGCCCGCCCGCCAGCGACGAGGCGCTCGCCGGCGCGACGCTGATCCTCAACATCTCCGCCTCCCCCTACCACGCCGGCAAGGGTGCCGAGCGCGAGCGCATGTTCGCCCAGCGCGCGCGCGACAACGTCGCCTGCGTCGCCTTCTGCGGCGCTCGTCGGCGGCCAGGACGAGCTCGTCTTCGACGGGCACTCGTGCGTGCTCGACCACACCGGCGCGACGATCGCGCGCGCCGCGCAGTTCCGCGAGGAGCTGCTGTCTGCGACGTCGACCTCGAGGCCGCCGCCGCCGCGCGCCTGCGCGACGCGAGCCACCGCCCCGCCGCGCGGCGCTCGCGAGCGCGCGGGCGCTGGCGCTGCCGCGCGCTGCCGCGCGCTGCCGGCGGCGCCGGCCCGCGCGGCCGGGCGCGGCCGCCGCGGCGCGGCCGCTGCGCGAGCCGCTCGCGCCGGTCGAGGCCGAGGTCTACGCGCGCGCTCGCGCTCGGCCTGCGCGACTACGTCGACAAGAACGGCTTCGGCCACGTCGTGCTCGGGCTCTCCGGCGGCATCGACTCGGCGCTCGTCGCGTGCCTCGCCGCCGACGCGCTCGGCGCCGAGCGCGTGAGCGTCGACGATCATGCCCTCGCCCTTCTCCTCCGCAGCGACCCAGGACGACGCCCGCGCGCTCGCCGCGCGCTCGGCGTGCGACGCGCACGAGCTGCCGATCGAGCCGGTGATGGACGCCTACGAGGAGCGCGCTGCGCGAGCGAGTTCGCCGGCCGCGCGCCGGACATCACCGAGGAGAACCTGCAGGCGCGCATCCGCGGCAACCTGCTGATGGCGCTGTCCAACAAGTTCGGCTGGCTCGTGCTGACGACCGGCAACAAGTCCGAGATGTCGGTCGGCTACACCACGCTCTACGGCGACCTCGCGGGCGGCTTCGCCGTCATCAAGGACGTGCCCAAGACGCTCGTCTACCGCCTGTGCGAGTGGCGCAACTCGCCGGCCGGCCGGCGCGCGCGGCGCGCTGCCGGACTCGCACGGCGCGCCCGCGCGCAGCCCGATCCCGCGCCTCGATCATCGAGCGCGCGCCCTCCGCCGAGCTGCGCCCCGACCAGCGCGACGAGGACTCGCTGCCGCCGTACGAGCTGCTCGACCGGATCCTCGAGGGCTACGTCGAGCTCGACCAGAGCCGCGAGCAGCTGATCGCCGCAGGGCCTGCCCGCGGCGCGAGGTCGACCGCACGATCCGGCTCGTCGACCTCGCCGAGTACAAGCGCCGCCAGGCGCCGCCCGGGATCAAGATCACCGCGCGCGCCTTCGGGCGCGACCGGCGCATGCCGATCACCAACCGCTACCGCGGCTAGCGGCGGCGCGGCGCGACCGTAAGCTGCCGCGTGCCGACTGCGCGCTCGCCGCTCGCCTGCTGCTCGCCGCGCTCTGCGCGCTGCTGGCGCTCGTGCTGCCTGCGGCAACACGCTGCAGGACCAGCCGATCCCGCACAACGTCCTCGAGGGCCTGATCGTCGCGCCGTTCCCCGTCTACTGGCTGGGCGGCAGCTTCCGCGGCCTGGCCGTCAGCGAAGCCTCGCACGACCCGAGCGGCGCCTACGCCGTCAGCTACGGCAACTGCATGCAGGGCGGCCAGGGCTACTGCGTGCCGCCGCTGCGGATCGTCACCTCGCCCGACAACAGCTTCCTGCCGGGCGGCTCGCTGCCGCGCGCAGCGCGCGGCGATCCGCGGCGTGCGACGCGCGTGCTCGCGCAGCGCGGGCAGGACGATCGTGATCGCCGACCGGCGGCGTCGTCGTCGACATCTACGCCGACCAGCGCCGCGCTCGCGCTGCGCGGCCGCGCGGACGGCTCGTGCCGATCAACGACGCCGGCGCGCCCGGCGCGCGCTGCCCGCGCGCGCTGCCGAACACCGGCTTCGGCGAACAGCCGCTGCCGACGCAGGTGCCCACGCCGCTGCACCCGCTCGGGCGTCCCGCTAGCGCGGCGCGCGGCTGACGGCGCTGCGCGCGGCAGGGCGCACGGCGATCGTCATGCGCGTGACCGCGCACGTGCGGTCGGCGTCGTCGCTGAAGCGCACGTCCCACACCCAGGTGCGTGCGGCCGCGGTGCAGGCGCGTGGCCAGCGCGTGCACCATGCCCGCCGGTGACCGGGCGCAGGAAGCTCGTGCTGTTCGACAGCCCCATCGCCGTCTCGCCCTGCTCGGCGCACCGCCAGCGCGGTCGCCAGCGAGGCCATCGACTCGGCCATCGACGCGTACACGCCGCCGTGGACGAGGCCCGCCGGCTGCTTGAGCTCGTCGCGCACGCGTCACCTGCGCGCGCACCTCGGTGTCGGAGCACGCCAGCAGCTCGAGGCCGTACAGCCGGTCGAAGCCCGCGCATCGACTCGCTGAGCTCGCTCGCGCGTCGCGCGTCGCCATCGGGCCGCCACGATAGCCTACGGTCCTTCGCAGGTCACCGGCCCGTGCGGGCACCGCCTGCGGCGGCGGACGCGCACACGACATGAGCAGACTGGACGAGCTTCCACCCGACCAGCGCGCGGCGCTTCGCTGCTGCTGCGCCAGCGCAAGAGCTACGCCGAGGTCGCGGACGCTGCTCGGCATCCCCGAGCGCGCGGTGCACGACCGCGCGCACGCCGCGCTCGCCGTGCTCGCCCCGCGCGCAGGCGCGCGCGCTCGACCCCGAGCGGCGCCAGGAGATCGGCGACTACCTGCTCGGCCAGCAGCCGGGCGTCGCCGAGCGCCTGCGCACGCGCACCTACCTCGAGCAGCTCCGAGCCGGCGCGCGCGTGGGCGCGCGCGCGTCGCCGCCGAGCTCGCGCCGCTGGCGACGGCCGCAGCTGCCGGAGATCCCGGCCGCGCCCGCGGCGCGCCAGCGCGGCGCGCGCCGGCGCCGCAGCGCGTCGGCGATCCGTCCGCCGCTCCGCGCCGCGCCGGCGCACGCCGCAGCGGCGCGGCCTCGGCGGCGCCGCTCGCAGCTCGCGCGCTCGGCGGCGCGATCGCTGCTCGCGGTGATCGTCGCGGCGATCGTCGTCGCCGTCGTGCTGCTCACCGGCGGATCGAGCGGCAAATCCACAGCCACGGCACAGCACGACCGCAAGCACCGCCAGCACGCGCCGAAAGCCGGCCCGACGATCGACGATCAGATCGTCGCTGCACCGCGCCGAGCCGGGGAGCAAGCAGCGTCGGCGTCGTCGAGGTCCTCACCGAAGGCGGCAAGCGCGCCTTCTACATCGAAGCCGAACACCTGCCCGCCGACCAAAGGCTTCTTCTACGCGATCTGGCTGTACAACTCGCCGACCAGCGCCGAGGCCGCTCGAGCAAGGCCCCGCCGGTCGGCTCAAGACCACCGCCTCGCAGGGCGGCGCGCTGCTGCCCACGCAACGCCGGCGAGCTTCAACGAAATCCTGCTCACGCGCGAGACCAAGCACGCGCCCGACGCACCCGGGCCCGGTCGTGCTGCGACGGGCCCGTTCAGCCTCGTAGGCTGAGCTCCGGCAGCAGCTTGCCCGGGTTCATGATCCCCGCCGGGATCGAGCTCGCGCTTGAGCGCGCGCAGCGCCGCGACGCCGCCGCTCGCCCACCTCGCTGCGCCATCCACGGCGCGTGGTCGCGCCCGACCGCGTGGTGGTGGGTGATCGTGCCCCCGCCCGCGACGATCGCGTCGCCGGCGGCGCGCTTGACCGCCCGCCACTGCGCGATCTCCTCGCCCTCGCGCTGGCGCGCGATCAGCGTGAAGTACAGCGAGGCGCCGCGTCTCATAGATGTGCGAGACGTGGCACATGACGATGCCCGGCGTGCCCTGCGCGCGCGCAGCGCCGCCGCGATCGCCTGCGCCGACCGCGCGGTGCAGCGCGCAGCAGCGCCGACCACTGCGCGGCGGTCTCGAGCGTCTCGACCATCACGCCGTGCGTGAGCAGCTCGTCGCGCAGGTACGGCGCCGCGAAGCGCCCCTGCAGCCACGCCTCGCCCGGGCGAGCGCCCGACGCGCGCAGCGCCGCCGTGCGCGCGCATCAGCTCGAGCGCGCGCGTGCGCCGGCTCGCGACGCTCCTCGGCGTCGCCCTCGAAGCCGAGGATCGCCAGGCAGCCGCCGCGCGTAGCCGCGCAGGCCCAGGTAGGCGCGCCCGAGCCTGCCCTTGAGCCGGCCGCCGCCGGCGAGCGCCAGCGACATGCGCGTCTCGCGCTCGTCGGACAGGCGCGCCACGTCCGGCAGCGCGTGCTCGCGCGCGAGCGCGCGCAGCGCCTCGCACGCCGGCCGCGAAGTCCTCGAAGAAGACGCCCTCGTAGATGCCGCTCGCGCGGGCGCCGGGCGCACGCGCAGCGCGCAGCTCGCTGATCACGCCGAGCGTCCCCTCCGAGCCGACCAGCAGCTGGCGCAGACCCGGGCCCGGCGGCGCTCGCGGGCAGCGCCGGCAGCTCGATCTCGCCGCCGGGCGCGGCCAGGCGCAGCCCGAGCACCAGCTTCGTCGATCGCGCCGTAGCCGGTCGAGGCCTGCCCGGCCGAGCGCGTCGCCGCGCAGCCGCCGAGCGAGACGTACTCGATAGGACTGCGGGAAGTGCCCGAGCGTGAGCCCGCGCGCGGCGCAGGTAGCGCTCGAGCGCGGGCGCGCGCATGCCCGCCTGCACGGTGACCGTCGCGGACTCGCGGTCGAGCTCGAGCACGCTCCGCCATGCGCGCTCATGTCGAGCGCGAGCACGCCGCCGTGCTCGCCGCGCAGCGGCGCCACGCCGCCGACGACGCTCGTGCCGCCGCCGAACGGCACGACCGCGATCGACGCGCTGCGCGCACAGCTCGAGCAGCGCGCGCAGCTGCTCGTGCTCGCGCGGGATAGACGACCGCGTCCGGCGCGCCCTCGGGCTCGCCCGCGCGCAGGCGCACGAGGTCGGGGTAGCCCTTGCCGGCGGCGTGCAGCACGCGCTCGCGGTGTCCGTCGCGCGACGCGCTCGGCGCCGACGATCGCGCGCAGCGCGGTCGAGCGTCGCCTCGCGTCAGCGCGCGACGGCGCGAGCGCGCACGCTGCTCGAGCGCCACCGGCGGGCGCGGGCGCTCGGCCAGCCCGACGCGTCTCGCGCAGGAAGCGCGAGCGCGTGCGCGGGCAGCGCCGGCGGGTGCGCGCGCGTCGCCCCAGCCCCACCAGCGCATCTGCGCGGGCGTCGCGTGCGGCTCAGCCACTGATCCGCTCGAGGCCGTCCAGCGCCTCCTCGAGCGTCGCGGCGGCGGCGCGGCGCACCATGCGCGCCGCCGAAGCGCGGCGACGAGCCGCAGGAACCGAGCTGTGGCGCGGCGGAGCCGACGGCAGCCATCTCCTGGCGCAGCTCGATCGTGACCTCGGTCGCCGTCGCGCCTCGCCGGGCGTCGAGCCGCAGCTCGGTCTCGGCCGACTCGCAGCACGCGCGCGAACGGCGTGCCCTCGATCGCGCTGGACCCAGCGTCAGCGCGTGCTCGGCCTCGTCGCAGCGCGACCAGCTCGAAGTCGGCGCGCACGAGCTTGCCCTTGCGCGTCCTCATCACCTCGGTGAAGGCGTCGTCCTCGACGTCCTCCACGCGCGTCACCCGCGGCCACCAGCGCGGCAGGTGGTGCGGATCGCGATCAGCTCCCACAGCTCCTGCGGCGGGCGCGGCGATCGTGCGGCTGCGACGCGCGGTGGGCATCGACCGCGAAGCCTAGGACTCGTAGCGTCAGCAGCGCGTGCACGTCGCGCCCGGCGAGCCGCTCGCGGCCGCCGAGGAACGCGAGCTCGATCAGGAAGCCGCAGCCGACGACCTCGCCGCCGAGCTGCTCGACGAGCTCGCACAGCGTCGCGCGCCGTGCCGCCGGTCGCGAGCAGGTCGTCGTGCACGAGCACGCGCGCGCCCGCGCGCGACGGCGTCGGTGTGCAGCTCGAGCTGCGCCGTCGCCGTACTCGAGCAGGTACTCGGCGCTGACCGTCTCGTACGGCAGCTTGCCGGGCTTGCGCGCGAGCACGAAGCCGGCGCCGAGCTCGAGCGCGAGCGCCGGCCCGAGCAGGAAGCCGCGCGCCTCGGCGGCGACCACGCAGTCGACCTGCAGCGGCCGCGCGTAGCTCGGCGAGCCGCGCCACCGCCTCAGCCAGCGCGTCCGCGTCGGCCATCAGCGGCGTGATGTCCTTGAAGACGATGCCCGGCCTGGGGAAGTCGGGGATGTCGCGGATCAGCGAGCGCAGGTCGCCGGCTCGCCCGCCGGCGTCGCCATCAGCGGACGATCTTGCGCAGGTCGCGGACCAGCAGCAGGTGCTTGAGGTGCGTGGCGACCGCGGCGAGGTTCTCGAGCGCCTCGACCGCCTCCTTGCGCCGCTCGGGGTTGCGCGAGCGCAGCGCCGGCGCGAGGATCTGCTGCAGCAGGTTGGCCTCGCGGTCGGCCGAGGAGCGGAACACGCGCAGGTTGCGCCCGCCGACGCCGTAGCGGGCGAGCTCGGCGACCGCGCGCGATGATCTCGCGCTCGGTCTCGTCGAAGTAGCGCACGCCGCCGCGCAGCTCGCCCTTGACGACGCCGTACTCTTCGAGCTCGCGCACGAGCTTCGCCTCGGCCTTGGTCTCCTCGAGCACGTCCTCGAGCGAGTACAGCGCGCCGCTGCGCCTCGCGCACGCTCACGCTCGGGCGCCAGCGCGCGTGCGCCCTCGCGCCCGGCGCGGCCCGGCACGGCGCGGCGTCCTCGCGACGCGCCCGGCGGCGAGCTCCTGGCGGATCACGCGCAGCGGCAGGAACTCGTCGCGCTGCATGCGCAGGATCGTGCGCAGGCGCGCGACGTCGCCCTGCGTGTACAGCCGGTAGCCGCCGGGCGTGCGCCGCGGCGTCAGCAGCTTCTGGTCCTCCAGGTAGCGGATCTTGGAGATCGAGATGTCGGGGAACTCCTGCGCGAGCGCCTTGCAGACGGCGCCGATCGTCAGCGACTTCTGGCGCTTGCCGAGCTCCGCGTGCGCGCCGGCCGCCGCGGCGAGCTCGAGCTCGAGCGGCGTCGGCGTCGCGTCCTTGGGTGTCGCGTGGCGGCCATCAGCGCGCGTGGAACGTCAGCTTGTACTTGCCGATCTGCACCTCGTCGCCCTCCTCCAGGCGATGCGACTCGATCCGCGAGCGGTTGACGTAGGTGCCGTTGAGCGAGCCGCAGTCGTCGAGGTACCAGTCGCTCGCCGCGGTGGACCAGCAGCGCGTGGTCGCGCGAGACGGTGACGTCGTCGAGGAACACCTCGGAGTCGGGCCGCCGGCCGATGCTCATCCGCTCGCCGTCGACCGCGAAGCTCTCGCCCGACGCGCCCGCCGCCGGCGCGGATCACGAGCGCGGGCCCGTGCGCGGTGACCTCGCCGATCTCGACCGGCACGAGCTCGCCGGTCTCGTCGATCCGGTACGTGGCCGTCGACCGGCTCGCCGCCGGCCCTCCGGCGTGCGCCAGCAGCGCGCCGCAGCGCTGGCAGTAGTTGGCTCCCTCGTCGTTGACGAAGCCGCACTCGGTGCAGTGCAGGGCCATCGCGCGCCCGCCGCTACTCCGCGTCGCGAGCCGGTCCGCGTGCTCGCGCCGTCCTGGCGCGAGGATGTCGGTCAGCCGCTGGACGTCCTCGCCGGTGATCGCGATCTCGCCGCCCTCGTGCTTGTTGCGCAGCCGGTTGACCAGCTCGGCGCGCAGGATGTCGATCTTGCCGTGCAGGATGCGCCGCCTGTAGGAGATCTCGGTCTCCTCCTCGGTGAGCTGGCGGATCACGTCTTTCAGTTCGACGTCGTCAGCGAGCCAAGGTCGGGGAACGTCTCGTCCATGGTGCTCTCCTCTCCGGGCTTGCGCCGGCCTGCGCCGGGTCGCGGATACGCCGGCGACGCCGGCCAGGCGGCCAGTATAGCCCAAAGGTCAGGCTGAGCTTGAGACTATGGAATCGGCCGCCCGGCGTCCGCATCGGCCGCTGCGCGCAGCTGGCGCAGGCCCGTCGCGCACGTACAGGCGCGTCGCGACGAGCGCCAGCGCGAGCCCGACGTACAGCAGCACCTCGCCGACGTCCGCAGCGCCGCCAGCGCGAAGAAGAACGAGCCCATCACCGGCGCCGACGGCGAGCCGCCCGGCCAGTTGATGCGCAGCTCGACGCCGCGCGCGAGCCCGTAGCGCCCGAGCGCGAGCATCAGCAGCTCGCGCGCGGCGAGCACCGCCAGCGCCCAGCGCGGCAGCAGCTCGAAGTGCCAGCAGACGACGACGCCGCAGATCACCAGCAGGCGGTCGGTGACGCGGGTCCATGCAGCGCGCCCAGGCGGCTGTACTGGCCGGTCACGCGCGCCGCGATGCCGTCGGCGTAGTCGCCCCAGCCGATCACGCGCGAACAGCGTCGCCGGCGAGCGCGCCGGTGCCGTCGCCGCTCGAGAGCGCGACGCACGAGGAACACCGGGATCAGCGCCAGCGCGCACGAAGCCGATCGCGTTGGGGATCGTCCACGGCCGCAGCGGCTGCGCCGGCCTGCGTCTGCGGCGGCGGCGGCCCGGAGCGGTCGAGGCCGAGCAGCCGCCGCGCGCTCAGGCGCGCGCTCCGCGG
Source organism: uncultured Solirubrobacteraceae bacterium (assembly GCA_963815235.1). GTDB lineage: Bacteria > Actinomycetota > Thermoleophilia > Solirubrobacterales > Solirubrobacteraceae > Palsa-744. The sequence goes on along the minus strand of CAWFFY010000001.1, from coordinate 405,216 downwards.
CACAGCTCGTCCACTCGCGCGCAGGATCTCCGCTGCGCGCTCGGCCGTCAGCGCGCAGCGCCGGCGCAGCGCTCTCGGCGGCCGCGGCGCAGCTGCACCTCGATCTCGCCCGACTCGAGCGAGCGACGCCCGACGGTCAGCCGCAGCGGGCAGCCGAGCAGCTCGGCGTCGGCGAACTTCTCGCCGGGGCCGGCGTCGCGGTCGTCGTAGAGGACCTCGACGCCGCCTTCGAGCAGCGTCTCGTAGACGCGCTCGGCGGCGTCGCGCTCGGGCGTGCCGGGCTTGCCGAGCGCGACCAGGTGCACGGCGAACGGCGCGAGCGCCGCGCGGCCAGGAGATGCCGTGCTCGTCGGCGAACTGCTCGACCGCGGCGGCGACGATGCGCGCCGGGCCGATCCCGTAGGAGCCCATCCAGATCGGCTGCTCGCGCCCTGCTCGTCGAGGTAGCGCGCGCCGAGCGGCTCGGAGTAGCGCGTGCCGAGCTTGAAGATGTTGCCGACCTCGATCGCCGGCTCGATCGTGATCGGGCTGCCCGGCGACGTGTCGCCGGCGCTCGACCGCGCGCACGTCGACCTCGCGGAAGGCGAAGTCGCGGCCGGGCACGACGCCGCGCAGGTGGTCGTCGGGGCGGTTGGCGCCGGCGACGTAGCCGCCCGCGCCGAGCCGGCGGCGCCGGCGTCGAGCAGGATCTCGACGTCCGCGCCAGCGCCGACCGGGCCGATGAAGCCGGGCGGGCCGAGCGCGCGCCTCGATCTCCTCGCGCGCGCCTGGCGCGGCGCGGCGCCGAGCGCGTTCGCCGAGCTTGATCTCGTTGACGCGGTGGTCGCCGCGCACGAGCACGAGCACCAGCCGCTCGCCGCCCTCGCCGTCGGCGACCACCACGGGGTAGGCCTTCAGCAGCGCGCCCGGCGCGAGGCCGAGCTGGGCGGCGACGTCGGCGATCGTCGTCATGCCCGGGCGTGGCGACCGGCTCCGGCGCCGCGCCGGCGCCCGGCAGCGTCGACCGGCTGCGCGTCGGCGCTCGCGACCTCGACGTTCGCGGCGTAGCCGTCGGCGAGCACGACCTCGTTCTCGCCCGCCGCGCACGGCGCCATGTACTCGTGCGCGCCCGAGCCGCCCATCATGCCGACGTCGGCCTCGACGCGGTACCAGCGCAGGCCGGTGCGCTCCATGATGCGGTCGTAGGCGCCGACGTGCAGCTGGTAGCGCTCGCTCCAGGCCCGCGCGGTCGCGGTCGAAGCTGTAGGAGTCCTTCATGATGAACTCGCGCGTGCGCAGCACGCCGGCGCGCGGGCGCGGCCTCGTCGCGCTCCTTGACCTGGAAGTGGTAGAGGATCAGCGGCAGGTCGCGGTAGGAGCGCACGACCTGCGCCACGTGCGTCGTGACGGCCTCCTCGTGGGTCATCGCCAGCACCAGCTCCGAGCCCTTGCGGTCGGTCAGCTTGAACAGCTCGTCGATGTCGTAGCGGCCCGAGCGCTTCCACAGCTCGGCGGGCTGCAGCACCGGCATCAGCATCTCCTGGCCGCCGATCGCGTTCATCTCCTCGCGGATGATCGCCACCGCGCGCTGGTGACAGCGCCAGCCGGCGGGCAGCCACGTCCACATGCCGGCGCCGAGCTGGCGGATCAGCCCGGCGCGCACCATCAGCTTGTGCGAGATCGCCTCGGCGTCGGCGGGCGCCTGCTCTCGGTCGGCAGTAGGTATTCGGAGAGGCGGGTCATGAGGATACGCTCGCTCACGTCCGGCGGGAGCGGAGGCACGAGCGTATACGGCCGTGGCGCGGCGTGTCTGGATCGTGGCGAGGGCTGGTCCGCCCCGCCCGGCCGCCGTCCGTGGCGAGCCGGGCCAGGTGCCAGACGCTGGTTCCTAGAGGTGTTCGAGCTGATAGGCGCCGGCCTCGATCGCCGTGAGTCCGACGAGGTTGCCGAGGGCGACGTTGACGTCGTCCAGATGCGTGCCCCACAGCGGACCGAGCACTTCCTCGATCTGTTCGCGGGTGTCCTGCGGCCCGCCGACGTCGGTCAGCTGCAGCCACGTGGCGCCATTGGCGCGCTCGCACTGCCCGGTGTACTGCCCGGGGTAGGCCACCCATGGCGTCGATGCTTTGGGCGCCTTGACGAATTCGCCGAGCAGCCCCGGGAATGGCGAGGTCGACTCGTAGCGCAGCATGCGGTCCGGCGGTAGTTGGCCTGGACGAGCAGCGACGGGTTCACGCACAGGATTTCGTCGTTCTTGATTTCTTCTTCGGTCGCGGTGCCGCCGAGCAGCGGGCCGCCGACGCGTCCGAAGTTCGACGGGTTCGGCGGTTCTTTGAGGAAGCTCGAGTACGCGACCACGCAGTGCGTCTGCGCCGCGTTCCGGCAGGCGGGGATGTTCTTGAACATCGCGCCCTCGCTCTTCCCCTTGGGCACAGTCACGTTGCCGCCGAGCAGGATCGCCGAGACGAGCTGCTTGCGCAGCGCCGGGTTGGGGTCGATCTGTTCCTTGATCAGCTGCTCGAGCATCGCCGAGCCCTGCGAGTGCCCGATCAGCACGAAGCCACGCCCGTTGTTGTACTTGCGCGAGGTATTCCTCGAACGCGGTGAGCACGCCGACGTAGGCGATCGCTGAGCCTTCGGGCGTGATGCCGCCGGGCGTATTGATCGCCGGGATCGTCAACTGCGGGTAGATCGGCGCGTACACGGTGCAGTCTGCGAGAAGCGCGAGGCCTGATCGATCGCGATCTGCTTCTCTTCCGGGCCGATTTCGAGGTTGGCGTTCATCGTGAACTGGCTGCTGACTGTGGGATACACGTAGAAGCAGTCGATCGGCGGCTTCTTGGCCGGCTTGGCGTGTTCGACGAAGCTTGCGCCGTTGGCCAACTCGACCGTCGTTTCCTCACTGCTCGTGCAGGGGTCGCTCGGCGAGCCCCGGCTTGCACAGCCAGGTGGTTTCAGCCGAAGCTGAGCTCGTGGCGATCCCCGCGATTGCGATTGCGCTGACGCTGAGCGCCGCGAGCAGAGCTGCCCGCCATCTCATTGAGCTCGCGCGCGAGCCCCACATCCTTGCGTCCTGCATGGCTATCTCCTCACTCCTCATGCGGGGCGCTCGGTCGGTGTCCCCGCCGTGTCGCGCGGTATTTTAGTCATCCGCAAGCCGAAGTCTCAAACACGACCCGACGAGGCATCGGTTCGGGGCCGGCCGCTGAGAGCGCCTCGTCGGCGGTGCTCCTAGAGTTTCGACGCGTAGGCGCCGGACTGCAGCGCGGTCGTGTGCACGAGGTTGCCGAGCGCGATGTTGACGTCGTAGACGTGCAGGCCCCACTCCGCACCGAGGCGTTCCTTGACGTATTCCGGCGGATCGATCGCTGGGCCGACGGGGTTGATCTGCAGCCAGCTCGCGCCGTGTTCTTTGTGGCACTGGCCGGTGTACTCACCCGGCGCCGTGACCCACGGCGTGCTGGCCGTGGGGGGCTGTTCGAACAGCCCTTCTGAGGAGATGGTGGTCGGCGCGTACGGCAGCAGCGCCCCGGCGGCGCCGCTCTGCGTCGCCAGCGCCGGGTTCACGCACACGACTTCTTTGCCGACGTTGATCACTCCGGGCTGCAGCAGCGGGCTGTTCTGCGCGCCCGAAGTACGACGGGCTGGGCGGTTCTTTGAGGAAGCTCGAGTAGGCGATCACGCAATGCGTCTCGAATGGCGGTTCGGCAGACGGGGACGTGTTCGAAGGTGCCGCCCACGAGCCTGCCCCTTGGGCACGAGCACGTTGCCGCCCATCAGATCTGCCGAGACCAGCCGGCGGCGCAGAGCAGGGTTGGGGTCGATCACGCCCTTGATCAGCTGCTCGAGTATCAGCGCGCCCTGGGAGTGGCCGAGCAGCACGAATCCGCGTCCGTCGTTGTACTTCGCGAGATATTCCGAGAACGCCTTGACGACGCCGATGTACGCGGTGATGCTCGCCGCGGTGCTGACCCGTTTGCCGCTGTTGAGCGCCGCCAGCGTCACCTGTGGATACATCGGCGCGTACACCCTGCAGCACCTGGGAGAAGCGTGACGCCTGCGAGATCGCGACCTGCGGTCTCCTGCGCTTCGATGTTCAGGTTCGCGTTTTCAGTCGTCTGCTTGCTGACCGTGGGGTACACGTAGAAGCAGTCGATCGGGGCTTTGGTGTTGACCGCCGCTGCTTCGATGCTCGTCTGGCCACTGTTCTGGACGACGGTCGCGGTCAGCGGCGCGGTGCAGGGATCGCCTGCCAGCCCCGGCTTGCAGAGCCATACGGTCTTCGCCGGCTGCGACAGCGCGGAGCTGGCCAGCGACCCGCTCGCGGCGATCAGCGCCAGCGCCGCGAGCGCGGCGGCGGCGAACAGTTTGGCCCGTCCTCCGATCATGGCAGCGGATGCTACCGCTCGCCGGCCGCCTGACGACGAGCGTTTGCGCGCTTCGTGCGCGCCGCGCCGCCTAACGCACCTGCACGCCGAGCAGCGCGGCCTCGATCTGGCGCAGACGCGCAGTGTCGCCGCGGATGCCGGCGATGGCATCGTTGTAGAGGAACGCCTCGCCGAGCCGCACGATCGCGTAGGCGAGCACAGCAGGCGGCGTCGGCGCGACGAAGCTCCCGTTTTGCACCTCGGCGTCGATCAGGCCCTCGATGCAGCTGACGACACGCGGCTCGACGGACCCGGCGCTCGAGGTGAGGATCCGCAGCGCGCGCTCCTGCTCCTGAGCGAACAGTGCGCGCATCCCGCGGGTGGCGGCGACCTCGCGGTTGAAGCGGTCGAGCGTTTCGAGCAGCGCAGCTGCGCCGCTACCGCCGACCTCGCCGCGGATCGACAGCAGGCGCTCTTCGCCGAGCGCGCCGAGCACCTCGCCGAGCAGCAGCTCGCGCGTCTGAAACCAGCGGTGCATCGTCGCCCGCGCGAGGCCGAGCTCGCGCGCGATGCCCTGCACGTCGACGCGTTCGCGGGCGAGAAAGCGCTTGCGGGCGAGCTTCAGCGCAGCCTCCCGTGTCGAGGCGGCGGGGCGGCCGGGACGGCCGGTGGCGAGCGGCGGCATCTGCCAAGCCTAATCCCCAGCGCCGATGCCCGCCTTTGATAGAACAGCGAGCAGCGACCGACCGAACTTCCGAGCGACACCGAAAAGGAGTCACCACATGGCCTATTCACTTCCGCCGCTCCCCTACGCCTATGACGCGCTCGAACCGCACATCGACAAGGCGACGATGGAATTCCACCACGACAAGCACCACCAGGCGTACGTGACGGCCGTGAACGCGGCGCTCGAGGGCACGCCGCTGGCGGACACGCCGATCGAGGAGGTGATGAGCGACCTCAGCCAGGTTCCCGCGGACAAGCTGACGGCCGTCAAAAACAACGGCGGCGGCCACTACAACCACACGATGTTCTGGGAGAACATGAGCCCCGACGGTGGCGGCGAGCCCGCTGGCGCGCTCGGCGACGCGATCACCTCGACGTTCGGCTCCTTCGCGGACTTCCAGGCGAAAATCAAGGAAACCGGCATCAAACAGTTCGGCTCGGGCTGGTCGTGGCTGGTCCTCGACGGCGCCAACCTCGCGATCGTCGGCAGCGCCCAACCAGGACAACCCGATCTCCGATGGCAAGACGCCGCTGCTCGGCGTCGACGTTTGGGAGCACGCGTACTACCTCAAGTACCAGAACCGCCGCCCCGACTACATCGACGCGTGGTGGAACGTCGTCGACTGGTCCAAGGTCGCGGAGCGCTTCAGCGCCGCCGGCTGACGGTATGGCGAGCACCGCTGATCCCGACGCGGACGCGCCGCGGGCGTAGGGCTCTGCGGAGATGGGCTGGCGCGAGCGTGCGCGCGGGCTGCGGCGCGCCGGCGCGGGTGAGGCCCGCGCCGCGCCGCCCGCGAAGCGAGCGGGCGCGATCCGCCAGTTCGAGGTCGAGGACGACGAGCCGATGGTCGCTCTGGGAATGGACGACCCGGGGCGCGCGCTGCTGATCGCCTTCGGCGGCATGAAACTGTCGATCGGCATCCCGCCCTTCGAGTTTCTGAACATGACCCGCGAGCTACCCGTCAAACGGCTGTTCCTGCGCGATCTCGAGCAGGCCTGGTACCACCGCGGCGTGCCCGGGCACGGTGACAGCCTGCCGGCGCTCGCGGATGACCTGCACGGGCTGATCGAGCGCCACCACGTCAGCCGGCTGGTGCTCGCGGGCTCCTCCGCCGGTGGATACGCGGTGCTAGTGCTCGGCGGGCTGCTCGGTGCGGACGTGGTCCTCAGCTTCTCGCCGCAGACGATCATCGAGCCCGAGGCGCTCGCGCAGATGCACGACGACCGCTGGGATCAGTACGTGCAGCCGCTGATGCGCGACGGGCGCCTCGACCGCCGCTGGAGCGACGCGCGCGCGGTGCTCGACGACGCCGAGCGGCGTCGCGCGACGCGCTACGAGGTCTTCTTCGACGACACCATGGAGCTCGATCGCGCCCACGCCGAGCGGCTCGATGGCGCCCCGGCGGTGCACCTGTGCCGTTACAGCGGCGGTTCGCACAACCTGGTGCGCACGCTCCGCGACAGCGGCGAGCTCAAGCAGATCCTCACGAGCGCGCTGGTCGCGGACGCCGACGACGGCTCGCGTCCGCTGCCCGCCTGAGCGCTGCGATCGGCCTCAGGTGCGGGTGAAGCGTCGCCCGGCGACGGGCGAGACGGCCTCGTCGATGGCCGCGGCGGAAGGCTCGGCGCCGGGCGCGGCGAGCATCGACTCGAGCACTGCGCCCGCGTTCGCGTCCTCCTGCGCGGCCGCCGCTTCGAGCGCAGCGATGCGCTCGGGCGTCATCGCCGTGGCGTCCTCGTTCTCGGCGAGCCACTGGCGCGCGTCGGCGGCGGCGGCCTCGTCGCGCTGGACGCGTCTTGCCGGCGGCGTAGTAGCGGTCGATCTCCTTGAACAGCTCATCGACGAGCTGCTCGGTGGGGACCTTCTTGAGCGGCTCGCCCTTGGAGTAGATCATGCCCATGTCTTTGGCGCCGGTGATGCCGAAGTCGGCGTGGCGGGCCTCGCCGATGCCGTTGACGGCGCAGCCGAGCACCGACACCTCGATCGCGTCCTCGTAGTCTTCGAGGCGCCGCTCGACCTCGGCGACGACGCTGTCCATGTCGAACTGCAGGCGCCCGCATGTGGGGCAGGCGATCAGGTCGGGCCCGCGCTCGCGCAGCTTCAGCGCCTTGAGGATCTCCCACGCGACCTTGACCTCTTCCTCGGCGTGGAACGTCGACAGCGAGATCCGGATCGTGTCGCCGATACCGTCGGCGAGCAGCGTGCCGAGGCCCGACAGCGGACTTCAGCGAGCCCGACCACTTGGTGCCGGCCTCGGTGACGCCGAGGTGCAGCGGGTAGGGGATTTTCTCGCGAGAGCATGCGGTTGGAGGCGATCGTGTTGGGCACGGAGGTGGACTTCATCGAGACCTTGAAGTTGTCGAAGTCGAGGCTCTCCATCAGCGCGACGGTCTCCAGCGCGGCGGTGACGAGCGCCTCGACGGGGTTGTCGTACTCGAGCTGGCGCAGGTGCTTGGGCAGCGAGCCGGAGTTGACGCCGACGCGCAGCGGCGTGCCGCGCTGCTTGGCCAGCGCGATCACCTCGGCGACCTTCTCCGGGCCGCCGATGTTGCCGGGGTTCAGGCGCACGCAGTGCGCGCCTGCTTCGATCGCCTTCAGCGCGAGCGTGTGGTTGAAGTGGATGTCCGCGATGATCGGGATCGGCGACTGCGCGACGATCGTCTTCAGCGCCTCGGCGTCCTGCTCGCGCGGCACCGCGACGCGCACGATGTCCGCGCCGGCCTCCGCGACCGTCCGGATCTGGTCCATCGTCGCCTGCAGGTTGGCGGTCTCGGTCTTGGTCATCGTCTGCACCGCGACGGGGGCACCGCCGCCGATCGCGACAGGGCCGACATGGATCTGGCGTTCCGAGGCCATAGGCTGGATTCTAGATGGCCGAGGTCTACGCCACCGCCGGCGGCCCGCTCGCGCGGCTCGCTGGACCCGCCGCGGCGAGCGCTCGCGCGCGTCGACACGCGCGCTTCTTCGGGCTCGCGCAGCTGCCTGAGGGCGGCACCGTGCTGGATGTGGGCTGCGGCGTGCTCGGCCTGCGCGCCCAGGAGCCGGAGCTGGCGATCACCGGTCTCGACCTCGCGAAGCGGCCCACTATCCAGGCCCGTTCGTGCGCGCTGACGCCGCCGACGGGCTGCCGTTCGACGACGACGCGTTCGATCTCGTGTACTGCTCGAGCGTCGATCGAGCACGTGCCGCCGGCGCGGCGTGCGGCGTTCGCCGCCGAGCTGCGGCGCGTCGGACGCGGCTGGTTCGTGCAGACGCCCGCCTTCGGCTTCCCACTCGAGCCGCACTCGCTGCTGCCCGGCGCCCACTGGCTCACGCCCCGCCTGCGCCGCCCGTACTGGCGCCTGGGAGTGACGGGTGGCTGGGAAGAGATCTCGCTGCTGCGCCGCGCGGAGCTCGAGTCGCTGTTCGGCCCGGCGCTGCCCGAGCGCTTCGGCGCGCTGGTCAAGAGCTGGGTGTCGGTCAGACCGGTGCGGAGCTGAGCGCTCGCCGGCCTTGGCGGCCGGAGGCCGGGCTCAACCCCCGAGCCGGCCGATGTCGTTGCTGACCCCGTTGATCACGAGGAACAGCAGCAGCAGGATGCCGACCGAGCTGTAGCGGTACATCGCAGCGAGCGAGATGCGCTTGCCGCGCACCTTCTCGGCGACCGACCACAGTATGTGCCCCCCGTCGAGCGGCAGGAACGGGAACAGGTTGATCACAGCAAGCACGAGCGAGATGTAGCCGAAGAAGACGAGCGCGATGCCCGAACCGGCGACGACCGTTTCGTGCGCGTCCTCGGTGATGCCGACGATGCTGCTGACTTCTTTGCGCGTCTTCGAGCTGGTCAGTGCTTTGACGAAGCCGGTCAGCGTGCCGGTTGTCGCGTGCCACATCGTGGCGATCGCGCCACCCGCCGCGGCGACTGCCCCGTAGTGCTTGGCCGCGACGCCGAACTGGAGGCCGAGCAGCATCCGCTTTTCGGCCTTGTCATAGCGCGGATATAGCGACAGGTGCAGCGTCTTGCCGGAGCGAAGCACCGTCAGCTCGACGGGAGTCGCCGCGCGGCAGCCTTCGACGAGCGCGCCCGCGCAGCGATGCGCCTCGATCCTGCTGCGCGCTTTTTCGGCGTCGACGCGCGCGCCGTCGACGCCGACGATGCGATCGCCCGGCCGCAGCACGCCGGCGGCGGGCTGGCCGCGCTCGATCGCCTGCACCGATGAAGTCGCGACCACGGCGTTCGTCGACGGATCGAGGTTGTAGAGCGCCGATGCCCCGCCGAGGCTGCCGGAGAAGAGGATCGCCCAGAACAGCACGAAGGCGATCACGATGTTCACGCCCGGCCCGGCGACGATGACCGCGATCCGCTTCCACGGCGGCTGGCTGTAGTAGGCCCGCCGCGCGTCCTCGGGGTCCAGCTCGCCGATTTCTTCCGGGTTCATGCCCGTGATTTTCACGTAGCCGCCGAACGGCAGCGCACCGAGCGCGTACTCGGTTTCGCCCCGCCGGATCCTGCAAGATCGTCGGCGGAAAGAACAGCGAAAAGCGCTCGACGCGCATGCCGACTGCCTTCGCGACGGCGAAGTGGCCAAGCTCGTGCAGGACCACGAGCAACATGATTCCGACCAGCACCAGGACCCAGCTCATAGGCTCAGTGTGGCACGCGTTCGCGCGCTCCTCGCCGGTTGGGATAACGCTGGCGGGGCGACGCCGCAGCGGCAGTGACGCTCGCGCCGGCGTGCGGCGCCCGCGGTCACTCCCGCTGTGCGACTGCCTCCACGGCCACCTCGCGCGCTCGCCGGTCGGCCTCGTAGAGCGACTCGAACGAGCGCACCGGCTCGCTGCCCAGCTCATCGAGTGCCTGCTCGATCACGTCGGGAATCTCGAGGAAGCGCAGCCGCTCCTCCAGGAACGCGTGCACGGCGATCTCGTTGGCGGCGTTGAGTACGCATGGCGCAGTGCCGCCCTCGCGCGCCGCGTCTCCGGCGAGGCGCAGGCATGGGAAGGCGTCGAGGTCGACAGCCTCGAATGTCAGCTCCCCTACGGCCTGCAGGTCGAGCGCCGACACCGGCAGCCGCACGCTCTCGCCGCCGTGCAGCGCGTAGGAGATCGCGATGCGCATGTCGGGCGGCCCGAGGTGGGCGAGCATCGCGCCGTCAGCGAGCTGCACAATCCCGTGGACGAGCGACTGCGGATGCACGACCACGTCGATGCGCTCGTAGGGCGTGCCGAACAGGTGGTGAGCCTCCATCAGCTCGAGGCCCTTGTTCATCAGCGTGGCCGAGTCGATCGTGATCTTGCCCCCCATCGCCCACGTCGGGTGCGCGAGCGCCTGCGTCACCGTCACGTCCTGCAGCTCATCGCGACGGCGGCCTCTGAAGGGGCCGCCGCTGGCGGTGATCGTCAGGCGCTCGACCGCTCCAGGCGGCTGCCCGGCGATCAGCTGGTGAAGCGCCGTGTGCTCGGAGTCCACCGGGATGATCTGCGCGCCGGTCGCCTCGGCGAGCGCCGTCACGAGCTCGCCGCCGACCACCAGCGACTCCTTGTTGGCGAGCGCGAGATCGATCCCCTCGCCGAGTGTCGCCACCGTCGGGCCGAGCCCGACGGAGCCGACGAGCGCGTTCAGCACGAGGTCGGCGCCCGACTCGACCACGAGTCGTACGAGACCCTCGGCGCCGGTCAGCACCTCGCCGTCGGTCCATGCCTCGGAGGCCTGTGCGGCGGCGTGCTCATCGGCGAGCACGACCCGCGTTACCCCGTGTGCGCGTGCCTGCTCGAGTAGCGACTCCCACGAGCCGTCCGCCGACAGGCCCACGACCTCGAGCTCGTCGCTGCGTGAGCACACGTCCAACGCCTGCGTGCCGATCGAGCCGGTCGAGCCGAGGATCAGCAGGCGCTTACGCGTGGGCACTTTCCTCCGATCACGCGCGCGATGTGGGCCGGGACGGCAGCCGAGGACGATCTGGACACGCGCCGATCATAGGTCCTCAGTGCACGTACGCCGACCAGATGTAATAGCTGACGACCGCCGAGAACAGCACCGCGTCGAGCCGGTCCAGCACGCCGCCGTGCGGGCCGAACAGCCCACCCGAATCCTTGATACCGGCCTCCCGCTTGACAAACGACTCGAACAGGTCGCCGATCGGCGCCACCAGTGCGACCCCGACGCCGAGCACCAGCGCGTGGGTGCCGGGCAGCCATTCCTGATAACGCCCCGCGATCCACACGCCGAGGATCGCGAACAGCATCCCGATCACGAGGCCCTCGACGGTCTTGTTCGGGGAGATCGACGGGGCGAGCGGCCGGCGCCCGAACATGCGCCCGCCGATGTACGCGCCGGTATCGCCGAGGAAGGTACCGACGGCCACGTCGATGACGATGCCGAGCCCGTGTGGGAGGCCTCGCAACAGCACCGCGTGCGCGAGCGCAAAGCCGATCCAGTAGATGCCCAGCAGCGTCACCGCGATCCCTCCCACCGACGGCCGCGGCTGCGCCAGCGTCAGCCCGAACACCAGCGGCAGCGCCGCCACGGCGACGAGCAGGATCTGAAACTGGCCGCCGTAGAGCGCCGCCGCCAGCAGTCCCGCCAGCGCGATAAAACCGCCCAGGCGCGCGGGGTATGTGCGCTTGTACATCGCGTAGAGCTCGTGCATGCCGACGACGCCCAGTACGAACATGCCGAGCGCGAAAACAAGGCCGCCTTCGATCACCAGGAAGAGCGCCACGGCGATCGCGGGGACCGCCGCCAGCAGGCGCCTGCTGAGCTCTGAACGCGGCTCGCGCCGCCGATTGCGACGCCGCGGCGACGAGCGCCGACCGCGGCTGCGCCGGCCGGGGGCCTCTGGCGAGGGCTCACGCGCGACGCGGGTGCCGGCGGGCGTGTGTGGAGCGCTCCCCATCAGCGCCTGCTCAGCGCCCGCCGAACCGACGCTGGCGCTCGGCGTACTCGGCCAACGATTGTTCGAGCACGTCGCGTGTGAAGTCCGGCCACAGCTCCTCGCGGAAAACCAGCTCGGAGTATGCCGATTGCCACAGCAGGTAGTTGGACAGGCGCCGCTCGCCGCTCGTGCGGATGATCAGGTCGGGATCGTGCATCTCCGGGGCGTACAGGCACGCGCGAAACTCCTCCTCGGTCGCGCCTGTGAATCGGCGGGCGGCGTCGATAATCTCTGCCCGGCCACCGTAGTTGAACGCCACGAACATCGTGATGCGGCTGTTTGCGCGCGTGAGCTCTTCCGCCCACAGCATCTGCTCGGCCAGGCGCTCCTCGACCCCCTCGCGCCGGCCGATGAAGCGCATGCGCACACCTTCCTCGTGTAGCTCCGGCGTCTCGCCGCTGATGCGCTGCGAGAACATCGCCATCAGGCCTCCGACCTCGTGGGCCGGACGCGACCAGTTCTCGGTCGAGAACGAGTACACGGTGAACTCCTCGATGCCGAGCTCGGCGGCGTCGCGCAGCCGTGCCTTGACGGTGTCGGCGCCGGCGCTGTGCCCCTCGTTGACCGGCACTCCCCGGGCGCGCGCCCAGCGACCGTTGCCGTCGGTGATGATCGCGAGGTAGCGAACCCGCCCCCGCTCCGCGGGTTCCCCGGAGTCGGGCATCAGACTGCGAGGATCTCCGCTTCCTTGCTCTTGAGCACGTTGTCGAGCTCGGCGATGCGACCATCGGTCAGCTTCTGCAGCTCGACCTCCGCGCGATGCTCGTCATCAGAGGACGCCTCGCCCTCGGACTTCAGCTCGCGCAGCTGCTGCATCGTGTCGCGGCGGACGTTGCGCACCGCCACGCGGCCCTCCTCGGCCAGGTTGCGCACGATCTTGACGAGGTCGCGGCGGCGCTCTTCGGTGAGCTCCGGGATCACCAGCCTGACGACGTTGCCGTCGTTTGACGGTGTCAAGCCGACGTCGGACTCGTTGATCGCCTTCTCGATCGCCTTGATCGACGATTTGTCATATGGCTGCACCGTCAGCAGGCGAGCTTCGGGCGCTGAGATCGTCGAGAGCTGGTTCAACGGTGTCATCGCGCCGTAGTAGTCGACCGTGACGCGCTCGAGCAGCGACGGGCTGGCGCGCCCGGTGCGCACCGTCGAGAACTCGTGCGTGGCGGACTCGACCGATCTGCTCATCCGCTCGCGCGCGTCCTCGAGCAGTTCGTCGATCAGGTTCTCAGTGGCCATCGCCCTCTCCTCCGGCTGTCGATACAAGCGTGCCAACGCGGACGCCTGAGATTATCTTCGCGAGGCTGGTGTCGTCGTCCATGTTGAAGACGTTCAGCGGCATGCCGTTCTCCATGCACAGCGCCAACGCCGTCGAGTCCATCACGCGCAGACGGCGCTCGAGCGCCTCCATGTGCGTGATTTCGGGGATGAACTCGGCCGTCGGGTCGAGCGCAGGGTCGGCCGTGTACACGCCCTCCACCCCGTTCTTGGCCATCAGGATGATTTCCGCGTGGATCTCCGCCGCGCGCAACGCGGCCGCGGTGTCGGTCGTGAAGAACGGGTTGCCGGTGCCGGCGGCGAAGATCACCACGCGGCCCTTCTCGAGGTGGCGCATGGCGCGCCGGCGGATATACGGCTCGGCGACCTCGGAGATGCTCAGCGCCGACTGTACGCGAGTGTTGGTGCCGATCTTCTCGAGCGCGTCCTGCAGCGGCAGGGCGTTCAGCACCGTCGCCAGCATGCCCATGTAGTCCGCGGTCGAGCGGTCCATGCCCGCCGCCGCACCCTGCATGCCGCGGTAGATGTTGCCCGCCCCGACCACGATCGCCACCTCCACCCCCTGGTCGCGCACCGCCGCGACCTGCCGCGCGACCGCCACCACCCGCTCGGGGTCGGTGCCGTAGTCGAGCTCGCCCATCAGCGCCTCGCCGGAGAGCTTCAGCAGGATCCGTTTGAAAGCAGGCGCCATCGGCCGGAGCCTATCCCGTCCGGCCCGCGACGCGCCGGCGGATTATTGGCCGATCGCGAAGCGGGCGAATCTACGTATGACCACGTTCTCGCCGGTCGTCGCGGTCAGCTCGTCGCGCAGTTGCTGCACGGTCTTGCCGTCGAACTTGGGGTTGTGCATCTCCTGCTCGAGCAGCACGATCGTCTGCAGCCACGAGTCGAGCTTGCCGGCGATGATTTTCTCGCGCACGTTCTCGGGCTTGTCGGCGGCCTCCTGCTCGTAGATGCGCGCCTCGGCCTCGCGCTGCTCGGCCGGCACGTCGTCGCGACTGACGTATTTGACGGTCGGCGTCGCCGCGATCTGGATCGCGACCTCATGGGCGAACGCCACGAAGTCGTCGTTCTTGGCGACGAAGTCCGTGTTGCAGTCGACCTCGATCAGCACGCCGACCTTCGAGCCGGCGTGGACGTAGGCCTGGATCGTGCCCTCGGTGGCGGCGCGCTCGCCGAGGTCCTGGATTTTCTTGCCCTGCTTCACGCGCAGGATCTCGATCGCCTTATTGATGTCGCCTTCGGCCTCGGTCAGGGCCTTCTTGCAATCCATCATCCCCGCGCCCGTGCGCTCTCGCAGAGCCTTCACGTCCTTGGCGCCGATCTCGACAGTGCTCATGATGCGCTTGCCTCCGTCTTTGTCTCCTGGCTGTCGTCTGCCGCCGGTGCGTCGCCGGATGCGACGACCGCGGCGGGCTGCTCGGCCACGGCAGCGCTCGGCTCAGGCTCGCTCGGCGGCTGCTCGGCGAGGCCGTCCAGCACAGGCTCGTTGGCGACCGCTTCGGCGTGCACGGCGTCCTCTCCCTGCTCGGACGCATCGACCTTGGGCGTGGGCGGATGCAGCTCCGCGTCGGCCTGCGCCTCCGCCTCGGCGTGGACCGCGTCCTCGCCCTGTGCGTGGGTTGTCGCCGGCGCGGGCGTGTTTGCCTCGGGTGGTGCGGCTGCGGCCGGTGCCGCAGCGGGGTCGGCCGGCGGCGGCGGTGCCTGCGCAGCGGCCGGTGCGCTCGCCGCCTGGGCCGGCGCTGCCTGCACAGGGGGCGCCTGCGCGGCAGCGGCAGCGGCGCGAGCGGCGGCCTCCTGCTCGGCGGCCTCGCGTGCAGCCTGCTCCTCGGCCTCGCGCTTGGCCTGCTCCTCGGCTTCGCGTTTCGCGCGCGCCTCCGCCTCGATCCTGGCGCGTTCCTCGGCTTCCTGGCGCGCGCGTTCCTCCTGGGCACGGAACACGCCGTGACCCTCGGCGACGACCTGGCCGATGGCCTGCGTGATCAGCGCGCAGGAGCGGATCGCGTCGTCGTTGCCCGGGATCACGAAGTCGATGCCGTCGGGGTCGCAGTTGGTGTCGACCAGGCCGATGATCGGGATCCGCAGGCGCCGGGCCTCTTTGACGGCGATTTCCTCGGTTTTGAGGTCGATCACGAACATCGCGTCGGGTACTCGCTGCATGTTCTTGACGCCGCCGAGGTTCGCGCGGAGCTTCGCCAGGTCGGCCTGTGCGGCCATGCGCTCACGGGTCGGCAGCAGCGCGAGCTGCCCGTCGGCCTCGTAGCGTTCGAGGTCGTGCAGCCGCCGAATCCGCTGGTTGATCGTCTGGAAGTTCGTCAACAGGCCGCCGAGCCAGCGGTGGTTGACGTACGGCATGTCGGAGGCCTCGGCGACCTCCTTGATGGTGTCGCGCGCCTGCTTCTTGGTGCCGACGAACAGGACGGTGCCGCCGCGGTGCGCGACCTCGCCGACGAACTCCTGCGCCTGCGCCAGCAGCGCCTGCGTCTTGAGCAGATCGATGATGTAGATGCCGCCGCGCTCGCCAAAAATGAAGCGGCGCATCTTGGGGTTCCAGCGGCGCGTCTGGTGGCCGAAATGGACGCCGGCCTCCAGCAGCTCCGCGATTCCAACGTCAGCCACGGGCTACTCCCTTGTTGAGATGCGATTGATTCCGTGTGGACGGTGCGCGGACCCGGTGTCGCGACGTTTGGTGTCGTACCGGGCAGGGCCGCATCCCGCTACCGCACGGGTAGAGGTTCAGACTTTGGTTGTCAGGATAGCCCTTCGGCGCTCGACAGCGCGCTCTGCAGGTCCGGCGGCAGGGGCGAGCTGACGTCCACCTGTGCGCCGGTGACGGGGTGCTCGAACGCGAGCCGCGTCGCATGCAGGAACTGGCGCTCCAGCCCGAAGCGCCCGGCGGTGCCGTACTCCGGGTCTCCGCACACCGCGTGTCCGATCGCCTGCAAGTGCACGCGGATCTGGTGGGTGCGTCCGGTCTCGAGGCGCAGGCGCAGCAGCGAGCTGTCCGGGAGTGAGCGCTCGAGCGTGAAGTGCGTGCGGGCCTCGCGGGCGCCGGCGCCGCCGACGGCCATGCGCGTGCGCACGCGCATGTCGCGGCCGATCGGGGCCTCGATCGTGCCGGTGCGTGCCGGCGGGCGCCCCTCCACCAGAGCGAGGTATTCGCGCTGGATCAGCCGTCGCGCGAGCGCCGTCTGCAGACGGCGCAGGACCTCGTTGCTGCGCGCGACGACGAGCAGCCCGGAGGTGTCGCGATCGAGGCGGTGCACGATGCCGCGACGCTCCGGGTCTGCTGAATCGCCGTCGTCGAGCAGCGGTGCGAGCAGCTGCGAGAGCGTGTCCTCGCGGTGGCCCCGTGCGGGATGCACGACGACGCCTGGCGCCTTGTCCACGACGATCAGGTGCTCGTCCTGGAAGGCGATCGTGAACGGGGCGTCCAGCTCGGCGCTCACGACGTCGGGGTGCGCGCGCGGTCGACCAGCACGAACAGGATCAGCACGCCGAGCGTGATCGAGGCGTCGGCGAGGTTGAACGGGGGCCAGCCGAGCGGCAGCTTGATGAAGTCGGTCACCGACCCGTGGCGCAGCCGATCGATTATGTTGCCGAGCGCGCCGCCCGCGATCATCCCGGTGGGCAGCCACAGCAGCGCGCGCGTGGAGTGCCGCGCGAAGTACACGAGCAGTAGCACTAGCGCGAGCCCGATCAGGATCGTCACCGCCACGTGGTTGCCGGGCAGAAAGCCGAAGGCCACGCCGCGGTTGCGGGTGTATACGAGCTGGACGCCGGGCAGGAACTTGTGTTCTTCGCTGGGGACGATCGAGCTTTCGACCCAGTGCTTGGTGAGTTGGTCGATCGCGACGACGCACACCATCACGAGCGCCGCAAGCAGCCAGGCGACGCTCGCCCTGTGCAGCCGCAGGGGGCTCTCGCCAGGAGTATCGAGGCTTGGCGTGCTTGCGCGGGCTGGCGGGCTCGGCGGCGTGGGCGGGGACCCCATCATCCGGATCGAGTGCTCAGCTGATGATGCCCTGGACGACCACGATGTTGACGAGGTACAGCGCGATGATCGCCAGCATCGGGCTGAAGTCGAGGCCGCCGAGCCGCGGCGAGAAGCGCCTGAAGATCCGCAGGTAGGGCTCGACGACGTCGCGCAAGAAGGCGAGCAGGCGGTCGGTCGTGCGCGAGTACGGCGGTCGCAGGCCGGCCGCGAAGAGCAGGTTGACGACGATGTAGACGAGGATCAGCAGCACGTAGATGTAGATCAGCGTCGACAGGTACCCCGCGACATCCGAACGGGCGCTGGCGATGACGATCATCAAGGGTGCTCCTCGAGGACGGCGTCGAGCGCGTCGCTGAAGGCCTCACGCAGCCCACCGCGCTCGAGCGCGTCGACGCCGCGCGCGGTCAGCCCGCCGGGCGATGAGACCTCGCGCCGGATCGCCAGCGTGTCGTAGCCGCGCTGGCGCAGCAGCTCGGCGGTGCCGGCGAGCGTCTGGACCACGAGTTCGGAGCCCTGCGCCGCGGGGACGCCGCGCCGCACGCCCGCGTCGACCTGCGCCTCGGCCACCAGTGCGACGTAGGCCGGTCCGCACGACATCAGGCCCATGGCGACGTCCACGAGCGCGTCGTCGAGCACCACCAGCCTGCCGAGTTCGGCAAACAGCTCGGCGACCTCAGCGTCCCTCGTGGCGCTGTCCTCGTCGGGGCCCTCGAGCGTGCCCGGTCCGGCCGCCTGCACGACGGCGCCCTGGCGCACCTCGACAGGCAGCGACGGGATGAAGCGGTAGACGGGCCTGCCGGGATACGCCGCGCGCAGCGCCGCCAGCGGCGTGACGGCGAGGATCGAGGCGACCGGTGTGCTCCCCGAGCCGATTTCCTCCGCCACGGCGGCGAGCTGTGCCGGCTTGTGGCACAGGATCACGAGGTCGGCACGCGCCGCGACCTCTGCGTTGCTCGCGAGCGCCTCGCCGCCGAACTCCGCCGCCAGGCTGCGAGCGCGCTCAGCGACCGGATCGGCGCACAACAACGGGCGACCCCACCCGCGAGCCATCGCGCGAGCCATGTTCCCGCAGCCGATCAGACCAATTTGCATGAGGACTCCAGACTAGACACGATCGGAGAGTGGCACTGCGGTACGTGTGGGCGATCGAGGCGGCGGCCGGACGCCGGCTATCGCGCCTCAGTTAGGACTGGTTGAAGAAGCCCTTCTCAATCAACCTTGCGCGCTCCTCGGCGGAAATCTCGACGTTACGCGGTGTCAGCATGAAGACCTTGTCGGCGATCCGCTGCATGCCGCCGTCTAGCGCATACGTGAGCCCCGAGGCGAAGTCGATCAGGCGCTTGGAGAGGTCGGTGTCGGAGCTCTGGAGGTTGAGGATCACCGGAATCGAGTCCTTGAACTTGTCGGCGATCTGCTGTGCGTCGTTGAACGACTTGGGTATCACGAGGTGCACGCGCACGTCGCCGTTGCCACGCGCGGCGACCGGTTTGAGGACGGTCGTGGCGCCTCCGCGGGAGCGTCCGGCGCGACCGGCTGGTGCAGCTTCGCCGGCGTCGTCGTCGGCGAAGATGTCGTCGATCTCATCGCGGCGGCGGCGCAGCCGGCGGACGTTGGGCCGCTCGCGGTAGCGATCCTCGATTTCTGTCTCCGGCGCTGATCCCGCGGCGTCCTCCTCGTCGTAGTCGTCGTGGTACTCCTCGGCTAGGCCGAAGTAGACGAGCGCACTGTGCCAGGAGTCGCGGAAAGCCATCGGTGTAGATGCGTGTTCGCCCGGCGAACCGGTTTCCCTGCTGATGCTAGTGATTAGCCGCACGTCACGGCCCAGTGGCCGTGCGTTCAATCGTACAGTCTCGTGCCGATTCGCACGATTGTTGCTCCCTCTTCGACGGCGACGGCGTAGTCCTGGGAGGTGCCCATCGACAGCTGCTCGAGCCCGTGCCGAGCGGCGAGCTCGCGCAGCGCGGCGAACCAGCGGCGGCTGTCCTGTGGCCGCGGCGACAGCGGCGGCATCGTCATCAGGCCGATGACCGGCACGGGCGAGCGCTCGAGGTACCCCTCGATCTGCTCGGGCGCGATGCCGGCCTTACCGGCCTCGTCGGCGACGTTGACCTCGAGCAGCAGGCGCAGGCCCGTGCGCGCGAGGTGCACGTGGCGCTCGAGCTCGCGCAGCGCCGACTCGGACGCGAGCGAGTGGATCAGGCGCACGTGCGGGATGATCAGACGCACGCGGCGGCTCTGCAGCTGGCCGATGAAATCCCATTCGAACAGCTCGCCGTGCGCGGCGAGCTTCTGCTCGAGCTCCTGCGCGCGGTTCTCGCCGACGAGGCGGATGCCGGCGTCGGCCAATCGCGGTAGCTCGTCGGCGGCGACGTACTTGATCGCCGCCAGCAGCTGCACCTCTCGGTTCGGGTCGCCGCTGCGCGCGAGCGCCGTGGCGATGTCGGCGCGCACGCTTTCGAGGTTGGCGTGGACCCTGCCGGCGTCGAGGCCGGTGATCAGCTCGACCATGCGATCCCCGCGTGGCGTCCCGCGCGCGCGCCTTCGCGTCTGTATGAGAAGAACCGCTCGTCGCAGATCGTGCACGCGTCGACGTGGCTGACCTCGGCGACACCGGCGCCGCGCAGGCGCTCCTCGGCGATCGCTCGCAGGTCCAGGCGGCGTCCGTGCAAATGCGCGCCCGCGAACGCGTCCTCGACCTCGACTCCGACCTCGTAGCAGCACACGCCGGCGCCAGGACCAACGACCGCCACGATCTGCTGCTCGTCCCCGCCGAGCGCTCGCAGCGCGCTCACGCCCTCCTCGAGCACGCCGGCGGCCAGGCCGCGCCAGCCCGCGTGGAGCATCGCGACGGCGCCGTCGCGGCCGAGTGCGACCGGCAGACAGTCGGCGGCGAGCACCATCGCACCGGCACCGGGCGTCGCCGTGGCATGGCCGTCCGCGTCGATCGCCAGGGGCTCTCCCCCCGTGCCGGTGATCTCGTCGACGACGTGTACGGCCGTGCCGTGAACCTGGCGGCTAGAGCACAGCCACCGCAACCCCAGGCGCCCGCACAGCTCTGCGCGCCGGTCGAGCCCGCGCGGCGTGGTCATCTCCGGCGCCAGTCGAGAGGTTGCCATCGGCGCGCGTCGTGAACAGCGCTCGACCGCCACCGGGGAGCCCGAACAGCAGCGGCTCGCGCTGATCAGCCATCAACGCTCGATCGGCGCGTCGAGCGCGGCACGCAACTCCGCGTCGCGGCCCGCCTCGAGCTCGCCGTCGAGCTTGCGCGCGAGCGCCGCGGTCAACCTGGCACCGATCTCTGGCCCGGGAGCGACTCCGGCGGCGAGGAGGTCGTCGCCGGTGATCTCCAGGCGCACCAGCCGCAGGTGCTCGAACCATTCGCGGGCCACGGCAGCGGCGCTCGGTGAGCTCCCGCCCGCGAGCGCCGCCGCCAGCGCGATCGCCTCTGGCGTGTGCACGAACAGCGCGGCGTGCAGCTGCGCAGGCGTGCCCGCATGTGTGATCGCTGCCACCAGCCGTGGAGCGGCCAGAGCGCTGCGCATGGTGCGCTCGCGGTCAGCTGCGGTGAACTCCATTTCGTCGAGGATCCCGAAGATCGCGGCTTCGGGATCCTGTGTTGGCATGACCGTGAGATGGAGCAGCAGTGAGGCCATCAACAGCAGATCCGGCCGCCCATCCGCGGGCAGCAACGCGAGCGCACGTTCGGCGAGATCGCTTTCGAAGCGCAGGCCGGGCGCTAGCGCCGCGAGCGCACCCAGCGCACCCATCGAATCGAGCGCCACGGGCGCACCCGCTTCGCCCAACGCCAGTCGTAGCTCGGCGCCGACGCGAGCGCGTGAGACGCTCATCAGCGCGCCTTCCTGCAGCGCGCGCGTGGCCAGCGCGGCGGTGCCCGGCTCGAGCGCGAAGCCGAGTCGAGCGCGGTAGCGGGCAAGGCGCAGCAGGCGCGTGGGGTCGTCGATGAAGCTGCGCTCGTGCAGCACACGCAGGCGACCGGCGTCGAGATCCTCGAGCGCGCAGGCGACGCTCGTGAGCTCGCCCCGACGTGCGCCGCCGAGTGCCACAGCGATCGCGTTGACGGTGAAGTCGCGGCGCTCGAGATCCTCCTCGCTGCTCCCTGGACGCACCTGCGGGAGCGCGCCGGGGGCGGCATAGGACTCGGCTCGTAGCTCGGCGATGTCGATGCGCCCGCCGTCCCACTCGAGCATCGCCGTGCCGAAGCGATCGTGCAGCGTCAGGGACGCAGGCGCGCCCGCGCCCGCCTCGACCCGCGCCGCCAACTCGCGCGCGAAGCCCGCCGCATCGCGCGCCAGCACGACGTCCAGCTCGCGTGGCGTGCGTCCGAGCAGCAGATCGCGCACGGCACCGCCGACCAGCGCGAGATCGTCTCGCTCGTGAGCGAGGGCGAGCAGCTCTCGGCCGCCGGGCAGGGCTTGCAGGGCCTGCACCACCTCGCCGCCGCGGACTGCGGCCGTCGTGGAGCTCACGCCGCCGTCCCTCCCCCCACCCCGTGCATCAGCCCTGGCGCACCGGGATCCCTGAGGCGGCAAGATGCGCCTTGGCCTCGGCGACCGTATAGCGGCCGTAGTGGAAGATCGACGCGCACAGCACCGCGTCGGCGCCGGCCGCGAGCGCCTGCGCCAGATGCTCGAGCTCACCGGCACCACCAGAGGCGATCACCGGGACGCCGACCGCCTCGCTGACCGCGCGTGTGAGCGCCAGGTCATAGCCGTCGTTGGTGCCGTCGCGGTCCATGCTCGTCAGCAGGATCTCCCCGGCGCCGCGCTCGACCGCCTCCTGCGCCCACTCCACCACGTCGCGCCCGGTGGGAGTGCGCCCGCCGGCGAGGTACGCCTCCCAGCCCTCAGGCTGCCGCGCCTTGGCGTCGATTGCCAGCACCACGCACTGGGCGCCGAACACATCGGCGAGCTCGTTCAGCAGCTCCGGGCGCTGCAGTGCCGCGGAGTTGACCGACACCTTGTCCGCGCCCGCGTCGAGCACCGCCTGCGCGTCGGCGACGGAGCGGATCCCGCCGCCGATCGTGAACGGCACGAACACTTCGTCGGCGGTGCTGCGCGCGAGCTTGGCGATCGTGTCGCGCTTCTCGTGCGTGGCGGTGATGTCGAGGAACACGACCTCGTCGGCGCCCTCGCGGTCGTAGTGCGCGGCCAGCTCGACGGGGTCGCCGGCGTCGCGGATGTCGACGAATTCGACGCCCTTGACGACGCGCCCGCGGTCGACGTCCAGGCAGGGGATCACGCGCTTGAAATGCACGTCGTCAGCGTAGATGGTGTGACGGTGTCACATGTGGCTAGCTGGCCGTTTGACCGCCGTCCGCGAGCGCCTGCTTGCCCTCGGCGACGGTGAAGCGAGCCTCGTACAGGGCGGTGCCGACGATCACGCCGTCGAGAGCGTCAAGCGCCATCTCGCGGCGCAGGTCCGCAAGCGCCTCGAGGTCCCCGCGGCGGCCGATGCCGCCGGAGATGATCACGCTGCCGTCCCCCGCCGCGCGCGCCACCCACGCGACCTCGTCGCGGTTGGCGCCGTCGAGCATGCCGTCGTGGTCGACGTTGGTGAACACGAAATGGCGCGCGCCGCGCTGCCGCAGCTGAGCGAACGCGTC
The DNA here is from genome assembly GCA_963815235.1 of uncultured Solirubrobacteraceae bacterium. GTDB lineage: Bacteria > Actinomycetota > Thermoleophilia > Solirubrobacterales > Solirubrobacteraceae > Palsa-744. The sequence goes on along the minus strand of CAWFFY010000001.1, from coordinate 382,334 downwards.
GCGCGCCTGGATGCCGGTGCTCTGCAGCCAGCCGTGGGTGGCGACCTGGCCGCCGCGCACGTCGACGCCCACGAGCACCCGCTCGGGGCCGTGTGCGGCGAGCACCTCGCCGAGCAGCTCGGGGTCGGCGAAGGCGGCGGTGCCGAGAATCACGCGCGCCGCGCCCGCCGCGAGGGCATCGCGCGACGGCCCGCGCCGTGCGCAGCCCGCCGCCGTACTGCACCGGCACCCCTGCCTCGACGGCGATGCGCGAAGCTGATCGAGGTTCACGGGCTCGCCGGCCTTGGCGCCGTCGAGGTCGACCACGTGCAGGTACTCGCGCGCCTGCTTCGCACCCATCCGCGGGCCGCCGACAGCGGGTCCTCGTCGTAGACCTTCTTTGCGTCGAAGTCGCCGCGGACGAGGCGCACGGCGTTGCCGCCGAGGATGTCGATCGCCGGGTAGAGCCTCACCTGGCGGCGGAAGGCAGCTCGGCCGGCGCGCTGGCGCCGACGCAGATGCGCGCAAAGTTTGCCAGCAGGCGCAGGCCGGCGGCGGAGGACTTCTCCGGGTGAAACTGCACGCCGTAGAAGGAGCCGTGCTGCACCGCGCTGACGAACGGCGCTCCGTACTCGGCGACGCCGATCACGTCCTGCTCGTCCGTCGGGACGGGCGCCAGCGAGTGCACGTGGTAGAAGGCGCAGCTGCTCGGCAGGTCGGCGACGAGCGGCGACTGCAGCTGCGTGAAGCGCACCTCGTTCCAGCCGATGTGCGGCAGCTTCAGCTTGCCGTGATCGAGCGCGTGTACCTCGCCTGGCACGATGCCCAGCCCGGTTGCTCCGCCGAGCTCGGTGGAGGAGTCGAAGGCGAGCTGCATGCCGAGGCAGATGCCCAGCACCGGCGTGCCCGCCTCGACGCGCTCGCGCAGCAACGCGTCGAGTCCCAGCTCGCGCAAACGCTCCATCGCGCGCGGGAACGCCCCCACGCCCGGCACCACGAGACCTGCCGCGGCCCGCAACTGCTCGTGATCGCTGGTGACGGTCGCGTGCGCACCGACGTGCTCGAGCGCCTTCTCGACCGAGCGGCGGTTGCCCATGCCGTAGTCGAGCACCGCGATCTCGACCGGCTCTTCGATCAGGGCGGTGGGTCTCGCGTCGTTCATGCGGTCAACGTCCCCTTGGTGCTCGGCACGCCCGTCTCGGTGGGGTCGATCGAGACGGCTTCGCGCAGCGCGCGTGCGAACGCCTTGAACGCGGCCTCGATCATGTGGTGAGCGTTGCTGCCGGCTTCCACGCGCAGGTGCAGCGTGAGCTTGGCGGCGTTGGCGAGCGCGCGGAAGAACTCCTCGGTGAGCTCGTGCTCGAAGCCGCCGGTCGACCCCGGCGGGAGATCGGCTTCGAACAGCGTGAACGGCCGCCCGGAGATGTCGATCGCGCAGCTGGCGCGCGCCTCGTCCATCGGCACGGTCGCCGAGCCGTAGCGGACGATGCCGGCGCGGTCGCCGAGGGCGCGATCGAGGGCCTGGCCGAGCACGATCGCGGTGTCCTCGGCGGTGTGGTGTGCGCCGGTCTGCAGGTCGCCGCTGACGCTCACCTCGAGGTCGATGCGCCCGTGGCGCGCGAGCAGATCGAGCATGTGGTCGAGGAACCCCACGCCGGTGGCGCGCACGCCGGCGCCGCTGCCGTCGAGGGTCAGCGTCAGGCGCACGTCGGTCTCGGCGGTCTTGCGCTCGATGCTTGCGGTTCTGCTCATTGCCGTGGATTCTCCCGCACGCGGGCCTCCATCGACTCCGCGTGCACGTCGAAGCCCTCCGCGCGGGCGATCGGCGCCCCTGCGGCGGCGAGCGTGGCGGCCGCCGCGCCGATGTGGACCTCGGACATCGTGCGTCGGAAATGGCGCGGCGAGAGCGTCGAGGCGAAGCGCGCGGCGCCGCCGGTCGGCAGCACGTGGTTGGAGCCGGCGACGTAGTCGCCGAACGCGGTGGCGCTGTCGACGCCGACGAACAGGCAGCCGGCGCAACGGACCTGCGGCGCGAGCGCCTCGATCTCGCCGCCGATCAGCTCCAGGTGCTCGGGGGCGAAGGCGTTGGCGAGCGCGACCGCCTCGCGCGCGTCGGCGACCTCGACGATCGCGAACGCCGCCTCGCCGACGGTCGGGCGCTCGACCACGAGGCGCTCCAGCGTCGCTGCCAGCGCATCGCAGACCGCCTGCGAGGGCGCTACGGCGAGCGACGAGGCTGCCCTCGCCGTGCTCGGCCTGCGCGAGCATGTCCAGCGCCGCCAGACGCAGCTCCTGCCCGCCGACGCCCGCATCCAGCGCGACCAGCAGATCGCTGGGACCGGCGAAGCCGTCGATGCCGACGCTCGCCGAGAGCTGGTGCTTGGCCTCCTGTACATACAGGTTGCCGGGGCCGACGATCACATCGACGCGCTCGACACTGTCGGTGCCGTAGGCGAGCGCGGCGATCGCCTGGGCGCCGCCCATCCGGTACACGCGCTCGACGCCGCACAGACGGCAGGTGCCGAGGATGAACGGGTCGATCTGCCCGTCGGGACCCGGCGGGGCGCAGACGGCCACGTCGAGTACGCCGGCGGCGCGCGCCGTGACCACGCCCATGACGACGGTGCTCGGATATGCGGCTCGCCCCCCGGGCACGTACACGGCGGCCGAGCTGACGGGCACCTCGCGCAGCAGGATGCGCTGGCCCTGCGGGAGCTGGACGCTCGCGTCGCGGCCGACGGCCGCGTCGGCGACGAGCGCGACGTTGGTGATCGACACCTGCAGCCCGGCGATCATCTCCATGGGCACTTGCCTGATCGCCGCGTCGAGCTCCTCGTCGGCCACGCGCAGCGGCCGCGGCTGGCTGCCCTCGGTGTCGAAGCGCCGCGTGTACTCGAGCACGGCGGCGTCGCCGTCGGCGCGTACCGCGGCGATGATCTCGCGCACCCGATCAGACACCGACGCGCCGTCGGCGACGAGGGCGCGAACGTGCGCCGCGGCGCCGTCGGGGCCGCCGAGACGCAGCACGTCCTCGGCGCTCAGCCGCTCGATCTGCACGTCAGCCGCCGTCGGGCGCGCCGCGTCCGCGCGAGGCGGCCGGCAGCTCGCGCAGCCGTCCGAGGAACTCATCGATCGCGGCGGCCTTCAGCTTGTGCGCCACGGGGTTGGCGATCAGCCTGGCGGTGCACACGACGATCTCCTCGCGCACGACGAGGTTGTTCTCGCGCAGGGTCGTGCCGGTCGCGGTGAGGTCGACGATCGCCTCCACCATGCTCGTCAGCGGCGCCAGCTCGACCGAGCCCTTCACCTCGACGATCTCGGCCTGCCGGCCGGTTTCCTCGAGGTGGCGTTCGGCGATGCGCGGATACTTGGTCGCAACGCGCATCACGCCGAGGCGGCGCAGCGCCTCGTGCGCGGGGTCGGGGCCGGCCTTGCTGGCGAGCACCATCACGCAGCGCCCGTACCCGAGGTCCAGCAGCTCGTAGACCTCGCGGCCGCCTTCGCCGGGCCGCTGCGCGGATTGCTCGAGCAGCACGTCCTTGCCGGTGACGCCGAGGTCGGCGGCGCCCGCCTCGACGTACGTGGGGACGTCGGAGGGGCGCATGGTGATCACGCCGATGTCCTCGAACAGCAGCTTGCGGTCGTTGGAGCGCAGCTCGTCGGTGTCCAGCCCGAGCGCCTCGAGCAGGTCGACGGTGCCGTCGAACAGCGCTCCGCGCGGCACCGCGATGGTGAGGCCGTTGATCGCGCTCATCGCGCGAGCTCGCCGCCTCCGGCGCGCGCCAGCAACGCCCCCGTGCCGCGCTCCTCACCGGCGAGAGCGATGTGCAGACGGTCGACGCCGAGCGCGAAGCCGACCGCCGGCAGGGCGCGGCCGAAGCGCGCGAGCAGGTCGTCGTAGCGGCCGCCGCCGCCGATCGGGGCGCCGAGCGCGGGGTCGTACACGTCGAACACGGCGCCCGTGTAGTAGCCGATGTTGCGCACCAGGCCGAGGTCGAAGATCACGCGCTCGGCGACGTCGGGCTCGAGCAGCTCGTGCACGCGCCTGAGCCCGGTGACGGCCTCCTGCGCCTGTGCGGGCGTGTCGCTGAGCACCTCCGGGCCGCCACGCCGCTGGGGCACCTCGAGCAGCAGCTCGGCGGCCTCGCCCGCGAGCCCCGATTCGGCGAGCGTGCCTTCGAGGCCGACGAAGTCGCGCAGCACGAGCGCCTCGAGCAGTCCGGGGCGGGCCGCCTCGGGAACGTCGAGGCTGGCCATCAGCGCCGGGAACAGCGACGCGTCACCGAGGCCGATGCGGTAGTCCTTCAGCCCAGTGGCGTCGAGCGCGTGGCAGAGCACGGTGAGCGCCTCAGCGGTTCCCTGCGGCGCGGGCGCGCCGACGAGCTCGATGCCGGCCTGCAGCAGCTCACGCGGCTGCCCGCGCTGCGGGCGCACGCCGCGATAGCAGTGGGCGAAGTAGCAGAACCGCAGCGGCGGCTCGCTCGAGGCGTAGCGGGTGGCGACGACGCGCGCGATCGGCACGGTCATGTCCGAGCGCAGCACGAGCACAGCGCCGGTCTCGTCGAAGACGCGGTAGGCGGGCCGGGCTTCGGCCATGTCGGCGCGAGCGAGCACGGACTCGTACTCGAGCGCGGGCGTGTACACCTCGCCGTAGCCGTGGCGCTCGAACACGCCGCGCAGGATGTCGGTGATCGCGCGCACCTCGCGCGTCTCGTCTGGGAGCACGTCGCGCGTGCCGCTCGGGATCGGGTGGATCATGAGGATCCCGAGATTATGCGTGCACGGGCTCCGTGGCCACGCGCTCGATGCGTGCGCCGAGATCGCGCAGGCGCTCGTCGATGCGCTCGTAGCCACGGTCGATCTGGCGGATGTTGCCGATCTCGCTGCGCCCCTCGGCGCAGAGCGCCGCCAGCAGCATCGCCATACCGGCGCGGATGTCGGGCGACTCGACACGCTCGCCGCGCAGGCGTCGGGGGCCTGTGACGATCGCCCGGTGTGGGTCGCACATGACGATGTCGGCGCCCATCAGGATCAGCTTGTCCGTGAAGATCAGGCGGTTCTCGAACATCCACTCGTGCACGAGGATCGAGCCCTCCGCCTGGGTCGCCAGCGCGACGGCGATCGACGTGAGGTCGGCTGGGAAGGCCGGCCAGGGGCCGTCCTGGATCTTGCTCTTGTACTCGCCGACGTCGGCCTGCACGACCAGCTTCTGGCCGCCGGGCACGATGACGTCGTTGCCGTGTAGCTCGGAGCGCAGGCCGACGCGTTCGAACACGAGCCGGATCATGCGCAGATCGCCCGGGACGGTGTCCTTGATCCGCAGCTCGCCGCCGGTGATGCCGGCCAGCGCCATGAAGCTGCCGATCTCGATGTGGTCGGGCGCGACGTGGTGTTCGCAGCCGTGCAGGCGCTCCGCGCCCTTGACCGTGATGACGTTGGAGCCGATGCCGTGGATGTCGGCACCCATCCGCACGAGCATGCGCGCGACGTCCTGGACGTGTGGCTCGCAGGCGGCGTTGCCGATCACGGTCGTTCCGGGCGTCAGCGCGGCCGCCATCAGCGCGTTCTCGGTCGCCATCACCGACGGCTCGTCCATGAACACGTCGGTCGGTCGCAGCCCGTGCGGAGCGCTGAGCACGATCTCGCCATTGCAGTCGGTCAGCGCGCCCATCGCGCGGAAGGCGTCAAGGTGGGGATCCAGGCGCCGGCGGCCGATAACGTCGCCGCCGGGGGGCGGCATGACCGCGCGACCGAAGCGAGCCAGCAGCGGCCCCGCCAGCAGGAATGACGCCCTGATCGACTCGGCGAGCTCGCGCTCGATCGCGACCTCGTGGACGTTTGCGGCGCACAGCACCACCTCGTTGGGCTGGCGCCAGCTGACATCGACGCCGATCGCGGAGAGGATCTCGAGCATCGCCTCGACGTCGCGGATGCGCGGGACGTTGCACACGACGACCTCGTCCTCGGTGAGGACGCTCGCGGCCAGGATTGGCAGCGCGCCGTTCTTGTTGCCGGCCGGCACCATCGTGCCCGACAGCGGGACGCCGCCTTCGATGACGAACTTCTCCATGAGCTTTCGGCGCCGCCCGCCGGTCACCGTCGACCCGCCCGACCCGCTGGTGGAACGCCTGGCAAGCGTAACAGCCATGTCTCCGGGGTTCGAGTCCGGGCCCGAGGACCCTGCTTCTGCTCTGAGAGCCGTGCCGCCGCGGGCTCCTACGACCGTGCATGCAACTTCCGTTGCAGTCAGATCATGCCGGGATCGGCCTTCCAGAGCCAAATGACTGCTCCACGGGTCATACGTACAGACGTTCGGGTGGTTGCCGTCCGACGGCGCTCCTATCTTTACGAACACATGTTCCCCTCCACCCCGACATCGAAGCTTGCGCAGCGCACGCTTGGTGCTCTACGCGTGGCCCGCTCGTTCCTGTTGCTCGAGGACGACTACGAGGTCGACTGGGAGGTCGGCCAGGACGAGCGCGCCCGTGTACTGCATCCGCATCGAGCGGCGCTGCGCGGAGGGTGCGCCCCGCGCCGTGCCGGCCAGTTGCCGGCACGGCCGCAGGCGTGCCTGTCGCCCGTCGGGCGCAGCGAGTCGGCGCATCAGCGGGCATGCCTGCTGCGTGCTGACTCGCCATGGGCATGCCCTCGCGACAGCGGTGCGTGCCGCGCGTCGCGGGTCTCGCCCGAGCACTAAGGGCTCACGACTTTTTTGGTGAGGGGTTGATGGTGTAGTTCCAGTCGCCATGGAATGGGTGTCGGGTGATGTTTACGCCGGCGAGCTGTTCATCGGTGACTGTGATGTGGGTGGGGTAGGAGCGCTGATCGAGTTGGGCGTAGACCTTCAGGCCGGTGCTTGTCCTGGTGGAGGCGATCAGGTTGATGATCACCTCGTGGGTTTCGAGTGGGCGTCCGCGCCAGTTGAGGCTCATGAAGGAGAACAGGCAGTGCTCGATCTTGTTCCACTTCGAGGTGCCGGGAGGGAAGTGGCAGACCACGATCTGGAGCCCGGTCGTGTCGGCTAGGCGCTGGCACTCGACCTTCCAGAGCTTGGTGCGGTTGGAGTTCGCGCCGCCGCAGTCGGCGGTGATCGTCAAGCGCTTGGCGTCTGGGTAGCGCTCGCAGCCGAGCTGCTGCCACCAGCCGATGATCGAGTTGACCGCGAACTCGGCCGTGTTGCCGTCGATCCCGACGTTCACCCAGCCCTCATCGTTGCGCAGGTCATAGATCCCGAACGGGATCGCGTGCCCGAGATCCTTGTCCTTGAAGTCGTGGGTACGGACCTCGACTGGTCGACCGGAGGGCTCGAACTCTCGGCCGACTGCCTTGAAATCGCCGACCAGCTCGCGCTTCTTGGAATCGATCGAGATCGCGGGCTCGCCCGCCCCGAGCGCCGCAGCGACTGTCTGGTTGATGTGCTGAAACTGAGCGTCGCGGTCAGGATGCTGAGTGCCCTCCCGGGTCTTGCGGTTCGCCTGCAGGCTGTAGCCCTTGGCCTTCAACAACCGCAGCACCGTGCGATCGACCACCTCATGCCCCATCTCCCGCAGCGCCTCAGCCAGCTTGACCGCGCTCTTGGACGTCCACCGCAATGGCGACTCAGGATCGCCACGCGTGACCGGATCGATCAACGCGTCCAACGCCTCAGAAAGACCGGGCTCACGCTCCGAGATCCCCGGCCGCCCAGCGCCCGCCCTGCGCACCCGATCAGGCGCCAGCTCCTCGCCATCCCCGTCCAGCTCCGCGAGCCCCCGCCTGACCGTCCCCTCCGAGACCCCCATCGCACGCGCCACCGCCGCGATCCCACCACGCCCATGCGAACGCGCCTCCGCGGCCGCCCACCGCCGCCGCGACCGCTCATTCAACAAGCCCTTCATCAACCCATACCGCTCACGGATAGCGCCCTCATCAATCACGCACCCATAGTTCTACGCCACACCACCAAACCCTCTAACAATTTAGTCGTGAACCCTAACTCGGATTTCGCGCGCGCCGCGGCGATGCATCCGCCTCGCTGGTCCGCCGGCGAGCTCTCGCGAGCGCAGAACGACGACGGACCGCCCGAAGGCGGCCCGTCTAATCGAAAAACCGGCGGCGTCCTACTCTCCCAGGCCCTTGCGGGCCAAGTACCATCGGCGCTGAGGGGCTTAACTGCTCTGTTCGGAATGGGAAGAGGTGTTTCCCCCTCGCCAAGGCCACCGGAAAAAGGCGAAAGACCACGCCTCCCACGGTCCCTCAAAACTGCACAGCGCCACACCGGGTATCACTAAAAAAATCCGTCAAGCCCTCGACCCATTAGTACCGGTCTCCTACAGACGTTGCCGTCCTTCCAGATCCGGCCTATCAACCTGGTGGTCTACCAGGGGTCTTACTCCCTCTAGGGGATGGGAGAGTTCATCTTGAGGCCGGCTTCCCGCTTAGATGCTTTCAGCGGTTATCCGATCCACACGTAGCTAGCCTGCTATGCCCTTGGCAGGACAACAGATACACCAGAGGTGCGTTCATCCCGGTCCTCTCGTACTAGGGACAAATCCTCTCAACTCTCCAACGCCCACGGCAGATAGGGACCGAACTGTCTCACGACGTTCTGAACCCAGCTCGCGTACCGCTTTAATGGGCGAACAGCCCAACCCTTGGGAGCAACTCCACCCCCAGGATGCGACGAGCCGACATCGAGGTGCCAAACCGGGCCGTCGATGTGGACTCTTGGGCCCGATAAGCCTGTTATCCCCGGAGTACCTTTTATCCGTTGAGCGACGGCACTTCCACTTGCTACCGCCGGATCACTAAGACCTGCTTTCGCACCTGCTCGACTTGTCAGTCTCGCAGTCAAGCTCCCTTACTACCTTTACGCTCTACACACGATTTCCAACCGTGATGAGGGAACCTTTGTGCGCCTCCGTTACATTTTGGGAGGCGACCGCCCCAGTCAAACTACCCGCCTGGAACTGTCCAGCGCCCGGATTCACGGAGCGCTGTTAGAAATCCAATACACCAAGGGTGGTATCTAAAGGATGGCTCCACGCTGGCCGCAACCAACGCTTCAAAGCCTCCCACCTATCCTGAGCGAGATGCACCGAACTCCAATACCAGGTTGTAGTAAAGGTTCACGGGGTCTTTCCGTCTAGCCGCGGGTACTCGGCATCTTCACCGAGACTGCAATTTCACCGAGCTCCTCGTTGAGACAGCGCTGAAGTCGTTACGCCATTCGTGCAGGTCGGAACTTCGCGTATTCTCTCGTTATCCGAGAGCGCAGACTATCCCTTCACCTCATCAAGCACCTTTAGGAGTGTGGACTGCGAGTGGCGGCGCTTTCCCAGATTGATCTGGTAGGCGATGCCCACGATCTCTCGCAACCCGTCGCGCTGCAGATGATCTCCTTGTTCGATCATCTCGCATACTCGCGAGAAGCCTGCACAGCTTCTCGCCTTGTATCCCCGTAGGGGGAAACGTCCAAAGTGCGGGAGGATGGTTCCGGTGAGGTCTCCGATCGATCGCGCCTCGTACTTGAAGGTGCGATCTCCCTTCGACTCCCGGATCCAGCCGCAACCGAAGAACGCTTGCAGACCTTCCAGCAGCCTCAAGTCCTTCTCGTTCAACGAGAGCGAAAACGAGGGCCTCACCTCGAGGCCAGTTCGCAGCTTCGCTCGGACAGCGAGTGAGATGCAGAAGCATCCCTCGCCCTCCGTCAGACCTGTGACGTACCAGGGATCCAGCGGTACTGCCATGCCGTAGGCGCCTTGTCTTGCGATGAGGGCCGGCGTATTGCGCATCACATAGATTTCCGGACTCTCCGGAGCGTGACACGCCTCTCCTTTCGGATCAGTCGTTAGGGGGTCACTAGGACTTCCCTCGGGATTGCCCGCTGCCACTGTGGCAGGGAGGGTTTCCCCGATATGAGCCGGTTCTCGACCGTCTCTCGCGAGACGGTGGGGCAAGTGTTTGTGCTTACCCGACAAGGAATTTCGCTACCTTAGGACCGTTCCTTCTGTTACGACTCGGACTTGCGCCCAAGCGGTCGGCACATTTCTGGCCGACTCTCATGGTCGCCCATGAGAGCGGACTATCTCATCCCGTCCTCGGTCTGGAGGGCAGGCTCGGCGTATAGTCTCTGAGGATCTCCAGCGTCGTCGTCGCCGTCCAGGACCCCGCTCTCGCGGTTGACCGTCCTGAGCCGACTGAACGCTGGCTCTTTCCTGCTGATTGTCCGCACCCGGCACATTTTCACGGTACCGCCCACTTGGGACGGAACTCGTAGTGCGGGATACTCGGATGTTCCAGCATATAGCCGAGTTTTACAACTACCTCGGTCAACTGATAGTTACGGCCGCCGTTTACCGGGGCTTAGCTTCGCTGCTTCGGGTCAAGCCCTAACAACTCCACGTAACCTTCCGGCACCGGGCAGGCGTCAGCCCCTATACGTCGTCTTTCGACTTAGCAGAGACCTGTGTTTTTGGTAAACAGTCGCTTCAGCCAATTCACTGCGGCCCTCTCGGGCTCCACTCGCGAGGAGTTTCACCCTACTGGGGCGCCCCTTATCCCGAAGTTACGGGGCGATTTTGCCGAGTTCCTTAACGAGGGTTATCTCGATCACCTTAGTATTCTCTACTTGCCCACCTGTGTCGGTTTTGGTACGGGCACGCGCTTCCTCCCTAGAGGATTTTCTTGGAGGTATGGCGTCAGGGACTCGCCGGCTTAACGCCAGCTGGCATCGCACCTCAGGTTATGCGGCCCCGCATTTGACAAGGGCCACCCCTACATGCTTACCCCAGGACAACCATCGCCTGGGTTCCCCTAGCCTTCCTCGTCCCCCCATCGGTCAAACGGAAGCGACGTGGTACAGGAATATCAACCTGTTGGCCATCGACTACGCCTTTCGGCCTCGCCTTAGGTCCCGACTAACCCTGAGCAGACGAACTTTACTCAGGAATCCTTGGGCAATCGGTGGAGGGGATTCTCACCCCTCTTTCGTTACTTATGCCGGCATTCTCACTTCCCATGCCTCCACGGCTGGCTTCCGCCGCCGCTTTGCTGGCATGGGAACGCTCTCCTACCGCGCGATCGACCCGAAGGTCTCACGCACCCGCAGCTTCGGTGACTAGCTTGAGCCCCGTTACATTGTCCGCGCTCGAACACTTGACCAGTGAGCTGTTACGCACTCTTTCAAGGGTGGCTGCCTCTAAGCCAACCTCCTGGTTGTCTATGCACTCGAACATCGTTTCCCACTTAGCTAGTACTTAGGGACCTTAGCTGGCGGTCTGGGCTGTTTCCCTTTTGACGCTGAAGTTTATCCCCCAGCAACTGACTCCCGGAGTAAACGTAATTGGTCTTCGGAGTTTGCCTGAAGTCGGTAACCTGGTAGGGCCCCTAATCCAAACAGTGCTCTACGGCCAATACGCAATTTATCCGAGGCTATACCTAAATATATTTCGGAGAGAACCAGATATCACTGAGCTTGATTAGCCTTTCACTCCGACCCACAGGTCATCCGCCCAGTTTTCAACCTAGGTCGGTTCGGCCCTCCACGAGGTCTTACCCCCGCTTCAGCCTGCCCATGGGTAGCTCGCCCAGTTTCGGGTCTACCGCCTACGACTATGTCGCCCTATTAGGACTCGCTTTCGCTACGGCTCCGCTCATCGCTTAACCTTGCCGCAGACGAGTAACTCGCCGGCTCGTTATGCAAAAAGCACGCGGTCACAGAACAAGTCTGCTCCCACCGCTTGTAGGCGCGCGGTTTCAGGTACTATTTCACTCCCCTTCCGGGGTACTTTTCACCTTTCCCTCACGGTACTTGTCCGCTATCGGTCACCAAGGAGTACTTAGCCTTGGAGGGTGGTCCCCCCAGGTTCAGTCCGCGTTTCACGGGTGCGGACTTACTCAGGAACGTCTGACAGGAGACCATGCAGTTTCGTCTACGGGACGATTGCCCTCTATGGTGCGCGGTTCCACGCGCTTCGACTACCACATGATTTTGTAACTCCTGCCGAGCCGGACATGGCTCGGAACAAACGCCCTACAACCCCTGACAGACAACGCATGTCCGCTTACATCTGCCAGGTTTGGGCTGATCCCCTTTCGCTCGCCACTACTCAGGGAGTCTCTTTTGATTTACTTTCCTCGGGGTACTGAGATGTTTCACTTCCCCCGCTTGTCTTCCGCCGGCCTATGTGTTCAGCCGGGGATAACGCCGCATTACCAGCGTTGGGTTTCCCCATTCGGGCATCCACGGGTCAAAGGCTATTCAGCGCCTAACCGTGGCTTATCGCAGCCGTTCACGCCCTTCATCGACTCTTGGTGCCAAGGCATCCACCATGCGCCCTTACTATCTTGACGGTGATCTGGCCCAACGCGACCTGATCGCCCCTTGCGGAGCTCCCAGATCTTGCAGGGCCCGGTGATACCCGTTTTTCAGCCGCCGCTTATCGATGGCGGCTGATTGTGGCTTCTGTGCAGTTTTCAAGGACCGTGGAGAGGCGTATAACGCCGGCCGGGGTCGCGTCTGCAGGTCACGCCATATGCGACGTATCCACGCGATCCCGGCGGACGCCGGTCTCTCAAAACTCAACAGCATGCTGGGGTCGTTTTGCGGTCGCGCCGGTCGTGCTCCCGAAGTAGTACGGAAACGCGTCCAACGCGGCCATCCAGCCAGGTTCGGTCGACATGCTAGGCCCGATCCGCTTGGACACCGCCAGGCCTCGAGGGCTTGGCGGCCGCGCGGGCCTGTCTTGCGACAGACCCTGGATCGGGGCACCGCTAGGTGCTCCCTAGAAAGGAGGTGATCCAGCCGCAGCTTCCGCTACGGCTACCTTGTTACGACTTCACCCCAGTCACGAGCCCCACCTTCGACGGCTCCCTCCCTTGCGGGTTAGGCCACCGGCTTCGGGTGTTGCTCACTCCCGTGGTGTGACGGGCGGTGTGTACAAGGCCCGGGAACGTATTCACCGCGGCAATGCTGATCCGCGATTACTAGCAACTCCGCCTTCATGCAGGCGAATTTCAGCCTGCAATCCGAACCGAGACGCACTTTAAGGGATTCGCTCCACCTCGCGGTATCGCAGCCCTCTGTATGCGCCAATGTAGCACGTGTGTAGCCCTGGACATAAGGGGCATGAGGACTTGACGTCATCCCCACCTTCCTCCGGTTTGTCACCGGCAGTCTCGCATGAGTCCCCAACTAAATGCTGGCAACATGCGACGGGGGTTGCGCTCGTTGCGGGACTTAACCCAACATCTCACGACACGAGCTGACGACAGCCATGCACCACCTGTGAAGGTGCCCCGAAGGGAAGGTGTGTTTCCACACCGGTCACCCACATGTCAAGCCCAGGTAAGGTTCTTCGCGTCGCGTCGAATTAAACCACATGCTCCGCTGCTTGTGCGGGCCCCCGTCAATTCCTTTGAGTTTTAGCCTTGCGGCCGTACTCCCCAGGCGGGCAACTTAATGCGTTAGCTTCGACACGGGGGGAGTCGACACCCCCCACATCTAGTTGCCATCGTTTACAGCGTGGACTACCAGGGTATCTAATCCTGTTTGCTCCCCACGCTTTCGCGTCTCAGCGTCAGTCACGTCCCAGCGAGCTGCCTTCGCCATTGGTGTTCCTCCTGATATCTGCGCATTTCACCGCTACACCAGGAATTCCACTCGCCCCTTCCGGACTCTAGCCTCGCAGTATCCACCGGCATTCCAGGGTTGAGCCCTGGACTTTCACAGCGGACTAACGAGGCCGCCTACACGCTCTTTACGCCCAATAATTCCGGACAACGCTTGCACCCTACGTATTACCGCGGCTGCTGGCACGTAGTTAGCCGGTGCTTCTTGTGAAGGTACCGTCACTCCGTCCGGCTATTCACCGGAGAAGCTTCGTCCCAACTGAAAGGGGTTTACAACCCGAAAGCCTTCTTCCCCCACGCGGCGTTGCTGCGTCACGCTTTCGCGCATTGCGCAAGATTCCCCACTGCTGCCTCCCGTAGGAGTCTGGGCCGTGTCTCAGTCCCAGTGTGGCTGATCGTCCTCTCAGACCAGCTACCCATCGAAGCCTTGGTGAGCCGTTACCTCACCAACAAGCTAATGGGCCGCGGGCCCATCTCGATGCGGAGGCCGAAGCTTCCTTTCCCCTTGCGGGCACATCCGGTATTAGCCCGAGTTTCCTCGGGTTGTCCCGGTCATCGAGGCAGGTAACCCACGTGTTACTCACCCGTTCGCGGCTCTGCCCCAGGGCAAGCCCTGGTTCGTCGCTCCACTTGCATGTGTTAAGCACGCCGCCAGCGTTCGTCCTGAGCCAGGATCAAACTCTCCGTGAAGAACTTCACGAAAAGCTGTCATTGGTCTGCCTTGGCTGATCCTGCGCAAGCGCCTGACCAGCTAGTGCAACTCGGAACCCATACACCGTGGTCCCGAACCATGACGGGGTACTTCTCTACTTTGACTCTTGTCCGCCACCCGGAGGCGTCATAGACGCTCCCGCTGGCGGGTCGAACCTGGACGCACACCACGATCCGAAGATGGATCGTAGATGCGCATGCTGTTGAGTTTTCAAAGACCGCCGCGCCTCACCGAAAGGGGTTCCTTCTGGAGGAGACCGATCCGACCCACGCCCGAGGGCGCCTGTGGGCCGACCAGCGAGTATAGCGCGCCGGCGCCCCGTCGGTCTAGCCGGCGCGCAGCCGGCGGAAGCGGCGCCGGCCGACCCGCAAGATCTGTCCGTCGGCCTGCTCGCATGGTACGTCGTGCTGGCCCGTCGCGAGCGGGACCTCGTCAAGCGTGACGCCACCCTGGTCGATCAGACGACGCGCCTCCGAGCGCGAGATGCCGAGCTCGCTGGCCATCAGGCCCGGCAGGTGCACCATCCCCTCGACGCACTCGAAGTGCGCGTCCTCGATCTCCTCGGGCAGCCCGCGCTGGACGAACACGCGGTCGAAGTGATCCTCGGCCGCCTGTGCGTCGTCCTGCGAATGCAGCCAAGCGACCAGCTCGCGGGCGAGCGCGCGCTTTGCATCGCGCGGCGAGAGCTCGCCCTCACCATCGCCGATCGCCGGTTCGCGTCCGAGCAGCAGCCGGTAGTACTGCGCGAGCGCCTCGTCGGGGATCGCCATCGTCTTGCCGTACATCTCCTGCGGCGCGTCGGTCACGCCGATCTGGTTGCCGAGCGACTTCGACATCTTCTGACGGCCGTCCACGCCGACGAGGATCGGCATCGTCATGATCGCCTGCTCGGGCTGGCCGTAAGCGCGCTGGATGTCGCGTCCGAGCAGCAGGTTGAACTTCTGGTCGGTGCCGCCGAGCTCGACGTCGGCGCGGATCGCCACCGAGTCATAGCCCTGCAACAGCGGGTACATCAGCTCGAGCATCGAGATCGGCTCGCCCGCCGACCAGCGCTTGGAGAAGTCGTCGCGCTCGAGCAGCTGCGCCGCCGTCGTCGTCGCGACCAGCGCCAGCAGCTCGCCCATCGCCATGTCGAGCCACTCGCCGTTGCGCCTGACCTCCAACCGCTCCGGGTCCGGGTCGAGGATCTTCAGCGCCTGCGCCTGGAAGGTGGCCGCGTTCGCGTCGATCTCCTGCGTCGAGAGCATCGGGCGCAGCGTCGAGCGGCCCGACGGGTCGCCCACGCGCGCCGTGTAGTCGCCGACGATCAGCACCACCTTGTGGCCGGCGTCCTGGAACTCGCGCAGCTTGCGCAGCACGACCGCGTGTCCGAGATGGATATCGGGCGCCGTCGGGTCGATGCCCAGCTTGACGCGCAGCGGGCGCCCTTCGCGCTCGGCCGTCTCGAGCTTCGCCTCCAGGGCTCCCGCGGGCAGGCTGTCGACCACGCTGCCTGCCAGCTTCCCCGCCAGCCGAGCTGCGCCGGAGGATCCAGTCCCGCTTGCTGGATCGGCCGCGTCGGTGGCGTTTGGCATCGTGGCCAATGCTAGACTCTCGCCCGCCGGAGGGTCCTGCAGCGCCGCCCGCCCGCGCGGCCCGCGCCGCCGGGATCGGGTCCTCCCCGCACGGCGGATGGGCTCGCCCTCCGCCGCTGCTGATGAGCGATGACGATCGCCCCGATATAACGCCCACCGAGCTGCGCCCGCCGCCGCCGGCGCCGCAATTGCCGCCCATCGAGGCGCGATCGCCGGCCCGTCCGCGGCTCAAGCGGCTGCGCTTCGTGGCGATCCTGCTGGCGGTGCTCGTGCTCGGCCTGGTCTCGTTCGTGTTCGGGGTCTTCGTGTCGATCGCCTCGGACCTGCCGTCGCTGACGAAGTTCTCGCAGTACAAGGAAGAGAAGAGCTCGACCCTGACCGACGACCTCGGTCACCCGATCGGCGTGCTCTCACAGCAGAATCGCGTGATCGTGACCGCCGGTCAGATCCCCGTGATCGTCAAGAACGCGGTCATCTCGATCGAGGACAAGCGCTTCCGAACGAACAGCGGCGTCGACATCCGTGGCATCGCGCGCGCGTTCGCGGACGACATCGAGCACCGGGGCGACCTCCAGGGCGCGTCGACGATCGAGGAGCAGTTCATCAAGAACGCGCTGCAGGCCCAGTCACATCGCACGATCTTCGAGAAGCTCCGCGAGGCGGCGCTCGCCTACCAGCTCTCGCACAAGTGGTCCAAGGAAAAGATCATCACCGCCTACCTCAACACGATCTACTTCGGCAACGGCGCCTATGGCATCGAGGCGGCCGCCGAGACCTACTTCGGCCACGAAGACGGCCATCTCGGCTGCGGCATGCCCGGGCACGAGCTGTGCGTGCAACAGCTCAAACCGTGGGAGGCGGCGCTGCTCGCGGGCATCATCCAGTCGCCCACCGAATACGACCCCACCGCGCATCCGCTGGCCGCCAAGAACCGGCGCGACGTGGTGCTCTACCAGATGCTCCAGCAGGGCGACCTCAGCCACGCGATGTATGAGGAAAGCGTCAAGCAGCCGCTGCCCTCCGGCAGCGAGATCCAGGCGCCTCAGGAGCAGACGATCGAAGGCGCCGACGTCGGCTACTTCACGAGCTGGGTGCAGCAGCAGGTGATCGAACGCTACGGCGCGCCGCGCGCCTTCGCCGGCGGCCTGCAGGTCAAGACGACGCTCGACCTGAGCCTCCAGCGCGCCGCCGAACAGGCCGTCCAGAACTACCTGCCCTTCTCCGAAGACCCGTCGGCCGCGCTCGTCGCGATCGAAAACTCGACGGGCGAGGTGCGCGCGATGGTCGGCGGGCGCAACTACGACGAAAGCCCCTTCAACCTCGCCACGCAGGGCGAGCGCCAGCCCGGCTCCTCCTTCAAGGCCTTCGACCTCGCCGCCGCGCTGGAGGACGGCATCTCGCCGGACTCGGAGTGGCCTTCGAAGGAAAAGATCTTCTACTACCACGGACCCCACGGGGTCGAAAAGTTCGTCGTGCACAACGACGAAGGCGCCTACACCGGGTCCAACAGCCTGACCGGCGCCATCGCCTACTCCGACAACTCGATCTTCGCGGAAGTCGGGCTCAAGGTCGGGACCACCCACATCGCCTCCCTCGCACGGCGGATGGGTATCACCACACCGCTCTCGACGAACGCGGCGATGACGATCGGCGGCCTCACGATCGGCGTCACGCCGCTGGACATGGCCCACGCGTACGAGACGATCGCGCACGGCGGCGAGCGCCTCACCGGCTCGATGGTCGAAGACGAAGCGCCGGTGGGCATCCAGGAAGTGCGAGCCGGCAGCCAGCCGCTGCCGGACGGTTCGCGCGTGGACAAGAACCGGGTGCACAGCCATCGGGTGCTGCCCGCCGAAGTAGCGGCCACCGAGACCACCATGCTCGAAGCGGTGATCCAGTACGGGACCGGCAAAGCGGCCGCGATCGGCCAGTTCGCGGCGGGCAAGACCGGCACGACCTCCAACTACGGCGACGCTTGGTTCGTCGGCTGGGACTCGAAGTTCACGGTCGCCGTGTGGGTCGGCTACCCCAACAAGCTGATCCCGATGACCACCGACTTCGACGACGGCCCCGTGCTCGGCGGCACCTTCCCGGCGCTGATCTGGCACGACTTCATGACCTCGGCGCTGCAGATCGAACAGGAACGCTCCGAACACTCGGCTTCGAAGAAGAGCACCGGCGGCGGGCCGAGCGAAGTCTCGACGGCAACCACCCCCGGGGTCGCTGCGCCGAAGCCGTCCAACACGCCGTCCGGGAAGAACGCCGCCCCGGCGACGCCGAACAACGGCAAAGGCGGCTCCGCTACCCCCGCCGCTCCCACCCACGAAGCCGGTGGCGAAGCCCACACGCCCGAACACGCCGCGACCCCCGCGACTCCGGCGCCTGCCGCGACCCCGACGCCCGCCACCCCCGCGCCGGCGACCCCCAGCCCCACTCCAGTTCCGCCCGCGTCCTCGACGCCGTCGCAGACGGGCGGGGTCGCACCCGCAGGCTGACGACGCTGGCTGCCTGGCGCCAGCGCCCGCTCAGGCGCGCGCGCCGGTGAGCCGCGGTCGCGACACGTACACGGAGTCCGCCGCGGCGAAGCG
Source organism: uncultured Solirubrobacteraceae bacterium (assembly GCA_963815235.1). Taxonomy (GTDB): domain Bacteria; phylum Actinomycetota; class Thermoleophilia; order Solirubrobacterales; family Solirubrobacteraceae; genus Palsa-744. Next base: position 363,870 of record CAWFFY010000001.1, on the reverse strand, counting down.
CCAGGGCAGCTCCACCGCCTTCGTGAGCCCGATGCGGGTGCCGACGAGCACGGACGGCTCGCGCCGCGCGCCGGTCCGCGGCCCGATGCGCACCGGGCCGCTCGCCAGCGAGGTGTCGTTCTCGGCGAGCGAGATGCCGAGCGCCTGCGTCAGCTTGCCCGGGCCCGAGCACAGCTCCTGCACCCGTGCTCCGGGCGCGAGCCCGCGGCGTGCGCGCATCGACTCGATCCCCCGTACCGGCTCGAGCGCGCGGATCAGCACCGCCGCGCCGACCCCCTCGGGCTCGCACACGGCGTTCAGCATCGTGTGGATGCCGTAGGAGAGGTACACGTAGGCGCGGCCGGGCATCCCGAAGATCGGGCGCGTGCGCGCCGTCAAGCCGACGAACGCGTGGCACGCCGGCTCGCTCTCGTGGTAGGCCTCCGTCTCGACGATCACGCCGGCGCAGTCGCCGTGCGCAACCGTGCAGCCGATCAGGTCCCTCGCGACCTCCAGCACGGGCCGCGCATAGAAGTCAGCGCGAAGCGAGCGCATCGAGCGTCTCGCGCGCCAGCGCCAGCTGCTCGCGCACGCGGGCCAGCGACGTGCCGCCCTCGGAGATCTTCGACTCGAGCCACGAGTCCTGCGCGAGCACGCGCCGGAACTGCTCATGGTTTGCCGCGAGCAACTCGCTCTGCGCGGCGAGCTCCTCGGCGCTCAGCTCGGAGAGCGGCGTGCCGCTGTCGAGGGCGCTGCGCACGAGCCCCGCGACGACGCCGTGCGCCTCACGGAAGGGCATGCCCAAGCGCACGAGTAGATCGGCTACGTCGGTCGCGGCGATCAGCTCGTCGGCGGCCGCCTCGCGCATCTGCTCGCGGTTGAAGCGGACGCCCGCGATCATCCCCGTGGCCGCGCCCAGCGTCAGCTGCATCGTGTCGACGACGTCGAACAGATGCTCCTTGTCCTCCTGCAGGTCCTTGTTGTAGGTCAACGGCAGCGCGTGCATCACGCCGTGGAACGCCGCCAGGTGGCCGACCACCCGCGGCGTCTTCGCGCGCAGCAGCTCGGCTGCATCCGGGTTCTTCTTCTGCGGCATGATCGAGGAGCCCGCGCTCCACGCATCCGGCAGCTCGCAGAAGCCGAACTCGGCGCTCGACCACAGCACCAGCTCGGCACCGAGTCGCGAGAGGTGGGTCGCGCACGTCGCCGCCGCGGCGAGGTAGTCGAGCACGAAGTCGCGGCCGGAGACCGCGTCGATCGAGTTCGGCGCCACACCATCGAAGCCGAGCTCGTCTGCGAGAAAGCGGCGGTCGGTGTCGAAGTTCACCCCAGCCAGCGCGCCCGATCCGAGCGGCAGTCGGCCCGACTCGCGCTCGGCGAACGCGAAGCGCTCGCGGTCACGTTGGAGCATCCAGAAGTAGGCGAGCAGGTGGTGGCCGAGATAGACGGGCTGGGCACGTTGCAGGTGCGTATAGCCGGGCATCGGCCAGTCGATGTGCTCCTCCGCGCGCTCGAGCAGGGCAGCCATCAGAGCCGTGATCGCGCCCTGCGCCTCCGAGGACCGTGCGCGTGTGTACATCGCCAGATCCGTCACCACCTGGTCGTTACGCGAGCGGGCCGTGTGCAGGCGCCCGCCGACCGCCCCGACGATCTCCGTCAGGCGCCGCTCGATCGCCATGTGGATGTCTTCGTCGTCGGCGTCGAAGCGGAAGTCGCCCGTCGGCCCCAGCTCGCGCGCGACCTGCTCGAGCCCGGCCAGCAGCGCGTCGCGGTCCTCGGCCGTGATGATGCCGCGCTCGGCGAGCATCTTCGCGTGCGCGCGCGACTGCTCGATGTCCTGTGGCCACAGGCGCCGATCGAAGCCAACCGACGTGTTCAGGCGTTGGAAGATCGGATCCTGGGGCTGATTGAAGCGCGACACCGGCGCTCAGTCTACGGTGGCGCGCCGCGCATCCAGCACCGCGACGAGCCGCTGCGAGACGCGCGCGATGAGCCCCTCGCTCATCTCGGGGAAGAACGGCAACGCCAGCGAGCGCGCCGCCACGTCCTCGCAAACCGGGAATTCGCCGACGCGGTGGCCGAAACGCTCGCGGTAGAAGCTCATCAGGTGGATCGCCGGCAGATAGGGCTTGCTCTGGATGCCGGCCGCGCCGAGAGCGCGCACCGTCTCGTCGCGGTCCACGCCGCGCGGCACCTGTACGACGAACACGAACCAGCCGCGCCGATTCCCGTCCTGGTCGGCGCACGGCAGGCCGAGACCGTCGATCCCCGACAGCGCCTGCGTGTACAGCGCCGCCACGCGAGCGCGCTCTGCGAGCATCCACTCGAGGCGTGCGAGCTGCGCGATCCCGAGTGCGCACGCGATGTCCGACAGTCGGTAGTTGAAACCCAGCCGATCGTGGTCGAGCCAGCCCATGTCCGGCGCGCGGCCCTGGTTGCGCTCGGAGTCGATGCGCGCCTTGAGCTCGGGCTCGGCGACCGTGACCATGCCACCCTCGCCGGTCGTCAGCTGCTTGTTGGCGTAGAAACCGAATGCCGCCGGGTGCCCGCGCCCGCCGACCGCGACGCCGTCGCTGTGCACCGCGCCGAGCGCCTCGCACGCGTCCTCGACGATCGCCAGATCCTCCCTGGCGGCGAGCCGCTCGAACGCCGGCAGGTCGGCGGGATAGCCGAAGATGTGGACCGGCAACAGCGCCCGCGTGCGCTGCGTGACCGCCGCCGCCGCCGCGTCCGCGTCGAGGTTGAGCGTCACCGGGTCGATGTCCGCGAACACCGGGCGCGCGCGCTCGTACAGCGCCGCGTTGGCGGACGCGACGAACGAGAACGGGCTCGTCACCACCTCATCGCCCGCTTCGACGCCGACGGCCCGCAGCGCGAGGTGCAGCGCCGCGGTGCCGCTGCTGATCGCGCTCGCGAGTGGCGCCCCGACACACGCCGCGAAGCTCCGCTCAAACTCGGGCACGCGCGGCCCCAGCGACAGCTGACCCGAGCGCAGCACCGCGAGCACCGCCTGCTCCTCCTCCTCGCCGAGCACCGGCCGTGCGAGCGGGATCACCTGATCGGTGTCGCTCTGCGCGGCGGCGAAGTCGCTCGCTTCGGCGCCCGTTGGCGCCACTAAACCCTGCCGCTTGAGCCGAGCGCCGACTCCGCCGCGGCCCGCCGCTTGCCCTGCATGCCGTACTCGAGCGAGTCCACCAGCGCGTCCCACGAGGCCGCTATCAGGTTCTCCGCAACGCCGATCGAGCCCCACACGTCGTGCCCATCCGACGCGTCGATCAGGACGCGCGTCACAGCGCCGGTGCCCTTCGTCTCATCGAGGATCCGCACCTTGTAGTTGACGAGGTCGATGTCCTTCAGGTGCGGGTGGATCTCACCGATCGCATCGCGCAGCGCGCGGTCGAGCGCGTTCACGGGGCCGTTGCCCTCGGCGGTGCGCACGTAGCGCTCGCCGCCCAGCCAGATCTTGACCGTGGCCTCGGTGTTGGCCCGCCCGTCGGCGTGCTTCTCGACGATCACGCGCCAGGACTCCAGGCGGAACAGCGGCTCGTACTCGCCCGCCTCCTTGCGCAGCAACAGCTCGAACGAGCCGTCGGCAGCCTCGAACTGGAAACCCTCGTGCTCGAGCTCCTTCACGCGCTCGACCACGCGCTGCGCGAGCTCCTCGTCGGCGGCGATCCCGGCCTGCTGAGCCTTCTCGACGATCGTGCCGCGGCCGGACAGCTCGGAGATCAGCACGTCGCGGCCGTTGCCCACCACCGCCGGGTCGACGTGCTCGAAGGTCTGCGGCTCGGCGCGCACGCCCGCCGCGTGCAGCCCCGCCTTGTGCGCGAACGCGTGCTTGCCGACGTACGGCTGCGCCGGGTTGGGCGTGCGGTTGAGCAGCTCGTCCACGAAGTGCGCCGTCTCGGTCAGGCGCGCCAGCTGCTCGGGCGCGAGCAGCTCGACGCCCATCTTCAATTGCAGGTCGGCGATGATCGTGATCAGGTTCGCGTTGCCGGTGCGCTCGCCGATGCCGTTGACGGTGCCCTGCACCTGCGTGGCGCCGCATTCGACTGCCGTGAGCGTGTTCGCGACCGCGCAGCCGGAGTCGTCGTGCGTGTGAATGCCCAGGGGCGCGCCGGGGAGCGCTTCGCTGACCACCGCGAACGCCGTCCGTATATGAGGAGGAAGAGAGCCCCCGTTGGTGTCGCACAGCACGAGCCGCTCGGCGCCGGCGCCGGCGGCCACCCGCAGGCAGTCCAGCGAGTACCCGGGGTCGAGTGCGAAGCCATCGAAGAAGTGCTCGGCGTCGAGCAGCACGCGCTTGCCCGCGCGACGCAGGAACGCGACCGAGTCGGCGATCATCGCGAGGTTCTCCTCGCGGGAGACGCGCACGACCTTCTCCACGTGCAGAACCGACGCCTTGCCCACGATCGTGCACGCCGGCGCGAAGGATTCCGCCAGCACGCGTAGGCCCTCGTCCTGCTCGGCGCTGACCTCACGTCGGCGCGTCATGCCGAAGGCGACGATCTCCGCATGGCGCAGCGTCTCGCCTGCGAGCAGCCCGAACAGCTCGAGCTCCTTAGGGTTCGACGAGGGGAAGCCGGCCTCGATCATGTCCACGCCGAGCTCGTCCAGGGCGTGCACCACGCGCAGCTTCTCTTCGGCCGTGAGTGTCAGCCCGCCTCCCCCCATGCCGTCGCGCAGGGTGGCGTCGTATAGCTCGATGCGGGGTGATGTGGGGCTCATTGGGGTGGTCCTTTCGGCTCAGATGGGTACGGGGGCGGTCGCTGCTGCAACCGGCCGCGGCGTACCGCTCTAGCCGGTCGCCCCGGTAATTCGCTCCGTCGCCGTGAGCTGCTGCGCGGCCGTTGCCGGGGTCTCGCCAGTGGGCGTCTCCAAGTCGACCGCGTCCACCACGTCCAGCCACTCGCGGTAGCGCTCGGAACGCCCGTGGATCGCGTCGTCGAAGGCAGCCTGCAGCACGCGCGTGATCTCGCCCGGCTTGCCGGTGCCCACCTCGTGGTTGTCGACCTCGCGCACAGGCACGATCTCAGCGGCGGTACCCGACAGGAACACCTCGTCCGCGAGGTACATCTCCGCGCGCGCGACGTTGCGCTCGAGCACCTCATAGCCGAGGTCCTGCGCGATCTGCATCACCGAGCGGCGCGTGATCCCGTCGAGGATCGAGTTGTGCTGCCCTGGGGTGGAGATCACGCCGTCGCGCACGATGTAAATGTTCTCGCCGGTGCCCTCACACACGTGACCGTGGTCGTCGAGCAGGATCGCCTCTTCGTAGCCGGCCTTCACCGACTCGACCTTCGCGAGCACGCTGTTGAGGTACTGGCCGCTGGCCTTCGCATGCGGGATCAGCGAGTCCGGGCTGATGCGTCGCCACGAGGAGGTCATCGCGCGCACGCCGTTGCGCATGCCCTCCTCACCAAGGTACGTCGCCCACTCCCAGCACGCGATCGTCACGTCCACAGGCGCGTCCATAGGGTTCAGGCCCATCGAGCCATAGCCGCGATAGGCGATCGGGCGGATGTAGCAGGAGCGCAGGCCGTTGCGCGCCACGAGCTCGAGCGTCGCAGCGCGCAGCTGCTCGTCGGAGAAAGGCAGCTGCATGTAGAACAGCTCGGCCGAGCGGCGCAGGCGTGCGACGTGATCGGCGTTGCGGAACACGGCTGGTCCGAGCACCGTGTCGTAGCAGCGCACGCCCTCGAACACTCCCGTGCCGTAGTGCAGGCCGTGCGTCAGGACGTGGACCTTGGCGTCCTCCCAGGCGACGAAATCTCCGTTCATCCAGATGAGGTCGGTCGGCTCCACGGTCATGCGTCTCCTATTTGACGTTTTCGAGCACTGTCCTGGTCGCCTGCTGCGTCCCCGCATCACCGCCCAGGTCGGGCGTCCGCAAGCCCTTCGCGAGTGCCGCTTCAACGCCCGATTCTACAGCCGTGGCCTCGCTTTCCAAGCCGAGGCCGTGACGCAGCATCAGCGCCGCCGAGAGGAACATCGCCAGCGGGTTGGCAACCCCCTGGCCGGCGATGTCCGGCGCGGAGCCGTGCACAGGCTCGAACACCCCGGGTCCATCGCCTCCGAGAGACGCGCTCGGGAGCATGCCGATCGAGCCGGTGAGCATCGCGGCCTCGTCGGAGAGGATGTCTCCGAACATGTTCTCGGTGACGATCGTGTCGAAGTCGCGTGGCGCGGAGACGAGCTGCATGGCGGCGTTGTCGACGAGCACGTGCTCGAGCTCGACCTCGGGGAACTCGCGCGCGTGCAGCCGGGTGACGACCTCGCGCCACAGCCGTGAGGTCTCGAGCACGTTGGCCTTGTCGACGCTCGTCACCTTCGGCTCCGACGAGCGCCGCTTGGCGGCCTCGAAGGCGGTGCGGGCGATCCTTTCGATCTCCTCGCTGCTGTACGCGCACAGGTCGGAGGCGCTGGTCGCGGTACGCGTCTTCTCGCCGAAGTAGATGCCGCCGGTCAGCTCGCGCACGACCAGCAGGTCGGTGCCTTCGATTCGCTCGCGTCGCAGCGGCGAGGCGTCGTACAGCGCCGGCAGCGGCTTGACGGGACGCAGGTTGGCGTACAGCCCCAGGCCCTTGCGCAGGCCGAGCAGGCCCTGCTCGGGGCGCGGCTTGCTCGGGTCGGTGCTGTCCCACCTGGGGCCACCGACGGCAGCCAGCAGCACGGCGTCGGCGTGCCTGCATGCGTCGAGCACGTCGTCTGTCAGCGCCACGCCTTCGACGTCGATCGAGGCGCCGCCGAACAGATACTCCTCGAACTCGAAGTCAGCGAGCGCTTCGAGCAGCTCGAGCGTCGGCTCCATGATCTCGGGGCCGATGCCGTCGCCGGGGAGGGTGACGATGCGGTAGCTCACTGCGCGCGACGCTACCAGGAGAGACGCAGGTGACCGCTCACAGCGCCGTTGTCACCGGCCCGCTGCGCTCGAGATCGCGCTCGTAATCCGTGATCGCGTCGTCCTGCTGCAGCGTCAGCGCGATGTCGTCGAGCCCCCCGAGAAGGCGGTGGCGGATCTCGTGGTCGATCTCGAACGGCACCTGACGGCCGGCGAAGCGAACCTCCTGCTCGCGCAGGTCGACCTGTCCGTGACCGGCGCGCGCGAGGGCTTTGCAATCCTCGTCGGAAAGGACGATCGGGAGCAGCCCGATCTTCGTGCAGTTGGAGTAGAAGATGTCCGCGAAGGACGGCGCCACGATTGCCTGGAAGCCGTAGTCCTGCAGGCCCCACGGCGCGTGCTCGCGCGAGGAGCCGCAGCCGAAGTTCTCGCCGGCGACGAGAATCGGGTTGGGCGGCAGGTCCCAGTCGGGTTCCTTGGCCCAGTCGTAGAACAGGAACTCGCCAAACCCGGTGCGCTCGACCCGCTTCAGGAACTGCTTGGGCATGATCTGGTCGGTGTCCACGTCGGCACGGTCGAGGTGGCTGACAGGCCCGCTGATTGTCTCGATAGGTTCCATTGGTCTCTCCTGTATAGCGATGGTCTGACAGTGCTTCGAAGAGGACGCTCAGTCCCCGGCGGTTCATACCCGTCGCGCGGGCGTCACTCACCCTCCCTGCAGAGGCCGCACCCCGCCGAACACGACGCCCTCGGCCCACTTGAAGTGCACTTCCGGCTCCGCGAAACCGGCGTCGGCGAGCCACCGCAGCTGCTCCTGGAGGGAGTCGGGCTGGTCGTCGTCGCCATCGGCCAGCAGCTCGTGCTCGACCTGCTCGTCGCTGCGCGCGCCGTGGTGGGCGTGCTCGGCGGCGACCGCGTTGGCGACCATCTGCTCATCGAACAGGCCCGCGAGCGGCCCGGCGATCGCGACGACGTCCATGTTCACGAACATCGCGCCCGGCTCCAGCATCTCGTAGATCTCCGCGAACAGTGCGCGCTTGCGCTGAGCCGGCAGGTGATGGATCGCATAGCTGGAGACCGCCACGTCAAAGCGCCCGGCGGGGAGTGCCTCAGGCCAGGCGGGGTCGCGCAGATCGCCGCGCACCGTCCGCCAGGCGCCGGCGCCCGCCTCACGCAGCTGCTGCTCGGCACGCGCGAGCATCGGCTCGGAGTAGTCCACGAGCACGGCCTCGGCCGACGGCTCGACGCTGCGCAGCAGCCGCGTCATCGCGCCGTCGCCGGCGCCGATGTCGATGAACCGCCGCAGCGGCCTGCCGCTGCGCTCGAGCAGGCTCTTGATCAGCGCTTCCTGGACGTCGAGCATCGGCAGCAGCAGCTTGCGCTCGGACAGGAACGTGTCGACGAGCTCGGCCTGCTGCCACGCCGCTCCCGGCGCGGCGCCGCTCACTGCCACTCCCGAATGTCGACGAAGCGGCCCTCGATCGCGGCGGCGGCGGCCATCTGCGGCGACACGAGGTGCGTGCGCCCCCCGCGGCCCTGGCGCCCCTCGAAGTTGCGGTTGGACGTCGAGGCGCAACGCTCGCCGGGCTCGAGGATGTCGGGGTTCATGCCGAGGCACATGGAGCAGCCGGCGACGCGCCAGTCAAAGCCGGCATCGCGGAAGACCTGGTCAAGGCCCTCGGCCTCGGCCTGGGCCTTGACCTGCTGTGAGCCGGGCACCACCATCGCGTTGACCGATGGCGAGACCTGCCTGCCGGCCACCACCGCGGCGGCGGCTCGCAGGTCACCGATGCGCGAGTTCGTGCACGAGCCGATGAACACGCGGTCGACGGAGATCTGCTCGATCGGCGTGCCCGGCTCGAGCGCCATGTAGTGCAGCGCGCGTTCGGTCGCCTCACGGTCGGCGGGGCTGTCGAACTCCTCGGGCGCGGGCACGCGCTCGGTGACGGCGCGCACCATTCCCGGGTTCGTGCCCCAGGTCACCTGCGGCGAGATCGCGCTGGCGTCGATCACAATCTCTGTGTCGAAGTCAGCGCCCTCGTCGGTGACCAGCCCGCGCCAGCGCTCGATCGCGGCGTCGAGCTCGGCCCCCTGCGGCGCGCCGGGCCGCGCCTGGTCGCGGAACCACGCGAAGGTGGTCTCATCGGGGGCGATCATGCCGGCGCGCCCGCCGCCCTCGATCGTCATGTTGCAGACGGTCATGCGCCCCTCCATCGAGAGCGCCTCGATCGCGGGGCCGGCGTACTCGACGGCGTGTCCGGTGAGCCCACCGACGCCGAGCCGGCCGAGGGTCCCGAGGATCAGGTCCTTGGCGGTGACGCCGAAGCCGAGCTCGCCCTCGTAGCGGATCCGCATCGAGCGCGGCTTGCTCTGGACCATGCACTGCGTGGCGAGCACGTGCTCGACCTCTGAGGTGCCGATTCCGAATGCGAGCGCGCCGAAGGCGCCGTGCGTGGAGGTGTGCGAGTCGCCGCAAACGATCGTCATCCCGGGCTGGGTGACGCCGAGCTCGGGGCCGATCACGTGCACGATCCCCTGGCGCTCAGAGCCGAGCGAGTACACGGGCACGCCGAACTCCTCGCAGTTGCGCTCGAGCGTTTCGACCTGGACGCGCGAGAGCTCGTCCTTGATCCGCGCGGCGATCGGCGTGCCGTCGGTCGGTGTGTTGTGGTCCGCTGTGGCGAGCGTGCGGTCGGGGCGGCGAACTGTGCGCCCGGCGAGGTGCAGCCCGTCGAAGGCCTGCGGGCTGGTGACCTCGTGGACGAGGTGCAGGTCGATGTAGAGGAGACCCGACTCGCTCCCCCCTACTTCGTGTGCCTCCCAGATCTTCTCGAACAGCGTCTTGGGCATGGTCATCGGTCCTCGTGCTCGTGGGTTGTGAACTCCTTCTCGCGCATCTAGCTGCGCCTCAGTCCTGCGGAGAGGACCGCCAGGAAGGCGGCCTCCTCGTCGCGCGCCTTCGGGTTCTCAAAGTGGTGCGGCAGGTCGGCGTCAAAGGTGACGCAATCACCGGCATCGAGCACGTAGCGCTGCCCGTCGCAGACGAGCACAACCGAGCCCGTCTCGACGAGCGCGGTCTCGCGGCTGCCGGGCTCGTGCATCGGCGGGTCGTCGGCCGCGCCGGTTGCGCCGCCGGGTGCGAGCGTGTGGCGTGAGATCTCCGCCCTCTGCCCCGGCTGCGAGGAGGTCAGCACTTCGAAGCCGTGGCCCCGTCGCTTGTTAGCGCCGCGTGTGCGCTCGCCGGCGCGCACAACCGTCACTGACCCGCCCTCGTCGAGGCGCAGCAGCTGGGACAGGCGCAGCTCGAGGCCGGCCGCGATCCGCGAGGCGACGGTCAGCGTCGGGCTCGTCTCACCGCGCTCGACCTGCGAGAGCATCGGCGCGCTGACGCCGCTGCGGGCGGCGAGGTCGCGCAGGGACAGCCCTGAAGCCTCGCGCAGCGCCTTCACGCGGGCGCCGATGACAGCCGGGTCGAGCGGGTCGCTCGACCTCGACGACGGCGCGCCGAGCGGCTGCAAAGGCACGCCCGGCTCGGTTTGATCTCGAGGCCGATGCTTCGTTGCTGGCGCCATACGAGCGTACGTTATCACGGACGCACGTATGTGCCGCGGCTACGGGTGCGCGCCGGCTTCTTCCAGCTGCTTCTTCAGTTCCTGGTTTTCCCGTTCGGCGTTACGCAGGTTCGTTTCAGCTTCGGTCCTGCGTTCTTCATTTGCCTGGTTCGACGGGGACGGTGTCTGCGTGACGGTGTTCGAGGTGACGGTGTTCGTCTGCGTGATGACCTTGGGGACGGTCGTCGTGTTGGTCACCGTGTGTGTGACCGGCGTCTGGTGCCCGTTCGTTTCGGAAGTCGTTTCGCCGTTGTGGCCGATGGCGTAACCGATGACCCCACCCACGACCAGCGCGAGCAGCGCCGCGATGATCGCTGGCCACGGATTGTTCCACCACCGATCTTCTGGCGGAAGCGCCGGCGGCAGGCGTTCGTCGGGGTAAACAGGCGGCGGCAGTGGCGCGGAGCGCGGCTGCCTCGGCGGCGGCGGCGCGTCCAGACGTTCGGTCGGCCGCGTGGGCGGCGATGGCGGCGGCGTGGGAGGCTCTGGCTCGTTCATAGGAAGATCGCGGCACCCCGGCCCGCGGCGCGACACGACGCTCCGAGCACGCTACAGACGTACCCGCCCTCGCACCGGCGGAAACGTTGCAGTCACCGCGCTAGCTTCCGGCCGGCTCGGGCAACCCGATCGCATCATCCGCGCGCGAACGCGCGACAGCGACCGACAGCGCGCGCACGTACGCACGCGCGGCCGCGTCGATGATGTCCGTCGAGACGCCCTGCCCGGCGCCGGTGAAGCCGTCGACCTCCAGCACCACGGAGACCTCGCCGAGCGCGTCCTGGCCCTCGGTGACCGCGCCGATCGTGAAGTCGCTGAGCACCGGCGCCACGCCGGTCGCGGCGTTGATCGCCTGGAAGACCGCGTCGATCGGGCCGTCGCCGGTGAACGAGCCCTTGGCGGATGAGCCGTCGGGGAGCGTCACCGACACGCGCGCGTGCGGCGGACGCAGCGAGGAGGCGTCGACCTCGAAGGACTCGAGCGCGTAGCCGGCGACCTCCTCGCGCAGCTCGTCGGTGACGAGCGCCTCGAGGTCCATCGCGGTCACCTGCTTCTTGCGGTCGGCGATCTCCTTGAAGCGCTTGAAGGCCGTGTTCAGCGCCTGGCCGTCGAGCTCGAAGCCCATCTCCTCGAGCGCTTTGCTCAGCGCGTGGCGACCCGAGTGCTTGCCGAGCACGATCGAGTTGCTGCGCAGCCCGACGATCGTGGCGTCCATGATCTCGTAGGTCGTGCGCTCCTTCAGCACGCCGTCCTGGTGGATGCCGGCCTCGTGCGCGAACGCGTTGCGCCCGACGATCGCCTTGTTCGGCTGCACCTGGTAGCCGGTCAGGCGCGACACCAGCCGGCTCGTACGCGCGATCTCCGTCGTGACCGCGCCCGTCCACAGGCCGAGGCTGGGCTCGCGCGTGTGCAGCAGCATCACGATCTCCTCGAGCGAGGCGTTGCCGGCGCGCTCGCCGATGCCGTTGATCGCGCACTCGACCTGGCGGCAGCCCGCTTCCAGGCCGGCCAGCGAGTTGGCGACCGCCAGCCCCAGGTCGTCGTGGCAGTGCACCGACACGGTCACGTCGCGCAGGCCGGGCACCAGGCGGTAGAGCTCGGTGAACATCGCCGCGTACTCGCTCGGCATCGTGTAGCCGACGGTGTCGGGGACGTTGATCGTGGTGGCGCCCTCGTCGAGCGCGATCTGGATCACCTCGGCCATGTACTCGACGTCGGAGCGCGAGCCGTCCTCGGGCGAGAACTCGACATCGTCGGTGTATTCGCGTGCCTGCGCCACGGCTGCGCGCACCTGGCCCTTGACGTCCTCGCGCGTGGTCTGCAGCTTGCGCTCGATGTGGATGTCGCTGGTGGCGAGGAACATGTGGATGCGCGGACGCTCGGAGTCCTTGACCGCCTGCCACGCCGCGTCGATGTCCTGCTTTGAGGTGCGCGCCAGCCCGCAGATCACGGGGCCTTCGACCTCCCGCGCGATCGCCTGCACCGACTCGAAGTCGCCGGGCGAGGTGATCGGGAAGCCGGCCTCGATCACGTCCACGCCCAGGCGCGCCAGCTGGTGGGCGATCTCGAGCTTTTCCTGCTTGTTCAGCGAGATCCCCGGCGACTGCTCACCGTCGCGCAGCGTCGTGTCGAAGATCTTGACGCGGTCGGCCTCGTCGCGGCCACCGGGCGCCCCGTCGGTGGCGCCGCCAGCGGTGCCGTTCGTGTTCCCGTCGTGAGTACTCATGTCGTTCGTGCTCCTTCTCTATCTCGCTTGTCGTTCCTCTCTGCTGGGTATGCGGCTACGCGGCCGCCACGCGCTATTCCCCCCGAGGGGGGAGCAGAAGGAGAGACAGAAGCGAGAACTGAAACGACATCTTTCGCCAGAGTAGCACCGCGACCGAGGACGCCGCCTGACGAAGGTCATCGGCCGCCTCAGGGTGTGAGGACGACCTTGCCGAGGTTACGCCGCTCGACGATCATCGTCTGGGCGGCGCCGGCGTCCTGCGAAGTCGAAGTCTCCGGCGACGACCGGTTTGATGACGCCGGCGTCGAGCATCGCCTGCAGCGGGCCGATCCACGGCTGCAGCGACCCGCGGTCCTTCCACAGGCTCAGCATGTTCAGGCCGATCACGGCCTTCGATTCGGACATCTGCTTGATCATGTTGAAGCGCGGCATCCGGAGCACGCCGCGCAGCGCCGTCACGGGGTTGCGCCGCTCACCGGAGACGAGCGCGGAGGCGCCGAACGCCACGAGCCGCCCGCCGGGGCGCAGCAGCGAGTAGCTGCGTGCGGAAGCTCTTGCCGCCGACGGCGTCGAGGATCACGTCGAAGCGGGGCAGCCCGCGCTCCCAGCCGGGCGTGGTGTAGTCGAGCGCGTGGTCGACGCCGAGCTCGAGGCAGCGCGCGTGCTTGCCCGGCGAGGCGGTGCCGTAGACCTCGGCGCCGCTGTGCTTGGCGATCTGCGTGGCGGCGATGCCGACGCCGCCGCCGGCGGAGTGCATCGAGCACGCGCTCGCCCGGCTGCAGGTTGCCGTAGCCGATCAGGCCGGCCCACGCGGTCCGTAGTTGACGGGGATCGCCGCCCCCTGCTCGAAGCTCAGCTGCTCGGCGAGCGGCAGCACGTCGGCGGCGGGAACCACGACCTGCGAGGCGTAGCCGCCGAACTGCGTGCCCGCGATCACGCGCTGGCCTGGCGCTCAATGGCTGAGCGGCGCTCGACGCCCCCTCGCCGAGCTCGAGGATCGTGCCCGCGACCTCGTAGCCGACGACGCAGGGCGTCTTCGGCGCATCGGGGTACAGCCCCATGCGCGCCATCACGTCGGCGAAGTTGATCCCGGCGCGGCGACCTCGATGCGCACCTCGCCGGCGCCGAGACGCCGGGTCCGGACGCTCCTCGACCGCAGCACCTCAGGCCCGCCGTGCTTGGTGATGACGACCGCGCGCATGCCGGCGTCGAGCCGAGGGTCGGCAGCCGCGCCGACCAGCCGTTGACGAAGCCCTCGGAGGCGACGATCTCCGCCACGACGGCGTCCGGAACGGCGGCGTCGGTCGTCACGACCATCGCCGCCAGGCGCCGGTCGTCGGCGGTCTGCACGCCCGTCGGGGACGTGACCGACGGCGGCCGAGGAGATGTTGATCGCCGTGCGCGCCGAAGATCGTGCCGACGCGGCCGATCATGCCCGGCAGGTCCTCGTAGCGGAAGACCGTCACGTAGCGGCTCGAGCTCGATCGTCAGGCGCCGGCCCTGCACCTCGACGAGGTGCGGCGCGCGGTTCGGCCCGATGCCGGTGCCGGCGACCGCGACCCGCTCGGAGCCGGCGACGACGGTGACGCGGATCAGCTCGTTGAAGTCCTGCGCCTCGGAGACGGACCTTCTCCTCGAAGACGATGCCCCGCTGCTGGGCCATCGTCGGCGCGTTGACGAGGTTGACCTGCTCCTCGCCGCGGCCCTGCAGCGCGCCGACGATCACCGCGAGCCCGAGCAGGCGCGTGTCGAAGTCGGCGATCCTGCCCGAGGAACGCCGCCTCGATGCGCTCCACCGAGCTGCCCTCGGCGAGCTCCATCGCGAGGCGTCCGAGCTGCGAGGCGAGCGGCAGGAACGGGCCGAGCATCTCCATGTCCTCGGCGCCGATCGCGGGGATGTTGACGGCCGTCGAGACGACGCCGCCGGTCAGCGCCGCGACGACCTGCTCGGCGCTCTGGTAGCCGGCGCGGTCGGTCGCCTCGGCGGTCGAGGCGCCGAGGTGCGGCGTGACGACGACGTTGGCGTAGCCGAACAGCGGGTGCTCGGTCGTCGGCTCGCTTGGCGAACACGTCGATCGCCGCGCCCGCGACCTTGCCCGAGTCGAGCGCCGTCCTGCAGCGCGCCGTCGTCGATCAGCCCGCCGCGCGCGACGTTCAGCACGCGCACGCCGTCGCGCATCTTCGCGAAGGCGCTCGGCGTCGAGGAAGCCTTCGGTCTCCGGCGTCTTGGGCAGGTGGATGGTGATGAAGTCCGCCTGCGCGTAGAGGTCGTCGACGCCGTCCGCCTTCTCGACGCCGAGCTCGCGGTAGCGCTCGGCGCTGACGAACGGGTCGAAGGCGACGCACGCGCATGCCGAAGCCGCGCGCGCGCTGCGCGACGAGCTGGCCGATGCGCCCGAAGCCGAGGATCCCGAGCGTCTTCTCGTAGAGCTCGACGCCGGAGTACTTCGAGCGCTCCCATTTGCCGGCGATCAGCGACGCGTAGGCCTGCGGCATGTTGCGCGCGAGCGCCAGCAGCAGCGCCATCGTGTGCTCGGCGGCGGTCACGACGTTCGACTCGGGCGCGTTGGCGACGACGATCCCGCGCTGCGTGGCGGCGGCGACGTCGACGTTGTCGACCCCCACGCCGGCGCGACCGATCACCTGCAGGCGCTCGGCGCGCGCGATCAGCTCGGCGGTCAGCTTCGTCGCCGAGCGGATCACGATGCCGTCGTAGTCGCCGATCCGCTCGGCCAGCTGCTCGTCGCTCCAGTCGACGCCGAGCGTCGACGTCGAAGTGCTCGCGCAGCAGCGCCACGCCCGGAGTCGCCGATCTTCTCCTTGACGAGCACCCGCGGGCGCTGCCCGTCCGCGCGCTCGCGTGGCCGCCGCTGTCGGCGCCTGAGCGCTCATCGTCCGAGCCTCTCGACGACCCAGTCGATGCAGGCGGTCAGCGCCTGCACGTCGGCGGTCTCGACCGCGGGGAACATCGCCGACCCGCAGCTGGTTGCGCCCGAGCTTGCGGTAGGGCTCGACGTCGACGATCCCGTTCGCGCGCAGCGTCGCCGCGACCGCGGCGGCGTCGACGCGCTCGTCGAAGTCGATCGTGCCGACGACCAGCGAGCGCTTGGCCGGGTCCTTCACGAACGGCGTCGCGTAGTCGCTCGCCTCCGCCCAGCCGTACAGGTGCGTCGAGGAGGTGGCGGTGCGTCGCGACGCACCAGTCGAGGCCGCCGCCGTCGAGCATCCAGCGGATCTGGTCGGCGAGCAGGAACAGCGTCGCGACGGCGGGCGTGTTGTAGGTCTGGTCCTTCAGCGAGTTCTCGAGCGGCCGTGTGCAGCGACAGGAACGGCGGGATCCAGCGATCGGAGGCGTGCAGCGCCTCGATCCGCTCCTGCGCGGCGGGGCTCAGCAGCGCGAGCCACAGCCCGCCGTCGCCGGCGAAGCACTTCTGCGGCGCGAAGTAGTAGGCGTCGGCCTGCGAGGATGTCGACGGGCAGCCCGCCGGCGCCGGAGGTGGCGTCGATCGAGCACCAGCGCGTCGGCCGGCGCCGGCGGGGCGCGCGACCGGCACCATCACGCCGGTCGAGGTCTCGTTGTGGGCCCACGCGATGCACGTCGGCAAGCGCCGTGCTCGCGCCAGCGGCCCGAGCGACGCCGGGTCGGGCGCGTCGCCGGGGTCGGCCGCGATGATCATCGGCTCGGCGAGGAACGGCGCGCCCGCGGTGACGGTCCGCGAACTTCTGGGAGAACTCGCCGTAGGTCAGGTGCAGCGGCGTGGCGCGAGATCAGCCCGAACGCGGCGGCGTCCCAGAAGGCGGTCGCGCCGCCGTTGCCGAGCGCGACCTCGTAGCCGTCGGGCAGCGCGAACAGCTCGCGCAGGCCGGCGCGGATCTCGCCGACGAGTCGCCTTGACCGGCTTCTGGCGGTGGGAGGTGCCCATCACCGCGCCACCGTCGGTGGCGAGCCGCGCGAGCGCCTCGGGGCGGACCTTCGACGGTCCCGCAGCCGAAGCGGCCGTCGCGCGGGCTTCAGCTCGTCGGGAATGACCAGTTGCGTCTGCTCTGTGGTGGGGCTCGTCGTCATGTGGGCTCCTCGCTCGTCCTGACCCGCGGGGGATGGTCGTGCTTTGAGAGGTGCCCAGGCGCGCGGCGGTGCCAAGTCGTCGCTCCCCGGTGGTGAACTCCACCCGAGCGCCAGTCGCGACGACGACGCGAGTGTAGCGAACGGCGCCGGCTCGCTCAGCGGCTCGCGCCCGTGCGGCCGCGGACCAGTCATAACCGGGGCCGACGGGGATGATGCGCTTCGGGTTCAGCTCGTCGTGGGTGGTGTAGTAGTGGCGCTTGATCTGGTCCATCGCGACCGTCCGGGCGACGCCGCGGCGTCTGGTAGAGCTCGCGCGCGTAGCCCCACAGGTTCGGGGTAGTCGACGAGCCGCCGGCGGTTGCAGCGGAAGTGCAGGTTGTAGACCTCGTCGAAGCGCACGAGCGTCGGGAACAGCCGCCAGTCGGCCTCGGTGAGCTGCTCGCCGAGCAGGTAGCGGCGCTCGCCGAGCAGCCCCTCGAGCCAGTCGAAGCTGTCGAACAGCTCGGCGAAGGCGCGCTCGTAGGCGCCCTGGCGGCGGGCGAAGCCGGCGCGGTAGACGCCGTTGTTGACGGTGTCGTACACGCGCTCGTTGATCGCGTCGATCTCGACGCGCAGCGCCTGCGGGTAGAGGTCGAGCTCGGCGCCGCGGCCGAGGCCGCCGAGCGAGTCGCGCGAACGACATCATCCGGACGATGTCGCTCGACTCGTTGTTGACGATCCGCCCGCCGAGCGTGTCCCACAGCACGGGCACGGTGATCCGCCCCTGAAAGCTCCGGGTCGCTGAGCGTGTAGGCCTCGCTCATGAAGCGCCAGCCGTGCAGCGCGGTCGACGTACTCGCCCCCGGGCCCGTCGCTCGAAGCGCTCGCCGCGTGAACGCCCAGCCGCGCTCGTCGCGGAACGGCGCGAGGTAGGAGATCGGCACGGCCTCCTGCAGGCCGGCGAGCTCGCGCAGGATCGCCGTGCGATGGCACCACGGGCAGGCGAGCGAGACGTACAGGTGGTAGCGGCCCGGCTCGACGGCGAGACTCGCTCTCGTGGCCCGACACGGGATCGGTTCCGACCCAGTCGCGGAAGCGGCTCTCCTGGCGCTCGAAGCTGCCGCCGGTGAGCTCGCGGTCGAGCAGCACGTCAGCCATGCCAGAGCACCTCCCGCTCGAGGACCGTCGCGCTCCAGCCCGCTGGCAGGCGCGTGGGCGCGACGCCGGCGGGCTCGTCGAACACCGACTCCTCCCTGACGAGCAGGCAGAACTCGGGTGCGGGACCGAGCACGAGCTGACGGCGCCAGAGGCTCGCGTGCTCGGGGTCCATGCCGTCGCCGAGCAGCTCCCCGAGCTGGCGCCGCGGCGCGCCGGCCGGCCGCGCGACCCAGATCGCCGACGTTGGCCTCGGCCAGCGGGGTTGCGAGCCCGCGGGTGTCGGAGCGCCGCCCTCGAGCAGCCCGTACAGCCCCCCGGCGCCCGCCGCCGAGGCGGCGTGCGGCCGCGTCGTGGGTGCTGCGGTGACCGCGACCGACGGCCGCCTCGTTCAGCACGCCGAGCGCCGCGAAGTCCTCGAGCAGGTACCAGTCCTCGTAGCCGCGCCGCCCCGAGTCGAGCGCTTCGGTGTCGGCGCGGTGCACCGCCCACGGGACCTCGTCGAGCTTGAACACCGCCGAGCAGCGCATCCCGACCGGCCGCGCGCGGGCGAGCGAGCGGTGGAACGCGATCTGCGCCTCCTCGTACGCGTCCACCGGGGCGTCTTCGCGGGGACGGTGCCAGAAGACGTAGGCGAGCACTGGCCTGGCCGCTGGGCCTCTAGAAGGAGGGCTTGATCCAGTCCATGTGCGAGCGCAGCTCCTTGCCGACGTGCTCGACCTGGGTGTCGGCCTGTTCGGCGCGCATGCGCTTGAAGTTCTCCTGGCCGGCGCGGTTCTCGGCGATCCACTCGCGCGCGAAGTCGCCCGACTGGATCTCCCTGAGGATCTTGCGCATGCTCGCGCGCGTCTCCTCGGTGATCACGCGCTTGCCGCGCGTGTAGTCGCCGTACTCGGCCGTGTTGGAGATCGAGTAGCGCATCCCCGCGAGCCCCTTCTCGTACATCAGGTCGGCGATCAGCTTGAGCTCGTGCAGGCACTCGAAGTAGGCCATCTCGGGGTCATAGCCGGCGTCGACGAGCGTCTCGAAGCCCGCCTGGACGAGCTCGGAGGCGCCGCCGCAGAGGACCGCCTGCTCGCCGAACAGGTCCGTCTCGGTCTCGTCCTTGAAGCTCGTCTCGATCACGCCGCCGCGCGTGCAGCCGATGCCCTTGGCGTAGGCGAGCGCGAGCGCCCGTGCGTTGCCGGTCGCGTCCTGCTCGACGGCGATCAGCCCGGGCACGCCGCTGCCTTCGGTGAACTGGCGGCGCACGAGGTGGCCGGGGCCCTTCGGCGCGACCATGCCGACGTCGACGCCGGGCGGCGGCTCGATCTCGTCGTAGTGGATCGAGAAGCCGTGGCCGAAGAGGATCATGTTGCCCTCGGCGATGCCGTCGCGGATCTCCTGCTCCCAGATGTCGTGGTGGCGCTCGTCGGGCAGCAGGATCATCACGAGGTCGCCGCGGCTGGCGGCCTCGACGACGGGCAGCACCTCGAGGCCCTGCTCGCGCGCCTTGGCGACCGAGTCGGAGTCCTCGCGCAGGCCGACGACGACTTCGACGCCGGAGTCCTTGAGGTTGAGCGCGTGGGCGTGGCCCTGGGAGCCGTAGCCGATGATGGCGACGGTCTTGCCGTCGAGGAGCGTGAGGTCTGCGTCGTCGTCGTAGATCATGCGCCGCAGGCTATCCAACTTCTCCGGGGTTGCCCTCAGGCGCTCGCACGCGCCAGCAGCGTGCGCGCGGGTATCGCGAGCGTTCCGTCGGCAGCGGTGTAAGGGGCGAAGCGCTCGGCCAGCGAGTGCTTGATCTGCTCGATCTCAGGCTGCTGGTCGGGAGAGCACGGCGTCGTGGAAGCTGGGCGAGAGGTCGAGCGTCACATCCCAGAGCTGCTCGAAGTCGGGGTGGCGGCGGGTCAGCTCGATCGCCTCCACGTCGATCTCGGCGAACCCGGCCTGCTCGAGCAGCTCCTGCACACGCCAGGTGTCGCCGAGCGCGAACGGGCCGGGCGTGGGCTCGGCCGTCGGGTCGGGCGCCGGGCTGAGGCCGCGCGCGATCAGCTCCTGCGCCGGCTCGAGCGCCCACGGGTTCTCTGCCAGCGAGTCCCATACCGCGAGCGCGAGACGCCCGCCGGGTCGCAGCACCCGGCGCGTCTCGCCCGAGCGCAGCGGCGGGGTCGGCCATCAGCATGTAGCCCCAGCGGCACAGCACGACATCGACGCTCGCGAGCGGCAGGTCGATCCATTCGGCGTTCAGCACCTGGAACTCGACGTTTGAGAGGCCGAGTGAGATCGCGCGCGCACGCGCGCCGTCGAGCATCGCCTCGGCCTGGTCGGAGACGATCACGCCGCCGAGCGGCGCGACCAGTTCGGCGGCGAGCATTCCGGTCTCCCCGAGGCCGGCGGCCAGCTCGAGCACCCGCTCGCCCGGCTGCGGATCCACGACTTCGATCATCCAGTGCGAAACGGGCGCGGCGAACTCGCGCATCAGCTCCTGGCGGCGGACCCAGCCGCTGCGCGGCCGCTTCCCAGCCTTCGAGGCTCGCCTGCCTGTAGGCGTTTGCGTCGAAGCTCACTGCAACTCCCGGCGCAGCAGCTTGCCCGAGCGGGTGCGCGGCAGCGGCTCGGCGCTCGAGCACGACCCGCTTGGGGACCTTGTAGGGCGCGAGCGCCCGCGCGCAGTGGGCGCGCAGCTCCTCCGGCGCGGGCGCCGCGCCGGCGCGCGCGACGACGATCGCCGTCACGGCCTCGCCCCACTGCGGGTCGCTGCGTCCGAGCACAGCCGCCTCGAGCACCTGCGGGTGCGCCTCGAGCACCGCCTCGACCTCGACCGGCGCGACGTTCTCGCCGCCGCTGACGATCGTGTCGGCCTTGCGCCCCGTCACGTGCAGGCGCCCGCGCTCGTCGAGCTCGCCGAGGTCGCCGGTGTGCAGCCAGCCATCGGCGGCGAGCGCCGCGGCTGCGACGGTCGGCCCCGCCAGCAGGATCTCTCCGTCGCCGGCGATCTGCACGCGGGTGCAGAACAGCGGCGGGCCGGCGTTGGGTTGTTCGTCTGTGTCTTCACCGAGCGCCCCGGCGTCCGCGAGCTCGCCGATTTCAGCGACGGCCGTCGTCGTCGCCTGCGAGCAGCTCTCGGTGAGGCCGTAGGTGAGGCTGACCGGCACGCCGGCCGTCCGGGCGCGCCGCAGCAGCGCCGCAGGCACCGGGCCGCCGCCGGTGAGCGCGCGCGCAGCGCGGGTGGGCGTTCGAGGCCGGCGTCGAGCAGCCGTGCGAGCGTCGTCGCGACGAGGCTGACGAGCGTCACGCGCTGCTCCTGGAGCGCGTGCAGCACGCGGTCCTCCTCGAAGCGCTCGTGCACGACGGCGCTGGTCGCGTAGATCGCCGAGCGCAAGCAGGATCGACAGCCCGCCGACATGCGACAGCGGCAGCGCGCACAGCCAGCGCTCGTCGGCGGTCGAGACCCAGCGCGACGGCCGAGCCGAAGGCGCTCCACAGCAAGTTGCCGTAGGTCAGCTCGACCGGCCGCGGCGTGGATGTCGTACCCGAGGTGTGGATCACGACGGCGGTGGCGTCGAGCTCGTGCGTGCCGACCCCGGGGAGGCTCGCTGGCACTGGCCCCTCCCCCAGCGGCTGCTCGACGCGCACGTCGGCGCCGGCCGCGATCCGCTCGCGCTCGGCCGGCGCGAGGCGCAGGTCGACGGGCACGGCGACCGCGCCGAGCAGCAGGCATGCGTGCAGCGCCTGCGCGAACTCGAGGCCGGCCGGGAGCGCGATCGCGACGCGCGTGCCACGGCCGGCTCCGCGCTCGATCAGCTCGCCCGCGGCGAAGCGCGCGGCGTCGTGCAGCCGGGCGTAGGACCAGTCCCCCGCGGATGTCTCGAGCGCCGCGCGTTCGGGCTGCGTGGCGGCGGCGCGAGCGAGCCATGCCTCGACCTCCATGGCGCACAGGCTAGCCTTCGCGCGATGAGCATCACCTGGATCCCCGCGCCGCCCCCCGCCGGCGGCGACTTCACGGACATCCGCTACGAGAAGTACGAGCGGTCCCGACGAGGGCATCGCGAAGATCACGATCGCCCGGCCCGAGGTCCGCAACGCGTTTCGTCCGCGCACCGTGATCGAGATCTCCCAGGCGCTCGAGGATGCGCGCGAGGACCCCGACATCGGCGTGATCATCCTCACCGGCGAGGGCACCGAGGCGTTCTGCTCCGGCGGCGATCAGCGCGTGCGCGGCGACTCCGGCTACCTCAATGACGATCAGATGACGGGGGGCACCCATTCAAACGTCGGGCGCTTCCACGTCACCGACCTGCACATCCAGATCCGCCGGCTGCCGAAGCCGGTGGTGGCGATGGTCGCCGGTTATGCGATCGGCGGCGGGCACGTGCTGCACCTCGTCTGCGACCTGACGATCGCAGCCGACAACGCGCGCTTCGGCCAGGTCGGCCCGAAGGTCGGCTCCTTCGACGGCGGCTTCGGCGCGGGCCTGCTCGCGAACCTGGTCGGCCCGAAGAAGGCCAAGGAGATCTGGTTTCTGTGCCGCCAGTACTCAGCCCAGGAGGCGCTCGACATGGGCCTGGTCAACACGGTCGTGCCGCTCGAGCGCCTCGAGGAGGAGACCGTCCAATGGTCGCGTGAGATGCTCGCACTGTCGCCGTTCGCGCTGCGGCTGCTGAAGGCGAGCTTCAACGCGGCCGAGGACGGGCTATCCGGGATCCAGCAGCTCGCGCACGACGCGAACCTCCTGTTCTACGGCAGCGAGGAGGCGCAGGAGGGTCGGGACGCGTACCGGCAGAAGCGCAAGCCGGACTTCTCGCGCTTCCCCAAGCGCGCGTGAGCGCCGTTCGCATCTGGGTGATGGCGGCGCGCGTGCGCACGCTGCCGGCGGCGGTCGCGCCGGTGCTGGTCGGCACCTCGCTGGCGCTCGGCGCCGGACACTTCCGGCCGCTGGCGTTCGTGGCGGCGCTGTTCGGCGCGGTGTTCATCCAGGTCGGCACGAACCTGTCGAACGACTACTCCGACGCGCGCCGCGGAGCTGACACCGAGGATCGCCTCGGGCCGGTGCGGGTGACCGCCGGCGGCCTCGTGCCCCCGAGCCAGGTACTGATCGCGACCTACGTGAGCTTCGGGCTGGCAGTCGCGTGCGGCGTGTACCTGGTCGCGGTCGCGGGACCGGAGCTGATCGCGGTCGGAGCGGCTTCGATCCTCGCCGGCGTGCTCTACACGGGCGGACCGCGCCCGTACGGCTACGAGGGTCTCGGCGAGCTGTTCGTGTTCCTGTTCTTCGGGATCGTCGCCGTCGCCGGCTCCTACTTCGTGCAGGTGCAGCAGCTGCCGTGGCAGGCGTTCGTGTGCGCGATTCCGGTGGGCCTGCTCGCGAGCGCGATCCTGGTCGTCAACAACGTGCGCGACCTCGAGACCGACCGGCGTGCCGGCAAGCGCACGCTCGCGGTGCGTCTGGGGCGTGCGCGCACGCGCTGGCTGTACACGGCGATGCTCGCGGGCGCGTTCGTGACGGCGCCGCTGCCCTGGCCGCTCGGGTCGATGACCGCGTGGCTGCTCTTGCCGTGGGCGGCGATCCCGCTCGCTGTGCGCCTCACCCGCACCGTGCGCACGCGTACCGACGGGCCCGCGCTCAACGGCGCGCTCGCGGGGACGGGGGCGCTGCAGCTCGTCTTCTGCCTGCTGTTCTCCGCCGGAATCCTCGCCAGCGGCGGTATCGGCTCGTGAAGCTCGAGATCGAGCGCCGATCGCTGGCGCTCTCGACGCCGCTGCAGAGCTCCTACGGCGCAGTCGCCGAGCGCGACCTCTTGATCGTCGCGCTCACCGGCGAGGACGGCGTCACGGGTTACGGCGAAGCGGCTCCGCTGGAGCCGTATGACGGCGTGAGCGTGGAGTACGCAAAACGGGTACTGGAGAACTACCGCCCGGCGCTGGCGCGATCCACGGATATGAACGGCGCACAGGTGATCGACGCCTGCAGGAGCATCGAGGACCTGCCGGCGGCGCTCGCGGGGATCGACCTCGCGCTGTGGGATCGCGCCGGGCGACGGGCGGGAAAGCCGGTCGCGTCGCTGCTGAGCGACGACCCGGCGACGAGCGTGCCTGTCAACGCGACGCTGTCGGCGCTCGACCGGGCAGGGGTCGCCGAGCAGGCGGCGCGCGCGGTGGGCGAAGGCTTCGAGTGCTTGAAGATCAAGGTCGGCATCGGCGACGACGCCGGACGCGTAGCGGCGACCCGCGCCGCGGCCGGCCCGAGCGCAAAGCTGCGCCTGGACGCGAACGGCGCGTGGAGCGTCGAGGAGGCGGTCCGCACGATCGAGGCGCTGTCGCCGGCCGGCCTCGAGTTGGTCGAGGAGCCGACGCACGGCCTGCACGGCATGCGCGCCGTGCGCGAGCGGGTGGCGGTCAGGGTGGCGATCGACGAGACCGCGGCCGAGCCGGGCGCGCTCGGTGCGGGCGTGGCCGACGCGGTCTGCCTGAAGATCTCGCGCTGCGGCGGCATCGCCGGACTGCTGGTCGCCGCGACGCTGGTGCGCGCCCACGGCGCGCAGGTGTACCTGGCCTCGACCCTCGACGGGCCGCTCGGCGTGGCCGCGGCGCTGCATGCCGCCGCTGCGCTCGCCTCGCGCGGGCCGATCGAGCACTGCGGCCTGGCGACGCTGGGGATGTTCGGCGGGCTCGAGGACCCGCTGCCTGCACGCGGCGGCATGATCGCGTTGCCGAGCGCGCCGGGGCTCGGGGTGGAGCCGTTCTAGCGAGCGCCCCTTCAGGGCCCAACCGCGAGACTGCGCACCGGATACTGGGTGATCTCTGCGTCGGCCGTCATGATTGAGAGGTCGAGCAGAGTTGCCTGTGCCACGAGTAGACGGTCAAATGGATCACGGTGCAACTGCGGTAGTCCGGCCACGGCAAGCGCATGGTTGTGCGCGATGGGCAGACCCTCGGCCGCGAGGGCGCGAATGCGCTCGGGAACGTAGCGCTCGGGGGGTTCGGGGAGGGGCAGGCGACCAAGGCCGTACTTGATTGCGATCTCCCAAGAGCTGGCCGCCGACACGATCAGTTCTGTTCGTGGATCTTCGATCGTTGCGAGTTGGTTGCCGAGACGCTCGGGCTCTGTGTTCAACCAGAGGAAGATGTGGGTGTCGAGCAGAATCCTCACTGCTCGAATGCGGCGAGCGCCTCGTCCGGCAGAGGTCCGTCGAAGTCGTCGGGTACGACGAAACGGCCGCGATCGATCCCTAGACGCCGCGACGTTGGTGGATGCACCGGCACGAGGCTGGCGACGGCTTCACCCCGTCGCGTGATCACCACCTCGCCACCGGCGGCCACCTCCTCGAGCAGCCGCGAAAGGTGCGTCTTAGCCTCATGTACGCCAACAGACTTAGTCATGGACTTAGTCTATCATCGTCGGCCGCCAGCGCGCTCGCCACCGCCGCCGGGTTCTCCAACGGCAGCACATGCCCCCCCGCCACGATCACCATCTGTGCGTGCG
Source organism: uncultured Solirubrobacteraceae bacterium (assembly GCA_963815235.1). Lineage (GTDB taxonomy): Bacteria > Actinomycetota > Thermoleophilia > Solirubrobacterales > Solirubrobacteraceae > Palsa-744. The sequence goes on along the minus strand of CAWFFY010000001.1, from coordinate 338,550 downwards.
GCAGCAGCGCGACCATCCGCTCCCCGAGCTCGCGGAACTTCTCGTCGCGCTCGCCGGCGATCACCGTCACGGGCATCCTCAGCTCCCCCAGCCGGCCCCACAGCGGCGACATCTCGCCCGTGCCGATCCCGCGCAGCACGCCGGCGAGCGCCGCCGGGTGGTTGCGGCGCTGGTCCTCGCGCGCGAGCGCGGCCACCGCTGGCGGATCGGCGGCGAACAGCGGCTGTGCGCGCCAGCGCTCGACGAACTGCTCGAAGGCACCTTGTTCGAGCTCGTCGGCGAGCGCGTGATCGGCAACTCGCCGTTCGACGCGCTGATGCTCGTCCTCGATCCCGGCGGTGCTCGCCACCAGCACCAAGCGCTCGACGCGCTCCGGCGCCGCGAGCGCGACGTACAAGGCGACGCGTCCGCCCAGCGAGTAGCCGGCGAGCACGAAGCGCTCGGGCGAAGCGCTGAGCACTGCTGCGACGCATGAGGCGAACGTGATCGGACGCTCGCTGTCCGCGGCTGCGCCGTGGCCGGGCAGGTCGAGCGCCAGCGGCCGGTAGCGTTCTCGGTCAAGCGCCGCGATGACGCCGTCCCAGGCACGGCGCGTAGCGCCGAATCCGTGCAGCAGGACGACGCTCTCCGGCATCTGAGGATCCTATGACCCCGACAACCGACATGTACACGTTGCTGGGCGCCTTCGTGGATGAGCTGGCCCGCTGCGGGATGCGCGCGGCGTGCACCTCGCCGGGCTCGCGTAGTGCGCCGCTGGTGCTGTCCTTGGCGCGCGAGCCGCGGCTGCGCTGCTACTCGCACATCGACGAGCGTTGCGCCGGGTTCTTCGCGCTCGGGTTGGCGAAGGCGTCGGCGCTGCCGGTCGCCGTGGCGTGCACCTCGGGCACGGCCGCCGCCGAGCTGCTGGCGGCCGCGGTCGAGGCACGCGAGGCACGCGTGCCGCTGCTGCTGCTGACGGCCGACCGTCCGGCGGAGCTGCGCGAGAACGGCGCGGGCCAGGCGATCGACCAGCTGAAGCTGTACGGCGACGCCGCCAAGTGGTTCTTCGAGGTGGCGGTGGATGAGGCCGGTGGGGAGCAACTGCGCTGGATGCGCACGCTCGCGTGCCGCGCCTACTGGACCGCGCTCGAGGGCAGGCCGGGAGCGGTGCATCTGAACTTCCCGCTGCGCGAGCCGCTGGTCAGCGAGGTCGAGCTGCCCGAGGACACGAGCGCCCGTCGCGACGGTGCGCCGTATGTGCGTCGCTCGCAGCCGGCGCTCGCCGGCGATGGGGCCGACCCGGAGCTGCTGTCGCTGGCGGCGGGCGCCCGTCGCGGCGTGCTGGTCGCGGGACGCCACGAGCGCGCGACACAACTCGGCGAGGCGGCGGGCGAGTTCGCGCGCGTCGCGGGCTGGCCGCTGCTCGCCGACCCGCTGTCGGGCGCGCGCCGTGGCGATGCGGCGGTCGCCCACTACGACGCGCTGCTGCGGGATGAGCGCTTCGCGTCGGCGATGGCGCCGGATCTCGTATTGCGCGTCGGTGACCTGCCGGTGTCCAAGCCGCTGCGAACGTGGCTGTCGGGGCTCGTCGGCGCTCGCCAGGTCGCGCTCGATCCGGAGGCTGCATGGCAGGACCCGGCCTCCGTCCTGTGCGACTCGCTGGCGCTTGAGCCGGCGGGGGCGCTCACGCGCTTGGGTGCCGCGCTCAGCGACAGCGTGCGCGAGCCGGCGGCGGACGCGGACTGGCTGGCGAGCTGGCGCAGCGCCGATGAGCGCGCCGCCGAGGCGATCGTGGGCGTGCTCGCGGGCGATCAGCTGACTGAGGCGCGCGTCGCTGCGGAGCTCGGCGTGCTGCTGCCGGCGGAGGCGACCCTGTTCGTCGCCTCCTCGATGCCGGTCCGCGACATCGAGACGTTCTGGCCGGTCCGGCCGGACCCGCCGCGCGTGCTTTGCAACCGCGGCGCCAACGGCATCGACGGCACCGTGTCCTCGGCATTTGGGGCGGCCGCCGAGGGGCCGGGGCCGGTGGTGGCGCTGATCGGCGACGTCGCCCTCGCGTACGACATCGGCGGTCTGCTCGCCGCCGGCCGCCTCGGGCTGAAGCTCACGATCGTGCTGCTGGACAACGGCGGCGGCGGGATCTTCGACTTCCTGGCGGTGTCGGGCGCGAGCATCGCGCGTGCGCCGGAGCGTCCTGAGGAGCCGGATGGCGAGGACCTCTATACGCGCCACATCGCGACCCCAACGGGCCTCGATTTCGCGCACGCGGCGGCGCTGTATGGCCTCGATCACCAGCCCGTGTCCAGCACCGGCGAGCTGCGCGAGGCGCTCGAGCACGCGCTCTCGCCGCGGACGGGATCGACGCTCGTGCACGTCCGCGGCGAGCGCCCCGAGAACGTCGAGCTGCACCGTCGCGTGTGGAGCGCGGTTGCGCGCGCAAGCGCGGCGTGAGCGCGGCTCGCAAGCGTTTCACCCCGCCAGCAGCGGCAGCAGCGCCTGCAGCTTGACCTCCGTCTCGGCGAGCTCGCGCGCGGGGTCGGAGTCGCGTACGAGGCCGTTGCCGGCGTAGCAGCGCGCGAGGTTGCCGTGCAGCAGCGCGCAGCGCAGAGCGACGCAGAATTCGCCGTCGCCGGTGGCGTCGGTCCAGCCGACGGGACCGGTGTACCAGCCGCGGTCAAGGCCCTCGAGCGCCGGGATCATCGCTGCTGCGGCGTCGCGCGGCTCGCCGCCGACGGCGGGCGTGGGGTGCATCAGGCCGGCCAGCTCGAGCGCGTCGAGCGGCGCGGCGAGCTGTGCGCGAATCGGCGTGGCGAGGTGCTGGATGTTGGCGATGGTTACGAGCTCGGGCTCCGGTGCGGCGGTGACCCAGACGGCGTGCGGGCGCAGCGTGCGCTCGATCCGGCGGGCGACGATCGCGTGCTCCTCGCGGTAGCTCTCGTTGCGCAGCAGTTGCTCGCCGAGGTGCGCGTCGACCGCGGGGTCGGCGCTGCGGCGCATCGAGCCGGCAAGTGCGAGGGTGCTGACGCGGTGGCCTTCGCGGCGTACGAGCAGCTCGGGGCTCGCGGCGATCAACGTCGCGTCGCCGCGCCCGACACAGAACACGAAGCACGACGGGAACTCCTCGCGCAGCACGCCGAACAGCGCGGCGGGATCGTAGGGCGCGGGGGCGTGCACCTGGACTTCGCGCGCCAGCACGATCTTCTCGAGCTCGCCGGCGCGGATCAGCTCGCCGGCGCGAGCGACGGCCTGCTCGTAGTGCTCGGGCGGCATTGCGCTGGACACCTGGAAGCGGCCGGTGGGCGCCGGATCGAGCAGCGGCAACGGGCGCACCCGCAGCTCCGAGAGCCGCCGCTGCAGGTGCGCGAGCAGCTCCTCGGGGACGTCGTCGGGGCGCGCGAGAGCGGCCAGGGTGAGGCGCACGATCGACTCGCCGTTTCGCTGCAGGCGCGTCAGCGTGAGTTCAGCCACCGTCAGCGACGCCGGCTCGAATCCCTGCCAGTGCGGCGCGCGGCCACCGTCGGGAGCGAAGGCGAAGCCGCCGATCGCCACAGGGCCGCCGCCGGCGGGCTCCTCCGCGGGATCGGCGACGGCCGCCGCCGATAGCGCCCGCCAGCGCTCCGCGACGCTCTGAAAGCGCGACGGCCCGCTGGCGTGCATGCTCGTTGCCTCGCCGAGCCCCGCCACGACGGCGTGCGCGCGCTCGGGCTGCTCGAACACGAACCAGTGCTCGCCGGGGCGCCGGGAGGCACAGACGACGGCCGCGGGGTCGAGCTTGTCGGCGACGCGCAGCGTGATCGTCGCGAGCACCTCGCCGCCGCTGCGTCGTGCGCGCCGGACGGCGAGCGCCAGCCGCGACGCCAACCGCGCGCGGTCGCGCTCGCTCAGCGAGAACTCGCGTGCGGCGCCTGCTGCGTTGCCTGGGAGGGCTGCGCGCGTATCCGGCGAGACGCCGTCGCTGCCGCCCACACCGACCCTACGTCTCGCTGCGCCCCCGCGAGATCGCGATCTCGCCGGTGCGCATCATCTCGATCAGCCCGAACGGTCGCACCATCGTCTCGAACGCCTCGATCTTGTCGGTGGTGCCGGTCACCTCGATGATGACCGCGCGCTTGGTGACGTCGACGACCTTGCCGCGGAAGATCTCGGCGATCTGCATCAGCTCGCCGCGCTGGACGCCGTCGGCCGAGACCTTGAACAGCGCCAGCTCGCGTGCGACGGTGTCCGCCGGCTCGAGATCGCGGATCTTGAGGACGTTGACCAGCTTGTGCAGCTGCTTGGTGACCTGATCGATCGGGTGCAGGGCACCGTCGACGGTGAGCGTCACGCGCGAGACCTGCGCATCCTCGGTCGGCCCGACGGTGAGCGTGTCGATGTTGAAGCCGCGCCGCGCGAACAGACCGGCGATGCGCGTCAGCACACCGGACTTGTTTTCGACGAGGATCGAGAGCACGTGCTTGCGGCCCGTGCGCATGTTCGTCGAGGCTTCGAGCTCCTCGAGGCTGAGCGGCTCCTTGGTTCCCGGTTCGCCCATGATTGCCCCCATCACCCCACCATCTCGCGCGCCGCTTGACCCGCGGGGATCATCGGGTAGGTGTTCTCCTCGCGCGTGACGCGTACGTCGACGAGCACCGGCCCGTCTGTGGCGATCGCACGCTTCATGTCCTCGACGAGCGTGCTCTTGTCGGAGAAGCGCATGCCGGTCACGCCGTAGGCCTCGGCGAGCTTGACGAAGTCGGGGAACTCGCCCATGTCGACATGACTGTATTTGCCATCCCAGAACAGCTCCTGCCACTGGCGGACCATGCCGAGATAGCCGTTGTTCATGATGAAAACCTTGATCGGGATCTCATTCTGTGCGCAGGTGGCGAGCTCCTGCGCGTTCATCTGCACCGAGCCGTCGCCGGCGATGCAGCAGACGACGCGATCGGGACAGCCGACGGCGGCGCCCATCGCGGCCGGCAGGCCAAAGCCCATCGTGCCGAGCCCGCCGGAGTTGATCCAGCGTCGCGGCGCGGGGAAGTCATAGAACTGCGCGGTCCACATCTGGTGCTGGCCGACGTCGCTGGTGACAATCGCCTCGCCGCCGGTGGCCTCATACAACGCCTGGACCATGTACTGCGGCTTGATCTCCGAGTCGACGGAGTCCTCATAGGCGAGCGGGTACTTGGCTTTCCAGCCGTCGATCCGGCTCCACCAGGCATCGAGCCGCGCCGGGTCGGCGCCGATCGCGCGGTACTCGATGATCAGCTTCGCGAGCACGTTCTTGGCGTCGCCGACGATCGGAATGTGAGCGGGCACGTTCTTGGAGATCTCAGCCGGGTCGACGTCGATGTGGATGAACTTCGCGCGCGGCGCGAACTCGGACAGCTTGCCGGTGATGCGGTCGTCGAAGCGCGCGCCGACGGCGCAGATCAGGTCGGCCTCGTCCATCGCGTAGTTGGCCGCCCGCGTGCCGTGCATGCCGAGCATGCCGAGCCACTGAGGATTAGGTTCCCGCCCACCCGCCCCCTCCACCGTGCGGCCAGCTGGCCCCTCCACCGTCGCGGGGAACGCGCCGAGGCCCATCAGCGTGCAGGTGATCGGGAAGCGGTCGGCGGTGACGAACTCGGTCAGCTCGGCGGATGCGTTGGCGTTGACGACGCCGCCGCCGGCGTAGATCACCGGCCGCTGTGCAGCCGCGAGCGCCTTGGCGGCCTGGCGGATCTGCTTCTGGTTGCCCTCGATCTTCGGCTGGTAGCCGGGCAGGCGCAGGTCGGTCACGGGCTCGTAGTCGATCTCCGCACGCGACAGGTCCATCGGGATGTCGACGAGCACCGGACCGGGGCGCCCGCTGCGGGCGATGTGGAACGCCTCGTGAATCGCGCGCGGCAGCTCCTGGGGGTCCTGGATCATCACGGAGTGCTTGACGACGGGCATCGTGATGCCGATCGTGTCAGCCTCCTGGAAGCCGTCGGTGCCGAGCAGCTCGGTGCGCACCTGGCCGGTGATGAACACGACCGGCACCGAGTCCATCATCGCGTCGGTGATCGGCGTCAGCAGGTTGGTCGCGCCGGGACCGCTGGTGGCGAACGCCACACCTACTTTGCCGGTGGCCTTCGCGTAGCCCTCGGCGGCGTGCCCGCCGCCGGCCTCGTGCCGGACGAGGATGTGGCGGATGCCGCCGGTGACGAAGGCATCGTAGGTGGGAAGGTTGGCGCCGCCGGGCAGGCCAAAGACGACGTCCACGCCCTCCGCCTTCAAACATTCCATCAACGCATCAACTGCGCGCATTCGTCGCCTCCCTTCCTTGTCTGATTGGTCAAGAGGGTCCCTGTTGGCCGGCCTGCGGCCGGCTGCACGACCCTCTAGTGGCTGAAAATCCAGTGTACCAGCGGGTTTTACCGCTGGCCTTGCCGGATTTCGCGCCGCTCCTGGCGGTCGCTGGTCAAGCCAGGCAAGGACGCAGTGAGCGAAGCGTGCCGGACCGGGAGACACTCGCGCTTCGCGCTCGCATCCCCGAACCGCCCAGCACGAGAGCGATCGAGGACGCCGCCTGACGCAGTGCCAGCGGCCGTCAGGAGGAGCCGATCCCGATCCCGATCGCCAGCACGATCACGCCGCCGACGGTGACGACCAGCAGCGAGGAGCGCATCGAGACCTCGAGGAAGCGTTTGCGCACCCAGGCGATGGCGAACAGCTCGAAGGCGACGACAAAGCCGGCGACGATCAGCGCTTTGTGGACGTTGGAGATCAGGAATGGCAGCGTGTGGAAGATGCCGCCGAGCGTGGTCATGGCGCCGGTGATCGAACCACGCACGAGCGCGGAGCCGCGCCCGGTCTGCTCGCCGGTATCCGAGAGCGCCTCCGACCAGCCCATGCTGACCCCCGCGCCGAGGGCCACAGCAAAGCCCACGCGCAACGCGACGGCGGAACTCGAGTAGATCGCGGCGGCGAAGATCGGCGCGAGCGAGGAGACGGTGCCGTCGATCATGCCGACGAGCGCTGGTTGCACGACGCGCAGCACGAAGTCGCGCTCGTCGTCGAATCCCGCGCGGTGGATCCAGCGTGCGAGCAGGGCGTCGTGCGTCTCGGGGGCAGTCTCGAGCTTGGTGCTCATAACAGCGACAGCGTATGCGCAAGAGCCGCTTAGGGCAGCCGAATTTCGCTTAGGGCAGCCGAATCAGCGGGACTGCGTGAGGCGCGTGCGTTCCATCGATTCCGACGCGAGCACGACGTCGGGGTACTCGAGCTCGGTGCCGCAGCGCGTGCACAGCGCGTCGTAGGCCTTGGTCACACGGCCGCACCCGGGGCACTGGCGACGCAGCTCGTCGCGCTCGGAGCGGTAGGCCGCCGCGGCGAACAGGCCGATGAACGGGATCGCGCCTGAGATCAGGAACCACAGCCAGAACGAGCTGCCCTTGTACTTGCCCACGATCCCGCCGGAGATTCCGAAGCAGGTTGCGATGACGACGTAGGCCATCGTCGGCGTCCCTTAGAGGAGGACGCGTACGGCCCAGATGATCGCGACGATCGCGAGGATCACGGCGACAGTGCCGGCGAGCGCGACGGCGATGCCGACGACGATCTTCAGCAGGATGTAGCCCGCGACGAGGACCACGAGGCCGGCGAGCACGGTCTTGCCGATGGAGCGGGAGCTGGCGGAAGACTCGTTCATACCGATCTGCCTAGATGGTAGCGCGAGCGGCGCTGGCGCCACGCCGGCTGCGATGGCTTCGCGGCCGAGCAGGAAGTCCAACCCCTGCCCGGCCGCTCCACCGAAGACGCCGGCCGAGGGAAGCCGACGCTGGTCGCTGCGGAGGGATCAACTACATGCGACCTAGCCGACCGAGCTCTCGGGCGATCCGTGCCGTGGAGATATCGACATTGCTGATGCCTGCACGCCGGCGCCCCGCACCCTGCCCCATGCTCGTGAGCTGGTAGCGGCGGATACGCGGCCCGCTGTGCGGGGCATCCACCGTTTCCTCGGGCAACAGAATGAACCGCCGAGGAGATGAAACGCTTGTGTTGGCTGCTGAACGGTTCATGAGCAGCATATTGGCGTGGTGCGCGCCGCTTGCCTTTGGCCCGACGTCCAAAATGTGGTTGCGGGCGCTCTGCTAACTGCCGAGCTGCTCGTGCACGAGCCTTGCGACCTCGGTGCCGTCGGCGCGCCCCTTGGTCTCACGCATGACGTAGCCGACGATCGGGCCGATCGCCTTGGCGTTGCCTTCACGCACGCGCGCGGCGGCGTCGGCGTTGGCCTGCAGCGCCGCGGCGACGACGCCGGCGAGCTCGTCCTCGCCGCCGATCGCTGCCAGCCCCTCGGCCTCGACGATCGCCTGCGGTTCGCCGCCGTCGGCGACGAGCTTGTCGAGGACCTGGCGGCCGGCGCCGACGCTGATCTGCTTGGAGGCGACCAGTCCCGCCAGCTCGGCTAGCGCCCGCGGCGTGACGAGCGCGTGCGGCTGGATCGGCGTCGTCAAGCCGCCCTGCCAGCTCGACGGTGACCCAGTTGGCGAGCGTCTGCGCCGGCACATCCACCTGGGCGGCGAGCGCGGCCTCGAAGAAGTCGGCGAGGCCGGCGCGGAAGGCGAGCTGCTGGGCGCTCTCGGGGCTCAGCTCGAGCTCGCGCTCGAAGCGCCCGGCGCGGTCGGCGGGCAGCTCGGTCATGTCGGCGCGCGCGGCGTCGATCATCGCCTGGCTGATGGCGACGGGAAGCAGGTCGGGCTCGGGGAAGTAGCGGTAGTCGTGGGCTTCCTCCTTGGAGCGCAGCGAGGTGATGGCGCCGGAGGCGGGGTCGAAGTGCAGCGTCTCCTGCTCGATGGTTCCCCCGGCCTGCAGCACCTTCTCCTGGCGCGCGATCTCGGCTCTGATGCCCCGCTCGATGAAGCGGAAGGAGTTCATGTTCTTGAGCTCGGTCTTGACGCCGAGCTCGGAGCTGCCGGTGGGGCGCAGCGAGATGTTGGCGTCGCAGCGCAGCGAGCCCTCCTCCATGTTGACGTCGGAGACGCCGAGCTGGCGCAGCGTCGAGCGCAGCAGCTTGAGCCAGTCGCTGGCCTGTTCGGGTGTGCGTACGTCGGGCTCGGTGACGATCTCGGCGAGCGGCGTGCCGCCGCGGTTGAAATCGACGATGCTCGCGTCGGAGCCGTGGATGCGCCCGCTCGAGCCGATGTGGATCAGCTTGGCGGCGTCCTCCTCGAGGTGCACGCGGTGGATGCGCACCTCGGCGAGGCGCCCGCCGCGGCACAGGGGCTCGTCGTACTGGGAGATCTGGTAGCCCTTGGGCAGGTCGGGATAGAAGTAGTTCTTGCGGTGGAAGATCGAGCGCGGCGCGAGCTCGGAGCCGAGCGCGAGGCCGATCATCAGGCCGAAGTGCACGGCGCGGGCGTTCGCGACCGGCAGGCTGCCGGGGAGCCCGAGGCAGACGGGGCAGGTGTGCGTGTTGGGCGGGTCGCCGAAGGACAGCTCGCAGCCACAGAACATCTTGGTGGCGGTCGCGAGCTGCACGTGGATCTCGAGGCCGATGACCGGTTCGTAGGCGAGATCGTTTGAGGAGCCGCCTTGCGGCGGCTGCGGCGTGCGCTGCGGCTCAGACACGGGCGGGTGTGCCGTCGAAGTCGATGCTCTGCTCGAGCGCGTAGGCGGCGTCGAGCAGACGGTTCTCGCTGAACGCGGGTCCGGCGATCTGCAGGCCGACGGGCAGTCCCTGTGAGAGCCCGCAGGGGATGGAGATCGCGGGGATGCCGGCGAGCGACATCGGCACCGTGCAGTAGTCGTTGAGGTACATCGCCAGCGGGTCGGCGGTCTTCTCGCCGAGCTTGAAGGCGACGCTGGGTGCGGTCGGCGTGATGATCAGATCGACGTCCTCGAAGGCGGCGCGGAAGTCCTCGGCGATCTTCGTGCGCACGCGCTGCGCGCGGCCGTAGTAGGCGTCGTAGTAGCCGGAGGACAGCGCGTAGGTGCCGAGCATGATCGCGGCGCTTGACCTCGGGGCCGAAGCCGTCGTGGCGGGTGCGCGTGTACATGTCGAGCAGATCAGTGGCGTTCTCGGCGCGCAGCCCGTAGCGCACGCCGTCGAAGCGCGCGAGGTTCGAGGAGGCCTCGGCGGGCGCCAGCACGTAGTACGCCGACAGCGCGTGCGGGGCGTGCGGGAGCTCGACCTCGCGGACCTCGGCGCCGAGCTCGCGCGCGCGCTCGAGCGCGGCGTGGAAGGCGTCGAGCACGCCCGCTTCGATGCCCTCGCCGCTGAGCTCGGTCGGGCACGCCCAGGCGCACGCCGTCCAGGCGCGCAGCGCTCGGCAGCTCGACCTCGTGCGGGAACTGCAGCGAGGTCGCGTCGCAGGGGTCGTGTCCGACCATGTGGCGCAGCAGCAAAGCCGCGTCGTGCACGTCGCGCGTGATCGGCCCCGCCTGGTCGAGCGAGGAGGCGAACGCGATCATCCCGTAGCGGGAGACGGAGCCGTAGGTGGGTTTGAGCCCGACGATGCCGCACAGCGCCGCGGGCTGGCGGATCGAGCCGCCGGTGTCGGTACCGAGCGCCCACGGCGCGAGGCCGGCGGCGACCGCGGCGGCACTGCCGCCGGAGGAGCCGCCGGGCACACGCTCGCGATCCCACGGGTTGCGCACGACGCCGAAGGCGGAGTTCTCGTTGGAGGAGCCCATCGCGAACTCGTCCTGGTTGGTCTTCGCGAGCAGCGTCGCGCCGGCGTCATACAGGCGCCGCACGACGCTCGCGGTGTAAGGCGGCAGGTAGCCCTCGAGGATCCGCGAGCCGGACTGGCTGGGCACGCCCTCGGTGCAGAACAGGTCCTTGACCGCCAGCGGCACGCCGCCGAGCGGCGCGTTCGCGGCCCGCGCCGGCGGCCTGCTCGCCCTCGGCGACCCACGTGAAGCAGTTCAACCCCTCCTCCCCGGCCGCCCTGTCGGCGGCGGCGCGGGCGCGGTAGGCGTCGAACAGCTCTGCAGCGGACAGCGTGCCGGCAGCGATCGCGTCCGCCGCCTGCGCGGCCGACAGATCGAGAAGATCGCTCACGCCTGGGGGCTCGGGACGAGGAATCCCCCGTCGGCGACGGCGGGCGCCTGGCTGAGGGCGAGATCTCGCGGCAGGCACGGACGTGGCTCGTCGGCGCGCAGGGCGCCCGTGACGTCGACGACGTGCGAGGTCGGCGCGACATCGTCCAGGTCGAGCTCGCCGATGCGCGCGACGTGGTCGAGCACGGCCGACAGCTCGCGGGCCATCGGCTCGATCTCGTCCTCGGCGAGCGCGAGCCGCGCAAGCCGCGCCACGTGCAGAACCTCGTCACGTCCGATCACAGTGCCGCGCATTCTATGGAGACCGCGTGGTCGGGCGCCGCGGCGTCCGCCCGGGCTAGGGCCGCGGCCGCGGCTCGGGCCGCACGGGCTGATACATCGACGGCCGTTCGTCGCGCAGCACCTGCCAGGCCCCGAGCAGTATCGCGACGGCGCCGGCGAGCGCCAGCCACACGCCGATGCACGTGGCGCTCGCGTGATCGGGTCGCTCGAAAACCCGGACGATCGCGGCGATGACCGCCGAGCAGCCCGAGCGGCACGCACCACACGGCGGTGGACACGGGCAGCGCGGTGCTGCGCTCGGTGAGCGCGCTGATGACCATCGCCAGCGCCGCGAACACCGCCGCGATCTGCAGCACGACGGCCGGGCCGAACGTTTCCCACGCGTCGAGGTTGCCGATCGGGGTCTCATAGGAGCGGACGAACAGCGACACGATCACGCAGATCGCGCCGGCGAGCGCGAGCAGCTCGCCGAAGCGCAGTCGTCGCAGGCCCGCCGCGAGCGCCGCTCACACGATGTCCTGGTCGACTTCGCCGAGCAGCGCCTCGAGCTCGGCCTGGTAGCGCGCGGCCTGCAGGGTGTTGCGCAGCAGCAGCGCGATCGTCATCGGACCGACGCCGCCGGGCACCGGCGTGATCGCGGCGGCGACCTCGGAGACGGCGAGCGAAGTCGACGTCGCCGACGAGACCGCTGTTGTTGCCGGCCTCCTCGGGGGTCAGCCGGTTCATGCCGACGTCGATCACGACCGCGCCCGGGAGCACGAAATCGCGCTGCACCAGACGTGCGCGCCCGACGGCCGCGATCAGCACGTCGGCGCGGGAGCACACCTCGCGCAGGTCGCGCGTGCGCGAGTGGCAGACGGTCACGGTGGCGTTGCGCGCGGTCAGCATCTGCGCCATCGGCTTGCCGAACAGGTTCGAGCGGCCGATCACGACCGCTTCGGCACCTTCGAGCTCGACGCCGGCGTCGTCGAGCATCACCATCACCCCGGACGGCGTCGCCGGGCGCAGGCCGGGGCGCCCCAGCGACAGCAGCCCGGCGTTGACCGGGGTCAGTCCGTCGACGTCCTTCTCGGGGCTGATGATCGCGGTCAGCGCGGGCCCGTCGAGGTGCTCGGGAACGGGCAGCTGCAGCAGCACGCCGCTGACGGCGCGGTCGGCGTTGAGGCGTTCGAGCTCGTCGGCGACCTGCTCGAAGGAGGCGTCGGCGGGCAGGCGCCGGTCGAAGGGCACCATCCCGACCTCGACGCACGCGCGCTGCTTGCCCGCGACGTAGACCGCCGAGGCGGGGTCATCGCCGACGAGCACCGTGGCGAGGCCCGGCGGGCGGCCGAGCTCACGCTGTGAACGCCTCCACTTCGCGGGCGACGTCGGCGCGCACCCGCGCCGCGATCGCCCTGCCGTCGATGATCGTCGCGCTCATGCGCAGATGCTATGCGTTTGCAGCGGGCAAGGAACGCGCGCGTCAGCGCCGGCTGACGGGCGCATACTCGGCCATCAGCTTGCGCTCGGAGCCGTCGTCGGCGAAACGCACGACGATCACGCCGCCGGGCTCGACGCCGATGACGACGCCGTCGCCGAACGCGGCGTGCACGACGTCCTCGCCGAGGCGGAACTGGGTCGCGACCGACACGCCTGCCTGCGCCGTGCGCCGCGCTGCCGCCGCCCACGGGGCTCCCCCAGCTGCTCTGGCCGGAGCCGCGGCGCGCCGTCACCGCGAGCCCGCCGCCGCCCGCCGACCAGCTCGCCGCCGGGACGAAACGCGTTCGGCAGCGGCTCCTCGAGCAGGTCCGTCGGGATCTCGTCGAGGAAGCGGCTGCGCAGGCCGTAGCTCTGTGCGCCGAAGACCGCGCGCCGGCGCGCGTGGGTGAGATACAGCCGGCGCATCGCGCGCGTGATCCCGACGTAGAAGAGGCGGCGCTCCTCCTCGAGGCCGCCCTCCTCGATCGCGCGCGAGTGCGGGAACACGCCGTCCTCGCAGGCCCGCGATGAACACCGTCGGATACTCGAGGCCCTTGGCGTTGTGCAGCGTCATCAGCGTCACGAGACCCTCGTCGCTACGGGTGTCCGCGTCGGGGGCACCGCCGACAGGGTCGGTGGTCAGCGCGACCTCCTGCAGGTACGCGGCCAGCGTGTCCTGGCCTTCGGCTGCGTGCGCGTCGAACGTGCGGGCGCCCTCGACCAGCTGCTCGAGGTTCTCGATGCGCCCCTGGGACTCGATCGTGCGCTCGGCCTCCAACGCCTCGATGTAGCCGCTCTGCGACAGCAGCGCCTCGAGCAGGTCACCGACCGGGACGCCCGCGTCGATCACCTCGCCATCGGCGCCCGTGGCGATGTCCGCGGTGTCCGGCGCCGACCCCACCGGCGCCATCCCGGCGAGACCACGCAGCTCCTGCATCGTGTCCATGAAGCGCCCGAGCGCCTTGATCGCCGCCGAGCCGAGGCCGGGGACCTGCTCGGGCTGCGCTGCGGCCTCCCACACCGGGATGCCGAGCGCGTCCGCGTGCGCGAGCACGCGTGCGAGCGAGGTCTGTCCGATGCCGCGCCGCGGCGAGTTGACCACGCGCGTGAAGCTGACCACGTCGGCGGGGTTGGCGATCAGCGACAGGTAGGCGATCGCGTCCTTGATCTCGGCGCGTTCGAAGAACTTGGTTCCTCCGATCACCTGATAGGCGATGTCCTCGCGGGTGAGGACTTCCTCGAGCACGCGCGAGAGCGCGTTCGTGCGGTACAGCACGGCGATCTCCGCGCGCGAGGGGTGGGCGGGATTCTCATCATCCAGGCGCTGGATCTCGCCGACGATGAAACGCGCCTCGGCGTACTCGTCGTCGAGCACCCGCAGCTGGATCTGATCGCCCTGCCCCAATTCGCTCCACAGCCGCTTGGCGATGCCGCCGCGGTTGTTCGCGATCACCGCGTTGGCGGCGCGCAGGATCGTCTCGGTCGAGCGGTAGTTCTGCTCGAGCTTCACCACGCGCGCGTCGGGGAAGTCCTCGGAGAAGTCGAGGATGTTGCGGATATCGGCTTGACGGAAGCTGTAGATCGACTGCGCGTCGTCGCCCACGACCGCCAGGTTGCGACGCCCGACGGGGCCGCTGTAGGTCGGGCGGTCGCCGGGCTGAGCGTCGCCGCGCTGCGGCGGGCGCCCGCCGCCGACCAGCAGCTGCAGCATCCGGTACTGCGCGTGGTTGGTGTCCTGATACTCGTCGACGAGCACGTGACGGAAGGTGTCGCGGTAGCGCTCGCGGACGTCCTCGAACAGCTCCAGCAGGTTGACCACGCGGAACAGTAGGTCGTCGAAGTCCATCGCGTTCATGCGGTGCAGGTCGCGCTCGTAGATGTCGTAGACGTCGGCGATCATCTCCTCGAACTGCGAGCCGACCTGCTGACGGTAGGAGGCCGCGTCGATCAGCTGGTTCTTGGCCGCGGAGATCTGGTTGTGGATCGCCGCCGGCGTGAAGCGCTTGGAGTCAACGCCGACGGCGTCGGCCGAGCGCTTGGTCAGCCGCCGCGAATCCGCCTGGTCATAGATGGTGAACTGGCGCGTGTAGCCGAGCCGCTGCGCCTCCGCGCGCAGAATCCGCGCGCAGGCCGCGTGGAAGGTCATCACCCACATGCCGCGGGTGCCGTGGCCGAGCAGGCGCTCGACGCGCTCGCGCATCTCGCTGGCGGCCTTGTTCGTGAAGGTGATCGCGAGGATCTCCCCCGTCTGTGCCTGATCTGTGTAGATCAGGAACGCGATCCGATGCGCGAGCACGCGCGTCTTGCCGCTGCCGGCGCCGGCCAGGATCAGCAGCGGCCCCTCCCCGTGCGTGACAGCCTCACGCTGCGGCTCGTTGAGGTCCTGCAGAAGCTCCTGAATGTGTGCGGCGTGCGGGTTCTCAGCCATGAAACTCCAGCATAGATGCGCCCGCGGGCGACTAGTCTCAGCCCATGCCCGTGTTCGGACGGCTCACCGCCACGGGCTCGCAGTTCGCCAACAAGCGCGGCATCTATCTCGGACGACGCTCGACGAAACTCCACGTGGCTCTCTACCGGCGGTCGAGTGGCAAGCTCGGCGGCCATGTTCCTGGCTGGCCCGACGCCCGGATCGTCCTGGTCGACCATACGGGCGCCAAGAGCGGAGTAAGGCGCACGTCTCCGCTGATGTACCACGACGATGGCGATGCCATCGCGGTGGCGGCCTCGAAGGCCGGTCAGCCGATGCACCCCGCGTGGTTTCACAACCTCATGGCGAACCCGGACACCTCGATTCAGATCGGCTCGGTGGTCCGCGAGGTTCGCGCTCGTGTCGCGACCGAGGAAGAGCATGATCGCCTCTGGCCACAGTTCGTTGCGTTCTACCCCGGATATGACTTTTTCCAGCGGAACGCGAAGGGGCGCAAGATTCCGATCGTGATCCTTGACCCTCGCTAGATGACCTGCCCACGTACGCGAGAGGCCGGAGCCCTCAGCCGATCCGCTCGGCCAGCTCGACGATGATCCCCTCAGGGCCGCGGACGTAACAGAGCCGATAGATGTCTCGGTAGCGCTCCACCTCGCCGACGAGCTCCGCGCCGCGGGCTAGCAGGCGAGCCAGGACGGCGTCGATGTCGTCAACTGCGAACGTGAGATGGCGGATACCCGGCGCGTTGGCCGGCGCCTGTCGGTCGCCGCCGGGGCTTGGCGGGGCGCGAAACCTCGCCAGCTCCACCCGTCCGTGGCCATCTGGGGTCTCGAGCATCGCGATCTCGGCCCGCACGCCCTCGAGCCCCACAACGCGGTCCACCCAAGCGCCCTCGACCGGCCCTGCGCCCTGCAGCTCGAGTCCGAGCTCGACGAAGAACGCCGTCGCGGCCGCGAGGTCCTCGACCACTATCCCCACGTGGTCCATGCGTTCGACCGTCACGCGCTCGAATGTAGCGCCCCGACCGCCGGAGCTATAGCGCGTCTCGGCGCCGCTCAGCCGCCCGCAGGGTTCGGGCCCTTGACCGTGCGCAGCGGCCTGACCTCGGCGATCTGCTCCGGCTCCGCGTCGGTATGCTCGGCGAGCATCCGTTCGAGCGTGACGATGCGGCTGGAGAGCGCCTGGATCGCCTCGGCGACCGGGTCCGGCAGGTGGATCCAGTCGGCGTCGGGCCCCTCGACGCGGCGGCCGTCGACGCGCACGGGGTGACCGGGGTTGCCGACGACGGTCGCGTTCGGCGGCACGTCGGTGATGACGACGCTGTTGGCGCCGATCTTGGCGCCGTGTCCGATCGTGATCGGCCCGAGAAGCTTCGCGCCCGAGCCGATCGTGACGTTGTCCTGCACCGTCGGATGGCGCTTGCCGGTCGCGAAGCCGGTGCCTCCCAGCGTGACGCCCTGGTAGAGCGTCACGTCATCGCCGATCGCGGCGGTCTCGCCGATGACGACGCCGGCGCCGTGGTCGATGAACAGGCCACGCCCGATCTCGGCGGCGGGGTGGATCTCGATACCCGTGAGCGCTCGTGTGAGCATCGAGATCAGACGCGGCATCCACGGGACGCCTGCGAGCTGCAGCGCGTGGGCGACGCGGTAGGCGAGCAACGCGTGGATGCCGGGCCACGTCGCCAGGATCTCCGCGGGTGAGACGCCGCGCGCCGCCGGGTCGCGATCGCGCGCCGCAAGCACGTCGCGACGCAGCTCCTTGGCCACCCGTGCGAACCCCTCGAAACCGGCCATGGCCACAGCGTAGCGGGCAGATCCTCGGCCTCTAGCGGCCTGCGAGGCTCCTCGCGCTGCTCATACTTGAGCACCATGGGTGTCCTCCCCACGATCGGCGACGGCCTCGAAGACGCGTTCCTGATGGCCTGGCAGGTGTGGTGGGCGCTGGTCCTCGGGTTCGCGATCTCGGGTGTTGTGCAGGCGTGGGTACCCCGCCAGCGCATCCAGGACGCCCTCGGCGGCGCCGGCCTGCGGCCGCTCGCGTTCGCGACCGGCCTCGGCGCGGCGTCCTCGTCGTGCAGCTATGCCGCGATCGCGATCGCCAGGAGCCTGTTCGCGAAGGGCGCCAGCGCCGCGTCATCGCTGGCCTTCCAGTTCGCCTCGACGAACCTCGTGTTCGAGCTGGGGATCGTGATCTGGGTGCTGCTCGGCTGGCAGTTCACGCTCGCCGAGTTCGTCGGCGGATTCGTGCTGATCGCGGTCATGACCTTGCTGCTGCGGCTGTTCGTTTCAAAGCGTCTGGAGGCGCAGGCGCGCGCGCACGCCGAAGCGGCGGAGGGCGACCACGAGCATCACTGCCACGAGCACGGGCATGACGCAAACGAGCGGCTGTCGCTCCGCGAACGCCTGTCGAGCGCGAGCGCGTGGAGCGAGGTCGCGGGCAACTTCCGCATGGACTGGTCGATGGTGTGGAAGGAGATCATCGTGGGCTTCCTGCTCGCTGGCTTCATCGCCCAGCTCCCCGACAGCTTCTTCAACGCGCTGTTCCTCACGCACGCGCCCGCCGGCGTGAAGCTCGTCGAGAACGCGATCGTCGGGCCGATCGTGGCGGCGCTCAGCTTCGTGTGCTCGGTCGGCAACGTACCGCTCGCCGCCGTGCTGTGGTCGGGCGGAATCGGCTTCGCCGGCGTGATCGCGTTCATCTTCGCCGACCTGATCATCCTGCCGATCATCCAGATCTACCGCAAGTACTACGGGGACGCGTACGCACTGCGGATCGTCGCCCTGATGTTCGTGGCGATGGTGCTCGCGGCGCTGGTCGTCGACGGCCTGTTCAGCGCCGCAGGCCTGATCCCGACCATCCGCCCAACCCACGCGCAGATCTTCAGCCCGGTCGCCGTCGACTTCACGCTGTTCGCCAACGTGCTCGCCACCGTCGTCTTCGCAGCAATGTTCACGGTCAGCGCAGGCCCGATCGTTTTCAAAGCGCAACCCCGCGAGCGCCCCCAGGAGGGGCGCCCTTAAACTTGTTGGCGACTGTCTAAGCAGCGCGCATCAGGGCGCGAAAAATGCTTGCGAGACGTAGCGCTCGCCGGAGTCTGGGATGACGACGACTATGCGCTTGCCCCGCGACTCCGGGCGGGCGGCTAGGAGCAGCGCGGCCCACAGCGCGGCGCCGCCGGAGATCCCCGCGAGCAGGCCGGCGCGTTTGGCGAAGCTCCAGGCGGTCTGGATCGCGTCGTCGTCGCTCACCGGGATGACCTCGTCGAGCAGCTCGCGGTTGAGCACCGGCGGCACGAAGCCCGCGCCGATGCCCTGGATGCGGTGCGGCCCCGCGGCGCCGCCCGACAGCACCGCCGAGCCGCGCGGCTCGACCGCCACGACCCGCAGATCCGGGTTTGCGTGTTCGCGCAGGTACTCGCCGACGCCGGTGATCGTGCCGCCCGTGCCGACGCCCGCGACGAGCACGTCGACGCGGCCGTCGAGCGCGCCCTCGATCTCAGGTCCGGTGGTGCGTCGGTGGATCTCGGGGTTGGCGGGGTTGGAGAACTGGTCGGGCAGGAACACGTCGGAGTCGCGCGCCATCGCGCGCGCCGCCGCCACCGCCTCGCCCATGCCGCCGAGCGACTCGGTGATCTCGACGCGCGCCCCGTACAGCCGCAGCAGTCCCTCGCGCTCGCGGCTCATGCCCTGCGGCAGCGTCAGCACCAGCTCATATCCCTTGGCGGCGCACACGAACGCCAGCGCGATGCCCGTGTTGCCGCTCGTCGCCTCGACGATTGTCGTGCGCCCCGGCTCGATCCTGCCTTCGGCCTCGGCCGCCTCGATCATCGCCACGCCGATGCGATCCTTGACGCTGCCCCCCGGGTTGAACGCCTCGAGCTTCGCGAACAGCTCGACGCCGTTCTCCGCTGCGGCTGTCCCCTCGAGCATCCGCGGGAGAGCGAGCAGCGGCGTCCTGCCAACCAACTCAGCAATGTTGATCGGGATTTGCGACATGGGCCACGACAATAGTGGGCGACCAGCCGCCCTCGCCGCCTGAGAGATACTGCCCGGGCGATGTCGCAGCAGAACATCGAGATCACGCGCGCCCTCTACGCCCGCTGGAACAGCGGCGATCGACCCGACCCGGCGGAGTACTGCGATCCCGCCGTCGAGCTCGACTCGCCCTTCTCCTCAGTCGTCGGCGAGCCCTACCGCGGCCACGCGGGGGTGGCGCAGTGGATGCGGGATGTCGATGAGCAGTTCTCCGAATGGCGGGTCAGCGTCGAGGACGTACGCGCCGTCGAGGACACGGTCATCGCGATCGGCAGCGTGCAGGCAAGCGGACGCGCCAGCGGCATCAGCTTCGATCGGCCGATGGCGTGGGTGAGTGTCTTCAGTGACCGCCACCAGGTGACACGCCTGCGGATCTACCTAGACATCGAGGAGGCGCTTAGGGACGTGGGGCTCGGGTCCTAGGCCTGGCTTCGCGGATCGTCTTTCGGATCCAGGTAATCGAGGCCGAGCGGCCCGATCGCCGTCACCTGGCTGACGTACTCACCGGAGCGCGCCCAGTGGAAGTGAGGCGTGTCGCCGGGTAGCACGACCACGCTGTACGTGCTGAGCGTCTTCGCGTTTGGGCCAGCCACCTGCGATACCGACCGTCACTCATCAGCGTTCTTCGCGCGTGCTCCCGCGCGCTCGACCGGCTGAGCACGCTTCGAGGGCAACGGGGAGCGCCAGGTTGAACCTCGAGCGGGCCCCGCGGTCACGTGCGTGATGTCACAGACACGAGCGGCTGGGGGGTGCATTGTGGTCTCCGCAGAGAATTCCAACAGCCACACTCATATAAAGGAGCAACACTGATGGTTATCTGTGTCGATGGTCACTGTTACGACGTGGTAGTCATCCCATGGCCGTGGCAAGGGTGGAAACCCGGCCCCGGCCCGATCAACTACCCGGCCTTGATGCACGACGCCACGTTGGTGGCCTCTGTAGAGTCCGTCGTCCAGCACGCAGCAGATGACAACGTCCGCGCAGCACTCCAGGGCGGTATCGACGCCGCAATCAACGCGATACAGGATCGCGCCGCCGACGGAGTCGAGGTTCGCGCCAGCGCGTAGCCCGCAGCGGGACATGCGGGCCGCCCTACGCCCGCGTGTCCCCACGTTGGGGCGACCGGTGGCATGGCTCGATGGGAACGGGCGTCGTGTAGCGGACACGCCGACCGCCGCCGATGTCCGCAGCTGCGGTGCCCCGCTCCTTCGGCACATGGCTGCGCGCGGCAGTCGATACCCCCGCACCCGACGATTTTAGGCGGTCCCCCGGCGGTCGAAGCCCCTGAAACGCTGGTCTACCCCCCACCCCGCCGGGCGGCTTCTAGATGTGGTACATGCTCGCGCCAGCCTCGCGCTGCTCGCGCTCGAGCACGTCGGCGATCGTCATCTGCGCGAGCGTCCTGCGGGCGGCGTCGGCCGCATCGGCGAACACCCCCTGCGCGTCGCGGCCCAACGGGCCGTCGAGCAGCTCGACGACCTCGAGCACGGTGACGGTCGAGGGCTCGCGCGCGAAGCGATAGCCACCCTTGACGCCACGCTGAGAGCTGATCACACCGCCGCGGCGCAGCACCGCAAACAGCTGCTCGAGGAATTGAACCGGGACATCGCGCCTGCGCGCGAGCTCACCGATCGGCACCGGCTCTGAGCCACCGCTGCGAGCGAGCTCGGCGAGCGCCAGCACCGCGTAGGGAGACTTGCTGGTGATCGAGATCATGTGCTCTGCGCCGCCCCGTCCGGAGGCTGGAGGCCCACCTGCCCGAGAGCCTGCGCGACGCTGGCCTTGACGATCTCGACGTTCTCCTGGGACATCGGCCGTCAGTATCGCGCAGCGGCGCGGCGTCGTCACGCCGGCCGCGTCCCTAACAGGGGCTGCGTGCTTCTACAACCAGCCGCGCTCGGTGGCGATCAGCACCGCCTGCGCGCGGTCGACGGCGCCGAGCTTGCCGTAGATGTTGTGCAGGTGCGTGCGCACCGTGCTCGTCGACAGCGTCAGCTCGTGCGCGATCTGCTTGTAGACCTTGCCCTCGGCCAGGCGCTGCAGCACACCGAGCTCGCGGCCCGACAGCGGGCACGGGTCGACGTGACGCTGGCGCTGGCTGGTGGGGCTCGGCAGTTCATACATCACGCGCCTGAGCTCGTCGGGGCCGAGGCCGACGCTGCGAGCGGTGTGCAGCATTTCCGTCGGTGAGACGCGCGCGCCCTGTTCGTAGTGGGCGAGCATGTCGGCGAGGCGGATGAACGCGCCCTCGCCTTCGACGTCGGGGTTGTGATGGCGCTCGATCGGCGTCGCCAGGGACGACGGCAGACCCCAGCGGCGGATCAGCACGCCGCCGACCAGCGCGTGGTCGACCCCGAGCTCGCGACGCTCCTGGTGCAGGCGCTCCTCGGGCGTCCTCGCGCCGCGGTGCACCTGCGCGGGGTAGCCAGGATAGGCGTGCAGCAGCACGAGCTTGCCGACGTCGTGCATGAGGCTCGTGACGGTCAGACGGTCGCGGTTCTCGTAGCCGACCTCCATGGCGATGCGGTCAGCGGCGTGCTGCGTCGCCATGGCGTGCAGCCGGAAGCGCTCCGGCGCGGCGTCCCAGACGCTGGCGCGCTCGAAGAAGTCGAACGTGCGCACCCGATTGGCGACCGCCTGCACGGTCTGCGGGCTGAGGATCTCGACCGCCGCCACGGCGGTGTCCACGCGTGCGCGGCCTTCCTGTGCGCGGTTGGCCAGGCGCAGGACCGCGATCAGCAGCGCGACGTCGGACTCGACGGCGGCGACCACGTCAGCCGTCGCGACGTGCTCCTTGGAGACGACAGCGAGCAGGCGGTCGCGTGACTCCGCGAGGGCCGGAAACGCCTCGAGCGCCTCGAAGGCCATCGTCAGCCGGCGCCCGTGGCCCTCGTTCTGGTGCCGCTCACCGGAGGCCGAGCTGGCTGCGATCGTGCGCTGCTGGGGCGGGCTCGGTGTCTGCAAGTTCGATTTCGTCAACGCCTTTGGCGCGGTGCGCTTCTTGGCGACGCCGAGCCTCTGCGCTCCGGTCGGTTTCTGGGCTTTGGACAGCTTCTGTGTGGCGGCGGTTGCCTGCATGCGGTATTCGACCCCTTCCTTGGGTTCGCCTGTACGACTCCATTGGTTCCGGCGTTGCTGTCGTATCGGCAACGGCGGGCAAACGATTTAGGCTGGGGCCCTTCCGGCCGATTACCGGGGGCTCAGGGACGCTGACCGCTGATGGGGACGCGATCGATCCGGCGCAGCGTCTCCTCGCGCCCGAGCAACGCCACGCTCTCGAAGATTCCCGGCGAGACGGTGCCGCCGGTGAGGGCGACGCGCAACGGCTGGTAGACCTCGCGCGGCTTGACCCCGCGCTGCTCGATCACCCCGGCGAGCGCCCGCTCGATGTTCGCCTCGTCGAAGGGCTCGATCGCCGCGAGCGCCGCGCGCACGTCCGCCAGCGACGCGCGCCCGTCGTCGTCGAGCCAGCGCTCCCGCGCCTTCGGATCCTCAGCGGGCCCATCGAGCAGCGATCCCGCCAGCGGCAGGAAATCGGCGAGCGTCTGGATCTTCTCCTGGCTGATCCGTGCTGCCTGCTCTAGCCCTTCGCGCCCGGTGAAGGCTTCCAGACGCCGCGCAAGCTCCACCACCGGCAGTTTGCGGATGTACAGCCCGTTGAGCCAGCGCAGCTTGACCTCGTCGAAACGCGCCGGATTGCGACTCACGCGCTCGAGCGTGAAGCGCTCCACGAGCTCCTCGCTCGAGAGCACCGTCGCGTCATCGCCGGCGCCCCAGCCGAGCAGCGCCAGGTAGTTCCTGACCGCCTCCGGCAGGTAGCCGGCGTCCCTGAGCTCCTGGACGGAGGCCGCACCGTGGCGCTTGGAGAGCTTCTTGCCGTCGGGCCCGTGCAGCAGCGGCAGGTGCGCGTAGATCGGCGGCGCTACGTCGGGCCCGAAGCCAGCAGCTCGCGCCGCCTCGAGCACGAGCAACTGCTTGGGTGTGTTCGACAGGTGGTCCTCGCCGCGCACCACGTGCGTGATCCCGGCGTCGAGATCGTCGATCGCGACGGCGAAGTTGTAGAGCACCGACCCGTCGGCGCGCGCGATCACAGGGTCGTCGAGGTGCACGTGCTCGAAGCGCGTGTCGCCACGGATCACGTCATGCACGACCGTGGCGCCGTCGCTGGGCACGCGCAGGCGCACAGCCCCCTCACTCTCGGCCTCGCCGCGGAATCCGCGCTCGGCGCCGTAGAGCTCCTTGAACGCCTTCACGTCCTCAGCGGTGGCGCGAGAGCGGTAGGCGTGACCGGAGTCGAGCAGCGCCCGCAATGCCTCCTGGTGGCGCTCGGAGCGCGCCGTCTGCAGGATCGGCCCCTCATCCCAGTCGAGTTCGAGCCAGCGCAGCGCGTCGAGGATCTGCTCGATGTTCTCCGGCGTCGAGCGCTCGCGGTCGGTGTCCTCGATGCGAAGCACGAGCTCACCGCCGTCGTGACGGGCGAGCAGCCAGTTGAACAGCGCCGTGCGCGCGCCGCCGATGTGCAGCGCTCCCGTCGGAGATGGTGCGAAGCGAACCCGCATGCTCCGACCCTAGCGTCTTGCTTTAGGCTTGGAACGGGAAAGGAGTCTCGAGGAATGAGGGGCATCAGGATCATCGGGATGTGCGTGCTGGCTGCGTGCGCGCTGGCGGCGGGGGCCGCGGCGTGCGCCCAGGCCGCCGAATACGGCCAGTGCGTGGCGCAGAAGAAAGGCGGCTACACCGAACGCAACTGCCAGACGCTGTCGAGGGGCAAACGCGGCACTCCCAACCACAGGGGCCAGTTCGAATGGCGGCCGGGAGCGCCGCCGAGCTGTATCCGCGTCGCCCACAAACTCGGCAACTACGCCGATCCGGCGTGCACCACGCCGGCGAAGAGGCCGGGCGCCGGCTTCTACGAAACCGCACCCGGGCCGGGGCTCCGCTCGGAGGCGTTCATGGTGACGATCGCAACGCCGGCGCTGTCGAGCGACGTCGAATGCGAAAAAGAACTGATCACGGGCGAGATCGCGGGGCCTGTGACGGAGCTGCAGACGATCATCCTGACGGGCTGCAAGACGACCGGCGCCGAACCGCTCGAGTGCGCGAGCAAGCATCAGCGCAAGGGCACGATCGCAACCCCGCAGCTCGAAACGACGCTCATCGCCCACGGTGAAACGGGACCTGGCGGCAAGGAACCGGCCCCCGGGGAAGTCTGGACCGAGCTGTCGGGCACGGCGGCGAACAAAGGCGAGATCGCCGAATTCTCCTGCGGCGGCTCCGGTCCGTACCGCCTCAGCGGCTCGATGAGCGGGCCGACGAGCAACGTCGTCAACATCGTGACCACGGTGCGGGTGCTCGCTTACAGCGAAGGCAGCGGCGAACAGGACATCCTCACCGAATTCTCGCCCGCGCGAAACACCTGGGTCGGACCGTACGCGTCGGTCTGGGAAGCGAGCGGCGTCACCGATTTCTCCTCGGCGCTCGAGATCAAAACCCCCTAGCTCGCGCGGCTCCTGGCTCGCGCCGCCATAAACTGGCGCGCATGCTGATCGGAGCGCACGTCTCCCCCGCCGGCGGCCTGCCGAAGGCGATCGAGCGCGGCGTCGAGCGTGGCTGCACCGCGATTCAGATCTTCAACCAGTCGCCGCGCATGTGGAGAGGAACGGTCTACCGCGAGGAGGATGTCGCGGCCTTCCGCGAGGCGATGAGCGCGAGCCCGATCGACGCGGTGCTGATCCACGCCGTGTACCTGCTCAACTGCGCCAGCGACGATCCCGACATTCGCGAGAAATCGCTTGCATCTCTGACGCACTCGCTGCGCGCCGGCGAGGCGATCGGCGCCGCCGGGGTGGTCCTGCATCCGGGCTCGGCCAAGGCGGGACACGTCGGTGAGGCGATCGAGCGCGCCGCCGCGACGATCCGCGAGGCGCTCAACGAGAGCGAGGGCTGCCAGCTACATCTCGAGAACACCGCCGGCGCCGGCGGCACGCTCGGGCGCTCGATAGACGAGCTGGCGGCGCTCGTGGACGGCGCCGGCGGCGATCAACGCCTCGGCGTGTGCCTTGACTCCTGCCACCTGTTCGCCTCCGGCTATGACATCCGGGCCCCGGGCGAGATGACCCGCGTGCTGCGCCAGTGCACGCGCAAGCTCGGTCGCGGACGTGTCCGCGCGCTACACCTCAACGACTCGCAGACGCCGCTGGGCTCCAACCGCGACCGTCACGCCAACATCGGCCAGGGCGAGCTCGGCGAGGAGGGCTGTGAAGCGTTCCTGTCACCGCCGTCGCTGGCCGGGACGCCGTGCATCCTCGAGACCCCCGGGGAGGATCGCAAAGGCCCCTCGGCCGCTGAAGTCGCGCTCGCCTTCGAGCTGCGCGAGCGCGCTCTCGCGCGGCGCGGCTGACCTACGTAGGCCGCGCGCTCAGGCGCTCGCGACGGCGGCGAGCGGCGCAACTGCCACGACCGCGGGCACAGCATCGACAGAGCGCGCGCCGACGGCCGCGTTCAGCTCGGCGAGCAGCGTCGGCGTGTGGCGCACGCGATAGTCCTCACCGAGGCGCAGGCAGCGCGTGCGCCCGTCGCTGGCCTCGATCTCGACGATCACCTCGGCGGTGCCGCGGCAGTCCTCGATTCGATCTCTCAGCTCCTCGATCGCGCTCTCGCTCAGCTCCGCCGCGACCACCCGCAGCCTCACGGGCTGCGCGAGCGCGGAGGCCGTGCGTGCCGCCGCACGCGCCTGGCTGCTGGCGCGCTCGACCTCCTCCGCGGAGGGCGCGAACTTCTCGACGCTCTGCACAACGACGCACGTCTTGCCCGCTTCCTTGTGGTCGACGCGGCCCTTCACGAGCACCACCTCGTCGACCGCGAGTGCCGCCTCGTGCTCGGCCAGCGCCTTGCCGAACACCAGCACCTCGACCGCCCCGCCGAGGTCGTCGAGGGTCGCGAACATCATGTGATCGCCGTTGCGCGTGCGGATCCGCTTGGCCTCGGTGATGATGCCGCCGACCGTCACCCAGTCCTTGTCGCGGCGGTCTTCGAGCGCCGCGATCGGGCAATCCACGCGGGCGCGCAGCGCATCGCGCAGCGGCTTCAGCGGATGCGCTGACACGAACAGCCCGATCGCTTCCTTCTCGGCCGCAAGCAGCTCCGCCTGCTCGAACTCCTCGCTCGGGATCGGGGGGTGCACCGGCGCCGCGAACGCGCTCACGGGCGGCCCGCCGGGCGCCGCCGCACCGTCCTGCGGGCTGTCTTCCTGCAGGTCGAAGATCGAGCCCTGGCCGATCTGCGCATCCTGCTGGACCTGTTGGCCTTTGGCCTGCGCCTTCTCGAGGATTTCGAGCATGCCCTTGCGCGTCGCGCCGGTCGAGCCGAGCGCGCCGCACTTGACCAGCGCCTCGATCGCCTTCTTGTTCACGGTGCGGCTGTCGACGCGCTCGCAGAAGTCCCAGATCGACGTAAACGGACTGCCACCCACCTCGGGCGGGGACCCCTCCCGCGCGCGCTTGATCGCCTCGACCGCCTGGTAGCCGACACCCTTGACCGCGTCCAGGCCGAAGCGGATGCTGCCGACGCCGCCCTTTTCCGATCCCCCCCACCCGCGCCGACCGTGAACTCGTGGTCGGAGAGGTTGACGTCCGGAGGCAGGATCTCGATGCCCATGTCCTCGCAGCGCGCGACGAAGTACGGGACCTTGTCCTTCGTGGACATCACCGAGGAGATCAGCGCCGCCATGTACTCGGCGGTGTGGTTGGCCTTCAGCCACGCCGTGCGGTAGCCGATCAGCCCGTAACAGGCCGCGTGGCTCTTGTTGAACGAGTAGTCGGCGGAGCGCTCGTTGGTGTTCCACAGGAACTCGATCACCTCGGCCCTGGTGCCCGACGCGCGGCAGCCCTCGACGAACTCGGGCTTCAGCGCCGCCATCGCCTGGCGGTTCTTCTTGCCGATCGCCTTGCGCAGGTCGTCCGCCTTGGCGCCCGAGAAGCCGGCCAGCTCCTTGGAGATCTGCATCGCCTGCTCCTGGTAGAGGATCACGCCCTTGGAGGATTCGAGGATGTGGCGCAGGCGCTCGTCGGGGTAGGCGATCGACTCCGGGTGGTGCTTGCCCTTGGCGTACACGGGGATCTGGTCCATCGCGCCGGGGCGGTACAGCGCGTTGAGCGCCACGAGGTCTTCGAACTCGTCCGGGCGCACCTTCTTCAGCGCCTCGCGCATGCCCTCGGACTCGAACTGGAACACGCCCGTGGAGTCCCCGCGCGAGAGCATCTCGTAGGTCTTGGCGTCGTCGAGCGGCAGCGTCGTCATGTCCGGGCGCTCGCCGCTGGAGCGCTCGATGATGTCGAGCGCGTCCTCGATCACGTCGAGGTTGCGCAGCCCCAGGAAGTCCATCTTGAGGATGCCGATCTCCTCGATCGGCTTCATCGAGAACTGCGTCACCGTGCGAAACACGCGCTCGCCGTCCTCGTCGGTGCCGGCGTCGGCGAGCTGCAGCGGCACGATGTCGGTCAGCGGCCGGTCGGCGATCACGACCGCCGCGGCGTGGATCGAGGAGTTGCGCACGATCCCCTCGAGTCCCTGCGCGACGTCGACGATCTGCTTCGCCGTGGGGTCCTCGTCGCAGGCCTTGCGCAGCGGCTGACCCGGCTTCAGGCATTCCTCGAACGACGGCGAGCGACCCATGATCGGGTCGGGGATCAGCTTCGCGAGGCGATCGCCGGCGCCGTAGTCGAAGCCCAGCACGCGCGCCGCGTCGCGCGTCGCCGCGCGCGGGAACATCTTGCCGAAGGTGACGATCTGCGCGACCGACTCGCGCCCGTACTTCTCGGTCACGTACTTCATCACGCGCTCGCGCCCGCGCACCGAGAAGTCGATGTCGATGTCCGGCATCGACACGCGCTCGGGGTTCAGGAAGCGCTCGAACAGCAGGTCGTAGCGCAGCGGGTCGACGTCGGTGATCGCCAGGCAGTAGGAGACGATCGAGCCCGCCGCCGAGCCGCGCCCGGGTCCGACGGCGATGCCGTTCTCCTTGGCGAACTTGACGAAGTCCCAGACGATCAGGAAGTAGGCGTTGAAGCCCATCCGGTCGATCACGTCGAGCTCCATCTCCATGCGCTCGACCGCCTCCGCCGGCGGCGGGTCGCCGTAGCGCAGGCGCAGGCCCTCGAGCACCCGCGCGCGCAGGTAGGAACGCTCGTCGCTCGCGTCGGGCGTCGGATAGCTCGGGATCAGCTGCTTGCCCAGCTCGATCTCGACCGAGCAGCGCTCGGCGATCTCGAGCGTGCTCGCGATCGCCTCGGGCCACTCGGCGAACGCGCGCGACATCTCCTCGCTGTCGCGCAGGTAGAACTCGTTCGTGTCGAACGTCAGCTTCGGCGCGGCGATCGTGCTCTTCGTCTGCACGCACAGCAGCGCCGTGTGGTGGTCGTAGTCCTCGCGGCGCAGGTAGTGCACGTCGCCGGTGCCGACGAGGCTGCCGCCGAGCTCGCGCGCGATCCTGACGATCCCCTCGTTGCACTTGTCCTGCGGCGCCAGCCCGTTCTTCTGGACCTCGAAGTAGACGTTCTCGGCGCCGAACACACCCCGGCAGCTCGTCGGCGTGGGCGCGCGCCTCCTGCTCGCGGTCCTCCAGCAGCCGCTGGCAGAAGCGCGAGGCCAGGCAGCCGGTGAGCGCGATCACGCCCTCGGAGTGGCGCTCGACCTGGGCGAGGTCGACGGTCGGCTTGCCGCGCTGCAGACCCTCCAGGAAGCCGGCCGAGGAGAGCTTCACGAGGTTGCGGTAGCCGGCGTCGTCGGCCGCGAGCAGCGTCAGGTGGTTGCGCTCGACCTTGCCCGTGGCGGTGTGGTCGTCCACGAGGTAGATCTCGCAGCCGATGATCGGCTTGACGCCGTGCTTGGCGCACGCCTTGTAGAGCTCGACCGCGCCGTTCATCACGCCGTGGTCGGTGAGCGCCAGGGCCGGCTGGTCGAACGCCGCCGCGCGCTCGGCGAGCGCGTCGATCTTGCACGCACCGTCGAGCAGCGAGTACTCGGAGTGAACGTGCAGATGGGCGCAGGAGAGGCTGCTCACTGGCACAGCATGCTAGGCGTCGGGGCGGCGGAGGAGCTCACTGCTCACGCCGTTCCCGTCGCTGTTTGCGTCGCACTTCTGGCGCGCGAACCACGACAGGCTGTGCTTGTGCGCCGCAGGCCGCACGCGCGGCTCATGGAAGGCGCTGGAGGACGCCGGGGCCGTCGTCTGCGGCTCGGGCGTGAGCGTCGGCGTTGCGAGCGGCGCGGCCTCGGCACGCGCGCGCAGGCGCTCGACCGCCGCCGCCAGCGCGTCGGCCATCTCGGCGCCGCGAACCTCCGCGGAGGCCGCGGCTGCGGGCTCGCTGACGATCGCCGGGCGCTCGTCGCGCGCGAGCGCCGTCGTCACCCGCGCGATGATCCCGTTCATCTCCCCGAGCAGCAGCTCGAGGCGGCGCGTGGCCCTCGCGCATGCGCTCCAGCAGCCGCTCGGAGCGCTCGCGCGCGGCGCGCTCGGCGTTCAGCCCGCGCTGGATCTCCTGGAGCCGGCGCTCGAGCTCGTCGAGGCGCTCCTGCAGGCCCTGCTCGACGCTCGCGCACCGCGGCGCGATCCGCGCCCGCGGCCTGCTCGGCCTCGGCGAGCTGGCGCTGCAGCCGCTCGATGCTCAGCAACAGCTCGCGAGCGTCATCCTCGCTCGCGCTCAGCCGCAGCTCCAGGCGCTCGATCTCGACACGGCTCTCGCGGTCGAGGCCGAGCAGCCGCTCCTCCGCCTCGACCCGCAGCTGCTGCTCGGCGTACTCGCGCTGCTTGACGCGCCGCAGCTCGCTCTCGCGCTCGAGCGCCGCGGCGCGCTCGTGCTCGAGCAGCTCGCCGATCCGCACGCGGTCCTCCTCGGCCTCGCGCAGCCGCTGCTGCAGGCTCGCGACGTGGCGTTCGAGCGTCTGCACGGTCGCTTCGGCCGCCTCGGCGCGGCGCATCAGCGCGACCTCGCCGCTCTCCGCGGCGCGCCGCGCGCGGCGTTCGGCCAGCAGATCGCCCTCGCTACGGCGTGGGCGACCCTCGGGTCCGGAGCCCTGTTCGCCGTCCGGCGTCTCGCTTCCCTCGGCCATCACGTTGCCGCCAAGGTAAGGGTCGCGCCGGACGTCTGTGGCCGCGCCCGCGGGCGCGGCTCACGGGTCCTGAAGCAGCCCGAGCACGTTGCCGTCGGCGTCGGTGACGGTAGCCACGAGGCGCCCGCGGCCGACGTCGTGCGCGGGTTCCTTGACGGTGGCGCCGCGCGGCGGTCAGCTCGGCGAGCTTCGCCTCGATGTCCGCCACGTGCCAGAACGGCACCGGCGAGCTCATCGCCTGCGGTCCGCCGCCCGGCACCAGCCCGATCTGCTGGCCGGCGGCGTCAAAGCCGACGTAGTAGGAGGAGTCGCTCTGCGGCTCCATGCCGAGCAGCGCGCTGTACAGCGCCTTGGCGCTCGCCACGTCGGACACGGGAATCAGCACCGTCTGAATTCCCTGGGTCGAAGAGTCGGTCATGTTCGCTCCTGAGCTCGGGGGTCGGCTCGACCCGGGTGTGTACGGTCATCGTCTCCAGACAAACGGCGGGGCGCGAAATCGACAGTCTGCGCCACAAGCTCTGAAACCCGAGGCGCAGTCAGCGGTTACGCAGGCGCCACGCCATCCGCGACTGCAGCGACCACAGCTCGATGAACCCGGGCGAGGCGGTCTGCGAGAACAGGCCGCCCGACTCCGAGAACGACGCGAGGCTCGCGTCGTAGACGGCGTTCGGGCGAGGAGCGCGTCAGCACGCGGACGTGGCCCTTGTAGAGCTTCAGGCCGATCGTGCCGGTGACCTGCTCGTTGACGCGCTCCATGTAGGCGTCGAGGTCGCCGCGCAGCGGCTCCCACCACAGGCCCGCGTAGACGAGGTAGGCCCACTGGCGGTCGAGCTCGGGCTTGAACTGGTTCTGGTGGATCGTGCAGACCAGCCGCTCGAGCTCCTGGTGGGCGAGCAGCATGATCGCCGCCGCCGGCACCTCGTAGATGTCGCGCACCTTCAGCCCGACGATGCGGTCCTCGATGTGGTCGACGATGCCGACGCCGTGGCGCGCGCCGATCTCGGCGACGCGTTCGATCAGCTCGACGAGCCCGAGGCGCTCGCCGTCGAGCGCGACCGGGACGCCGCGCTCGAAGCCCAGCTCGATCTCCTGCGGCTCGTCGGGCGCGCGCTCCGGAGGCGTGACGAGCTGGAAGACGTCGTCCTCGGGGGCGTGCTCGAGATCCTCGATCCAGCGACCCTCCGAGGAGCGCCCCCAGAGGTTGTCGTCGATCGAGTACGGCGCGCCGCCCTCGGCGCCGGTGGCTGGCACCTTGACCGGGATGCCGTGCTCGCGCGCGTAGGCGATCTCCTCCTCGCGCCCCATCTGCCACGAGCGCACCGGCGCGATCACCTTCAGCTCGGGCGCGAGCGTCGCGATCGTCGCCTCGATGCGCACCTGGTCGTTGCCCTTGCCGGTGCAGCCGTGGGCGATCGTGTCGCAGCCCGACGCGCGCGCCTGCTCGACCGCGAGCTTGGCGATCAGCGGGCGCCCGAGCGCCGTGAACAGCGGGTAGCCGCCGCCGTACAGCGCGTTGGCCTTGATCGCCGGCAGCACGTACTCGCGGGCGAACTGCTCGCGCGCGTCGACGACGTGGCACTCGAGCGCGCCGAGCTGCATCGCCTTGCCCTCGATCACCTCGTAGTCCTCGCCGGGCTGCCCGAGGTTGACGGTCAGGCACACGACCTCGGCGCCGTAGGAGTCCTGGATCCACTTGAGCATCACGCTCGTGTCGAGGCCGCCGGAGTAGAGCAGCAGCACGCGGTGCACCTGCTCGCGGGTCGGCCTCGTAGGAGGCGGTGCGCAGCGTCGGGATCTCGTGCTCGCGGCTCACGGCGGCGTAGGCTACTCGGGCCGCGCTGCGCTCGCGTCGAGCGCGAGCGCCCGCTCGAGCCGCGCGAGCGCGTCGTCGATCTCCCCCGCGCCGATCATCAGCGGCGGCAGCAGCCGCAGCGTCGTCGGCCCGGTGGCGTTGAGCACGAGCCGCTGCTCGAGCAGCGCGCGGCGCGCGAGCTCCGGCGCCGGTACGTCGAGCTCGCAGGCGAGCATCAGGCCGCGGCCGCGCACCGAGCGCACGTGCGGCAGGCGCTCGAGGCCGTCGGCAAGGCGCTGCCCGAGCTCGCGCACGCGCTCCAGCAGCACCTGGTCGTCGGTCACCTCGAGCGCCGCCAGCGCGGCGCTCGCGACCACCGGCCCGCCGGCGAAGGTCGAGCCGTGGTCGCCCGGCGCGAGCACGTCGGCGAGGCGCTCGCCGGTGACCAGCGCGCCGATCGGCAGGCCGCCGCCGAGCGCCTTGGCGACCGTCATCGCGTCGGGCCGCACGCCCGTCTGCTCGTAGGCCCACAGCGTGCCGGTGCGGCCCATGCCGCACTGGACCTCGTCGAAGATCAGCGCCGCGCCGTGCTCGTCGCAGGCCTCGCGCGCGCTCGCCAGCAGCTCGTCGGAGAGCACGTGGACGCCGCTCTCGCCCTGGATCGGCTCGAGCAGCACCGCCGCCGTGCTCCGCGTCGACCGCCGCGCGCAGCGCCTGCGGCTCGGGCGCCACCGCGCGAAAGCCCGGCACGAGCGGCGCGAACGGCGCCTGCTTGGCCTCCTGCGGCGTCGCCGACAGCGCGCCGTAGGTGCGCCCGTGAAAGGCGCCGTGCACGACCACCACGTCGCCGCCGGGGCGCGCCTTGCGCGCGAGCTTGATCGCCGCCTCGCTGGCCTCCGCGCCCGAGTTGCAGAAGAACACCTTGCCGCCGAGGCTCGACTGCGACAGGCGCGCGGCGAGGCGCATCGCGGGCTCGGTGTAGAACAGGTTGCTCACGTGCATCAGGCGCCCCACCTGCTCGCGCACCGCCTCCACCACGCGCGGGTGGCAGTGCCCGAGGCTCGTGACGCCGATGCCGCACAGGAAGTCGAGGTACTCGTTGCCCTCGACGTCCCACAGCCGCGGCCCCTCGCCGCGCACGAACTCGACCGGCATGCGCGCGTAGGAGCCGATCACGCTCGCGCGCTCGAGCTCCTGCAGCTCCGCGCAGACTCACGGGGATGCCTCGATCTTGGTGCCGATGCCGGCGTCGGTGAACAGCTCCAGCAGCAGCGAGTGCGGCAGGCGCCCGTCGAGGATGTGCGCGGCGCTGACGCCGTGCTCGATCGCCTCCACGCACGCCTCGAGCTTCGGGCGCATGCCGCCGTCGAGGTCGGCGAGCGCGCCGCGCACGCGCTCGGCGCTCGCCTGGCCGATCAGGCTCGCGGGATCGGCGGGGTCCTCCAGCCAGCCCGGCACGTCGGTCAGGAAGATCACCTTGTAGGCGCCGAGCGCGCCCGCGACCGCGCCGGCGGCCTCGTCGGCGTTGACGTTGTAGGAGTGCCCTCGCGGTCGGCGCCGACCGACGCGATCACCGGGATGTAGTCGCTCGCGACGTGCTCGATGACGCCGATGTTGACGCGCTCGATGCGCCCGACGAAGCCGATGTCCTCGCCGCCGGGCGCCGAGCGGCGCGCGACGCGGAACAGCGAGCCGTCGTCGCCGCACAGGCCCACGGCGGGCTGGCCGTGGCGGCTCAGGCGCAGCACGATCTCCTTGTTGACCTTGCCGACGAGCACCATCTTCGCGACCTCGACGGTGCTCTCGTCGGAGACGCGCAGGCCGCCGACGAACTCCACGGGCAGGCCCAGTCGCTCCATGTAGCCGGTGATCTCGGGGCCGCCGCCGTGCACGACGATCGGGTTCAGCCCGACGTACTTGAGCAGCACGACGTCGCGCGCGAACTCCTCGCGCAGCGCGTCGTCCTCCATCGCGGCGCCGCCGTACTTGATCACGACCGTCCTGCCGTGGAACTCCCTGATGTAGGGAAGCGCCTCGAGCAGCGTGCCGACGTCACGCGAAGACATGGCACCCCGCTGTTCATGTGGTGTACTCGGCGTTGACGCTGACGTACTCGTGCGAGAGGTCGGAGAAGAACACCTCGGTCTCGGCGCCGATCGTCCCCGGCAGCGTGACCTCGTACTCGACCTCCTCGCGCTGCACGGCGCGTGCGAGCGCGGGCTCGTCGTAGGGGATCGCGGCGCCCGCCGGCGCACACCTGGATGCCCTCGATCGGCGACGTCGAGCGCCAGCGGCGCGGGGTAGTCGGGGCGCCCGCCGAGCTCGCCGCCGACCGCCTGCACGATCCGCCCCCAGTTGGGGTCGCCGCCGTGAGCGCCGCCTTGACGAGCGGCGAGTTGGCGACCGCGCGCGCGGCCAGCCTCGGCGCCGTCTCGCCTCGCCGCCGCGCACGATCACGCGCGCGCTGCGTCCGGCGCCCTCGCCGTCGGCGACCATCATGATCGCCAGCGCGCGCAGCAGCGCGTCGAGCGCCTCGCCGAAGCGCAGCTCGTCCTCGCTCTCGGGGGCGATCTCGACGCCGCTGGCGCCGGAGCACATCAGGATCGCGGTGTCGTTCGTCGAGAGCTGCCCGTCGACGGAGGCGCGGTCGAACGAGCGCTTGACGCACACGCCCAGCAGCAGGTCGGCGGTCTCGGCGCTGAGCGCGGCGTCGGTCTCGACGAAGCACAGCATCGTGGCGAAGCGCGGCGAGATCATGCCGGCGCCCTTGCACTGGGCGCTGAGACGCACGCGTGCCGGAGGGCAGCTGCACCTCGAGGTTGGCGCGCTTCTCGAACGCGTCGGTCGTCTGGATCGCCTGCTGGAAGGCGGTGTCGCCGTCGGCGCTCAGCTGCTCGCGCGCCAGCAGGATCCCCTTCAGCATCGGCGTCGACGGGCAGCTCGTGGCTGATCCCGCCGGTCGAGGCGAGCGCCACCGCGACCGGGTCGACGCCCGCGGCCAGCGCGGCGGCGCCCTGCGTCTTGGCGGCGTCGTCGAGCCCGCGCCGGCCGGTCGCGGCGTTCGCGCAGCCGGAGTTCGCGAGCACCACGCGCAGCGCGTCGAGCTGACAGCGCTCGCGGCTGACGAGCACCGGCGCAGCCGGCGTCGCGCTGAGCGGTGAAGCGCGCCGCGCTGACCGGGGCGCGGCGAGTCGCACACGAGCAGGCCCACGTCCGGGCGGCCGCTCGGCTTGATGCCGGCCACGACCCCAGCCGCGCGGAACCCGGCGGGCAGCCCGGCGTCGAGCCCGAGCTCGCGCACGTGCGCCGGGCGCGGGCACCCAGCGCGAGCGGAAGAACGGCCGCGCCGCGGTGGCCTCGGTATCAGACGCGCTCATAGGAGTCCCGCCGTCTCGGGGTAGCCGAACATCAGGTTGAGGTTCTGCAGCGCCTGCGAGGAGGTGCCCTTCCAGAGGTTGTCGATCGAGCCGAACGCGATCACCTTGCCGGTGTGCTCGTCGGCGGCGGCGAACACGCGGCAGAAGTTCGTCTCGCGCACCTCGAGCACCCCCGGCGGGCGCTCGCTGACCTCGACGAACGGCTCGGCGGCGTAGGCGTCGGCGTACATCGCGCGCAGCTCCTCGGCCTCGACCGGCCGCGTGGTCGTGACGTAGCAGCTGGCCAGCTCGCCCTGGTCGAGCGGCACGAGGTGCGCCT
The DNA here is from genome assembly GCA_963815235.1 of uncultured Solirubrobacteraceae bacterium. Taxonomy (GTDB): domain Bacteria; phylum Actinomycetota; class Thermoleophilia; order Solirubrobacterales; family Solirubrobacteraceae; genus Palsa-744. The sequence continues at coordinate 302,762 of CAWFFY010000001.1, read as the reverse complement.
GGAACTGCACCTTCAGCTCGGGGTGGGCGGGGTCGAGCGCTCGCAGCTGCTCCTCGATCTCGGGCGTGTGCCGGTGCGCGGCGACCTTGTAGGGGACGATGTTCTCGCCGGCCATCGACAGGTGCGTGGTCTCGTCGAACACGCGGCCGGCGCCCGAGATCCCCTGCTTGGCGTCGATCACCACGTCGGCGATCAGCCCGGCGCGGGCGAGCGGCGCGAGCGCGAGCAGCGAGGCGGTCGGGTAGCAGCCGGGGTTGGCGACGATGCCCGCGCCGGCGATCTGCTCGCGGTGCAGCTCGGTGAGCCCGTACACGGCCTGCGCCATCAGCTCGGGGCGCGGATGCTCGCCGTACCAGCGCTCGTAGTCCGACGAGCGAGCTGAGGCGGAAGTCGGCGCTCAGGTCGACGACGCGCGCGCCGAGCTCGCGCAGCGCCCCGACGGTCGGCGCGGCGGCGGCGTGCGGGTAGGCGACGACGGCGGCGTCGATGCCCTCGAGGCGCTCGAGCTCCAGCGGCTCGATCGCCAGCGGCACGCGGTAGCGCGGGTAGAGCTCCTGCAGCGGCGTGCCCGGCTCCGAGCGCCCGGTGACGGCGACGAGCTCGAAGTCCGGGTGGCGCCACAGCAGGTAGCGCGGCGAGCGCGCCCGTGAAGCCGGTGGCGCCGGCGACGATCACGCGCGGCGCGCCCGCGGCGCTCGGCTGTGTGGCGATGTTCAGCCACGCAGCTCACCGCCGATCTCGCGCAGCGCCGCGACGATCCTCGCGCGCAGGGGCTCGACGTCCTCGTCGGTGAGCGTCCGCTCGAGCGCGCGGAAGGACAGCGCCAGCGCGAGCGAGCGCCGGCCCTCCCCCACCTGCTCGCCCGCGTACACGTCGAACACGCGCGCCTCCTCGAGCAGCTCGCCGCCGGCCGCGCGCACGCGCGCGAGCGCGTCGCCCGCGGGCGACCGACTCGGGCAGCGTCACCGCGAGGTCCTGGCGCAGCGCCGGGAACGGACCGAAGGTCGTGTACTCGACCAGCGCCGGCGCCAGCGCGGCGAGCTTGCCGAGGTCGATCGCGAACGCGGCCGTGCGCCGCAGATCCCACGCCCCGGCGACGAGCGGGTGCAGCTCGCCGAGGAAGCCGAGGCGTCTGCGCCGCCGCCGGCGAGCACCGCGGCGCTGCGCCCGGGGTGCAGGAACGGCCACTGCCCGGCGCGCCGGCTCCACCGACCAGTCGACGCGAAGCGCTCCAGCAGCCCCCCGAGCAGCGCCTTGGCGGCGAAGAAGTCCGCCTCGGGCCGCTCGCCACGCCAGGAGCTGCGGCATCCGGGTGCCCGCTCAGCAGCACGCCGAGCGCGTGGTGCTCATCCGCCGGCAGGATCTCCGCGGGCAGTACGTCGGGTGCGTCGGACGCCGGCGCGCCGACGCCGGCGGGCCGGATGCCAGGTCGTGACCCTTGCGGTACACGGTGCCGGACTCGAAGATCGCGAGGTCGGGCCCGTTGCGCGCGACGTTGTGCCGGGCGGCGTCGAGCAGCGAGCCGAGCAGCGTCGGGCGCATGATCGACTGCCCCTCCGACAGCGGGTTCTCGAGCTCGATCACGCGTCGCAGCGGGTGCTCGGCTCCGAGCTTGCAGCCGGTCGAGCAGCGCCGGATCGGTGAAGCTCCAGCCGACGACCTCGTACAGGCCGCGGCCGACCATCGCGTCCTCGGCGGCGCGGCGCACGCGCTGGGCGTGCGTGAGCATGCCGGCGGCGCCGCGGCGCGCCGGCAGCGTCGCCGGCAGGCGCTCGAGGCCGTCGATGCGCGCGACCTCCTCGATCAGGTCGATCTCGCGCGTGACGTCGTCGCGGCGCAGCGCCGGCACCCTCACCTCGAGGCCGCCGCTGCGCGGTTCGGTTTCGAAGTCGAGCGCGTTGAGGATCTCGGCCTGGCGCGCGGGCGCGACGGGGACCCCGAGGATCGCCTGCACGCGCGCCTCGCGCAGCCCGATTTCCGGGCGCGCGGGGACCCAGCCGGCCCCCTTGAGGCCGACGTCGATCGTGCCGGGAACGACGCTCGCGCCGCACAGCTCGATCATCAGCTGCGCCGCGAGCGCCTGCGCGTGCATGCACTGCTCCGGCTGCAGCCCCTTCTCGAAGCGCCCCGAGGCCTCGCTGCGCAGGCCGAGCGCCCACGAGCTGCGGTGGATGTTGGGGCCGTTCCAGGTCGCGACCTCCATCAGCACGCGCGTCGTGTCCGGCGCGACCTCCGAGCGCGCGCCGCCCATCAGCCCGGCGATCGAGGTGGGCCCCTCGTCGTCCTCGATCACGACCATCTCGTGATCGAGCGTGCGCGTCTGGCCGTCGAGCGTCTGCACCTGCTCGCCGTCGTGCGCGCGGCGCACGGTCAGGCGCGCGCCGGCGACGCGGTCGAGGTCGAAGGCGTGCAGCGGCTGGCCGCTGAGCAGCATCGCGTAGTTGGTGATGTCGACGACGTTGTTGATCGGGCGCTGCCCGGCGGCGGCGAGTCGCGCCTTCAGCCACGGCGGCGACGGCGCGATCGTGACGTTCTCGAACACGCGCGCGGTGAAGCGCGGGCACAGCTCGGGGCACTCGACGGATCACCTCGGCGCCGGACACGGGGCCGAGCGTGCCGGGGTCCTCGCTCCACGGCGCCGGCGCGAGCGGCGCGCCGGTCGCGGCGTGCAGCTCGCGCGCGACGCCGTAGACGCCGAGGCAGTCGGGCCGGTTGGGCGTGATCTCGAGCTCGAGCACGTCCATCGCGATCGGCAGCACTTCCGCGAGCGGCGTGCCGGGCCGGGCACCGCGCCGGAACGGCGTGGTCCGGCGTCGAGCAGCTGGCCGTCGAGCACGAGGATGCCCTCCGAGCTCGCCGCTGAGCTCGAGCTCTGACTCGGACAGGATCATGCCTTCGGAGACGACGCCGCGCAGCTTCGCCTGCTTCAGCTTGGTGCCGTCGGGCATCACCGCGCCGGGGCGCGCGACCGCGACGGTCTGCCCGGCGGCGACGTTCGGCGCGCCGCACACGATCGTCGCCACGGCGCCGTCGCCCTCGCCTCGCCGAGGTCGACCGTGCAGACCTTCAGGCGGTCGGCGTCGGGGTGCTGCTCGGCGCTCAGCACGCGCCCGACGACGAAGCCGTCGGTCGAGGGCACGCCGTGGTGGTGGATCGCCTCGACCTTCGTGCCGGTCATCGTCAGGCGCTCCTCGATCGCGCGCACGTCGAGCGGCGGATCGCAGTATTCGCGCAGCCACGGCAGCGGCACCCTCATCGGAACTGCTCCAGGAAGCGCAGGTCGTTCTCGTAGTAGAGCCGCAGGTCGGGGATGCCGTGCTTGAGCATCGCGATCCGCTCGACGCCCATCCCCCAGGCGAAGCCCTGCACCTTCTCGGGGTCATAGCCGGGGGCGTTGGCGTCGGTGGTGGGCACGTAGGCGTAGACGTTGGGGTCGACCTCGCCGGCGCCGAGCACCTCGAGCCAGCCCTCGCCCTTGCACAGCGGGCAGCGCGAGCCGTCGCTTGCAGGAAGCCCTTGCCGTCGCAGTGAAAGCAGGACACGTCGACCTCGACGCTGGGCTCGGTGAACGGGAAGAAGTGCGGGCGCAGGCGCACGTCGCGCTCGTCGCCGAAGACCGCGCGCGGCGAACGCCAGCAGCGTGCCCTTGAGGTCGGCGAGCGTGATGTCCTCGTCGACGGCGAGCCCCTCGATCTGGTGGAACTGCGGCGTGTGCGTGGCGTCGGAGTCGGGCCGGTAGACGCGCCCGGGGATGACGACGTACAGCGGCGGCGGGTGCGCCTCCATCGCGCGCACCTGCATCGGCGAGGTGTGCGTGCGCAGCACCAGCTCGTCCTGCGGGAGCGGGACCTGATCGTCGTCCTGAGCGATGTAGAAGGTGTCGGTGCGCGCCCGCGCGGGGTGCGTGGGGCTGTGGTTGAGCGCGTCGAAGTTGTAGTGCACGGTCTCGACCTCGGGCCCCTCCATGACGGTGAAGCCGAGGCCGAGGAAGATGTCTTCGAGCTCGCGCCGGGTGGCGGTGAGCACGTGCAGGCGCCCGATCGGCTGCGGCGGCGCGCCCGGCAGCGTGACGTCGACGCGGTCGTCCAGCAGCTGGCGCTCGAGCTCGCCGCCCGCGAGCTGATCCGGCGCGCCTGGATCAGCGCCTCGAGCGCCTGGCGCGCCTGGTTGGCGGCCTTGCCGACGGCGCCGCGCTGCTCGGCGGGCAGCTCGGCGACGCCGCGCAGCAGCTGCGGCAGCTCGGCCTTGCGCCCGAGGTAGCGCACGCGCAGCTCCTCGAGCTCGGCGCTCGAGCCTGCGGCGGCGATCGCGCGCTCGGCCTCGCTGCGCAGCTCCTGGATGCGATCGATCATGACGCGGGGACCGTATCGTTGGGGCGGGCGTGAGCGCGATCCGGTCGACGGGTCATCTCGTACAGCGCCACGGTCGCGGCCATCGCGGCTTCAGCGACTCGGTCGCGATCGGGATCCGCGCGACGCGGTCGCAGGCCGCGAGGACCTCCGGCGGCAGGCCCTCGCGCTCGGCGCCGACGAGCAGCGTCAGCTCGCCCTCGCCGGGCCCCTGCAGCGGCTCGCCGGCGTCGGCGGCGAGCGCGATCCGCTCGCCGGGCAGCTCGCCGATGTCGCTGACGCGCGCGAGCGCGACGGTGAAGATCGCGCCCATGCTCGCGCGCACCGCCTTGGGCCCGTGCGGGTCGGCGCAGCCGGGACCGAGCGCCACGCAGGACGCGCCGAAGGCCTCGGCGGAGCGCAGCACGGTGCCGACGTTGCCGGGATCGCCGACGCGGTGCAGGTACACGCACAGCGGCCCGGCGGGCGGCGCTCCAGCGCTGCTCGTAGACGGCGATCACGCGCGTGCCGGAGCCGAGCGCGGAGACGCTCGCGAGCGCGGAGCGCTCGACTTCGTGGAAGTCGTCGTTGCCGAGCTCGGAGCCGGCCAGCCGGTAGCCCTCGACGAGCGGGCGCCCGGCGTGCTCGGCGGCGGCCAGCAGGTCCTCGCCCTCGGCCAGGAACAGTGCCGCTGCGGGCGCGCTCGCGCTTGGTGTGCAGGCGGCGCACGGCCTTCAGGCGGGGGTTGTGTGGGGATTGGATCTTGGCTCGATGTGTGGTTCATGTCGGCAAAAAAAGGCGCCGTCCTTTTCAGGAGCGACGCCCGGGAGGCTGTCTGTCGTTGCCGGGGCCCCGGCGCGTGCGGGGTCAGGCAGCCGACGCCTCGCGGGCGACCTCGGCAAAACGTCGGAAGGTGTCGGCGTCGCGCACGGCGATGTCGGCGAGCACCTTGCGGTCGAGCTCGACGCCGGCCAGCGTGAGGCCGTGCATGAACTGCGAGTAGCTCATGCCGTTGATGCGCGCGGCGGCGTTGATGCGGGTGATCCACAGCCGGCGGAAGTCGCGCTTGCGGTTGCGCCGGTCGCGGTAGGCGTAGGCGTCGGCCTTCAGCAGCGCCTCCTTGGCGCGCTTGTAGTTCGAGTGCGCCTCGCCGCGGAAGCCCTTCGTCTGCTCGAGTACGGCGCGGCGCTTCTTGCGCGCGCTGACGGAGCGCTTGACGCGGGTCATTTGCCCACCCCGAGCATGCGCTTGACCCGCGGCACGTCGTCCTCGGAGAGGATCGCGGGCCGGCCGAGCGCGCGCTTGTGTTTGGGCGACTTCTTCTCGAGGATGTGGCTCGTGAAGGCGTGCCGGCCCCGCACCTTGCCGGTGGCGGTGACTTTGAAGCGCTTCTTCGCGCCGGAGTGTGTCTTCATCTTGGGCATAGGACCAGAGAACGAGGGGCCCGGCTTGACGACCTGCGGTCGCTTGCGCCACCCTCGAGCCGCTGATTATGACACGGTGCTGCTCGCGGCCGGGGTGCCGCCGTCGGCGACCGGCGTCTGCGCGGCGGCTCGGGCGGTCGCCTCGGCGCGGCTCGGCGCTCGCGGCGCTCGGCGTCGGCGGCGGCTCGGAGACCGGCTCGGACGCGGCGGCGCCGTCCTCGAGCGCCGACTCGAGCGCCTCCTCGGCGACGTCGCCCTGGGCGGCCGCGGGGAAGACCTCGTCGGCGGCCTCGCCGCGTGCTGGCCTTGCCCGCGAGCACGGCTTTGGACGGCGCCATCATCATCGTCATGTTGCGCCCTTCCTGCATCGGGCGCTGCTCGACGACGCCGAGCTCGGAGAGCTCCTCGGCGAGCCGGTCGAGGATCGCGGTGCCGCGCTCGGGGTGCGTGACCTCGCGGCCGCGGAACATGATCGTGACCTTGACCTTGTCCTTGTGGCGCAGGAAGCGCTCGACGTGGTGCTTCTTGGTGTCGTAGTCGTGCTCGGCGATCTTCGGGCGGAACTTGATCTCGCGGACGGTGATCTGCTGCTGGTGCTTGCGCGCCTGCTTGACCTTCTGGGCCTGCTCGTACTTGTACTTGGAGTAGTCGAGCACGCGGCACACCGGCGGGCGCGCCTCGGGGGCGACCTCGACGAGGTCGAGTTCGCGCTCCTGGGCGAAGACGAGCGCGTCGGGCGTCTTCATGCACGCCGATCTGCTGGCCCTCGTCGTCGATCAGCCGCACCTCGGGCACGCGGATTCGCTCGTTGATCCTGGTCGTGTCCCGCTCGGGCGGGCGCCGGTCGAACCTGCGGGGAACCGGCACTAGCTGTGGTGGCCGCGCGTCAAGCGATCGCTACGCGTGGCTGTGTGAGGATTTGCGGGGCGTCAACGCGGCCGAGTATAGCTCTCCTGCGAGGCGGTTTGTGAACTCTTCGAGCGGCACGCTGCCGGCGTCCCCGCCGCCGTGCTCGCGCACCGACACGCTGCGCGTCGCGTCTGCTCGCGCTCGCCGACGACCAGCATGTAGGGAACCTTTCGCAGCTCCGCGTCGCGGATCTTGCGCCCGATCGACTCGCTGCGGTCGTCGAGCTCGGCGCGCGCGCCCGCGTCGGTGAGCGCGTCGATGACCTCGGCGGCGTAGTCGTTGAAGCGATCGGACACCGGCAGCACGATCGCCTGCACGGGCGCGAGCCACAGCGGCAGCTCGCCGGCGTAGTGCTCGAGCATGATCCCGATGAAGCGCTCGTAGGAGCCGAGCATCGCGCGGTGGATCATCACCGGCGTGTGCTCCTGGTTGTCGGCGCCGTCGTAGGTGAGCTCGAAGCGCGCCGGCATCGAGTAGTCGAGCTGGACCGTGCCGAGCTGCCAGGAGCGCCCGAGCGAGTCGGTCATGTGCATGTCGATCTTGGGCCCGTAGAAGGCGCCGTCGCCGGGGTTCAGCTCGTACTCGAGGCCGAGCTCGTCGAGCGCGCCGGGCGAGCTTCTCCTCGGCGCGGTCCCACATCTCGTCGGTCCCGACGCGCTGCTCGGGGCGGGTCGAGAGCTCGAGGCGCACCTCGAAGTCGAACAGCGCGTAGGTCGCGAAGGCCATCTCCAGGGCGGCTCGTGACCTCGTCCTGGACCTGCTCCTCGGTGCAGAAGATGTGCGCGTCGTCCTGCGCGAAGTGGCGCACGCGCAACAGCCCGTGCAGGACGCCGGAGGCCTCGTTGCGGTGCAGCAGGCCAGGCTCGAAGTAGCGCACGGGCAGGTCGCGGTAGGAGTGGCGGCGTCTGGGCGAACAGGTGGCAGTGGCCGGGGCAGTTCATCGGCTTGACGGCCATCTCGCGACCCTCGACCTCGAGCGTGAACATGTTCTCGCGGTACTTGTCCCAGTGCCCCGAGGTGCTCCACAGCTCGGCGTCGTAGATCTGCGGGGTCTTGACCTCGCGTAGCCGCGTTCGGCGCCCATCTGGCGCGAGAGCGCCGACCAGCGAGTTGAAGATGGTGGTGCCCGCGGGCGTCCAGAAGGCGGCGCCGGGTGAGACCTCCGAGAAGCTGAACAGCCCGAGCTCGCGCCCGAGCTTGCGGTGGTCGCGCGCCCGTGCCTGCTCGAGCCGCTCGAGGTGCTCCTCGAGCTCGGCCTTGGTGAAGAACGCGGTGCCGTAGATGCGCGTGAGCATCGTGCGGCTGGAGTCCCCGCGCCAGTACGCGCCGGCGACCGAGTTCAGCTTGAAGGCGCCGACGGTCTTGGTGCTCGGCGCGTGCGGCCCGCGGCAGAGGTCGGTGAAGGGGCCGTTGGTGTAGAGCGAGACGCTGCGCAGCGGTTCGCGGTGCAGGCTGTCGGCGGCGGCCGTCACGAGGTCGTCGATCAGCTCGACCTTGTAGTCCTGGCGCTCGGCCAGGAAGCGCTCGCGCGCCTGCCCGACCGGCACGTCCTCGCGCTCGAACGGCTCGGCGGCCTTGACGTGCGCGCGCATCCGCTCTTCGATCTGCGGGAAGTCGGCCTCGGAGATGCGCGACGCCGTCGGGGAACTCGAAGTCGTAGTAGAAGCCGTCCTCGATCGGCGGCCCGATCGAGATCTTGACGCCCGGGTAGAGCTCGATGACGGCGGCGGCGAGCACGTGCGCGGCGTCGTGGCGGATCAGCTGCAGGGCCTTCGGCCCGTCATTTTTAGTGAGGATCGCGATGTGGGCGCCGTCGGGGAGTGGGCGCGCGAGATCGCGTACCTCCGCGCCCTCGCCGTGGCGCCGTCGGCTGCCGCCGCCGAGATCTCGATCGCGAGCGCGGCGCGCGCGAGGCCCGGCCCGATCGCCGCGGCGGCGTCGGCGCCGGTGGCGCCGTCGGGCAGCTCGAGCTGGTTGCCGTCGGGGAGTGTGACCGTCACGGACATCGAGCGCTGGAGGCTACCCGGACGCGGCGCGTGTCCGTCGCCGGGCGCTGCCGCCTGTCTGTCTCCGCGACGGCCGTATAGCGATGGTTATACGGCCTGCGCGGCGTGCAGCGCCGGCTCGACGCCGGCACTTGCCACCGGGACGATCTGCCAGAGCGCGTCGTCGGCGAGCGCTTCGCGGCGCGCGGCCCCTGCGCCGGCGAGCTCGATCAGCGCGCGCTCGGCGGCGTCGCGGTCCGGGAGCTGGTTGTTCTGGGTGAGGATCGCGGCGACCTCGGCGGTGACGAGCCCATCGGGGAACGCGCGCAGCGCGTCGATCGCGTCCTCGGGCGGCTGCCTGGCGCTCGAGCGTCGGGTCGAGGTTGGCGATCACGCACGTCGTATGCCTCGATCGTCTGAAAGCCGCCGGCCTCGAGACGCAGTCCGGCCTCGTTGTGGAAGACGAGCGAGGGCGCGGAGTAGCGCACCGGGCCGTCGGTCTGGCGCGCCTTGCCCTGGAAGTCGGTCGGACCGCCCTCGGCGCTGCGCGTCTGCTCCTTGTCGTCCTCGTAGGCCATCGAGCGTCTCTGGATCCTCGATCGCGGCGACCACGCCGTCGACGTCGAGCCGCTCGACGCGCGCGAGCGCCTGTGCGATGTCGGCGTCCTCGTCGAGCAGCAGCGGCGTCGTGAACCACGCGAGCTGCAGCGCGCGCAGGACCTCGTCCTCGCGCCCCGGGTAGAGCCGGCGCGTGGCGACGATCGCGCGGCACGCGCGCGAGGTGGCGGTGACGCGGGCGCGCGGTTCCATCAACAGCGGCATGCCGAAGCGCTTGAAGTAGCTCTGCTGGCCGATCGTCGAGCGCGTGGGCGTGTAGCCGGCGTCGATGTAGCGCTGGGGGTCCTCCGCGAGGCCGATCGTGACGAGGCGCCAGTCGAGCTGGTCGCCGTAGCGCCAGCGCAGGACCGCCAGCGCGGGGCTCGCGGAGTAGGCGAAGGGACAGCCGGGATCGGTGAAGTGCGTGACGGAGATCTTGCTCATGCCGCAATGATTGCACGTGCAAGCAGTTCTTCGGGAGAAATCGACTGAGAAACACCGCTTGCAGACAATCGTCTGAATATGCGAACCTGCGCGGCATGACCGATGACGAGCCGAACTCCATCTCGATCGCCCTCTCCCCCGCCCAGGTCGATGCGGTCGTGCGCGCCGCCACACACAGCCGCGCGCCGAGCGTCTCGACGCTGATCGGTAACGCGCTGAGGGCGCCCGGCCGAGCCGAGCTCGCGGGCGTCGGGGGCCTGAACGGCGATGACGGGCACGCTCCTGTCGGCGACCTGTCCTACGACGACGAAGCCGACCCGCGGATGTCGCGGTCGCTGATGCGCGGCCTGTCGCTCCTCACGCGTTTCGGCCCCGACGGCTCCGAGCGCGGAATCGTCGAGCTCTCGCGCGAGCTGGGAATGAGCCCGAGCACCACACACCGCTACGCCTCGACGCTCGTCGAGCTCGGATTGCTGGAGCGCTCCCCGCGGACGCGCAAGTACCGGCTGCCGAGCGCCCTGTAGCCACGAGCGGCACCCCCGGCCCGGGCGCGCGGTCTGCGATACGCGGCAAGGCCGACGCCGCCGGCCGGGACGGCGTCGGGGCAGCGGGGTGCCAGCAGTTCGCTGTCTGGATCTTGCTACTCGCGAAGTGCGATGTTTCTGATTGTGTCGGCGCCCAGCCAGCCAGATCTCGCGCTCGCGAGCACGGTGCGGCATATGCGCCTCGCGCGCGGCGACACGCAGGAGGATCTGGCTCACAGAGCCGGCCTGACGGTGGCGGCTTTCGCGCGCATCGAGCGCGGGCACGCGAACCCCACGTGGACGACCGTCAGGCGCATCGCGCTGGCCCTGGACGTCAGCCTGGCGTCGCTGGCCGAGGCGGTCGAACGCGCCAAGCCGAAGCTCTGAGGAACGCCTCGCTCACGCCGGCTCGGGCGCCTCGAGCGCCCGCAGGTGCTCGTCAACCCGCCGGACCCATTCCTCGGAGATCTCGTCGGCCTGGACCGACAGCTTCGGCCTGCCGACGCTGAGATCGGCGGGGGCCGGGATGCCGAGGTGCGCGAGCACCCGGCGGATGACCGCGTCGGTGCTCTCGGCGAGCTCCTCGTAGGTGAGCTTCAACGGCTCGGAGCCGAGACCGAGGAAGTACGCGTCCCAGGAGGCGTCGTGCGCGGTCAGCAGCCGCACGAGGTAGTTGATCGCTCGAAACGAGAACACCAGCTCGACCGAGCGCTCGACCTCGTCACCGGCCTTCCACGCCTGCGTCTGCACGGCCTTCCACAGCGACACCGCCTGGCGGATCTTGTTCTCGCGCGTGATCTGGATGTAGCGCAGGCCGGGAAAAGCACGCGCCAAGCAGCTCCGGCAGCGGCCGGCCGGCCATTCCTTCGATGCCGCGCAGCAGCTCGGCGAAGTCCCCAAGGTACCCCCACATGATCTTCGCGCCGAACACGCCGTTGGCGCTGGTGCCCTCCGCGAGCGCCCACGCGAGGTACTGGTCGTAGGTCTCCGGATGCCACAGCGGGTTCGGCTTGGCGACGCCGTCGGGCATCTCGCGAAAGGCGAGCCGTTCGACGATGTTGGCGTGGCGCTCGGGGTCGAAGTACTCGTGCGGACGTCGCGGCAGCCCTGAACGGGCCAGCGCCTCGAAGTACTCCTCGGGTTGACCGGCGACTCCGGTCTGGGTGAGCGCCTGGCAGAGTAGAGTGCTGCCGCTTCGCGGCGTCGCGCACACGAGGTAGGAGAGCATCGGCGTCATCGCGGTGGCCAGGTCAAGGACACTGGCTTGGTGAACAATACCCTGTGAACTGCCGGTAGAGCACTTCCAGAAACCCCAACCGTGACCGACCGCCCGAACATCCTCTACATGCACTCGCACGACACCGGACGCTACGTGCAGCCCTACGGCGAGCCGGTGCCGATGCCGAACGTCCAGGCGCTGGCCGACCAGGGCGTGCTGTTCCGCGAGGCGTTCTGCGCCGCGCCGACGTGCTCGGCGAGCCGCGCGTGCCTGTTGACGGGCCAGTACGGGCAGAGCAACGGGATGCTCGGCCTCGCCCACCGTGGCTGGTCGCTGCGCGACTACCGCCACCACATCGTGCACACGCTGCGCAAAGTCGGCTACACCTCGACGCTGATCGGCGAGCAGCACATCTCCAAGGAGCCCGGGGTGATCGGTTACGACGAGGTGCTGAAGGTCCCTACCACCCGCGTCGAGACGGTCGCGCCGCTGGCGATGGAGGTGCTGCGCCGGCCACGCGATCGCCCGCTGTTCCTGTCGGTCGGCTTCTTCGAGACGCATCGGGAATTCCTCGGCCCGGGCTCGCTGCGCGACGTGCACTACTCCAAGCCGCCGAACAACCTCCCCGACACCCCCGAGGTGCGTGCCGACGTGGCCGCGTTCAAGGCGAGCGCGCGCTCGCTCGACCACGGCGTCGGCATGGTGCTCAACCAGCTCGACGCGTCGGGGCTGATGGACGACACGCTGGTCATCTTCACCACCGACCACGGGATGCCGTTCCCCGGCGCCAAGGCGACGCTGTATGACCGCGGTCTCGGCGTGATGCTGATGCTGCGCGGCCCCGAGCCGTTCAACGGCGGTCGCGTGATCGACGCGCTCGTCTCCCACATCGACATCTACCCGACCGTGTGCGAGTACCTGGAGGTCGAGCGCCCGCCGTTCCTGCAGGGCGTCTCGTTGCTGGGGCTGCTGCACGGGCACACGACGAGCGCGCGCGAGGAGGTCTTCGCCGGCTCGACCTGGCACGCCGCATACGAGCCCCAGCGCGCGGTGCGCACGGCTCGACACAAGTACATCCGCCGCTGGGGCGAGCGGCTGACGCCGGTGCTGGCGAACACCGACGACGGCCCCAGCAAGGACCTGTTGCTGCGCAACGGCTGGGCCGAGCGGGTGATCCCCAAGGAACAGCTGTACGACCTCCTGTTCGACCCCAACGAGGCGAACAACCTGCTCGAGGACCCCGCCTACGCGGGGGTGCTCGCCGACCTGCGGGGCCGCCTCGAGGCGTGGATGGTCGATACCGATGACCCGCTGCTGGCCGGCCACGTGGATCCACCGCCCGGCGTCGACATCAACCTCCCCGACCAGCTCTCGGCGAGCGAACCGACGGTCCACATCGGGTGATCGCGGCGGCTCAGGCGACGCGCCGGCGCAGGAAGTCCACGAGCGCGGCGGTGCTGCGCTCAGGCTCGTCATCCCAGACGAAGTGCCCGGCGTCCTCGATCACGGTGAGCTCCGAGCCGGCGAGCTCCTCGTGGAAGCGCTGCGCCATCTTGACGCCCGCGAAGCGGTCGCCCTGGCCCCACAGGACCAGCGCCGGCAGCGCCAGCGCCGCGAGACGGCCCTCGTAGGGGACGAGCTTGTCGAAGTCCCCGGAGCGGTAGAGCTCGAGATGCCGGCGCCGGCGCGCGTCGTCGGCGAACCCCTTCCAGTACTCCGTCAGCGCCTCCTCGTCGATGCCGCTCGAGACGGCGCGCATGGCGGCGGCGAAGCCCTCGCGCGTGTAGCCCTCGATCAGGCGCTCGCCGTCGCCGGGCGTGCGCATCACGTTCGCCAGGTCGTGCCAGCGGCGGTCCGAGAAGAAGCCGCCGTCGGAGATCACCAGCGCGCTGGCCGCGCCGGGGTGATCGCAGGCCCAGCGCAGGCCGATCATCACGCCCCAGTCGTGCGTCACGAGCGCGACCGGTCCCGGCTGAAGCTCATCGACGAAGCGCGCGAGCGCGGCCACATGCGCCTCCCACGAGCCCGGCTCGGTGCCGGGCTCGGAGTCGCCGTATCCGGGCAGGTCGGGCGCGAGCGCGCGCCAGCCCTCGTCTGCGAGTGCCGGCAGCGCGCGATGCCACATGTAGGAGGACTCGGGGTAGCCGTGGACGAGCAGCACCGCGGGCGCCGTCTGCTCCCCGGCCTGCCGATACGCCATGCCGCCGGCGCGTGCGATCACGCTCACGCCGCGAAGCCTAGACGCAGGCGCTGATGCCGTGTGGCTGCGCCCGCGTCAGGCGGCGGGCGGCGTCGAGCTCGCCGGCGCCACCGGTGCGGCCGTCGCCGTCGAGGGCGCTGCGTATGCCGCGATCCAGCTGTCGAGCCAGGGCGCGATCGCGTCGATGCGCGTGAACACCGTCGGTCGCCGCGTCGAGCAGCGCCCGTAGACGTGGACCGCGATGCCGACGTCGACCGGCACCCCGTTCGCGCCGGCGATCAGCAGCGGGCCGCCGCTGTCACCGCTACAGCCGCCGGTCGTGTAGCTCGGCGCGTCCAGGGCGCACAGCTCGCCGGTGACGAGGAACGGCGGCGCTGTGCGCGTGCACCAGGTGCTGGCCTGCACGACGGTGCCGGCCGAGCGCAGCGTGCGACTGGGTTCCTGCTCGGTGAAACGGGTCTTGCCCCACCCCACGATCGTCGCCGTGGTCCCCGGCTGAAGCTCGCCGGCGTCGGCGCTCGTGGCGAGCGTGATCGCGGGAGCGCGCACCGGCGCCGACAGTGCCAGCAGCGCCGCGTCGCCCGTGTCAACCCTGCGCTTGAAGCCTTCATAGGGGATCACGCCCGACACCGTTGAGAGCTGACGTTCGCCGCCCGCCGGCGACTGCGTGAAGGTCATGACGCTGAAGCCGGACGCGGGGTATGAGGTGCCCGTACGCAGGTTCTCGACGCAGTGGCCGGCCGTCAGGATCAGCCGCGGAGCGACGACGCTGCCGGTGCACTCGACCGCCTCGTTCCCGCGCACGTCGATCATCTCCGCGAGCCACGGGAAGGCCGCGCCCGCGGCAGGTGCGCCGCCGATGATCGCGGCGTGGCCGACCGTACGTGGCTCGGCGCGCCGGTGCGTGCGGGCAGCTGCGTCGCTGGCGCCGACCAACAGCGCCACGACACCGGCCACGCACACGAAGGACCGCAGTCGCATCATCGCCCTGCCTCATCGGCGCCGCCTTCTCACGGCTTGACTGTTGCCAGACACGCACCTCGGCTAGCGTCTGCGTATGAGCGCGACCGCCGCCGACCCCGCCCGCGAGCTGGCGCAGCCCGCGTGGCTGGCGGATGAGATGCACGCCGTCGTCGATCGGCTCGCGGCGATCGAGCGCCCGTCGGCTTCCGAGGGCGAGCGCCAGGCGGCCGAGTGGATCGCCGCGCGGATGCGCGAGCAGGGCCACCCCACGCGGGTCGAGGTCGAGCGCGCCCACGGCGGCTACTGGTGGCCGCTCGGCCTGCTCAACGGCGCTGCCGCGCTCGCCGGGCTGACTGTGCGTCGCCGGCCGCGCTCGCGCCTCGTGCGGCTGCTCGCGGCGGCCATCGGCACCGGCGCCGCCGCGGCGATCTGGGACGACGTCGGCGGCGGGCGTCTGTGGTTCCGGCGCGCGGCGCTACCGCACCGCGACACCTTCAACGTCGTCGCCGAGGCCGGCGACCCGAACGCCGAGGAGACGATCGTGGTGGTCGCGCACCACGACGCGGCCCACAGCGGCCTGGTCTTCCACCCGGCGCTACCGCGACTGTTCGTCAAGCGTTTTCCTGAGCAGCACGCGCGGGCGCAGCAGACGGTGCCGATCATGTACGCGACCTGGCTCGGCCCAGTGATCGTGGCGCTCGGGTCGCTGCTCGGCCAGGCGCGCCTGATCAGGGCGGGGTCGCTGCTGGCGGGCTGCGCCGCGGGCGCGATGCTCGACATCGGCGCGAGCGCGGTCGTGCCCGGCGCCAACGACAACCTCAGCGCGGTTGCCGTGCTCGTTGCGTTGGGCCGCGCGCTGGCTGAACGCCCGTCGCCGGGCGTGCGCGTGCTGCTGCTGTCGACCGGCTCGGAGGAGTCCTTCATGGAGGGCATGCAGGGCTTCATGCGCCGCCACCGCGGCGCCCTGGACCCCGACCGCACGACGGTGCTGTGCCTGGAGTGCGTGGGCAGCCCGACGTTGACCGTGATCGAGGCCGAGGGAATGTTGAGGATGCGCCCGTACAGCGAGGCTGCTCGCCGGCGGCTGGCCGATGCGGCCGCGGCGCTCGATGTCGAGGTCGTCCGCGGGCTGCGGACCGTCGCCGCGAGCGATGCGCTCGTCGCGCTCCGGCGCGGGTATGCCGCGGCGATGCTGGCGTCGGTCGACGAGACCAAGTTTCCGGCCAACTACCACTGGCCCAGCGACACCCCGGAGAACCTCGACTGGGACACGATGGGACGCGCGTTTGCGGTCACCGAGGGTTTCGTACGCGCCGCGGCGCCCGCCTGAATCGAGCTAGACCGAGCAGGGACGCGAGCGGCGGTCGGTGCCGACTTCCGTGATCCCCGCGGAGGTGATCTTGATCCGCGTCGGCACTTTGCCCCGCTCGAGCAGCTTGACGAGCACCGACTCGCCCTTCGACTCGATTCCCGAGCGCAGCGGCTCGTCGAACTTCTCGGGCGTCAGCGAACCGGCGATCTGCACGTAGACGTGCTGTTCGGCGCGACCGTTCTGGACCTTCCAGCGGTACAGGTCGCCCTCGCGCGGGACGGGGATCGGGGTGGGCCCACCGATGATTTCGGGATCCTCGGACATGGGCGAGATTATGAGCCCGTCCTCGCGCGCCCGACAGGGCCCGGTGGCCAATCTGATCGCGCCCTGCTTGGACATTCCGACCAACGAGCCGTCGCGTTGGCCTTGTGGGAGAATCGCGCGGTGGACGCAGGGCGCGCGAGCACGACGGCGATCGGGACGGCGCTGATGCGAGCGGTCCACACGCGCCTTGACAGTCCGGCGCTGATCGAAGACCCGTGGGGCGATCGCCTTGGCTTCGCCGGCGAGCGTGAGGCGGTACAGGCGCGTGCTGGAGCGCCCGACCTGGACGCGATCCTGCGCGCGCATCCCTCCTACGGGACGGTGATCATGCGCGCCCGCTACACCGAGGATCGTCTCGCCGACGCTGTGCGAGATGGGGTACGCCAGTACGTGATCGTCGGCGCCGGCATGGACAGCTTCGCGCTGCGCCGCCCGCAGTTCGCGCACGAGCTCGAGATCTTCGAGGTGGACCACCCAAGCACCCAGGAGCTGAAGATCGAGCGGCTCGCCGCCTACGGGATCGAGCTGCCGGCGGGCCTGCACCTCGTGTCCGCCGATCTCAGCGAGACTCGGCTGGATGAGGCGCTCGCCGGCTCGCCGTTTCGCCGCGAGCTCCCCTCGTTCTTCTCGTGGCTCGGCGTGACCGGCTACCTCACCCGTGAGGCCAACCTCGACACGCTCACCGCGATCGCGTCGTGCGCTCCGGCCGGCAGCGAGGTCGTTTTCAGCTACCTCGACGAAAGCCTGCTCGAGTCGGGCGACGCGGAGGACCCGATGCAGAAGGCGCGCGCCCAGGTCGCGTCACTCGGCGAGCCATGGGTGTCGGGCTTCGACCCGCTGCGCCTGCAAGAGCAGCTGCAGGGAACGGGGCTCGAGGTCCTGGAGAACCTGGGCCCCGAGGAGCTGGGTGCGCGCTACTGCGCGGCGCGCAGCGACGGGCTGCACCCGAGCCCCGGCTCGCACCTTGCTCGCGCGGGCGTCCTCGCCTGAGTCGAGACTGCGACTACGACAGCGACGTCAGGTTCGCTTCAGCGCGTGCGGCGTCAGGATCTCCGAGCGCTGGCACGGGTCGTGGATCTTCTTGAACGAGAGGTAGCTGCCGGAGATCTTGAATTCGTAGGTGCCGGCCGCCGTGCAGGTCGCCGAGGGGCCGTGCATCGTGATCTTCGATCCGGAGATCGAGTAGGTCCCGTGGCCGGTGATGCTGTACGGCGCGTGCAGGATGAAGTGACCGGGACTGAAGGCGATGCGGTAGGTGCCGTTGAGGCTCCCGGCGGTCTTGACAGTCGTCACGTATTCGCCCGACAGGCTGCTCGAAGCGCCCGCCACCGTCGCGGACGTGGCGAGGAGGATCAGTGCGAGCATCGTTGTGCGGCGGACAAGCTTCATGTCTGAGCTCCCTCCGGGGCGGTTTTGAGACGGTAGAGGTTGTTCGTCGCGTCTGCCGGCCGCGGCGTGTGCCTGGGGGCTCTGCCCGCCGTTGCCGCGGGTCCCGAGCTCGGCGCGTTCACGATATCGGTGTTGGCCTCGGCCGCGCGCCGCTCCTGGCGCAGCGCACGCACGACATGCTCGCGTGTCTGGGCCGGCTGGATGACGGCGTCGACCGCGCCGCAGGCGACCGCGGCCTGTGCGGTGAGGCTGTCCTCGGCGTAGCGGCGGGCGAGCAGTTCGCGCACGTCGGCGCCGCGTATCCGCCGCAGCCGGCGACCGTGGATGATCTCGACGGCGGCCTCCGGGCTCATGATCCCGATCTCGGCGTCCGGCCAGCAGAACGACGCATCGGCGCCGAGATCCTTTGAGTTCATCGTGATGAAGGCGCCGCCGAATGCCTTGCGCACGATCACCGTCACGCGCGGTGCGCTGGCGCCGGCGAACGCGCGCACCAGTTCGGCGCCGTGGCTGATAACCCCGGCCGCCTCCTCGCGGCTGCCGGGCATGAAGCCCGGCGTGTCGACCAGCACGAGCATCGGGATCCCGAAGGCATCGCAGGTGCGTACGAACTTCCTGCCCTTCTGCGAGGCGGCGACGTCGATCACGCCGCCGCGGTGGCGCGCCTGGTTGGCGATGATCGCGACGGTGTGTCCCTCGAGGCGAGCGAAGCCGACGACCATGTTGCGCGCCCAGCGCTCGGAGACCTCGCGGAAGCGACCGCCGTCGACTAGGCGCCCGATCAGCTCGCGAACGTCGTAGTAGTTGCGGCTGCGGGCCGGCAGCACGCCGGCCGGATCCTCGCCGGTCGGGGATTCGGGCGCGATCGGCGGCGGCGGCTCGGACCCGTTCTGGGGCAGGTAGCCGAGCAGCTCGCGCAACAGCCCGATCGCGCCGCGATCATCGCCGGCGACGAAGTCGCAGACACCGTTGCGGGCGTGCACCCGCGTGCCGCCGAGCGCGGCGGTCGTGACGTCCTCGCCGAGTGCCCGCTTGACGATCCGCGGACCGGTCAGGAACATCGAGGCCTTGTCAGTCATCACCACGAAGTCGGTCAGCGCCGGCGAATAGCAGCCGCCGCCGGCCGAGACACCGGTGATCACCGAGATCTGGGGCGCCCGACCGGAGAGCGCCACGTTCTCGAAGAAGATCCGTCCAAAACCGCCCAGCGCGGCGGCCCCCTCCTGCAGACGGGCGCCCGCAGACTCCATGAAGCCGACGAGCGGAACCCCGACCTGGCGGCTGTGACGCAGCGCGCGGACGATCACCTCGGCCTCGGGGACGCCCACCGATCCGGCGGAGATCGAGGAGTCCTGGGCGTAACAGAGGATCGTGCGCCCGGCGACGCGACCCCACGCTGCATGAACCCCGACCTCGGTGTCGGCGGGCATCGAGGCCGGCTCGAGCGGCTCGAGGCTGTGCGGGTCGCACAGCCACTCGAGGCGTTCGCGCGAGTGCGGGGGATCCGGCTGCGAAGAAGGCGAAGAGTGCGACAGGACGGACAAGAGAAGGGCCCCCCCGGGCGCGTTGGAAACGTGTAAACCGACGCTGCTCCCCTGCGCTGTCGCCGACCTCCAGCGAGGCTGTCCGGCGTCCCAACACGGGGTAGCCGGGTGCAGGTTAGGGTCGCTCACGCCGCATGGTCAATGCGATTTGCACCTTCGTGCAACATTGCCGGTCGCTGCTTGACCACTCTCTCTGCGTGGGCCAAAGTCCGCAACGTCCGCGGTCTCGGATGCTTCTCCGACCGGATGGAGACACCTACACGAGGGGCCCACATTGTTTCAATTCGTCGTGTTGTGCCCGTCCGGCTCCCCGGACGCCACTGTTCCGATCGCCGGCAGTCGTGCGGGTGCCCTCGGCGTCGTCAATCTCGAGTTCGCGGTTGACCTCGATGCCGGCCTCGCTCAGCTTCGGCGCCTGTGCGAGCTCGGGCGCGGCCGCTGCGGCGTGCTGCTGGACGGCGCCGAGACGCTCGCCGCCGTTCTCGCCGCGCAACTGGACGGCCTCGACACGATCCTACTCGCGAACACGCCGGCGGAGGAGCTGCCGGCGCTCGTCGAGCTCGTGCACGGCGCCGGCCTGCAGGCGTACGTAGTCGCCACTGCGCTCGGCGAGGCCGTCGCGGCGCAGGACGCCGGTGCCGACGCCGTGATCGCCAAGGGCCACGAGGCGGGCGGCTGGATCGGCGAGGAGGGCTCGTTCGTCCTCTCCCAACGACTGCTGGCGAGGCTCGGCGTCCCCGTCTACATACACGGCGGCATCGGCCGGCACACCGTGGCCGCGGCGTACGTCGCCGGCGCCGCGGGCGCGGTGCTCGATGCGCAGCTGCTGCTGACGCGCGAGTCGCCGCTCCCGGACAGCCTGCAGGCGACGCTCGCCGGGGCCGACGGCAGCGAGACCGTGACGCTCGGCGTGGAGCTCGGTGCGCCGTTCCGCGCCTACAGCCGACCGGGCATGCACAGCCTCGAGCAGCTGCGCGCCGTCGAGGACGAGCTGCTGGCGAGCGCCGACGCCCGTGGCGCCTGGCGCGCGGCCGTCAGGGCCCACGTCGCCGGAGCGGGCGTGGACACGGCCGTGCTCCCGCTCGGGCAGGACGCCGCCTTCGCCGCCGATCTGGCGCGCAGCTTCGAGACCGTGGCCGGCATCCTCGACGGTCTCGCAGCGGCGATCGCACGCGCCTGCGAGACGCTCGCGGACGGCAACCCGCTGGCGGAGGGCGCGGGCGTCGCGCACGCACACCGCACCCGCTATCCGCTCGTGCAGGGTCCGATGACGCGGGTCAGCGACCGCGCGGAGTTCGCCGCGGCCGTCGCCGCGGGCGGCGGCCTGCCCTTCCTCGCGCTCGCGCTGATGCGCGCCGGCGAAGCCAGCGCGCTGCTCGAGCACACGGCGAAGCTCCTCGGAGAGCGCTCGTGGGGCGTTGGGCTGCTCGGCTTCGTGCCCGCCGAGCTGCGCGCCGAGCAGCTCGAGGTCGTGCGCGAGCATCGCCCGCCGTTCGCGCTGATCGCAGGAGGGCGTCCCGACCAGGCGCGCGAGCTCGAAGCCGATGGCATCGAGACCTACCTGCATGTGCCCTCACCGGGACTGCTGAAGCTGTACCTCGCGGACGGCGCGCGCCGCTTCGTGTTCGAGGGGCGCGAGTGTGGCGGCCACGTCGGCCCGCGCACGAGCTTCGTGCTCTGGGACACGATGTTCCGGGTGCTGCTCGAGGAGCTGCCGAACGACGCCTCCGACTGCCAGGTGCTGCTCGCGGGCGGCATCCACGACGCCCGCTCGGCGGCGATGGCTTCCGCGACCGCAGCTGCCGCGAGCGCGCGCGGAGCGCAGATCGGCGCTCTGATGGGGACCAGCTACCTGTTCACGCGCGAGGCCACCGAGTCCGGTGCGATCACGCCGCTGTTCCAGGAGGCGGCGATCGCCGCCTCCGACACGGCTCTGCTCGAGAGCGGGCCCGGCCACGCCACGCGTTGCCTGCCCTCCCCGTTCGTCGAGCAGTTCGAGGCCGAGCGGCGCAGCCTGCGCTCCGAGGGGATCGACGCCGAGGAGCTGCGCGGCCGTCTCGAGCAGCTGAACATCGGTCGCCTGCGGGTCGCGTCGAAGGGCGTCGACCGCGCCGACTCCGAGCTCGTCGCCGTCGACGCCCCCGAGCAGTGGCAGCGCGGCATGTACATGATCGGCCAGGTCACCGCGCTGCGCGACAGCGTGACGAGCATCGCCGAGCTGCACAGCGAGGTCTCACACGCGAGCAGCGAGCTGCTCGACGCGCTGCCCGCGCCGCAGGCGGGGCCCGAGCCGCAGGCACCGCCGCCGGCCGACGTCGCGATCGTCGGGCTCGGCTGCATCCTGCCGAGCGCGCCCGACGTCGCGAGCTTCTGGGCCAACATCATCGACAAGGTCGACGCGATCGGCGAGGTTCCCGCGGAGCGCTGGGACTGGCGGCGGATGTATGACCCCGACCCGGCCGCGCGCGACAAGGTCTACTCGCGCTGGGGCGGTTTCATCGACCCGGTGGCGCTCGACCCGATGGCGCTCGGGCTGCCGCCGAAGTCGCTCGCCTCGATCGAGCCGTTCCAGCTGCTCGCGCTGCTGTGCGCGCAGGCGGCGCTGCGCGACGCGGGCTATGCGACGCGTCCGTTCGACCGGGAACGCACCTCGGTGATCCTGGGCGCCGGCGGCGGCGGCGCCGACACCTCGGTCGGCTACACGGTGCGTTCGGCGATCCCGTCGCTGCTGGGCGACGCCCACCCGCAGCTGCAGGAGCAGCTGTTCGAGGCGCTGCCGGAGTGGACCGAGGACAGCTTCGCCGGTCTGCTGATGAACGTCGCCGCCGGGCGCATCGCCAACCGCCTCGACTTCGGCGGCACCAACTACACCGTGGACGCTGCCTGTGCCTCGTCGCTGAGCGCGATCGGGCTCGGCGCGCGGGAGCTGCAGGTCGGCACCAGCGACATGGTGCTCGCGGGCGGCGTCGATGCGATACAGAACCCGTTCGCGTACCTGTGCTTCGCCAAGACACACGCGCTGTCGCCGACAGGGCGCTGCCGGCCGTTCGACGCGAGCGCCGACGGGATCGCGATCAGCGAGGGATTCGCGACGGTCGTGCTCAAGCGCCTGGCGGACGCCGAGCGCGACGGCGACCGCATCTACGCCGTGATCCGCGGCGTCGGCGCCGCCAGCGACGGCCGCGACAGGAGCCTCACGGCGCCCCGGCCCGAGGGCCAGATGCGGGCTTTGCGGCGGGCTTACGCGCAGGCAGGCTTCTCACCCGCGACCGTCGGTCTGGTGGAGGCGCACGGCACCGGCACCGTGGCCGGCGACGGCGCCGAGATCAAGGCGCTCAGCACCGTCTTCGCCGAGCACTCCGACAGCCGCCAGTGGTGCGCGGTGGGGTCGGTCAAGTCGATGATCGGCCACACCAAGGCGACCGCCGGCGTCGCGGGGATCGTCAAGGCCGCGCTGGCGCTGCACCACCGCGTGCTGCCGCCGACGATCGGCGTCGAGGAACCCAACCCCAAGGCGTCCTTCCCCGAGAGCCCGTTCTACGTCAACAGCGAAGCGCGTCCGTGGCTGACGGGCGGCGCGGCGCATCCGCGCCGGGCCGGCGTCAGCGCCTTCGGCTTCGGCGGCACCGACTTCCACATCGTGCTCGAGGAGTACACGGGCGCCTATCGCGAGGACCCGGAGGCCGCGATGCCGCGCTGGCCGGGTGAGCTGCTGCTGTGGCGCGGCAGCCGCGCCGAGGTGCTCGGCGCGCTCGAGAAGCTCGAAGGCGAGCTCGCGGGCGCCGCCGCCCCGTCGCTGGACGCGCTCGCGCACCGCCTGGCGCTCGAGTTTCACGCACGCGAGGCCGCAGGCCCGACGCTCGCGCTGGTCGCCGAGTCCCTGGAGGATCTGCGCGAGAAGCTGGGCCGCGCGCGGGAGCTGCTCGCCGGCGCCGAGGAGCGCGTGCACGATCCCAGCGGCATCCACTTCTCCGAGCGGCCGTTGGGCGCCGAGGGCCGGGTGGCGTTCCTGTTCCCCGGCCAGGGCTCGCAGATGGTGAACATGGGGCGCGAGCTCGCGATCGCGTTCCCGGAGGCAAGCGAGCAGTTCGAGCTCGCCGACCGGGTGCTGGCCGGAAGCTATGAGCAGCCGCTCAGCGGCTACGTCTTCCCGCCGCCGTCGTTCACGCCAGAGGAGCAGCGCCGTCGCCAGTCGGAGCTGACCGACACGCACGTGGCGCAGGCGGCGCTCGGGGCGACCGAGCTCGCCTATCTGCGCGTGCTCGAGACGTTGGGGATCGTCCCCGAGCTGACGGCGGGGCACAGCTACGGCGAGTTCGTCGCGCTCGCCGCCGCCGGCGGCATCGACGTCGAGCAGCTGCTGCGCGTCTCCGAGGCCCGCGGGCGCTTGATGAAGGAGGCCAGCGCGGTCGAGGCCGGCGCGATGGCGGCCGTTGACGCGCCACCCGACGCGCTCGCGCCGCTGCTCGAGGGCGGCGGCGTCGTCGCCGCCAACCTCAACTCGCCGCGTCAGACGGTGCTGTCCGGACCGCAGGAGCACGTCGAGGCCGCGGTCGAGTGGTGCCGCGAGCGCGGCGTCGGTGCGCGGATGCTGCCCGTCGCGTGCGCGTTCCACTCGCCCCACGTCGCCGGCGCACAACAGCGCTTCGCGCAGCTGCTCGAGCGCACCAGCCTGGCCGTCCCGCGCGTCCCGGTGTACTCCAACACGACCGGCGAGGCGCACCAGCTCCGAGACCGCGGCGATCGCCGCGGTCCTGTCCGAGCACCTGATCCGCCCCGTCGAGTTCGTGCAGCGAGATCGAGGCGATGTACCGCGACGGCGCCCGTGTCTTCGTCGAGGTCGGGCCACGCTCGGTGCTCGCCGGGCTCGTGCCGCAGATCCTCGGCGAGCGCGAGCATCTCGCGGTCCCGATGGACCGGCCGGGCCGCTCCGGCCTGCTGTCGCTGCTGCACTGCCTGGCGGCGCTCGCCGCCGAGGGGCTGCCGGTGCAGACCGAACGCCTCTTCGAAGGACGTCCCGCCGCGCGTCTCGATCCGCGCGGCAACGGCCACAGCGACGAGGAGCCGGGCGCGACCTGGCTCGTCGACGGTGGCCGCGCATGGCCCGCCGGCACGACCCGTGCACCGGCGGCGCCGATCCATGTCGCCGAACAAGAGGAGCACAGACCCGTGACCAACACGAGCACCAACGGCGGGGGCCCGGTCGTCCCCGCGTCACTGCCGGAGCAGTTCGAGACGAGCAACGGCCACGCCGATCGTTCGCCGCCGGGCGCCGATCGCGACCCGCGCGCGCTGCACGGCGGGCAGATCTCGGCGGCGCCGGCGGCCGGCGACCGCGTCGCTGAGGTGATGCTCCGCCACCAGCAGGTGATGCAGCAGTTCCTCGAGGCACAGAGCAGCGTGATGCTGGGCTACCTCGGCGCCGCGCGCGGAGCGGCGACGTCGCCGGGCGTCGGGCTGTCGCGGCCAGCGCTCGCGCCGCTGCGTCCCGCCGCCGCGCTCCCGGCCGCCCCCGCGCCGGCGCCCGCGCAGGCGGCGCCGCCCCAGCCTGCCGCACCGGCTCCCACCCCGGCTCCGGCGCCGGCGCCCGCTGCGGCGGCCCCCGTGGCGGCAGCGCCCGCACCAGCGCCTGCGCAGGCGGCCGGCGTCGCCGCGGCGATGACGCGCGAGCAGATCCAGGAGCGGCTGCTCGCGGTCGTCAGCGAGCGCACGGGCTACCCGGCCGAGATGCTCGGGCTCGACGCCGACCTCGAGGGCGACCTCGGGATCGACTCGATCAAGCGCGTCGAGATCGCGGGCACGCTGACGCAGGGCCTCGGCCTGGAGGATCGCTCGGCGATCGATATCGAGGAGCTGACCGCGAGCCGGACGCTGACGGCGGTGATCGACATCCTCGAAGCCGCGCTCGGCGGCTCCGGCGTGACGGCGACGGCGGCGCCGCCGGGGGAACAGGCTGGGGCGCAACGCCCTTTTGAGGAGGGGCCGGCCGAGGAGGAGCGCATCGGTCGGTTCGTCGTGCAGGTCCAGAGCGCTCCCGCGATCATCGACAGCGCCGGGCTCACCGGTTCCGGCGCGGTCGTGATCGTCGACGACGGGCAGGGCGTCGGCGCGGAGCTCGAGCGGACGCTCGCCGCCCGCGGCGAGACGGTCATCCGCCTCGCGCACGACCAGCAGCCGCGCGACGCCGACGAGGCATCGGCGCTGGCCGCAGCGCACGCGCGCCGGCGGCGGCGTCAAGGCGCTGGTGCACCTCGCGGCGCTCGCCGAGCCGCAGCCGCAGTACGGCGCGCTGAGCGCGCTGCTCGCGCTCGCGCAGGCTCTGCGCGAGCAGCTCGAGGCGGCGGCGAGCGCGGGCGGCGCGGTGCTGCTCGGCGCCACCGGCCTGGGCGGCGCCTTCGGCGTGGACGGTGACGCGCCGCTCGGCGCAGCCTCCCAGGGCGCGATCCACGGCTTCCTCAAGTCCGCCGCGCAGGAGTGGCCCGACCGTGCGCGTCAAGTCTGTCGATCTACGGGCGATGCCCGCCACAGCGGCGGCCGCTCACCTGCTCGCCGAGCTGTCGGCGCGCGGACGGGCTGGTCGAGGTCGGATATCGCGACGGTGAGCGCGTGCAGCTCGGCGTCGTGCCGGCCCCGCTCGGCGAGCGCCGCTTCGGGCAGACGCTGGACGCGGACAGCGTGCTGCTCGTGACCGGCGGTGCCCGCGGCATCACCGCGCACGTCGCGTTGACGCTGGCCGAGCACCGCCGCCCCACGCTCGTGCTCGTCGGGCGCACGCCGCTGGAGGCCGAGAGCGAGCAGACGGCGGCGCTGAGCGAGCTCGCCGAGCTGCGCGCGGCGATGATCGAGCTGCGCAAGCGCGAGCACAGGGAGCTGAAGCCGGCGCTCGTCGAGCAGGATTGCCGGCGGATCCTCGCGGCACGCGAGGTGCGCGAGAACCTCGAGCGCCTGCGCGCGAGCGGCGCCAGCGTCGAGTACCTCGTCTGCGACGTCTCCGATAGCGAGGCGTTCGGCGCGCTGATCGACTCGGTCTACGCGCGTCACGGCCGCATCGACGGCGTCGTGCACGGCGCCGGTGTGATCGAGGACAGCCTGATCCGCGACAAGCAACCCTCCTCGCTCGAGCGCGTGCTCGACACCAAGGCCGGCGCGGCCCACACGCTCGCCGAGCGGCTGCGTCCGGAGGGCCTGCGCTTCCTCGTGCTGTTCAGCTCGGTCTCCGGCCGCTTCGGCAATCGCGGACAGGCCGACTACGCGGCTGCGAGCGAGGTACTCGCCAAGCTCGCGCACGAGCTCGATCGCCGCTGGCCGGCGCGGGTCGTGTCGGTCGACTGGGGTCCGTGGCGCTCGGCGGGCATGGTCTCCCCCTGGCTCGAAGCCGAGTTCACCCGCCGCGGCGTCGCGCTGATCGGGCTCGACCAGGGCGCGCGGATGCTCGAGCAGGAGCTGAGCCGCGGCCGCAAGGGCGAGGCCGAGGTCGTGATCGGGGCAGCCACCGGGCTCGCGGCGGTGCAGGACGCCGACGGCGCACCGGGCGCGGCGAGCACGGACCGCCGCCGAGCGCGAGCAGGCGGCCGGGCTGGCGCTGCTCGCCGGCGCCAGCGAGATCGCACGCGGCCCCGGTGCCGGCGGCCCGTCGGCTGCAGGCGCTCTACACCTTCGAGCTGGCGCGCGACCTGCTATCTCGGCGATCACCGCATCGACGGCCGTCCGGTGCTCCCGTTCGCGGTCGCGATGGAGCTGATGGCCGAGCTCGCGGCCACCGCCGCGCCGGGACGCCCGGTCGGTGGGCTGCGCACGATCCGGCTGCTCGCCGGCCTCGCGCTCGAGCACGACCGGCCCGCGAGCGTGCAGCATCGACGCCGCCGCCGCAGGACGATGACGGCGAGATCGAGGTCACGATCAAGCCCGTGGCCGAGGGTCGGCCCCACTACCGTGCGCGCGTGCAGCTCGGCGAGCTGCTCGGCCCGCGCGATCTGCCGGGACTGCACGATCCGAGCAGACCGGGGATCGCCGCACGTCCCGCGCCGCTGCCCGAGCTGGCGCCGTTCCCGATGCCGGTCGCCGACGCCTACCGCGACCTGCTGTTCCACGGGCCGCTGTTCCAGGGCATCGTCGCGATCGACGGGATGGACGCGCGCGGAGCGAGCGCCCTGCTGCGCGCCGTCCGAGCCGGCGCAGTGCGTGGCGGGCGCCGAGGGCCTGCGCTGGCTGCTCGACCCGGTGCTGATCGACAGCGCCCTGCAGATGCAGGTGCTGTGGGCGCGCCTGCAGTGGGAGGTGACGCTGCTGCCGGCCGAGATCGGCGCCTACGTGAAGCTCGGCGAGGCCGCCGCGCAGGAGCCGGTGCGCCACGAGCTGCGCATCCGCCCGGCGAGCAACCTGCCGCTGTGCCACGCCGACCACTGGTTCTACGGCGCCGACGGGCGTCTGCTGGCGCTGCTGCACGACGTCGTCGGCGTCGGCACGCAGGCGCTGAACCGCCTCGCGGGAGCCAAGGCGTGACGTCAGAGAAGGGCGCGCAACGCGGGGTCGCGATCGTCGGCATGGCGTGCCTGTTCCCCGGCGCGGGCGACCTCGACGCCTACTGGCGCAACATCCTCGGCGGGCTCGACGCGACCTCGGACCCGCCGCCGGAGGCGTGGGACCCCGACGTCTACTACGACCCCGACTTCGCGGACCCCGACCGGACCTACTGCAAGCGCGGCGGCTATCTCGGCGCGCTCGCACGCTTTGACCCGCTGGCGCACGGCATCCCGCCGGTCGCCGTCGGCGGCGAGCCCGACCAGTGGCTGGCGCTGCAGGTGGCGAGCGACGCGCTCGCGGACGCCGGCGCCACCGAGCTCTCGGCCGAGGTGCGCGCGCGCACGGCGGTGATCTTCGGCAAGGGCACCTACCTGAACGGCGGCAACGCGATCGCGCTGCAGCGCGGCCTCGTCATCGGCCAGACGCTCGATCTCCTGCGCCAGCTCGACCCGTGGCGCACCGAGGAGGAGCTCGAGCTGCTGCGCGGGGAGCTGCAGCGGGTGCTGCCGGCGCTCGGCCCGGAAACCGTTCCCGGCCTGATCCCCAACATCATCGTCGGGCGCATCGCCAACCGCCTCGATCTGATGGGCCCCGCCTACACCGATCGACGCCGCCTGCGCCTCCTCGCTGGTGGCGGTCGAGCACGCGGTGCGAGGCCTGCTCGCGGGCGACCACGACCTCGCGCTGGCCGGCGGCTCGCAGGTCTGGATGCCGGTCGCGACGCTCAACCTGTTCTGCCGCCTGGGCGCCCTCTCGCGCCGCCAGCAGCTGCGGGCGTTCGACAAGGACGCCGACGGGACGCTGCTGAGCGAGGGCATCGGCGCGGTCGTGCTCAAGCGCGCCGAGGACGCCGTCCGCGACGGCGACCGCGTGTATGCGGTGATCCGCGGCGTCGGCGTCGCCAGCGACGGCCGCGGGATGAGCGTCATGGCGCCGCGCGTCGAGGGCGAGGAGCTGGCGCTGCAGCGGGCCTACGCAGCCGCGGAGGTCTCGCCAGCGAGCATCGGCCTGATCGAGGCGCACGGCACCGGCACGCCGGTCGGCGACGCGACCGAGGTGCAGGCGTTGACGCGGGTGTTCGGTGAGCGCGACGGCGAGCTGCCGCGCTGCGCGGTCGGCACCGTCAAGTCGATGATCGGCCACACGATCCCGGCGGCCGGGCGTCGCCGGCCTGATCAAGACCGCGCTCGCGCTGCACCACCGCGTGCTGCCGCCGACGCATCGCCTGCGATCAGCCCAACCCCGAGCTCGGGCTCGAGCGCACGCCGTTCTACATCAACACCGAGACGCGACCGTGGATCCACGGCGCCAGCGAGCCGCGGCGCGCCGGCATCAACGCCTTCGGCTTCGGCGGCATCAACGCGCACGCCGTGCTCGAGGAGTTCGAAGGCGCGCGCAGCCCCGAGCACCGCCCCGCCGTGGGACACCGAGGTCTGCATCCTCGCGGGCGACTCGCCGCAGGCGCTGGCCGACGCGGCGAGCGAGCTGCTGGCCGCGCTCGAACGCGACCCCGAGATCGCGCTCGCAGACCTCGCGTTCACGCTCAGCCAGGAGCTCGGCGGCACCGCCCAGCCCCGGCGGCTCGCGCTCGTCGCCTCCTCGACGGAGGACCTCGTGGGCAAGCTCGGCCAGGCGATCGAGAAGCTGCGCGACCCCGACTGCAAGCGGATCAAGACGACCTCCGGGATCTACTACGAGTCCGAGCCGCTCGGACCGGACGGCAAGGTCGTCTACGTGTTCCCCGGCGAGGGCGCCCAGTACCCGAACATGCTCTCCGACCTGTGCCTGCAGTTCGAGGAGGCGCGCGCGGTGTTCGACCGCATCGACCGCATCTACGCCGAGCACCCGCGCGGGCACCTGCTCAGCGACTGGGTGTTCCCGCGACCGGCTTTCTCCGATGCCGAGCGCGCGCTCACCGAGGCGCGGCTGATGGAGCTCGACATCGCCGTCGAGGCGGTGCTGACCGCCAACGCCGCCGTCTACGAGGTGATCCGCAGGCTGGTGCCGCGCTGCGACGCGATGCTCGGCCACAGCTCCGGCGAGCACTCCGCCGCGATGGCCGCCGGCGCGCTCGACGTCGAGACCGACGAGCGGCTGGGCACCTTCTCCCACGGCCTGAACGCCTCCTACGCCGCTGCCGCCGAGCGCCACGAGGTGCCCGCGGCGGTGCTGCTGGCGATCGGCGCCGACGCCGAGAGCGCGCGGCGGATCGGCGAGCAGGCCGGCGGCGAGCTGTACCTGGCGATGGACAACTGCCCGCACCAGGCGGTGCTCGTCGGCGAGGCGGCCGCGGCCGCCCGCGCCAAAGCGATCGCGATCGAGGAGGGGCTGATGTGCGAGCAGCTCCCGTATGACCGCGCCGTGCACACGCCGCTGTTCGCGCCGTTCGCCGAGGACCTGCGCCCGATCTTCGCCGAGCTGCCGGTGCGCGCGGCAAGCACGCCGCTGTGGTCGTGTACGACCGCGGGCCGCTACCCCGAGGACCCGGCCGCGATTCGCGAGCTGCTCGTCGAGCACTGGACGCAGCCGGTGCG
This sequence comes from uncultured Solirubrobacteraceae bacterium, assembly GCA_963815235.1. GTDB lineage: Bacteria > Actinomycetota > Thermoleophilia > Solirubrobacterales > Solirubrobacteraceae > Palsa-744. The sequence goes on along the minus strand of CAWFFY010000001.1, from coordinate 272,543 downwards.
CTTTCGCGAGACGATCGAGGCGCTGCACGACGACGGCGCGCGCGTGTTCATCGAGGTCGGCCCGCGCGGGAACATGACGTCGTTCATGCAGGACATCCTGCGCGGACGCCCCGCCTGCACCGTCGCTCCTGACGTCATGCGCCGCTCGGGCACAGCGCAGCTGAGCCACCTCGTGGGCATGCTCGCCGCGCACGACGTCACGCTCGACCTCGGCTATCTGTACGCACAGCGCGACGTGCACACGATCGACTGGCGCCAGCCGACGGCCGAGCCGAGCCGCGCCAGCCACGAGATCGCGCTGTCCACGACCTGGCCGATGCTGCGCCTCTCAGAGGAGGCACTCCAGCTGCTGCGCGCGGCCGGCGGCTCCAACGCGGAGAGCCCGAACCGCAACACCAACACCAACGGCAACGGCAATGGGACCGCGCCGGATACGCATCCGGCGAACGACCTGCTCACGGCACGCGGGCAGCCGAGTCCGCACGTGGGACAGGTCCACGAAGCGCTCGCCGTCTCCTCTGCCCAGAGCCCACCGGGTCTCCTGCCCGCGCTGCGCGCTCAGCCGGCTCAGCCCTCTCAGCCGCCCCTCGTCGCCTCGCCGGCCGCGTTCTCGGGCGAGGAGGACGAGCTCGCGGTCGCGCTCGATGGCTACCTCGAGACGATGGAGCGCTTCCTGGCGATGAACGAGCAGGTGATGAGCGCCTATCTCGGCGGCGGCGCGGCGGTCGCGCTCGAGCAGGCGCGGCGGCCCGCTCGTGGGGACGGTGGTTGCCTGGGAGCCCGAGCTGGAGCTCGTGGCGCGCCGGCTGGTCGACCCCGCCGAGGACCGCTACCTGCTCGATCACACGCTCGGCCGGACGGTGTCGCGTAGCGATCCCGGGCTGCACGCGCTGGCGCTGATGCCGCTCGCGATGAGCATCGAGATCATCGCGGAGGCGGCGTCGTGCCTGCTGCCGGAGCTGACCGTCACCGGGCTGCGCGACCTGCGCGCGCACCGCTGGCTGGCGTTCCCCGACGGCCCGAAGACGCTCGAGGTCACCGTCCGGCGCATCGCCGCCGAGGGCGGCTGCGAGCGGGTACGGGTCGAGCTGCGTGACCTCGGCGATGGCTCTGAGACCGCCGACCCCGTGGTCGAGGCGACGGTGCTGCTCGAGGACGGCTTCGCGCCGGCGCCGGCGCCGATGACGCTCGCGCTGGCGGGTGGCAGACCGTCGCGCTGGCGTGGCGAGCAGCTCTACGAGGAAGCGATGTTTCACCAGCCGCTGTGGCAGGGCGTCACGAGCGTCGACGTCGTCGCGCCCGAGGGCGCGCGGGCGCAGCTCGAGGTCTTGCCGCGCGCGGGTCTGTTGCACGAGAGCCCCGAGCCGCAGTTCGTGCTCGACCCGGTGGCGCTGGACGCTGCCGGCCAGGTGGTCGGCTTCTGGGCTGCCGAGATGCTCGACGAGGCCCGCGTCGTGTTCCCCTTCCGGCTCGAGGCGCTCGACCTCTACGGGCCGCCGCCGGCGCAGGGCGAGACGCTCGCGTGCTCTGCGGCGATCAGGCTCGAGGGCGACCAGCTGGTGAGCTCGGACATCGACGTGCTCGACGCAGGTGGGCGCTGCTGGATGCGGCTGACCGGATGGGCCGACAAGCGCTTCGATGTGCCGGAGCGGTTCGCGCCACTGGCGCGGCCGGCGGCGCTGGCGCCGCTCTCGACACCGTGGCCGGGGCCGCTGATCGGCCACCCGGGCGGGCGCGTGGCGTGCCGGCTGCTCGACGCGCGGATGCCGGCCGACCGTGCGCTCTGGAAGCCGGTGTGGGCGAGCCGCGTGCTCGGTCGCCGCGAGCGCGAGCTGTTCGACGCGCTGACGCTGCCCGAGAACCGGCAGCTCGAGTGGCTCGCCGCCCGCACCGCGGCGAAGGAGAGCGTGGCGGAGCTCTTGCGAGGCGCCTATGGACTCGAGCTGCTGCCCGCCGAAATCGAGATCCTGCCGGACGAGCGCGGCGCGCCGGTCGTGGTCGCGCCCGGGCTCGAGGGCCTGGCCGAGCTGCCGCTGGTCTCGCTCACGCACGCGCAGGGCCACGCGGCGGCCTTCGCATCGCTCGCGCCGCCGCGCGCCGGCAGCGGCGTCGGCATCGACGTCGAGCCGCTGGTGTCGCGGGCGCCCGGCTTCGAGCAGGCGGCGCTGAATCCGGCGGAGCGTCGCCTGCTCGAGCCGTTGGGCGCGGACGCCGCGCAGGAGTGGCTGCTGCGCCTGTGGTGCGCGAAGGAGGCCGCGGGCAAGGCGCTCGGGGCGGGGCTCGGCGGCGGCTCCGGGGCTCCGCGACCCTACGCGATCAAGATTGACAGCGAGGTTGTAGAGCTGGACGTGGCGGGTGAGCGGTTGCTAGCTTGGACGCTCCGCGAGGGAGACCTCATCGCTGCCACCGCCCTGTATCCAGGTCCTGCAGGCGATCACGAGGCCACGGAGGCAACGTCATGACGACACTCGACCCACAGGTGATGCAGGGAATCCTCGCGCTCTTGAACGAGGCGAGCGGCGACTGGGAGCACACCGGCGAGATCGGGCCGCAGACGCGGTTCGTCGCCGACCTCGGTCTCGAGTCGCTGGAGATCGTGGTGCTCTCGACGATGGTCCAGCAGCGCTACGGCCGCCTGCCGTTCCCCCAGTTCTTCGAGGAAATCGGCCAGCGCCCGATCGACGAGCGCGACCTCAGCGTCGCGGAAGTCGCGATGTTCGTGTGCGAGCACCGGCAACCGAGTGCGCTGGAGGTCTGACATGGGGACCCTGCTGATCGGAGTCGACGGAGCCACCTTCACGGTGCTCGACCCCTACATGGAGTCCGGCGTGATGCCCTTCCTGGCGGAGCTCTCGGCGCGCGGCACGCGCGCGGTGCTGCGCTCGATCATGCCGCCGTTGACGCCGCCGGCGTGGACCTCGCTCGTGACCGGCAAGCACCCCGGCCAGCACGGCATCTTCGACTTCTTCCAGAAGGAAGAGCCCGGCAGCGTGTACTTCTCATTCGCCAGCTCGCAGGAGGTCCGCTCGGCGACGATCTGGAGCCTCGCAAGCGTTCAGCAGCGGCGCATCATCTCGCTGAACTTCCCGCTGATGTTCCCGGCGCCGCCCGTCGAGGGCGCCGTCGTACCCGGCGGCATGATGCCCTGGCGTCAGCTGCGCCTCGGCTGCCACCCGCCCGGGCTGTTCGACCGGCTGAAGGCGCTCCCCGGCTTCAACCCGCGCGAGATGCTCGACATGGAGCTCGAGATCAAGGCGATCGACGGCTGCCCCGAGGACGAGCACGCCGAGTTCGTCGAGCTGCACATCCGCCGCGAGCAGCGCTGGGCGGAGGTCATGCGCTACCTGATGCAGGACGAACCGGCCGATCTGATGGCGGTGATGTTCGACGGCGTCGACAAGCTCCAGCACCTGTGCTGGCGGTTCATCGACCCCGCCTGCCGGCCCGAGCAGCCGACCGCCTGGGAGCAGGACATGATCGACCTTTGCGAGCGTTACTTCCGCTCCCTCGACGAGCAGATCCGCAGCATCGTCGAGCTCGCGGGCCCCGACACGACCGTCGTGCTCGCCTCCGATCACGGCTTCGGCCCGACCCAGGACGTGTTCCACGTCAACTCGTGGCTGGAGCAGCAGGGATACCTGACGTGGGCGCAGCCGGACAGCGCCAACGGCGGCCCGCCGAGCACGAACGGGCGCACCGACACCGACGTTGGCTTCGCCGAGATGACCCGCCACGTACACGCGCTGGACTGGTCGCGCACGGTCGCCTACGCCGCGACGCCCTCGAGCCAGGGGATCAACATCGTCGATCGCCTCCCCGGCAGCGAGGATCCGATGCCCGACGAGGCCCGCGCAAAGCTCGCGCAGGACATCGCCGAGGGCCTGCGCGCCCTCCAACGCCCCTCCGACGGGCGTCAGCTGGTCGAGGAGGTGTGGACGCGCGAGCAGGCGTTCTCCGGCCCCTTCGAGCAGCTCGGCCCGGACCTCTCGCTGGTGCTCGTCGACGGCGGCACGATGTCGATCCTGCCCTCCGAGACGGTCGTCGCGCGCCGCCCGCAGCCGCGCGGCCATCACCGCTGGGAGGGCATCTTCATGGCCGCGGGCCCGGGTATCCGCGCCGGCGCGTCGGTCGAGGAACTGTCGATCGTCGACGTCGCCCCGTTGCTGCTGCACCAGATCGGCCTGCCCGCCCCCGAAGACATGGCCGGAAGCGTTCCCGAGTCGATCTTCGAGGCCGGCGAGCTCGATCGAAACCCGGTGCGTCGCGTCCCCGCGGGACCGCCCGCGGAGCTGGTGGCGAGCCCGGCGGCCGGCGTCGAGCTCGCGCCCGAGGAGCAGGCGGCGTTGATGGAGCGCCTGCGCGCACTGGGGTACGTCGAGTGAACCGCGAGGAGACGCACTGATGCCGAAGACGACCCTCGAGAACGGCGTACGGATCCACTACCAGCAGGTCGGCGAGGGCCCGGACCTGGTGATGGTGCACGGCCTCACCGGCAACCTCGCCGTGTGGCACCTGCAGATGGTCCCCGAGCTGGCTGAGCACTTCCGGGTGCTCACCTACGACCTGCGCGGCCACGGCCACAGCGACACGCCGCCCTCGGGCTACACGCTCGACGCGATGGCCGGCGACCTGCTGCGAGCTGCTCGACGCGCTCGAGATCGAGCGTCCGCTGATCGCCGGCCACAGCTATGGCGCCGACATCGCCCTCTACCACGCGTTGGCTCACCCCGACCGTGTCCGCGAGGTGATCGCGATCGAGGCGGCGCTGCCGGCGCTCGAGGAGAGCCGCCGCCCGGACGGCTGGGTCGGCTGGTCCTACTGGGCGCGGGCGCTCGAGGAAGCCGGGCACCCCGTGCCCGCCGGACAAGCGCTCGGACATGCGCTACATGATCAGAGCGACGATCGACCTACCGAAGCAGTGGGGGCCGCTGAGGGGACTGCCGCGCAACCCCAAGCCGCTGCTGCGGCTGCTCGACGAGACGACGCTGTCGGAGGACTACCGCCAGATCGGCTCGCTGACGCTCGAGCGCGTCGGCTCGATCGAGACGCCGGTCGTGCTGATCTACACCGAGCACTCGGCGTTCATCGACACCTTCGAGTACCTCGAGCAGCACCTCCCCAACACGCACGCCGTGCTGATGCCGAAGACCGAGTGGGGGCATTTCGGCCCGATGGAGCAGCCCGAGCTGGTCGCGCGGGCGATCGTCGAACGGCTGCCGGCGCCCGCAGCGCTCGAGATCCGAGGCGAGTGATGCGCGGCATCGAGGAGGGACGACCCGGGCGGCCGGGAGACGCCGTGATCGTCACCGGCAGCGGCACCGGCATCGGCCTCGAGACCTCGCTGCAGCTCGCCGCGGCCGGCTTCCGCGTGTTCGCGACGATCCGCAACCCCGACCAGCGGGCGGAGCTGCAGGCCGCCGCGTCCGAGCGTGGCGTCGAGCTCGAGGTGCTGCGACTCGACGTGACCGACCGCGCCAGCATCGTCGAGGCGGTCGGCACGGTCGTCGAGGCCGCCGGTGGCATCTTTGGGCTCGTCAACAACGCCGGCGTCGGCCTGCGCGGCTGCACCGAGGACTGCGACGAGGACGAGATCAGGCAGCTGTTCGAGACCAACGTGCTCGGCACGATCGCGGTCACCCAGGCGGTGATTCCGCACATGCGCGAGGCGGGCTGCGGACGGATCGTGACCGTCACCTCGGTGGGCGGACGCGTGTGCGGTTTCGGCGTGACCATGTACTGCGCGACCAAGTTCGCGCAGGAGGGCCTCGGCGAGGGACTGGCGCAGGAGCTCGCGCCGTTCGGTATCCAGTCGGTGATCATCGAGCCGGGGATCATCGAGACGACACGCTGGTCGCGCCACCGCGGCACGGCGGCGCGCGCGGAGGACCCGGCCAGCCCGTATGCCGGGCTGTTCCGCGAGAGCGAGGCGATCGCCGACAAGCTCGTCAAGCGCTCACCGACGCGGCCGGCGGACGTCGCCCGCACGATCACGCAGGCGCTCAGCAGCCAAGCAGCCGCGCATGCGCTACGTCGTCGGTCGCGGCGCGTCGATCGTGATCGCGCTGCGCCGCTACATGCCGCAGAGCCTGTTCGAGCGGCTGTATTTCGGCGGCCACATCCGACGGGTGCAGCGCCGAGCGAAGGCCGGCGTGACGCCGGTGGCCGAGCAGGAGCAGGCGCTGTCATGAGCCGCATCCTGTTTACCACGTGGCCGTTCGACGGGCACCTGCTGCCGCAGCTGAGCATCGCTCGCGCGCTTTCAGAGCGCGGTCACGAGGTCGCCTTCTACAGCGGCGAGACAGCCCGCGCGAGCGTCGAGCAGGCCGGCTTCGAGCTGTTCGCGTTCGAGCGCGTCGACGAGCAGCGGGTGTTCCAGACGCTGCACGAGATCGACGGCGGCGGACGCCGGGGCCGACCGGGTCGCGGACGGCTGCTGGGGCTGATGCGCTACTGGCTGGCCGAGACGATGCCCGGCCAGGTCGAGGACATCCGTCAGGTGCTCGCGCAGTGGCCCGCCGACGCGATCTGCACCGACATCGCGCTGTGGGGGCCGACGCTCGTGCTGTGGGAGGCGCAGCCGATCCCGGTGGCGATGTGCGCCGCGGTCATGGGAGCGGCGATTCCCGGGCCGGACGCGCCGCCGCTGGGCCTCGGGATGCGTCCGCCGCGGACACGCCTCGGGCGCCTGGGGTCAGCCGCGATCACGCGCCTCACCGAGATGCTCGCGATCCCGATCAGGCACGCCGTGAACGAGGTGCGCGCGCGCTACGGGCTGCCAGCGCTGCGCGAATCGGTCAACCGCTTCGCCGGCCGGCTGCCGCTGTACATCGTCGGCAACGTGCGCGAGTTCGATTACGACCGCCGCGACCTGCCCGCGAGCGTCCACTACGTCGGCAACTGCATCTGGTACCCGGAGCGCGCCGGCGGCGAGCAGCAGCTGGAGAGGATCCCGACGCGGCGTCCGTGGGTGCACGTCACCGAAAGCACGCTCGCCGGCGACGAGCCGTTCCTGCTTCGAGCCGCGATCGAGGCGCTCGCGCAGGAGCCCGTCGAGGTGATCGTCACGACCGGCGAGCGGCGCGAGGCGGGCGTGCTCGGCGATGGTGCGCTGCCTGAGAACGTCCACGTCGCGCGCTGGCTCAACCACGGTGAGCTGCTGCCGCGCTGCTCGGCGCTGGTGACGCTGGGCGGCAAGTCCACGGTGCTCGCCGCGGCCGAAGCCGGCGTGCCGATGGTGCTCGTGCCGAACAGCTGGGAGAAGCCGGACAACGCTCGGCGTGTGACCGAGGCCGGTGCCGGCATCCGACTGTCGGCGCGCCGCCTGAACCCGAAGGCGCTGCGCTCGGCGGTGCGCGAGGTGATCGCCGAGCCCTCCTACCGCGAGGCCGCGCAGCGACTCGCCGGCCAGCTCGCCGCCGCGCCGGGGCCGGCACGCGCGGCCGAGTTGCTCGAGGAGCTGGCCGGTGGCACCGCTCAGCGCCGGCAATTGCCAGCGATCGTCAGGCGGGCGGCGTGAGCGCGCTCGGGTCGCAACACGCCGTCGGAGACGGCATCGCAGTGAATGGCCGCACCGCCGGAGCGGCGGGCGCAGGAACCAACGGAGCCGGGACACCGGACGCTAGGGAAGCAATCGAAAGGAACATGTCGTGAGTCTTTCTAGAGGGGCAAGGACGATGCCGTGCGTGCTGGTGGTGCTTGCGGCGCTGCTGGCGTTTGCGGGTGCGACGGCCAGTACCAGCTTGGCCGACGAATCCGGGCATGGCGTGATCGCCCAGAAGGCATTTGCGGCCAGCACCAGCTTCGTCGACGAATCCGGGCACGGCGTGATCGCTCAGGACGGGTTTGGTGAACGCGACAACTCCTACGCGTGGTCGATGGGCTGGTTCAAGGGCAAGCTGTACGTCGGCACGGGACGTGACGTGCTTGTGCGTCGAAAACGAGACGACTCAGTTCTTCGCTCCCGTCGAGCAGAAGTACACGATCAACCCGTCCCTGAACGTTCACTGCCCGGCGAACCCGTACGACCTGAAGCTGCGCGCCGAGATCTGGCAGTACACGCCCGAGACCGGTATCTGGACGCGCGTGTACCGCTCCCCCACCCTGCGCAACCCCGCGGAATCCGAATCTGCGCGTGGCAACCGACATCGCGTACCGCTGATGGTCACCTTCAAGGAACGCGATGGCAGGGAAGCCCTGTACGCGGCCGGCGTCAGTCCCGACGAGTACCTGCCCTCGCTGCTGCACAGCCACCCGCCGCGGATCCTGCGCAGCTACGACGGCGTGCATTGGGAAGCGCTGAAACTGCCCGAGGTGACGGTCGACTACCCGGGCGGCAAGATCCACCCGATGGGCTATCGCGCGATGGTCGTGTGGAAGCACCACCTGTTCGTGACCGCGACGCCTGACCTGACCGGCGACGGGTCGCTGTTCGAGGTCACGAACCCGTCGTCGGCGCATCCCGGGCTGATCCAGGTGAGCCCGCCCGAACCTCGACATCTTCGAAGCCGTGACTTTTCACGGCGACCTGTACGTCGGTTGCGGAAACGCCACCTCCGGCTACTCCGTGTGGGAGGCCAGCGGCGAGGACCGGCCGTTCGTGCCGATCATCACCGGAGGCGCTGGACGCGGCGCCGAGATCACCTCGGTGGTCTCGATGCACGTCTTTCGCGACCGCCTGTACGTCGGCGCGAGCGGCTGGTATCAGAACACGCTGCCGAAATCGGAGATGATCAGGATCGCACCCGACGGGCAGTGGACGCTCGTCGTCGGCAACCCTCGCAAGCTTCCCAACGGCCAGATCGCGTACCCGACGAGCGGCCTCGACGATGGGTTCGACAGCCTCTTCAACGCGCACTTCTGGCGGATGGCCGATTTCGGCGGCGGGCTGTACGTCGGCACCAACAGCTGGGCCGATCTCGTCAAAGGCTACAAAGGCAGAGGCTGGCTGGGAGACCTGCTGACGGGCGCCGCCGGATACCAGCTGTGGTCGACGTGCGACGGCGAAGACTGGTTCCCGGTGACACGCAACGCGTTCGGCGACGGCGAATACGACTTCGGCGCGCAGAACGCTGGAAACGAGCGGGCCCGGCGGCGAAGAACTGTACATCGGCAGCGCCAACCACGCGCAGGGCACGATGATCCTCGACGACCGCGAATCGATGTGCTCGTCGCTGATCAACCGGCCCGCACAAAGTATCCGCGCCGAGCGCGATGATCGCGCAGGCCGCCGGCAAGCACAATAAGAGCACGCTGCTCTCATGGAACCCCTCGGCGTCGGCGAGCCACTACGAGGTGCTGGCCGCCTCCGAAGTCAACCTGTCGGTGTACCTGCAGCCGCAGCCGGCCACTCCCAAGCGGGTTCCAGTACGAAGGCGCCGAACCGATCCTGACCGAACCCGAAACTCCCGGCGCGCTGCCGGTCAACGTGGCGGTGCCCGGTCAGTTCGAACCGATCGGGACGACCAGCAGCTGCGTACTTCGTCGCGCCCACGCAACGCGCACCGCGTGTATGAGGTGATCGCCGAGAACGCGGCCGGCGAGAAGTCCGAACCCTCGAACGTGCAGACGATGCCGACGCCGGAGCCGGCGGCGACGTTCGGCTCGGTGCGTGGCGTGCTCGGGTCCTCCGCGTTGGGTCGCGCGAGCATCGCGCGGGCCGGTGCGCCCTCGCCAGCGCAGCGACTGCTGGACGCCGCCCAGGCCGCGGCGGCGCAGGGCGACCGGGCGCAGGCGCTGCGCTGACCTGCAGCGGCTGCGCGCGAGCAGCGACGGCAACGGGGATCTCTCCGCGCTGACGCTGAGGCTCGAACGGGCGCTCCGGTACGCGAGCGTCGTGGGCGAACCATGAGGAGAGGCGCACGATGCGGATCACGCTCCTGAGCCTGGGCTCGCGCGGCGACGTCCAGCCGCTGCTCGGCTTCGGACTTGGTCTGGCGGCGGCCGGAAACGACATTCGCGTCGCCGCGTTCCCCCGCTTCGAGCGGCAGGTGACCGACGCGGGCTTCGAGTTCGCGCCGCTTGCGGAGGGCCGGATCAGCCGCGGCGCGACGGCCGAGGACCGACGCGTGGCGCAGCGCGGATCGCACCAGACGCCGGCGCTCGTGGCGCTCGTCAAGGACGCGCACTCGGTCCTCGGCGAGCGGCTCGCCGACGCGCTCAGCGCGTGCGAGGGAGCCGACGTGATCGTCACCAACGAGCTCGCGCTGCTGCTCGGCTGGCAGGCCTCCGAGCACTCCGGCGCGCAGCTCGTTCGCGCGCGTCTGTGCCCGCCGCCGCGGATGGCGCAGAATCCCGCGGCGCCCGCCGTGCGTCAGACGCGCGTGGCTGGCGATGCGTCGTTGGCTCGCGGCGGCCCGACGCGCGGCCGGCCTGCCGCCGCTCTCCTGGCGCGAGCCGGTGGGCCAGATCGCCGCCCGCGGGACGCTGGAGCTGCGCGCGTACAGCCCGGCGGTCGTGCCCGATTCGGCGCCGCTGAGCGCCTCGACGCAGGTGACCGGCTACTGGTTTCTCGAGGACGACGTCGACCCCGAGCCGCCGCAGGAGCTGGCGCAGTTCCTCGAGGCGGGCCCGCCGCCCGTATGCGTTGGCTTCGGCAGCATGATCGACGCCGATCCGCAGGGCATGAGCGAGCTCGCGGTCGAGGCGCTACGGCGAGCCGGCCAGCGCGGCGTGCTGATTCGCGGCGCTCAGGGCTTCGACGAGGCGCAGCTGCCCGACAGGTGCACGCCGTCGGCGCGATCAGCCACGACTGGCTGTTCGAGCGTTGCAGCGCGGTCGTGCACCACGGCGGCGCCGGGACGACCGCCACGGCGCTGAAGGCCGGCGTGCCGTCGGTTGTCGTGCCGCACATGATCGACCAGGTCGCGTGGGGTCGAACGATCCACGCGCTGGGCGCAGGACCGGCCCCGATCCGCCGGCGCAAGCTCTCCCCCGAGCGCCTGCACGAGGCGATCGCGGCGGCGGTCACAGACGTGAGGATCCGTGAGCGCGCGGCCGCGCTCGGCGATCGCATTCGCGCGGAAGACGGCATCAAATGCGCCGTCGAGGTGTTCGAGAAGCACATGCAGCAGATCGCCGGGCCGTCGGCCCTGGAACTGAGCAATGGCTAATACACGGAGGAATAAATTGATGTTCGCCAGAACTGCACTGACCGGGCTGCTCGTAGCGGCTGTCATCGCGATCTGCCCGGCCCTCGCACAGGCCGTGCTCACGCCGACGCTGACAATGGAACAGGGTGCCGGCACGACCGCGGGCACCAGCCCTGCCACCGGCTTCAACATCAACTTCAACCCCAGGCTCGGCGTTGACTCCGTCAAAAACCTGTCGATCGCGTTCCCGCCAGGATTCCTGCTGAACCTCGGCATGAACAGCGGCGAGTGCGTCACGGCGAGCGCGCCGAACCCGCTGTGCGTGCTGGGTACGCGGCACGATCCACAGCACCAGAGGCGTTGCGACCCCGGTGACGCTGTACCTGGTGGCACCGCCGACCCTCGCCGACGTCGCCGGCATCGCCTTCGTGATCCAGGGCAGGCGCGACGATCACCGGCCCGGTAACGCCCTCCACCAGCGACCCGGCGGCGTGGACCGTCGTCGTTCCTCGGCTTCCCGATCGGGATCGAAGAAATGCAGTTCACGCTCGCGGGCCCGCGGCTGCCCACCGACCTGCGGTGCGAGCCGGACGGTCTCGATCTCAGACGCTTGTCCTATGAATTGAACAGCACCGCATCGGCGAGCGCACCGCTGGTCGTGACGGGCTGCAACACGCTGCCGTACGCCCCGAAAGTCGCCGCCACCGTCACCAAGGTCAAGGGCGGACGCGCGACGTCGTCGTGACGATCACCCAGAGCGGCGCCGACGAAGCTGCCACCGGCGCGATCGCGTTCGGGAACCCGAACGGCGTCAAGATCAACAAAGTGCTCGCGCCGTGCTTCAAAGGCTCGACCTGCACCGTCGGCACCGTTGACGCCAGCTCTCCGGACCTGCCACCGACAGCCCTGAACGCGGGCCTGCTGACGCTTGCGGGCTCGATCAACTCGGGCTCGCTGAGCCAGCAGGTCACCGGCGCGGTGACGATGTCCTTCCCGCCGCCGTACCAGTTCTCGGTGTTCGGGCCGCTGAACCTCACCGAACACACGATCACGTTCCTGAGCTTCCCCGACATCCCCTTGAACTCGATCTCCTACACGTTCACGGGCGTGCCCGGCGGGACCCGCGTTCACGACCGAATGCCAGAACGCGACTATCGCGGCGACGCTCGTGCCCCAGAACGGCAATCCCGCCGTCAAGGTGACGGGGCCCGTGACGAACGTCGGCTGTTCGGCGGCGAGCTCCAAGCCGAAGGCCTCAGGGTCCTGGAGCGGGCTCGCGAGCGGAAAGCCGAAGCTCAGCATCCACGCGCGCGGCGGCAGCGCTGCGGGGCTCGTATCGCTGTCCTTCGGGCTGCCCTCGGGCCTGAGCTTCAGCCGCCGCTCGCTCACCGCAAGCGCCCTCGTCAAGGGCCTGTCGCTGTCCGGTGCCCACGTCAAGAGCGTGCGCATCGCGGGTGGCAGGCTGGCGATCACGTTCACGCAGGCCGCATCGGCTGTGTCGGTCGTGGCCCGCGGCCCGCTCCTGCACGAGAGCAGCAAGCTCGAGGGCAACGCCAAGCAGCACAAGACGGGCAACCTTGCCGCGGGCGTGCGGGTCACCGACGCCAGCGGCCACACGACCTCGCTGCGCGTCGGCTGAGCGGCGAGGTCGTGGGCTAGACGGTGGGGCTCTGCGCGGTCGCGAGCACGCGGCCGCGCAGGTCCTCGTCGGGCACGAGGCCGGCCTGGGCGAGAATCGTCGGCGCGACGTCGTAGATGACGAGGTCCTCGCGGTGTTGTGCGGGCACGCCGGGGCCGGCGATGATGCAGAGCCCGTTGCGGTCGTGGTTGGCGTCGTCGGGGCCCGTGTCGTTGTCGTATGTCCAGTGGCGCCCGTGGCCGAGGCTGCCGTTGCTGCGCCAGCCGAGGTCGCCGAAGTAGACGATCAGGTCGGGCGGGATCCCGCGCTGCTCGCGCCACAGCTCCTGCGGGCGAAAGACGCGCGTGCCGATCGACTCGCCGTCGGGTCCGGGTAGCTCCTCGAGGCGCTCGGCGAGCTCGTCGAGCAGCGCCTCGTACTCGCCCTCGGCGACGGTGCCCTCGGGCTCGCGTCCGGCGAGGTTGACGCACAGGCGGCAGTAGTAGCCGCCCTCCCCCCACGCGCGGGTCCTGCTCCAGTCGACCTTCGCCTCGCTGAACGGCGTCGGCCCGTGCGGCGGCTCCTCGAGCACGAGGTAGCCCTCCTGCAGGAGCCATTCGTTCACGCAGATCGCGCCCTGCATCGGCCGCGCGCCGTGATCGGAGACGACCAGCACGGTGGTGTCCTCGTCGAAGCGCTCGAGCAGCTCGCCGATCTCTTCGTCGAGGTAGATGTAGTAGCTGCGAATCGCCTCTGCGTAGCGGTGGTTGGGCTCGTGGCGCGGATGCTCGGCGTCGAGGAAGCGCCAGAAGGCGTGGTGCATACGGTCGAGCCCGATCTCGACCATCATGAAGAAGTCCCACGGCCGCGTGTCGAGCAGGTGGCGGGCTGACGGTGAAGCGCTGCTCGGTCATCTCATAGATCTCGGCGAGGATCCGGTCGCGGTCGTCGCTGCGGAAGTTGCGCACGTCGACGCGGTAGGAGCCCACCAGCGACTCGATCTCGCTGCGCAGCTCGGGGGGATGGGTGTAGGGGTCCGTGCGCGTGTCCGCGGTCAGGAAGCACGACACGAGCTCGCCGTTGACTGGCACCGGCGGTGAGGTCTGCGGCACGCCGAGGACGATCACGTGCTTGCCCGCCCGCGAGAGGTGATCCCAGACACGATCGATCGTGACCGAGCTCGAGTCGGCGACCGACATCGAGCGGTAGTCGTGGGCGCTGCGGTTGCGAAACCCGTAGATGCCGAGCTCGCCGGGATCGCGCCCGCTCATCATGCAGCTCCACGCCGGCACGGTTATCGGCGGGTCAACGCTCGCGAGCGGGCCCCAGGTGCCGGCGCTCATCAGCCGGCTGAGGTTCGGGAGCTCCTCGCGCCAGCGATCGAATACGAGCTTGGGCTCGGCGCAGTCAAGGCCGATGACCGCGACCTTGCCGCTCACGCGTCCTGCGCCGATTCGATTCAGATCACCCCTTGGCGCACGGCCAGCGCGACGGCGTGGGCCCTGGTCTTGCAGTCGAGCTTGACGAGCAGGTCGCGCACGATGTTCTTGACGGTGCGCTCGGAGTAATTCAGGCGCTCGGCGATGCCACGCGTGCTCTCGCCCTCGGCGAGCATCCGCAGGACCTCGTGTTCGCGCTCGTTCAGCTTCGGCTCGCCGCGGTTCGGGCGCGTGCTCTCACCGTCGGGGAGCAGCTGGTCGAGGAGCCCTGGCGAGATCGACCCGTCGCCGTCGGTCGCCGCCTGCACGAAGGACGCAACCCGCGAGGGAGTGACGTCGCGCAGGATCACGACGGCTGTGATCTCGCTGCCCTCGGCGTCCCAGGCGTGGTCGGCCGACGGGTCGCGCACCGAGCGCACCAGGCGCACGTCGCAGCGCCGCGTCGGCGCCCCTGCGGCGTCGACCACAGGAACCTTCACGATGCGTACGGGTGAGCGCCCGAGACCGAGTGTGCGAGTGGCGCGCTCATGTGAGAGCCCTCGTTTCCTCAGCGCAATCGCATCGCGCTCGATATCGCTCAATTTGGCTTCCTTGCCGTCCGTGATCACAGCAGTAGTGTCCGATCCTACGTCGCCAATCGTGTTACTTGGGCGTAGCCATCAGGCGTCTGATTGAAACTAGACAAGCCAGGCCCCCCCTGATTGTCGCGCTGTTCGAGTTTGGGAGTAAAGCAGGAGCGCAACCCCGCTATTTACGGATGTTGATACCACGGGCCAGCCGGCCTGTCAAGCTGAGCGGCGGCGCCCGAGGCGCTCGAGCGCCCCCAGCACCGTCATCGTTTGGGCCGGCGCGATCCGCTCGAGCACGTCGAATAGGCGGGCGTCGGGGCCGATCAGGATCCGCGCCCTGCCGCGATCGACGCCAGCGTGGATGACCGCCGCCGCCTGCTCGGGCGTCGTGCGCGCACGCGCGTGGAATTCCGCGGTGAGCTCCTGGGCGCTGCGGCCGTCGTCGAGGTCGGCGTGCACGTGGGCGTTGGCGACGATGTTGGTCTTGACGCCGCCGGGGTAGACGGTGACCGCGCGCACGCCGGTACCGACGAGCTCCTGGCGCAACGCATCGGTAAACCCCCGCACCGCGAACTTCGAAGCGCAGTAGGCGGTCTGATTGCGCAGGCCAGCGAGGCCGTAGATGCTCGAGGTGTTGACGATCGCACCGTCGCGCTGCTCGAGCAGGATCGGCAGGAAGGCGCGCACGCCGTTGACGACGCCGTCGAAGTTGATCGACATCAGACGCTCCTCCTCCCCGTCCGAGCCGGCCGCGAACGGCGCGGCGAAGCCGACACCGGCGTTGTTGAAGACCGCGCCGATCGGCGCCCGCAGACCAGTCACGGACCTCGGCGGCGAACGCGAGCTGGGCGTCGCGGTCGCGCACGTCGAGCGTACGCGTGAGCGTCGGGCCGTCGAGCGGCGCCGCCGTCTCGGCCAGGGTCGCGCTGTCGGCGTCGGCGAGCGCGAGCGGGCAGCCGTGGAGCGAGAGCCGTTGCGCGAGGCTGCGTCCGATGCCGGAACCCGCGCCGGTGATCACGGCGGTGCGACCGGCAAGCGGTGTTGGCGTCGATTTCCTCATGGGCTGTGCGTGATCCTCGCGCTGGCGGGGCAGGTTACATACCGAGCTGCGCTCCGCGTCCGCGCGGCTCGCAGGGCTCGGACGAGACGGGCGTCGCAGCGAGCGCGGCGAGCTAATGTGTCGCGCTCGCGGATGCAAGCGCGCTCTCCCCGTTTCCTCCTCGCCGCCCTCGTGCTGCTGCTCGCCTTGCCCGGCTGCGGGCAGACGCTCGCCGCGAGCGCGAACGCCGGCGCCCACGACACGTTCGTCGCCGGCAACTGCGCTCCCGTCGCGGCCAGCAGCTCCGGCACGATGCTGTGGTACCGGCGCAACAGCGCGGGCGTATGGGACGCCTACATCGGCAACGGCAGCTGCCACGGCAAGCCGCTGCTGCCGCCATATGACGGCAATCGCGGTCCGGCCGGCATCACCGCCAATGGCCGCTACGTCCTGCTGACGACGGCTGTCGGCCTGGACAGGACGCTGAGCTACTCCTCGCCGGGGCAGGGCTCGGGGAACGAGATCCAGCTCTATGACCGCCGTACCCACAGGCTCTCGACCCTGCTCGCTGGCGCGAGCGCCTCCCAGCGCGGTGTGATCTGGCCGACGTTCAACGCCAACGCCACCAAGATCGTGTGGTCGCAGATGCTCGAAGCCGCCTTCGAAGACCCACCCGTCGGTAGGTGGGCGCTGCATGTCGCTGATGTGAACCTGGCGGCGGGCACGCTCAGCGACAACGTCGAATGGCAGGAACCGGGCGGCCGGCCCAACTTCTACGAGGCCTATGGATGGGTGCCGAACACGAAGCTCCTGATCTTCATGTCAGGGACGCGTTCGCAGAGCTCCGGGCCTGCGCGCCGCGCAGCTGTTCACGCTCCCGGAAAGCCTGCCGCGGCAGAGCGCGCCGACACGGATCAGCCCGCCGTTCGCGCCCGTCTGGCCGTGGCAATCGGCGGTCAACGTCTACCACGAGTTTGCGCACTTCGCGCCCAACCACCCGCAAACGCTGTACACGTCGGTGGGCGCCGACACGGTCGGCGGCGATGACCTGTTCTCGTACGACCTGCGGCGCCATGCGCCGGACGGGCTGCTCGGGCAGCCCGCCCGGATCAGCTACTTCGGCGGAAACCTCAACGCGAACCTGGGAACGCAGGCGGTACCGGGCTGGCCGAAGCCGTCCTACAAAGTCGTGACGACGATGGCTTGGGTGAACGGCGCGTGGGTCGCCGCGACGTGCCCGGATCTGCTGTGCTCGAAGGTCGAAGCGTGGCGGATCACGGTTCCGAGGAGCCCGTGAATTCGATCACCTGCTGGAAGGTCGAGCGGTTGGTCCAGCGCATCGTGTAGGGCAACAGGCCGGGCGGGAATTCGATCCTGACTTCGGGTGCCCGCCACGACGCCGGCGGAGACGCTCGCAGCGAGGATCGAACTAGCGTTTGGCGCGCCTCGTCGCCGCGCTCAGATGGACGGACCGCGAGAGCCGCTGCGACGTGGATCTGAGCACGTCGTCGGAGGAGGATTCCGCGCCGAGGACCTCGAGCAGCGCCTTCAGCTTGCCGCGGCCCCCGGCCAACAGCGCCTTGCCGCTGGCGTTCAGGGACAGGCTGACGCTCGCGCTCATTTCCGGGAGGATCGTGAAGTTGGCCTGCCCGATCGTCTCCTGGGTGGTGGTGCGCTTGCGATGGCGCCCGGCGCTTTTGTGCTTGACGCTGAGCCTGAGCGTGCCGGCGCAAAGACCACCGCCGTCGCAGCGCAGCTCGACGGTGACGTGTCCGCTTGAGACCTTCAGCTTGGAGGCAAGCAACGCCACCTCACCTGGTTCGACTTCGGCGCTGAGCGTCGAGCCGGGTTCGGTGCCTGATTCGCTCGTGCCCGGCGGCGTGCCGTGGGAGTTTTTGCCTTTGCCTTTGGTGCCCGGTTCGCCGGATTCTTCGATGCGCCACGCGTTCACCGTCGTGCACAGCAGGTCTGGGCACGTGGTCAGCACCCAGCCGCCGTTGACCCACGCCATTGTGGTGATGACGGTGTAGGACGGCGCCGGCCAGCCGGGGATCGCCTGGGTACCCATGTTGGCGTTCAAATCGCCGCCGAAGTAGCTGATTCGCGTCGGCTGCCCGAGCAGTCCGCTCGCTTCCTGGCTGCGGAGGTCATAGGAGAAGAGATCGTCACCGCCGACGGTGTCGGCCCCGATCGACGTATACAGGGTGTACGGGTCGCCGGGGGCGAAGTGCGCGAACTCGTGGAAGACGTCGACCGCTTCCTGCCACGGCCAGACGGGCGCGAATTCCGGGCTGATCCGCGTCGGTGCGGTGGCCGGGTTGAGTTCGTCGGGAAGCGTGAACAGCTGGGCGGCACGAAGCCCGCTGGTCGTGCTCGGTGCTCCCGACATGAACACCAGCAGGTTGGTGTTCGGGATCCAGCCGTAGGCCTCGTAGAAGTTCGCTTCGCCGTCTGGGTCCTGCCATTCGACGTCGTTGCTGAGCGTGCCGGCGGCGAGGTTCACATCGGCGACGTGCAGCGCCCAGCGACCGACGGGCGGGTCTTCGGCGGCCGTTTCCAGCATCTGCGACCAGACGATCTTGGTGGCGTTGGCGTTGAACGTCGGCCAGATGACACCGCGCTGAGACGCGGTCGCGCCGGCGAGCAGCGTCGAGAGTTTGCCCGTCTGGCGGTCATACAGCTGGATGGCGTTGCCCGAGCCCTGCCCGGGAGCAGAGAAGCGCAGCGTCTTATCGACGCCCACCGCGGTCGTGAGCAGCACGTAGCGCCCGTCGGCGGTGATCCCGGCCGGGCCCCGATTGCCGTCATACGCCGGCAGCAGCGGCTGGCCCTGACAGTTCCCGGTGCCGATGTAGGTGTCCCAGACGCCTGCTGCGTTCCTGCTGTACCAGACCATCGTGCCGGCGTTGCTGGCCGCGACCGGTGCGCAGTTACTCGCCACGAGCGTGCCGCTCGCAGCGAACGTGGGAGCACACAGGCAGGCGGTGATGAGTGGGGCGACACCAGCGACCAGGAGCAGGTGACACAAGCACTTCCGCATATACACAGCTACGTCATTGTCTGCCCGCTTGGCCCGCCCGCGAATGGGTTCTGGACGAAGATTGCAGGCCGGCTGTAGCCGAGATCTGGACGAAGGTTCGAGCGCGCGACGACGCATTTCCGTGCGCGCCGCCGGCGAGTCGGTCCGACCGATGCGCTCGCTGGCTTCTCGCGCACAAGGACGTGTTTGATCCCTCCAGGTAAGAGAGGGCGTGCTGTCCTAGCGGGACGCGTCTCGCTAGGGACGTGTGGCAGCCCGGGTCACCCCGAACGGATGATGTGCGGATCGGTTGCGGCGATCACCCTCGAAGCTCGGCCCCAGACTCGAGGATCAGGAGCAGACCATGCCGCTAGGACGCCGTCGCCCGGTAATGCGGGACGCCGCAATCGTGACCGTTGCGCATAAACGCGGCGAGCGCAGCGCAGAGGAGGCCGCCGCCGGTGAAGCGCAGGCCGCTGCCCCGCCCCCGCAGCAGGCGCCGCCGCCAGCCGGCGCACCCGCGGACTCGACCTCGGCGCAGATCAACGAGCTGGTCGCGCTTCATGCCAGCGGTGCGCTCACGGATGACGAGTTCGCGGCCGCCAAGGCGAAGGCCCTCGGTATCGGCTGAGCCGGCCTCGGCGGGCGCGTCGGGGTCGCGGTGATCGCGAAGGAATGAGCGGGCGACTCCCGCTGGCCGGCCGCAGTAGGCTTTCGCGACAACCCGACGGACTGGATAGATGCCCGCTCAGCACGAACTCAACGTCAGCGTTGTCAGCCCGGAAGAGGCCGAGTACGGCACCGCGGAGTTCTGGATGGGCGACAGGCTCTTCGGCTTCACGCGCGTCGAGGAGGGCGAGCTGGTTCTGAGGATCCAACCCGCGAGCGACGGCAACGCGGTCGTCGTCAACGCGCACAGCCTGCGCGAGGCGCTGGCGCGGGCGAAGGAGCTGCTCGAGTCCTCATGAGCGCCACCACGCACCTCGACAATCACCACCGCAACACGGCCGAGGCGATCCTCTCGCACCCGGTCAGCCACAACATCGAGTGGCGTGCCGTGCTCTCGCTGCTCGAGGCGATCGGCGAGGTGACCGAGGAGCACAACGGCAAGTTCAAGGTGTCCGTCGATGGCGAGACCGAGACGCTGCGCCGTCCCAGCGGCAAGGACATCGACGAGCAGACAGTCGTCGACCTGAGGCGCATGCTGGCCGGCGCGGGCATCACCGCCGAGGGGCTGCGCGAGCACCAGGGCGCAGGCACGCAGCCAGCCGCGGGCGCCCCCAGCGGCCACGCGATTCTCGTCATCAGCTACCACGGCGCCGACATCTACCCGACCGACGCAGCGAACGGCGCGCCGCGCAGGATCGTGCCTGAGGACCCCACCGGCAAGCTGCGCACAATGCACCACAAAGCCAACAACCCCGATGGTTGGTACGGGAGCATCGAGAAATCGTGGTACGGCGAACTCGCCGCGGCGCTCAAGCCTGCGGCCGAGATCCTGATCATCGGCAACGGCCACGGTCACAGCAACGGCATGCTGCAGTTCACGCAGTACCTGGCGGAGCACGACCACGAACTGATGAAGCGGATCGTCGGCTCGATCGAGTCCGATAGCGAGGACCTCACCGAGGGCGAGATCCTCGCGCTCGCCAGGCAGTTCTACGGCGACAGCCCGCCGCGCGACCACGGCGACGGGCGCTGGGGCGAGAACAGCTAGCTGCCCCCCGCGAGCGCTTCGATCGCCGTGTCGAACGAAGACGCGTCGGACGGGGAGAAGGACCGCATCGCGCCCCCACTTGAACCGAGCAGGAACGACGGCGTTCCGCCGAGGCCGGCGTTCTCGGCCGCCTCAGCGTCGGCGGCTATCTCCTTGGCCAGCTCCGGGTCGTTGCGGTCGCTCGCCCACCGCGCGAGGTCCAGCTGCGGGACCTGGCCCGCGATCCCTTCCAGGTAGGCGTCGGTGACGTAGCCCGTGCCCTCCTCGCCCTGCTCGGCGTAAAACGTCTCTACGAAGTACCACGCCTTGTTCTGCTTGCCCGCCGCCAGTGCAGCCACCTGCTGCGTCAGGAAGACGTCCGGCTCGCGCGTCGCCGTCTGCAGGGCGCGGTACTTGATCTGCAACTTGCCGGTGTGGACCCAGCGCCGGATGATCGAAGGCAGGACCTCCAGCGAGAACTGCTGGCAGAACGGGCACTCGAGATCGCCGAAATACTCGAGGGTGGCCGGCGCGGAGGGCTCGCCGAGCGCGTTTGCGCTCTGCGGGATGCCCGCGAGGAGTGCGTCGATTTCGTTGCTGTCATCGGTTGAGCTCATTGGGCGGAAACTAGCACTACGTCGCGGCCTTTCAACCGGCTGCGGGCGCAGCGGCGGAGACGGGAGCCGGCGCCGTGGCTGGGCGCACGAGCGCGAGCACCAACATGCCCCCGAGGATCGCCGCCAGGCCGGCAATCAGGTAGATGTCGTTCTGGCCGGTTGCGTATGCGGCGCGGATCGCGTGCGAGACGCCGGCTTGGGCAGCCGGCGGGGCGTGCGCGACCAGCGCCGCGGCGCCTCCCTGCGAGGCGGTCGCGGCGGCAGCGTGCGGGTCGGTGAAGACACCGCTGCGCGCCAGCGAGTCTCCCAGGCGGGTGGCGAAGATCGTGCCGAAGGCGGCGATGCCGAGCGCGTAGCCGAGCTGGCGGAAGGTGTTGACGCTGCCGCTGGCCATGCCGGCGCGCTCCGTCCGTACCGCGGCGAGCGTGGCCGATACCAGCACCGGCGAGGCCAGGCCGACACCGACGCCGGTGACGATCAGCCCGGGGATCAGCACCGCCCAACCGGCGGAGGCGGTGATCGTGCAGCGCAGCAGCGAGCCGGCGCCGATCAGCAACAACCCGCCCCCGAGCGGCAGCCGCGCGGGGATGTGGTGCATGAACCGCCCGACGCCCGCGGAGACGGCGAAGGCGACGGCGGCCAGCGGCGCGACGACGAGCCCGGCGTCGATCGCAGAGAGCCCGAGCACCGACTGCAGCCACAGCTGCGTGTAGACGAAGGGTGCGAAGGCGCCGGCGGCGAGCAGCACGGCGGCGACCATCAAGGTCGCGAACGAGGGATCCCGTAGGAGCGCGAGGTCGAGCAACGGCGCGCGCAGGCGCGGCTCGATGAGGACGAACGCGAGCAGCGCGACGGCGGCGACGGCGAAGGCGACGAGCGTGGTGGTCGCGCCCCAGCCGGCCTCGCCGCCGTGGATCAGCGCGAAGGTAAGGCTGCCGGCGGCGAGTGTGAAGGTGGTGGCCCCGGCCCAGTCGAGCCGCTCGCTGTGACCGCGGGACTCGGTGAGCACGCGCTGTGCCATGACGACGGCGACGGCGGCGATCGGGAGGTTGACGAGGAAGATCGCGCGCCAGTCGAAGGCGTCGATCAGCAGGCCGCCGAGGATCGGCGCGACCGCGGCGGCGGCGCCGGTGACGGCGCCCCAGACACCGAAGGCGATGCCGCGGTCGCGGCCGCTGTAGGTGGTGCTCAGCAGGGCGCTGTTGGTGGCGAACATGGCCGCCGCGCCGGCGCCCTGCACCGCGCGCGCGGCGATCAACAGGCCGGCGTTCGGGGCGAGCGCGCAACACAGCGAGGAGGCGGCGAATACGACCAGGCCGACCTGGAATATGAGCCTCCGGCCGAAGCGGTCGGCGAGCGAGCCGCCCAGCAGGAGCAGCGCAGCGAGCGCGAGCGCGTAGGCGTCCACGACCCACTGCAGCGAGGACAGGCGCGCGTGCAGGTCGCTGGATATCGAGGGCAGCGCGACGCTGACGATGGTGACGTCGACGAGCAGGATGAAGGTGCCGAGGCAGATGGCCACGAGCGGCCACCAGCGGCTGCGGGTCGGTGTGGCGTTGGTGTTCACGTGGTCCCTCCGTTTCGTTGCTGTGAGTCCGGAGCGCGCTCAGCGGCGCGCGGCGACAAGAAAATTCCCCACCATCCTGCCCACACACCCGCGGTCGTTCCAGTGTTTCGTTCGAACTCGGCGGATCTCGACTCGATCGGCTAGATTGTCAGCGCTATCCGATGCCGGACGCGCTCGACATACAGCTCCTGCAGGCCCTGCAGCTCGACGGCCGCGCGCCGTTCAGCCAGATCGCCGAGGTGCTCGAGGTGTCCGATCAGACGATCGCCCGCCGCTACAACCGCCT
Source organism: uncultured Solirubrobacteraceae bacterium (assembly GCA_963815235.1). Classification (GTDB taxonomy): domain Bacteria; phylum Actinomycetota; class Thermoleophilia; order Solirubrobacterales; family Solirubrobacteraceae; genus Palsa-744. Next base: position 249,606 of record CAWFFY010000001.1, on the reverse strand, counting down.
GACCGAGGCCGGGCTGCTGCGGGTACGAGGTCTCAGCGACCCCGAGCGCCTGCGTCACACGCGCTGGATCGTGCGGGTGCAGTGCATTCCTGCCGCTGCGTCGGCGGCCGCCGACGCGCTCGCGCGCAGGCCGGACACCTCATGGATCAGCCTCTCCGCGGGCGGCACCGAGATCACCTGCGCGGTGCGCACCGACCCGGCCGCGGACGACGAGCGCGTGCTGCTGCAGACACTGCCCCGTAACCGCTTCGTCGTCGGGATGACCGCACAGTGCGTGTTGCATACGTTCTTCGGCGACGCCGCCGCGCTGATCGCGAAGATCGGGACGCTGTCGGCAGCCCAGGTCGCGCGGCTGCAAACGCCCGCACCGAGGTTCCGGGAGCATCCGGTCACCCTCAGCGAGCTCGACCAGCAGCTTCTGAAGGTGCTCGAGCGCGACGGGCGCGCGAGCGTCGCCGAGCTGGCAGCCGGGAGCGGCGCGTCGCAGACCACGGTGCGCCGGCGCATGGCCGAGCTGCGCGAGACCGGAGCGCTCTACTTCGACGTGGACTTCGAGCAGAAGCTGCTGGACCTGCACGTCCGCGCGATGCTGTGGATGACGGTCCCGCCCAGCGAGCTGGAAGCGACGGGCAAAGCCCTGCGCGAGCACCCCGAGACCGCGTTCGTCGCCGCGACCAGCGGCGCCACCAGCCTGTGCGTGTCGGTCGTTTGCCCGGACACCACCGCGCTGTACACCTACCTGACGACTCGCATCGCGGCGCTGCCGGCGATCGAGCGCGTCGAGACCGTCCCGATCGTGCGGACGGTCAAGCGCACCGGCGTGCTCAGCCCGGCCTGAGGCCAGGCGGGGCGCAGCTCAGCTCGCGCTGAGCGCGGCTATCCCGGCCATCAGCAGTGCAGCGAAGACGATCGCCGCGACCAGCAGGCTTCCCACGGCGAACCAGATCACGAAGAGGATTATCCATGCGAAGACGATGAACCCGATCGAGAGTTCGCGCTTGGACCTACGTCGCGCGCGTTTCGCGCTCTCCCCCGCCTGCTTTCGGGGATCGCCATATCGCTTCTTATCGCTCATCTGGAAGCGGCTCGGTCCTGGATCGCGCCCGCCCTGCTTGTGTCGGCCACCGGTCAACTGTGACATGCAGCGGTGGCGCCGCCGTCGCCCCAAACGGATGAGGGGCCGATCTGCGCGCAGGGTGCTGGTCGCGTGCGCTCGACCCACGTGGCGCCGCACGGTGGGGTGCATCGCGGAGGATGTATGCTCGCCGCCAAGCAGCATGGGACGGGGGGCGTGTTGAGCGGATCGGTGTTGACGGCTAAGGGGCGCAAGCTGTGGCTGTTGCTGGCCACGTGCGCGTTGGCATGCGCGATCGGGCCGGCGACCGCGAGCGGCGCGGTTTTCGACGCTCACACTCCGCTCTTAACGGAAGGCTCGTTCGGTGGGCAGGCAGTCTCGCTTGGTGGGCTAGACCCCCGTGTCGTGTCGGCGCGTCACCTGTCCTGCCGAAATCCGAACGCCGAATTCATCTGTTACAAGCCGCGCCAGATCAGTCGCGCCTACGGATTCTCGCCGCTGATCCGCCGTGGCGAGAACGGCAGCGGCTCCACGATTGCGATCATCGACTGGACGGAAGACCCGACCCTCGACGGCGACGTCGCGACGTTCGACTCCAGATTCAAGCTGCCAGCACCGCCGAGCCTTGAAGTGGTCGCGCCCTCGGGTGTGACCCCGTTTGAAGCATCCAACCCGGAAGATGTCGCGGGTTCGTTCGAGGTGTCGATCGATGTTGAGCTTGCGCACGCGATCGCGCCGGGAGCGAGGATCGTGCTGGTGCTCGCCCGCTCGGGCGACAATGAAGAAATCATCGCCGCCGAGCGCTACGTAGTTACACACCATCTCGCCGATGTCGTCTCGATGAGTTACACCGAAACCGAGGAATGTGAGTCTGCGTCGGTGCTCGAAGAAGAACAAGCGGTGTTCAAGGAAGGCGTGGAAGCCGGCATCACGTTCGTCGCTGGATCCGGGGACGAAGGTGCCGCCGCTCCAAACTGCGAATACACCGCGCCGCTGTCGCACCCCGAAGTGAACATCCCGGCCAGTGACCCCAACGTCACGGCGGCCGGCGGCAGCGAACTGACAGCGAACTACAGCTCGGGCCGCTACCTCAGCGAGTCCGTCTGGAACGAAACCACCCCCTCCACGGTCTGGCCCGAACATCTGGCGAGCGGCGGCGGGTTCAGCCAGTTCTATGCCACACCGAAATACCAGGAAGGCGTCCCCGCGATCGGAACGCAGCGGGGCGTCCCCGACGTTTCCGACGATGCCGCGGTGAACGGCGGCATGGTCATCGTCTGGAGCAGCAGCGGCCAGAGTAAGGAAGAAGAAGAAAAGTACGGCAACTACTGGATCGCTGGAGGAACCAGCGCCGCGGCACCTCAGTGGGCGGGGCTCGTTGCGATCGCCGACCAGGTCGCCGGGCACGCGCTGGGAAACATCAACCCGGCCTTGTACGAAATCAGCGAGAGCAGCAAGTATCACGAAGCCTTCCACGACATCACCGAAGGCAACAACAGCTATGCACCCGTCACCGGCTACGACGCCGGACCCGGCTGGGACGCCGCCAGCGGATGGGGCTCGCCGATCGCGAGCAAGCTGGTACCGCTTCTCGCCGCGAGCTCCGCGGAAAGCGGTGACCAGACTGCCGCCTCCCGGAGCGCGCGCTCTCGAGTCACGCCGAGGACCGAAGGCGCCGAGCACAGGTTCAGGCCGGCCCGGTAGTCCGTCCGCGTGCTCGCCGAACGGGGCCGCGCCCCGAGGTAGACGCGCCCCACGGCGATCGGGTAGGAATGTGATCTCAGCGCCGACGCAGGGGGTGCGCCACTCATACAGAAAGGGCCGTTTCCGATGAGCCAGGCAGAGATCGAGACCGAGCTTCGCTTCGACCCTCCGGGGCCGGGGTCATGGAAACGGGACGCCGTCCACTTCCCGCGACCGGTGACGCGCTATTGGATCGAGACGCACCCGGCCCCGTTCAGGAAGGGCTTCGGCGAGTTCACGCGCTTTTACGGGATGCTGATCGACACGCTCGACACCGCTTACCCGCACGGCTTCTCCTACACGTCGATGCGCCCGGCAGCGCCAGAGGACGTTCCGGCGCGGATCCAGCGCGCGCAGGAGGTCATCGACGGCAAGCTCTGGCGCGAGCAGCTGCGCGAATGGGACGAGGTCGTGAAGCCCGCCTCGATCGCCGCTCACCGCGCGATCCAGGCCGTCGACCCCGACGCCTTGGACACCGAGGAGCTGTCCGCGTATCTCGAGCGCTGCCACGAGCACCACGCGGCGATGATCACGCAGCACATGCGCTTCACAGCGGCGGCGATGATCCCGACCGGCGACTTCCTGGCGCACGTGGGCGCTTGGACCGGACTGCAATCGGCCGACCTGCTCGGCCTGTTGCGTGGCGCCGCGCCGGTCTCAGCGGGTGCCTCGGGCGAGCTCGCGGATCTGGTCGCGGCGGTCGGCGCTGACCCGCGTGCGAGCGAGCTGCTCGATTCCGACGGGGATCCGGCCGCGGCGCTGGAGGCGCTGCGCGCGCTCGACGGCGACGCCGGGTCCGCAGTTAGCGCGTATCTCGACCTCGTCGGCTGGAGGCTGCTCGACGGCTTTGACATATCGGGGCCGTGTGCGCTCGAGCTGCCCGACGTGCTGCTGCGCGCGATGCGCATCGCCGCCGTGGGCAAAGACGAGGACACGTCGAACCCTCGACGAGCTGACCGCAGGGCGTGCGCGCCAAGGTTCCGGACGAGCACCAGGCGGAGTTCGACGAGCTGCTCGGCGAGGCGCGCCTCACCTACCGCGTGCGCGACGAGCGCGGCGTGTTCAGCGACATCTGGGCCTCGGGCCTGATGCGCAGGGCGGCGCTCGCCGCCGGTCGCCGTCTGGCGGCCGAAGGACGGATAGCTGAGCCCGAGCACATCGTCGACGCGACGGTGGAGGAGATGCGCGCGCTGCTTGGCGGAGCCGACGCGCCGTCCGCCGAGGAGCTCGCGCAGCGGGCGCACCACCGCGCGACGCACTCCGCGAAGGACGCTCCCGACTTCCTCGGCGACCCGCCGATGCCACCGCCGGACCCGTCCGGCCTGCCGCCCGCGGCAGCCCGGATCATGGGTGCGATGGGCATCGCGATGGGCGAAATGTTCGGCAGCTCCGAGGAGGCGCACGAGGAGCACATGCTGCGCGGCCTGGCCGCGAGCCGCGGCGTCTACGAGGGCCCGGCGCGCCGCATCGACGGCCCCGCCGAATTCGACCGGATCACCGAGGGCGACGTCCTCGTCACCCAGTCCACGAGCGAGGCGTTCAACATCCTGCTGCCGCTGCTCGGAGCGATCGTGACCGACAGCGGCGGCCTGCTCTCGCATTCGGCGATCGTCGCCCGCGAGTACGGCATCCCCGGGCGTCGTGGGCACGCGCGAAGCGACCGAGGTGATCGCCGAGGGAGCGCGCGTGCGCGTCGATGGCGACTCCGGAGAGGTGACGGTGCTGGGGTGAGCGAGGTCGTCGAGCTCGTCGACGCGCACGACACGGCGCTCTACGGCTCCAAGGCGGTAGGCCTCGGGCAGGCCCTCCGAGACGGACTGCCCGTCCCCCCCGGCGTCGCGCTCACCGGCGCCGTGGTCGACGCCGTCGCCGGCCGTGACGAGGAGGCGATCGGCGAGGTCGCCGCGGCGGTGGCGTCACTCGAGGGCCCGCTCGCGGTGCGCTCCTCGGCGGTCGACGAGGACGGCGCCGACGCGAGCTTCGCGGGCCAGCATCTGACGCTGCTGAACGTGCGCGGCCGCGACGAGCTGACCTCGGCGGTCGCCGAGGTGTGGTGGTCGGCGAACTCCGACTCGGCGATCACCTACCGCCAGCGCGTCGGCCTGTTCACACGACCGAGCGTCGGCGTCGTCATCCAGGCACTGGTCGATCCGCAGACCGCTGGTGTGATGTTCACGCAGAACCCGGTGACGGGCGAGGACGAGCGCCTGATCGAGGCGAGCCTCGGCCTGGGCGAGGCAGTCGTCGCCGGCCGCGTGATCCCCGACCACTACCGCGTCACCCGGGACGGAGAGATCCTCGAGCGCACACCCGGGCGCAAGGACGTCGCGTTCCGCTCGCTGCCCGAGGGTGGAACGATCGAGGCCCCCGTGGCAGCCGAGCTCGTCGAGGCGCTTTGTGTCGACGACAACGAGCTCGGGGAGCTCAACCGCCTGGCGACAAGATGCGAGCAGGTCTACGGCGTGGCACGCGACATCGAGTGGGCGATCGCCGATGGCACGCTCTACCTGCTGCAGTGCCGAGCGGTGACGCGGGCCGGGGTGTGAGGGACGAGATGCGCTCGCAGATTCCTGAGCGGAGACCCAGGTGAGTGGCGCACCAATAGCGACGCCTGAGGAAGATTCCTCTTTTCGCGGAGCTGAACGACGACGAGCTGGCGCAGGTCGCGGGCGTGTTCAAGGAGCGGCGCTTCCCGGCCGGACAGACGGTCATCCAGCAGGGCTCAGGCGCAGCCGCCTTCTTCGTGATCGACGCCGGCGAGGTGACCGTGCTCGTGGACGGGGTGCAGCAGCGGACGCTGGGCGCCGGCGACTACTTCGGCGAGATGGCGCTGATCGACGCCGGCACGCGCACAGCGACGGTGAAGGCGGTGACCGAGCTGGTCTGCTCCGGGGTCACGTTCTGGGACTTCCAGCCGCTCGTGGAAGAGCACGGCGTGATCGGCTGGAAGCTTTTGCAGTCGCTGATCGAGATCTACCGGTCGGAGCGCCGGGGCACGGAGGCGGCCCCAAACTCCTGATCGTGACCTCTGATGCCGAACCCATCACGACACCGTTCGGTTTCGAGGCGACGGCCGCGGAGGTGGCGGACGGCGTCGACCTGACCGGTCGTAGAGCGATCGTCACGGGCGCCTCCTCGGGTATCGGCATAGAGACCGCCCGCGCGCTTGCCGGCGCCGGTGCCGTCGTCACCCTCGCCGTGCGTGACATCGCCGCCGGCGAACGTGTCGCCGGCGAGATCATCGCCAGCACCGGGTCCCCCGTGGTGTTCGACGACCTCGACTACGAGCGCCGCGCCTACGACCCCGGCGAAGCCTACGGCCAATCGAAGACCGCCAACGTGCTGTTCGCCGTCGAGGCGACCCGGCGGTGGTCACCAGAAGGGATCTTCGCGAACGCCGTGCACCCCGGGGCGATCCTCGAATCAAATCTCTCACGGCACATGGACCCTGACGTCCTCGAGCAACTTCGCAGCTCCGGCCGCTACCGCTACAAGACCCTCGAGCAGGGCGCAGCGACCAGCGTGCTGCTCGCCACGTCGCCCCAGTTGGCCGGGATCGGCGGACGCTACTTCGAGCACAACAATCAAGCGGTGGTCGTCGAGGACGCCGCCGCGGGTTACGCACAAGGCTCTGGTGTCGCCAGCTACGCCCTGGACGCCGACAACGCCCGACGCCTGTGGGACGCCTCCGAAGCCGTGCTCAACTGAGTCAAATCGCGGCTGATCCCCTGTCCGGATAGCCCGGCCGCCCGCGATGCCTCGCCGTGATCGAGAAAAGTCCCGATACGCGAGGCCTCGCTGCCGCGGATTTCGTAGGCCGCACCCCGCCGTCTCGTCGAGTTCGCGGAGGACGCTTCGATTCTCTCGCGTGCTCGGCACGGTAGAACGGCGGCGGGAGACCGCGACAAAACGGCTCTCCCATGCGACAAATCGGCCATGGGCGATACTGGGCTCGAAGTCGCCTCCCGACCTAAGCTCAGGTCAGATAGGGCTTGTTAGCTGCTCTCAGGTGCTCTCAGATCAGCTCAGATTCGCTCACTGAAGTACCACGGGAAGTACCACGGCGCGCAGCCGGGCGCCGGTCACTTCCGGCCTTCAAGGAACTCGCGCGGCGTGAGCACAGGCGGGCTCGGGTCGGTGAGCTGGGTGAGGTGGGCATCGCCCGAGACGATGTATTGCGCGTCGGCCTTCTGAGCGAGCGCCACGAGGTAGTCGTCGCCGGGGTCGGGAGTCACGCCGGGCCGCGGTAAGGGATCGTCGACCAGCACGGCGTCCTCGACCAAGCCCGTCAGAAGCGCGTCGATATGGACTCTGTCGATTGAGGCGTGGAACTTGGGTCGGCTCAGCACCTTCCCCAACTCGGCGAGCAGCAGAGGGCTGACGACCAGATCGAAGTCGCCGTCGGCCCACTGATCGAGGATCTGCGCCGGACTCCCCTGCGGCGAGAGCAGCGCCGACACAAAGACGTTGCAGTCGAGGACGATCCGTAGCACTCAGCGGCGGGAGGCGTGCTGCTCTTGGACTGCCACCCGCATCGCCTCTTCCTCGCTCATGCCGGCGCCTGCCGCTCGGCGATCAGCAAGGATCGCCTTTACCCGCTCGCGACCGCTCAGCATTGCTAGATAGCGCTCGTAGGAGAGCACGACGGCCTCGGGGCGACGGTGTGCGCCGATCACCACCGGATCAGCGTCAGCGCCGCGCGCGCGGAAGCCAGCGAGGAGCGAGGGCAACTTTGCTCGTGCCTCTCTCGTCGGAAGCACCTCATCGACACGTGGACTCATGATGTGATCATAGCAGAGGGTGTACACCTCTGGATACACCTCTGGCTCTTATTCAGCGCCCGAGCAGCCTCCGGCGGATGGCTTAGAGGAAGAATCCGAGAAAGATCGGCTTGCCAGCACGCTCGCGCAGCTGGTCTCGGAGCGGCCGATAGTTGTCGATGAGCATTTGCCCGTGAAGCGTCTCTTCGACTAGCGCTCGCCATGCAGCATCTTGCTTCGACCACTCGGGGTCGTCACGGTCCAGCGGCGGCATCGGCCGAAGCTCACTCTCGGCAAAAAGACGAAGGTCAAGCGTGACCGTCTCACCAGGAAGCTGGAAGTGCGCGAGGCAGCGCCAGTTGGAGGGATCGCACATGCTCTCAAGTTGCATCGCCGGGAAATCAGCCATATCCGGAACCGTACCGCCAACGGCAGACATGCCCTGAGAGCGTCTTATCGACACGCCGCACGGTGAGCGCCGTGACTTGCTCTTGGCACGCTCGGTGCGGCTTGACGCCGGTTCGACCCGTTCTACGCTGTGCTGCGCAGGGCTTCGCGCTGCTCGATGACGTGTGCCGCGTCATGGTCAGCCTTCCGAAGATTCCTCACGGAAATTGTGTGCAAGAATTGGTGCCCTATTGGTGCCCTGCGCACCCCTCCCCGGTCCTAAACGCCTGCAAATCGCGGGTTTTCAGCGATGGGCGATACTGGGCTCGAACTCGCCTCTGGCGCCCAGGTAAGGCCATATAGCCCGGTTTTATTGGCCTACGGTGCTCTCAGATCAGCTCAGGTTCGCTCAAATTGCTACCAAAATTGCTACCAAGTCCGCGCCGTTCGCGGCGCTGGTAAGGATCGCTCGCACGCCTCCTGTTCGTCCTCAAGCAGCGACGCCATCAGCGCCTACGGCGGCTACCTCTCGTCAAGGGAAAGCAAGCGCCGCGGCCCTGCAATGGGCGAATCTCAGGACGGCTACGTTGCGGTCGGCGGGTCTTGATTCTGGTTTGGTGTTACTCGGCCGGCGCGCACAGCGTCAAGTCGCGGCGGGCCTCGGTACGAACCGCTGGATCGCCTCGTATGCGTGGGCTTGGATCTCAGGGTCGCGGAAGTCGGGAACGATCTCGGCCTGGTCGATGACCGGTCCGGTGATCGTCTTGGCGGCGCTTGCGTAGAAGACGCCGCTCTGCAGTGACTCGTCCGTGAGGGCTTTGACGAATCGCTCGGCCCCGACGTCCAGCTTGTGCCCGATGCGAAGGGCAGGCAGGACGTATGGGAGCACGATCCGGCTGGCGATGATCCGCACGGGCGCGGGCTGGTCGCGCAGCACGTCGGTTCCCGCGGTGTTTCCCGGCGACATCGTGATGAACCTGAGCTCGGGGTGCATGCGGGCCATCGCGCTCATCCACAGCGCGCCGAGGTACTTGATCTGGCTGTAGGAGAGCATCATGTCGAACTTGCCGCCCTCGAAGAACGAGCCGTCGATCACCGACGCGAACTCCTGTGAGCTGTGATCGGTGAACCTTGGTCGAGCGATCCGCAGCTTGGGGATTCCGCGCGCCCCCTCGCTGCCTGCGAGGACCGCGACGTCCGTGAGCAGCCCGGCTGCCAGCAGATTCTCGAGCAGAGCCACGTGACCGAGCAGGTTCTGGGCGAATAGCTCAGTCACCCCGTCTTCTGTCAACGATGCTGGCGTGCGGCCGCCGATGCCGCCGGCGATCATTGCGAGCGCGTTCAAGGGAGCGGCGATCGCGGCCACCGCAGCACGTACCGACGCAAGGTCTTCCAGGTCGATGATCACTACCTCGAAGATCTTGCGCCCGCTGACCTTCTCCAGGTCCTCCTTTGCGCGCTCCGCCTTCTCCGGATTGCGGCAGCCGAGGTAGATCCGCTCGAAATCATCGTGCAGCGCCAGCTGCCTCGCCGTCTCCTTACCGAGGCCGGTATTGGCGCCCGTGATGAGGATTGTCTTTCCTGCGGTGGTTTGCATTTGAGTCATCTCCTGCCCTCTCAGACCGCAGTGCGGCCGCCGTCGACGTGGATAATCGCGCCGTTGATGTAGCCGGCCGCGGGGGTCGCGAGGAATGTGATGACGTCGGATAGCTCGTGCACTTCAGCGACGCGGCGGAGCGGAATCGTCTTGGCAAACTCCTTGGCCATCTCCAACCTCGGCTCCACCGCCGGGGTCAACGTCGGACCGGGCGCGACCGCGTTGACGCGGACGTTCTGCGGCCCGAATTCGGCAGCCCAAGCCTTGGTGAGCAGCTCGATCGCCGCACGCGAGGCGCCGTAGGCACCCAAGCCCGGCTGGCCGTAGCTCGCGACCATCGTGGAGACGTTGATGATCGATCCGCCGCCGCGGGCCGCGATCTTCGGGGCGAGCGCGGCGACGAGGAAGAACGGCACCTTGACGTTGATCTGGAACATACCGTCGAACGCCGCCTCGTCGGTGTCAACCGTCGGCCCCATCGCCGCAACGCCTGCACAGTTGACCAGAACATCGATCTCGCCTGCTGCGTCGGCAACGCGCCCCACCTCGGACATCTCTGAGAAATCAGCGGCGATGAACTGCGCATCGTGTCCACCCGCCCGGATCTTCTCCACGGTGCTCGCGCCGCGGGTCTCATCGCGGCCGGTGATGATCACCGACGCGCCCTTTTCGGCCATCGCCAGTGCGACGGCTATACCCATCCCTGAGGTGCCGCCGGTGATAAGGGTGGTCTTGCCTTGAAGTGACATGTATCGCGTTCTCCCTTTGAGTGGTTGTCGCGACCCGTAAATGGAGCGCGCGTTCCACTCTAACACAGAATGGATAGCTCACTCCATTCTGTTGGTAGAATCTCCACTATGAGCACGACTAGCTCCTCCTCTCGCCCGCTGACGCGCAAGGGCCAAGAGACCCGGCAGCGCATCGTCGACGCGGCGGCCGGCTTGATCTTCCGGCAAGGCGTCGCCCACACGACGATCGAGGACGTACGCGCGGCCGCGGACGTCTCAAGCTCGCAGCTCTACCACTACTTCGACGACAAGCCGGCCCTGGTCCGCGCCGTGGTCGACCACCAGTCCGAGACAATGGTCGGCGGGCAGGAGATGTTCGATTTCAGCACCCTGGAGGGCCTCCGAGCCTGGCGCGACTTCGTGATCGCGGCCCAGCGCGAGCACCACTGCATCGGCGGCTGCCCAATCGGCTCTCTCGGAGGCCAGCTAGCCGAGACCGATCCCGACGCGAGAGGCCACGTCGCCGAGGGCTTCAAACGCTGGGAAGCCACGATCCAGAGCGGTCTACGAGAGATGCACGCACGAGGCGAGCTCCCGCCTGACACCGACCCCGACACCCTCGCCCTCGCACTGCTAGCCGCCCTGCAAGGCGGCCTGCTCCTAACTCAGGTTATACGCGACACCAAGCCGCTAGAGGCCGCGCTTGACGCAATGATCGAACTGGTCACCCGACTCAGCGGCGACAGCTGACAGGAAAATAGCGTTCAGGCTGCCACCGCGTTTTGCAGCGTGACGGTGTGTCCGAGCGCTTCGAGCTGGGTGATCAGGCGTTTGGCGGTGCGCTCGGGGTCGCGTTTTTGGAAGTAGTCGCCGCCGAGGTCGTTGTAGAGCTCGCCGGTGGTGAGCATGTGCCAGCAGGCGGTGATGATGGAGTGCTTGACCGCGCCGAGGGCCTTCTTGTGTCCGCGGCGGGGCCTGAGGCGCTGGTATTGAGCTTGGAGGTAGACGTCGTTGGTGCGTGTTGCGGCGAGCGCGGCCTCCTCGAGCGCCCAGTCGAGCCACTTCGATCCCTTGCGGGTGCGTCCGGAGCGCCGTCGGCCGGCGGACTGGTCGTTGCCGGGGCACTGCCCGGCCCAGGACGCCAGCTCCTTGGCGGTCGGGAACACCGACATGTCCACGCCGATCTCCGCGATGATTACCTCAGCGGTGCGCCGTTGAACGCCGGGGATCGTGCACAGCAGCTCAACGGCCTTCTCGAAAGGGGCGATCTGCTCCCCGATCGTCTCGGTCAAAGACGCGATCTGCTCGTCCAAGAAGTCCAGGTGCGCGAGGATCGCCCCGATCCAAACGGCGTGCAGACGATCGAAACGGCCCTCCAGAGCCTCTCTGAGCGCACCGAGCTTTGCGCGTAGCCTTCCCTTCGCCAGATCGGCGAGCACCTCGGGGTCGGTCGTGCCGGCCACGAGCGCGTCGAGCATCAGCCGGCCAGAGACGCCGAGGATGTCTGAGGCAACACAGTCCAGCTTGATCCCGGTGTCCTCGAGCGCCTTGTGCAAACGGTTAGCCTCCCGCGAGCGCTCCTGGATCTGGGTCTTGCGATAGCGGGTGAGGTTACGAAGCGCACGGATCGGCTTCGGCGGCACGAAGCTCGCTTTCAACAGTCCGGCCTCCGCGAGCTGACAGATCCATTCGGCGTCCTTGACATCGGTCTTGCGACCGGGAACCTGCTTGACATGCCGTGCGTTGACGAGCAGCAACTCGAACTCGTCCTCCAGGATCGCCCACACAGGCTTCCAATAGACACCGGTTGCCTCCATCGTGACCTGCGTCACCCCGTGCGCTGTGAGCCAGTCGCGCAGCGTGAGCAGCCCTGCGACCGTCGCTGGGAATTCCGCCACGTGCTGCTCACGTCCGCCACCATCAGCCGGAACGCGCACGCACGCGGTCACCTGCGCTTTATGAACATCCAGCGCCCCAGGACGCTCGACGACCGTCTCCATTGAAACCTCCCAAAGGGATCGAGGGACACACCATCATCGCCCAGGGGCCTCAAGAACTACGAATCTGACAGGCGTGCTCATGGCAACAGTCCGGAGGTCCGGGGAGACCCACACGCCAAACTAGCCTCGGGCTCAACAGCACCAAGCAGAGATCGGCGTCGCGAGCGACACCCAGATCATCCCCATTTTCATCAGCCCGCGCGGGCCCGCGGCGCGGGCACGGAAACTAGCACGAAGATAACGTCGCACCGCCGTGGCGTCTCACCGAGCGAGCAATCGAGGGCGCGACAACTCCACGCGCACGCGGTTGCGAACGCTCTCGTGTCCGTGCGCGCCGAGGGTCAGGCGTGCGCGAGGGCGCGCATTTGGCGCACCGGGTGACGCCCCAGACGACTCAACGTCGCGTAGGACGAGGGGTGCCCATGCGTTCGGGGCGCGACGCTGACGGGCACACGGCCCGTGAGCCGGTCGATCACACCGCGGCGCAGCGGCACCAGCAGCAGCTCGGTGTCCTCGCCGACAAGGACGGTCGCCTGCCCTTCGATCAGGTTGCGCCACAGAACGTCGTCGGTCCACTCCTCATCGCTGGGAACGAACGCGACATCCACCGGGTAGCCGAGATCATCGTCGCTACGCGACGCCGCCATGAACAGCTCATCGGTCTTGTCGGTGATCTCGCTCATTGCATGTGCTCCCAGCCGTGAACGATATCGCGCCACTCGCGTAGCAGCTTGAGTTCGGCCGCGTACATCGCGTCGTTCACCGGCCCATACGTGACGATGGGAGGCTGCTTCTCCAGGCCGACGTACACGTGCTCGTGGTGCTCGCTCGGATCGTGGGCGTTGTCGAACGTGCGCACCGTGCGCCAGCGACCGTCCCGCAATACAAGGAGCACAATCGCGTACTCGATGGGGTGCTCGCTCGAACGCTCTACCACAAGCTGCACATCGGACGCCCAGAAGCGGCGTCGAGTCCGATCCTTAGGCATCTTTGAGCGCCGTCACGTCGTCTGCGAGGCAAGCGGTCGGCTGCTGCCACCCGACCCAAAAGCCGGCCTCCACAAATGCCGACTCGTGCGCGCTCGGCGAGTAATCCGCGTAGCGCTGGGTTGTCTCGATATCCCGATGCCCCATCCACTCCCGCAAGGTCCGCATGGGAAACGCCAGTGCCAGCCATCGCCGTACCGAACGTGTGGCGCAGATCGTGGAAGCGATGCGACAGCTCAAGCTGCGCGGCCTTGAGCGCCCGGCGGAAGCGCCGCAGGATCGCCGCCTTGTCGACCGGCCCGGCCGTGTGGGGATCGGCGAACACGAGAGCATCGCCACTGCTGCGCGGCCGAGCCGGTCAAGCTCCCCCGCAACCTCGTCGGCAATCGGAACACTACGCGTCGAGCGACGGGGCTACGGAGTGCCGAACTCACCCAGCACGTAGTTCTGGCGGACCCTGATCCGGCTGGCGGTCCAATCCACGTCGCGCCATCGAAGCGACACCAGCTCGCCCTGCCCACGCCCCCGGCAACTCCAACTGCGCGGGGGCACTTTGATGTGCGCGACGGGCCCTAGCACGCAAACCAGACCATAAATACCCTGGTGTCGAGCACGGCGCCTCGTGGGTGTTCCCGCCATGCCTCGAATCTCAGAACTCACCGCCGAGCAGGACCAGCTCATCCTCGGACACGCCCTCCGCGCGCTGCGCAAGCGGGCTGGGATGACGCAGGAACAGGTTGCCGAGCGGCTGGGGGTAGATCCCACGTTCATCGGGCGCCTTGAGCGCGGCCAACGCGGCGCACACTGGCGCACCATCCGCCGCATCCTCGTGGCCGTCGAGGCAAGCGTCGGCGACTTCGCCAGCGAGATCGACGCAGCCGAGCGCTCACGCCGTCGCAGCTAAAGCCCGGCCCGACGCCGACACGCGGTCCTCCGCTCCGCCGCCGAAAAGCTCGTTGCTCCTATGTCAACTGTTTGCCGCAAAATGCGAACGAGCGGTTCGGCTTGGGGGGAACCTTGTGCGGGCCGCTATCGCAAGCCGAGCCCAGCGACGCCCACTACCAACGGTCGCACGATCGGCGGTGCTTTGCGCATTCGATCGCGCTTGAGCTCTGAGATCGAGAGTCCGGCTTCGTGCATGCTCTCAAGCGTCCGCCGGTTGCAGTGGCACCCGTGGCCCGCGCGAACCTGCAGACCGTGAAGACGATCCTGCCATCTCGCAAGGCCGGGCGCCTCCGAGCGCACGTGCTCGATGAAGAGCAGCTGACCGGTCGGCTTAAGCACGCGGTGAATCTCGCTCAAGGCGCGCTGAGGGTCGACGACCGTGCAGAGCACGAGCGTTGAGATGACGAAGTCAAATCGTGAGTCCTCGAAGGGCAGGCTCTCGGCCGGAGCGCCGAGCACGGATGCAGGAAATGAGTAGTGGGTCAGCTTGCCTTCAAGGCGCTTGGCCATTGGCCGCTCAGGCTCGGTAAGCACTAGCTCTCTGACCTCTGGCCCGTAAAAAGGCAGATTGGCGCCCGTTCCGCCTCCTATCTCGAGCACGCTACCGTCCGCGCGAGCAATCAGAGCCGCACGATGACCCCGCAGCACCGCCTTCTCGGGTGCCGCCATGATGTGGTCGTATCCGGCAGCGAAGACGCGACCCCAGAGACTCATGCGTGCAGGCTAAAGCAATCGTGAGCCCCCGAGCTTGAGCCTTCAACGAGCGCGCGACTGCGTCGTCGTGTATCAATGGGCTATGGACAAGGAGCTCGCGGGGCGCGTGCACCGCAATCTGATGTCGGTCAACAGCTGGATGGGCGAGTCAGCAGGCGGTGCGGTGCACTCCGGCGATGGAGAGCTCTTCTTTGCCAGCGCCAGTGAGCTCCCCTTTCTCAACGGTGCGATGCGCGAGAAGTCA
The DNA here is from genome assembly GCA_963815235.1 of uncultured Solirubrobacteraceae bacterium. Taxonomy (GTDB): domain Bacteria; phylum Actinomycetota; class Thermoleophilia; order Solirubrobacterales; family Solirubrobacteraceae; genus Palsa-744. Next base: position 234,427 of record CAWFFY010000001.1, on the reverse strand, counting down.
GCAGGCGACGCCGACGATCTCCTCGCCAGGGCGCGCTCGTTCTTCTTCGAGCGCAACCGTGGGTTCGTCGCCTTCACCTGGCCGGGCGATAGCGAGCTTGAAGCATCCGCCTTGGCCGCCGGAATGTTTCCCGCGTTGGATCGCTATCCAGAGATGGTCTGCCGGGGCCCGCTGAGCGTTCCTGCCGCGGAGGTGCGCCAGGTGGAGAGTCCAGCGGATGCGCAGGCGTATTGGGAGATCTGCGATCAGGCGTATCCATCGCTCGGGTTTCCACCTGGGCTGTTCGCGGCGGTATTCGAGCCCGAGCACCTCTTGGACGAGACCCGTGTGCGTGCGTTTCTCGGCTATCAAGATGACGCTGCCGTGGCATGCGCTTCAGTCTGGCTCGCAGGAGATGTCGGGATGGTCGGTTGGGTCGCGGCTGTCCCCGAGTCTCGCGGTCGAGGCCTGGCAGCGGCCTGTACGGTCCACGCCACAAATGTGGCCTTTGATATCGGCGCAGACGTGGCGTCGCTACAGGCCTCGAGTATGGGCGAGGATCTCTACCGGCGCTTGGGGTACGAGGAGCTGTTTAGCTACCGACTACTCGGAGCTATGCCCGGCTAAGACCCTCTCGACGCAAGCAGATCTCGGAGCGGGGAGAGTGGAGACGGGTGGCAGGCACAGGAGCCGGTGATAGCGGCGCGCCAGATGGCGCTTGAGGCAGCGCATGGCCTCCATGCGGGTCTTGCCCTCGGCTTCCTTGCGCTGCAGGTAGGCGCGGGTCTGAGGGTCCAGGCGTCCGCGGGTGATCGCGATGATGTGCAGAGCCCGATTGATCTGGCGGTTGCCACCGCGGTCCAAGCGATGGCGGTCGTGTCGGCCCGAGGAGACGGGGACCGGTGCGACGCCGGCGAGTCTGGCGAAGTGGGCGTCGCTCTTGAAGCGCTCGGCACCGGCCGTCTGGCCGATCAGGATCGCAGCGGTCAAGGGCCCACAGCCGGTCTCCTCGAGCAACTCTGGACGCTGCTCGCGGATCAGGTCGCGCAGCTCCCGCTTGAGGATCTCGGCTTCGCGGGTGAGCGTGCCAATTCGGAGCGTTTGCTCGCGGGCGATCCGAACCCTGGCGGTTTGAGACATCGATCGTAGTCGTCGCGTGATGCGCTGAAGCTGGCCAGGGTAGTCGAGCTTGCGTGATGGGATCTTCGCCTCGAGCTCAGGGTCGAGAATCACGAGGTTGATCCGTAGCCGGTTGATCAGCCGGGTGCGCTCGTTGACGAGGGTGTCGCGGTGATCGCAGAGCAACCGGATCTCGACTCGATCCCCTCGCGCAGCACGGCTCGCGCGATCGCCCTCGCGTCGATCTGGTCGGACTTACCGGGCTCGCGTTCGCCGCGCCGCGAGACGCCCATGAGCTTCGGCGCGACACGCAGCACTCGCTCCCCTGCGGCAATCAGCGCCTGCTCGAAGTGGTGGGAGAGGTCACGGCAGTCCTCGATCGCCCACACGAGCTCCTCACCGAGCGCCCCTGCCCAGCGCAATGCTTCGAGATGGCCTTGCTCCTTCGCCGGGATTTCTCGCTCGCCCAGCAGCTGCCCGGTTGCAGCATCGACGGCCGCCAGCGCATGAGTGCTCTTGTGGACATCCGCCCCAATCACGATCATCAGCACGTCCCTTCAATCGATGGTTCTCGTTGACTGAACCCTCGGCGGACAGGCCTTTCTTGGGGCGATTGCCACGCTCCTATTAGACAATATGGATTGATCATCCGTCCGGCTTGCGTTGTAGAAGGGGCCGGTTCCCCCACGTCGTTTGTGGGGTGATGTTCAGCCGTGCGGCTCTAACCCGCGCGGCGATCCACAATCGAATAGGAGGAACCAGCCATGGCGAAGGCTAGATCCCTCGTCGGCCTTGACGTGCACGCGGCGAAGATCGTCGCGGTGGTGCTGGACGCCGAGACGGGGCAGTTGCAGACGTTTGCGATGAGCGGCGAGAGCACCGGGGCGGCCGGCTTCTGCGCCGGGCTGCCGCAGCCGGTCCGCGCGACGTATGAGGCCGGCCCGACCGGCTATGGCCTGGCGCGCGAGCTGGCCAAGCGCGGCGTGGAGTGTGTGGTTGCGGCGCCGAGCAAGATCCCGCGGGCGAGCGGGGACCGTGTGAAGACCGACCGGCGTGACGCGGAGCTGCTCGCGCGGCTGTTGATGGCCGGTAAGCTGCATCCGGTCAGGGTTCCGGGCGATGAGGAGGAGGCGCTCAGGGACCTGGTCCGCGCACGCGAGGCGGTCCGTGTTGATCTGATGCGTGCTCGTCACCGGCTCTCCAAGCTGCTGCTACGCCATGGCATCCGCTTCGAGGACGGGACGGCGTGGACGCAGCGCCACCGCGATTGGCTGGTCAAGGTCACGCTACCGTGGCCGGCCGCGCAGGCCACGCTGCTGGACTGCCGCGGCGCGATCGACGCGCTGTCGCGACGCGCTGGAGCGCGAGATCCTCGCGCTGCTGCCGGCCTCGCCCTGGCAGGTGCAGGTCGGGCGGCTGCGCTGCCTGCGCGGGATCGACACGCTGACCGCTGTCGGCTTGTGTGCCGAGATCGGCGACTTCGAGCGCTTCGCCCGCGCTGAGCAGCTGATGAGCTACGTCGGGCTCGTTCCTTCGGAGAACACGACCGGGCAGCAACGCCGGCTCGGCTCGATCACCAAGACCGGGTCCGCTCACGCGCGCAGGCTGCTCGTCGAGGCCGCGTGGCACTACCGTGCCCGTCCGAACCTCAGCCACGCGCTGATCGACCGCCAGGACGGCCAACCCGCGGAGGCGGTCGCGGTCGCGTGGTCAGCCCAGCGGCGCCTTCACCGCACCTGGACACGACTGGAAGCACGCGCCAAGCGCCGCACGATCATCGCGGTCGCTGCCGCACGCGAACTCGCCGGCTTCTGTTGGGCGGTCACCCAAATCGAGTGAAATCGCCCGCAGCCCACAACTTCATCCCGTCGGCTGGGTCGGTGGCGGCCCGGCAACGCGCGGGGAATCCGCGACTGACCTATGAGCAACCCACCCAACAGGGCTGGCCACGCCCGATCCTAGACAGCGGCTCCCCACGACGAACCATGGTCCTGCGGCACCCAACCCGCGTATATCAGTCTGACCGCGCGTCGCGCACAGCCTGCCGGACCGCCACCCACCCAGCCGACCACACCAACAACCAAGAGGCGCAAATGCGGCAAAACGACGACCCCCACTTGACAAACCACTCTCCATATCAGGTCACGCCGCAGGTCCTGGGTGGTGGCGGACGACACAACGGGCGTCGGTCAGGCCAGAGCGTGGCCGACAGACAGACTAAGAGTCAGCTCGTCACCAGCCCAGGACCCAACCCGGCTAACCGGACGACAGAACGGCATTCCTTCCTGCCAGCGACGCGTCCGGCGAGCCGGCCGCTGCGACCGAAAACCAGCTCCCGGTTCCCGGAGCAAGCTCCCGGTCTCCACAAGCTGGCAGAAAGGCGCTGTTATTTAGCGCAGGACCACCCGCCCCCTATGGCGTGGGCGGTTTCGTGGGCGGTCGTCCCCGGGCGCGCGACGATTGCTACCAAATTGCTACCAACGGGAGGACTTCAAGGCGTGATTTCCATGCCCTAGAAACAAATCAAGCGATGGGCGATACTGGGCTCGAAACGACAGCAGGGGGTGCAGTCGAGCCTATCTCCAGTAAATCCGGCGCCCTACGGTCGCTCAGGTGCCCTGAGATTCGCTCAGGTTGTTACCCCAATTGGTGCCTCGGCCTCAGCGCGGGTGAACGCGGCGGCCACAAGCTCGGCGTCTCGCGTGCGCGGCGCATAGTCGGCGTAGCGCTGCGTCGTCTCGATGTCGCGGTGGCCCATCCACTCCTGCAAGGTGCGCATCGGCACGCCGGCAGCGGCCATCGCCGTGCCGAACGTGTGGCGCAGGTCGTGAAAGCGATGGGACTCGTCGAGCTTCGCCGCCTTGAGCGCGCGGCGCAGTCGGCGCAGCACGCCCGCCTTGTCGAGCGGGCCTTGAGTGTGCGGGTCGGCGAACACGAGCACGCCGTCCGCCGGTTCGCCTGACGCCTTGTAGAAGCGCTCAAGCTCGCCGGCAACCTCATCGGCCATCGGCACGCTGCGCGTCGAGCGCTTGGACTTCGGGGTGCCGAACTCGCCGAGCACGTAGTTGGAGCGCACGCGGATCGCGCTCGATGGCCAGTCAACGTCCCGCCAGCGAAGCGCTATCAGCTCCCCTAGCCTCAGCCCGGTCATCGCGGCCGTTCGGTACAGCGCACGGTCCAGCGCCTCATACGGGCCGCCCTGAGCCGCTGAGACGAGCGCATCCACCTGGTCAAGCTCCAGGTAGCGGATGCCGACGTGATCGGGCACTGACGGCAGCTCCACGCCGTCGCACGGGTTGATCGTCGCCCACCTGCGGCGCGGGTGCATGGCGAAGCGGTAGAGCGCGCTTAGCGTGCCGATGTAGTTGCGGATCGACTTCGGTCCTACGCCCTTGTGCTCCATCCCGGTCATCAGGTCAACCACGTCCTCGTGGCGCACTGAGCCGATCGAGCGCTCGCCGAAGTAGGGCTCCAGGTGAACGCGCAGCACGGACTCCACAGCCGTCCGGGTCGAGAGCTTGCGCCCCGCGCGCTCCAGGTGGACGAGATAGCGCTTGCCAACCCCCGCGATCGTCAGGGCCTCCGACGCCGGAGCGTTCGGCTTGACCTCGGCCATCAGCCGGCGCAGCTCTGCCTCCGCTGAGCGCCGCGTCAGCCCTTCGCGCGAGCCCTCCATGCGCTTGCGGGCGATCCGGCGCTTGACCTGCACGCCGCCCGAGCGCCACTGGCCGTACCAGCTCACGCGGCCGGCGCTGTCGGCTTTCTCGAACAGCGAGCCCGTGCCGTAGGAGCGGCGCTGAGTGTCGTTCGCGCTCATCAGGCATCGCCTCCCTGGGGGTTGTCGTAATCGATCGACGCGGCGACCTCGCACTCGATCAGCCTGTCGAGCAGCTCGCCCACCGTCGCCACGTCGCCCGGCCCTCCGAGCCCGTACCGATCGACAAGCTGGCCGCTTTCGTCGCTCAGTAGCATGAGCACGTTGAGCCGCTGTTTCGCTTGGAGCGCGTCGAGCTGCGCGAGCCTCGGGTCATCGTCGGGCAGGCGCTCGACTTCACCGGCAGCAACTCGCAAGGCCGCGCCGTTGCCATGCTCAGTGAATCGGGCACGGTCGTGTAGGTAGACGGCGAGCCTTGTGCGGACGCTGGGTCGCGCTCCCTCGCTCGCCGACGGGATCATCGCGTCACGGTCGGACACGTCGATGCAAACCGACGCAAGGCTGGCGGTAAGCAACAACCGCACGCGCTTGACGATGACCTCCCGATTCGGTTCGCCTAGCTGAACGACGGCCCCTTTATGCGGCCACAGGAACGCTCCATCTATCCTCGCTAGCTGCCCGTACCGATCAAGGATGATCGTCTCAGCCTTGGGGCGTGGGGTCGAGTCAGGAATGTCAAGGCCCATCAGCGACCACCTCCCCACAGCTTGCGCCACACGGAGGCACGCCCGAGCGCGCGACCCACAGCGACGTTCTTTGCTCGGCGAGCAACCTTGCGCGGATCACCGGACGCCACGGCACGAGCGGTCGCGCTCAGACGCGCCGCACGAAATAGCTGCGAGGTCAGAGAGCGGGCCATCAGCGCTTGCCTCCTTTGGCCTGCTCACGCACGTAGGCGGTGAGCGCCACGCGCAGCTCGGCGGCGAGCGAGCGGTCATGCTCGACCGCGATCGGGCGCAACTGCTCGACTAGGCTCCGGGGTAGACGGACGGGGATGGTGTCCTGCGCTGCTTTTGTAGTGGTCATGCCGACATCGTAGCAGCACGGCGGGCACATGGGGCGCGCTCCCCTCTCGGCCGTTCTAAGCCCGCCAGCTCCCCGGACGCCCAATCCCTCGTCTCGCGCGTGAACGCCGCTCGTAGCCCTGCCAGCGCGTCAGAGCGGCGAGGATCAGCGCCCTTCGCCGCCGTCTCATAGCCCGGCGTAGGCGTTCGCGCTCTGCACCGTCAACGTGGCGGCGACCGAGGTCGCGTCCCCCGTCGAGAACGCGATCTGGCTGGTACCCGAGAACGATTCCGTCTCGATCCGGCCTTCCGCGAGTTCTCGAAGCTCCGCTGTCGTCGGCTTATAGCCCGCCGTAGTGGCAGAGATGTTCTGAACGACCACGAAGTCCCGACCGGGGTACACGTCAAGCCCGATCAGTTCCCCCTGATCCTGGGCACGCTGAGCGTCACCGGAGAGCACGTCGGGCGGACTAAGCCCTTCGATGCTGACCACGTTGTAAAGGCCACCGGGGAGTATGCCGCCCATCTTCAAGCCGCCGTAGCTGACTTGGCCGACAGTGAGGGCGGGCACGCTCAGCGAGGGCGCCGGGAAGCTCAAGCCTGCGCTCCCCGCGGACGCCAACTACGGCACCAGTCGGCGTCCGGGTCGCTCGCGCAGCTCTCACAGAGAGGGACGCGGGTAGGATCGCCGCCGTCCACCGGCTCGACCTCGACGGCGGCAAGCCGGCGACGATCCCCGCAACTCACACAGCGCGGCGCCGCGAGTGAAGTGCCGGCGCCGCCGTAGCTCACGGGCAGCCCGAGACGATCGCGGTCGCGGCCGACGTTCCGTTGCCGCAGAGTTCGGAGACGACTTCAATAACGCTGTGGGCGAAGCCACGATCGGCAATCGCCTCGAAGGACTCCCAGAAAATCTCCGCGTCGTTGGTCGCATCCAACGTGGAGTCTCGGACGATGCCCAGGTCGAGCCGCCCACCGTCGAGAAACTGAACCGAGCCCTCCGGGAACATGAACCACACAGTCTTTGTCGGAAATGACTTCATCGCTTCGCTCGCGCTCTGCGCCACGAACGTCTGCGCCGGGATGCCGCCGCTCACGGGCAGGTAGTCCAAGGTGAAGATCGGGTTGATCCCGTGCGCTTTGAGCGTGTCAATGACCATCTCGTCGGTGACGGCGAGGGAGTTCCAATCCGAGTTCTCAGAGTGCGCCGTCTCGCGCGCTATGTCGATTTTCAGCAGGTCGAGCAGCCAGGACGGGAACACCGCAGTCAATGCCACGTCGCGCGGCAGGCGGTTCGTCGCCCGGAAGTTCGCCGCGACCGAGTTGATGGAAGTGATGATGTCCCGCGTGGCGCCCAGCACTTTTGCCTGCGTGACGTCAGCTAGGGCCTTGGACCTAAGCCCTTCCAACAAATTGATCTCGGCCTTGCGGGCGTGCTCAGCGCCGGCCAGGTCGGTGTTCGCCGCGATCAACTCCGGCTGGAAGCGTGACTGCATGTTGCCGAAGCCGACACGCACAGTGACAGCCGAAGTGAAAACCTGGACCGTCGCTCCGCACGAGACGGAGTAGACGGGCTTCGTGGCGGCGAGCGGTTCGGCGTCGGTGGCCTCCGTCCATATTCCAACCGCTGCGGCGAGCGTGCCGACTGACGGCGGTTCGACGAAGATCAGACCGCCGCGCGAAGCGTCGAAAGCGGGGAGCCCTTCCTTGAGCGGCCGTTCGGCCGTGGCCCACGTTTTCACTTCGTAATCGACGTTCGTCGGCAAGCAAATGCCACCGGATGCCGTCAACGCCTGCAGCCCGACTGCGGCGTCCAGCTTGCGTGCGTCCGCCGACGGGTCGCCGGTCAGAATCCGATCCTCCGGGTAGTCGTAGAACGCGGATGCACAGAGAACGCGCCCTTTCGCTGGGCCGTGGCGATCCTGCGCACGCAAGACGCGGCAAAGGTGCTCCGCAAGCTCGTAACGGTCGGTCATCGGGCGATCCTCGATCCAGGTTCCGGGAGACGAGGCGAGCAGCACGCGGTTTCCGCCACGGGTAGCCACCGCCGCCTCCGGATTGCGCGCGATCGACCGGCGACCGCGAGCGACAGCAGCGACGCCGCTTGGCTGCGCAGGCGAACCCGAAGCCTGCAACCCGAAGAACTCGCCGGCCGCTCCGGCCGCCAGGCGCTCGCGCAACTGCTCGCGCTGCTCATCGGTCAGGGTCGTATTCGGGATACCGGCGAAAACCTGCTCCATCGACTCGGCGAAGGTGTCAACGTCCATCAGTGGCGCTCCCTGGTCGGCGTGGAAAGTTCACCGTCCGTTGTCCCATCACGCGCCGACCCCCCCTGCAACGGTCGCCTTCACCTGGGCTCGGCGTCGTCTGCTATAAGCCGCCCGCGCCTCCCGCTGGCGTACCACCGCCGCCGCTCTCTGACAATCCTCGCCGCAGTAGCGCGCTTCTGCTGAGCGCCCCAGCGCATCGAGGTCGGCACCACAGACATCGCAAGGCCGATCGTGAACTTCCTGCACGTCGCCGAGAGCAGACGCAGCTAGCACGGCCGCCGCGCTCTCTGCCTCCGTCGCCGGCAGACCGGCATACGCCCGCTCCCAGGTGACGCGAGTCTCCGAGAACACGTCCCGCCACGCCACCCCGTCCCGCCGGTCGTGAGTCGCCAGCAGGACCGCCGTGGGCCAGGCATCCCAGAACGTCTCGCCCCGCTCTCGCGCGAGACGCAGACGCTCCACAAGCTCGACGGGCGGACGCTTCACGTCACGCCTCCGTAGTCCCGGCATGTTTGGCAGGCGCGACCCTCAACCCAACGGGCGCCGAGCAGCACACGAAACGGCGCGACTTGGCCCAGGTCGCCACACACAGCGCAGCGGTCGTAATCCTCAGGGCCTCCGCGTGTCTCGCGGATCGCCGCCAACGCCACCTCCAGCTCGGCCGTTCTCTCATAGGCGCAGTCACGGCATAGGACGCGACGAACGTGCAGGTCGTAGGTTGTGCCCTCGCTCTGCCAATGGTCACAGTGATTTGTGACGAGGAAAGACGCTTCGAGCACCACGTCGTCACTCGTTTTCAGCAGAGCATTGGCTACCGCCTCGAGCGCGAGCATCCACGCGAGCACCTGCACCCCATCGCCGCCGTACACGTCCATCAGCAGCTCATCCCCAAATCGCTGACGGAACGCCGTCGGCGGGTAGCGATGATCCACCACCGAGGCGACCAGCTCGCGGGCCGCGTCCTCGTGATGCCACGGCGCGCGCTTCGTCATCGTCTCCACGTTCCGCCTCCTTTGAGCTGCTTACGGACCATCCGCTTTTGCCAGGCCGGTGTGCCGGGCGGGAACGTTGGCGACGGCTGGCGGATGACGTTCCCCTTCGGCGTCGTCACTTCGGCCGCGGGCTGCCCGGCAGCCGCACGACGGTCGAAGCGTCCGCGCGGGCGGTGCAGAACCGCGTGCTGGCCGTCCTTGAACTCCCACGCCGCCGACGCCAGCGCAACTACGGTGTCACAGTGCGAGCCACGGAACTTCGGGAGATGGATTTTTCCGCCCTCAGTCGTGCGCACCCGCCGCAAGTCCTGAATCAACTGCGGCTGCGCCCACGCGAGCAGCGAGCCATCCTCAAGCCGCGCCTTTAGGGCCACAAACTGTTGCATTTGGAGCGTCCCGGTCGGCGGCACCAGCTCCACACGGCAGCCTTGGCGCCCAAAGTAGGAGCGCACCGGGCCGCCTTTGTGTGAGTCCGCGACACCGCGAGTCGGCGAGTACGGCGCAGCGACCGCCCACGCGCGAGCGAACATCGAATCCTCGCGCGCCCGCACGTCCTCCAAGCTCTCGCTCGACGCCTCGCGCACACGCACAGACGCCGGGTTGATCCCCTCCACCGCACCAACCACGATCACGCCCGCGTCACGCACGCTGCGCGCGACCAGTGCCACGCCAAAGAAGTCACTTGACAGGCCCACGTCTATGCCACAGACCCACCGCTCACCCTCAGCCGGTGACGCCGCGGCCGGCTCGAAACGGATCGCCGGCACATCGAAGAATGAGCCCTTGCCGGTCACGAACTCCGCGCCGACCTCCTCCGCGAAACCATCCTCGCCAAGCTCCGCACGATCCGCGTCGCGCTGCTCGGGCGTGTAGGTCGGATCGATCTCCCACGTCGGCGATTTCACAGCCACAGCCGACGGCAGCACGCCCGTCTCCGCATCCCGGAACAGCTCGAAGAACTTCCCGCTCTGACCGTTCGGCGTCGAGATGCACAGCACCTTGGCCTTCTCGGCGAAGCGACGCAGCGACGGGCGCACCGCGCGATAGACCCGCTCATCAGAGCCCGGGCCGCCCGTCTCATTGAAGTGGCCGAACTCCTCGAAGATCGCCAGGCTCGCGCTCATGCCGCGTGTCGTTTTCGCCGACGAGGGCAGCGCCCGGATACGCGAGCGCCGACCATCCGGCAGCGTGAAGGTGACCTGCGTCACCTCGACCTCAGCCATCGCCGCCAGCACGGGCGAGTCCTCGATCAGCCCCGCGCACACTTCGATGAACTCCTTCCCTTGATCCTGCCCCGGCCCGACCACCAGCACATAGCGCACCCGCCGCCGCGGCAACACCTCGTCAAGGTCCGGGCGCATCGTCGCGTTATGGATCGCCGCGCAGGCCGCGAGGGTCGTCTTTGACGCCTGCCTACCGATCGACCAGACGTGCGTGCGCTCCCGGCCTTCGAGCGAGCGCAGCAACCCGACCTGCTTCGGCCACCACGCAAGGCCCGAGCCAGCGAACTGAGCACCGAGCAGACGCTGGTCCTGCGCGGCGGCGACGAGAGAGACGTTCACGGCTGCCTCCAGACGGATTGATCGGGTTCACGGCGAAGCTGCTCAAGCGCTGCCTCGCGGTCGATGTCCTCCAAGTCGATCACGGCCGCCTGCTCAGCCTCCAGCGCGAGCGCTTCGGCCAACTCCTGACGGATGTCCTCGACGCGACCGCTCATCACTCCGCGTCCCATTCGCCACGCAGCCGAGCAAGCTCCACGTCCAACGGCCCAAAGACGCGCGTGTCGTCCCTCAGACGGGCTACGAGGCTGCCAAGCTCCAGCATCGTCACCGCTCCCGGCCACAACCGCAGAAGCGCCTCCCGCTCACGCCGTTGACGAGCACGAGCACGGCGACCACGGCGAATCCGCGGTTCACCGTGGCGCTCGTCATAGCGTTCAGCCAGCCGCGGGCATCGGCCCCAAAAGGTCCACGCGGCCGCGCGTCCGAGCCACACGAGCCGACGGACCGGGTAGGTGCGCTGCCAGCGCGAGCGAGCCTGCCGACGCTCCAAGTCGGTGATGACGATGCGCTCGCACAACGTGAGCAGCAGAGCAAGCCGCTCCTGCGCGGGATGACAGACACCACGGCGACGGACCTCGCACCCACCGATCACGTCGCCACCGCCCACAGCTCGACCTCAGCGCGCGCACCGTCAGCGTCAGCCGGCAGCTTGTGGCAGCCCGACAAGCACACGAGCTGCTTGTCATCGGTGAACGCCAGACCGTTGAGCGCGTCGAGGATCGCCTTCACGAGGTTGTCCAGGTCAGCTGCGGCGTTCGCGCCGTAGAAGCGCATCGACGCCGTGAACGGCGCCTGGCCGAGCGACCGACGGCCAGCGGCCATCCACTCGGCCTGCACCAGCTCGCGGTACGCACGCGATCGAGCGGGCAGGTAGTGATGACGACCGCTCGACGTGCGCGAGCGCTGCAACGGCACCGGACGGCCACGGACAGTGAGCGAGACGGTCATCGCTCGACCTCAACCAGTCGCCAGGTCAGCCGCCACGTACGAGCCGGCGCACTGAGGCAGACCGGACAGAGCACGAGTGCGGCTCGCTCCCCTGTGCGCTTGTGTTCGACCTCGACCGACCGGACATTGTGGGGCGCCTGCCAATTGCCGCAGCACGCGCATGTCGCTGGGCTAAGCGTCGCCACGGTCGCCTCCGTTCTCGCCGTTCGCCGCATACTCGGCTTCGATCTGCTGCAACGTCGCCGCCGCACCGTTGCCGCTCGCCGCCGCCTGCGCTTCTAGGCGCTCGTGCTGGCGCTCGTACGCACTGGCGAGCTTGCTCCAGTAGTCCGCCGCGCCGAAGATCGTCCCGGTGCGCCGGTTGCGGATCGGTCCACCCTTGGAGTCGAGCCACACGCCGACAAGCTCCATCTGCGCGAGCCGCGTCGCCTGCAAGCCAATGACCGTCACGTCAGCGGTCGGAAACCGCTCGCGCAACGCCTCTAGGTGACGCTCGCGGATCGGCGCTACCAACTCGGCTCGATGCGCCCCGTGCGTGGTCGCCGCGAGCGGATGCACGTTGTCTCGACCACCACCGCGACGCGGGCTCTCGGCAGGTGCGATCGGTGCCTCAGATGGTGCCTCAGCGGCGACCATACCCGTATCCTCAGTGTTCATGCGGCATCCCGATCCCGTGGTATTGGGTCAGAGCCAGTGATCGCCCTCGCTGCCCTCGACGCAGCGCCACGATCACGCCACGGACCACGCGCCCGTGAGCGCCACCACGCGCCCAACTCGTCGGCGTCGAAGCGGACATAGCGGCCAAGGCGAACGTGTGGGATGCGATCGGCTCGCGCCTCGCCGAGCACCCACGTCGGGGGCACTCCGAGCAGCGCCGCCGCGGCCTTGGCGTCAAGCAGCGGCGAGGGAAGGCGATCGGACGGCCAATCCGGTTTCGACGAACCGACAACAGCTCGCGTCGAAGAACGGCTACGGGCGCTCACGAGTCCCCACTTCCGAACTTCGAGACGATTCGCTCTAGTTCAGCGTCGGGATCAGTGCGGACAGCTCCGTTAGTAGTGTGTTGCCTGTCCTGTCTGTCCTGTCTGTCCGCTCTGGAGTTGCTGCTGTCCCGTCTGTCCGGACTACCGTCTAGAGCCGAGTCCTCAGACTGGACAGAGCGGACAGACCGGCCAGTCCCCACACTGGTATTTGCCTGTCCGGACTGGAGTCGCCACCATGAGGCAGCGGGAAACCCTCGCTTCTCCTGCTCGATGCCGACGTCTTTCGCTGCGCGGCGTGTGGCGCGCTCGTGTACTTCACGCTTGGCGCAGGCGGCGATGATTGGGGCTGCCTCGTGCCATTCTCCGTCTGCGAGCGCGTCGGCGATGATCTCGCGTGCGGCGGTTCGCGCCTCGCCTGCTGGTGGCGGCTGAGCGGGCGCGGAGATTAGGTCGTCGATGTCGAGCAGGCTCTCTGCGAAGTTGACGGCCCGTGGGACGCTGAACGTGTGCCCGTGGTGCTCGAATCGCGCGCCCTCGATCTCGAACTCGATCGCTGGCGGGCTCGTCGAGAGGTTGCCCTTGCCCCTCACGAGCACGCGGCGGCTCTCGTCGTCGGGATGCTCGGCGAGCAGCACCCTGACCGGCTGACGGCGTTGAACGCGACCGCTCCGCTCATAAGCGCGCGGAATGAGTCGCCTCGCTTGTTCGGGTGAAGGCTCCCGAGTGCGGCGATGTCCAGCTCGGCGGCGAGCGCCCGGATTGGCTGTAGCGCGCGGCGGACCTGCTTGGAGCGCCAGTCGTCAACGCCTGCGCCCAGGTTGTCGAGCAGCGCGTCGAGGTAGAGCACCCGCACGCCTTCGAGGTCGGCGGCGACTTTCAGCCGGTCGCGGTCCTCGGTTAGGTCAACGCTCCAGCCGTCCGCGCGGTCGATGTGGCGGATGCGCTGGAGGTCGGCGCCGGCCGCGTGCAGGCGTGGCGTCCACACGTCGTCCGCGGAGTCCTCGTCGGCGACGATGGCGACTGTCACAGGTTCGCCGTGGAGGTCGCCGGGTAGCTCGCCGAGCGTCAGCCGGGCGATGATCCAACTGGCGAGACAGCCCTTGCCGACGCCCTCGGCGCCGAGCAGTAGGTTCAGGTAGCCAAGCACGATGCGCCCGTGCCATGCGAAGCGCGGCGGCGTCGCCCTCGACAGGTCGGGCGTGCGGATTCGCAGTCCGTGATCGTCCTCGACAGCATCGGCGGCGAAAATGTCGGCCGCGATCCGGTCGGCCGTGGCGTCGTCGGGGTTCACCTGACCGGCTCCGCGGTCGTGTGCTCGAGCGACGCGCGTACGAGCGGGCGCCAGCGTGGCAGGCCGGCGTGCGCTTCGGCGACGGCGAGCAGCTTCGCGTGCGCCGCGTTGGCCGCTGGGAGCCTGACCGTGCGCGCGGGGATCTCGTAGCGGCCGTCGGCGAGCTCGTGGGCCGCGATCGTGACGGCGAACGTCGCCAGCGGGGGACGGCACGCCGCGCGTCGGTTACGCTGGTCTGGCATCTTGGCCCTGCTCGGCCGAAGTTGCAGGGAGCCCTATCGCCTCGGCAGCGGTGGGGCTTCCGTTCGTTGAGCCGGCGAGCCGGTCGGCGATCAGGCGCTCGACCTCGGCGCGCGGGATACGCACGGCCGAGCCGAACCGGACGGTTCGCAACTGGCCCGTTCGCGCCAGCTCGAACGTCGAAGTCCGGCCGATGCCGAGCAGGTGCGCGGCTTCGAGGTACGTCAACAGCAGCGGGTCGTCAACGCTGCTCGGGTGCTGCTCTACAGGACTTGCGGCCATAGCGGGGCTCCTGCTGCTCGATGAACAGTGGCGACCTCAATGGCCTATGGCCTTGCGGTCTGGAGCCACGCCTATGGCGCGACAGTCGGAACGGTAGCACGTTCGCGGGGATTCGTGAACCGCCGTGCGGGTCCGGTTCCCGGTGCCTGCAACTCGCGACGGGAAACGGTGCCCTATTGGTGCCTTGGCGCTCTCTCAGGTGCCGAGATTTGGCTCTAGAATGCGCGCTTGCGGCGATGGGCGATACTGGGCTCGAACCAGTGACCTCCGCCTTGTCGAGGCGGCGCTCTCCCAGCTGAGCTAATCGCCCTGGGATCGGAAGGGTATCAACGCCGCCGCCGCTCGATCGAGAGGCGCATTCTGCGATTCACGCCGCGGAGGAGGCGCATGAGACCCGGGCGCCGGTTGGTGCTCCTCCCATGGGCGCCCGGGTCTGATGCGCCCTTACGGCACGATGATCACTCGGCCTTCGGTGCCTTCGGCGCCCGAGGCTTCGGAGCCCTCGCTCGATTCGGGCGAGGCAGCGGCTTCAGATTCTTCGCCGGCAGCACCGCGTCGGCCGTAGGGGTTGACTTCTTCGGCTTCTTCACCGGTAGCGCCCTGTCGACCGTATGGGCTGACCTCTGACTGCGTGGAGCTCTGCTGGACAGAGGCGTAGGTCACGCCCTGGCCTGCGTCGATCTTCTTGATGACTTCCGCGACCGTGTCCGAGGAGATCGCGAACCCTACGCCGGTACTACCGGGCTGAGAGCCCTCGACGGACGCGGCGTCGCTTGCGATCTGGGAGTTGACGCCAATCACCTCGCCTTCTTCGTTCAGGAGCGGGCCACCGGAGTTGCCGGGGTTGAGTGCCGCGTCCGTCTGGATGGCGCCGGTGATCTTGGTGCCGTCGGGCGCCGATATTTCGCGTCCGAGCGCGGAGACGATGCCGCGCGTGAGGGTCTCTTCGAGGCCATAGGGGTTGCCGATCGCGTAGACGGAGTCACCGACCTGCACCGGACTCGAGCTCGCGAGCGTCAGCGCTTTCAGACCGAGCCCGGACGGTTCGACGCTGATCAGCGCCAGGTCCTGGTTGGCTTCTTCGCCCACGACCTTCGCGACGCGGGTCATGCTCGAGGACCCGTTCGCCTCCACAGTGATGCTCGTGGCGCCCGCGATCACGTGATCGTTCGTCAGGATCAGGCCTTTTTCGTTGAGCACAATGCCCGTGCCCTCGTCCTCGCCCTTGGCGGTGATCGCCTTGATCGCGACCACTCCTGTGGAGTCGCGATGGTAGATCTGGGTGGCGGTGGGTGCCGTCGAGTCGACAACGCGGCGAGCGCCTGTCGAGGTCGCCGCGGTAGACGCGGTCCTCGTCGTAGTCGTTGAGTGGCCGCCGGCGCCGAACAGCCCTACAGCTCCGCCAGCCACGACTGCTCCGACAAGCGCCGCCATCAACATTGGTGCAAACAGCCGTTTCACGGGATCACCTCTAAGTTCGTTCGGGGAGATCCATCGTGCGACGGAGGGCTGTGCGGACGCTAACGATCCTTGAAAGCGCCGCTAAGGAGGCGAGAAGAAGTTCATAACGGAGATCGTGGCTGCCGGACGCCCCCACCCGGTCCGCTGACCCTGCTGGCGGATCCCGACGTCTCATACGCCCCGCGGAGACGCGCGCCGCTGCCCGGTACGCTGTTAGGCCTTCTGGCGACGTGGCGGAGTGGCTACGCAGCGGCCTGCAAAGCCGTCTACACCGGTTCGATTCCGGTCGTCGCCTTTATGAGAAGTGCCTGCAAGAGAGCGGTGTTCAGGCAACCGGCTCAGGTGTGCAGGACGCCGACAACCGCAAACTCTCCCAGAACTCTCCCAGAGCGCGCCCGGGCAGGGGCGAGCCACACAGCTCGCCCGTCGTCGCTGCCGTTCGTCGACGCGTCAGGCAGCGCGGTGCAGCGGGACCACGTTGGCCGCCTCGGCGGGCCCTGGCACAGGGGTCTCCACCAGCGCGGTCTCCCAGAGCGCCGAGAGCCTGTCTGCAGCGTCGGCGTCGGGTGCGTAGTGGAGGTAGCGTTCCGTCGTCGTGATGTGTCGGTGGCCCATCAGCCGCTGGACCTCATGGATCTTGAAGCCGCGGATCGCCTGCGTGCCGAACGTGTGGCGCAGGTCGTGCAGACGCAGCACGGGAAGGCCCGCCCGTTTGCTGGCGTTCAGGAACCGGCGGTAGAGCCCCGAGCCGCAGATCGGCTCGCCGGGCTTGGCGTCGTGCTCGAAGACCAGCATCTCAGCGCGCTTGCCGTCACAGAACGGCGCGAGCGCCTTTCGGACGTTCCTTGTCATCGGGACCGAGCGCACCCTGCGGCCCTTGTTGCCGGCGTGGCCGCCAGTTGTCGTGAAGCCGTCCTCGAAGCGCAGAACGCCGGCGCCGAAGTCGACGTTGCCGACCTTCAGCGCGCGAATCTCGCTGAGACGCGGACCCGCCTCGGTGGCGAGCGTGTAGATGGCCTCGTCCATCACCGAGTACGCCTCCGCGATCAACTTGCGGACCTGCTCGGGCGTGTAGAACTGGAGCTTGCCCTCGCTCTCGACCTTCTGGGTCTTCCACGCCCAGGCGAGCGCCGGGCTCGACGGATGGGTGCCGAAGATGCCGCGGACGACGCGGCGGTAGTGGTTGATCGTGTCGGCGCTGCGTTCGGCCTGCGTCAGCTCCTGACGGACGGCCAGCAGGTCCTCCGCGCTGAACGTGTCGAGGACGCGGTCGGCCCAGGCCGAGTCGCTGCGCCACGGACGCTCGGCCAGGCGCTCCCCGATCTTCCGGTACGCGTGCACCGTGGAGCCGCGCAGGCCCTTCTCCACGCTGCAGTGGCACACGAACGCGTCCAGAGCGACGCGGAACGTCCGACGCGAGTCCGTCAAGTCCGTCGAGTGCTGCGCGGCAAAGGCCTCCGCCTTCACCAATGCGTCGCCTTCGGTCAGGTATCCGTTGGCTGGGCGGCCCTTGCGCGTCCAAGCGGGGCCGAGCACCTTGCGGGAGTCCTTCCCGGACGGAAGGACGTAACGCATGACCCACACCGGCCTGCGGCGCGGTTTGCCCTTGCACGTCTTGGAGAGTTCGACCTTGACCAGCGCTTGCGTTTTCTTGGCTTGCATCGGGACCTCTTTTCCTGATGCCGGGGTCGAGGGCGTGTTCGCGCCGCTCGACCGTCGTTCGGAGCGTCCCCGGGGTTGCACCCCCGGGGACGCGCCCTTATCTAGGCGCAGGATTTTATGGGAGCCGACGGCGCGGTCATGATCCGCGACGCTGGCCCTCCAGCCACGCTTCGATATCTGGCCAGCGGAAGCGCCGATAGCGACCGACGCAGATGTGAGGGATGCGGTTCGCACGCGCGGCTTTGCTGACCCATGACGTCTGAACGCCCAGGCGGGAGGCGACCTCCTCGGCCGTGAGCAGCCTCGTCGCGTCGCCCGTGGGCCGTGGGAACGTGCTCGGGACTGTCGCTGGTTCTGTGCTCATGGTGGTATTGACCCCAACCATGCGAAACCGGCCACTGACTTCGCTTGAGGTGCCGTCAGGATGTCTGAGGTCAGGCGGCGACGCTGGGCGTGAGCACCCGGATGCGGGCCTTGTTCGGCCCAAGATCCAGCGCGGCGTAGATCACGTCGGGGTCCAGGTCGACATCGCCCGGCCACGCGATCGTGCCCGTGTCCTCGTCCACCTTGACCTGGCTGAAGATTGCCTGGTCCCGGAGGGGCGAGAAGGCAGGGGTATCGAGCAGCGGAGTGATGTCGACGTCCCGCACCTCGCCGTCGGCGAAGACGATGCGGACAGTGTGCTCGGGCCGCGCGATCACGGCAACCATTTCGGGTGCAATGGCGGGCTCCATCACGATCAATCGTAGCGGCCGGTCGGATGTAGATCGAGCTGCGCACGCCCCCAGTCGGCGCTCAGTGCCTCGCGATGTCGCCGGCACCAGCTCGTCGCCGCCGCGAGCTTGGCTGCGGGAAGCGTGCCGTCGATCAAATCGCCTGAATCGATCGAGAAGCGCGCCGCCTGGACTCCCGGGTGTCCGACGCGTCCCGCGTAGATGTGGACGTGTGGCGGCGGGTGGTCGCCGAAATAGAGCTTGACGACCAGCCCTTGAAAGCTTGCTATCCGTGGCACCGACACAGCCTACGGTGGGCTCCGGTGGTGCACGACCGCCGCCTGGTTCGGTACGCGCGAGGAAGGCGCTGCCTCATCGGCCGCGGTCTGGTGATCGGTCGGGTTGGATGATGCGGTGGATGGTGCGCGCAAGTCCCGGCAGGTGGCTGCGGCTTGGGGCGAGCGTCGGCTTGAAGCCTCTCCCCCAGTCCGGGTCTGGCAGCTCGGGGTGCGCGAGTGATGGTGTGTGGGCGCGGCTGTTTCTCATCTTGTTGGCGAGGCTCGTGACTCGCCGCTCGTCCTGCCCTTCGAGGCCGAGCTCGTCGCGGGCGAGGAACCACTCGGTGCCTTGGCGGGCGCGGCTGGCCTGGACGTAGGCGGACTCCTTGCTGGTCTGCCAGCCGCCGGTGACGACCACGGAGCGCTCTACGGTCGCGCCTTGCTGGCGGTAGACGTGCTGGGCGTAGCCGAGCCGTAGCGACTCAAGGTCCTCGCCGGTGAGATTGACGTGGCGCTGCGACCCGTCAAGCGCCACAGTTACGCCGCGGGTGTCGTGGATCTCGGTGACCTGTCCGCGGGTGCCGTTCTCGACCCTGGGGTCTCCTGGCGGTTGGTGCTGTTTGGTGAACGCGATCAGGTCTCCTTCGCGCAGCCCGTAGTGCTGGTGGGTCAGCGGAATCTCGGCCTGTCCGAGTTCGCCGCGTTCGGCGCGGAGGTGCTGGGCGCGGGCGTTGAGCCGGTCGATCTCGACGTTCGACGCGTCGGCGATCAACGCGACGTCACGGATGTCACGTGTCTTGGTCAGTTCGGCCCAGCGCTGGACCGCGGCCTCACCGGCCTCATCGCGGGTGTCGTTGAAGAACAGTTGTCCGCGGGCCTGGTAGTGGGCCATCGCACGCTCTGGTTCCCCGGTACGCAGCGCCGCCCACGCCCTGCGCTCCTCGGGGTCGCTCGTGCGGCGGACATCTGTCAGCTCCGCGGTGGGCGCGCGGTTTGCGATCCGGTCGAACATGCCGCCGGGCCCGATCGATGGGAGCTGCTTGCCGTCGCCGACCGCGATCAGCTTCGCCCCCGAGCGCTCTACCAGCTCGATGAGGGCGTCCATGCGCTTGTGGTCGACCATCCCGGCCTCATCAAGGATCACCGTCGTACCAGCCCCGATCTGGACCCTCCCCGTGTCCGCCCGCGCGGTCAGGGCGTCGAGGGTGAGTGTGCGCCCCGCGAGCGCCGGGCTGTCTGCGCCGAGACGCTCGGCCGTGGAACCCGACACCGCGATCCCGATGGTTTCCCGTCCGGCGGTCTGCTCGGCCCGCGCGGCGGCGTCGATCACGACACCCTTCCCGGTGCCCGCCGGGCCGACGAGCACCCCCAGGCGCTCCGGGCCCGTCACGGTGCGCAGGGCCTGCTCCTGCTCGCGGGACAGCGGCGCGGCGATGCGCTCCGCCACCTCCCTGCGCGCGGTTGTCCGGGCGTGCTCGCCGACATCCCGCCCGGCTGGTTGGGCGAGCAGCCCGGAGCGTCGCTCGATCGCCGCCTCCCGCCCGCGCACCGCGAGCGTCGTCATCCGCCCGCCCTCCAACGTGAGCACACGACGGTCGGCAACCATTCCGCGTGTGACCGCCAGCGCTTCATCGGGGCTCATCTCCCCTGCTGTCTGCTCCAACGCGACGGTCCGCAGCGCTCCAGCGTCGAAGACGGCCGCTTGCTCGGTCAGCTTCGCTTCGATGCGATCCTCCAACGCCTGCTCAGGCGGCAGGTGCAGGGGTGAGCCGATCAGATGCACCGCCTCATCCGCCCCGAACCCGTGACGCTCACCCGTCCGCGCCCAGACACGCTGGAGATCCCCGCGGGTCGTGAGCTCCTTGGCGCGTCGGTTCTCAAGCGCCAGGTCACGCAGCTCCCCACGTTCCGGCGCCCGTCCGTGCTTGGCACGGAACCGCTCCGCAGCCTGTGCGATCTCACGATGGCGGCCGGAGAACGCGTCACGCAGCTGCTTCGGGACCCCTGCGATCTCGAAGTAGCGTCCGTCGCGGCCGGTGCCCTGCTCGATCGCATACCCCTCCCCCACGAGCTCCTCTGCGAGCACGGAGCGATAGAACGCGCCCACCTCCCGCGCGCCACGGAACACCGGCCGGGACGCGACCGCGACGATCCGATCGTCCTCACGCACCGCACCCGAGATCACGACATGCGTATGCAGCTGCGGGTCCGGTGCCTCAGCACCCGAAACACCCCGAGCGGTCGTGTGGCGGTACGCCGCAGCGATCAGGTTCTTTGCCGGCTCCTCGATGACCTCTGCGCCATAGCGCCGGCGAACGACGGGCACCCGCTCACGCAGGTAGCCGACCGAGCGCTCGACTGCCCGGGCGTGCGCCGCCTCGATCTGCTCACGCTGCCACGGATCACCCAGCGCCCAGACCACCGACACCGACTTCGGGGCGCTGAACGTCACATCGATCCCACCACCCCGCGACCCATCCGCGCCAGCCCGGCGCAGCCACGCTCCCGTTCCGGGGTGCCGGCCGTCCATCAACGCGATGAAATCCCCGCCATCCACCGGCGCAGCGGCGTCGACACCCAGACGGGCCATGGTCTCAGAGGACGATAGCCAGCTGCCCGGCGCCTCCGCCAGCTCCCCACCCGGCGTTAGGTAGTAGTCCCCGCGCTCGGGGGCGACCGTCTTGCCCTCCAAATAGCGGGCGTAACCCCCGCCCCTGCCAGCACCGATGCTCGAAGCACTCATCATCCACCGTGTACAGACCCCAAGCGCCCGAAACCGGCCAACGAATTAGCCAGCGATCGCACAGCGCCCGCACCCCTGTGCATCTTGTGTGGTTGGGCTGGCTCTGTTGCAGCGATACGCGCGCAGCGAAAGCGGCACCGCGAGCCGACAGCCGCGTACCGCGTGTCGCCACGCTCGCGAACTGACGGCCGTGTGCCGGACGAGGGCGTGCTGAAATAGGTGCTGTCGCATTCCGCAGCCGTCCTGACCTGGAGCCTTGAGAATGAGCACGAACCAGACCGTCGAGCCGGCTACCGGCGAGGCGCCGGCAGACGAGCACCACCTGATCGAGCTTGACGTCACAGGAATGACCTGCGGCTCCTGCGTGGCGCGCGTGCAGAGCGCACTCGGCTCGGCGCCCGGGGTCTCCGAGGCCACCGTCAACTTCGCCACGAGCCGCGCGGCAGTCGACACCGTCGGGTCTCGGACCGATGCGCAACAGCTCATCGAAGTCGTCGAGCGCATCGGCTACGGAGCGAAGCCGGTCAACACGAGCGGCCAGTCCCCAGCTGATGCTGTGGCCGAGATCGAGGCCGCGGAGGCGACCGACCGCGCCGGATGGCTGCGCCGGGTTCTGGTGGCCGTGCCGCTGGCCACCGTCGTCGTCATCCTCACCTACTCCGAGCCGCACAACGTCACCGCGCGCTGGATCGTCGCTCTGCTCTGCGTCCCGATCCAGTTCTGGGCCGGCCTTCCATTCCTGCGCGGAGCCTGGATCCGGGCGCGCGCCCGGACCACAAACATGGACACGCTGATCGCGCTCGCGACGCTGACCGCGTTCACATACGCGACCGTCGAGCTGCTCACCGCCCCGAATGTCCACATTCACGGCGGTCCCGGCGGCGAGTTCAACGCCCACTTGCACTACGACATCTCGGCCGTCATCATCGCCTTCCTGTGCGTCGGACGCTGGTGTGAGGCGACCGCCCGCAACCGGGCCGGCCAGGCGGTCCGCGAGCTGACGAAGCTCGGGGCGCAGCAGGCACGGCTGCTCGACCCCGCCGACCCGTCCGCGGCCGAGCGGCTCGTGCCGGTCGAGGCCGTGCACCCGGGTGACCTGTTCCTGATCCGTCCCGGCGACAAGATCCCCGTCGACGGGATCATCGTGTCCGGCTCCTCGGCGGTCGACGAGTCGATGCTGACCGGCGAGTCCCTGCCCGTCGAGAAGGCCCAGGGAGACCTGATCACCGGCGCGACCGTGAATGTGGACGGCGTGCTCCGGGCCACCGCGACGGCGGTCGGAGCTGACACGGCGCTCGCGAAGCTGGTCGACCTGGTCGAGCGCGCCCAGGCCTCCCAGCCTCAGATCCAGCGCCTGGCCGACCGGATCGCGCGCGTCTTTGTTCCGGCGGTGCTCGCGCTCGCCTCGGCGACCGCTCTCGGCTGGGTGCTCGCAGGGCAGTCCGAGCGTGGCCTGTTCGCGGCAATCGCGGTGCTCGTCGTCGCCTGCCCCTGCGCGCTGGGATTGGCGACGCCCGTTGCGATCCTCGTCGGGACCGGCCGCGGCGCGAGCCTCGGCCTGCTGATAAACGGCGCCGAGATCCTCGAGCGCAGCCAGGAGCTGGACACGATCGTGCTGGACAAGACGGGGACGATCACTACCGGCGAGCTGTCGGTCACCGACGTCTGGGCTGCGCCGGGCGAGCATCGAGACACGGTCCTCTCGCTCGCGGCAGCGGCCGAGGCGGGCTCCGAGCATCCAGTTGCGATGGCGATCGTGGATTCGGCCCGCGAGCGTGGATTCGAGATCGCGCCGGCCGGCGACTTCCGCTCCCTGCCGGGGCGAGGCGTCCGCGCGCGGGTCGACGACTCGGAGGTCTGGGTCGGCCGTCCGCAGCAGGCGGAGGCCAACGGGAGCGGTGCGAGCGGTGAGGCCGCGATCCTCGATCAGTGGGAGGCGAGCGGGCGAACCGCCGTCGTGGTCATGCGCGACGGGCGGACCGTCGGCGCGCTGTCGCTCGCTGACACGATCAAGCCCGAGTCCGCCGACGCCGTCGCAGGCCTGCAGCGGATGGGGATCGACGTCGCGATGCTGACCGGCGATAACGAGCGCGCCGCCGCCGCGGTCGCGCGGCAGGTCGGCATCACCCACGTGCTAGCCGGTGTCACCCCCGATGCGAAGGTCGCCGAGGTGCGCCGGCTCCAGGCGGCCGGCCAGAGAGTCGCGATGGTCGGCGATGGCGTCAATGACGCCGCGGCGCTCGTGCAGGCCGATCTCGGGATCGCGATGGGCACAGGGGTCGGAGCGGCGATCGAGGCGGCCGACATCAGTGTCGTCTCCGGCGACCTGCGCGGGGTCGCCCGCGCCCTGCGTCTGGCGCGCGAGACGTACATGATCGTCCTGCAGAACCTCGGCTGGGCATTCGGCTACAACCTGATCGCGCTGCCACTTGCGATCACCGGCCTGCTTAGCCCGACACTTGCAGGGGCGGCGATGGGGGTTTCCAGCGTCACCGTCGTCGCAAATAGCCTGCGCCTGCGGAGCTTCGGACGGCCGGGCAAGCCGACGCCCGTGCGCTCTCGGGCTCAGCGGTTCACGAGCCTGACGCTCGCCACGATCGCACCCGCCGCGATCCTGGGGGCGCTCGTGATCGCCGATCCGAGCACCTTCGTCGGCCCGTCCGAAGCCGCCCGGACGATCGCCGAGCCGAACGGCGAGCTGCTCGATCTGAACATCCTGCCGCTACAACCGGGCAACGTCCAGGTGCACACCTACCTCGTCAGCGGCTCCTCGACCCAGCCGACGCTCCAATCGATCGCCATGACCGCCACCTCGAGCACCGGCGCCAAAGCCGCGGTGCGCCTTTTCCGTGCGGGCCCTGCCCACTTCATCGGCCAGGTGAACCTGAAACAGGGAGAATGGACCTTCAGGATCTCCGGCGCGGACGGCGCCCACTACGCCCTCGGAGGATCCTTCACAGTCCCGATCAGCTGACCGCTCTTCCGAGCCCTCCAGAAGCGATGTTGCGAGCGGGCATCCGCCTGTGTATGGTCCGGCGGATGCGGCGAAGCACACGACTGCGTCTGGTGCTACAGCTGGTGCTGTGCGCGGTCGTGGCGGTTCTGCTGGTCGCGGTCGCGGGCGTCACCGCCACGTTGCTGCTGGCGCCGGCAGCCCTGCTGGCGATGACTCTGCTGGCCGGACGTTATCCCGGCGAGCGCGTCATTCACCGGCTAAGGCGGCGCTCTGCCGTCGTCCGTGTCGCCCCCTCCTTGCTTGTCCCACGGGCGCCGCGCTTGCTTGGCGCCCGTCTGCCAGCGCTCGCGGTTCCGGGCTGTGGGCGAGCGCCCCCGGCGTCTGCCCTGATCTGACGGCCCGGTCGGCGAGCTTGCCGACCACTTGACTGGCCGGCTTCCGACCCGAACGCTACGCGGAGTGTCCACTGTGACGCTCCGCCTTCGAGACGGGTGCGATGTCGTCCTCCCAGGGCCGCAGATCGGCGCCGCTGCCGCCGAGGCAGCTCAGACCCCGGCCCGTGCTCCAACGGGCATTCACCACACCCGGCGACCCTCAGCCGGGCGTGACAAGCCAAGGAGGACAACATGATTACTGGGACTGTCAGACGGTTCGGGCAGCGAGCGCTCCTGTTGGCGAGCGGCCTGCTCGTCGGCGGGTTGGCGCTGGCCGGCTCGGCCTCAGCGGAATCAATGACGATGAGCGGTGGATCGTCGATGGCCCACATGGGCTCGAGCGCTGCCTCGCACGGCACACACATGTCGATGGGCGGCCTCGTGATGAGCGTCGGGAGAAACTCGACGAACATCCTGCCGAGCTGGCTTACGGTGATCTGGATGCTCGTCTTCTTCGCGATCATCGTTATCCACGCCCGTCACGTGCTCGAAAGCACCGGCCAACAGCGCATATGGCATTCGGGCCACGTCTTCATGGCTATTGGCATGGCGTTCCAGTTCGCCCCGGGCTCCGTCGACTCGTTCAACATCCCCCCAGGGTTCTGGTCGCTGGCCTTCGCAAACGCCGCGATCGCGATCCTGTTGTGGGTGCTGGTCCAGATGTTCGCCGGCAACGCGACGAACCTGCTGTGGCTGACGATGGCATTCGACCTCGGCGCGATGGCCTATATGTGGTCGCCGAGCGGCTTCCAGGCCCCGATCACGTGGCTGCTGGTCGCGTACTTCGCGGTGCAGTCGGTGCTCTGGGCGACGGATCGCATTCGGAGCTTCGACGAGCGGACGATCTTCGGCGGGGGCGGCGGAAACATCGCCGTCACGCCTGAGGGGACGATGACGGCCACGGTCGCTGAACCGTTGATCTGCTTCAAGGATCTGCGTGTCTCGATGTCGGCGATGACGCTCGGTATGGCCTACATGTTCGCTGCGATGCAGCTGGTGATGTCATGAGCGCCCCGTCCGCAGGCCACTCCACTGCAAGCCGTTTCCGCGTCACCACCCGGGGAGTCCAGATCGCCCTCGGCGTGGTCTGGTTGCTCGATGGGCTGTTCCAGTTCAAGAGCTTCATGTTCACCCACAACATCGTCAGTGAAGTGTTCGCTCCGGCAGCCGAAAAACAGTGGTCGATCGTGGGCGGCCCGATGAAAACCTTTGACAGCTTCTACGGGCGCGATCTGACGCTCTGGAACAGCCTGTCCGGCGAGATCCAGGTCGCGATCGGCCTGGCGCTGATCTGCAGCAGGCGCCTCGTCAGGCCGGCGCTTGTCGTGTCCTTCGGTTGGGCCCTGGTCGTCTGGTGGTTCGGCGAGGGGTTCGGCGGGCTGACCTCCAACACGATGCCCTCACCCCTGATGGGCGCCCCGGGAGCGGTGATCCTCTACGCGATCATCGGTCTGCTCGTCTACCCCACGAGCAAGGAAGAGGGACGCTCACCCGCCGCGCTCGGCCCGCTCGGGGACCGGGGCGGGCTGATCGCCTGGTCGGGCCTGTGGGCGCTCTCGGCGGGCCTCTGGCTCGCCAATGTCAACCGGGCAGGGGAAGCGACCCACGAAATGATCAAAGGGATGGCCGAAGCCTCACCTCACTGGCTGGCCAAATTCCAGAACTCGATCGGCAACCACACCCACGGGCACGGCACCACGATCGCGGTCGTACTGGCGATCGTCTCGGCGGCCGTGGCGATCGGCGTCTGGACGCCGCTGCGCTGGCCGGCGCTGGCAGTCGGCATCGTGCTCTCGCTCGCCTACTGGGTCTTCGGGCAGGACCTCGGCGGTCCGTTCTGGTCCGAAGGCGCGACCGACGTCAACGCCGGGCCGCTGTTCGTGCTGCTGGCCGTCTGTCTGTTCCCGGTCGCACAGGTGTCCCTCTCCAGGGAGCGCGCGCCCGCCGAGGCGCCAACTCCCGCCGCGATACCGAGCGCAGGAGTGCCCGGAGTGGCCTGAACGACGACGGCCCAAGCTATCGCGTGGCGCTCTCCGGCGCGCTAGGCGAGGCTGTATCCGGCCGCCTCGATGGCGCCCCGGACAGCCTCGCCATCGACGCCGCCATGCACGACGACGCCGCCGCTTGCGAGGTCGACATCGACGCTGCTCACTCCGGGCAACTCGCCAACCTTCGTGCTGACGGCCGCGACGCAATGCTCGCAGGTCATTCCGGTGACGCTGTAGGTCTGCTGGTCGTTGTCGCTCATCGAAACTCCATAGCTCGTGTGATGTGCGGTCGGCCAGCCCGGCTCGATGCAGGCGGTAGCTCGACCATCCCCATAATGGCACGGGTTGGTATTGCTGCCGGCTGGTTGCTCGCGGTTGGCGCGGCGTTCCCCCAGGTTGCGCTGATGCATGGGATCGTCGGCAAGGCCGATCTGCCGATTCCGGTGTGGCTATTGAGCTGGGCGGCCACGATCGCCTTCGTCGTCTGCTTCATCGCTGCCCGGCCCAAGAGCGCACTCTCCCAAAACTCTCCCAGACGGAGTGCTTTACGAGGTCATCTGAGAGCACTGGGCGCCCCTGAAAGCCGCTTAGATAAGCCAAACACAGGAGTCTCGGGCGCTCTGCAAAGCCGTCTACACCGGTTCGATTCCGGTCGTCGCCTCTCGAATCCTGCCCTGGTAGCTACCCCCGCCGGGCACGCGGCGACTCCGCCGCCGCGGGCGACGGGCAGTGACTACAGTCCGCTTGTTGACCGCGGCGGATCTTGGCCGCGCCGGGAACGCCCGGCGCCCGGCTATTGAATCCTCGGCTCGCGACGGCGCCCCGACCGGAACGAAGGGGAACCGAGATGCCCAAATCCCACTGGCACAAGCTCTACAACGCGACCATCGCCGCCCCGCCCGAGACTCTCTTCGACCTGCTCTCGACCTCCCGAACTACAGCCGCTGGCTCCCCGACTCGGACGCGTTCGAAGCCACCACCGATGTCGACCCCTACCCCGTCCAGCTCGGCAGCCGCTACCACGACGGCAAACCGGGCGAACCCGGCAAAACTTGGTGGGGCACGGTGATCGGTTTTCAACGGCCGGGCCTGCTCGACTTCCACCACACGATCAAGATCACCCCGTTGCGCTCGACTGTCGACGTCCACATCCACTATTCGCTCGAGCCCGGCACTGGGGGCACCGCGCTGAGCCGTTGGCTCGTCCTCGACTTCACGATGCCGCTGCTGCTGCGCCCGCTCAGGAGGGCCGTCACTACCAGGTTCGACCAGGAGAACGTCCGGACCCTGGCCGCGCTCAAGCAGTACGCCGAGGCCAACCCGGTCGCCGCGACCGACTGAATCGCAGAGGCGCGCAGCACAGCGTGCTGCCCTCCTCGCGACCGCCTTGACTTCGCAGGCCGACGCGAGCACAGTGGGGATTCGCTAAGGGAGCGATCGCGCCGAACGGCGCCGGCCGCGACCGGGGGAGTGTGCCGTGAACCTCGAACTCGAGGACAAGGTCGCAGTTGTCACAGGAGCCAACAACGGCATCGGCCTCGCCGTGACGCGCGCGCTCCTGCAGGAGGGCGCTGTCGTGATCGCCGGATCGCGCGGCACCGACAACCTCGACGCGCTCGAGAACGTCGTCGCGGTGCCCCTCGACCTGTCGCTACGCCGACGGGCCGGGGCTGCTCATTCAGCGCGCGCTCGACGAGCACGGGCGTGTCGACGTGCTCGTCAACAACGTCGGCGCCGTGCGCCTGCGCCTCGAGGGCTTCCTCGGGACCAGCGACGAGGAATTCGAATGGGCGATGCAGATGAACTTCTTCGCCGCATTGCGCGCGACCCGCGCCGCGATCACGGCGATGGTCGCGCAGGGTCAGGGCGCGATCGTCAACGTCGCCTCGGTCAACGCGTTCTTCCAGCCGGACGCCGGCACGATCGACTACGGCGCCGCCAAGGCGGCGCTGCTGAACCTCAGCAAGTCGCTCGCCCAGGAGTTCGGCCCGCACGGCATCCACGTCAACTGCGTCTCCCCCGGTCCCGTCGGCACCGACCTGTGGCTCGGCAAGGACGGCGTCGCCGAGACGGTCGCACGCGCGACCGGCGTCGACGCCGAGCAGGCGCGCGCGGCGGTCGTCGCCTCGATCGGCGGCTTCGCCACCGGTCGATTCACCACGCCCGAGGAGGTCGCCACGCTGATCACCGTTCCTCGCCTCCGAGCGCGCGGCCAACATCACGGGCGCCAACTACGTGATCGACGGCGGCCTGATCAAGACGACCTGAGCGAGCGCCGGGCCGCGCCCGCCGTCCGCGCCGCGCCACGCCACGCTCGACGCTACGCCTCGGTCGAGAGGTGCGCGAGTACCAGCGCCCGCTGCGCGGAGGTGCCGCCCTCGATGACGATCCACCCCTTCCCCGCCCGTCGCGCGCTGACGTCGTGCTCGGCGAACTGCTGGTGGCGGGTGGGCGTGTTGAAGGCCTGCCGGCCGCCGAAGTCGGCGACGCTGGAGCCTTGGTGAAAGCCGATGTTGCCGAGTTCGTGTCCACTGAGCACGCCCGGGTACGCCGAGTCGGGCTGTAGCTCCGGGAGCGCCGGCGCCGGCTGCGCGGGGTCGCTGGCGCTGACGAGGACGGCCGCGCCGAGCCTCGTCGCGTCCAGCTCGAACGTCGCGTTGGCACACGCAAGGAAGGCACCCGCTTGGTGTCGCGGCCACGCGACCGGCGGCGTGACCGTCTCCCCGGAGGCGACCAGGTGCGCGCCGGGCGCGATGCGCAGCGCGCAGCGTGCGCTGCCCGGTCGGTAGGGGCTGACGGCGTGCAACGGCAGGTGCTCGACTGCGTCTTCGCGCGAGATCACAGGCTGCGCCAGTTGTACGCCGCTGGCGTTGAATAGCCGCACGGGTCTGAACAGCGGCCGCCCCTGAGACTGTCGCGCGACGGTGAAGTAGGCACGCGTCCCCGGTGGCAGCCGCGGGCTGCTCACGGGCGTGAGCGTCGCGCCGCTCGCGAGCCGTAGGTAGGCGACGGCGTCGGAGACGATGCCGTAGGAGTATTCGCCAACGGGGTCGCCGAACTCGTCGCCGCCCGCCACGAGCGGTCCGCTCGACTCGACCGCGTTGCAGCCGTAGTCGGTCGCTTCGCGGCTGCGGTCGCTGTCGAAGACCACGCTCGAGCACCAGCCGCTCCAGCCGACGGCCATGTACGGGAACACGCTGATCCGGTAGTGGCTTGGTCCGGCGTTGGAGGGCCCGTGCGGGAGCGTCCCGCTCAGCGGCCGCGAACGGCTCGAGCTGATCACGGCGCCCGCGGTGGCGCCACCGACGAGCACCAACGCGAGCGCCACCATCAGCGCGCGGCGGCCACCGAGGCGCGACGCGCGCGACCGGCGCCGCGTGCCGGCCGCCGATTCCTGGCGGCGCGCGCCCTCGATCAGTATGCGTTGCAGCTCCGGAAGCCTCATGCGCTCTCCTTCAGTCGCTCTCGCAGTGCCCGCAGACCCCGGCTGACGCGCTGGCGCGCGACGCTCGGCGAGCAGCCGAGCGCGCTTGCCAGCTCGCTGTAGTCGGCTTCCTCGAGCACCCGTCCGCGCACCGCCGCGCGCTGGTCCTCCGGCAGTGCCTCGAGGGCGCTCGAGCGCGCGATCCTCGGCGAGCTCCTCGATGCGCGCGATCGCGGCGTCGTCGATCTGCAGCCGCTCGAGGCCGAGCTTGCGCCGCGCGCTGTCCTCCACCCTGCCCCGCCTGAAGCTGTCGGCGAGCACGTGCCGCGCGATCCCCGTCAACCACCCTCGCGGCGCGCCGCGTGCGGGTCGAAGCTCCTGCGTGCGACGAGCGCGCGGGCGAACGTCTCCGCCGCGAGATCCGCCGCCAGCTCCGCAGCGGCACCGCGTGCGAGGAACAGCGTCAGCACGTAGTCCTCGTGCAGCGCGTAGAAGCGACCGAAGTCGTGTGCGTCGCCCGCCAGCAGCGGCGCGTCGTCGGTACCGCCGTCGTGGTTCTCGCCCATCGTATGGATCTTCGCCTCGCCCGCCACGGTTGTCGACGAACGCCCGCCGGCCGCCCCTGCCGCGACGGCTCAGCTGCTGTTCGACGTTTTCCAGGCGCGCTGCGTCAGCGAGTGCCGCGCTCTGCGGGCCGCGCAGCGTCGCGCGGATGCGCGCGTGCGCGTCGATGATGAACGTGGTCGGCAGGTTGCGCAGGTGGTAGGAGCTGCCGACGGTGCCTTCGGCGTCGCGCAGCGTCGGGAACGTCCAGCGGTAGCGGCGGATGAACGCGCGCGCTGCCGGAGCAGCGCGTCGCTCCAGTCGACGCCGACGATCCGCCCGCGCCCGGCGGCGCTGCGCGCGAAGCGCTCGAGTGCGGGCGCCTCGTGCGCGCACGGCCCGCACCAGCTCGCCCAGAACACGACCGCGCCGGGCGCCCGTGCGCGCCCGCCAGCAGGCTCGTCAGCGTCACGGGCGCCGCCGGACAGCGATTCGTGCGGCAGCGCCGGCGCGGCGCGCCCGCTAGCGCGAGTGCGAGGAGGCGAGCCCGAACACCGCCAGCGACGACGACGCACCGCGACGAGTCCGCAGCGTCCAAGCGAGCATTCGCCGCCGCCGTGGCATCGGCCGGCGCGCTCAGCGCGCGGCCAGCAGCGGGCACGTCGTGGGCGATTTCCGCGGGCTGGAAGCTCGACGCGTAGACGGTCAGCCGCTTGCCCGAGGCGGTGACCCCGTAGATGATGCCCGGTGTGGTTGATGAACTGCGGCTGCTGCGCGTCGCGTTCGGAGCCCACCCCCCACGCCTTCCACACGCGCGCGAGTTCCTCGCGCGAGCCGATCAGGTACTGCATGCGCCCGGTCATGCCGTGGCGCGCGAGAAACGCCGCGACGGCCTTCGGCGTGTCGCCGCGCGGGTCGACTGACACGGCGATGATCTGCACCTTGGAGGCGCCTGCGCGGCCCATCAGGTTCGAGCGCGACGCGCAGGTTGGAGGTGATCAGCGGGCAGATGTCCGGGCAGTTGGTGTACAGGAACGTCACCAGCACGGCCTTGCCGCGGTAGGAGTCGATGTTGACGGGCTGGCCGAGGTAGTTGTGCAGCGCGAGCGGCGGCGCGGGCTTCGCCGGTGCGAGCACCGCCGCGGCGTCGAAGTGCTGGGCGAGCGCCTGCGCGTGCTTGGCCTGTTCACCGCCTTGAGCCGCCGATCGCGACCACCGCGACGCCGCCGGCGACGACCACGAGCAGCACCAGCGACAGCAGCACGCGGAGGTTCAGTCCGTTGCTTACGCATCGGACAGCGAACTTACCAGCGCCCGCGCGCGCACGCGAAGGCTTCCGTCGGCAAGAACGCTTGCAGTCCTGCCTCCTGTAATGCATCTTGCAGAGAGATCTGTTAGCTTGCCGCCCGTTCGTGCCGAGTCCTCCGCCCCACGGGGTGGAGGAGCGGGGGACCCAAAGCAGCCGAGAGGCTGCGGGGGCGAATCGCCACACAGTGTGGCGTAGCGTAGACGTTTACGCGAGCCCGACAGCTAACCCCGTAGGCGCCATGCAATGGAATTGAGAAAGGACGCCTCGGATGCCGGGATACCCGCGTGATCTTGCTGTTGTCGACCACTGGAGCGCCTCGCTGGAGCGCTCGCTCGCCCGTCGCGGGCGCACCGACCGGCGCGCGATCGCGCCGTGGCGCCCACCCGAGCGCGTCGCTGTGCGACGCTGCTGGACGCCCGTGGAGCGCTGCGCCTGCCGCGCGACCTCGCCGACGAGGAGCCCTGGCAGCTGTCGCTCGGGCGCTCGCGCGCGCGCCGGCGCGCGCAGGAGCTGCGCTTCGTGCCCGGCGGCTCGCGCGCCAAACGCGTCTCGCTCGGCGCGCTCGCGGCGCTCACGGTCGGCCCGACGGCGAGCCTCGCCAGCGGCCAGGCGACGAGCACCGCCGGCGACGAGCCCCGGACCGACGACCACCACCGAACACGTCATCGTGCTCAGCTCCGGCAGCGAAGGCCGCCAGGTGCAGCTGCTGCAGCAGGCGCTCGGCGCGATCAAAGTCGACGGCGTCTTCGGCCCGGAAACGGAAGCCGCGGTGCGCAGCTTCCAGGCCAGCAGGGGCCTGACCGTGGACGGCGTCGTCGGCCGCTGACGAGCGCCGCGCTGCGCAGCCAGAGCGCCGGCGCCGCGTTCATCGCAGACGTCAGCAGCACGCTCCCCGGCACGCAGCGTCGCTGCACCGCTGCGCCGCACGACGCAGACGCCACGGCATCAGAGCGCACGGCACGCCGCGAGCGTCGCGCGACGGCGAGCACCGAAGGCGTCACGCGCCGACGCGAGCGCCACCACCGGCGGCGCGGAAGCGACGGCGGAAATCGAACCCGCCGAAGCGGAAGCCGAAGCTAAGACCGTCGCGCTGGAAACGCAGGCGCAAGAAAAGCACGTCGAAGAAACCGCCACGGGCGCGGTCAAGCAGCTGCAGAGCGCGCTGCACGTCAGCGCCGACGGCGACTTCGGCCCCGAAACCGAGGCCGCCGTGCGCCGCCTGCAGGCGCGCCACGGGCTGACCGTCGACGGCATCGTCGGGCCGGCGACGTGGAGCGTGATCGGCGTCGCGGACAAGAAACGCTGACGCCGCCGCCCTCGGCGCTGCCGAAGCCGGCACCGAGCCACAGCCACGCCGTCACGATCGCCGCGACGAGCAACGTCGGGCTGACCCCGGCAGCGGCGGCACCGCAACCGGCGCACCGGCGCCAGCCGGAAACCGCAACCGGCGCGACCGCGGTGAGTGGCTGCAGCGCGCGCTGAAGCTCCCCGTCGACGGCGAATTCGGCCCCGAAACAGAGGCCGCGGTCCGCCGCCTGCAGGCCCGCCACGGGCTGCCGGTCGACGGCGTCGTCGGCCCCGCCACCTGGGCGCTGATCGGCGTGCAGACCGCCGCCACGCTCACCCCGCCCGCCTCCGCGCTGGCCGCGCCGAGCACCCCCGCGGCCAGCACCGACGACGCCGGCGACACGCCGGCGCCACGAGCGCCGGCGGTGGCGAAGCCGAAAGCGTGGTCGCACGCGTGATCGCCGCGGCCGATGAAATCGCGACGCGCCCCTACGTGTGGGGCGGCGGGCACGGCTCGTTCGAGTCAGACGGCTATGACTGCTCGGGCTCGGTCTCCTACGCGCTGCACGGCGGCGGCCTGCTCAGCTCCCCCGAGGACTCCACCGGCCTCGAGTCCTACGGCGAACCCGGGCCCGGCAGGTACATCACGATCTACGCCAACGCCGAACACGCCTACATGGTCATCGACGGCAAACGCTTCGACACGGTCGCCCTGGCCGAAGACGGGCTCGCGCTGGGGCGGCGCTGGCGACGACGGCGGCGGCTTCGTCGAGCGCCACCCCGACGGGCTGTAGCGCCAGCGTCGGACCCGGATCCGTGTCGCCTCCGCGCGCGTCTCTGCTGTTCGGGACGTGCATGCACGTCCCGTGGAGGGCCGCATGCGGCCCTGCGGACACGCCGCATGCGGCGTGTCACGGCGGGCGCATGCGCCCGCCGGCGTCACTGGCCGCGCTTGCCCGGCGTCAGCTGACGCTCGGCCCGATCACCGCGCCATGGGCGAACGCCGGCACTACAGCGAGGAGCGCGTTCGACGGCAACTAGTCGGCTCGCAGCGGCTCGATGAGCTCCCGGACGAGTTCGCGACGAGCGCTCGCGGCACGTCGCCGATCGTCGCTTCCGCTCGCGGCGACAGGCTAGAGCTGCTGCAGACGGCATGCTACGTCCGGCTCCAGGCATCGCGATGGCACTCGCTGCATCTCGGCGGAGGCGGATCATGCCGGACGAGATCCTGAGCTCTCGCGACACGCTGCGTGCGCGAGCTGTCACGCACGCGACAGTCCCAGCGAGCTTGGACCGGCACACGTCCACGACGGTGCGCCACGAGGTCGGTCACCGACTCTGACTTCGACGAGTGCGGCGTTCGTCGAGCTCGGGCTCCAGACGCCTGCCCTGCGTCGCGGACGATTTCACTGACGGTCCGCAGCGTCCCATCCCAAGCGCGCTCTAGCTTGCGCCGCCTCGCTCCCAGACGACAGCGACGAAGAGACACGGGCGATGCTCGCACGCGCGCACACGTTCACGATCGAGGACCTGCACACGCGGCACGTCACCGTCGAGGTGGACATCCGCGCGGGCCTGCCCGGCGTTCACGATCGTCGGCCTCGCCGACACGGCAGTGCGCGAGGCGCGCGAGCGCATCCAGGCGGCGATCCGCAACTCCGGCTACGAGTTCCCCGCCCGGCGCATAACCGCGAACCTCGCGCCGGGAGACGTGCCCAAGGCCGGCGCCGGCCTCGACCTGGCGCTCGCGTGCGCGGTGCTCGCGGCCGGCGGGCAGCTGCCGTGCGAGGAGCTGGAGCGCATCGCGCTGTTCGGGGAGCTGGCGCTCGACGGCAGCGTGCGACCCGTCCACGGCGCGCTCGCCGTCGCGCACGCTGCACGGCGCGCGGGCATGCGCGCGCTCGCGCTCGCGCCCGCGTGCGCGCGCGAGGCGATGCTGATCGACGGTCTCGAGGTGCCCGCGGTCGAGCATCTGCGAAGCGCCGCGCGCGTGCTCAGCGGCGGCCGCGGCGACGCCCTGCGCCCGCGCCGCGCTGCCGCTCGACGCGCACGCCGGCGATCGACGCGCAGGCGGCGAGCGTGACGGCGGCGGACCTCGGCGACGTGCGCGGCCAGCATCATGCCGTCAAAGCGATCGTGATCGCCGCCGCGGGCGCGCACAACGTGCTGCTGAGCGGGCCGCCGGGGACGGGCAAGACGATGCTCGCGCGGCGGATCGCCTCGATCCTGCCGCCGCTGAGCCACGCCGAAGCGGTCGAGGTGACGCGCATCCACAGCCTCACCGGCGTGCCGTGTGGACGCGCTCGCGATGCGCCGCCCGTTTCGCGCGCCGCATCACTCGATCACCGCCGCCGGGCTCGTCGGCGGCGCCAGCCGCGGCTCGATCGGGGAGATCGTGCTCGCGCACAACGGCGTGCTGTTCCTCGACGAGCTCTCGGAGTTCTCGCGTGCCGACGCTCGAGGCGCTGCGCCAACCGCTCGAGGATGGTCGCGTGGCGATCGCCAGGGCGCGCCACTCGGCGCTCTACCCGGCGCGCTTCATGCTCGTTGCCGCCACCAACCCCTGCCCGTGCGGCTTCGCGGGCGAGGGCGATCGCTGCCGGTGCAGCGAAGCCGAGCTCGCCCGCCATCGCCGCCGCCTGAGCGGCCCGATGCTCGATCGCATCGACCTGCTCGCCGACGCTGCATCTGGAAGCGCGCGATCAGCCGGCACCTGCGCTGACGACCAGCGCCCAAGCGCGCGAGCAGGTCGCGCGCGCCCGCGAGCTCCAGGCCGCGCGACTCGCGCCGGAGGGCGTCACCGTGAACGCGCGCATGGACGGCCGCATGCTGAGCAGGCATGTGAAGCTCGACAGCCGCAGCGAGCGGATGCTGCGCGATGCTCGCGCGAGCGGGCTGCTCAGCGCGCGCGGCGAGCATCGCGTGCTGCGCGTCGCGCGCACGATCGCCGACCTCGACGGCAGCGCGCGCGTGCGCGCACGCGACCTCGGCGCGGCGCTCGCGCTGCGACCCGACGCCGAGCGTGGCGGGCAACCGCGCGGCATGAGCGCGGCTGGCGGCTACGGCGGCGCCCGCGGGCGCGTGCGCCGGCTGCCTGCGTCGCAGCTGGCTGCTGTCAGAGCCTGAGCGGTCCGATGGAGTACTGCGCGCGCGACCGCGCGCGCCTGCTCGAGCTGCTGGCGCTCCCCGACGAGGAGCTGCTCGAAGCGCTCGCCGGCAGGCGCAAGGCGGAGCTGCGCGCCGCGTACGAGCGCTTTCGCCGCAGAGGCCGCCCAGGACGAGCCGCAGCTGCGATCCATCTGCCGCCACCGACCTGGCTACCCGCGCGCGCTCGATGGCCGCGCCGCGCCGCCGATGCTGCACGTGCAGGGCGGGACGGCGCGGCTGGCGGCGCTCGCTGCGGCGCCGGTGGTCGCGATCCTCGGCAGCCGCGTCGCCAGCGACTACGGCACGCAGATGGCCAGGAGCCTCGCTCGCGGGCTGGCGGCGAGCGGCGTTACCGTCGCGGCCAGCCTGACCGACGGCATCGCCGTGGCGGCGCATGCGGGCGCACTCGACGCGGGTGGCGGCAGCGTGGCCGTGCTCGGCGGCGGCCTGCGCGCGTCGTGCCCGCCGCGCCGACGAGCGCTCTACGAGCGCGCTGACGCGCGCCGGCTGCGCCGTCTCAGAGCTGCCGCACGACTGCGCGGGACGCCGCTGGGGACTGCTGGCGAGCGAACGGATCCTCGCGGAACTCGCCGCGCGTGGCGGTCGTGGTGGAGGCCGACTCGTGCTCCGGGCGAGCTCGCCGCCGCGCACCACGCACGGGCGCTCGGGCGCACCGTCGCGGCGATCCCTGGCCGGGTCACCTCTCCCCTCTCGCGCGGCACCACCGCGCTGCTGATGGACGGCGCCAGCCTCGTCCGCGGCGCGCGCGACGTGCTCGACCTGCTGTACGCGCCCGACGCCACGCAGCCGTGCGATCAGCAGTCGGGCACCGTCGGCGCCGCCGCGCAGAACGATCTACGGCCGGACCTGCGCAGCGGTCCTCGAGCGCGTCGGCGCCGGCTGCGACACGCCGGACCGCGCTCGACGCGCGCCGGGATGGCACTCTCGGCGGCGCTGCTGGCGCTGAGCGAGCTCGAGCTGCGGGGACTGCTGGTCCGCGGTGACGGCGGGCGTTATCTGCCGCGTAAATCCTCTGTAGCACTCAAAAGTCAGTTGTCTATTGGAAACGAGCCATTCTAAAGATGGAGTCCTTAACCGCCGACGCCTCCATCTGAAATGATCGATCAGCTCTTCGCCTCAGCCACGATGATGCCTACACAACTGAAACCAGAGGCGAACACGCCCGGCGAGCCCGACCGCGAGGTCCGCCTGCTCGGCGAGGCGCTCGGCGCCCGCGTCGAGGACGTCGTCCGCGGCGCAGCTCAGCGCGGGCGCGAGCACGGCGCCGACTCGATGGTCCCCGCGATCGCCGAGAACTTCGAACGCATTGGCAGAGGCTCGACGGCGGCGGTGGCGCAGTGGATGGCCGGCGGCAAGCCCGAGGCCGGCCTCGAGACCGGGCGCGAGGCATGGCACACCTACGGCCAGCTCGCGGCGCAGAACGCCGCGCCGCTGAACGAGGTCACCAAGCGCTGCCTGCGCTGGCGCGACGCCGTCATCGAGGTGCTGCAGCGAGAGCGCCGAAGAGCTGCAGGTGTCGCTCGCGGCGCTGACGCACCGCCGCGTCGATGGTGCAGCGCACGCTGGACGTGACGCTGGTGCGCATGTGCGAGGCCTTCGAGCACGAGCGGGCACGGATCACCGATGAGCTCACCCGCCGCGACGAGGAGCTCACGTTCATGACCACCCACGACGCGCTCACCGGGCTGCCGAACCGGACGCTGATCCTCGACCGTGGCGAGCAGATGCTCGTCCGTGCGCGCCGACTGGACACCCCCGTCGCGGCGCTGCTGATCGACCTCGACAACTTCACCGGCATCAACGACACGCTCGGACACGCCATCGGCGACGAGCTGCTGCAGGCGATCGCCGCCAGGCTCGACGGCGTCGTACGCAACGCCGCCACGCTCGGGCGCATCGGCGGCGACGAGTTCGTCGTGCTGGCCGAACAGTTCGGCGACACAGCCAACGTCGTCTCGATAGCCGAGCGCCTGCGCCACGCGCTGAAGGCCCCGTTCATCATTGCCGGCAGCGACTACGCCGGGATCACCGTCACCGCCAGCATCGGCGTCGCCACCGGAGCGCGCGCGTCGGTGGAGGACTTCCTCCGCGACGCCGACATCGCGATGCACCGCGCCAAGTGGGACGGCAAGAACCGCCACGTGGTGTTCGAGTCCGGGATGCAGGACATCGTGCAGAGCCGCATGGAGCTCGAGATGGACCTGCGCAGCGCACTCGAGCACGACGAGTTCTTCCTCATGTACCAGCCGACCTTCGACCTGCACGGCATGATGCCGACGGGCGTCGAGGCATTGATTCGCTGGCGCACCGGCGTGCGCGGGGTGGTCCAGCCAAACGACTTCATCCCACTGCTCGAGGAGACCGGGCTGATCGTCGACGTCGGCAGATGGGTGCTCGAAGAGGCGTGCCGCCAGGCGGCGGCTGGCACGAGCGCGAGCACCGGATCAGCGTCGCCGTGAACGTGTCGGCGCGTCAGCTCGAGACCGACGACTTCATCGCCGACGTCAGCCACGCGCTGGCTACCAGCGGCCTGAAGCCCGGCGCGCTCACGCTCGAGATCACCGAGACGGCGCTGATGCGCAACCCCGAACAGACCGCCCGCAGGCTGCACGCCGTCAAGGATCTCGGCGTGCGCATCGCGATCGACGACTTCGGCACCGGCTACTCGTCGTTCGCCCATCTCAAACAGTTCCCCGTCGACGCGCTCAAGATCGACCGCTCCTTCATCTCACAGGTCAGCGAGAACCCCGAAGGCGAGACGCTGCTGCGCACGCTCGTGCAGCTCGGCAAGGCGCTCTCGATCGAGACGCTCGCCGAGGGCATCGAGCTCGAGCACCAGCTCGAGCTTCTGCAGGACGAGCGCTGCGACAGCGGCCAGGGCTTTCTGTTCGCGCGACCGCTCAGCGTCGAGGACGCCGAAGCCCTGCTCGAGAACTGGCGCGCCGGCGATCGCCTCCAGGCCACAGACGACCTTCAGGCGCCATCTGCGCCGCAGCCGGCCTCTCACACCAGCTCGCGCACGCACGCCGACGTGCTGAGCACGGGAGGCCGGGCACAGCGCATGCTCGCCGCCGGTAGCGACGGCGGCTGAGCACCCTCATCGTCCCCGGTGACCGTGGTACGGTCGGGGGGTGCTGGAGCGGATCAGGCGCCTGATCAAGCAGCGCGAGGACGACGGGCCTCGCATCGACGTGGGGCCGATGTTCCGCGGCGAGGCACCCTCAAACCTCTCGGACAAGGGCGTTATCGAAGCCTCTGACAAGGTCAACCGATTGCCGAGCAGGGACTACATCGGCGAGGAGCCGGGAGACCTCGCGGCGGACCCCGACGCTGAGGCGCAGCGCTGGGCGCACGAGCGCGAGCGCTACAAGCAGAAGAACGACGGCCCGGAGTCCGGTCAGTGATGGTAGATGTCCCAGGAGAACGCTGAGATCGTCAAGCGGTCGCTCGACGCGTACAGCCGCCGCGATGTCGAGATGCTGCGGACAGTCACCGATCCAGATGTCGAGCTGGACTGGTCGGCTTCGCACGGATTTCAGGCGGGCGTTTACAAAGGTTTCGAGACCGCGCTGGACTTCTACACCGAATACTTCGAGGCGTTCGACAAGATCGCGTTCGACATCGAGCGCATCACCGCCGTTGACGACAGCGTGGTCGTCTCCAACGTCGCCCACCAGCGCGGGCGTGACGGCATTGAGGTGACTGCGCGGAGCGCACTCGTTTTCACGGTTCGCGACGCGCGCATAATCCGGATTCGCCTCTACCAGGAGCTGGGCGAGGCACTCAGAGCTGTGGGGCTCGAGGACCACTGAAAGCGAACGACAGGATTCGATCCGTGCCAACATCCGCGACGTGAGAGCCGCTCTCTGCCTCGCGCTTTTGATCGGGCTCGTCGTCGCGAGCGGCGCGCGCGCCGCCGAAGCTCCAGACATGGAGGTCTTCCTCGAAGGCAACGGCAGCGGCGGGATGATCGCCAGCAGCAACCTGGAGCCACCACCCGGAGAGACGTTCTCCTGGCAGACCTGCGCTCCGGCTGGGATGGCCTGCGTCCCCTTCGCCAGCGGACAGAAAGTCGGTACGGCGGATGCAGGGCCCAACACGGTGTTCACGGTGACCCCCAGCGATGCTCCGACCGAGCGCACTCCGGTCTGGCACGGCAACGTCACGACTTCCACTCCCCCGAGCGTCAGCGGCCAGGTAAGGGCAAACACGCTTGTGACGCCGGTGCCTGGGAAGTGGAAGGGAGGCTGGAGCGGAGACCTCGACCGCACCGAGCTGGCCGAGTGCAGGTACGCAGACGGGACTGGCTGCAGTGCGCTCACCGATCTCGGTGGCGCGGCGTGCGCCCACGAAGCGGTCGTGCTCGATCCGGCGTTCACCGGACGTTATCTGCGCATCGCCGACCAGACATACGCGGCGGACGATCCATTCGTCGAAGAAGACGAAGATTCGCTGACGTTCCTGGGATTCGTCTGGCCGGCAGGCCCCACGACATCGGTCGCGGTCCTCGGGCGTATCGCGCCTGCAACCGGTCCCCGCACAGATCATTGCGGCCCGGCTCCACGCGCGCTCGGCCGCGAACCCTCGGCGACACTGTCAGAGCACGACGTCGCCACGATCCGCTGCCCGTCTGCGTGCACGGTCGTGCTGCGCGCCGATCGCGGCTCCAAGCGCGTTCAGGTGAAGCGAACACTCGCCGAATGGGGCACTGTCACGATCGGGCTGTCACCGCACTCGCTCGCGCGCCTTGGCGATGGGCGGGCGCTGTTGAGCGTTGAAGTCGATGGCGAAACGCTCATCAAACGCACGGTGGCGGTGGGCGACTCCTCGTAGCCCACCGCGGTGGCTCTCTCAACTCGATCGCCTCGAGTAGGGCTCGATCATGTCAACCACAGTCGCTTCGGCCTGGGGGCGGCTGAGCTGCATGTCGAGTCGCAGGAGCTTCCACACGAGCACGTCCGTGGCGACGACGAGGGCCGTGAGCCGGCGCTGTCTGGATCCGCCCCGCAGGCCGGCGAGCAGCGGCTGGAAGACCCTGCTCGCCCAGTCGCGGTGATAGTCCCTGCCCCTGTCGGTGAGGTGGCGGACCGCGGGGATGCGGTCCTCCTGGGAGAGCATCCGCAGAATCGCCGTTCCGTGCGCCTCGTAGTGGTCGAACAGGTTGGCGACCGCCTCGGCGAAGCGGCCCACGGGAGCCGCGTCGCGGCGTGATTTCTCGCTCACCGCCCACCATCTGTACGCCTCCGTGAGCAACTCGTCCTTGGAGTGAAAGCGCGCGAGCAGCGTCTGTTCGGTGACGAGCGCATCGGCGGCGATCTCGCGCAGGCGAACCTCCTCATACGGTCGCGTGCCGAAGTGCTTCCACGCTGCGGCGAGCAGCCGCTCCCCGGTCGCGGCGGCCGCATCGGCGCGGGCGGTCATCCGATAGCTGCGTTCTTTGTACGACGCGCTTGACTTATTCATCTTGGTCACACTAAGATGAAGTATATGCGAGTCTTCCAGACGCTCCTCGCGTTCAGCGGCAACGCGCCCCCGCAGCTCGCGCTCACACGCGAGCTCGTCGACCGCGGTCACGAGGTGCGGGTCCTCGCCCACCGCGCCGCGCGCGAGCGGATCGAGAACACTGGGGCGCAGTTCGTCGAGTTCCGGCGGGCGATGCCCGACCTCGACCTCACGCGCCCGGAGACCGACCCAGTACGTGATTGGGAGGCGCGCACGCAGCTCGGCGCCGCGAAGCGACTGCGCGACGGCGTGATCGCGCCGATGCCCGATGGGACACGCGATGTCATCGAGACGCTCGAGGGCGGGAGCGCAGACGTGGTCGTGTTCGACTGGCTGATACCGGCTGCCGCGATCGCCGCCGAGCTCGCGGGTGTGCCGGCCGCCGCGCTGGTTCACTGCCCCTATCCCCTACCAGCTCGCGGCGCGCCGCCGCTGTTCAGTGGCCTGTCGCCGATGTCCGGGCCGTTGGGTGCCGTGCGCGACCGCCTGTTCGATCGCATCACCCGCCGCTTCTGGGCGCCTGGACTGACCGTGCTGAACGGTGTCCGCGCCGAACATGGGCTCGCGCCGCTGAAGGACTGGGGCGACCAGGTCCTCGGTGCGCGGGCCGTCTATGTGATGACGGCGCCAGAGCTCGATTTCTCGAGCAAAGCCCAGCTCCCCGCGAACGTCCGCTACGTCGGCCCGGCGTTCGAGCCGTTCCAGAAGGACTGGGAGTCGCCGTGGCCGGAGGAGAACACAGATCCGCTCGTGCTGCTCAGCTTCAGCACCAGCTACATGGATCAGGGCGCGCTCGCCCAGCGAGCGCTTGACGCCGTCGCCAGGCTGCCGGTCCGGGCGCTGCTGACAGCGGGCCCCGCGCTCGACCCCAGCCGCCTCCGCATCCCCGCCAACGCGCGCGCCGTGGCTTTCGTGCCACATCGAACCGTGCTCCCGCACGCATCGCTGATGGTCACCCACGCGGGATGGCAGACGGTCAACGCGGCGCTCGCCGATGGCGTTCCGCTCGTCTGCATCCCCGATGCGCGCGACCAGCCCGATAATGCCGCCCGCGTAGTGTTCGTGAACGCCGGCGTCAGGGCCAGCAAGAAGAGCTCCCCCAGCAAGCTGCGCAGCGTCATCGCCAGCGCCCTGGAAGACCGGTCGATCAAGCACGGGTGCCCGCGCGATGGCCGACGCCCTCGCCCGCAGCGACGGCGCCACCGTCATGGCCGACGCGCTGGAGCGCCTCCCTCCAGGCAACGTCGTGAAGGCATCCGCACCCCACGGAACACCGGCAGCAGGCTGAGAAGTCGAAGGTCGACGTCTTCGACTAAGCGCTACAATGACGCACATGCAGTTTGTCGGCATCCGCGAGATGCGGCAGAACTTGAGTCGCTATACGCGTAGGGCACGGAGCGGCGAGTCGTTCGTGATCACCGATCGCGGACAGGCGGTCGCCCAGCTCACGCCAGCGCCGGGACGGGCCTCTGTAATCGACAGGCTCGTGGCAGAGCGCGACGCAAGACGTGGCCACGGCAGCCTGTTGGATGCGCTGGAGGAACTGCCCGAGCCCATCCCCGGCCCACCCTCTGAGACGGTGCTCGACGAGCTTCGCGGTGAGCGCGACTAGAGCGCTTGCTCGCCTACCTCGACACCTCTGCCTTCATCAAGCTCGTGCGCTCGGAGCCCGAGAGCAACGGGCTCCGAGACGCGCTCCGCGACACCGAGACGGAACTGATCAGCAGCATCCTCCTGTCGGTCGAGGGGCGTCGCGCAGCCCGCCGCTACGGCAAGCTCGCCTCCACCCGCGCCAAGACAGCCCTAACGACGGTCACACTGCTCGCGCTGGACCAACCGATCATCGAGCTCGCAGGCGAGCTCGAACCCGCGGAGCTGCGCTCACTCGATGCTTTGCACCTTGCCACCATCCTCAGCCTCGGCGAGGACCTCGAACGCGTCTACTGCTACGACTCGCGCCTCACTGGCGCGGCGCGAACCTTGGGGATAGAGGTCACAGACCCCACATGATGCCCAGACGCGCACGCGTAGTGGCATCGACATGAGGCAGGCACCCGATCAAGACGGTCCGCTGACGTGGCCGAGCGGCACTTCACTCGAAGGCGAACTATGAACGCCACACTGCAATTCGACGAGGACGCCTCCCGGCGTGTCGAGAGGATCTACACCACGCCCGATGTCATCGAACAGCGCCAAACGATCCTGCGGGCACTCGCGCTCCAGCCCGGCGAGCGCGCGATCGACATCGGCTCGGGTCCTGGTCTACTCGCGTGCGAAATGGCCGTTGCTGTCGGGACCGGCGGGCGGA
The DNA here is from genome assembly GCA_963815235.1 of uncultured Solirubrobacteraceae bacterium. Taxonomy (GTDB): domain Bacteria; phylum Actinomycetota; class Thermoleophilia; order Solirubrobacterales; family Solirubrobacteraceae; genus Palsa-744. The sequence goes on along the minus strand of CAWFFY010000001.1, from coordinate 190,266 downwards.
TCTGCGGAGTGGACGTCAGCGAGAATATGCTTGCCCTCGCCAGGGCGCGCCGACCACCAGCCGGCAGCGGCCCGATCGAGTACCAAGAAGCTGGCGCGCACACGCTCCCCTATGCGGACGCGAGCTTCGACGTCGCAGTCTGCACACAGGTCTACGAGTACGTCGATGATGTTCCCGCCGCGCTTCTGGAGCTGGGGCGGGTGCTGCGCCCGGGAGGCCGGGCGCTCGTGCTTGACACCGACTGGGACTCGATCGTATGGGCTTCGAGCGACAACGAGCGCATGGACCGGGTGCTCGCCGCGTGGGAGGAGCACCTCGTTCACCCTCACCTGCCGCGTACGCTCACAAGGCTGCTGCGGGATGCTGGACTGGAAGTCACCGACCGCCAAATCGTTCCACTGTTCAACGCCGGCTATGACCCCAACACCTACAGCGCCGGGATGCTTGAGCTGATCGCCACGTTCGTACCCGATCGCAACGGCGTGAGCGAGGCCGAAGCCACAGCATGGGCACAAGACCTAACCGAACTCGGCCCGAACTACTTCCTCAGTCTCAACCGCTACCTTTTCGTGGCGCACAAGCCCACCTGACGAACAGGCAGACCGCGGTCGGCGGTTCCCGGACACACCCGAGATCACAAAGAGGGGCCGGCCCCTCGCTTGAAGCGGATGAAGGGATTCGAACCCTCGACCTTCGCCATGGCAAGGCGACGCTCTAGCCAGCTGAGCTACATCCGCAAGGTCCGGCCATTCTACAGCGGCCGGCGGGCGCGTACCTGGTAGACGGCGAGATCGCCCGCCTCGAAGCCGTGGCCGGCGGAGCGCAGGTACAGCCGCCAGACGCGCGTACGCTCGACACCGGCCAGCGCCTCGGCCTCGTCGAGGTGCTCGTCCAGGCGCCGCGCCCAATGGCGCAGCGTTTCCGCGTAGTCCTCGCGAAAGCCCTCCACGTGCCCCGTCCAGAAGCCCGCGCGCTCGAGCGCCAGCTGCACGCGCGAGAGCGGCAGCGGCTCGCCGTCGGGGAACACGTAGCGCGTCGAGAACAGGTCGTCGAGCGGGGTGGCGTCGGGGTCGAGCGCCGAGATCGCGTGGTTGAGCAGTTTGCCGCCGGGGCGCAGCAGCGAGAACAGCGTGCGCGCGTACAGATCGATCTGGCTCTCCCCCACGTGCTCGGACATGCCGATGCTCGCGATCGCGTCGAAGGTGCCGTGTGGGAGCTGGCGGTAGTCCTGCAGGCGGATCTCGACCCGGTCGGAGAGGCCTGCGTCGGCGACGCGCTCGCGCGCCCGCTCGGCCTGCTTCTCCGACAGCGTGATGCCGGTCACCTGCACGCCGTACTCGCGTGCGGCGTACATCGCGAAGCTGCCCCAGCCGCAGCCGACGTCCAGCACCCGCATGCCCGGCTCGAGGTCGAGCTTTCCCGCCACCAGCTCGAGTTTCGTGCGCTGCGCCTCCTCGAGCGTATCTGCGCCTTTGGAGAAGACGGCGCAGCTATAGGTCATCGAGTCGTCGAGGAACAGCGCGAAGAAGTCGTTGCCGACGTCGTAGTGGTAGCGCACCGCCGCGGCGTCGCGCTCGGCGCTGTGCAGGCGCCCCTGCAGCAGCAGCTCGAGGCTCGGGCGGCGCGGCAGCCCGCCGGGGATCGCAGCCGTCAGCGCCGCCAGCGCCAGCCTCACACGGTCGCCGACGCTCAGCGGCGGCGGCTCGAACTGGTCGACCACGCGCAGCGCGAGGTCGAGGTCATCGACCGCCAGCGAGCCGTCCACGTAGGCGCGGCCGAGGCCGAGCGTGCCGGGCGCGGAGAGCACGTGGGCGAGCGCCGTCGGGCGCCTCACGAAGAACGTCGGCGCCCCGTTTTCGGTGGTGGCTGAAACGGCGCCGCCGTCCCAGAAGCGCACATTGAACGGGCGCGAGGGAAACACTCGCTGTAGCTCGCGGCCAAGTGGTCTGCTGAGGCGGATGATGGCCACGGTCCTACGATCGCAGATGAGCGTCAACCCTTGAAGGTCGAACGCCCCAGATCGCCGTACGGCTCGTCGCGCTCGCGCACCGCCTCGCGGAATCCGGCCTCGCCGGCGCGCGCTCGAAACGCGTGACCCTCGGCGGTGTGGCGCGCGATCCCGTCGAACAGCGTGCCCAGCACCTGCGACCCGTGCAGGCCCTGCGCGAACAGCGTCTGGTTGACCAGCAGCTTCATCATCATCAGCTGGTTCAGCGGCATCCGCGCGATCCGCTCGAGCAGGATCTCGGTGCGCTCCACGAGCTGCTCCGCCGGCGGCGCCTCGATCGCGAGTCCCCACTCGACGGCCTCGCTGCCCGACAGCGAGTCACCGGTGAACAGCAGCCGCTTCGCACGCTGCGCGCCGACGCGGTGCGCCCACAGCGCGGTCGTCGGCGAGCCCCACACGCGCGCCGGCGGGTAGCCGATCTTGGCGTCCTGCGCGATCACCAGCAGATCCGAGCACAGAGCCATGTCGGTGCCGCCCGCCACGCAGAAGCCATGCACCATGCACACCACCGGCTTGGTGCAGTTCACCAGGCTCATGAAGCCGCGGACGTTGCGGCTCATCATCGCGTAGTCCACCATCGGGTCCCACGTCGCGTCGGGATCGTGGTTGGCGGCGACCACTGCCGGATCGAGCGGTGAGCCACTCGGGGGGCCCGCCGCGGCCGCGCCGCCCCCGTGCCGACCCTTGCCCTCGGCGCTCTCCACGAGGTCATAGCCACCGCAGAAACCCCGGCCGTTGCCCGCGAGCACCAGCACGTGCACGGCCGGATCGAGATCGGCGCGCTCGACGCACGCCACGAGCTCGGAGACGAGCTGCCGTGTGATCCCGTTACCGCGCTCGGGACGATCCAGCGTCAGGCGCGCGACGCGTCCGTTCACCTCGTAGCGCACCACCTCAGGCTCGCTCATGGGCGCCGCCCGCGGCCCCGCGCGGAGCAGGTCAGTGACGTGCGGGCAGCCCCGAGCGTTGACACCAATAGTGGACTCTATTCCACCCGAGATCGCGCTCGTCAGGCCACTGCACGTCCTCTCACGCGCGATCGCGCTAGCCTGAGCGCATGGGACTTTTTGGACGTAACAAGAGCACGATGGTCGACCCCGCAGAGGCACTGCCAGGACGCTCCCAGGAGCTGCGCTTGCCTGAGCGCCACGAGGTGCTCAGCACGCCGCTGCGCGGGCCGTTTCCCGAGGGCGTCGAGACGGCGGTCTTTGGCATGGGCTGCTTCTGGGGCGCCGAGCGGATCTTCTGGGAAGCCGACGGCGTCTACACCACGGCGGCCGGCTACGCGGGTGGAACCACGGCGAACCCCACCTACGAGGAGGTCTGCAGTGGCCGCACCGGCCACGCCGAGGTCGTGCTCGTCGCCTTCGACACTGCCAAGACCAGCTACCCCGACATCCTGAGGCTCTTCTGGGAAGGCCACGACCCCACGCAGGGAATGCGCCAGGGCAATGACGCCGGCACCCAGTATCGCTCGCTGATCATGCTGGCGGATGAGGGCCAGCGCGCCGCCGCGGTGGCATCGCTCGACGCCTACCAGGAGATGCTCAACGGGGTTGGCTACGGCCCGATCACCACCGAACTCGCCGACCTCGACGCCGAGCACCAGTTCTACTACGCCGAGGACTACCACCAGCAGTACCTGGCCAAGAACCCCGGCGGCTACTGCGGGCTCGGCGGCACCGGCGTCTCCTGCCCGGTCGGCATCACCGGCTGACAAGCACCGGCGGCCACCGACCGCGTCGGCGATCCTCAGAGCGGCCACGCCGCTTGCTCCGCCCGAGCACGCTGCAGTAGCCTGGCGGCGTGTCGGCGCCGAGCGCGAGCTCCATATCCGTCGTCGTTCCCACGTACAACGACGTCGATCATCTGGGAGCGGCGCTCGAGTCGATCGTCGCGCAGACGCTCGCGCCCGGGGAGATCGTGGTCGCCGACGACGGCTCCGACGACGGCACCGAGGAGCTCGTCGACTCCTTCGCCGAGCGCTACGCCGCCGTGATGCCGATTCGTTACGTGCGGCTCGCGACCCGTTCCGGCGTCGTCGCCGCGCGCACCGAAGGCATCGCCCACGCCCGCGGAGACTGGATCGCGAACTGCGACTCTGATGACACCTGGCTGGCCACCAAGCTCGAGCGCCAGGTGGACTTCCTGCAAGCGTGGAACGGCGAGCGGCGTCTGGTGCTGCTTGGCACCTTTGGCTACAACGTCAACGAGGCCGAAGAGGTGATCTCCGAGGCGCCCATAGGGCCGTCCAGCGAGGAGGACTTCGAGCAGACCAGGCGCCGCGGCGGCAGGGTGGTCGTGATGCACTCCTCGGTGCTGTACTCGCGCGCCGACTACCTCGCCGTGGGCGGCTACACGACCGAGTACGGCACCGCCGACGACGGCGACTTCTTCGGGAAGATGGCCGAGCTCGGTGTGGTGATGTGCGTGCCCGAGCCGCTGATCAACTACCGCAAGCGCGCCGGCTCGATCCAGGTCGCGCAGTTCTGGGAGAAACAGCAGAGCGCGATGCACCTCAGGCTGAACCTGCGCCGCCACGCGAACGGCGAAGCGCCGATCAGCCGCGAGCAGTTCGACGCCCAACTCGCGGCCGAGCCGCTGCGCAAGCGGCTACGCCGCCGGCGCCTGTGGCTCGGGGCCTACTACAACCGCGTCGGCGGCATGAACTTCGTCAACGGCCGCCGCGTCAAGGGCGCCTCGCAGCTGGCGCTCGCGGCGATCTTGGATTACTCGCGTGTGCGCCACGGCCTGCGCCGCTACCTGCGCACGCGCTCAGGCAGCTGACAAAGACCGACGGCCCCGCCGAAGCGGGGCCGTCGACCGTCCTCAACCCTCGGCGGGCGCGTCCGTGGGGAGGCCGCGCCCGCGCAGGGAGAAGTGCTCAGCTGCCCATCAGGCTCCTGCGCCCGCCGGCTGCGTGCCACCGGGCTGCCATGCCGGCGCGTGAGGGCCACCCAGCGTCGGCACGTCCGACGGGTAGACCTCGTTGCCGTGAATCGCGTGGTCGCCGATCTCCAGCTCCTCGTCGGATAGCCGCAAGGGGATGAAGATGCCGATCACCTTCAGGATGATGAACGTCGCCACAGCGGTGTACGCGATCACCCAGGCAGCGGTCTCCGCCTGCCAGCGCAACAGCGTCCAGCCACCGCCAAGTAGCAAACCCTCCTTACCCGGCAGGTTCGCCGCTCCACCAACGCCGATGTACTCGACCAGCGCTGGATCGGCGAGCAGCCCGACCAGCAGCCCCCCGCATAGACCAGCGATCCCGTGCGTGAAGATCACACCCAGGGTGTCATCGACATCCCTGAACGGTCGCACGCGGCTGAGGTAGCGAATCGCGAACCACACGATCGAAGCATCGACGACGCCGATGATGATCGCGCCCCAGCCGTTGACGAACCCGGCGGCAGGGGTGATACCCACCAGCCCGGTGATCATCCCGTTGACAGCCCCAATCATCGACGGCTTTTCGCCGAAGATGTAGTCCCACGCGATCCACATCATCATCGCCACGGCGGTGCACAGGTTCGTGTTCAGCACAGCCGCCGACGCGTCTGCGCCCGCGTAGTAGGAGTCCCCTCCGTTGAAGCCGTTCCAGCCGAGCCACAGCAGACCGGCGCCGACCGCCAGCATCAGCAGGTTGTTCGGCGCGTCGACCTCGCGATCTCGTTGCAAGCGTGGACCGATCACAGCCGCGAACACGAAGCCGGAGACACCGGCGGAGAGATGGATCACATACCCACCGGAGTAGTCCAATGCGCCGTGCGCTGCGAAGTAGCCGCCGCCCCAGATCAGGAACGCGTTGACCGCGTACACGAAAGTGATCCACAGCGCCACGTACGGGATCCACGCCTTGAAGTTCACCCGCCCGAGCACCGACCCCAACGCCAGGATCGGCGTGATCGCGGCGAACACGAACTGGAAGTACACCAGCGAGGACTCCGGGAAGTGGAACGGCGGGCCTTCCGTAACCGACGGAATGATCGCCTGACCCTCCTCAGCCGTGTGACTGAGGATGCTCCCGGGTTCACCCAGGAATGTGCCCAGGAAGCCTTTCGTCCCGAATACACCTGAGCCGCTGTGGGCGACTGGGGCTCCGAAGCCCATCTTGAACGCCCACAGACACCAAACGATGAGCGTCACGCAAAACGCGACGAACGTGAGCATCATCGCGTTGACCGACCAGCGCTTCTGCATGACGCCGCCGTACAGCACAGCGAGTCCGGGCAGGCTCATCAGCCCCACGAACGTCGCCGCAGTCATCTGCCATGCGTTATCCCCCGCGTTCAGCCAACTTGGGTATGACAGCCAGGTCATGTGCCTCCGTTCCTACAGTTGTTTGCACTTGCGAGCGCCCGTCCACGCAGCACGAACGCCGCTCGCCGTTAACAGTCCCGGTATGAAATCCGGCATGCCGGAGGCGGGGTAGGGCCATCCTGGCCAAGTCTTGGCCCGCGCGTTTCGACATTTGTCTAGACGGCCCTGACGGGCCGGCGCGGCGTGCGCGAGGACGCCGCTCAGGGCGCTAAAAACCGGCCTGTGAGCGTCAGTCGACCGGGAAGCCGGCGCGACGGCACGAGGCATGCAGTTCCGCGGCCTCGTGCGGGAACGCGCCGGGCGTGGCGCACACTTTGCGCGCGGCGGCGCCGCACGCGCGGTCGGTGGCGCCGCCGAGCGTCGAGGCGAAGTTGACTTCGATGCAGTCCCTACGCGCGGTGCCGCCGCTGGTCAGCGCGTAGGCCCCCAGCCCGACGAGCGCGAGCACCACGCAGCCGAGCAGCAGCGCGACCACCGTCTTCTCGCGCCTGCCCCAGTGCAGCGGCTCGGACAGCCGGCGCGACTGGTCTTGCATGATCATTGCCCGCGAAGGCTACTGGTCAGGCGTGTCTGCGGGCGCGAACGAGAGCGCGGCCGAGTTGATGCAGTAGCGCTGGCCGTTCGGCCCGGGCCCGTCGTCGAAGACGTGTCCGAGGTGCCCGCCGCAGGTGCGGCAGATGACCTCTGTGCGGCGCATCAGCAGACCGTTGTCGGGACGCAGCTCGACCGCCTCCGCGACCGCCGGCTCGGTGAAGCTCGGCCAGCCGGTTCCCGAGTCGAACTTCGTGTCGCCGCTGAACAGCACCGCTCCGCAGCCTGCGCAGGTGTAGTCGCCGGAGTCCTTGTTGTAGACGTACTCGCCGGTGAACGGCGGCTCGGTGCCGGCCTTGCGCAGCACCTCGTACTGAGCCGGCGTCAACTGCTCACGCCACTCGTCCTCGGACTTCACGATCTTGGTGCCATTGGATGCCATCTCTACGTTTTAGCACTACCGGCCGCGACCTGCACGTGCTATCGTGATCCTTACGTTCACGTCAGATTCGACAACCGATAAATCAGCGTCGGCGAGCACCGCTTCGGCAGCTGGTGGCAACGGCGCAGCCGCCGCACCGGCGGCGCGCTTCGGTGTCGCCGCCGGTCACGCGAACTACAAGTGGTGGGCGCTGTCGTGCACCAGCCTCGGGATGCTGCTCGCGGCCACCAACTCGGGGACGCTGATCATCGCGCTGCCCGACCTCGAGCGCTCGCTGCACACGAGCCTGCTCGCGCTCGTGTGGGTGATCCTCGCCTACCTGATCGCCGCGACCGTGCTCGTGCTGATGGCCGGTCGCCTCTCCGACCTGTTCGGACGCAAGCGCGCCTACGTCGGCGGCTTCGTCGTGTTCGCGCTCGCGTCACTCGGCGCCGGCTTCTCCAGCGACGCCACGGTGCTGATCGGGTGGCGGATCCTGCAGGGCATCGGCTCGGCCTTCCTGTTCGCCAACGCCGCCGCGCTCGTCACCGACGCGTTCCCCAAGGAGGAACTCGGGCTGGCGATGGGCGCCAACACGATGGTCGCCGCGGTCGGGCTGGTGCTCGGTCCGGTGCTCGGCGGCGCGCTCGTCGCGATCTCCTGGCACTGGGTCTTCTGGTTCAACGTCCCGTTCGCGCTCGCGGGCGCCGCCTGGGGCGCGCTGATCCTGCGCGAGCTCGCCAAACCCGACTCCGCGCGCGGCTACGACGTGCCCGGCACGCTCACCTTCGTGGTCGGCCTCACGGGCCTCGTCTACGGGGTCTCGCGTGGCGGCATCAGCGGCTGGGACGACAACCTGGTGATCGGCGCGCTCCTGGCCGCTGCGGTGCTGCTGCCGCTGTGGGTCGTGATCGAGCGTCGCTCGCCCGCGCCGATGCTCGACCTCGGGCTGTTCCGCAACCGCCTGTTCGCGGCCGCCAGCGCCGCGTCGTTCATCAACGGCCTCGCGCGCTTCGCGCTGCTGTTCCTGTTCGTCTTCTACTACCAGGGCGCCCAGGGCGCCACGCCGATCGAGGCCGGCGTCAAACTGATCCCGCTGGCGCTCGGCATGCTGATCGCCTCGCCGATCGCGGGCATCTATGCCGACCGCCACGGCTCGCGTGCGCTGGCCGCGCTGGGCATGCTCGTCACCGCTATCGGCCTCGCCGCGATGACGACGCTGCAGGTGCACAGCGCCTACTGGCAGAGCGGCCTGTGGCTATTCGTCGTCGGCGCCGGCTCGGGGATGTTCAACAGCCCCAACACCGCCGCGATGATGGGCACCGTACCGGCCTATCGCCGCGGCATCGCCGCCGGCGCGCGCACGCTGCTGCAGAACACCGGCGCCGTGCTGTCGATCGCGTTCGTGCTCGCGATCGTCACCGCCGCGATCCCGAAAGCGACGCTGTTCGCGATCTTCTCGGGCCTCGCCAAGGGGCTCTCCCAGCAGAAGCTCGCGCCGTTCATCGCCAACATGCACACCGCGCTGTGGGTGCTCGCGGCTACCTCGCTGGTGGGCGTGTTCGTGTGCCTGCTGCGCCCGCGCCACGAGCAGCAGCTCGACGAGGCACCGGAGCTCCCCTCGGAGATCGCCGAGGCGCGCGCGAGCGGGCGGGTCACGGTATGAGCCCGCTGCGCATCGGCGACGTCGCGCGCCTGGTCGGCACCACGCCGCGCACGATCCGCTACTACGAGGAGATCGGCCTGCTGGCAGAGGCGCCCGCGCGCCCCGCCGGCCAGCACCGTCTGTACAGCGACGAGGAGGTCGAGCGCCTGCGCGAGGTGATCCGCCTGAAGGAGCTGCTCGGCGTCTCGCTCGATGAGCTCAAGACGTTGCTCAGCGCCGAGGAGGCGCGCGCCGAGGTGCGCGCGCAGCTGCGCCGCGACGACGTCGACGCCGAAAGCCGCCGCGAGCTGCTCGGCGAGGCGCTCGGGCACATCGACCGTCAGCTCGAGCTCGTTCGCCATCGCGCCGGCGAGCTGGCCAAGCTCGAGCACGAGCTGCTCGAGACGCGCAAGCGCGCCAAGCGCAAGATCCGCGAGCTGGAACCAGATTCACGCCTCGTGGCATCCTCGCAGGCCTAGCGCGTCACGCGATCCACCCAGCGAAAGGAGCCAGCCGCGCATGAGCACCGTGCCCGTCAAGCCAAGCCCCGAGGGCGTCCCCGGCGCCGTCACCGATCCCACCCTTATCGCCGCCGAGGACCTCACCTTCCCGTCCAGCGACGGCACCCAGATCAACGGCTACCTCGCACGGCCCGCCGCCGCCACCGGACCCTCCCCGGCGATGATCGTGATCCACGAGGCCGAGCGGCCTCGGCGAGCACATCCGCGACGTCACCGACCGCTTCGCCAACATCGGCTACGTGGCGCTCGGCGTCGACCTGTACACGCGCGAAGGCGGGCCGCCGCCGCCAGGCGACATGCAGGCGCTGATGGCGCGGCTGTTCTCGATGTCGGACGCAACCGTGCTCGGCGACCTCGAGGGGGCCGCCGACTTCCTGCTCGCACGCGAGGACACGACCGCCAAGCTCGGCTGCGTCGGCTTCTGCATGGGCGGGCGCTACACGCTGCTGTTCGCCGTCTCCAGCGACCGCCTGGACGCCGCGATCGACTGCTGGGGCGGGTTCTCAGACATTGCCTCCCCCGAGGACGCCTCTACGCCCGAGCGCCCGACGCCGCCGCTCGAGCTGGCCGCGAACCTGCATTGCCCGCTGCTCGTGGCCGTCGGCGCCGAGGACACCAACCCGTCCCCCGAGATCGCAGAGCGGTTGCGCGAGCGCGCCGCCGCCAGCGGACAGGAGGTCAAAGTCGACGTCTACGACGGCGCCGGCCACGCCTTCTTCGCCGACTACCGCCCGTCGTACAGGGCAGAGCCGGCGGCCAGGTTGTGGCGAGAGATCGTGCCGTTCCTGCAAGCACACCTCGGCAGCGCCTGAGCGCAGGCCGGCAGGCCGGAGCCCCGTTCATATAGTGCTTCAGAGCACGCCCGGAGAGGAAAGCGAGGAGCCGCGTGGAGCGTAAATGGTGGACCTTGATCGCGGTGTCGGTGGCGATCTTCATGTTGCTGCTCGACATCACCGTCGTCAACGTCGCGCTGCCGGACATCCAGCGCTCGCTGCACTCCAGCTTCGAGGACCTGCAGTGGGTCGTCAACGCGTACTCGCTGACGCTCGCCGCCTTCCTGCTGACCGCGGGTGCCACGGCCGACCTGATCGGCCGCCGGCGCGTGTTCGTCATGGGCCTGATCGTGTTCACGGCCTCCTCCGCCGTGTGCGGCCTGTCGACCACGCCGCTGATGCTGAACCTCGCACGCGCGGTGCAGGGCACGGGCGGCGCGATGATGTTCGCGACCTCGCTCGCGCTGATCGCGCAGGCATTCCACGGTAAGGAGCGCGGCATCGCCTTCGGCGTATTCGGCGGCGTGATCGGCGCGGCCGTCGCGATCGGCCCGGTCGTCGGCGGCGTGATCACCTCGGGCATCGGCTGGGAATGGATCTTCTTCGTCAACGTGCCGATCGGCATCGCCGCCGTGTTCCTGACGCTCAGCCAGGTCAGCGAGTCGCGCGACCCGAACGCCAAAGGCGTCGACTGGATCGGGCTGATCACGTTCTCCGGGTCGCTGTTCCTGCTCGTCTTCGCGCTGATCCAGGGCAACGAAAAGGGCTGGGGCTCGACGCGGATCCTCAGCTTCCTGATCGGCGCGGCCGTGCTGTTGGTGGTGTTCCTGATCGCCGAGCACCGCCAGGCGCGCCCGATGCTCGACCTGAGCGCTGTTCCGACGGCCGGCCTTCGCCGGCGCGAGCATCGTCGCCTTCGCGGTGTCCGCGTCGATGTTCTCGATGTTCCTGTACCTGACCCTGTACATCCAGGACGTGCTCGGCTATGACCCGCTGCAGGCCGGGCTGCGCTTCCTGCCGATCACGCTGATGACGTTCGTCGTCGCTCCGTTCTCGGGCAAACTCAGCGTGCGCGTGCCCGTGCGGCTGCTGCTGGGCGTGGGCATGCTGTGCGTGAGCGGCGGGCTGCTCGCGATGACCGCCGTCGACCCGAGCTCGGGCTGGACGACGCTGATCCCCGGCTTCCTGCTCGCGGGCTTCGGCGTCGGCACGATCAACCCGCCGCTCGCCTCGACCGCGATCGGGGTCGTGCACTACTCGCGCAGCGGCATGGCCTCGGGCATCAACAACACCTTCCGCCAGGTCGGCATCGCCACCGGCATCGCCGGGCTCGGCGCCGTCTTCCAGCACCAGGTCACCAGCAAGACCACCGGCGCGCTGGTCACCACCGCGCCCGGTCGCGAGGTGGTGGCGGCCGCACACGACCGCCTCGGCGGCGCGCTCGTCTCCGGCGAAGTCTCACAGCTCGCCCGCCACCTCCCCCCCGCCGCGCGTGACGCGCTCGGCCACGCCTACCGCGTCGGCTTCACGGACGCGTTCACGACGATCCTGATCATCGCCGCCTCGATCGCGCTGGTCGGGCGCCATCTGTGCGTTCGCGCTGGTGCGCGGCCGCGACTTCGTCACCTCGGGCGAGGGCGAAGGCGCAGCGCCCGCGGCGCCTGCCGAGGCCGCCGCGGTTTGAGCTCCGCGCAGGCGCTCACGCTGACGAGCGGCGCTCGTAGCCGTCGCACGCGAGCACCGGCAGCCGTGGATAGCGGGGATACGCGGGGTCGCTGCGCGAGAGCAGACACAGCGAGAACACCGAGCCACGCGTGTTGGGTACCTGCTGCTGATGCGCGCATGAGTCGCACAACCCTGCCCGCGGTCCAACGCGTGACGCCGGATTCGAGGATCGGCTCGGCGGCTGCGGGACCATCGGCGCAGCTTAGGACAGCACTGCCGGCGGGCCGCACACGGACCTCCCGCGCACGCCTGCGATAATCGTTGACTATACAACTATGAAGACCTTCTACCGACTACTGGGCTTCCTGAAGCCATACAAGCGCCCGCTGGGGATCTCCTGGGGGCTGGCGAGCCTCGCGATGGTGATGAGCGTGGCGCTGCCGGCGCTGACCGGACGGGCCGTGGAAGCGATCCGCAAGGGCGCCGCGGACCTCCACGGGCACCCGCTCGCGCGCGAACACGATCGCCACACGCTGCTCGTGCTCTCGCTGGTGATCCTGGCGTCGTGCTCGCGCGCTGGGGCTTCATGTACTGGCGTCGCATCGTCGCCGGACGCGTGTCGCTCGCGGTCGAATACGACCAGCGCGAGCGGATCTACCGCCAGCTGCAGCGCCTCGAGCTCGGCTTCTTCGACCACCAGCAGACCGGGCAGCTGATGTCACGCGCGACCGTCGACCTCGCGGCCGTGCGCTTCTTCCTCGGCTACGGGCTCGTGTTCATCCTGCAGTCGATCCTCACGATCGCGCTCGCCGGCGCGGTGATGCTCGTGATCAATCCCGAGCTCGGCCTGCTGGCGCTGGTTCCGGTCCCGTTCGTGGTGGTGATCTCCTACCGCTACGGGCGCCGCGCACGCCCGGCGATCCAGGAAACGCAGCAGCGCATCGCCGAGCTGACCGCTGACGCCGAGGAGAACATCTCGGGCGTCCGCGTCGTCAAGGCGTTCGCGCGCGAGGACCGGCAGCTGACGCGCTTTCGCAAAACCGTCGGTCGCGTCTTCAGCCAGGCGATGGTCGCCACGCGCCTGGAAGCGAAGTACAACCCGATGATCGGCTTCCTGCCCCAGCTCGGGCTCGCGGCGGTGCTGCTGCTGGGCGGCGAGAAAGTGATCCACGCCCACCTCACGCTCGGCCAGTTCACCGCCTTCTACCTGTACGTGAACATGCTGATCACGCCGATGCGCGCGCTCGGCGTGACCCTCAACCTCGCCCAGCGCGCCACCGCGTCCGGCGCCCGCATCTTCCAGCTGCTCGACCGCGAGCCGCACCTCACCGACGCGCCGAACGCGCCGGAGCTGCCGCCCGGCAACGGGCACGTGCAGCTGCGCGACGTGACGCTTCGCTACGAGGACCCGCGCGACGAGCTCGGCGCGAGCGCGCTCGCGGATCCGGTGCACGCAAAGCCAAAGAGCGGACGCGCGGTGCTGCGCGACATCGACCTGGATGTCCCCGCCGGGCGCACCGTCGCGCTGGTCGGGCCCACCGGCTCGGGCAAGACGAGCCTCGTCGCGTTGATCTCACGGCTGTATGACCCGGTCGCCGGCGAGGTGCTGCTCGACGGCGCCGACGTGCGCGAGGTGACGGTGCGCTCGGTGCGCGCCGCCGTTGCGGTCGTCAGCGACGACCCCTTCCTGTTCTCGGCGAGCGTCGCCGAAAACATCGCCTACGCGCGTCCTGACGCGCCGCTGGCCGAGGTCGAACAGGCCGCGCGTGACGCGCAGGCGCACGAGTTCATCTCGCGGCTGCCGCAGGGATATGAGACGCAGGTCGGCGAGCGCGGCGTGACGCTCTCGGGCGGGCAGCGCCAGCGTCTGGCGATCGCGCGAGCGCTCGTGGCCAACCCGCGCGTGCTGGTGCTCGACGACGCCACCTCGTCGGTCGACGCGTCCACCGAGCAGAGCATCAAGCACGCGCTGGCCGAGGCGATGGCCGGTCGCACCACCTTCGTGATCGCGCACCGCCTCTCGACGATCGAACTCGCCGACCAGATCGTGGTGCTCGACCACGGCCGCATCGTCGCCCAGGGAAACCACGACGAGCTGCTCGAGTCCTCCGAGCTCTACCGCGAGATCGTCGCCGGCACGTCCTCCGCCGCGGACGCGGTCGCAGACGGGCGACACGGGCGCGCTCGAGCAGGTGCTCGCAGCCAACGCGAGCAGTCAACCCAATGCTGGAGGCCGGCTGTGAGCCCCACCGTCGGCATGCGGTGGCGGCGGGCGCGGCGGCGGCGCCGCGCGCATGGGCCTCGGCCCGGGCGGTCCGCGCGGCGGCACCGGCTGGGCCGGCGAGCGACCGAGTCGCGGCAGCCGCGCTCGCAACCTGCGCGGACTGTTCGAGCTGCTGCGCCCCTACCGAATGCGTACGGCGGCGGCGCTGGTCGCGCTGATCCTCGGCACGGCCGCCGCGCTCGCGCCGCCGCTGCTGGCCAAGCTCGCGATCGACAAGGGCATCGAAGAGCACGACGTCCAGACGCTCGAGCTGGTGGTGCTCGCCTTCCTGGTATCGGCGGTGATGGTCTGGGTTGCGACGTATGCGCAGACCTACCTCGTGGGCTGGGTCGGGCAGCGCACGCTCGCCGACCTGCGCATCCGCATCTTCACGCATCTGCAGAGCCAGCCGATCGGCTTCTACGAGAGCCGGCCCGCGGGCGTGCTGATCTCGCGCATGACGAACGACGTCGAGGCGCTGGAAAGCCTCGTCACCGACTCGGTCGTCACGCTGTTCCAGTCCGGCCTGACGCTGATCGGCGCGGTCGGCGTGCTTCTCTACCTCGACGTCAAGCTGGCGCTGCTGACGTTCTGCGTGGTCCCGTTCGTGGCCGGCCTGAGCATCTGGTTCCGGCTGATCTCAGCCGGCGCCTTCAGGCGCACGCGAGAGACGATCGGCGCGATCACGGGCTATCTGCAGGAGACCCTGTCCGGCATCCGCGTCGTGCGCAGCTTCGGCCAGGAGCCCGCCCACGAAGCGCGCTTCGCCGAGTTCGACGAGGACAACCGCGCGGCCAACATGGTCACCGTGCACCTCAACGCCACGTACTTCCCGGCGGTCGAAATGCTCTCCGGGGTCGCGCTCGCGGTGATCGTGCTGTACGGCGGCTACCAGGCGATTGACGGGCACATCACCGTCGGCACGATCGTCGCGTTCGTCGCGACGCTGTCGTTCCTGTTCGAACCGATCCAGCAGCTCTCCCAGCTCTACACCACCTACCAGTCCGGCATGGCCGCGCTGGAGAAGATCTTCCAGCTGCTCGACGTCAAGCCGACGCTCGAAGACCTTCCCAATGCACCGGCGATCGGTCCGATCCGCGGCGAGGTCCGCTTCGAAGACGTGTCGTTTGCCTACAAACCGCGCTCGCAACGAGCAAAGCGCGACGGCAACGCGCCCGCCGGCGAGCTGCAATCCGCCGATCAGGAGCCGGAGGAGGTGCTCGCGCTCGAGCACATCGATCTCGATGTGCCGGCCGGGTCAGACGATCGCGCTGGTCGGCGCCACCGGCGCCGGCAAGTCGACGATGGCCAAGCTCGCCGCCCGCTTCTATGACCCGACGCGCGGGCGCGTGCTCGTCGACGATCACGACCTGCGCGAGATCTCGAGCCACTCGCTGCGCTCGCAGATGGGGATCGTGCCCCAGGAGGCGTTCCTGTTCTCGGGCAGCGTGCGCGAGAACATCGCCTTCGGGCGCCCCGACGCCGACGAGGCCCAGGTTCACGCCGCAGCCGAGGCGGTCGGCGCCGACGAGTTCATCTCCGAGCTGCCCAGCGGCTACGACACCGAAGTCGGCGAGCGCGGCGCGCAACTGTCCGCCGGACAGCGCCAGCTGATCGCCTTCGCGCGCGCGCTGATCGCCGACCCGCGCATCCTGATCCTCGACGAGGCCACCTCCAACGTCGACCTGCACACCGAGGGCCGCATCGAACGCGCGATGCGCCGGCTGCTCGCCGGGCGCACCTCGATCGTGATCGCGCACCGTCTCTCCACCATCCGCCAGGCCGGGCGCATCGTGGTGCTCGAACACGGGCGCATCGCAGAGCAGGGCACACACGACGAGCTGATCGCCGCGCACGGGCGCTACTTCGAGCTGTATCGCGACTGGGCGTCAGAGGATCAAGCCGCTTAGCGCGACCGGCGAGGCGCTACGCTCGTTCGCACCCGAGCTGAAAGAGGGACGGCGTGTTGAAGAAAGTGTTCGAGCTGCTTCTGTGCATCCTGCACCCGGTCGCTGTGGTGCTGATCTGGATCAACCTGCTGTTCCGCAGCGACATCGGCTTCATCGCGAAGCTCACCTGGGGGATCGCGTCGATCGTGCCGTTCGTACCGTTCGTGTACGTGCTGACCGGGAACGACCTCTTCTAGTCGTTTCGCGCCGGTCTCCTCGGGCGCGGCACGCGAGGCGCGGCGAGCGACTGGGCTGCGCGCTAAGGCGACGGGGGATCGTCCGGCTTCAGGCGCTTGCGCCCGCGCTGGTCGGCGCGCCCGGTGCCGATGCATTCGCGGCACACGACCCATCTGCCCTCCGGGTCGCCCTCAGCCGACCACCACGTCCAGCCCGCGCCCTGGCAGGTCTGGCAGCGGTCCTTCTCGGCGATCAGGCGGTCGGATTGCGTCATGGCGTCGCAGCATACCCGGCCGCGCCTACTCGGTCAGACCGACGGCTTCCAGGCCCTCCTGCCAGGTGCCAAACGCCTTCACCTCGGAGATCTGCTCACCGCGAAAGCTCGCGAGCAGGCCGACCTTCTGGCGTAGCGCGACGGCATCGTCCTTTGTCCGCCCGACCATCTCGGCGAGCACGAGAACCTGCTCCTGCGCGTCGCGTATGTCGTGGACGTCCCAGCCGTAGTCATCGAAGCTAGCGTGCCAGACTTCATCCTGTTTGCGGTTGGCGTCAATGCCCTCGTATGCGGAGTCCTCGGGCCATTGTGACGCGGACAGCCAGACGACGTCCGGCGTGTAAAACGGCACCACGGCCTCGACGCCGCCCGCGGCGTACGCCTCGAACGCCCTGCGCACCAGTTCCATTTTCGCTTGCGACATTGCTGCCCCCTGTTTCTCGACTAAGGGCTCACGACTTTTTTGGTGAGGGGTTGATGGTGTAGTTCCAGTCGCCATGGAATGGGTGTCGGGTGATGTTTACGCCGGCGAGCTGTTCATCGGTGACTGTGATGTGGGTGGGGTAGGAGCGCTGATCGAGTTGGGCGTAGACCTTCAGGCCGGTGCTTGTCCTGGTGGAGGCGATCAGGTTGATGATCACCTCGTGGGTTTCGAGTGGGCGTCCGCGCCAGTTGAGGCTCATGAAGGAGAACAGGCAGTGCTCGATCTTGTTCCACTTCGAGGTGCCGGGAGGGAAGTGGCAGACCACGATCTGGAGCCCGGTCGTGTCGGCTAGGCGCTGGCACTCGACCTTCCAGAGCTTGGTGCGGTTGGAGTTCGCGCCGCCGCAGTCGGCGGTGATCGTCAAGCGCTTGGCGTCTGGGTAGCGCTCGCAGCCGAGCTGCTGCCACCAGCCGATGATCGAGTTGACCGCGAACTCGGCCGTGTTGCCGTCGATCCCGACGTTCACCCAGCCCTCATCGTTGCGCAGGTCATAGATCCCGAACGGGATCGCGTGCCCGAGATCCTTGTCCTTGAAGTCGTGGGTACGGACCTCGACTGGTCGACCGGAGGGCTCGAACTCTCGGCCGACTGCCTTGAAATCGCCGACCAGCTCGCGCTTCTTGGAATCGATCGAGATCGCGGGCTCGCCCGCCCCGAGCGCCGCAGCGACTGTCTGGTTGATGTGCTGAAACTGAGCGTCGCGGTCAGGATGCTGAGTGCCCTCCCGGGTCTTGCGGTTCGCCTGCAGGCTGTAGCCCTTGGCCTTCAACAACCGCAGCACCGTGCGATCGACCACCTCATGCCCCATCTCCCGCAGCGCCTCAGCCAGCTTGACCGCGCTCTTGGACGTCCACCGCAATGGCGACTCAGGATCGCCACGCGTGACCGGATCGATCAACGCGTCCAACGCCTCAGAAAGACCGGGCTCACGCTCCGAGATCCCCGGCCGCCCAGCGCCCGCCCTGCGCACCCGATCAGGCGCCAGCTCCTCGCCATCCCCGTCCAGCTCCGCGAGCCCCCGCCTGACCGTCCCCTCCGAGACCCCCATCGCACGCGCCACCGCCGCGATCCCACCACGCCCATGCGAACGCGCCTCCGCGGCCGCCCACCGCCGCCGCGACCGCTCATTCAACAAGCCCTTCATCAACCCATACCGCTCACGGATAGCGCCCTCATCAATCACGCACCCATAGTTCTACGCCACACCACCAAACCCTCTAACAATTTAGTCGTGAACCCTAAGCGAGCGGTTCAGACGCGCCGCCCGTCGTCTTCGGATAAATCGTATCGGGAGAATCTCGGAGGTTGTCCCGTAGCGCGTAGAAGTTTGTAGGTGGCGGTCCCTTTCGCCTCGTCCGGTCCCGTTGGGACCGTGGCGAGTGCAAACAAGTCCATCGAGACGAAGGGAACCGCCATGAAGACCGTAATGCAGGAGCAGGACAGCCGCGCGGAGGGTTTGCCGCTGCGGGTGCAGGAAGCGCTCGGGGAGCTCGCCGGGGCCGCGAAGGAGGGGTTGCTCGCGCTCAGCGTCGGTGTTGGGCTTGGCGTGCTGAGCGAGATGATGGAGGCCGAGCTCGATGAGGTCGTCGGCGAGAAGCACGCAACGGTCAAGGAGCGCACCGCTCATCGACACGGCCACGAAGACGGCGAGGTCACCCTGGGAGGCCGGCGGGTCGCCGTGAAGCGTCCGCGCGCCCGCACCGTCGACGGAGAGCACGAGGTGCCGCTTGCGACGTATGCGCATTTCGCCGACCGTGACCCGTTGACTCGGGTCGTGCTCGAGCAGATGCTCGCGGGCGTTTCCACCCGCCGGTTCGCAAGGACCCGCGAGCCCGTCGGCGATGCTCTCGCCGCGACTGAGCGTTCGACGTCGAAGTCGGCGGTCAGCCGCGAGTTCGTTGCCCGCACCGGTGAGCACCTCGCTGCGCTGATGGCCCGCTCGCTCTCTGATGTGCGGTTGGCGGCGTTGATGCTCGACGGGATCGAGATGAAGGGCCGCTGCTGTGTCGTCGCGCTCGGCATCAGCACCGAGGGCGTGAAGATCCCGCTCGGGCTCTGGGATGGCTCCACAGAGAACAAGACCGTCACCGTGCACCTCCTCGCCGATCTCGTCGAGCGGGGTCTTGACATCGAGCAGGGCGTCCTGGTCATCCTGGACGGAGGGAAGGCCCTCAGGGCAGCCGTCAACGAGGTGTTCGGCCCCGTCCCGGTGCAGAGGTGTGTTCGCCACAAGGAACGCAATGTGCTCGATCACCTCCCCGAACGCGATCGGCCGCTCGTGAAGGCACGACTCAGGAAGGCGTGGGCGTCAGAGAACCACCAGCAGGCACTCCATGCACTCGCTCTGCTCGCCGGCGAGCTGGAGCGCTCACACCCTGGCGCAGCTGCATCCCTGCGCGAGGGCATGGGCGAGACGCTGACGCTCACGCGTCTCGGGGTCCGCGGGAAACTCAAGAGCACGCTCCAGAGTACGAACCCGATCGAGTCGATGATCGGCACCGTGCGACACATCAGCCGCAACGTCAAGCACTGGCAGAACGGCGACATGTGCCTGCGCTGGACCGCCGCCGGGATGCTCGAGGCCGAGACCCAGTTCCGGAAGGTCGTCGGCTATAGCGATCTCGCCAAGCTCGCCGTCGCCGTCGAAGCAGACCTCGCCGCCCAGCGTGCGCCCCTTCACGCCACGAGCGAGGAGAACACCCGCATCCCCGTCACCGTGTAACCATCACACCCGATCGCCACCGAGAAACTTCCACGGCGAACGGGACAACCTCGAATCTCGTCGCACGAGGCCCGCATGCGAGCCAAGCGGCTTCGAACCGCGATCGTCGCTTGGGATTCGTGCGCCGCCCCATGCCGCGATCCGTGTCCTAGAGCCAAATCTGGCTCGACGATGCGAGGCGGGGCGTGCGCGTTAGGTACGCGTCGGACCAAACGCCGCGCTATTTCGAACGGAGTAGCTTGGCGCCTAGCGCGCGTGGTGGGGGCCTGCGTCGGAGCGAACGGCGTTCAGGTGCGTCCTCTCACTCAGGTTCGGCCATACGGCTTGTTGTGTTCATTCGACCCAGGGGGCGATAACGAATGAGACTGAAGATCTCAGGCGGCGTAGTGATCGTGTTGATTGTCGGGATGATTGGCGCGCAGACAGCGTCTGCGGGCCAGAAACCGCTTCATCTGGTTAGTGGAACCGGCTTCTTTGCACAGCCGCTCGCGCCGGGTGAAGTCGTGACCCTCGTGCCGAACGGGAGCTACACCCTCGTGACCCCGGGGGGATATCTCCAGTGCCCAAGTCAGAACGGCGGAATGCCCACCCTGGAAGAGGGGGCCTTGCTGGCAACTGAAAGTACGACGACAGACGTGTTCTATGACGAAACGGAGGTGCTTAACGGCTCGGAACCGTGCAGCACGTCAACCGGATTGGGTGACGGGCACCTCGGCGTCCATTTCGACGAACTCGTGCTGAACGGCAACGGCAAGGTCGAGGTGACGTATCTGCAGACGTTCGCGGACTTTGCGAACCAGACCACATGCGAATACGGAGCGGTGCAGGCCAAGGGTCGGTTGGCGATCGGCGATGCCCCGGTGCCGCTCTCGATCAGCTTCTCCGGCCCACGGATGAAGCTCAAACAGGGCTCCTCGCCGATCTGCCCAAAAACGGCCGCGCTATACGGGACGTTTGAGGCGGCTAACGCGGAGTCCATTTTCGCCAGCAACTGAGGATGCGACAGTCCCCAGGAAGCCGGGACGGCTCGGCTTCCTGGGCTGTACTCCGGGACAGGGACTCGAACCCCAATCTCCCGGACCAGAACCGGGCGTCACTGCCAATTGGACTATCCCGGACAGTGTGTGGCCTAGAGAATAGCCAACTGCCCAGCGGGTTCGGCTCAGAACGTGGCGGGCTGGCCGTTCGGCGCGAAGTAGGCGGTGATCGCCTCCTCGAGGCCGGGGTCGAGCACCAGCAGCACCTCGTCGCCGGCTTCGATCATCGTGTCGTGCTTGGGCACGAAGCCCGAGCCGCCGCGCAGCACCGAGATGATCAGGGCGCCTTCGGGCAGCGCGATGTCGGTGACCTTTTCGCCGACGGTGGGCGCGTCGGCGCTGACCTCGAGCTCGATGATCTCCAGGCGCTCCTCTTCGAGCGCGAGCAGGTGCACGAGGCCGTAGCGCGGCACCTCGTGCTCGATCAGGCGCAGGATCAGGTCGGTGGCTGAGACCGCCGGCTGAATCCCGAGCAGCCTGAAGTGGTCGTGGTTGCGCGGGTTGTTGACGCGCGCGATGACGCGCTCGCAGAGGTACTTCTCCTTGGCCACCTGGCAGACGAGGATGTTGTCCTCGTCGTCGCCGGTGACAGCGATCACGAGGTCGGCGCGCTGGATGCCAGCGCGCTCGAGCACCCACAGCTCGGTCGCATCGCCGTACTGGATCGCGTGCTCGAACTCCTCCTCGCTGGCGAGATAGCAGCTGCGCGAGGACTCGATCAGCGTGACTTCGTGTTCCTTGGCGATCAGCTCGCGGGCGAGGTTACGCCCGACCTTGCCGGCGCCGACGATGATTGCGTACATGGCTAGGCCGCCTCCGGCGCCAGGGCGCGCTCGAACATCTCGATCGCGTGCTTGGTCGGGGAGATCGTCTGCAGTCCCTGCTCGCCGTACCAGTCCGCGCGCGCGGGGTCCATCACGCGCACGATCGACTTCTCCACGCCGAAGCGCTTCTGCGCGAGCTGGGCGATCACGAGGTTGGTGTTGTCGCCCGCGGTCGAGGCGATGAACGCGTCCGCGCGCTCGATCCCGGCCTGGATCAGCGCGTCCGTCTCGAGCGCGGTGCCGACCGTGAACTGGCCGCCGGAGTCCTCCCAGCTCTTGCTCTGGCCGGCGTCGAGACGCTCGTGCGAGAGCGGATCCTCGTCGAGCACCGACACTTCGTGGCCGGCGGCGAGCGCCGACTTGGCGACGGCGGAGCCGACGCGGCCCGCGCCGACGATCAGGACGAACATGCGGAGAGCAAGCAGATATACATAGGTGCGCAGGTTAGACCATGGGGGCGCCGGCCCGGTTGGCTCGACGGGCCAGCTCGACCGGCGTGTCGCGGGCGGCAGGAGCGGTGACGATCACGCGACAGCTCGCCTTGCGGATCACGTACTTGGTGATGTCTCCGACGTATCCCTCGAGCGGCCCGCCGCGACCGCCGAGGCGCCCGCCGCCCCGGATCAACGACGGTTCCTCGGCCCCGAGCACGATCGCCTCCACCCCGCGCCGGCGGGCCTCGTCGACGATCGCGTAGCCGGCGCGGCGGGTGCGCACGATCGCGGTCGCGACGTGTACGCCCGTGTACTCCTCCCCCACGGCCTTCGCGCGCGCGAGAACCTGACGCGCGTGCTTGAGCTGCGCCTCGGGCAGGCTCGCGTCGAGCGGCAGCGACATCGGGATCACGAACATCCACACCGCCTCGATCGTGGCGGCGTCGATCGCCGCCTCGTCGGTCGGTTCGCCCGCGACGAGCCGCGCGGCGGTCTGCACGATGTCATCGTCGAGCTCGGTGCCGAACAGCGGCACGAGGATCGAGCCGTAGTCTCGCTCGGTCGTCGGCTCCGCGCGCAGCGCACGCGGGGACACCGTCACGCGGCGCAGCAGCGAGGTCTCATCGGCACGCCGGTAGACGACGTATAGCACGAGCCCCACCAGCATCCATCCGAGTCCCGACGTAGCGGGCCGCCGGGTGCACGACGAGCACCGCGACGAAGCCGCCGGCGGTGACGACCGCGCCGAACACCGCCGGCAGCGGCAGTTCCCCGTTTCCGATCTTCACCGACAGCGGCACCCGGTACGGGCGGTCGCGATCGGGCTCGGAGTAGCGCAGACGGCAGATCGACAGGTGCGCGATCGTGAACGCGAGCGTCGCGCCGAGCGCGTAGATCCCGATCAGGAAGTCGAGGTCCTCGGTCGCCGCCAGCCCAGCCGCGATCAGGCCGGCGAGGCTGATCAGCACGTATGGGGTCGAGCGCTGGGGGTGAAGCCGCCCGAGACCGCTCGGGATCTGGCGGTTCGTGGACAGCGAGTAGGCCAGGCGCGAGAGCCCGAGCATCGCCGAGTTGGCGGCCGCGACGAGCGTGACGGCGGCCGTCGCCGCCACCAGGTACGTCAACGTCTTCTCGAGCCAGTGCGGGTGCACGCGGCTGACGACGCCGATCATCGGCGCGTTCAGGTAGCGCGTCGAGAGCTCCGTGTGGCCGTCGTGCACCGGTAGCGCGGTGAGGGCGACCAGCGCGATGCCGACGTACAGAAAGGCGACGGTCGCGGTCGTGCTCGCCACGAGGCGCTTCAGGCCGGCGCGGCTGATTCGCACCTCGCCCGCGAGCCCGGACGCCGACTCGAGGCTCGTGAACGAGATCACCGCGACGGTCGCCGCGAACACCAGTCCCGACCACGTCGGGGCGGTGCCGAGGTCGATCGGGCCGGTGAGCGTGTGCGGGTTGAAGAACAGCACCAGGCCCAGCACCACGATGAACGCCTGCAGCAGCAGATCGCCCGCGAGCAGGATGCCCACCCGCCGCGCGCGGCGACCGCCGAAGCCGCGGATGTTGCTGAGCACGACCAGCGCGATGAACGCCAGCGACAGGGCGAGCGCCGCGCCGCGGTTTCCGAGCGGGCTCCAGAAGACCTTCAGGTACTGCGTCGCCGAGTACGCCGTGACCGCGATCAGGATCACGTAGTCGAGCAGGATCGCCCAGCCGGCGATGAAGCTGACGAGCTCGTTGAAGGCGTAGCGCGCGAACACGGTCGCGCCTCCGCGGTCCTGGTGCAGCGACGCGCCCTCGACGTAGGTCATCGCCGTGACCGCGTACATCACCGCCGCGATCAGGAACACGACCGGCGTCAGCCCGAGCGCGTGCCCGGCGACGACTCCCAGCGAGAAGTAGATCGCGCTCGCCAGCGACGAGTAGACGATCGTGAACAGGATCGGCGAGCCGATGCTGCGCCGCACGATCACGCGCGAGCGCGCCGCGAGCTCGGAGCTCTGCCCCGGCTGCGCGCTCATCTGCCCGCGCGTCCTGCGGATCTCCACGTACCAGCGACCGCAGCCGGCGGCGATGAACAGCACGCCCAGCAGCAGCCGCGGCGAGATCGCGCTCGCGTGCCCGGTGAACGCCTCGACGAGCAGCGCCAGGCCGATCACCACCATCGCCAGCGACAGCGCGAACGTGGCCATGCGGTGCGCCTGTCGGCCGTTCATCTCATCTGAGCTTAGGGCCGCGCCCGCATGGGCACAAACGTGCCTGTCGGTGTCCGGCGTCTCAGGTGATCAGCGGGATGATCAGGATGGCGACGATGTTCGCGACCTTGATCATCGGGTTGATTGCCGGCCCGGCGGTGTCCTTGAACGGGTCGCCGACCGTGTCGCCGGTGACCGACGCGGCATGCGCGTCCGAGCCCTTGCCGCCGAACGAGCCGTCCTCGATGAGCTTCTTCGCGTTGTCCCAGGCGCCACCGCCGGCGGTCATCAGCACGGCGAAGAAGTAGCCCACGACGATCACCCCGATCAGCAGGCCACCGAGCGCCTGCTCGTCGATCAGCCCGACGACCAGGGTCAGCAGGATCGGCAGCAGCGACGGCAGGATCATCTCGCGCTGCGCCGTCTTCGTGACGATGTCCACGCACGCCGCGTAGTCGGGCTCTTCGGAGTAGTCCATGATCCCGGGGTGCTCGCGGAACTGTCGACGCACCTCCTCGACGACCGCGCCGCCGGCGCGGCCGACCGCCTCGATCGACAGCGAAGCGAACAGGCACACCATCAGGCCACCGAGCAGCAGCCCGATCAGCACCGGCGGTTCGTTGATCCCGAACGAGATCAGGTGGCCGGCCTTGGCCTCGAGTTCTTTCTCGAACCCCGCGAACAGCACGATCGCGGCGAGTACCGCCGAGCCGATCGCGTAACCCTTGGTCACGGCCTTGGTCGTGTTGCCGACCGCGTCGAGGCGATCGGTGACCTTGCGCACGTCCTCGGGCAGGTCGGCCATCTCGGCGATGCCGCCGGCGTTGTCGGTGATCGGGCCGAACGCGTCGAGCGCGACGATCAGACCGGTCAAGGACAGCAGCCCGACCGCCGCGACGCCGATCCCGTAGATGCCGGTGACGCCGCCGCCGGCGAGCTTCCACGAGCCGAGGATGCCGAGCACGATCACGATCGCCGGCAGCGCCGTCGCCTGCAGGCCGGATGCGAAGCCCTGGATGATGTTCGTCGCGTGGCCGGTGATCGACGCTTTCGCTGTCTTCTTCACCGGCGAGAATCGGGTCGAGGTGTAGTATTCCGTCAGTCCGAATAGCAGCGCTGTCACGGCGATGCCGATCAGCGAGCACAGATACAGGTGGAACCAGCTCGGGGTGTTGACGGAGGCGCCGACCACCCTGAAGGTGAGGTCGCGCATCATCCAGTAGGTGATCGGGGCGAACGCCGCCGCGGCGAGCACGCCCGAGACGAGCAGGCCCTGCAGCAGCGCGCGCTCGACGTTGTCGCTCTTCGTGCGAACTGCGAAGGTGCCGATGATCGAGGCGATGATCGCCACCGCGCCGATCACCAGCGGGAAGAGCACGACGCGCGTGGACTCGTTGAAGGTCAGCACGCCCAGCAGCATCACCGCGATCGCCGTCACCGCGTAGGTCTCGAACAGGTCGGCCGCCATGCCGGCGCAGTCGCCGACGTTGTCGCCGACGTTGTCGGCGATCGTCGCGGGGTTGCGCGGGTCATCCTCGGGGATGCCGGCCTCGACCTTGCCGACGAGATCAGCGCCCACATCCGCCGCCTTCGTGAAGATTCCGCCGCCGAGCCTCGCGAACACCGAGATCAGCGAGCCGCCGAAGCCGAGCCCGATCAGCGCGTCCACCGCCGTCTTCTGGCTGTCGTTGAAGATCGAGGTCAGCGCACCGTAGTAGCCGGACACGCCGATCAGCGCGAGCCCCACCACGAGCAGGCCGGTGATCGCGCCGCCGCGGAAAGCGACCTTCAGCGCCGGCGAGACGCCACCGCGCGCAGCCTCGGCGACGCGTGCGTTGGAGCGCACCGACACGTTCATGCCGATGTAGCCGGTCGAGCCCGAGAGGATCCCTCCGATCAAGAAGCCGCAGGCGACCGCGATGTTCTGGATGAAGATCAAGGCGACGAACAGCACGACGCCAACGACAGCGATCGTCGTGTACTGGCGATTCAGGTAGGCGCGCGCGCCCTGCTGGACGGCCAAGGAGATGCTCTGCATCTTCTCGTTGCCCGGCGAGAGCGCCAGCAGGGATCGCGTGGTCACGACGCCGTACACGACGGCGCACGCGGCGCAAACAAGTGCGACGACGACCCCATGGTTCGTCAGAAAGCTGCTCAACAGAAATCCTCCGCGGTCTGATTTGCGTGCCGCGCGAGGATGTGTCGCGCGCACGTCTGACGGCCGGATCGCTCAGGGCGAGCTTCTATCCGGTGCAAACGCGGGCGCAGTCTATCGTGCCGGCCGGCGGGGTGCCGGCCGGCGTACGCCCATCCGGCGCACGGCGGCCGTCGCGCTCACCGTCCGGGCACCCACAGCCTGCCGCTCGACTCCGCCGGTCCCGGACCGGGGGGCTGATCGCCGGCGTCCGGCGTTGAGTCCCCTCCCTCGGTGCTCGCCGCGCCGCCAGCGCCCGGCTCGCCCGACGGCCCAGCGTCGGTGGGCTCCTCGATGGGACCGGTGGGCTGGGTGGTGGAGGTTTGGGTGGTGGCAGCCAATTCCCGCGCGTAAGCCATCTGCAGCTGCGAAAGCGCCTCGCGCAGCGGTCGCAGCTCCTGCGGAATCCTGCGCTCGAGGATCTCGAGCAGCGCGCGCACCGCATCGATCGCGTCCCGTGCCTGCTCGAGGTCACGCTGTGACGGGCGGGCCGGATCCTCGCTCGGGGGCGCCAGCCGCCGCGCGCCGAGATTCAGCAGCGAGACCGCCGTCTGGGCGATCATGTCGGTGGTCGTCAGCCGGCTCAGTTCCGCTTCGTAGGCTGCTCGCAGCTCCTCTTCGGTCGCCTCGCCGCCGCCTGGGGCCGCTGCCGTGCCCCCAGGTCCCTGCCCTCCGGCCGTCTCTGCACCATCTGCGCTCAAACCGTCACCTCCTCTGGATAGCTCTCTCGTGTCTCGCTGACGCTCGCCGCGAACACCTCCTCGCGGGCTGCACCAGCCTCGATCAGCTGTCGCTGGCGCTGCGCACCGTTGCGCTCGGGGAACACCGGATCGATCCCGAGCTCTGCGCGCACCGGCGCGGTCCACGCGAGCAGGCGCTCGATCGCCTCGCGCGCCGGGTACTCGCGCGCGGCCTCGAGGTCGACCAGCCGTCCGTCGAGCCCGAAGCGAATCGCGCGCCACA
This sequence comes from uncultured Solirubrobacteraceae bacterium, assembly GCA_963815235.1. Lineage (GTDB taxonomy): Bacteria > Actinomycetota > Thermoleophilia > Solirubrobacterales > Solirubrobacteraceae > Palsa-744. The sequence continues at coordinate 162,869 of CAWFFY010000001.1, read as the reverse complement.
TGTTCTCCTCGATCAGGCGCGGCTGCGGATCGCTGAAGGGAACGCCCTCATCGACGTCGCGCAGCGCCTGCGCGATGCTCGCGACCATCAGCGCAGCCAGCGCGTCTGACTCCCGTGCGGTCGCCTGCGCATCGCAGATGCGCACCTCGACGGTGCCGAACTTGAAGTGCGGCCTGACCGACCACCACACCTGCGTGAACTCGACGATCGAGTTGGTCCTGCGCAGGAACTCGATGTAGTCGCGGTACGCCGGCCAGCCCCCGAACGCGTCGGGCACGCCGCAGCGCGGAAAGCTCTTGGTGAAGCTCTGCGTGCGCACGGAATGCAGGCCGCTGTCCTGCCCGTCGAGGAACGGGGAGTTCGCGGAGATCGCCAGCAGCAACGGCAGCACCGGGCGCAGCCGATCGCAGGCGCGAACCGCGCGGTCGATGTCGCGCACGCCGACGTGTACGTGCAGGCTGAAGGTGTTGTTGCGCCAGGCGACGTACTTGAGCCCCTCCTCGACCCGCCGGTAGTGCTCGGTGTCGATGATCGGCTGGCGCCGGTAGTCGGCCCATGGATGCGTCCCGGTGGCTCCGAGCGCCACGCCCTCGGCGGCGGCCAGCGCGAACAGGCGCCGGCGACGCTCGCGCTGGCGGGCCAGCGCGTCGTGCACGTCGGCGCCGACACCGGAGATGATCTCGATCTCCGAGGAGATCAGCTCGCCGGCGACGCTCTCGCGCAGCACCGGATCGCCCTCGCACGCAGCCCGCAGCTGCTCGAAGCGTGGCATCAGTTCGAGCGTGCCCGGGTCGAGGATCGAGAACTCCTCCTCCACGCCGACCGTCAGGTCGGTTGCGGACGCAAACGTCTCGGCTACTCGATCTGGATCCAGGCTGTTCATCGCTTCGCGTCTGCGTGGTGTCGGTCGGAGCGCTCGAACGTCAAGTGTGACGCACGAAGACCCGCGCCAGGGGCCCGAAACGGGATCAGGTCAAATAGAAGTACAGCGCGTACAGCAGATCGACCGCCGGGCTGGAGGTGTGGACGGTCACCTCGGGCGGCACGTCGAGCAGCGACTCCGAGTAGTTGAAGATGATCTTCACGCCCGCGTCGACCAGCTCGTCGGCGAGGCCCTGGGCGGCCTGCGTGGGCACGGCCAGCACGCCCACGACGATGTCCTCGTCCTCGACCACCTGGCGCAGCTCGTCGATGTCGCGCACCACCTGGCTGCCGACCTTGCTGCCGACCTTGCTCTGCGCGCTGTCGAAGATCGCGACGACGCGAAAGCCGTGATCGGCGAAGATTTCCGAGGAGGCGATCGCCTGGCCGAGGTGTCCGGCGCCGATCAGCCCGATGTTGTGCTGGCCGGCGGTGCGCAGGATCTTGCGAATCTGGGAGACGAGCGCCTCGACGTTGTAGCCGACGCCGCGCTTGCCGAACTTGCCGAAGCCGGAGAGATCGCGTCGGATCTGCGTCGAGTTGACGTGGGTGTAGTCCGAGAGCTCCTGCGAGGAGATCGTCTCCTTGCCCATCTTCTTGGCCTGCGTCAGCACCTGCAGGTAGCGCGACAGGCGCGCTGCTACGCCCAGCGAGAGCCGATCGCTCGAGGCGCCTGCACCGTCGCGCCCGGCGACTGCGGCGCTCGGTCGTCCGTTCTCCGTAGCTCATCGCCGGGACTCTAGACGCTCGCGCACAAGCGTCTCATCGACGAAGTATTCGCACAGCTCCTCGCCGTCCAGCGCCACCACCGGGATGCGCTCGAAATAGGCACGATGCAGCGCGTCGTCGGTGGTGATGTCGCGCTCCTCCAGCGTGAACGCGAGCTCGGACTGCAGCCGCTCGAGCGCCACCAACGCATCCACGCACAGATGGCAGTCGGGCTTGGAGTACACCGTGATGTGGGCCACCGCGCCGACCAACCGATCTCCCGCCGCCGCGACCCCGAGCTCCCCGGGACTCAACGGCTGCGCGCCGCGCGGAGCAACACGCCGGGATGGGCCGCGATCTTCGGGCCGAGCATCGAGCGCGAACACCGTCAACGCGAGCCACGGGCGCAGGTAAGGCCTGATGCGGCGTATCTGGCCGTGCTCGTCCAGCTCGCAGACCATCGCGTCTGCCACTCGCAGCGGCCCGATCAAGCCGTCGCCCATGACGACCCGCAACGATCCTTCCCCCACTTCTTCGCGCCAGCGCAGGTCTTTGATGCAGCCGTAGACCGCGCCGAGCAGGATCCGCAGATCCTCGCGTCCGCGGAACACCAGGCGTCCGGACAGGGGCGAAACCAGCTCCGCGTCGGGCGCGAGCGTTGCGATCAGCCCGTCGATGTCGTTCGTCTCCGAGGCCGTCCGATAGCGCGCTACAGCGTCATCCACATCGGCCATCTTCCCACACCACGCCGTGTCACCGGGCCCGTTCACCGGTCGCGTAGGCATCGAGACCGAGGTAGTCGGGGTAGCGCAGCGTCGGGGAGAAGCGCGCCGCGCTCGCGATCATCGCGGCGTTGTCGGTGCACAACGCGCGGTCCGGCACGTGGAGGGTGGCGTCGAGCTCTGCCAACCTGCGACGCAGGACACCGTTGGCCGCGACGCCGCCGCCGACCGCCAGACGCGTCAAGCCGGTCCGCGCGAGTGCCTGCTCGGCGCGCACGGCGAGCGTCTCGACGATCGCCGCCTGATAGGAGGCGGCGAGGTCGGCCGCGCGCGCGCTCGCCACGTCATCGCCGAGGTCACGGATCGTGTAGAGCAGCGCGGTCTTGAGGCCCGCGAATGAGAAGTCGAGGCTGTCGGCGTAGCGCTGGTGGCGGATGCCGCGACCGCCCCGGGCACGCTCCGCGGGCGAGCCGGGGAACGCGAACCCCTCGGTGTCTCCGTCCGCGGCGAGCCGCTCGAGCGCCGCGCCGCCTGGGTAGCCGAGGCCGAGCATCCGCGCGCCCTTGTCAAATGCCTCCCCTGCGGCGTCGTCGAGCGTCGTGCCGATGATCTCGAAGCCACTGTGCTCGGTGACCAGCGCCAGCAGCGTGTGTCCGCCGCTGGCGATCAGGCACACGAACGGGGGCTCGAACGGAGCCGACAGGCCTTCGCCCGCGTCGAGTAGGAAGTTCGCGGCGACGTGCCCCTGGAGATGGTCGACTGCGGCAAACGACAGCTCTCTTGCGGCCGCCAGCGCCTTGGCACTCGAGAGGCCCACGAGCAGCGCCCCCACCAGCCCGGGGCCCTGCGTGGCGGCCACCAGCTCGACGTCATCGAGCGTCGCCTCGGCGCGCGCGAGCGCCTCGTCGATGACGACGTTGACGAGCTCGAGGTGATGGCGCGAGGCGATCTCGGGGACGACGCCGCCAAAGCGGGCGTGCGCCTCCTGGGAGGAGATCACGTTCGAGCGCATGCGACCGTCCGTGTCCACAACCGCGGCGCATGTGTCGTCGCAGCTGGTCTCCACTGCCAGGATCGTCATACCGATCAGATCCCGCCCGCCCCGGGCACGTCGCCGAGCGAGCCTTCGAGCGTCGCCGGGGTGCGCCACATCACGAGCGCGTCCTCACCGTTGTCCTGGTAATAGCGTCGACGCATGCCCGCAGCGCGAAAGCCCTCGCGCTGGTAGAGGTGGATTGCGACGTCGTTGGAGCGGCGCACCTCCAGCGTGAAGCGTGCGTGGGGATCGTCGACCCGCTCGTACAGGTCCGCGAGCAGTGCCGAGGCAAGGCCGCGGCGCTGGTAGGCGCTGTCGACGGCGATGTTCATCACGTGCCAGACGGTGTCGTAACGCGAGCAGATCAGGTATGCGACGAGCTGGCGCTCGCCGTCCTCTGCCGGCAGCGTCGCCGCAAGGCAGACGCCTGACTGCTTGGAGAGCTCGAGCACGAACATCGCGAGCGACCATGGCGTCGGGAACACGCGACGCTCGATCGCGATCACCTGCGGCAGGTCCTGGTAGGTCAACCGCCGCACTTTGACGGGGGAGGCGTGATCGACCGGCTGCTCAGGGAAGGCTCGCTCGCTCATGTCACGCTGCCTCTACCCGCACCCGCCAAGGCTAGCTCGGCATCGGGCCGCCGACGATAATCGGGCGCGAGCGCGTGCAGGCTCGCGGCCGGGGCGTTCACGGCGAGATCGCACACCACCGCGGCACTGACCTGCTGTAGCGGCGAAGAGTCCTGCGGCACGGCGATGCCGGCCGACTCGAGTTGCGGCGCGGAAGCGCACCGCGCCGTCGCCGACTGCCAGCCAGGACCGGCGCTCGCCACCTACGTCCTCTGCCTGCGCGACGACCTCTGCGAGCCGCTCCGGCACCAGCGCGCGCGGTGCCGCCAGCTCGCGCGGCACGTCCGCGCCCGATTCGTACGCGGCCGCAAAGACCTCACCGCGGCGGGCGTCGATCACGGCGAGCACCACCGTCGGCTCGGAGCCCTCGGCTGCCACCGGGTCGGCGGCGAATGCTCCGGCGGCGAGCGCCCGCAGGCTCGAAACGCCGACGAGCTCGGCCGACAGCGACTGCGCGAGCCCGCGCGCGGTGGCGACACCGACACGCAGGCCGGTGAACGTGCCGGGGCCGACGCCGACCGCGATGCGGTCGATCTCGCGCCAGCTCACGCTCCGCGCCCGCCAGCAGCTCGCGGGCCATCTCGAGCAGGCGCGTGGCGTGTCCGGGGTGCGCGCCGGCAGCTGGGTCGTCACGTGCCTGCGTGGTGCGCCCGTCCGCCAGGCGCAGCGCCACAGCGCTGGCCGATGTGGAGGTGTCGAAGCCGAGCACGATCACCCCGAGCCGCCCTCGATCGCCGGCCGACCGGCCTCGTCCACGTCGATCTGCCGCCGGTCGCCGCCGCCGTGACTGAGCGTCACGCGCATGCGCGCGCCCGCGAGCTCGGCGTGCGCGTCCTGCGGCCACTCCACGAACGCGATCCGTCCCGGCCCGAGGTAGTCGGCGAGGAGGTCGGGATCCTCGCGCTCGAGACCCGCCAGTCGGTAGAGATCCAGGTGCGAGACGCTCACGGCGAGCCCCTCGTAGCGATGACCGATGCTGAAGGTGGGGCTGGTCACGGCGCCGCGCACGCCGAGAGCGCGGGCGGCGCCACGCACGAGCGTCGTCTTGCCGGAGCCCAGCTCACCGCGGACGAGCACGACGTCGCCGTCATCAAGAGACGCAGCGAGCTCGGCGCCGAGCGATTCGGTCTCGGCGGGCCCACTGGTTTCGACGGTGCGTACGGCCACGACGAGACTCTAGAGCCTGTCCGCCCCGGTCCAGCGCCGCCGACCGGGCAAAAAAAGACCGGCCCGCGGGAGAATGGGACGCGGGCCGGTCGTTTACTCCTGGAGGGATGGAGACATGAGCTTCATCGGCAACCTTGCCATCTCGCTTTAGGGACCTCGACACTCTTTTCGACCCTTTCAAAGAAATCCCTCGTTTGCAGGGAAAACGCCACTGGACGTTTGTTCTAGACGTGGCTAGAAGAGTCCAAGCTGATCGACCTCATTGTCGTCATCGGCCGCCCGCGTCGACGGGCGGCGGCCACCCGACGCCGCCTCCGCCTCGTCGGCGCGCTGCTCCGGCTCAGGGGCCTCGGCGAGCTCCGCCGCCTCCGTGAGATCCGGCACCTCTGGCGCCGGCGGCTGCTCGGGCGGTCCGAGCGCGAGCAGCTCCGGCAGCCGCATGAAGTCCTCGCGCAACGTCTCGAGCATGCGCGGCGTGTACAGCGCGGCGGCCGGGTGGTAGATCGGGTACAGGCGCACGGCGCGCGCTCCGAGCACGAGCACCTCGGGCTGCCCGTGCAGACGCGTGATCCCCGTCGGGTCCCCGCGCAGCAGCTTCGTCGAGAAGTTTCCGAGCGTGCAGATGACGGTCGGTTGGATCAGCTCGACCTGGCGCAGCAGGTACTCCTCGCAATTCTGGATCTCGATCGGCAGCGGGTCGCGGTTGCCGGGAGGCCGGCACTTCAGTGTGTTCGCAATAAATACGTCGGTGCGCTTTTGTCCGATCTCGCCCAGCAGCTGCTCGAGCAGTTTGCCGGCACGGCCGACGAACGGCACGCCCTGCTCGTCCTCGCTCGCACCTGGCGCCTCGCCGATGAACATCAGCTCCGCGTCGGCGTTGCCGGCGCCGAACACGACCGTTTTGCGCGTGGCGGCAAGCTCCGGGCAGTGGGTGCAGCTCCGTGCCTGCATGAAGACCTGCTTGAGGGCCTCACGCCGCTCGCTCGGCGATCGCTCACGCTCTTCGGCGGACACCGCGCTGATGGTAGTTGCTGACCGCCGCCGGCCGAGCGTCCGAGTCCTAGCCGCCCGCCGGTGTGCCGCGCGACTTCCGTGTGGCCGTTTTCAGCGATGATCCGACGATGGCCTCGCGCACAGAGCACGCCGTGACCGCCCCGTTCGCGGGCGTGGTCGTCGCGATCGCGCACGCGCGCGAGGAACGCGTCGGTGCGGGCAGCCCGCTGATCGTGCTCGAGGCGATGAAGATGGAGCACGAGGTGCTCGCCGAGGTGGACGGCGTGATCCGCGCCCTGGCGGTGGCGGTCGGAGAGGAAGTTCAAGAGGGTCAGCTACTGCTGACGCTGGAGCCCGGCGAGGCCGATCGTGACGGCGACATACGCGCCGCTACAACCGCGACGCCCTCCGCAAGCGGCAAAGAGCGGGCGGACCTGCGCGGCGTGCGCGAACGTCACGAGATCGGGCTGGACGCCGCCCGGCCGGACGCAGTCGCGCGGCGCCACGAACGCGGTCATCGCACGGCACGGGAGAACCTCGCGAACCTGCTCGACGCGGGCACGTTCGTCGAGTACGGACCACTACTGTTCGCCGCCCAGGAGCGCCGACGTCCGCGCGAGGAGCTGATCGCGCGCACCCCCGCCGACGGGCTCGTGGGCGGCATCGGCAAGCTCGATGGCCACCCCTGCGTGGCGATGTCCTACGACTACATGGTCCTCGCCGGCACGCAGGGCATGCGCAACCACGCCAAGAAGGACCGCCTGTTCGAGCTCGCCGAGCGACGGCGGCTGCCGGTGGTGCTGTTCGCCGAGGGCGGCGGCGGTCGGCCCGGCGACGTCGACATGCCGATCGTCGCGGGCCTGGACTGCCGTGCCTTTCAGCTGTTCGCGCGCCTCAGCGGCCAGGTGCCACTCGTCGGTATCGCCTCGGGCTTCTGCTTCGCGGGGAACGCAGCGCTGCTCGGCTGCTGCGACGTGGTGATCGCCACCGAGAATTCCAGCATCGGCATGGGCGGCCCGGCGATGATCGAGGGCGGCGGGCTCGGCGTGTACGCGCCGGAGGATGTGGGCCCAATCGGCGTGCAGTACGCCAACGGCGTGGTCGATCTGCGCGCCGCGGACGACGCCGAGGCGGTCGCGTTCGCGAGGCGCTATCTCTCCTACTTCCAGGGCAGCGGCCAGGCGGGCGCGGTGCCAGACCAGGAGCTGCTGCGCGACCTGATCCCCGAGCAGCGCAAGCGCGTCTACGACGTGCGCCGCGTGGTCGAGACGCTATTCGACGAGGCATCGGTGCTCGAGCTGCGCCGCGGCTTCGGTGCGGGGATGCTGACCGCGCTCGCGCGCGTCGACGGCCGGCCACTCGGCGTGATCGCCAACGACCCCACACATCTCGGCGGTGCGATCGACGCTGACGGCGCCGACAAGGCCGCGCGCTTCCTGCAGCTGTGCGACGCGTTCGAGCTGCCAGTGCTGTTCCTGTGCGACACACCCGGCTTCATGGTCGGCCCCGCGACCGAGCAGACCGCGACCGTACGCCACTTTGCGCGCCTGTTCCTCGGCGGCGCCAACCTGAGCGTGCCGACGGGCACGATCGTGCTGCGCAAGGGCTACGGGCTGGGCGCCCAGGCTATGGCCGGCGGCGGCTTCAAGGCGCCGCTGTTCACCGTCGCCTGGCCTACCTCCGAGTTCGGCGGCATGGGTCTCGAGGGCGCCGTGCGACTGGGAATGCGCCGCGAGCTCGACGCGATCGAGGACGAGGACGAGCGCGAGCTGCTGTTCGAGCAGCTGGTAGCCGCGGCCTACGAGCGCGGGCAAAGCGTCAACATGGCCGCCTACGGCGAGATCGACGACGTGATCGACCCGGCCGACTCGCGTCGCTGGATCGCGACGCTGTTCGACGAGCACTCCGGCGGGTGGTCGCGACGCGAGGGCAAGAAGCGGGCGTTCGTGGACGCGTGGTAACCGCGGAGCGAACTACGACCGTGGACGGCGCGAGGTCAGCAGCAGCAGGTACAGGACGAACACCACGATTCCCACCAGCGTCCCGGCCACGAGCGAGACGACAAGCACCAGAGCGACCGCGAACAACGACGCGATCGCGCGGTGTCGCCGAAGGCCGTTCACGATGCTTCTTTCGACTCCGGCTCGTCTTCTGGCACACGCTGAGGCTAGCGAGTCCTTGGCGTCACGACGGCTGCAAACGCAAGGCTGGCATGCCTGGTTAGGCTGACCGCTGTGCCGCCGCAGAATCCGATCACGCGCATCGAGCAGGTCGCCCGCGACCTTGGTCAGCTGGCAGAGCAGATCGAGGCGTACGCGGGCCAGGACGCGAGACGAGTACTGCTGCATTGGCAGGACGAGCTTCGGGCTGCCGTTGACGAGATCCAGAGCCTCGCCACGTCGGACGTCGAAGCGCAGTAGCCATCAGCTGCATGCTGATGGCCGATCGGCTGGAAGTTATGCGCGGCAGGGCACGGCGCGGGAATGCCCAGTCTCCGTTCCAGGATGATCCTGGCAAGCGTTGCCGCTGGCCTCGGGTGGCCGTCGATGTCGATGTCGTGGGCTCGACCGCAGCGCGGGCATTCGTCGAACGCGATTCCCGGGAAGGACATGAGCGCGAGCTCGTCCAGCGAGTCTGCGGTCAGCGGCAGCCCGATCGGCTCATTCGTGGTGACGCAGTTGACCGTGACACGTGCCACGCCAGACAGCGTCTCACAAAATCCACGCCTGGCGAAAGGCATATGTGACATTGCGCACACATCGCGACGCCCTGTCGCCACCCCGCGACGCCTGTATGATTTGGTGCAGGCCGCCAACGAGCACGCTTGTGGTGGACCTTACGTAGTACGTCAGGCAGCACCCGCTGGACAGTCTGAAAGTCGCGACCGGTATCCGCACGGAACTGGACCGAAACCGATGACCCCCCACCCAAACCCGAATCGCCGCCCGCGCATGAGGACCGTGCGCACCGTCGTGGAGCTGCGCGAGGCGCTGGCACCGGCCCGCCGTGAGGGTCGGACGATCGGCCTGGTGCCGACCATGGGTGCGCTGCACGACGGCCACCTGTCGCTGGTGCACCACGCGCGCGAGCGGTGCGACCTGGTGGTCGTGTCGCTGTTCGTCAACCCTGCGCAGTTCAACGAGCGCAGCGACCTCGAGCGCTATCCACGCGACGAGCACCGCGACGCCGAAATCGCCGCCAAGGCCGGCGCCGATGTGCTGTTCGCACCGAGCGTTGAGGAGGTCTACCCGCAGCGGGTTCGCAACGACGGTCGAGGTCCTCGGCGTCACCGAGCGCCTCGAGGGAGCGGCCCGCGGCGCCGCACACTTCCGCGGCGTCAGCACCGTCGTCACCAAGCTGCTCTGCATGGCGCTCCCCGACGTCGCATATTTCGGCCAGAAGGACGCCCAGCAGGTGGTCGTCATCCGCCGCCTCGCGCGCGACCTGAACCTGCCGGTGCGGATCGAGGCGCTGCCGACCGTGCGCGAGCGTGACGGTCTGGCGATGTCCAGCCGCAACGCGCTGCTGAGCGCCGACGAGCGCGCGCGTGCGCTCGCGCTGCCCGCCGCGCTCGACGCCGCCCGCGCACTCGCCGCCACAGGCGAGCGCTCAGCGCGCCGTCCTGCTCGAGGCGGCACGCGCGGCGCTGCGTCCGTTCGATGTCGAGCCCGAGTACCTCGAGCTGGTCGAGCCCGAAACGCTCGAGCCGCTCGACACGCTCGACGCGCGAGGCGCTGCTGGCGATCGCCGCGCGGATCGGCGAGGTTCGCCTGATCGACAACGCGATCGCTCGCCGGCCAAGCGCAGCCACACCGCCGTCAACCGCTCGACACGGAAGAGGCGATCGCCACATGCAACGCGTGATGCTCAAGTCGAAGATCCACCGCGCGACGGTCACCGACTGCGACCTGCACTACGTCGGCTCGATCACGATCGACCCCGACCTGCTCGAGGCCGCCGACATCCTCGAGCACGAGCAGGTGCACGTGCGTCGACATCGACAACGGCGCGCGCTTTGAGACCTACACGATCGCCGGCGAGCGCGGCTCCGGCGACGATGCAGCGTCAACGGCGCCGCCGCCCGCCTCGTGCACCGCGGCGACACGATCATCGTCATCTCCTACGCCGCCTACGACGAGGCCGAGCTCGAGCGCTACGAGCCTCGCGTCGTGCACGTCGAGGCCAACACCAACCGCATCATCACCATCGACGACGCAGGTGGCGACCCTGCTCTCCTGAGACGGGCGTCAACCGGCCGTCAGAGAGGAAGCAACCATGTCCAGCCATCCCAGCGATCCAGGCGCCGTCCGACCCCGGCCGGCTGCCGATGACGCTGCCGCTGCTGATCGAGAAGAAGCGGCTCGGCGAACCGATCGTGATGGTCACCGCCTACGACTATCCGAGCGCGCGCGCCGCCGAGGCGGCCGGCGTCGACCTCGTGCTCGTCGGCGACTCGGCCGCGACGACCGTGCTCGGCTACAACGCGACCACGCCGGTCGAGCTCGACGACATGCTCGTGCTCGCGCGCGCCGTGCGCCGCGGCCTGCGCACGCCGCTGCTGATCGGCGATCTGCCGTTCGGCTCCTACGAGGTCTCCGACGAGCAGGCGATCACGACCGCGATGCGCATGGTCAAGGAGGCCGGCTGCGACGCGGTCAAGCTCGAGGGCGGCGGCGAGGCCTCGGTCAAGCGCGCGCGCGCGATCGTCGGCGCCGGCATCCCCGTGATGGGCCACGTCGGGCTGACGCCGCAGACCTCGACCGCGCTCGGCGGCTGGAAGGCCCAGGGACGCACCGCGGACGGCCGCCGCGCGGATCGCCGCCGAGGCGCTCGCGCTGCAGGACGCCGGCTGCTTCGCGCTCGTGTTCGAGGCGATCCCCAGCGCGGTCACCGACGAGCTGATGGCGCTGCTCGAGATCCCCGTGATCGGGATCGGCGCCGGTCCGGCGACCGACGGCCAGGTGCTCGTGTTCCACGACCTGCTCGGCATCCGCGACGGGCTCGGCGCCCGCTTCGTCAAGCGCTACGCCAACCTGCAGCAGGAGATGAACGACGGCGTCAGCGCCTACGCCGAGGACGTGCGCACGCGGCGCTACCCGGGGCCCGAGCACACCTACTCGATCGACCCGGCCGAGCTCGCCGAGCTGCAGGCGCAGCTCGCCGCAGCCAACGACGCCTGACGCGCGCTCCCAGCCATGGAGTCCTGTGGGATTCTGGATCGGCGATGCCGCGCGAAGACACCGAGATCGTCCAACAGATGTTCGACGCAATCAACAGCGGCGACATCGATCGCATCCTCACGCTGACGCACCCGGACTTCGAGGTCGAGGTGCCGCCCGAGCTCTCCGCCGAGCCGGATGTCTACAAGGGCCACGCGGGCATGCGCCGCTCTTGGGAGTCCTTCCACGACGCGCTCGACGAGGTCCGCTTCGACGCGGAAGGCCAGTGGGAGGCGGACGACGCTGTCGTCGTCGCGATGCGCGTCAGTGCCAAGGGCAGACGCACGGCGATCGCGATCGAGCAGCGAATCGCCGGCGTGTGGAGGATCAGCGAGGGCAAAGTACTGCACGTCGACATCTTTGCCTCGGTCGCAAGGGCCCTCGACTCCGTCGGGCTCACCGACGAGCGCTGAGGCCGAGCTCACTCGATCCGGCGCAGCACCTTCGCGGGCGCGCCGGCGGCGATCGAGAACGGCTCGACGTCGCGCGTGACCACGCTGTTGGCGCCGATCACGCAGCGCTCGCCGATCGTCACGCCGCTGGTCACCACGACGTTCGCCCCCAGCCAGCAGTTGTCGCCGATCCGCGTCGGGCCCTTGCTCTCGAAGCCCTGCCACGTGATCGGCTGCTCGGGATCGTCGTAGCGGTGGCTCGCGTCCGAGACGAAGCAGCCGTTGGCGAGCATGCAGTGATCGCCGATCTCCACCAGCTCCTGCGCCGCCACCATCACCCCCATGTTCAGGAACGTGCCCGCGCCGATGCGCACGCGCGCCGCGCCCGGCGCGGTGATCCACACGCCCGGCTCGAGCAGCGTGCCCGCGCCGATCTGCAGCCGTCCCTCGCGCAGCGCCTCGAGCACGTTGCCGTGCACCGGCCAGCGCACGAACGCCTCGCGGCGCATCAGCTCCCAGTGGATGCGCGCGCGGTTCCACGGCAGCGAGTTGCGCTCATACCAGCGCCACTTCTGCGCCCACAGGCGCGCCGTCGCGCGCCAGCTCCTGCCACGCTCAGGCGGCGACCTTCGCGCGGCGCCTGCGCGCTGCGCGAGCCCGGCTTCGGCGCCGTTGCGCGACGGCGCCGGCTCGAGCAGCTCCGCCAGGAAGCTGCCCGGTGTGCGAGGCCGGCTCGGCGGCGACCTCCTCGGGCGTGCCCACCGCGATCGCCATGCCGCCCTCCTCGCCGCCCTCGGGGCCCATGTCGATCAGCCGGTCGGCGCTCTTGATCACGTCGAGGTTGTGCTCGATCACGACCACGCTGTTGCCGGCGTCGACCAGCCGCTGCAGCACCTCCAGCAGCCGCTGCACGTCGGCGAAGTGCAGTCCCGTCGTCGGCTCGTCGAGGATGTACAGCGTCCGGCCCGGTCGCGATCTTCGACAGCTCGGTCGCCAGCTTCACGCGCTGTGCCTCGCCGCCCGACAGCGTCGTCGCCGGCTGGCCCAGGCGCACGTAGCCGAGGCCGACCGCGTTCAGCGTCTCGAGCCGGCGGCGGATCTTGGGGATGTGCTCGAAGAACGTCAGCGCCTCCTCGACCGGCATGTCGAGCACGTCGGCGATGCTCTTGCCCTTGAAGCGCACCTCGAGCGTCTCGCGGTTGTAGCGCTTGCCGTGGCACTGCTCGCACGGCACGTACACGTCGGGCAGGAAGTGCATCTCGATCTTGATCTGCCCGTCGCCGCGGCACACCTCGCAGCGCCCGCCCTTGACGTTGAAGCTGAAGCGCCCCGGCTTGTAGCCGCGCGCACGCGCCTCCTGCGTCTTGGCGAACAGGTCGCGGATCACGTCGAACAGGCCCGTGTACGTCGCCGGGTTCGAGCGCGGCGTGCGCCCGATCGGCGACTGGTCGACGGCGATGATCTTGTCCAGCTGGTCGAGCCCATGGATCGCGCGGTGGGCACCCGGACGCTTGCGCGCGCGGTGCAGACGGTTTGCCACCGCCTTGTACAGCACGTCGTTGACCAGCGTCGACTTGCCCGAGCCCGACACGCCCGTCACGCACGTCAGCACGCCCAGCGGCACGTGCACGTCGATGTCGCGCAGGTTGTGCTCGCTCGCGCCGAGGATCTCGATGTAGCCGCTCGGCGTGCGCCTGCGCTTCGGCGGCTCGATCGTGCGCGTACCCGCCAGGAACTGTCCGGTCAGCGACTCCTTCACGCGCTGCACCTCCGTCGCCGTCCCCTGCGCGACGATCCGCCCGCCGTGCTCGCCGGCGCCGGGACCGAGGTCCACGAGGTGATCGGCGGCGCGCATCGTCTGCTCGTCGTGCTCGACCACGATCACCGTGTTGCCGAGGTCGCGCAGTTGCTCGAGCGTCGCGATCAGCTTCGAGTTGTCGCGCTGGTGCAGGCCGATCGACGGCTCGTCGAGGATGTAAAGCACGCCGACCAGCGAGGAGCCGATCTGCGTCGCCAGGCGAATCCGCTGCGCCTCCCCGCCCGACAGCGTCGCCGCCGCGCGGTCCATCGACAGGTAGCCGATCCCCACGTTCTCCAGGAACCGCAGCCGCTCTGAGATCTCGCGCAGGATCAGCCGCGCGACGTGCCTGTCGGTCTCCGACAGCTCGATGTCCTCGAGCCACTCCAGCGCACGGTGCGCCGACAGTGCACAGAAGTCCTCGATCCGCGTCCCCGCCACCAGCACCGCGCGCGACTCCGCGCGCAGCCGCGCGCCGCCGCACACCGGGCACGCGCGCAGCGACATGTACTCCTCGATCTTCTCGCGCGTCCACTCCGAGTCGGTCTCGCGGTAGCGGCGTTCGAGGTTCTTGACGATCCCCTCGAAGCGGCTCGCGTATGAGCGTTGGCGCCCGAAGCGGTTGCGGTAGGTGACCTGCACCGGCTCGCCGTTCGTGCCATACAGGAACACCTCGCGCTGCTCGTCGGTCAGCTCCTCCCACGGCGCGTCCAGATCGACCTCGTACAGCTCCGCGATCGCCTCGGTCATCTGCTCGTAGTAGTTCGACGCGCTGTTCGCCCACGGCGCGAGCGCGCCCTCGGCGATCGACAGCGACGGGTCCGGCACCACCAGCTCGGGATCGATCTCCATCTGCGAGCCCAGGCCCGTGCAGCGCTCGCACGCCCCGTGCGGCGAGTTGAACGAGAAGATCCGCGGCTCGAGCTCCACCAGCGACGGGCCGTGCTCCGGGCACGCGAAACGCTCCGAGAACGTGAACAGCGTCTCCGGCTCCGGCTTCTCGCCCGGAACGATCTGCGCGGCCGCCGCCCGCGGCCCTTTCGCGCCTCGCGCCCTTGACGGACCCTCGCCCGCGTCCCCATCGCCCCGCCCGCGGAGGTCTGCCTTTCCCTCTGCGCGTCCAACTTCGCCGTCGTTAGCCGCGCGCGACCCGACTATCTCGACCTCGACCAGGCCATCGGCGAGCGCCACCGCCGTCTCGATCGAGTCTGCCAGGCGCTTGCGCACGTCGTGGCGCATCACCAGGCGGTCCACCACCACCGAGATGTCGTGCTTGTAGCGCTTGTCGAGCACGATCGACTCCTCGAGCATCCGCACGCGATCGTCGATCTTCACGCGCGCAAAGCCGTCCGCGCGCAGCTCCTCGAGCAGCTTGCCGTACTCGCCCTTGCGTCCGCGCACCACCGGCGCCAGAACCATGAAGCGCGTTCCCTCCGCCAGCTCCATCACCTGGTCGATGATCTGCTCCGCCGACTGGCCCACGATCGGGCGCCCGCAGATCGGGCAGTGCGGCTTGCCCACGCGTGCCCACAGCAGCCGCAGGTAGTCGTAGATCTCCGTCACCGTGCCCACCGTCGAGCGCGGGTTGCGCGACGTCGTCTTCTGGTCGATCGAGATCGCCGGCGACAGACCCTCGATCGAGTCCACGTCCGGCTTGTCCATCTGCCCCAGGAACTGGCGCGCATATGCCGACAGCGACTCCACGTAGCGGCGCTGACCCTCCGCGTAGATCGTGTCGAACGCGAGGCTCGACTTGCCCGAGCCCGACAGCCCGGTTATGACAACCAGGGCATCGCGCGGCAGCTCCAGCGAGATGTCCTTGAGGTTGTGCTCCCGCGCCCCCGAGACCACGATCTTGTTGCCCGATGCCATAGACGAGACATTCTATGACGGCGAACAGACGTTCGGGTGGGAGGCCAGCGTTGGCAGCCCGGTCGATACGGTAGGAATTATAGGATAGGAAGTAGTGCTAAGCTGGTCGGAATGAAGGCAACGGTTTCCGAGAAGGGTCAGGTCACGGTGCCGAAGCCGCTGCGCGAGCGTCTCGACATCCGCCCCGGCGACCAGCTCGAGTTCACCGCGGAGGGGCCGCGGCTCGTCGCCCTCAAGGCGATGCCCGAGGACCCGGTGGCCGCCGTGTACGGAAGCGTCGAACTGGGGCGCAGCACGGACGTGATCATCCGCGAGCTTCGCGGCGACGCCGACGCCGTTTGATCACCGCTGTCGACACGAGCATCCTGCTCGACGTCATCGGCGGCGACCCCACGTTCGGCCCCCGCTCAGCAGCCGAGCTGGGTCGATGCGTGCGCGAGGGCCAGCTGGTCGCATGTGACGTCGTCTGGGCGGAGTGCGCCGCCGGTCTACCGGACGCGGAGACGACATTGGATCGGCTCGCCAGGCTGCGGGTCAGCTTCCGTGCCCTCGACGCTGAGACGGCGCTGACCGCCGGCCGCATGTGGAGGGCATACCGGACCCAGCGCGGGCCACGAGAGCGGATGATCGCGGACTTCCTGATCGGTGCTCACGCGCTGCACCAGGCGAACCGGCTGCTGACGCGCGATCGCGGCTTCTATCGAGACTACTTCGACGGGCTGGAGATCCTCGACCCGAGCGCGTGAGCCGAGCGCTCAGCCCTCTATGGCCGAGTAGACCTCGTCTATCAGCTTGAGGCGGTCCGGGAGCTGGAAGTTCTCGGCCAAGTAGCGCTCGGTGTCCGCGCGCGATTCCCCGTTGAGCGCCATGTTCAGTGCGATCAGGCGGGCGCCGTCGAGATCCCCGCCGCCCGCTGCCGAGACGTCGGCGCCAGCGGGCACCTGCGCCGTCACCGGCTGTGGCGCCACTTCGAGTGCGCTGTCGAGCTCTGACTCGAACCGGCCCTGCGGCTCGGACTCGAACTGTGGCGACTGCGGCTCGAACTGCCGCGGCGGCTCGGGCTCCGGCGCCGGGCTGCTGTTGCGCCCTGCGGCGGCGTCGTACAGTTCGCTCATGCCCGCCTCCACCGCAGACAGGTCTGCTGCCAGGCGACCGGCGCCGGCGCGCATGCTCTCGACCAGCGAACCGACCTCGCCGTCCATCGAGCCGACGTGCTCGAGCAGCCTGGCCGTCACCTGCGACACCGCCGAGACGTGCTGGCGTGCCCGCTCGAGCGCCTCCTCGCGTGTGCGTTCGGCATCGCGGTCGGCGTCCTCACGCGCCTGGCGCGCGTTCTCGAGCGCGTGACGCTCGATTTCGGCAGCAGCGGTCTCGGCCGCCTGCAGGATGCTCTGCACCTGCGTCCCGGCGGTCGAGGCGACCGACGCGTCGCCCCCACCGGTGATGGCGGCGCGCTGGAGCTCTTCGAGCTCGTCCGCCAGCGCCCGCAGGTGCGTGTCGACGGCCGCCGGGTCGTATCCGCGCCGGCCGATCGGGAAGTCCCTGCGCTCGACTGCCTGCCGATCGAAGTCCACGCCGGGCATCCTAAGCGATGTCACCGGACGGAGTCTCGCTAGGCGCGATCTCCGCGCCGGGGGCCTCCATCGTGTGGATCTCCTGCAGGTCGCGACGCAGCTCGCGCAGCTCGTCGCGCAGTTGCGCCGCGTACTCGAAGCGCAGGTCATCGGCAGCCGCGATCATCTCCTCCTCCAGCTCGACCACCATGCGCTCGAGCTCGTGCCTGGGCATCTCACGGTCGGCGCCGCGCTTCGCCGTGCGCCGTTTGCGCCCGCGCGGCACCTTCGACTCGGCCTGCAGGAACTCGGCGATATCGGAGATGCCCTTGACGATCGTCGCCGCGGTGATCCCGTGCTCCTCGTTGTAGGCGAGCTGGATCTCGCGCCGACGATCGGTCTCGGAGATCGCCGCTTTCATTGCCCGCGTCTCCCTGTCCGCGTACATCAGCACCGTGCCCTCGATGTTCCGCGCGGCGCGGCCGATCGTCTGGATCAGCGAGGTCTCGCCACGCAGGAAGCCCTCCTTGTCGGCGTCCAGGATCGCCACCAGCGAGACCTCCGGCAGGTCAAGGCCCTCGCGCAGCAGGTTCACGCCGACGAGCACGTCGTACTCCCCGAGCCGCAGGTCGCGGATGATCTGGATGCGTTCGAGCGTGTCGATCTCGGAGTGCAGGTAGCGCGTCTTGAAGCCCATCTCCAGCAGGTACCCCGAGAGGTCCTCGGACATCTTCTTCGTCAGCGTCGTCACCAGCACGCGCTCGTTGCGATCGACGCGCTTTCGCACCTCGTTCATCAGGTCGTCGATCTGGTTCTTGGTCTCGCGCACCTCCACGGCCGGGTCGACGATCCCGGTCGGCCGCACGATCTGCTCGACGACGCGCGTGGACTGCGTGCGCTCGTACTCCCCCGGCGTAGCCGACACGAACACCAGCTGCGGCGCTGATCGACAGGAACTCGTTGAACGTCTGCGGACGGTTGTCGAGCGCGCTCGGCAGCCGGAAGCCGTAATCGACGAGCGTCTGCTTGCGCGAGCGGTCGCCCTCGTGCATGCCGCCGATCTGCGGCACCGTCTGGTGGGACTCGTCGATCAGGCAGATGAAGTCCTCGGGGAAGTAGTCGATCAGGCAGTACGGCCGCGAGCCCGGCGGGCGCGCGTCGAGGATCCGCGAGTAGTTCTCGATCCCCGAGCAGAAGCCCACCTCTCTGAGCATCTCCATGTCGTACTGCGTGCGCTGGCGCAGACGGTGTGACTCGAGCTGCTTGCCTTCGGACTCGAGCTGCTCGCAGCGCTCGTTCAGCTCGCGGCCGATCTCGGCAACGCCGTCGTCGATCGTGCCCTCCTTGACGTTGTAGTGGGTCGCCGGCCAGATCGCGACGTGCTCGAGGTCGTCGGCCATGCAGCTCGCCGGTGAGCGGGTCGAACTGCTGCAGGCGTTCGACTTCGTCGCCGAACATCGTCGCGCGGAACGCCGTCTCGGCATACGCCGGGAACACCTCGAGCGTCTCGCCGCGCACGCGGAAGCTCCCGCGCGAAAGCACGCTGTCGTTGCGGCTGTACTGGATCGAGACGAGTTTGCGCAGCAGCCCGTCGCGGTCGATCATCTCGCCGCGCTTGAGGATCTGCATGTTCATCTCGTAGGTCTCCGGCGAGCCGAGGCCGTAGATGCACGACACCGACGCGACGACGATCACGTCCCGGCGCGCGAACACCGCGGCGGTCGCAGCGTGGCGTAGGCGATCGACCTCCTGGTTGATCGCCGAGTCCTTCTCGATGTACAGGTCGCGGCTGGGGACGTACGCCTCCGGCTGGTAGTAGTCGTAGTAGGAGACGAAGTACTCGACCGCGTTCTCAGGGAAGAACGTGCGGAACTCGTTGCACAGCTGCGCGGCGAGCGTCTTGTTGTGCGCGATCACCAGCGTCGGGCGCTGCACGGCCTCGATCACGCCCGCCATCGTCATCGTCTTGCCTGTGCCCGTGGCTCCCAGCAGCGTCTGGAAGCGCTCGCCCTGCTCGATGCCCTCAGCCAATGCGGCGATCGCCTTCGGCTGGTCGGCGGTGGGCGTGAAGACGGAGTCGAGCTTGAAGTCGGGCATGCGTGTGGTTCGATCTAGGGTAGCCCCTCGCGCAGCGGCGCCGGCGCGGCTAATCCAGCCCGAGCGGCGCGCGGGTAGGTCGCGCGGTAGTCGCGCTGGGCGCTCAGCACCCGTTGCACGTATTCGCGCGTCTCCGGGAATGGGATTTCCTGCACGCTGAGCTGCCGCCCGTCGGCTTCAGCGTGGGCCACCCACCGATCGACGTTCGTCTCGCCGCCGTTGTACGCGGCCACCGCCAGCATCTCGTTGCCGCCGTAGTGGTCGAGCAGATAGCGCAGGTAGTAGCTGCCGTAGGCGACGTTGACGTCCGGTTCCGCGAGGTCACTCGCGGTGAAGCTCCTGCCGCCGGACAGCTGCGCCAGGTAGTAGGCGGTGCTCGGCAGCAATCTGCATCAAGCCCTCTGCCCCCGCCGAGGACGGGCGCGGGTCGAACTTCGTCTCGGCGTAGATCACGGCGGCGATCAGCGCCGGGTCGAGTCGCTTCTCGGCCGCCTGCTGGCGGATGATGGCCGTGTCGCTGAGCGGCAGCGTGAGGTTGCGCGTGGCCTGCTGCAGCATCACGGCGGCCACCCCCACGGACACGATCGTCACGGCGATCGCCGCGAGCGTGCCAAGGCAGCCTGCGGGTCATCCTCACAGCTTGGCAAGAACCGCCGACAGCTCGCGCTGGAGATCGTCCTCGGTGCCGTCGTTTCCCACGACGAACGTCGCCCGCCGCGCCTTCTCCTCCTGCGGCGAGCTGCCGCGCGACGCGCTCGTCGATCAGCGCGTGCCCGCGGGCGTCGGCTCGGAGCCGCCGCACCGACTCCGCGGCCACGACCGCGATCGTCGCGTCGTACAGCTCATCCAGGCCGGCCTCGAACAGCAGCGGCACCTCGACCACCGCCGCGCGCGGCGCCGGGCGCATCGCGCGCGCCGCTCGTCAGCCACTCCTGCGACGCGCGCGCCCACCAGCGGCCACACCTGTCCCTCGAGCCACGCTCGCTCCTCCACCGACGCAAACGCCCGCTGCGCCACCGCCGCGCGATCGACCACGCCCCCAGGAGCGACGTCCGCGCCGAAGCGAGCCACCACCGCGTCGCGCAGCTGCTGTCCTTCGTAGAGCTCGTGCACGACGTCGTCGCTCGACAGCACCGCCGCGCCGAGACCTCCCAGCAGCTTCAGCGCCGTCGACTTGCCCGAGCCCATGCCGCCGGTCAGTCCGACGAACGGCACCGTCCCCTCACCCTGCTCGGCGACGCTCAGCTCGCTTCAGTCCTGCTGTGCGGGACTCGGCCGCAGGCGTGTCTTCGCCGGCCGCGCCATCCGTCACAGCCGCCGGCGTCTCCACGGCTGCGTCCTCATCCGCGACGATCGGCTCGGGAGCCTCGACAGCGTCCTCTACAGCCTCGATTGCCTCGACGGCTTCGATTGCCTCCATCTCCTCGACCGCCTCGGCAACCTCCGCGACAGCCTCGACATCCTCAGCCGCCTCGCCAGCGGCTGCAACCTCGGCGGCCTCTGCAGCCTCCTCGACGGCCACGGCGTTCCCCACAGCCTCTGCGACTGTGTCGTCGTCCGCGCCAGCCCGCGCCTCGACGTCCGCGTCGGGCTCACCCGGACGCGACACCGGCAGGATCTGGTCCTCGACGCGCTTGGCCGACAGCGACAGGCGCCGACGCTCGGAGTCGATCTCGAGGATCTTCACGCGGATCTCATCGCCCGGGTGGACGATCTCGCGCGGGCTCTCGACGTGGTGGGCGGCCAGCTCGGAGATGTGCACGAGACCCTCGACGCCGTCGAGGATCTCGACGAACGCGCCGAACGTGACGACCTTCGTGACCTTGCCGGCGAGCTCGTCGCCGACGTTGTAGGTGTCGACGATGCGCTGCCACGGGTCCTCCTGGGTCTGCTTGAGGCCCAGCGAGATGCGCTGGCGGTCGCGGTCGATGTCGAGCACCTTGACCTTGACGGTGTCGCCGATGTTGAGGATCTCGCTCGGGTGGTTGACGTGCGACCACGACAGCTCGGAGATGTGGATCAGGCCGTCGATGCCGTCGAGGTCGACGAACGCGCCGAAGTCGACGATGTTCGAGATCTGGCCCTCGACGACGAGCCCGGGCTGCAGGCGGTCGAGGATCTGCTGGCGGACCTCCTTGCGCTCCTCCTCGAGCACCGCGCGCCGCGACAGCACGACGTTGTTGCGCGAGCGGTTGAGCTCGATCACCTTGGTCTCGATCTTCGTGCCCATGTACTCGTCGAGGTTCGGCACGCGCCGGATGTCCACGAGCGAGGCGGGCAGGAAGCCGCGCACGCCGAGGTCGATGATCAGTCCGCCCTTGACGACCTCGATCACGGTGCCCTCGACCGGCTCGCCTGACTCGGCAGCCGTTTCGATGCGCCGCCACGCCTTCTCGAAGCGGGCGCGCTTCTTGGACATGATCAGGCGGCCGTCCTGATCCTCCTTGGTCATGACGATCGCGTCGACCTCCTCGCCGAGGTGGACCTCCTCGTTGGGATCGACGGCCTTGCGGATCGACAGCTCGTTCGCCGGGATGACGCCCTCGGACTTGTAGCCGATGTCGACGAGGACCTCGTCCTTGTCGATCCGCACGACGTGGCCGGTGACGACCTCGCCCTCCTCGATCGGCCGGAAGGTCGCGTCGTAGTTGGGCACGATCTGCCCGTCGACTTCGAGCAGGAGCCCGTTCGACCCGTCGACCACGCGGGCCTGGGGATTCTCTATCACTGTTTGCACCGGCCGAAGCGTAGCGCAGCCGTATCATTGCGGCCACATGCCTGTTCGAGCGACGAAGCGGGGGGCAGCAGCGGACGCGCTTGCAGCGCGACTGCGACGTGCTCGTCTGCGGCGCGAGCTTCGCCGGGCTGGCGGTCGCGCGCGAGCTCGCCGGCTCAGGAGCGCAGGTGCTCGTGATCGACCGCTACGAGCTCGGCGAGCGCCAGACGTCGGCGTGCGCGATGCCCACCGGCTGGATGCGGGCGCTGGAACTGATGGACTCGCTGCGCCAGAGCTTCGACGAGATGGTCGTCCACACGCCCTATCGCACCGCGCGCTGGTCGCTGCCGTGGTCGTTCTCGACGTTCGACTACCGCGAGCTGTGCGCGCTGCTGTGGACGCAGGCAGCGTCCCCCGCGCTGGAGCTCGAGACCGCCACCGTCACCGGTCGCGAGGGCACGACCGTCCACACCGACCGTGGCGAGCTGAGCGCGCCGCTGGTCGTCGACGCGCTCGGCTGGCGCCGCGTGCTCTCCAACGCCACGCCGATCCAGCCGCCGAACGCGCGCCTCTCGCGCGGCCTCGAGGTGCATCCGGAGGGCAGCGGCGAGGAGATGGAGCTGTGGATCGACGCGGGCCTACGTGCGCGCCGGCTACGGCTGGAGCTTTCCCGCGCGCGACGAGCTGCGCGTCGGCGTCGGCTCGTTCTGGCCCTCGCATCACGTCAAGGAGCCGACCGTCAGGCTCGCCCGCGACCTCGGGCTGCCGGCGCAGGGCTACCAGGGCAACTGGATCCCCCACCAGCTGCGCGACGCGGTCGAGGACGGCGTGTTCTTCGCCGGCGACTCCGCCGGGCACTGCCTGCCGCTGACCGCCGAGGGCATCCGCACGGCGCTGTACTTCGGGCTCGCCTGCGGCCGCGAGCTGCGCGCCGTGGTCAAAGGCGAACGCACGCGCGAGCAGGCGCTGTCGCGCTACGGCGCGTTCTCCAGACTCGCACGAGCGCAAATACCGCTGGATGCTGAACGTGCAGCGCGCGATCGGGCAGATCACCCCGTCGCGCGCCGCCACCGCGATCGTCCGCGGCTTCGAGAGCCGCCGCGTGTCCAGCTGGGCCTTCAACCACTACCTCGCGATCGCGCCGCCCTCGTTCGTGCGCGGCGGCACCCAGCGCTCCACCCCGGTCGGCCGCCCGGCGGTGGCCGCGGCGCGCTAGCCGCCCCACGCCCCCGGCGTGATCTCCAGGTAGCACATGTCCACGCGCATCAGATCCATGGTCGCCTCGAACAGCCAGCGGCCGAAGCCGTAGCGGCTGGCGAGCGCCCGCTCGGCGCGCGGCTCCTCCTCGGCGGCGAGCATGCGCCCGCTGGCCTCCAGCGGCGCGCCGAGCGGCTTGCCGCGGACGGTGCAGGGCGCGATCAGCATGCGCGGGTCGCGTGCGCAGCCGCTTGAGCTTGCCGGCAGCCCGCTCGGAGCGCACGTAAAGGACGCCGCCGGCCGCAGCCGCCCACACCGGCGTCGGCACCGGCGTGCCGTCGCGGCGGTAGGTGACGAGCAGCGTGCGCTTGGCGCGCGCGACCTCGGCAACGGATCCTGTCCTGGCGGCGTCGGCGAGCTCGCGTGCGCCCTGCGGAGCGGTGCGGGCGGCGAGCTTCGCCCCAGGCAGCGCCGCCGGCAGGCGCCTGCCCGGGACCGGTCGCGCGCGGGGGCGTGCCGGCGAGATCGCAGCAGCCTGCGAATTGCAGAGGTCCTGTCATGGCGCATCTCCTGTCTCGATCTCGGCGAGAGCCGCCGCCAACCGGCGGATGCCCTCCTCGATGGCGGGCTCGGCGAGGTTCCCGTAGCCGAGCACGAGCGCATCGGTCTGCGGCGGCGGGTCGATCAGATGCTGCGACAGCGGGTACACGCGCACCGAGCGCTCGGCAGCGAGCGCCAGCAGGCGATCGGCATCGACCGCGTGCGGCAGGCGCACGAGCGCGTGCAGCCCAGCCGAGATGCCGCTGACCCGCGCGCCGCGGCAGCTCGCGCGCGACCGCCGCGATCAGCGCATCGCGCCGGGCGCGGTTGCGCCGGCGGACCTTGCGCAGGTGGCGGTCGTAGGCGGCTGTCTCGAACAGCCGCGCGAGCGCCAGCTGCTCGATCGTCGCCGAGCCGAGGTCGTCCAGCGCCTTGGCCTCGATCACCGCACCGAGCAGCGAGCCGGGCACCGCGAGCCAGCCCAGCCGCAGCCCGGGGGCGAGCGTCTTGGAGGTGGTCCCCAGATACACGACGTGCTCCGGCGCGAGCCCCTGAAGCGCTCCCAGCGGAGCGCGGTCGTAGCGGAACTCGGCGTCATAGTCGTCCTCGATCACGAGGCCGCCTGCACGCGCCCACTGGACCAGCTCGCCGCGGCGCCGCGGCGAGAGCACCACCCCGGTCGGGCACTGGTGCGCGGGCGTCGCCAGCACCGCCGGCGCGTCGAGCGCGCCGACGTCGAGCCCGTGCTCGTCGACGGCCACGCCGCGCACCTCGAGGCCCGCGTAGGCGAGCACCGCGCGGTGCGGCGGCAGGCACGGGTCCTCGACGGCGATCGCGCCGACGCCTTCGCGCGTGAGTGCCCGTCCGAGCAGCGCCAGTCCCTGGGTGGCGCCCGCGCAGATCACGATCGAGTCGGGCTCGGTGACGACGCCGCGGACTCGCCGTAGGTAGGCCGAGAGCTGGCCGCGAAGCTCGTGAGCGCCGCGCACGTCGGGGTAGGCGAACGCGCTCGCGGGCGCCGAGCGCAGGACGTCGCGCAGCGCGCGCGACCACAGCGCGCGCGGGAACGACGCAAGGTCGGGTGCGCCCGGGAAGAAGTCGAACTGCAGCGGCCGCGCCGGCGCCCGGCGCGGGCTCCCCTCGGCGGCACTCGCGGCCGCCGCCACGTACGTGCCTCCGCCTCTGCGCGCCACGAGGTATCCCTCGGCGAGCAGCTGGGCGTAGGCGTCGACGACCAGCCGACGCGAGACCTCGAGATCGTTCGCCAGCGAACGCGACGACGGCAGCCGGCTCCCGGCGCTCAGCGTTCCGTCGCGCACGAACTCACGCAGCCGGTCCTCGAGCTGCGCGCGACGACGGCTGCCGCGCAGCTCGATCAGCAGCTCAGGACCAAAACTGGTACCCATTTTCGTCGTCGAACTGGTCACTTTCCGGGAACCACCTTGGGGTAGAGTAACGCCGATGTCAAACGGCGGTGCGAGCGACGCAACCGCGCTCGCCCAGCCGCGTTCCCCGACCGCTGGAGGCACGAACATGGCCAGGATCGACGGTGTACCCACCAGCAACGCAAGCCCGCTCGTGCGGCTTGTCTACCGACTGTCGCGGCAGCGGCTCGGCCGCGATGTGGAGCCGATCGCCGTCTACGCGCACGCGCCGGGCCTGCTGCTCGGATACGGCGTGCTCGAGCAGGCGACCGCCGGCCAGCATCGCGTGCCAGAGCGCCTGAAGGCGCTCGCCGAGACAAAGGCGGCGGCGGTCGTCAGCTGCGAGTTCTGCTGCGACATCGCCTCCTCGATCGCGCGCGAAGCGGGCGTCAGCGAGCGCCAGCTGCTGGCGCTGGCACGCTATTCGCACTCGGAGGAGTTCAGCGAGCTCGAGCGGCTCGTGCTCGACTACGCGACCGCCATGACCCGCACCCCCGCGTCCGTCTCCGACGAGCTGATGACGAGCCTGCGCGAGCACTTCGACGAGCGCCAGCTCGTCGAGCTCACACACGTGATCGCCCTCGAGAACATGCGCGCCCGCTTCAACAGCGCCTTCGACATGACCCCCGCGGGCTTCAGCGAGGGGATGGTGTGCGTGACCCCCGAGCGACCCGCGAGCGCGGCCGCCTCAGACCGCGGCGCCGAGAAGGTCATCGCGGCATGAGGGTGTTCGTGGCCGGAGCGACGGGCGCGATCGGGCGCCCGCTGCTGGCGCTGCTGATCGCGGAAGGTCACGAGGTCACCGGCATGACACGCTCAGCGGCCAACGCGCAGGCGCTGCAGGCGGCCGGCGCCGAGCCGGTGCTCGCCGACGCGCTCGACGCGACGGCGGTCAAGCGCGCGGTCGAGGCCGCTCGGCCGCAGGCGCTGATCCATCAGCTCACCGCGATTCCGCCGCGCTTGGACCCGCGCCGGATCGAGCGGGACTTCGCGCTGACCGATCGGTTGCGCACCGAGGGCACACGCATCCTCGTCGACGCCGCGCGCAGCGTCGGCGCCGAGCGCGTGCTCGCGCAGAGCGTCGCCTTCGCCTACGCGCCAGGACCGCGCGGGACCGTTCACCTCGAGAGCGACCCACTCAACGCCACCGCAAATCCCCCCAAGCAGTTCAGGCGCTCTGCCGCCGCGATCGCGGAGCTCGAGAGCACGGTGCTCGATGCCGGTGGACTGGTGCTGCGCTACGGCTACTTCTACGGGCCGGGTAGCGCGATCTCGCGATCCGGCTCGCTCTGCGGCGAGGTCCTGCGCCGGCGCCTGCCGATCATCGGCGGCGGCGGCGGCGTGTGGTCGTTCATCCACATCCAGGACGCCGCCCACGCGACCGTCGCGGCGCTCAAGAACGGTGACGGCGGCGCGTACAACATCGTCGATGACGAGCCCGCGCCGCGTGGATGAGTGGCTGCCGGCGCTTGCCGCCGCGCTCGGCGCGCCGCGCCCGCGGCGCGTGCCCGCGTGGCTCGCCCGCCCACTCGCTGGCAGCTACGGAATCGCGACGATGACGGCGGCACAGGGCGCCGCCAACGCGCTCGCCAAGCGCGAGCTCGGCTGGCGACCGGGCTACTCGAGCTGGCGCGAGGGCTTCAGGACAGCGCTCGCCTGAGCCGCCATCGTCTGCTCGACTCGCTACTTGCGCACCACGAGCACCACGCCGGCCACCAGCAGCACGAGCCCGGCGATGCGTGAGACATCGATGTGCTGGCGGGCGATCCCGAACAGGCCGAAACGGTCGATCAGCACAGAGATCGCGAGCTGGCCGGTGATCACCACGGCCGTCAGGCCGCTGGCGCCGAGCGTGCGCACAGCGATCAGCGCGACCGTCACGTACACGGCGCCGAGCAGGCCGCCGACGAGCGCCCACCATGGCGCCCGTCCGGCGTTCGTGAGCTGCCCGAGCCCGCCGTTGACGAACGCGGCGATCGTGACCAGTGCGACGGTCCCCACGAGGAACGAGAAGGTCGCCGCCTGGATGCTCCCGACGGTCTTGCCGAGGCGCGCGTTGATCGGCGCCTGCATCCCGACGAGACAGCCGGCGCCGACGCCCAGCAGCACCGCCAGGCCGCGGCTCACTTGGCCTCGAGCCAGGTTCGCCCGACGCCGATGTCCACCGCCAGCGGCGGCTCGCGCTGCCCCCACACGCCGCACATCTCGCGCTCGATCAGCGCCCGCGCCTGCTCCGCCTCGCCTGGCGGCGCTTCGAACAGCAGCTCGTCGTGGATCGTCAGCAGCAGTCGTGCCTGCAGCCCTGAATCCGCCAGGGCGCGCTCGGTGCGCACCATCGCCAGCTTGATGATGTCCGCGGCGGTGCCCTGGATGACGGTGTTGACCGCGAGGCGCTCGCCGAGCGTGCGCACCTGGTAGTTGCGGGCCCGCAGCTCCGGGATCTGTCGGCGCCGCCCCCACAGCGTCGTCACGTGGCCCTGCTCCTTGGCCTGCTCGATCGTCGCGGCGATGAACTCGGCGACGCGCGGGAAGCGCTCGAGGTAGGCGTCGATGAACTCCTTGGCCTCCTCGCGCGGGATGTTGAGGCGGTCGGCCAGGCCGAAGTCGGAGAGCCCGTAGACGATCCCGTAGTTGATCATCTTCGCCTTCGAGCGCATACCCGGGTCGATCTCATCGGGCTGCACGCCGAAGACCCGCGACGCGGTCGCCGTGTGCACGTCCTCGCCGCGCTCGAAGATCTCCATCAGCACCTGCTCGCCGGCCGCGTGGGCGAGCACCCGCAGCTCGATCTGCGAGTAGTCGGCGGAGATCAGCACACTGCCCTGCTCGGCCTCGAAGCAGCCCCGGATCTCGCGCCCGAGCGGAGTGCGGATCGGGACGTTCTGCATGTTCGGGTTGGTGCTCGCCAGACGTCCGGTCTGCGCGCCGGCCTGCAGGAAGGTGGTGTGGATCCGGGAGCGCTCGTCGACCTCGCCGGGCAGCACGTCGAGATATGTCTTGGCGAGCGTCGAGAGCTCGCGCCAGCGCTCGATCTTTGGCACGATCTCGTGCTCGGAGCGAATCGCCTGAAGCACGCGCGCGTCGGTCGAGTAGCCGGTCTTGCCGCGACGCTTGCGCGAGAGGCCGAGCTTCTCGAAGAGGATCTGGCCCAGCTGCTGCGGCGAGCCGATCGTGAACTCGTCTTCGGCGAGCAGGAAGATCTCCTCTTCGAGCGTCCCGATCTCCTCGCGGACGCGGCCGCTGATCTCGGCCAGGCGCTCGAGGTCCAGGCGCACCCCGAGCAGCTCCATCTCGCGCAGCACCGCAACCAGCGGCAGCTCGATCTCGTGCATCACCGCCTCGAGGCCGCGCTCGGCGATCTGCTCGCGCTGCCAGTCCGCGAGTGCGCCCAGCATCACAGCCTCGGCTGCCACGGGGTCCTCGAGGTCGCTCGCGAGGCCGCGCTCCTCGAACAGCTCCGCCAGCGGATAGCCGCGCCGGGCGGGCTCGAGCAGGTAGGCCCCGAGCAGCGTGTCGTGCACGAGCTCGGGAGGGATCAGCCCCAGCGCCTTGGCGTCATGAGCCACCACCGGGCGCTCGCCGATCACCGTGACAACCTCCTCCGGGCCGCCGCAGTCACCGACGAGCACTTCGCCGTCGGCGGCGACCGCGAAGCGCCAAGGGGCGCCGTCGGCGAACAGCTCGCCCTCGGGCGGCTCGATCGCGCTCACGACGACGCACAGCTCGCTGTCGGCGCGGCCGACCCGCGCGATGTCCCCCGGGCTGCCCGCGCGAACTCGCGCGGTCAAGCTGACCTGCGCGTCGGGCGCCGGCGCCGCCAGCTCGGCGTCGCCGAGCGCCTCCTCCAGGCGCCGCAGCGGGTCGCGCAGCTCGTAGCGGCGGAACACCTCGCGCAGCTGCGAGCGATCCGGCTCACGCACCGCCTCGGCGGCGATGTCGAAGTTGACCTGCACGTCGCGCTGGACCGTCGCCAGGCGCTTTGACACGCGCGCGTTCTCGGCATGCTCGATCAGGTTCTGTTTGCGCTTGGCGCCTTTGACCTCGTCCACGCGCGCGAGCACATCCTCGAGCGAGCCGAAGCTCTGGATCAGCTCGCTGGCGGTCTTCTCGCCGATCCCCGGGATACCCGGGATGTTGTCCGAGGTGTCCCCCTTCAGCCCGTAGAAGTCCGGGATCAGCTCGGGAGGGATGCCGTAGCGGTCGATCACCGCCTGACGGTCATAGATCTTCGTCTCGGTGATCCCGCGTGCGGTCGCCATCACGCGCACGAGGTCGCGCTCGTCGATCAGCTGGAAGACGTCGCGGTCGCCGGTCACGATCGTCACCGGCACCGGCGGCTCGGCGCGCAGCGCGTGCTCGGCGAGCGACGCGATCACGTCGTCGGCCTCGTAGCCCTCGACGCGCACGTTGCTGTAGCCGAACGCCTCGACCAGCGGTTCCATCGCCGGCCACTGCTGCTTGAGCAGGTCCGGACGCGAGCGGCGCTGGGCCTTGTACTCGGCGAACATCTCGGTCCTGCCCGAGGTGCCCGCGTCCCACGCCACCACCGTTGGACAGACGCCGTACTCGCTGACGATCTTCACGAGCATCGAGGCGAAGCCGAAGATCGCGTTGGTGGGCTCGCCGGTCGAGGTCGCGATCGACTCGGGCAGCGCGAAGAAGGCGCGGTAGACGAGGCTCGGGCCATCGATCAGGAACAGGCGCCGCTCGCCGGCTCGCGCCGTGCTCGCGGCGCCGGCGCCCGCGCGCGTGCTGCGCGTTGTGCCGGTGCTCGCAGGTGCTCGCGTGTCGGTGGCCACGTCTGAGCACTCTACGAGCACTGGCGCGGCCTCGGCGGCTGGCCGGTGGGCCAAAGGAGCACGTGTCGGCGCCGCATACCTCCTAAGATCCCGTGCCGCCAACGACCGAGGAGCCCCGCCAGTGAGCGCCACACCGAGTGCGCAGTACCGTCTGACGATCCGTGTCAGGCTCGATGACTCCCACGGGATCCTCGGGCAGCTGACGAGCGCGATCGGCGACGCGGGCGGGATGGTCGGGGCCGTGGACCTGGTCGAGGTCGACGGCGCCCACAGCCTGCGCGATGTGGTCGTCGACGCCTCGGGTAAGGAGCACTGGGACGCGGATCATCGAGGCGATCGCGGCGATCGACGGCGCCGAGGTGATCGACACCAGCGACCGAACCTTCCAGCTGCACCTCGGCGGCAAGATCGAACAGGCCAACAAGCACCCTCTGAAGACGCGCGAGGACCTCTCGATGGTCTACACGCCGGGCGTCGCACGCGTGTGCCTGTCGATCGCCGATGACCCCGACAGGGCCTTCCAGTACACGATCAAGCGCAACACCGTGGCGGTCGTCTCCGACGGCACGGCGGTCCTCGGCCTGGGAGACATCGGCCCCCGCGCGGCGATGCCGGTGATGGAGGGCAAGTGCTGCCTGTTCAAGGAGTTCGCCGGGGTCGACGCCTTCCCGATCTGCCTCGACACGACCGACGCCGAGGAGATCGTACGCACCGTCAAGCTGATGGCGCCGACGTTCGGCGGCATCAATCTCGAGGACATCTCGGCGCCGCGCTGCTTCGAGATCGAGGAGCGCCTGCAGGAAGAGCTCGACATCCCGGTCTTCCACGACGACCAGCACGGCACCGCGGTGGTCGTGCTCGCCGCGCTGCTGAACGCGGTGAAGCTCACAGGTCGGCGGCTGGAGGACCTGAACGTGCTGATCATCGGCCTCGGCGCCGCCGGGATCGCGGTCGCGAAGATCCTGCTCGCCGCCGGCGTCACGAAGATCCTCGGCGCGGACTCCCAGGGCGTGCTGCACACCCAGCGCGAGGACTACCAGTACGGGACGATGAACGCCGTCAAGCGCTGGTTCGCGGAGGCCACCAACCCGGACTGCCGAGCGGGGTCGCCGGCCGATGTGATCGACGGCATGGACCTGCTGATCGGCGTCTCCGGCGCCCGCGCCGTACCGGCAGAGGCGCTCGCGCGGATGAACAGCGACGCGATGGTGTTCGCAATGGCGAACCCCAACCCCGAGGTGATCCCGGAGGAGGCGGAGCCGTACGTGCGGATCATGGCGACCGGCCGCTCTGACTACCCGAACCAGATCAACAACGTGCTGTGTTTCCCGGGCATCTTCCGCGGCGCGCTCGACGTGCGCGCACCGGCGATCACCGAGGAGATGAAGATGGCTGCCGCCCACGCGATCGCGGCGATCGTAGACGAGGACGAACTGCGCGAGGACTACATCATCCCGTCGGTGTTCAATCGCGACGTCGCTCCCGCCGTGGCGGCGGCGGTCGCCGAGCAGGCGCGCGCCGCCGGCACCGCGCTGGCGGGGCAGCAGGTCGGCTTCGCCCACGGCGACGCCGTCGCGGCTGCCTCGCCGGGTGCCCAGGTGGTCGACGGCCGCGCGTGATCCGGGTGCGCGAGCCTCACGTGTGAGAGGCTGAGCTGATGAGCGACCGATCGCAGATCGGCCAGCGGCTGACGGTCACGGGAGCGACGGGCTTGATTGGACCCTCGCTGCGTCGCGGTGCTGCGCGAGCGCGGCGTGCAGGTAACGGTGCTCACGCGCGATCCCGCGCGTGCGCGCGCGAGGCTCGGCGCGGTCGATGCGGTCGCCTGGGACCCGCTGAGCGAGCCCGCGCCGCCGGCGGCGCTCACCGACCGCGACGCCGTCGTTCACCTCGCCGGCGCGCCGATCGCGCAGCGCTGGAGCGCCCAGGCCAAGCGCGCGATCCGCGACAGCCGCGTCATCGGGACGCGCAACCTCGTCGAGGGGCTCCGGCGTGCTCATCAATCGGAGCTCGGTAAGCCTCCGCAGGTACTCGTCAGCTCCTCGGCGATCGGTTACTACGGACCCCACGGTGAAGAGCCGCTCGACGAGGACGCGCCGCCGGGGCGCGACTTCCTGTCGGAGGTGTGCGTGGCGTGGGAGGCGGCCGCGGCCGACGCCCGCGAGCTCGGCATGCGCGTAGTGATGCTGCGCACCGGCGTAGTGCTCGATCGCGACGGCGGCGCGCTCGCCAAGATGCTGCCGCCGTTCCGGCTCGGCGTCGGCGGCCCGGTGGCCGGCGGCTACCAGTACATCTCGTGGATCCACCCCGACGACCTGCGCGGGATGATGCTCACGGCCCTCGCGGACGAGCGCTGGGACGGGCCGCTCAACGCGACCGCGCCCGAGCCGCTTCCGAACCGGGAGTTCTCGAAGATCCTCGGCCGCGTGCTGGGGCGTCCGTCGGTGATGCCGGTGCCGCGCGCCGCGCTGAGCCTGCTGTACGGGGAAATGGCCGAGATCGTCACCACGGGCGCCCGAGTGATGCCCGCCAAGGCGCTCGTGCTCGGCTACGAGTTCGCGCAGCCTCACCTCGAGGGCGCGCTGCACTCGGCGCTCACGCGCTAGCCGGCACCAGCTCCGATCGCGGCGGCTGGTTCTGCGTCTCGATGATCACGCGGCAGGGACGCTTGCTCAGGAGGTAGGCCGCGGTTGGCCCGATGCCCCGCTCACCGGCGGGGGCGTGGATCGTCGACCAGTAGATGACGTCGCTGCCCACGCGTTCGGCTTCCTCGACGAGCGCCGCTCCCGGGTTGCGCGTGCGGATCAGGCCGGTATGGATCTTGATGCCGAGCCGGCGAGCCTGGATCCGCGCGCTCTCGAGCACCGAGCGCCCCTGCGCCTCCTCCTCTTCCAGGCCGGCCTCCAGCGACAGCTGGCTGGGCACCGGCAGCACGTAGATCGCGTAGACGACGCCCTCCTCGCCGATCAGCTTGGCGGCGCTGTGCAGGGCGGACGCGCTGACGTCGTCGCCGAAGATCGGCACCAGCGCGGTCTTGTACTGGAGCTCCTCGAAGTCAGCGGGACGCGTCGCGCGTTCGATCTTGTAGCTCTTTCGAGGGTCGAGGCCCTGGCTTTTGCGGTAGTAGAAGTAGCCGCCCATGCCGATCACCATCCACGGGATGCCGACGATCTTGGCCTCGGTGTGGAGCACCGTCACGGCGATCCACGCGGCGAAAGTGCCGAGACCGCCGACCACCGCGGCCAGCGGGATCACCGAGCCTTTGATGCGCACCCCCCCAGGGGTGCGATAGGGGCGCTCGCGGTCGGGGTCGCTGATGCGCAGCTTCACGATCGCCGCGTGCGCGACCGTGAACGAGAGCATCGCGCCGAACGAGTACAGGTTGCCGAGAACTTCGGTGTTGCCGTAGATGATCAGCGTGCTCGCCAGCATCGAGAAGAAGATCAGCGTGAACCACGGCGTGCGGTACTTGGAGTGCAGCTGCGAGAACAGCCGCGGCAGCTGGCGGTGCTCGGAGAGCGACCACGACAGGCGCGAGATCCCGATCATCCCCGCGTTGGTGGCGATGAACAGGATCGTGGCGGCGAGCAGCCCGAGGTAGTACCTGGACAGTTTCAGGACCGTGCCGTGCAGCCCGAGGTGTTCGACGACCCCGAGCATCGGGTCGTTTTCGAAGAAGCCGCCGAGCGCGGTCGCGTATCCGGGCTTCGAGAAGGATTCTTTGAGCTCGGAGCTGTAGCCGACGCCGTGGTGAATGACCGGCAGCGCCGAGAGCGCCACGACGGAGATGCCGGCGTAGACCCCGAGGACCGCGAGCACCACCAGGTTGACCGCCTTGGGCACCTGCTTGCCGGGGTCCTTGGACTCCTCGGCCATGTTCGCCACCGTCTCGATGCCGGTGTAGGCGAGCATCGCCAGCGACAGCGCGAAGATCAGTTCTCGCCAGCTCGGCACCGACCCCAGGTGGACCTGGTTGATCAACAGATGCGGGTTCAGGACAAGCGCGATGCCGACGCACGCCAGGAGGATCTGGGTCGAGAGGTCGAGCACGGCGAGGACGATGTTCAGCTTGGCCGACTCCCCCAGGCCGCGGATGTTCAGCCACGCCAGCAGGCCGACCACGATCAGCCCGCCGAAGATGTCGTCCGGGTTGTGCTTGAGGGCGCCGAGACCCGGAAACGCACTGAGGTAGTGCGGGACGAAGAACGCCGAGATGGCGATCGTGAGGATGTAGTCGAGGCTCAACGCCCAGCCCGCGAAGAACGACACGACGTCGTTGAAGGCGTGGCGGGCGAACGACGAGGAGCCGCCGGCTTCGGGGAACATCGACGCGCCCTCGGCGTAGGTTTTGGCCGTCAGCGCGAACAGGCCGCCGGCGAACACGAAGACGAGCGGGGTCAGGCCGAGCGCGTGCGCGGCGACAAGGCCGAGCGCGTAGTAGATCGAGGAGCCGACGTTGCCGTAGGCGGTCGCGAACAGGCCTGAGACGCCGACCGACTTGCGCAGTCCGTGCTCTGAGAGTCGTGCCATCGGTCCGGGAGGCTACAGATGCCCACCGGCCCCCCACGACAGGCCCCCACGACAGGTACCGCCTGGGGGCCGCGGTGCAAAATCCCATTCACGACGGCCGCCGATGCAGGAACGAGCCGTATGATTCCGACGTGCCGGGGCCGGCGGGGATGGACCCCAATCAACCCGGCGCCGGCAAATGGAAACAGCGCGACGCGAAAACTACGACTCCGGCGAGGACTTCGTCCTCGAATACGGCGAGCTGCGCTTCACGTTCAACGAGGTTGACTTCTCCGAGCGCTGCGAGCAGGCGGCGCTGAAGCTCGGCTTCGTCGGCGGGCGCCTCGGCGAGGAGGAGCTCGAAGACCTCGTCAACCTCGCCGTCAACGGCGAGATCCTCGACCCGGCGTCAGGTCTCGGCGAACACGTCAACGACTGCTGGCCCGAGCTTGTCGGGCCAGCCGAGCGCTCGCTCGTGCACTGGATGCGGCGCCTCGTGTTCCGCGGCGCGTGGCTGGACCAGCGCGTCAAGGAGGGCGAGCTCAGCGTGAGCTTCAACGAGCAGAGCGGCAGCTTCGGCTACGTGCAGCCGCCCGAACCGGGATCGCCACGGGCGAGCGAGCCGATCGAGCTCGCGCCAGAGCCCTCCTGGAACCGCGTCGCCTACAGGCGATAGCCGGCCTGTCGCGCAAAGTCAGGACGCTTCGACGGCCGCGGCGCGGGCCTTTGAGATCGCCTGGGCGCCGTCGTCGCCGACCAGCAGCTCTGGCTTGAGCGTGGCGCTGGCGGCGAGGTCCAGGATCGGCTGGCGGGCGGTGGACGTGAGTGCGGCGTCGAGCGCGATCACGGTGGTCTCGCCGCCCAGCGGACGCTCGGCGAGAGCGATCACGGTGAGCGATCCGCCGTCGCGCAGGTTGCGTGCCGATGCGAGCGCCTTGCGCGCGGCGGCCGGGTGCAGCGCGTCGATTGCGTCGATCGCGACGAGCGCGTTTCCGCCACGGGCGGCGACACGCTTGGCGGCGTCGATTGCGCGCTCCACCGCCTGATCCTGCGAATCGGCCGAGGCCGCGAAGCTCAGCGCTGCGGCCGGAGTCACCGGGCCGTCCTGCCAGTCGGCGATCTCCTCGGGGCGTGCGCCGGTGAGCACGAGGCTGGTCTCGAGCTCCTCGAGCCCGCTGATCACCGCGAGCATCCGTCGCAGCGTCTCGCTCTTGCCCGCGCCGCGCGCTCCGACGATCACCACGCGCGAGCCACGGCCGAGCGGGGTGAGCCACTCGATTGCCTCCAAGGTCGGGTCATCGGAGCCGAGCGCGATGCGCTCGCGTGGCCAGTCGACGGGCAGCTCCTCGTAGCGCGCTCCGTCGGACACGGCGTCAGCAGACGCGCCGTTGATCGTGTCGATGCGAACGAGCGACGGGTAGCGCTCGGAGCGCCGCGGCGTGCGCACTGGCCCGGTGACGCGGTCGCCCGAGACCAGCTCGCAACGACGGACCTGCGCGGCGGAGATGTAGACGTCCTCGTCCGAGGGCTCGGGCGGGTCGACGCGCAGGAACGCCGAGCCGTTGCCGAGAACCTCGACGACGCCGGCGGCGATGCGCGCGGCCTCCTCCCCGTCCTGCTCGGCTGCGTCGCGCGCGGCGGATCCCTCGCGCGCCCCGGTGCGTCCGCGTCCGCGCGCCGAGCCACGTCCGGACGCGTCCGGCGCGGCGGAGCCGCCGCGCGTGCCGCGGCGCCGCCCGCGACGGGCACCGCCGTCGGCGGCTTGGGTGTCCGTGTCTTCGCCGGCAGCTGCGGGCTCGTCGTCGCTGCCCGGCGCGTCGGCATCGCGGTCGGCGTCGGCATCGCTGGCGTCGCCTGCCTGTGCCCCGAGGGGTGCGTCCTCGGAGGAGCGGCGCGAGCGCAGCGGGCGACGTCTACGGGTGCGCGGTGCGCTTCCGGGGCGCTCGCCGTCCTCGGCTGCGTCCTCCCCGCCCTCGGGGCTGGCCTCGCCGAGGATCGCGTCGATCAGGTCTGCCTTGCGGAGCCGCCTGAAGCCGTCGAGACCGACCTGGTTGGCGATCGTGTGCAGATCGGCAAGCGGACTGGCCTCCAGCTCGGAGCGTTCAAGTACTGCCATCTGGGGTTCCTTCTTTCTTGGTGGATGGGCGGTTGGCGTCCCGCAGCGTTGGACAGCGGCGGGCACCCGTGAATGACTGCAGCCTAGCGGTCGTAGCGGATTTCATCGGGTACGGCGAGATCCCTGCTCGGCTGGCTCTCGCCGGCAAGCGCGGCGCGCACGGCGAGAAAGTCGGCGGCGCCGGCGACGTCGTGGAGCCGAAAGACGTGCGCGCCCTGTTCGACGCCGTAGGCGAGCGCGGCCAGCGTACCCGCCTCGCGTGCGCGCGGCCGGCGGCCGGTGAGCGCGCCGATGAAGTCCTTGCGCGAGATCGCCATCAGCAGCGGCCGTCCGAGCTCGTGCAGGCGCCCGAGCTCGCGCAGCAGCCGGATCGTCTGCGCGGGGGTCTTGGCGAAGTCGGGGCCGGGATCGAGGATCAGCTGCTCGGGTGCGACGCCGAGCGCGAGCGCGAGCGCGGTGCGCTCGCGCAGGAATGCCAGCACCTCCGTGCCGATATCGCCATATAGGTCCGGATCCTGCAGGCGTTCGCGAGGCGCGGCGCGCGTGTGCATGATCACCAGCGCGGCGCCTGTCTGCGCGCAGACGTCGGCGAGCGCAGGGTCTCGCAGCCCGCTGACGTCGTTGACGATCCGCGCGCCCGCAGCGATCGCGGCACGGGCGACCGCGGGCTTGTAGGTGTCGACGGACACGAGCGCACCGAGCTCGCCGGCGAGGATCTCGACCAGCGGAGCGACCCGCTCGATCTCCGCGGCGACCTCGACGGGGGGACGCCCCGTGGACGCGGACTCGCCGCCGACGTCGAGGATGTCGGCGCCCGCCGCGAGCAGCTCCTGCGCGTGCTCGACCTGCGCGTCGAGACCGGCGTGCAGCCCGCCGTCGCTGAACGAGTCTGGCGAGGTGTTGACGATCCCCATCAGCCACGGCCGCACACCGAGCTCGAGCGTCAGATCGACTGCCCGCAGCGGCAGCAGCGGCGCGCTCACGCTGTCGGTGCCGGCGGCGACGCGGCGTCGACCGCAGCTGCGCCGACGCTCTCGGCACGCTCGGCGTCCGCGACGATGCCCTCCGCGAGCGCCTCATCGGCGAAGCTCTCGAGCTCCCGTTCGAGGCGCTCGGCGCTCCAGTCGAGCTCGCGCGCGAGGATCTCCCCCACGCGCCGCACCGGCGCACCGGGCAGCTCGCGCGCTGCCAGCAGCCCGAGGCGCGTGCGTCGCAACAGCACATCGCCGATGCTGCGCGCCTGCTCGCGGCGCGCGGCCAGCGCCGCCTCGGCCAGCAGATCTGGCAGGCCAGAGACGATCGGCTGCGCCAGCTCCCCGCGCTCGGACGCCAGCGCCAGCACCTCGCGCGCCGCGTATCCGTAACGCGCCGCGAGTGGCGGGTAGGACGCGGCCGGAACCCCCTCGACGCGCGGAAGCTCCTCGACTGCGATCGCCTGCCCGAGCGGGATCTCGTGGGTGCGGCACGGCGCTTCGCGCGCGTCGCGCTCGACGAGGCGATCGACGGTCATCTTGGCCATGCGCCGCCAGGTCGTGAGCTTGCCGCCGGTGATCGTGATCATCCCGGAGGACGTCTCGTAAAGCTCGGACTTGCGTGAGATGTCCACCGACTTCTTCGGGTCGCCCGTCGAGATCAGCGGACGCACGCCGGCGAACGCGCCGGTCAGCTGGGCCGGCGTCAGCTCGCTGCCGAAGAACGCGTTGACGGCCTCGAGCAGGTAGTCGACGTCGTCGCGCGAGGGCTCGATGTGCTCGAGCGGCCCCTCGTAGTCGTTGTCGGTGGTGCCGACGAGCGTGTGTCCGAGCCACGGCAGGGCGAAGATCGTGCGCCCGCCGCCGGCGGGCACGATCGCACCGCCGATCAACGGCAGGTCCTCGTGGCGGATCGTGATGTGCGTGCCGCGGCTCGGCCGAATGCGCGGCAGCTCTGCCTCCTCGTGCAGCTCGTTGGGTCGCAGCTGGTCGGCCCACACTCCGGTCGCGTTGACGACGTTCGCGGCGCGCACGTCGAAGCGCTCGCCGCTCTCGACATCGAGCACCTGCACGCCGTGCGCGCGGCCGTCCTGCTCGAGCAGCCCGGTGACGTCGAGGCGGTTCGCGCACACCGCGCCGAAGCGCTCCGCCTCGCCCAGCACGGTCAGCACGAGCCGCGCGTCGTCGGTCTGGCAGTCATAGAACAGGTAGCCGCTGGTCGGCTCGCGTGCGGCGAGCGCCGGTAGCAGCTCGAGCACCTCCTCGCCTGAGATCACGCGGTGGCGGGCCGGGCTCCAGGCCTCGGCGCCGTCGAGGCTGCCCGCCGCCGCAGCGGTGCCCTGGGCGCGCTCGGCGCGGCCGCGCTTTGACCGGCGCGAGCGCAGGCGATCGCGGTCGACCGCCATCACGTCATACAGGTTCAGCCCCACCCCGACGAGGCGGTCCGGGTGCGCGCCCTCGAAGGCGGGCACGACCAGCGGCAGCGGCCGCACCAGGTGCGGGGCGAGCGCCACCATCAGCTGGCGCTCGAGCAGCGCCTCGCGGACGAGGCCGAGATCGAAGTTCTGCAGGTAGCGCAAGCCCCCGTGGACGAGCTTGCTCGAGCGGCTCGAGGTGCCCGAGGCGTAGTCGGCGCGCTCGAGCAGCGCCACGCTGTAGCCACGGGTGGCGGCGTCGAGGGCAACGCCCGCGCCGGTGATGCCGCCGCCGACGACGACCACATCGAACTCGTCCTCGGCGAGGGCGGCGACGGCCTGGCTGCGCTCGATCATCTCACGCAGTCTCGCACCAGCGGGCCGAGGGCCAAGTCAGACAAGGACGCAGTGAGCGAAGCGTGCAGTGGCACGCGAGCGATCGAGGACGCTGCCTGACGCCGTGCCATCGGCCCGCTGGCTAGATGTTCGCGAGCTCCGAAGTGATTTCGGTGACCGCCGACTTGGCGTCGCCGAAGAGCATCGTCGTCTCGGGCTCGTAGTAGAGCTCGTTTTCGATGCCTGCGAACCCCGGGTTCATCGAGCGCTTGATCACGATCACCGAATGGCTGTTGGAGACTTCGAGGATCGGCATGCCGTAGATCGGCGAGGATGGCGTGTTCTTGGCCGCCGGGTTGGTGACGTCGTTGGCGCCGATCACGAGCGAGACGTCCGTGCGCCCGAACTCCTGGTTGGCCTCCTCCATCTCCTCGAGCTGGTCATACGGCACGTCGGCCTCCGCCAGCAGCACGTTCATGTGCCCGGGCATGCGCCCGGCGACCGGGTGGATCGCGAAGCCGACCTCCACCTGGCGCGCTTCCAGCGCTTTGGTCAGCTCGCGCACGGCGTGCTGCGCCTGAGCGACCGCCATGCCGTAGCCGGGCACGATCATCACGCGGTTGGCGTAGGCGAGCTGGATGGCTGCGTCAGCCGCGCTCGTCGAGCGCACGGTGCCAGCGTGCTCGCCGGCACCGCTGGCGCCCTCGATCGCGCCGCCGCCGCCGAAGCCGCCGGCGATGATCGAGGGGATCGAGCGGTTCATCGCGACCGCCATCAGGTTCGTGAGAATCGAGCCCGACGCACCGACGATCATGCCGGCGACGATCAGCGCGGGGTTGTTCAGCGCGATTCCGGTGGCGGCCGCGGACAGGCCGGTGAAGGCGTTGAGCATCGAGATCACGACCGGCATGTCCGCGCCGCCGATCGGGAACACGAGCGCGTTGCCCAGCAGCGCGGCGCACACGAGCATGCCGATGAAAAGCAGTTCGGAGTGAGCGCCGGCGATGAGATCCACGCCGGCGGCGAGCGTGAGCACCAGCAGCACGAGGTTGACTATCTGCTGGGCGGATCCGAATGAGATCGGTCGGCCGGGGATGATTTCCTGGAGCTTGCCGAAGGCGATGTTCGAGCCCCAGAACGAGACAGAGCCGACGATCGCGGCGAACACCGAGAAGATCGCCACATATGTGGGCACGCCGCCTGCCGACACAGTGAAGGCGGAGATCGTGCCGTTGGGTATGCCGCGCACGATGACGGCGTGCGTGTGCGACGCATATGTGGACCCGTGACGGCGGAACTCCGCCCAGGAGATCAGGAACACGGCGCCGCCGCCGACGCCGTTGAACAGCGCCACCATCTGCGGCATCGCCGTCATCTTCACCTGGCGCGCTGCGGGCACGCCGACGGCCGTTCCCAAGGCGATGCCGAGCGCGATCAATCCCCACTCGCCCTCGCTGGGCTCGAGGAACGTGGCGATGATCGCGATGACCATGCCGACCGCGGCGATGCGGTTGCCTCGCACGGCGGTCGTCGGCCCCGACAAACCGCGCAAACCCTGGATGAACAGCGAGAAGGCGATGATGTAGAGAACGTCCAGGAAGCTCTGGTTCTGCAGGAAGGACGTCGCGAGCGGAGCCTGGATCACGAGCCGCCACCCTTCTCCGAGCTCTCGCCGCCGTCGGCGCCCTTGGCGCGCTTGGGCTTGGCCTTGAACATCTCGAGCATGCGGTCGGTCACGAGGAAGCCGCCGACGATGTTGATCGTGCCGAACACGATCGCGATCACGAGGATCACCTTGTTGAACGTATCGTTGCCGGACAGGCCGATCACGAGCAGGCCGCCGAGCAGCACGATCCCGTGGATCGCGTTGGTGCCCGACATCAACGGCGTGTGCAGCGTGTTCGGCACCTTGGAGATCACGACGAAGCCGATGAAGCCGGCGAGCACGAGAATCGAGAGGTTCGTGGTGAGGGTGCTGGCGAGGATCACCTAGGAGGCACCTCCAGCGGCTGCCTCGACGGCGGCCTTCGCACCGGGATTGACGATCTCACCGTCGCGCACCACGCACGCCCCCTTGACGATCTCGTCGTCGAAGTCGAGCTGCAGCGTGCCGTCCTCGCCGACGAACAGCTCGAGCAGCGCCTGCACGTTGCGCGCGAACAGCTGCGAGGCGTGCTCGGCCATGGTCGCAGGCAGGTTCAGCGGCGAGACGATCTTGACGTCGTGACGCACGACCGTGCGGCCGGGCTCGGTCAGCTCGCAGTTGCCGCCCGCCTCGCCGGCGAGGTCGATGATCACCGATCCCGGCTTCATGCCCTCGACCGCCTCCGCCGTGACGAGTCTCGGCGCCGGGCGCCCCGGCACCAGCGCGGTCGTGATTACCACGTCAAAGCCCTTGATCGCGTCGGTCAGTGCCTGCTGCTGCTGGGCCCGCTCCTCCTCGGTCAGCTCGCGTGCGTAGCCACCCTCGCCGCTGGCTTCGATGCCGAGGTCCAGCCACTGCGCGCCGAGGGATTCGACCTGCTCGGCGACCTCGGGACGGACGTCGTAGCCGCTGGTGCGCGCACCCAGACGTTTGGCCGTCGCGATCGCCTGCAGGCCGGCGACGCCGACGCCCAGCACGAGCACCTTGGCCGGCGGGATCGTTCCCGCTGCGGTCATCAGCATCGGGTAGAAGCGGCCCATTTCCTCAGCGCCGAGGAGGGCCGCGCGATAGCCCGCGACGTTGCTCTGCGAGGACAGCGCGTCCATCGCCTGCGCGCGGGAGATCCGCGGGATCGCCTCCATCGCAAACGCGGTCGCCTTCGCGTCGGCGAGCGCGCGGGTCGTCTGCGGACTGGTAAGAGGTGCGAGGAAGCCGATCAGGATCGATCCAGAGCCGAGCCCGCGGATCGTCTCGGGGTCCGGTGGCGCGATCGTGACGACGATATCGCTCTGCCATACCTCCGCGGCATCGCTGGCAACCTGCGCCCCCGCCGCGGTGAATGCCGCGTCGGTCAGCAGCGCATCCGCGCCGGCGTCGGCCTGGACGACGACGTCCAGCCCCTTCGCCTGCAGCTTGCTGACGACCTCCGGCACGAGCGCCACTCGATGCTCTCCCGCCGCGGTCTCCTTCGGAACACCGATCCTCATAGGAGGTGCGAGAACGTATCTGATCGCACCGCCGAGGCGCGGTGCGGTCGGCGAGACGGGACGCCGCCCATATCATCAAGGA
Organism: uncultured Solirubrobacteraceae bacterium; assembly: GCA_963815235.1. GTDB lineage: Bacteria > Actinomycetota > Thermoleophilia > Solirubrobacterales > Solirubrobacteraceae > Palsa-744. The sequence continues at coordinate 120,522 of CAWFFY010000001.1, read as the reverse complement.
GCTGGCTGGAGGCCGGATCTGAAAGGGCCGCAGGCCCGGTCAAGGCCGCCGAGACGGCGGCGCATATCATCAAGGAGCCGGCTGGAGGCCGGATCGGGCTATGACAGTCAACCTCACCCGCATCTACACGAAGCTCGGCGACGCCGGCGAGACGCACCTCGGAGACATGAGCCGGGTATCCAAGCTGCATCCGCGCGTCGAGGCGTACGGGACGGTGGACGAGCTGAACGCGGTGATCGGAGTGACGCTGCTGGCGCCAGACATGCCCGGACGCTTCGCCGAGTGGCTGCGCCGCGTGCAGAACGACCTGCTCGACATCGGCGCGGACCTCTCGGTGCCGGCGCCCGCGCCGTCCAGCGGCGAGGAGCGCCCGCGCCTGCGCGTAGGCCCCGACTACACGCAGTGGCTGGAGCACGCCTGCGACGAGGTCAACGCGACGCTCGAGCCGCTGCGATCGTTCGTGATCCCCGGCGGCACACCGGCGGCGGCGCATCTGCACGTGGCTCGCACGGTGTGCCGGCGCGCCGAGCGGCGCGTGATCGCGGTCGGCGCCGAGGTCAACCCTGAGGTCGTGCGGTATCTGAACCGACTGTCAGACCTGTTGTTCATCCTCGGCCGCGCCGCCAACAGGCCGAGCGACGGCGATGCCAGCGCGCAGGACGAGGAGTCCCTGTGGAAGCCCGGAGCCCACGAGTCCACGCACCACGGACGGGAGAGCTAGGGGCTGGTGTGAGTCGGCCAGCGGCGCTCGGCGGCGCGCAGCGCGGCGACCAGCAGCGCTGCCCAGAGCCCGGCGACGAGGTAGCCGCCGATCACATCGCTCGGCATGTGCCACGCGAGGATCAGTAGCGCGCAGCCGACCACGAGCGCAAAGGCCGCGCCGAGGCTTGCCACCAGCGGTCGCAAGCGCCGCGGCGCGACGAGCACCGCCGAAAGGACGAGCGCGAGCGCGGCGGTCGAATGGCCGCTCGGCCACGACGCGGCGCCGATGCTGACGGCGCCGACCTGGTCGTGTGGCTGGGCCAGGAGCGGCTTGAGGGTCTCGCTCGTGAACGGCGCGAGCGTCATCAGCGCGACGACCGCCAGCGCCACGCGCGGGCGCCCACGCGCGAGCGCGAGGGCCACGAGCGCGACTCCCCACAGCACGAACTGCGCCGGTTCGAGCAGCTGCAGCAGCAGGTTGAGGGGCCGATCGATGCGCGGCCCGCTCAGTAGCGTGAAGTCGTACAGCGCGACCGCGTCCTTGACGCGCACGACCGGTACCTGCGAGGCAAGCGTCCACACGATCGCCAAGCCCGCGATGCAGAGCGCGGCGACGCCGAGCGCGCTGATCGCACCGGGGCGCTCGGTGCGCCTGACGTCGCGGCGACGGGGCAGGGCCCTCGCGGTGTAGGCGTGTTCGGACATACCCTCACAAGGGTAGGGCGTCGAGTAAAGCGAGGGTCAACGTACGGGCAGCGCGATTGCAGCGCCGGGGGCGAGCGCCACGGCGAAGTGGTCGGCCAGCGCGGTGCGGTTGAAGGCGCGGGCGGCGAGTTCGACGCCGGCGTCATTGGTGCCGGTGACGAGCCAGACCGGTTGTTCCTTGGCGCTCTGCGTCGCAGCGACGAGGCCGGCGTCGCTGGTCAGTCGCTGCACCGCCTGGCCGTGGCGGTCGAGCAGCGTGAGCGTGCCGCCGTCGGCTGAGAAGGTTGCGTAGACGCCGCTGACACTGGGACCGCGTGCGATGCCCTCGACGGCCAGTTCGCCGCCGATCCGCGCCCACGGCCCGACGAGCACGCGCAACGTTTCCGGAGCGCCACCGCTGCCGATTGCCGCGACAGCGGCCGGTACCGCGGATTCGCGCATTCCTGCGGTGACGGCGCGGCAGGCGGGCCCGGACGCGGAGACGCATTCGATGCGCACTGGCAGGCGCTTGCCTTCGACGCCATTGAGGAACGGCTCGGGGAAGGAGCCGACGAGCGCTGCCGCGTCCTCGCTGTGGCTGGCGTCGTGCAGGTCCCACCAGACGTGATCGCCTGGATACACGCTCCTCGTGGCGGGCGAGCTCGAGCTCTGTACGCCATTGACGTAGTAGAACCACCGCGCTGAGGGTTCACCGGCGGCGGCGCTGGTCGCGGCAGGGACGCCGTCGATGCTCTGCACCTGACGTCCGTCGGCGCTGACGCGAACGGCGTAGTAGCGACGCAGCAGACCCAGCACCGTCTCGTGCGCGCTGGCTCGCAGCGCGCCGCTGCGGTGCGCCACGCGCGCGCCGAATTCGCTCGTGACGAGCAGCTGCACGGTCGTCGGCGCGGCGGCGGTGATCAGCCCGCAGCCCGCCAGCGCGACGATCAGGAGACCCAAAAGGCCGAGGCCTGCGGCGTGACGATGAACCGGGGACATCGAGACCCAGACCCTAGATCCAGCCGAGCAGCGGCCCGAACACGAGGCCGGCGAGCAGATCGATGCCCGCCAAGACGCCGACGATCTGGATCTGGCGCCGGCGCGGCGCGTAGTAGACGGTGAACGAGACGACGTAGAACGTCAGGTAGCCGAATACGACGATCACCGGGAAGCTGGCGACGTTCCACCACCAGTAGTACCAATGGAAGACGCCGTCGGCGTGCAGCAGTAGCTCGACGCCGACCGACACGAACGACAGGGCGACGGCCATCGCCCAGCGGCTCGGCACGCCGAGCATCCGCGCGGAGCGCTGGGCGGGAAGCAGCTTCGCGAAGACGATGCCGTTGATAGCGAAGAACAGCGTTATCTCGATGTTGAGCCCGATCAGGATCACGAAGCTGCTGTGGCCGGTGACGGTCCACAGTGCGGCGTGAGAGTTGAAGTGCAGAACGAGCGCGTTGATGATCTCGTTGGCCCAGTCCATCAGCCAGAACGCGAGCCCGGCGAGCACGACGCTCCAGTTGGCACGCTGGATCTCGACGGCGTAGACGTACACCGCTAGTGCCAGCAGCGTGATCGTCGACCACTCGAACTGGCCGGGCGCGCGCAGCATCTGCTGCGCTTCGCGCGTGAACTGCGGGACGCCGGCGGCGAACTGCGATAGGCCGGTCACGGCGGTGCGGCCGGGTGAGCCTAGATCCCGACGGCAGCGAGGTCGGAGTCGACGTCGGCCAGCGCGGCGCGCTGGCGCTGATCGAGGACGGCCCCGGAGACGATCAGTCGCCGCGCGGCATCGAGGTCGTCGGAGCGACCCCATGTGAGGGCACCCTTGACGGCGCCGTCCTCGAGATACCAGTTGGTGAAGGAGCCGGCCTCGAATGTGCCGCGCATGATCTCCTCGTCCCATTTGTACGCCGGCCCCACCGACTCCAGTTCGCCCCAATCGGCGAACACGGAATAGAAATATGGGACGACGTCGTGCGGGATGTCCCTGCCGAGCATGTTCAGGGCGGCAGTCTTCCCCTGATTGAAGGCTACGTCCCAATGCTCGATCCGCAGCCGCGCGCCGCCGTGGATGACCGACTCGTATTCGCAGATGTCGCCCGCGGCGAACACGCCCGGGACCGAGCTCTCCAGACGCGACGAGCAGCGCACGCCGCCAAGCTCACCGATTTCGAGGCCGGCCTTCCGCGCAAGTTGCACGTCCGGCGCGACGCCGGCGCCGATCACGACCGCGTCGGCCGCCAGCTCGAGCCCGCCGCGGGTGATGACCTTGGCGACGCGCTCCTCGCCCTCGAAGCGCTCGAGCTCGTCGCCGGCGTGGAAGCTGACTCCGTGCGATTCGAGCAGCTCCTGGAAGAAGCGTCCGACGCGGGGGCCGAAGTTGCGTTCGAGCGTCACCTGCTCCTGCATGACGAGCCTGACGCTCTTGCCCATCTTCGTAAGCGACGCGGCGACCTCGCACGCGATGAAGGAGCCGCCGATCAGCACCACGTGCTGGGCATCGGCGACGCCCTCGCGGATCGCGTCGGAGTTGCCGAGCGTCCGCAGGTAGTGGATCTGCTCGAGCTCGCAGCCGCCAACGTTCAGGCGACGCACGTTGGCGCCGGTTGCGAACAGCGCCTTCTCGAAGCGGACCTGCTCCTTGTTGGACAGCGCGGCGGTACGGGTGTCGAGGTCGACGCCCGTGACACTTGTGCGCGTCAGCAGCTCGACGTTCTGATCCGACCACCACTCGGGCGGGCGGAACATCGGCTCCTCGCGCGTCTCTTCGCCGCGGAGGTAGCCCTTGGAGCACTCCGGGCGGTTGTACGGTGGGTCCGGCTCGCGCCCGACCAGCAGCACCTCTCCGTCGGTGCCTTCCTCGCGCAGCCAGCGCGCGCAGTTCGCCGCAGCAAGGCCTCCTCCGATCAACAGGTAGCTCACCTCGCGGGCCGACACGATGGGCACCTTACAACCCCGGCGGATGACGCACAGACCAATGCGCCCAGGCGGGGATCTGATCGAAGATCCGCCAGCGCGGGCCGTCTTCGTAGCGGTTGGGCCCGACATCGGTGCCGTCGTGGCTGGTGTCAAGCCTCAACCCTGCGATGAGCATGAAAACGTGAGGAGTCGGACTGTCGGTCGCGTAGATCGTCACCCAGCGGCCCGGACCCGGCGCGCCCCAGTTGACATAATCCTGCGCGAGCGGGTTCTCACGGACTATTTCCTCCAATGGACGTACCGCTGCGCGGTAGAGCACGTAGTTGACCGTGCTCGAGCAGTCCTCCTGCGACGCGCCCAACGGATCGGGATGTCCGTTCGGGCCGTAAGGGAGGTCCTGCAACTCGTTTCCGGCCACGACCATCGCCTGAACGGTCGCCGGCACGCCGACGGGAACGAGCGCGAGGTGCCCGTCGCCGGGAGCGAGCTCGGCCTGCTCGCCTGGCACGAACAAGACCGGCGTCGGGCTCTCGCCGACGAGCGCGGTATCCGCCCCTTCGGGCCTCCCCCCTTCCGCAGCTGCCGCCTGCGCGAACGCCGCGGTGCTGTACTTCTTCGCCCAGCTCTCGACCTCGGCCACGTACCAGCTCGCGTGGTTGTACGCGAACAGGGCACGGGAATAGCTTTCCGGCGCGCCCGAGGCACGCAGGAAGTTGGCGGCGGCGTAGATTGCGTCAGGCGCGTTCCACCGGTCAGGCGGTCCGTTGCCTTCGGCATCGACCCCGAATCGCGCCCAGGTCGAAGCGATGAACTGCATTGGCCCGCCGGCACCTGCCGAGTTGACTGCACCCTCCTGTGTGCACGATGGATCTGGATCGCGACCGTGGTCACACTCGACCTTGCCGATCCCCGCGAGAACCGCCCAGCTCAAGCCGTAGCGTCGGGCGGCCAGTTGATACAGGCGCAGGTACAGCGGCGGGATTTCGGCCGTCGCGAGGGCCGAAACGGCGCCTCCGGGGGCTTCGGCGGGCTGGGCGTCGCCTGCGCCGAGCGACGCGCCGCTGAGCACCGTCAACGCCGTGACGAGCATGAACGCGAGTCCGGCCGTGGCGGCGGCGAGCACGGCCACACGTGTCCCGACACGCCGACCGGCGCCCACGGCGACGCTCGGGCCGCCCGTGTGGCTCATGGCCGATGCCTGCCGAGCTGTCGTTTGCGCCGTGCTGCGACCTCGTGCGCATCGTGCATCACGCTCGAGCGGCCGCCGGCGGCTTCGCTCGCGCGCGAGTTCTCCGCACGCCCCGCCTGTTGCCAGACCTCCAGACGTGAGCGCTCGCGCATCGATGCCGGCAGGCTGTGGCCCGCTTCGTGGAGCCCTCGTTGCAGCGCTCCGTCGAATCTCCTCGCCGCCTTACGCCGCTCGCGGCGGCCAAGCCCGCTGTCCGTGTCATCGCGACCGGCCACACGCGCGGCTTCGCCCAGCTCCCTGCGCAGCGCCAGCTCGCGGTCGATCTCCAGGCGCGCGGCACGCTGACCGCGCGAGCCGAGCCGTCCGTACTCCTCGCGCGTGTATTCCGCGAGACCGGCGAGCGCAGCGTAGTCGCGTCGCTCCCCGCTCGCGGACGGGCGGCCGCGCGACGGCAACGCCGCCTGCGCGTCGAGCAGACGGCTCTGCTGCTCGCGCCGCTCACGTGAATACACGACACCCGTGCGGCGGTGCGCCTGCTGTCCAGCGCGCGTGAGCCGCTGCGCGACGCCCAGCGCCTGTTGCTCGTGATCGACCTCACCGCGTATGCGCTCTGCACGATGATTCAGTTCGAGCGCACGACGCGTGTCGCCGGCCGCGAGCGCGCTCGCACGCTCGTGATCCAGGCGCTGCAGGCGGACTCGGTGGGCGCCCAGATCGCGCTGGGTCTCGGGGGCGGCCGCGGCGCGCACGGTCGCACCGCGGTGCTCGCCCTCGAGTGTGCGCGCCACCTGCTCGTCGGCTGCAGCTCCGGCACGCTCGTATCCGACGCGCGCGAGCTTGCGATCGCGCCCGTCGGGCGCGTGCTTGGTGCGCCTGCTCCTGCTCCAGCGCGCCACGGCTGCGCCCGCTCGGGGCCGTTCGAGGACGCTGCCGACCGTGCGCGCGAGCGAGCGACGCCGAGCCCGCTCGGTCGAGGCCCCCGCGTCGGCGAGGCTGGCGCCTGCGGTGTCGAACAGCTGGTGGCGTCGCAGGTATACCCCCCACCAGAAGGCGGACATCAGCAGCCATTGCGTCCACCACCCGAGGGCCTGAAGACTCGCGAGCACGGTGACGACCGCGAGGATGACGCCCAGCAGGAACGAGAAGACCAGCTTCGATACCACCGCGCCAAGCAGTTGCAGAGCCCACCTACGAAACAGTGCGCGCCCGGCTTGGCCAAACGCCGGAGCGAGCACCATCGCCGGGGCAAGCAGCAGGTAGAGCAGGCTGAACAGCCCGGCGGCCAGCAGCCGCAGAGCGACGAACCCGAAGAGCAGCAACATGCCGAGCAGACCACCCGCGATCAACAGCAGACCCCCGACACGCGACCAAGTGCCGCTGTCGGTCCGAAACTCGGCCTGCGCAGCAGTGGGACCGCGACAGTTGGTCGCTTCGCCGCTCTGGCACAGCGCGCGCAGCAGCGATCCCTGTTCGTTGATCGAGTTGCGGGCGACGCCGTTCGCCGGCAACGCGAGAAACAGCTCTCCATTGCTCTGCGCATCACGCAGCAGCTCGGCGCTGCGCTCGAGCGCTTTCGCTTCGGCGCCGTGGACCTGCGCACATGTCGGGATCAGCGCGTCGTTCGGCTCGCAGGCCAGGTTGGCCGCCTCGTGCTCGGCGATCTTCAGAGCGGCTGCACGCAGGCCCGGATCGAGCTGGGACGGGTCACGACACCAGCCGACGTCTCCGAACTCGAGATAGCACCAGGGCACCTCGATCGCGGTGGTGAAGACGGTCGCGAGGCTGCCCCCGAGCGCCTGTCCAGGGGTCGACGGCGTACCGGTGGCAGCAACGGCAAGCGTGCCCAGGCTGGCCTGATTCGCCCACGCGCCGAGCGCTCCGACAGTGGCTGTCGGATCGCTGATTATCCAGAGGCCGCCAGCCATCATCGCCACCATCACGAGAGCCTCGCCGAGGGTCTCGGCCACGCGACGGCGGATCAGGCCGTGATACAGGCTGAGCGCCGAGGCGACTGCCAGTGCCAGCGCCAGCCACGGCTGCGTGAATGCAGCCTGCATGCGGCGCAGCCCGCCGCCAAGGCCGGCAGCCGCGGCGCTGTCGAGCAGGTCGATCGTGAAGGACCATTCGAGCATCACCACGAGTGCATGCACCGCCCACACGAGCGCCATCCACAAGGGCGTAACGACCAGGTCCTGCACGGTGCTGAGCAGCCCGCCGGGGCTGAAGCCGAGCACGCCGGTATCGATGTGCACATCGAGCCCGTAGTCGCCGGTGGGCGCCGCCGCCGCGGCGAAGCCCGAGGTCTCGCAGTTGCGCCTCCCCGACGCCGCGAGTTCTCCGGCAAGCGGCCCTTTGCAGGCCGGACTGCCGAGACCGTTGCTCACCAGCGGGTCCGCCTCGGCCGGCGACGCTTCGCCGGCCCCTTCTTCAGCGCCGACGGCGGGCAGCGCGCGCACGCCGGTCGCCAGCGGCGCGTCGCTGGGGGCCGTGTTCGTCGCGGGAGCGCTGCCAACCGCGCCCGAGGAGCTCATGGCGCGCGGGCTTCTGGGCTCCGCGGGCCGGCTTTCGGCGCCGGCAGGTGCCACCGCGTTCGCTGCGAGTGCAAGCAGCGCGAGCGTCGCGAGCCTTGTGGGAGCGCTCCACGGCGAGCGCACTCAGCTCGCTGGCGTCGTCGAGAACGCGCGCAGCAGCGACGGCAGCACCACGTCGACCTGGATCGCCTCCACGCGACCGCGGTGGTCACGGAACAGACAACGCCCGGCTTCCAGCTCGAGCAAGCTCTGGCACATCCGCGTGTCCTGCGGGTCCAGGCCAAGCAGGGTCAGCGCGCGTTTGGCCTCCGTCTGCGAGCGCATCCCGAAGACGAACGTGGCACCGATCAGGTTCTCGAGCGACTCGCGCTCTCCGATCAGCGCATCGGTCACGAGCTGCGTGCTGATGATCGGCACTGCCAGCTCGGAACGCCCCATCCGCTGCAGGGACGCGAGCAGCGCGCGGCCGACCGGGTCGCTCAGCAGACGCCAGCCCTCGTCGAACGAGAACAGCTTCAGACGCTCCCGCTCGGATCCCATGAGGTGCATCGCGAACATCGCGATCAGGCGCACGATCTGCTCGCCCACGCGCTCCGCCTGGGAGTACTCGGAGCGCGGCATGCCGGGCGGCGGGCTCGGCAGATCCCGGATCGGCAGGTACGTGACCTGGTGCTCGCCGACCGTAGGCAGCCTCACCGCAGGGTCGGCAAAGCCGAGCTGCGTAAGCCCGGAGCGCGCGTAGACGTCGAGCGCCTTGCCAACCTGCACGTCGATGTCGTCGCCCTGCTCGAGCGCGCGGACCACCTCGCGGCAGGTGGGCTCGGAGCAGCGTGTGAGGACGCGGTCTACCGCTCCCACCACCGACGTCTCCCACGTCGGCTCGGCTCGGACGGGCAGCAGGTCGCGCAGGAACGAGACCGCAGCGTCCTGGCGCAGATGCGTCGGAGCCACTCGCAGTGGGTCGAGCATCCCGCGCAGCGCCGGGTCCGGCCGCAGCGTCACGCACTCCACGTGTGCCGTCACGTCTGGCAGCAGGTGGAAGCGGTGGTCGCCCTTCGGATCGCAGTCGACGACCCTCGCGCCCTGCAGGAACGCCTCGTACTCGAGCTTCTGTGCGAGCGTCGTCTTGCCCGAGCCAAGCGCCCCGACGCTGAGAACCGCCGCGTTGCGGTTGCTGTCGGAGCCCTCGCGCAGATTGAACATCACCGGTTGCCTGGAGCTCGACAGTGTGTGCCCGAGGTAGAAACCGCTGCGCGAGCCCGCCGCGTGCGTGGCGGTCGGCATCATCGCCGCGACCTGCTCCGCCGTCAGCGTGTCGTCGTAGCCGGCAAGTCGGGTGCGCTGGCCTGGGAGGTGCTGATAGAAGAGCTGCAGCTGGTCACCCAGCGGGCGGTGCAGGCGGACCTCACCATACGCGCGCCGGCACATCTCGACCCGGGCCTCCAGCTCCTGCTCGGAGGCGCCCGCCACAGCGATCGCAAGGGTCGCCCGCAACAGTGGCGGCTTGCTCGACGCCTGCAGGTACGCGAGCAGATCCCTGGCCTCCTGCGTACGCTCGTAGCCCAGATCGGAAACACCCTGCTCGCCACCGGACTCCGCGCGAACGATCTGGTCAGCATCCTGAATCCGCCGCCTGGCAAGCCTGAGCGCCAGCTCGTTTGGCAGAAAGCGTGCGTTCAGCGAGAGATCGAGGCCGAACGGGAGGCTCTCCACCGGCGCGAACATCAGCTCCGAACGCGCCCCCGGGAACTGCGTGCACTCCGGCAGCGCGCCCATCACCAGGTGCGCCTGCCAGCTTGTGCCGCGCTCAGACTCGACCTTCAGCACCCGGCCGCGGTTTTCGACGTAGCCGTCGGCCCACCGCATCACATCGCCCTCCAGCGGCGCCAGCAGCGCCTCTCCATTGCGCTCGAACACAAGCGCGCGGGGCTCGTGCAGCCCGTCGATGACAGGCTCGCCGAGCCCCCTGCAGTAGGCCCTGCGCACCAGCCATTGCAGCTCCGCGCCGCGGGCTGCGCGAACCGGGAGGAAATCCTCCAGGCGTGCGTGCACCTGGTCGGCTCGCACGCGGGCCTGCTCCAGTTCGGACGCGCTCATGATCCGTCCGTCGCGCCCAGCGAGCGCTCGCCTGAGCGCACTCCACCACTGACGCGGATGTTGCCCCGCTGCGCGTGAGACGTATGAGGCGACGTCACGCTCGGGCTCGCGCAGGCTGACGAGCAGAAACAGCACAGCCTCGGCCGCCCCGACGTCGCCGACGTCGCCGAGGCGGCGGGCGTGTTCCTCGATGTAGCGCTCGTAAGAACGCGTGCGAGCGTCGTCGCCTGCCACGGTGACGTTCTGCTGTTGCAAGGCGCGGGCGTAGCGCTCCGCGCCCCAGCGACGGCACACCCGCAGGATCTGTACGTCCGCCTCGATCGCCTCCAAGGCGCCGACGAGCGCGAGGAAGCGAGCACGCTTTGCTTCCTCGCTCAGCCAGGCATACGAGCTGACCTGGACGGCAAACGCGGCCCATCCATCGTCGAGACTCTGCGCAAAGACGCAGTTCCCGTAGACGAACGCGATCGGCCCGCCCACGTTCAGTCGCTCCTGCTCGCTGCCGCCGTGACGATCAGTCGCGCCCCAGGCGCGAGCGCGATCACCTGGCCGCGGTCGAGCGGGCGCGCGGCGCCGCGTTGTCTCAGTCGCAGCGCAGGACCGTGTCCGCGGCGGGCCATTCCGGCCGCCCCACGCTCGACGGCGCGTCCGCCGCGCTCGTGCTCGATTGCGACCAGCACGGCTCCCGGACCCGTGTAACGCAGGCGCCGAAGACGACTATCCGAGCCGTCAGGAAGGATCAGGATCTCGCTCGGCCACCAGCGGCCGCCCGGCCGCCCGCAGCGCCGCATGCCTGCCAGCCACCGGGGTCCGAGGCGATAGCGAACCAGCGCGTGGGCGGCGAGATGGAAGGTGCGACCCTCCAGCCGGATCGCGCTCAGCACCGTTGCGCCCGCACCCGGCAGCGCGATCGCGCGTAGATACCAGGGTGCCTGTCGCGCGAGCGCGCCGATCAGCGGGAGGTCGGCCACGACCAGCGCCAGGCCAAGCAAGGCGAGGAAATACATCACGCCGCGCACCGGCACACCGCCTGGGTTCAGCCGCAGCCGATCGATGCTGTAAATGCGCCGCTCGAGGTCGAACACGCGCCTGAAGGAACGGATCTCGATCATGGCGCGCCGAACAGCGAGTTGACGGTGTCGCGCAGCAGGCTCACACCTGCCGGAGTCGCCAGCAGCACCGAGACGATCCCGACCGCAAAGACGCCGGCCGCCTCCTTGAAGTCGCGGCGAAACGCCAGCACGGTGCCGGCGACCGCAAAGGCGAGGCCGATCAAGCTCATGGCGACGGCGCGACCGGTGCTGCCCGCCTTCGCGGCAGCTGATTCAAGCGAGCTGGCGCCGCCTTCCGGCGTCGCCGCCGGAGGCGCGGCGGTGGCGCCGGAGCTCGCAACGGCGGCTCGGGCAGGCGTGGGCGTCCACGCGGTACACGCGAGCGCGGGCAACGCCAGGGCAACGCACAGCAAACGCCGCGTCTTCATCGCCTCTCCTCAGTTAGGGAATTACGCATCGGGATCCGTCTGCACCGCGGAGATCTCCCAACGGCCCTGCGAGGAGAGCACGTCGAGTTCGTACGCGAGCGTGTATCGAACGCCGCGTCCGTCCTGTGCCTCCACGGTCGCGAGCACCGCGCCCACCCCAGGCGCCCAGCCGAGCCGCTGCACCGCCACCAGGTTCAGACCGAGGTTTGGAAGCGAGACACGAGCGCCAGGCGCGAGGTCGGCCGCCAGCTCGGCGGAGGAGCCCGCGAGATAGTTGCGCAGCGCGCGGTCGACGACGGTCTCCAGTTCGGGGTCGCTCACTTCGCGTAGATGCGCTGTTGTGTGCGCTGGTCCGGCCACGGGCGCGCCGACGAGCGCCGGGTAGCCCGAGAGCGCGAGGCCGCCGTCTGCGGTCCGCACCACGGACACCGTCACATAAAGCAGGCCGCCGCTGCTGGTCTGCGCCGCGACCGTGTACACGTGCTCGCTGGGCGTCGGCTCGCGCGCCTGGACAACTTCCGCCCATTCGACGTGCTGTTCGCCGCTGGCCGGCAGCACGAGCCCGGCGTCGGGTTCGACGCCGTCTCCGACGAACGGTTCGAGCGCCGTCGTACTGGCTTGCGGTTCCGCGGCGTTCCACGTCAGGTAGCGCCGGACGAACAGCGCCGCGTACGCTTCGGCGGCCTGGTCTCGCTGCGGCGAGCCCGGCCGGGCCGCGAGCAGCTCGACGGGCCGCGGCGGCGCAACCGCGAAGCGGGCGCTGGCGGCCAACCCTGCGACCGACGCCGCGCACAGCAGATAGCGGGGCAGCGCCCGGGCGAGGCGCAGACGCCACAACGCGCGGCTGGTGACCGTGACCGTTGGGCCGGTTCGTTCGCTGCTCACCGCTCGCCCCTCAGCGCTCGAATCCGAACTCTGGCCCGGCCGAGTCCCGCAGCTGCGGGCCCACAACGGCCGCGGGTTTGGCTCGGGCCGAAGGCAGCGCTTCAACCGGCGTGCGTCGCGGCGCGGCCACAAACACGAGCGCCCGGGCGCGCCCGCCACTCGGCCCGCTGAGCGCACTGCGCTTGCCGACCGATCGCACATCCAGGCGCGAGCGTCGTGAGATGGCAACGCGCTTTGACTGCCCACGTACGCGGGCGTGGTGCGATACCTCGGGGACCGTGAGATGACGCCCTCTCACGGTCTCCATCGGCGAGGACGACGACGGCAGCACATCGGAGGCAGACGAGCCGGACCCCGGTGCGACGACGGGCCCCCGAGACGGAGAACAAGCCGGCCACGGTGAGCAGGCCGCCGACCGCGCCGGCGGCTGCGACGAGCGCCGTGGTACCGGCGATCCTGCGCAGACGCCGCTCTGTGGCGAGCAGCGTCGCGGGCGACTCGCCGAGCTGACCGGCGCCTCGCGCCAGGAACTGGTCCTCGTCGAAGACCCGGTAGACCTCGCGAGGAGTTCGTTGAAGCAGCGTCATGGAGCCGCCGGGAAGACGTGCACGCGGGCGGCCGGAAGCCGGAGCGGGGAGCCATCCGGATCCCGGCCGCTTGCGCGCGGATGAGAATCGCCGTGCTGCCGTCCGTGCAACCGACCGCCGGCGTCCCAGGGGCACGTCCTATGAGTGGGGGGAGATATCTGCATAGGTCGGTCCCTGCCCTCTCTTCCGACGCTCGGCCGAAATCGGGACATCGTCGTCCTCGTACGCGAGCAGCCGCCGCAGCTGAGCGCGCGCCCGCTGCGCCACCTTGCGGTACTTCTCGGGCGTCCACCCGTAACGCCTGCAGAACTCGGCACGCTCCATTTGCATCCCCACCTGGCACGCGAGGATCAGCTGCTGGTCGGGGGTCAGCTCGCGAGCGAGGGACTCGACACGACGCAGTTCCTCGCGCAGGACCACGAGCGTCTCGAGCTCGGCGCGGACATCAGCGAGCTCGGGCTGTTCGGGCTCGAAGCAGTCGAGCGGGAGGGCTGTCTCGATCGCGGCCTGCATCGGGCTGCGGCCCGAGAGCGCGCGACGGCGATCATGTATCCGGGACAGGAAACGTTGCTCGATGGCATTCGCGACGTGTGCCGTGCCGGCGAAGCGCCCGCCGCGACGGGTGTGCGCCAGCAGCTCGAGCGTCGCCTGGCTGTAGCAGTCCTCGAGGTCCTCCTTACGCAGCCGGAAGCGATGAACGCGCAACAGGATCTCGCGCTTGGCGTGCGCCACCTGGGCAACCAGCTCGGCCGGGTCGCTGATGCGCTGCGGGCGCGCCCCGGCGTCTGACAGAGCGCGCGGAGCACGTGCCGAGGTCTGAGATCGGGTAGACACATAGGGGTGTCGCCCGTGAGTGCCTCTAGACCCCCCTCCCAATTCGCGGTCGCCGCAACGCGGCCGGGTCGGCGGGGCTCGACGGCGAGGAGCGGATGAGCCTCACCGACACCCTCCATGCGCTCGACCGTCGCCAGCAGCAGACGCGCGGGGTGCGCTTCGTCGCGGCGCTGTTGAAGAAGTACGGCGACGATCAGGGCGGCCAGCTCGCCGCGCTGATCGCCTACTACGCGTTCGTATCGCTGTTCCCATTGCTGCTCGTGCTCGTGACGGTCCTCGGCTTCGTCCTGCAGGGCAACCCGAGCGAGCGCCAGAAGATCCTCGACGGGACGCTCGGGCAGTTTCCGATCATCAGCGACTACCTGAAACTGCATTCGTTGAACGGCAGCGCCGCCGCGCTGGCGATCGGGATCGTCGGCTCGCTGCTGGCGGGCATGGGCTTCACGGGGGCCGCGCAGACGGCCTTCAACCGCATCTGGCACGTGCCGTTCAAGCACCGCCCCAACTGGATCTTCTCCCGCCTTCGCGGGCTGGGAATGCTGGCGCTGCTGGGCACGATGGCGATCGTCTCGACGGTCGTCGCCGGCTACGTCGGCTCGGCCAGCCACGGAGCGGAAGCGGTGGCGGCGGGGGTGGTGCTCGCGCTCGCCTTGAACCTCGCGGTCTTCGCGATCGCGTTCAAACTGCTCACCACCGCGGACCTGGAGTGGCGCGACGTGCTGCCCGGGGCGATCATCGCGGCGGTCCTGTGGCAGCTGTTGCAGCACCTGGGCGGCTATTACGTCGACCACGTGCTCAAGCGGACGGGTCCCCTCTACGGCATCTTCGCGGTCGTGCTCGGTCTGCTCGCGTGGCTATACCTCGGGGCGCAGCTGACGATCATCTCGGCCGAGATCAACGTCGTCAGGAAGCGCAGGCTGTGCCCGCGGAGCTTCTTCTCCGACCCGCTGCTCGACGCCGACCGCCGCGCGCTGACCTACTCGGCCGAGGCCGAGGAGCGCGTCGCCGACGAGAATGTCGAGGTCACCTTCGACGCCCCCCAGCAGCCCCGCCCCGCTCCCGCGGAGACCGAGCCCGAGCCGCTGGATCGCTGAAATCTGGCTCCACAGAGCCGTTTCAGTGATGGCCACGAAGTACTTGCGCGCGCAACCATCGCGCGCTATACTAACTAAACTTTCGTAAGCTCATATGGAGCCATCACTTATGTCATCTGCCTCAGAGAACCTCACAGTCCCACCCTCAGAGCCCAGGCCCCGCCTGCGGCTGATCCCACTAGACGACACCGTCGTGTTCCCCAACATGGGGATCACGCTGACGGTCGACGTCGGCGATGACGAGCGTGTTGTGCTCGTCCCGCGTCACGAGAACGAGTTCCTCGAGGTCGGCACGATCGCCGAGGTCTCTGAGCGGATCCGCCTCCCCGGCGGAGGCCGCGCGGTCGCGATCTCAGGTGAGCACCGCGCTCTGATCGGCGCCGCCGAGACCGGGCCGACCGGCGAGCTGCGCGTCGAGGTCGACGAGCGGCCCGACGAGGTCCCCACCGACAAACGCACGCGTGAGCTGGAGCGCGAGTACCGCGCGACGGTCGAGGAGATCCTCGAGCTGCGCGGCGACGACGGGCGTATCGCCGCGTTCCTGCGCGCGATCGCAGAGCCGGGCGCGCTGGCGGACTCCGCCGGCTACTCCCCCAACCTGTCATACGAGCAGAAGGTCGAGCTGCTGCGCACGCTCGACGTCACCGAGCGCCTCGAGCTCGCGGTGAAACTGCAGCGTGAGAGCCTCGCAGAGCTGCAGGTGCGCAGGCGCATCCGCGACGACGTGCAGGAGGGCGCTGAGAAGCAGCAGCGCGAGTACTTCCTGCGCAAGCAGATGGACTCGATCCGCAAGGAGCTCGGCGAGGACGACGCGTCCGTCGCCGATGAGTACCGCACGAAGATCGAGGACGCCGACATGCCCGAGGACGTCAAGGAGCAGGCGCTCAAGGAGCTCGCACGCCTGGAGCGCATGGGTGAGCAGACGGGCGAGTCGAGCATGATCCGCACCTACCTCGACTGGCTGATCGCGGTGCCGTGGGGCAAGCGCTCCGAGGAGCACCTCGACCCGGTCGCCGCGCGTGCGGTGCTGGACGCCGACCACGCGGGCCTGGAGGACGTCAAGGACCGTGTGACCGAGTACCTGGCCGTGCGCAAGCTACGTCAGGACCGCGGCATCGAGGCCGATCCCAAGTCGGGCGCGATCCTCACGTTGATCGGGCCTCCCGGCACCGGCAAGACCTCGATCGGCGAGTCGATCGCGCGTGCCACCGGACGTGAGTTCGTGCGCATGTCGCTGGGCGGCGTGCGTGACGAGGCCGAGATCCGCGGACACCGGCGTACCTACATCGGAGCGCTCCCCGGCCGTCTGGTCAGGGCGCTGCGCGACGCCGGCACGATGAACCCGGTGATCCTGCTGGACGAGGTCGACAAGGTCGGCGCCGACTGGCGCGGAGACCCCTCCGCGGCGCTGCTCGAGGTCCTGGACCCCGCGCAGAACCACTCGTTCCGCGACCACTACCTCGACGTCGAGCTCGACCTCAGCCAGGTGATGTTCCTGGCGACGGCCAACGTGGCGGACACGATCCCGGGACCACTGCTCGACCGCATGGAGGTCATCAGCTTCGACGGCTACACCTCCGAGGAGAAGCTCGCGATCGCCAAGGGCTACCTGTGGCCGCGCCAGCGTGACCGCAACGGCCTGCGCGAGGACGAGGTCGAGATCTCCGACGACGTGCTGCGCACGATCATCGCGGAGTACACCCGCGAGGCCGGCGTACGCAGTCTCGAGCGCAACCTCGGCACCGTCCTGCGCAAGACCGCAACCCGCATCGCCTCAGGCAAGTCCGAGACCCCGGTGAAGATCGACGTGGAGACCGTGCGCGACGCGCTCGGGCGCCAGAAGTTCTTCCAGGAGTCCGCCGCGCGCACCGCCACACCGGGTGTCGCGACGGGGCTCGCGGTGACCGGAGCCGGCGGCGACGTGCTGTTCGTCGAGGCCACCGCCATGAAGGGCGGCGGCTCAGGCGGCGCCAACAGCCTGGTGCTGACCGGTCAGCTCGGCGACGTGATGAAGGAGTCCGCGAGAATCGCGCTCTCCTACGTCCGTGGCCACGCCGAGGAGCTCGGCATCGATGAGCACGCGTTCGAGAACCAAGAGTTCCACGTGCACGTGCCCGCCGGTGCGATCCCCAAGGACGGTCCGAGCGCGGGTGTGACGATGGTCACCGCCCTCGCCTCGCTGCTGTCCGGGCGTCCGGTGAAGCACACGGTGGGCATGACCGGTGAGGTCACGCTGCAGGGCCGCGTGCTGCCGATCGGCGGGCTCAAGCAGAAGGCGCTCGCCGCCCACGCAGCCGGCCTGACCGACGTGATCCTGCCCGAGCGCAACCGCGGCGATCTCGACGAGATCCCGGAGGAGGTCCGAGAGCAGATGACCTTCCATCCGGTGATGACCGTTCAAGAGGTCATCGACCGGGCGCTGGAGCCGGCCCGCGATGTCGCGCACGCGTAGGTGTGAGCCCGTCCCCGTGGAGGTCCGCGAGACCGCGGACCTCCTCGAGCGGCGCTGGCAGCTCTCGATCATCTATGCCGCGCTCACCGGCGCGCTGCGTTTCAACGAGTTCGCAGATGCCGTCGCCGGCATCTCGCCGCGGATGCTCTCCGAGCGGCTGCGCGACCTCGAGGCCGCCGGGCTCGTCAAGCGGACCGTCATCCCCACGAGCCCGCCGACCGTCGAGTATCGGCTGACCGAGCGCGGGCGCCGGCTCGGCCCGATCATCGAGGCGATGCGCGAGTACTCGCGCGAGCCGGTCTAGGAGACCGGCTCGGGACTGATCCCGGGTTTGTGGTGGCCCACCTCGGGCTCGGGATTGATTCCCACCAGCTGCCCGCTCGCGCAGTCAGCCGCGTGCACGTCGGCCTCGCCGGCCGGCCGCGGGTTGCGGATGCCGGCGACGCCGACGAGGCCGCCCAGCGCGACGAGCAGGGCGGCTATCGCCATGCCGAGGTGGAAGCTGTGGAGCGACGCCTGTTCGGCGGCATGGCTGACGGCGTGCGCCTGCCTGAGCGGCAGGCCGTTCACGTCGGGGCGCCCGAGCGGCAGTCGCTTCGCGGCCTGCACGGCGGCGTCCGCGGCGGGCCCGAGCCGCACGCCTGCGAGGTGTTGATCGAGGCTCGACACGAACGAGCCCGCGACGGCGGCTCCGACAGCTGCCGTGCCGAGCAGGCCGGCCACCCGCGCGACCGCGTTGTTCACTCCCGAGGCGATGCCGGCCTGGTGCTCGGAGCCGGCGAGCACGGCGGCGGTGAGCGGCGCGACCGTCATCGACAGCCCGAGCGCGAAGATCAGCACCCCGGGCAGCACTTCGGAGACGTAGTCGACGTTCGCGCCGGTGCGCTGGAACAACAGCAGCCCAGCCGCCGCGACGAGCGGGCCGGCACCCATGAACAGACGCGGGCCGTAGCGATCGGCGAGGCCGCCGAAGCGTCTGGAGAGGAAGAACATCATCAGCGTCGCCGGCAGCGTCGCGAGGCCACTCTGCAGCGGCGTGTAGCCGCCGATCTGCTGCAGGAACAGCACCAGGAAGAAGAACAGGATCGACAGGCCGGCGTACATCGCGAACGTCTCGACGTTGCCGGCGGCGAAGTTACGCCGGCGGAACAGCCCGAGCGGCAGCATCGGATCCGAGGCGCGGGACTCGTACAGCGTGAACAGCGCGAACAGGATCACGCCGCCGATCAGCGGCACCAGCACCTCCGGGCTCGACCACCCCAGGCGCGGCTGCTCGATCAGCGCGAATACCGGGCCGCCGAGCCCGAGGGCGCAGAGCACGGCGCCGGGATAATCGACCCGGCGCCCGCTGGGCGGACGCGGCGCAGGAGCTGGGATCACGAGCAGGATCAGCACGACGCAGATGATCGCCAGCGGGATGTTGATCAGGAAGATCAAACGCCAGGAGCCGATCGCCAGGAGCTCGCCGCCCGCCAGCGGGCCGAGCACGCCCGCGATTGCACCCCATGCGGTCCAGCTCCCGATCGCCTTGCCGCGCTCGGACTCGGAGAACGTGTTGACGATCACGGCAAGCGAGCTCGGCACCAGCAGCGCACCGGCGATGCCCTGCAGGGCGCGAGCGATCACCAACGCCCCGATGGTGGGCGCGAGCGCGCACGCGAGCGACGCGACGCCGAAGCTGCCGACGCCGATCGCGAACACGCGTCGCTCGCCGAACAGGTCCCCGAGCGAGCCGCCGACGAGGATCAGTGAGCCGAGCGTCAGCAGGTAGCTGTTGACGAGCCACTGCTGGGCGGCGAGCCCGCCGCCCAGCGCGCGCTGGATCGTCGGCAGCGCGACGTTGACGACGCTGCCGTCGAGCAGCACGATCGTCGAGCCAAGGATGCAGGCGACCAGCGTCAGGCGCTTGGTCCGGGCGAGAGCGGCGGCCGATGCAGGCGTCTGTCCGGACGTCGCGGCCACTCCGCTCATCACGCTTGCGCCGCTGACGGCGCAACGCCGAACGAGCAGAAGCCCCATCTCGAGCGACCCACGATCCGAGTTTAGGTCACCTGCAGCGCGCCGCACAACCCCCGCGCCGGGCCACGCCGCGTTCTACACGCGGGTGAGCGCCGAGCGCTCGAGCTGCGCGATCTCGGTGTGCCCGCTGAGCGCAAGCGTCAGGTCGAGCTCGGCGAGCAGGCAGCGCAGCACCTGTTCCACACCGGCCTGGCCTCCCAGCGCGAGACCCCACATGTAGGGACGCCCGAGGCATACCGCGTCGGCGCCCAGGGCGAGCGCCTTGAACACGTCGGCGCCGGTACGGATGCCGCTGTCGAACAGGACCGGGAACTGCTCGCCGACGGCGTCGCGCACGCCCGGCAGCGCGTCGAGCGCGCCAAGCGCGCCGTCGACCTGGCGTCCGCCGTGGTTTGACACGATCACGCCGTCGACGCCGGCGTCGATCGCCTGACGCGCGTCGTCGGCGTGGATGATGCCCTTGAGCACGATCGGCAGGTCGGTCTGCGCGCGCAGCCACGCGAGATCTGCCCACGTCACGCTCGGGTTGGCGAACTGGTAGGCCCAGTGACCGATCGCGGGCGCGGGATCCTCCTCGGGTGGACGCTCGAGCGCGGCGCGGAAGACGGGATCGCTGAAGTAGTTGGCGACGCCCTCGCCTTTGAGGAACGGCAGGTAGCCGTTCTGCAGGTCGCGCGGTCGCCAGCCGAGCAGCCACGTGTCGAGCGTCACCACGATCGCGCTGTAGCCGGCGTCGGCGGCGCGCGCGACGAAGCTGGCGGCGAGCTCGCGCTCCCTGGGCCAGTACAGCTGATACCAGCGGCTGGCCGGGGGGGTGGGCTCCATAACAGCCGCGACGTCCTCGAGCGTGTTCGAGGCTGCGGTGCTGAGAATCGCGGGCACGCCGTGGGCGGCGGCCGCGCGACCGACGGCGAGCTCGGCGTCGGGATGGACGATCGACTGCACGCCGACGGGCGCGAGCAGCAGCGGCGCGGGCAACGCGGTGCCGAGCACGTTGGTGGCGAGGTCGCGCTCGGAGACGTCGCGCAGCATCCGCGGCACGATGCGCCAGCGCTCGAACGCCTCGAGGTTGGCGCGCATCGTCAACTCCGCGCCGGCGCCGCCGGCGACGTAGCCGAAGGCCTCGGCGCTGAGCTGCTCGCGCGCCCGCGCTTCGAGCTCCGCCACGGCGGTCGGCAGCGCCGGCGTCTCCCCCGAGAGGCCGCGGAAGTAGATCTCATACTGGAAGTTCGCGAACGGCTGCTGCTGCTCCTGCGCAGGCTCGGCTTCGCTCATGCGCTAGACCCTAACTGCGATGCGCAGTGCGCGTCGATCGGTCGGTGCGCCTGCCAGGTCGGGGTTCTCGCGAGATTCTTCACTGAGGTTGAGCTACTTCGCGCCCGATTGCGCTGTCATGGGAGGGAGCCATGAAAAGTCTCGAGCACCCCGTCACCCGCCGGCAGCTGCTGCGCTACGCGGGCGCGGGCGCGGTGGGGCTGACGATGACGGGCGCGCTCGGCGAGCTCGGCCGCGCGCTCGCGTCCTCGGGCACAGCGGCGCCGCCGAGTGCTCCGCGCTGGCACAGCCGTCCCGACCTGCGCATACCGAGCCTGACGGTCAACCGCCGTGAGCGCGCGGTCTCGCCCGAGCCGATCTTCATCGCGCCCTACAACGCGCCGAACGCGCAGGCGGGCGCGGTGATCGTCGCCAACAGCGGCGAGCCGCTCTGGGAGAACCCGCTGAGCGGCAAGGTGACGACCAACTTCCGCGTGCAGCACTACCGCGGCAGCCCCGTGTTGACGTGGTGGGAGGGCTCGATCGAACTCGGCCACGGCGTCGGCGAATACGTGATCGCCGATACCGGCTACCGCACCGTGCGTCGCGTGCAGGCGGCGAGAGGGCTGCGAGGCGACCTGCACGAGTTCCTGATCACGCCGCGCGGGAGCGCACTGCTGACCAGCTACGTCGTCAGGAACGCCGACCTGACGCCGGTCGGCGGGCCGCGCAAGGGCACGATCCAGGATGCGATCTTCCAGGAGATCGACCTCGCGAGCGGCGAGCTGCTGCTCGAGTGGCACAGCCTCGAGCACATCCCGCTGGCGGAGTCCTACGCGCCGGTGGAAGCCGACTGGGACTTCTTCCACATCAACTCCGTCGCCGTCGACGGCGACGGCAACCTGCTGGTGTCGGGCCGCAGCACGCACACGGTCTACAAGCTCGACCGCAGCGGCGCGATCATCTGGCGCCTGGGCGGCAAGGGCAGCGACTTCGACATGCGCGCCGGCGCCAGCTTCGCGTGGCAGCACGACGCGCGCCGCCAGCTGGACGGCACGATGACGGTGTTCGACAACGGCGCGACCCCTGCCGTGGAGAAGCGCTCGCGGGCGCTGATCCTGGACGTCGATGAGGACTCGATGACGGCGACGATGCTCAACCAATACACCCACCGCGACATCCTCGCGGGCAGTCAGGGCAGCGTGCAGCTGCTGCCCAACGGCAACGTGTTCGTCGGCTGGGGAGAAGTGCCGCGGGTGTCCGAGTTCGACCACGCGGGGCGCATCGTCTTCGATGCGCAGCTCGGCCACAAGTACGAGTGCTACAGGGCCTTCCGTCTGCCCTGGACGGGCCTCCCAGCCGACGCGCCGGCCCTTGCGCTCGCCGGCACCGGGCGCCGCCTGACCGCCTATGCCAGCTGGAACGGCGCCACCGAGGTGCGCGACTGGCAGCTGCTCGCGGGCGGCGACCCCAGCGCCCTGGTCCCGGTTGCGCAAACGCGCGCACGCGGCTTCGAGACCGCGCTGCGCGCGCCCGACGGCGGGCCGGCATTTCGCCGCGCAGGCACTCGACGGCTCGGGCAACGCGCTCGGACAGTCGCCTGTCCTGTCGATATGATGATTTCATATGGCGCGCCTGCTGTCCGTGTCGATTCCCGATGACCTCGCCGCCGAAGCCGAGGCGCTGGCCCAGGCGACCGGCAAGACAAAGAGCGAGGTCGTCCGCGACGCGCTCCGCCGCCACGTCCAGCACGAGCGTCTCGCCGACCTCCAGCGCCACGGGCGCGAGCGGGCGGAGACCCTGGGCGTCGGCCCCGAGGACGTCGAGCAGCTCGTCGACGAGCTTCGCGCGACGCGCGCGTGACGCCACGCGTCCTGTGCGACACGAATGTCCTCGTGTCGGCGTTCATCGCCGCCGGGCCACCGAGCCGCGTGCTCGAGGCGGCGATCGACCAGCGCATCGAGCTGATCTTGGCCGATCCGGTACTCGACGAGCTCGTCCGCGTCCTGACGCTGAAGCTAGGGCTCGATGCCGAGCGCGTGGTGAGCGCCACGACGCTGCTGCATGAGATCGCCACCACCACCGTCCCGGCGCCGACCACTGCGCCCGAGCCGATCACGGGCGACCCCGACGACGACCTGATCCTGGAATGCGCCGTGCACGCCGACGCTCAGATCGCGGTGTCCGGCGACCGCAGGCACCTGCTGCCCGTCGGCGAGCACCGCGGCCTGCGCATCATCACTCCCCAGCAGCTGCTCGCCGAGCTCGCCAACCGCTAGCGCCCGTCAGCCGAGCACGAGCTCAGCGGCGGCGCGCAGCGTGGCAGCGTCGCCGGAGATGAGCAGCGTGGTGACGACCGACTCGCGCCACTTGGCGAGATCGTCGCGGATCTTCTCACGCGGGCCGATCAGCGACAGCTCTTCGATCAGCGTCGTCGGGATCACAGCGCACGCCTCATCCTTCTTACCGCTCAAATACAGCTCCTGGATTTCGTCGACCTCGCGCTCGTAACCCATGCGGATCGGGACGTTGGCATGGAAGTTGGCGCCTTTGGCGCCCATGCCGCCGAAGTACAGCGCGTAGAACGGGCGCAGCGCATCGGCGGCGGCCTCGATGTCGTCGGTGACGATCAACGGCACCGTCGCGCAGACCTCGAAGTCCGCGGCGCTGCGACGCGCGCCCGCGCGTCCCCAGCCCTCCTCGAGCGAGGGCCGGTACAGCTCGTCGTAGACGCTGGGCGAGAACAGCATCGCCAGCCAGCCGTCGCACAGCTCGGCGCACAGCGCGATGTTCTTGGGCCCCTCGGCGCCGAGGTAGATCGGGATGTCCTCGCGCAGCGGGTGGATCGAGGCCTTCAACGGCTTGCCCAGGCCGGTGCCGTCGGGCAGCGGCAGCGGGTAATGCGGTCCGGGCGCTTCGAGGCGGCCCTTGCGCGCCCACACGTTGCGCAGGATCGCGATGTACTCGCGGGTGCGCGCGAGCGGCTTCGCGAACGGCATGCCGTACCAGCCCTCGACGACCTGCGGGCCGGAGACGCCGAGCCCGAGGATGAAGCGACCACCCGACAGGTGGTCCATAGTCATCGCGGCCATGGCCGTGGCGGCAGGCTGGCGCGCGGACATCTGCACGATCGCCGTGCCGAGCTTGAGGCGCTCGGTCGACGCTCCCCACCACGCCAGCGGCGTCAGGCAGTCCGAGCCGTACGCCTCGGCCGTCCACATCGAGTCGAAGCCGAGACGCTCCGCCTCGGCGACGGCCTCGACGGCGCCGGGCGGCGGTCCGCCGGCCCAGTAACCAGTGTTCAACCCGAGCTTCAGCGCTCCGCCCACGGTGGCGAGCCTATCGCTCCACGAGCGCGAGCGTGAAGCCGTCGTAGCCCTTGGCGCCAACCGTCTGAATCGTGGTGGCGCTCACGCGTTGGGCGTCGGAGTCGGAGCGATCGCGCGCCAGCAGCTCGTGAAAGCGTCGCATGCCCTGGACACCGGGATCGCCGCTGTCGCCGTTCACGAGCTCCCCGCCCCGCACCACGTTGTCGGTCACGATCACGCTGCCGGGGCGGGTTAGCTCGAGTGCGAGCTCGAAGTACTCCGGCGTGCGCTGCTTGTCGGCGTCGATGAACACCAGGTCGAACGGGCCGGCGCCCTCATCGATGAGCGCGCGCAGGCCGTCGAGCGCGGGCCCGACATTTATTTTTATGAGGCCGGCGAGGCCGGCCCGCTCGACGTTGGCCGCTGCCACCCGGGCGTAGTCGGCGTTGAGCTCGAGCGTGATCAGACGGCCGTCGGCGGGCAGCGCCCGGGCGAGCCAGATCGTGCTGTAGCCGCCGAGCGTGCCGAGCTCGAGGACGCTGCGGGCGCCGTGCATGCGCGCGAGCAGGTGCAGGAGCTTGCCCTGGGCGGGCGTCAGCGCGATCGGCGGCAGGCCGCCCTCCTCGCTCGCGCGCATCGCTGCCTCGAGCGCGGCGTCCTCGCCGATGAGCATCCGCTCGACGTAGTCGTCGACCTCGCTCCACAGGGCTTCGCTCATCGCTCGACCTCGACGCGCGCGTCCGCGCTCATCAGCGCCAGCGGCACCGCGAGACCCGCCGAACGCCGCACGGTGGCGATCCACCGGCCCGGCTGCACAGCCGGCCGTGCCGATCCGGCGTGCTCGCCGAGACTCGCCAGCGCGCTGTCGAGATCGTCCACCAGCAGCGCCAGACCCCAGAAGCGGGCCGGATGCTCGCGGCCGCCGGCGCGCTCGATCACCTGCTCGGGCTCCTGGATCAGCTCGAGGATCTCGCTCCCGAGGCGGAAGAACGCCTGCCGCGGCGCGCCAGCCGGCGTCGGCTCCTCGCGCACCCGGCGCAGGTCCAATCCGGCGGCCTGCATCGCCGTGACGCTGCGATCGAGATCCGGCGAGGCCGCGACCACGTGATCGATCGCGATCGCACCGTTGGGATGTGCCGAGGCGGGCGCGGGCACGGGGGTGGTCGAGATCGTCGTCGGCAACCCGTCGAGGTCGGTGCTGGCCGCGTCGCGCAGCGACCAGCCGGCGATGCCCACACCGGGCGTCCTGCCGCTGAAGCGCAGGCTCACGGCACCGATCTGACAGCGCGCGTCCGCCACTTCGAAGCCGAGCGCAGCCCAGTTGCCGGGCTCGTCAGCCAGGGTCAGCTCATCGATCGTCGGCGACATCTGCCTCCTCTCGGCTCGCGCGGACGGGCGCCGGCGGCGTCGTCCGGGCGCGGTCTCCGGGTCATGGTCACTCCTCGCGCTAGAACAATCAGGCGTGAACGCTACACCCGAGCACAGCCACAGCACCCCGCAGCTGAGCCATCGCCGGCGGCTGACGATCCTCGCGATCTGCTGCATGAGCCTGCTGATCGTCGCCATGGACAGCACGATCGTGAACGTCGCGCTGCCGTCGATCCACCGCGACCTGCACGCGTCGCTGTCGGGTTTGCAGTGGACGATCGACGCGTACGTGATCGTGCTGGCGAGCTTCCTGCTGCTGTCGGGCTCGACAGCCGACCGGCTGGGGCGGCGGCGCACCTTCCAGGTGGGGCTGCTGGTGTTCGTCGGTGCCTCGCTGCTCTGCAGCCTCGCACCGACGCTCGACTGGCTGATCGCGGCGCGCGCGCTGCAGGGCATCGGCGGCTCGATGCTCAACCCAGTGGCGATGTCGATCATCACCAACGTGTTCACCGAGCCGCGCGAACGCGCCCGTGCGATCGGTGCGTGGGGAGCGGTGGTCGGCATCAGCCTCGGCCTCGGTCCGGTCGTCGGCGGTGCGCTGGTCGCGATCGACTGGCGCGCGATCTTCTGGATCAACGTCCCGATCGGGCTTGCGGCGGTCGTCCTGACGGCGCTGTTCGTGCCCGAGTCGCGCGCGCCACGCGCGCGGCGGCTCGATCCCGTCGGCCAGGTGCTCGTGATCGTGGCGCTCGCGTCGCTGACCTACGCGATCATCGAGGGACCCAGCGCCGGCTGGTCCTCCGCACAGACGATCGGCACCTTCGCGCTGTCGCTGCTGGCGCTGACGGGCATCGTGCTGTACGAGCCGCGACGCACCGACCCGCTCATCGATCTGCGCTTCTTCCGCAGCGCACCGTTCTCCGGCGCCACGCTGATCGCGATCAGCGCCTTCGCCGGGTTCAGCGGCTTTCTGCTGATCAACACGCTCTACCTGCAGGACGTCCGCGGCTACTCCGCCTTGCAGGCCGGGCTCTGCACGCTGCCGATGGCTGCGGCGGCGCTCGTCTGCAGCCCGTTGTCGGGGCGGGTGCTGAGCCGTCACGGACCACGCGTGCCGCTGTGCATCGCCGGCAGCTTCATGGTCGCCAGCGCGGTGGTGCTGACGACGCTGACGCCGTCGACGCCGCTGGCGCTGCTGCTCGCGATGTACGCGGTCTTCGGCATCGGCTTCGGCTGGGTCAACCCGCCGATCACCTACACGGCCGTGTCGGGCATGCCCAACAACCAGGCGGGCGTCGCCGCGGCGATCGCTTCGACCAGCCGGCAGGTCGGCGCCGCGCTCGGCTACGCGGTGATCGGATCGATTCTCGGGGCGGCGGTCGGGGGCGGCCTCGGCAGGCAGCTCGCGTCGGCGAGCCACCCGGCGTGGTGGCTGATCGCGGGCTGCGGCGTCAGCGTGCTGGTGCTCGGGCTCGCCACCACCGGCCGCTGGGCGCAGCGCACCGCACTCCTGACCGCGCAGCGACTGGAAGAGGAGGCGGCGCCGGCGGCGCTGCAGCCCGCATGAGCCGCGAGCGAATCGGCGCGTGGCTGTTGGTGGGGATCCGATACGTGCTGCCGGCCACGATCGTGCTCGCTGGGATCGTGATCATGGCGCTCGGCAGCGAAAACGACCTTGAGGGCGGCGCCAGCATCGTCAGCGCCGGCCTCGCTGTGTATTTCCTGAACTGGCTGTTTCGGATCGGCGCACGCGGCGATGACGAGCGTCGCGACGAGGACGCAGCACGGGAGTACTTCCAGCGCCACGGCCGTTGGCCCCGCTGAGCGCACGCCAGCGCCGCGCGGACGGCGGCGTGTCACAGCTGACCAGCGCGCCCCCCCGGCCGCTTGTCCACCCGTCGAAGGCCTTTTCGCTCGCCGTGCAGGAGAATCGGGTAGTGAGCTCGGGAGTGGAGACAACGCCGACCGAGGCGTACCGCCCGCAGGCGCCGTTTCTCGACGAGCTGTTCGAGCTCGACGGGGCGCCGCGACCGACCGCGCGCGCGCTCGTCGAGGAGCTGCGGCGTCTCGGCGCCGACGGGCTCGTCGAGGCCGGCCGGCGCCGCGATGCGATCTTCATGCAGCAGGGGATCACGTTCGAGACCAGCGGCGGCGGCGGGCCGACGCATGAGCGACCGTTCCCGCTGGATCTCGTGCCGCGGGTGCTCAGCGGCGAGGAATGGCGTGAGATCAAGCGCGGCCTCGCGCAGCGCATCCGCGCGCTGAACCACTTCGTCGACGACGTCTACCACGCGCGCGAGATCGTGCGCGAGGGCCTCGTGCCGTGGCGTCTGGTGGCCTCCTGCCCGCAGTTCGCGCGCGCGGTGCACGGCATCCGCCCGCCGGGCGGCGTGTACACGCACGTCGCCGGCTGCGACCTCGTGCGCCACAGCGACGGCACCTGGAAGGTGATCGAGGACAACGTGCGGATCCCTTCGGGCATCTCCTACGTGCTCGAGAACCGCGCCGCGATGGCGCGCCTCGTGCCCGAGCTGTTCGCCTCCTACCGGGTGCGTCCCGTCGACCACTACCCGCAGCTGCTGCTGCGCGCGCTGCGGGCCGTGGCACCCTCCGCACAGAGCGAGGCGACGGTCGTCGTGTGGACGCCGGGACCGGCCAACCCGGCCTACTTCGAGCACGCGTTCCTCGCCCGCCAGATGGGCGTCGAGCTGGTCGAGGCCTCCGACCTGGTCGTCCGCGACGACGTGCTCTACATGCGCACCACCCGCGGGCTCGAGCGCGCGCACGCCGTGTACCGGCGCCTCGACGACGACTTCGTCGACCCGCTGGAGTTCCGCTCGGACTCGCTGCTCGGGGTCCCCGGGCTGGTGCGCGCCTACCGCGCCGGCAGCGTCGCGATCGCCAACGCGTTCGGCACCGGCGTCGCCGACGACAAGGCCATCTACTGCTTCGTGCCGGACATGATCCGCTTCTACCTCGGCGAGGAGCCGATCCTCGAAAACGTGCGCACCTACCTGCTGTCCGACCCCGAAGTGCTCGAGCACGTGCTCGAGCGCCTCGATCAGCTGGTCGTCAAGCCGACGGGCGAGTCCGGCGGGCGCGGCGTGATGATCGGACCGCACGCCAGCGAGGACGAGCTGCAGCGCATGCGCCGCGTGATCAGCACCCACCCCGACCGCTGGATCGCCCAGGACGTCGTGCGCCTGTCGACGGTGCCGACGGTCGACCCCGACGGGACGCTGCAACCGCGCCACGTCGACCTGCGCCCGTTCGCGGTGTTCGGCGAGCGCATCGACATCGTGCCCGGCGGCCTCACGCGCGTGGCGCTCGAGGAGGGCTCGCTGATCGTCAACTCCTCGCGCGGCGGCGGCTCGAAGGACACCTGGGTGCTGGAGGACGGCGACGACGCCGACCGTGCCGGGCCGCCGATCGCCGACACGCAGCCGCCGGCGCTGCCCGACCTGCGCTACGGAGCGTGGACGGGCCAGCAGCAGCAACAGCAGCAGCAGCAGGCGGCGCTGATGCTCGCCCGCATCGCCCACGAGCTCTACTGGCTCGGGCGCAACCTCGCGCGCGCGGAGTTCACCGCGCGCGCCGTCGAGGCGGTCTTCCAGGCCGAGCTGCAGGGAACCTCGGAGACGACACCGGGCGTCAGCTTCGGCTCGGGCGGCCTGCTGGCGATGCTCGGGAGCGTCGGCGAGGACCCCAGCCGTCCGCCTGAGGGC
Organism: uncultured Solirubrobacteraceae bacterium; assembly: GCA_963815235.1. GTDB lineage: Bacteria > Actinomycetota > Thermoleophilia > Solirubrobacterales > Solirubrobacteraceae > Palsa-744. The sequence continues at coordinate 91,391 of CAWFFY010000001.1, read as the reverse complement.
GGGGCGCTCGGCGGGCACGCGCTCGGGCAGCTCACGCTCGACCCGGAGCGGCCCGGCTCGATGCTCGCCAGCATCGAGCGCGCGCGCGAGGGCGCGCGCACGGTGCGCGACGTGATCAGCGCCGAGATGTGGGAGGCGATCAACACGACGGCGCTGGGACTGCGCGGCGGCGGTCAACCGGGCTGGGCGGCGCCCGCGGGCCCGACCCTCGCCTCGCAGTACGTCAAGGAGCGCACGGCTCTGATCTGGGGCGTGGCCAACCGCTCGATGCTGCGCGACGAGGCCAAGTGCTTCCTCGACGCGGGCGGGCTGATCGAGATCTCAGACATGGTGCTGCGGATGCTGCGCGTCGCGCTGCCGGCCCGGCCGCCGGCGGCGCCCGCGACTCGACGCCGACCGACGGCCACGCGCTGATCCTGCTGCAGGCTGTCGGTGGCTTCCACGCCTACCTGCGCGCGGTCACCGCGCCCCCGAACGCGCGGCCGGTGGCTCGCTTCCTGCTGTTCGAGCGCGCCTACCCCGACAGCGTCGCCGCCTGCGTGGACTCGCTGCACGAGGTCTTCACGACCGCCGACGCCGGGCCGCGCAACTCCAAGCCGGTGCTGCGTGTGAGCCGCCTCGCGGCCGACCTCGACTTCCAGCGTCGGGCGCTGCCCGACGGGGCGGAGCTGACGGGTATCTGCGAACAGACCCAGCAGGAGCTCGCCCGCATCGACCAGGACGTCGCCGAGCGCTACTTCGCGGGCGCGGCGACGGCCGGCATGAGAAGGTGAGGCGCGCGTGCACTTCGCGATCCGCTTCCTGACCGAGTACCGCTACGACGTGCCGGTGACCGACAACCTCAACGCCGCTGCGCGTGCGGCCGGCGACGACCTCGACCCAGCGCTGCGACGAGTTCCACACGCGCATCGAGCCGGAGGCGCGCGTCAGCCGCCACCTCGACTACTTCGGCACCGAGGTGCTCGAGTTCGGCATCCCGACGAGCCACGAGCAGCTCACGATCGACGTGCGCGCGCGCGTCGTCACCTCCCCTCCCCCCGACCCCCCGGACGGCTCCTGGGAGAGCCTCGAGAGCGCGGCCTACGTCGACGCCGCCGGCGAGTTCGCGCTGCCGTGGCAGGACCAGCCGGCGCTCGCCGGGCTCGAGGGCCTGCACGCGGCGCTCGACGCCGACAGCCCGCTGGAGACGCTCGAGCTGCTGTGCGAGCTGATCCCCGACCGCTTCGAGTACCGGCCCGGCGCCACCTATGTCGGATCGACGGTGCGCGACCTGCTCGAGGCGGGCGCCGGCGTGTGCCAGGACTTCGTGCACCTCTCGCTGGTGCTGCTGCGCCGTCGCGGCATCGCCGCGCGCTACGTCTCCGGCTACCTGTGGGCGGCGCCCGACGACGACGGCACCGACTCGGTGGAGGTCGAAACGCACGCGTGGCTCGAGGCGCTGCTGCCGAGCACCGACGGACACGGCGAGCCGGTGTGGGTGGGCGCCGACCCGACCAACCGGCGCCTCGCCGGCGAGACGCACGTGAAGATCGGCCACGGGCGCTTCTACTCCGACGTGCCGCCGGTCAAGGGCCTCTACATGGGTGGCGCGAGCTCGGACCTGACCGCCGCGGTGACGATGTCGCGGCTGGACCCGCAGACGAGCGCGCGCGCGTGAGCGAGCGCTTGCCGCTCACGCGCCGTCGCGCGCCGGGGCCGCTTGCGCGAGTGCGAAGGGTGTCTGCTCGGAGTCCTTGCAGATCGCCCAGCGCTCGCCCGGGTGAATCACCTGGCCGCCGAGCGCGCGTACGTCGGCGAGCGCCTGTGCGAGGTCGCTGACGGCGAAGTAGGGCAGCGAGAACGAGTCGCCCGGTCCGCGTCCGCGTGCGTGAACGCCGACGGCGGGTGCCGCGGCCGGCGTCTGCCAGCCCTCACCCTGGGAGTCATCGCGCGGCTCGAGCTCCACGCCCAGCAGGCCGCTCCAGAAGCGCCGCGCACGCTCGGGGTCGTCGGCTGGAAACTCGATCAGGGACAGCGACGGCCGGGCCACCGCTCGCACGATAGCGAGCTCCACCGGGGCGCACGCGAGCCTAAAGCGGCCTGGGCGCCGACCCGATACAGGATCGATGCGTGAAATAGGGGCAAGACGACGCTGGCTCGGCGCTGCCATTGCGATCGTCGTGCTCGGCGTGGCGGGGTCGCTCGCCGCGGCGATCCTGTGGAGCGCGAGCGTGCACACACGCGAACGCCAGGCGTTTCAGACCTCGGCCGCGAACGTCAGCGGCACGCTCGAGACGCAGTTGCGACGCGACACCGACTTCGTGCGCTCGGTGAGGGCCGTGCTGGCAGTACAGCCGAACCTGTCCGCGAGCGGCTTTCAGAAGTGGCTGACGCTGCTCGAAGAAGAACGCCAACAGCCGGCCGGCTACGGCGCGCTGATCGTGCGCGCGATACCCGCTTCGCAGCTCGGCGCGTTTCAGGCTCGGCGGGACGCCGATCCCGCGTTTCGCAAGCTGGTCGGCGGTCAGCCCGAACCGGTCGCGACCGACGGCAGCTCCCGCTACTGCCTGCTCGACGCTGGCACCGCGAATGTCCTCTATGACCCGGAAGTCGCGCGGCTGCTGCAGGCCGACTGGTGCGATCCCACCTCGCTACTCGGCGGCTACGAGCACAACGGCACCACCCGCGCGCAGTTCACGCAGGAGATCACCGACGACGGCCAGTACGGCGTCTATTCGGTCAACCTCTCGGGCGTCACCAGCCTGATCGTCGAAGTCGCGGCCTACCGGCAGGGCGCACCGCTGAGCGGCGTCGCGCAACGCCGCGATGCGGTGGTCGGCTGGGTGCTGGGGTCGTTCGACATCACGTCCCTGATGCAGTCCGCGCTCGGCGGCACCCATGGTCTCGCGGTGACGCTCTATCACTCGAACCCTGGTTTGGGCCCGGAATTCATCGGCAGGGCCGGAAGCCAGCACGCGCATCGCTTCACCGACGACTCGACGGTGCAGATGGACGGCATATGGACGGTTGATGTCGCCGGCGCGCCACCCGTCGGCGGCCTTTCGGCGCAGCTGCAGGGCGTGATCGTGCTGATCGGCGGCGTGCTCGTCAGCGTCCTGCTCGCAACGCTTGTATGGGTGCTCGCACGCTCACGCGAGCGTGCGATCGAGATGGTCAGGGAGAAGACCGGCGAGCTTCGCCATCAGGCGATGCACGACGCGCTCACGGGCCTGCCCAATCGCGTGCTTGCGCTCGACCGCGTCGAGCAGATGCTCGCGCGCGCCGGCCGTCAGCAGCTGCCGGTGGCGGCGCTGTACGTCGACATCGACGGCTTCAAGCACGTCAACGACAGCTTCGGCCACGCCGCCGGCGACGAGCTGCTGCGGATCGTCGCGCGCCGCCTCGAGCGCGTCGTGCGCGACGGCGATACGGCAGCGCGGCTCGGCGGTGACGAGTTCGTTGTGCTCGTCGAGGGCGCAACGCTGGACGCCGGGCCCGAGCTCGTCGCCGAGCGGCTGCTCGAGGTGCTGCGCGAGCCATATGACATGCTCGGCGAGGTCGGCCGCGAGCTCACGGTGACCGCGAGCATCGGCATCGCGTTCGGCCTGCGCGGAACCCCGGACGAACTTCTGCGCGACGCCGACATCGCCCTGTATGAGGCGAAGGGCGCCGGACGCAACCGCTATGTGCTGTTCAACTCCGCGATGGAGACCGCCTTCCACGACCGCATGGCGATCCAGATGGACCAGCGCGAGGCACTCGAGCGCGACGCCAGCTCGACACCGACGAGCTGATCGACGCAGGTCCCGTCTCAGCCACCGCCACGGGGCGTGGCGACCGTGACCAGGATTTTGCCGTGTTCGGAAAGTTCCTGGCCCTTTTCGGCGGTCGTTTCTTCGTTGCCTTCTTCTTCGTTGGCTTTCGTCCAGGACAGCTTGAATTCGTAGCCCGCTTCTTCCAGCGGCATGTCGGCGCCGCCGGGTACCTGAATGCCGGTGTACTGTTCCCCGGCCGCGGCCGGGGAACCGACGATCTCGACCTTCGCCGATCTGCCTTCGCCCTTTTCTTTGACGAGCGCGGTCGGCCCCGAGACGGCGACGGCTTCGGCGGTGGCGCCCTGAACCGTGTTCGAGGCTGTGACGGTCACCGCGAGCGTGTGGCGCGCGTCGGCCGGCACGATTTCATAGGACTGGCCGGCGTTGCCCACGTTTTCACAGGCGCCTGCCGCAGTGCAGCGTCGCCACTGGACGGCGAACTTCATCGGCGAGTTGGTCCCCGTCCATTTGCCGACGTGCGCTTCGACGGTCTCGCCCACTTCAAACACGTCTCTGACGCCGGTTTCGCCGAGTTCGAACTTTCCGGTTTCGGGGCTGCGTGTATGCCAGACGCTCGGCAGCAGCGTGTTGAACGGCGACCCCGCTCCGCCTTCGTCGCCCTGCCCCAGTTCGCCGCATTCTTCTTCTTCGCCTTCGCTGCATTCGCCGCCTTCTTCGCCGGCTTCCGGTTCGGCTTCGGCTTCACCGGGCCGTTCGAATAGCCGGTAGGCGACGCGGGACACTGGTACGCGCCAGCTGAACGCGAGGCCGAGCTTCCCCGCCAGATCCGCCGAGGTGTAGGACACGATCGGGCTGGGCGGCGCGACGCCGGGTTCGAGGATCGCGAGTGCGTGGTCCTCGGATGCTGCGACGCGCGCCACGTGCGTGAGCACGCCCGCTATTTCGTGTATCGAGCGCTGCAGTTCACGGACCGGGAGCGGCCGCGCGCTACACGCGTACTGCTCTGCTTTCTCTCTGGTCGCGCTCAGCCTGAGCTTGGCTAGATGCTTGGCGATCGTGGCCCTCGGATCGTGTGCGGCCTTCAGCTTGGCCCGCAGCGCCGCCTCGTTCTTTGCCAGCGCCCGCTGCCAGCGTTCGGATGCGCCCGCCGGGACGCATTCTTCGGGACCCTGGCGCGTGCCCTGGCCGAGCTCGCCTTCGTTGTTGTTGCCGAACGCGTAGGCCTCGTGTCCGAGTGCAACGAGACTGTAGTTGCCGCCCGCCGCGATGCTTTCCACGTCAGCGGAGCCGCCGAGCCCTTCGATCCTGCGCGCGAGCGTGAAGCATTTGGATTCGGCCCGCTTGTTGCAGGTTTCGGCCTTGCCGGTGCCGAGCTGACCTTGCCCGTCGGCGCCCCATCCGAGCACTTCGTGATCGCGCAGCCGCACGAGCACGTGGGTCGCACCGGCGGACACTTCGAGGACTTCGCTCAGGAGTTCCGGCTTGCCGGTGTGCGGGTTGGCGCGCATCACCGGGGCCGGCGGGACGAAGCTCGCATGCGCCCCGGTCGGGACTTCGGGCTGGCCGAGCTGGCCGTCGCGATTGCTGCCCCATGAGAGGACCTCGCCGTCTTCGAGCACCGCGTACGCGGACTCAGCGCCGGCGAAGACCTGTTCGACTCCTTCGAGGCGGCGCGGACTCCCGTTCTCGGGCGCGACGACATAGGTCGGGGACTTCTCGCACTGCTCGAACCCGACTTCGGTCTTGCACAGCTCGGGAAACGCTTCGAGGAGCGGTTCCACCTGTTCGTGGGTTTCGCGTTCCTCTTCTTCGGCGCGCTGCTTCGCGCGTTCCCTGGAGAGCCTGATGCATTCGCCGCGGTTCTCGCATGCCGCCGGCCAGCCTTCGGCGCTGAGCTGTCCCGTCGTGTTGGCTCCCCACGCCTCGAGCTGGTGCTGTTCGCCCACGATCGCGTAGTCGGAGCCGCCGCCGGTGGCGATCGCGTGAGCGCCGGTGACGCCCGCGACACGAGTTGGCGTGCGGCCGGCCGAGACGGTCCCGCCGCGTCCGTTGCCGAGCTGGCCGAATGAGTTGTTGCCCCAGGCGTCGACGGAGCCGTCGGCGAGCAGCGCCAGCGCGTGTTGATTGGAGGCGGCCAGCTGGTCGACTTCGGTCATCGGCACGAGCTGACCGCCCGCGAATTCCTTGACGACCACGTGGTTCTGTCCGAGTTCCCAATTGGCTTTGAAGCCGTCGTCGCCGAGCTGTCCGCGCCCGTTGCTGCCCCACGCGAGCACTTCTCCGCTGCTCACCAGGGCGAGGGTGACGCTGTCGGCATCCGCGACTTCGGTGATGTCCGGGATCCCTTCGATCCCCACCGGGTTTTCTTCGCGCGAGTCGCGGTAGACCTGTCCGTCACCGCCGTAGAGGTTCTGGCCCCATGCAGCGGCGGCCCCTGGGGTGGCGCGCACGCGCAAGCTCGCGGCCGAGCTCACCGGCGCCGCCGCTTCCTGCGCGCCGCGAGCCGTCACCACGACCTCCAGCGTGCCGCCGACGTCTTCTGCGGTCGGGGTGTACTGGCTGCCCGCCTCGCTCGTCACTCCCTTGGCGGCCACGCAGTCTTGGCCAAACGCGTCGCAGCGCTGCCACTGATACGCAAAGGACAGCGGGCCGCCCCCCGTCCAGCCGCCCGGCGTGGCGAGCACTGGGGTGCCCTGGACCGGTAGTCCCGAGATCGACGGCGGCGTCTGATCCTGCGGAGGACCGACTTCCCCGCCGGGCGCTCCCGAGTCCTGCGGCGTGGAGACCCGTTCGCCGACGACGCTGACCCGCGGCGCGATGACGCGCGGGTGCGCCTTCGCCGCGTTCGCTGCCGGCGCCCAGACGAGAGCCCAGACGAGAACCAGGAGCATCGACGTGCCGGGGCGGCAACTGAGCAGGGGCAGATACGTCTGCTTCCTGCCCAGCGCCCGCTGCGAAGCCCCTCGCGTAACCATGCTGGCCCGGTAGTCGGCCGTCGCCGCTCCTTCTATGACCGCCTGGGGTCTGACGCGGACGTTTCAGCATTAATCGTGCACGCTGTCGTGCGCACGGCATGCCCGCGCCGGCGGGATCAGCGCCGGATCGGCTTCAGCTTCATCGCCTGCAGCTCGCCGGGAGCGTAGGCCTGTACTCGCAACGTGCGGCAGTCCTCGAGCGACGCGAACGCGTCCTCCCCTGCCGGCGCGAACTGGGAGACGACGCGAAACAGCCGCCGCCCATCGGTGAGGTAGGTGCCGCAGTGCAGCGACTCAAGCGACGCGGACCGACGAGTCGTTCGGGGCCGGGGGGCAAGGAACATGTGCAGTGTGCCTCCGCGTTGGGGGCGCTAACACCTTCGGATATAAGCCGGCTGCTCGCGCCTGCAACGGCTCAAGCCGATGCTGCTTGCCTGCCGCCGTGCGCGATCAAGCCGTAGATCACGAGCAGATCCAGCGCGAACACGCTCAGGGACAGGAACGGCGCGGCCGGGAGGAACACGAGCTGAACCACCGCATTGATTGCGGCGACGGCGACACCCGTCCAACGAGCCCACGACGCCTGTACGAGGATGCCCAGCGCCGCGCAGTACTGGACCACGCCGAACGCCAGCACCACCCAGCCCCACGTTTTGAGATCGCTGATCACGAAGTGGGTGCTGGAGACGTAGAACTGAGAGTTCCCGATTGCAGCGATGCCATAGATGAGGTTCAGGGTGGCCGCGAGCAGGATCAGGACCGCGGCGAACACGACCCAGCCGTATCCCTGCGGCTCAGCGTAGTCGTCTTCCATCGGAAGCTCCCTCCTATCGTTTTGTCTCTATCCGGGTCATTTCGCGCTGCACGTCCGGAACCACCGCGGCGTGGTGCGCGAGCGCCCCGTTAACCGTCCGCAGCAGCAGTCGCACGTCCGCCCCCGACGCCACCCGCCCCGGCACGAGCGCCGCCGGCGGGCTCCACCAGTGTCTGCGCCTGGCGAGCGCTACTCGATCCCAGACGGCGGCGAAGCGCGCCTCGGGCGCCCCGGGAGACGCCGTCGCGGGATCGAAGCCGGCAAGCACCATCGGACAGCTGGGGCGCCAGCACCCGACGGTGAGCGCCGGCGCCGGCGTGGCTTCCAGGCAGTAGACGAGTTGCTGGATGCGTTCGGTCGCCAGCTCGTCGACTGCCTCCCGCAGATCCTCCGCAGCGCTCATCCGCTGTCAGCTCCTCGACGATCGGCGACCGTTCGCACCGCGCTCATCAGACCGTTTCGGGCTCCCCGTACACCGCCAGCCCGTGGATGCAGATCACGCAGATGGCGAAGATCCCCAGCGCCCACCACGGATGCGCACCGCCGACATCCGCCAGCGCGCCGATCGCACCGAGCGATGCCGCTATGAGCCCGACGATGCGACCATAGGCGCCGCCACCGAATAGAGAGAACGACGCCGTCAGCTGAATGACGCCGAGAATGATCGTGATCCATCCCCACGTGTGCAGACTCGAGAACAGGTAGACGCTGTCGTTGACGTAGAAGTGCGAGTTCGACACGGCTGCAATGCCGTAGATGATGTTGAGGACGCCCGCGATTAGCAGCAGGATCCCCACAAAAAACGCGCTGCCGATGCCTCTCATCGTGCCCCTTTCCCTCGCGACGCGCCGCCCCGGTCGATGCCTGCACCGACGCGTCCGACCGCGATTCCGATTGATGCTCGAGCCCCGACTCTATGCCTCTGTGTTTCCGCCGCGATGATGCGCGCACCTCTGTTTGGGGGTACGCGCACGCGTTTGCCGCGCCCCTGCATTCCCCAGGCACACCTGTCGTCGAGCGCCCCCGCCGCGCTGGTGCAGGCACCAGTGCGAGGACGGCGCAAGCCTCCCGGGAGACGCCGGTTGGCACGCTTGCGAAGCTTCGCGCGAGTCGAGAAGCTGGGCGACTGTGAGCACCGCCAAAGCAGCCAAACCGAAGGCGTCGAAGGCGAAGACGGCCAAGCCTAGCGGCGAGAACGGCGTGCCCGCCGCCACATCCGCCCCCGCTGCTGCTGCCAACAGCGCGATCGAGACGGCTCAAATGCCGCAGAGCGCGGCGATGCCCTCGCCGTTTCCGCCGATCGCGGACTATGCGTTCCTGTCCGACTGCCACACGGGCGCGCTCGTCGCCCCGGACGGCACGATCGATTGGCTGTGCGTCCCCCGCTTCGACGCCCCAAGCGTGTTCGGCTCGCTGCTCGACCGCCAGGCCGGCGGCTTCCGCCTCGGACCGTTCGGCGTCAACGTCCCCTCCGCCCGCATCTACGAGCCGGGTACGAACATCGTCCTGACGACGTGGAAGACGCCGAGCGGGTGGGTGATGGTGCGCGACTGCCTGGTGCTGGGGCCGCGCCACACGGTGGATCACGTCACCCCGCACACGCGACCGCCGGCCGACGAAGACGCGGGCCACATGCTCGTACGCGTCGCCATGTGCCTCGAGGGCCAGGTCGAGATCGAGCTGACATGCGAGCCGGTCTTCGACTACGGCCGGGTTCCCGCCGAGTGGTCGGTTCAGGAAGGCGGGCACCGGGCGGACGCGAGCGCCGAGGAGACCACGATCAGGCTGCAGACAGATATGGCGGTCGGCGCCGAGGGCGACCGTGTGCGAGCGCGCCACGTGCTCCGACAGGGCGAGCAGCTCTACTGCGCGCTCTCCTGGGCTGAGGAGCTGCGGGTTCCCGAAAACATCGATGAGGCCAACGAGTATCTCTCGACGACCGCGCGCTTCTGGCGCAGCTGGCTCGACCGGGCGCGGATCCCCGACCATCGCTGGCGCGATCCGATCCAGCGCTCGGCGCTGACGATCAAGGGCCTCACATACATGCCGACCGGAGCGACGGTCGCGGCGCTCACGACCTCGCTGCCGGAGACGCCGGGTGGCGAGCGCAACTGGGACTACCGCTACACCTGGCTGCGCGACTCGACCTTCACGCTGCAGGCGCTGCACTATCTGAACCTCGACTGGGAGGCCGAGGAGTTCATGCAGTTCGCCGCGGACCTCGAGCCGAACGAGGACGGCGCCCTGCAGATCATGTACGGGATCGACGGTCGCCGCGATCTGACCGAGTCCACACGCGACGATCTCTCCGGCTATGCCGGGGCAAGCCCGGTGCGGGTTGGCAACGGCGCCTTCGACCAGCGTCAGAACGACGTCTACGGGGCGGCACTCGACGCGATCCTGCTGCACACACGCCGCAGCCAGCGGCTGCCGCGGCGGCTGTGGCCAATCATTCAGGCGCAGGCAGAATGCGCGACCGCCGTCTGGCGCGAGCCCGACCAGGGCATCTGGGAGGCCCGCGGCGACCCCAAGCACTATGTCTCCTCCAAGCTGATGGGCTGGGTGGCGATGGACCGCGCCGCGCAACTCGCGGGAATGCGCGGCGACAAAGGCCGCGAGGCGAAGTGGCATGGCACCGCCGAGGAAATTCGCGCGGACATCCTCAGCAACGGCGTCAGCGAGCATGGCGTGCTGCGCCAGCACTATGGAACGGACGCGCTCGACGCTTCGAACCTGCTCGCGGCGATCTTCGGCTTCCTGCCAGCCGATGACGAGCGTCTGCGTGCGAGCGTGCTCGCGATCGCCGAAGACCTCACCGAGGACGGCTTCGTCCTGCGCTACCGCACTGACGAGACCGACGACGGCATGTCCGGCAAGGAGGGCAGCTTCCTGATCTGCTCCTTCTGGCTGGTCTCGGGCCTGGCGATCATCGGCGAGCAGCAGCGCGCGCGCGACCTGATGGAAAAGCTCCTCAGCGTGGCTTCGCCGCTCGGACTGTACGCCGAGGAGTTCGACACCAGCACGGGCCGCCACCTCGGCAACTTCCCGCAGGCGTTCTCCCACCTCGCGCTGATCGAGGCGGCCGGGCGTATCATCCTCGCCGAGCGCATCGCCGAGATCTGAGCCTTGGACGCCTACGACGTCATCGTCATCGGCAGCGGCGCCGGCGGGGGGACCCTCGTGAATCGGCTGGCGCCGTCGGGCAAGCGCATCCTGCTGCTCGAGCGTGGCGACTGGCTGCCCCGCGAGCCACAGAACTGGCTCGCGCAGGACGTCTTCGTGGACGGCCGCTACCAGTCCGAGGAGACCTGGTACGACGACAGGGACCGCGCCTTTCAGCCGCAGGTGCACTACTACGTGGGCGGCGCGACCAAGCTCTACGGCGCTGCGCTGTATCGCCTGCGCGAGAAGGACTTCGGCGAGCTGCGCCATCACGACGGCATCTCGCCGGCGTGGCCGATCGCCTACGAGCAGATGGAGCCCTACTACACGCAGGCCGAGCATCTCTACCGCGTGCACGGCGCGCGCGGCGAGGACCCCACCGAACCACACGCCAGCGCGCCGTACGCCTTTCCGGCGGTGACGCATGAGCCGCGGATCCAGCAGCTCGCCGACGACCTCGCCGCGATCGGGCACCACCCCTTCCACGCGCCCTGCGGGATCATGCTCGACGAGGCGAACATGGCCTACAGCGCCTGCGTGCGCTGCGCGAACTGCGACGGCTTTCCCTGCCTGGTGCACGCCAAGTCCGACGCTGAGACGATTGCGGTGCGTCCGGCGATCGAGCACGAGAACGTCACGCTGCTGCGCAACGCCGAGGCGGTGGCGCTGCGCACGAACCCGGCCGGGAACGCCGTCACCGAGGTGCTCGTCGAGCGCGACGGGCAGCGCGAGACCTTCACCGCCGACATCGTGGTCGTGTCCTGCGGCGCCGCCAATTCGGCGAAGCTGCTGCTCGCCTCCGCCAACGACCGCCACCCGCACGGCCTCGCCAACGCGTCGGACCAGGTCGGGCGCAACTACATGTTCCACAACAGCGTCGCCGTGCTCGCGCTCTCGCGGGAGCCGAATCCGACGGTCTTCCAGAAGACGCTCGGCCTCAATGACTTCTACTTCTCGAGCCCGGAGTTCGACTACCCGCTCGGCAACATCCAGATGGTCGGCAAGTCGCAGGCGCCGATGTTCCGTGGCGAGAAGCCGCTGGAGACGAAGCTCGCGCCCGGATGGGGCCTCGAGGACATCGCCAGGCACGCGGTCGACTTCTGGCTCTCGAGCGAGGACCTGCCAGTCGCCGAGAACCGCGTGACGCTGAACGACGAAGGTCGCGTCAAGCTCTGTTACAAGGCGACCAACGCGGAGCCCCGCAAGCAGCTCTACCAGCAGCTGCGCTCGATGCTCGGCCAGCTGGGCATGCATCCCGGCGCACCACGTCGTCCATCACGCCTACCTGCAGAACCCGATTCCGGTCGCGGGCGTCGCCCACCAGGCGGGGACCTGCCGCTTCGGCAGCGATCCGCAGTCCTCGGTGCTGGACGTCGACTGCAAGGCGCACGAGCTCGACAACCTGTACGTCGTCGACACGAGCTTCTTCCCCAGCATCGGCGCCGTCAACCCGGCATTGACGGCGATGGCCAACGGGCTGCGCGTCGCCGACCACCTGCTTGAGCGGCTCGCCGTGCGACCAATCGCACAAGAGGCCGCCGGTGCCGTCTGAGGCAAGCGGGGGGCGCCGCCGCGTCGTGATCGTCGGCGGCGGCTTCGGCGGTCTCGCCGCCGCGCGCAAGCTCCGGCACAGCGACGTCGAGGTGACGCTCGTCGACCGCATGAACCACCACCTCTTCCAGCCGCTGCTCTACCAGACGGCCGCAGGAGGTCTCTCGAGCAGCGACTGCGCCTCCCCCATCCGTCCGTACCTGAAGCGCAGCCGCAACAGCGCCGTGCTGATGGCGCGCGCGACGGACGTGGACGCGGAGCACCGTCAGCTGGTGCTCGAGGACGGTGAGCGGCTCGACTACGACAGCCTGATCGTGGCGTGCGGCGCCGAGACCTCCTACTTCGGACGCGATGAGTGGAAGGACGTGACCTACGGCCTGAAGACGCTCGACGACGCCGTGCGCCTGCGCGAGCGCATCTACGGCGCGCTCGAGGAAGCGGAGCGCACCGACGATCCCTCGACACGGGATCGAGTGGCTGACGTTCGTGGTCGTCGGAGGCGGACCGACCGGCGTGGAGATCGCCGGCGAGCTCGCGCTGACCGCGAACTCGCTCAAACACCAGTTCCGGCGCATCGATCCGAAGCAGGTGCGCGTGATCCTGCTCGACGCCGGCGAGCGCGTCGTCGCGGCGTTCAGCGAGAAGCTCTCGGCAAAGGTCGCGCGCTACCTCGACCAGCTCGATGTCACCGTCCGCGAGGGCGCGCGGGCCACCGCGATCGACGCGAGCGGCGTCACGATCGAGGTGGCGGGAGCGAGCGAGCACATCGCCGCGAGAACCGTGGTCTGGGCGGCGGGCGTGCACACGGTGGCGTTCACCGACGCCCTCGCCCGCGCCACCGGTGCGAGCACCGACCGGGGCGGGCGAATCGAAGTCTCATCCGATCTGAGCATCCCGGGACATCCGGAGATATCGGTGATCGGAGACGCTGCATCCGTGCAGGGCAAGGAGGGCAAGCCGCTGCCGGGCCTCGCGACGGTCGCGATCCAAGAGGCGCGCCACGTCGCCAAGGCGATCGCAAAAGGGGCGCCGGGCGCCTCGACGCCGTTCAAGTACCTCGACAAGGGCGCGCTCGCCGTCGTCGGCCGCGGCAAAGCGGTGTGCTCGATCCGCGGCTTCGAGATGTCCGGACGCCCGGCGTTCTTCACCTATCTCGGTGTGCACCTCTACTACCTCGGCGGATCTCCGGGCCGTCGGCTGGAGGTGCTCGTCACGTGGATCGGGGCGCGCTTCGGCGAGCGCCAGAGCGCGCTGATCGAGGGCGAGCTCGCGCGGATTCACCGACGCGAGCCCGAGCGTCCGGAGGTCGGCGCCGGGGCCGACCGTTGAGTGCCGGCGGATCGCCGGTCTGCTGAACGAGGAAGTGCACGGTGAGAGCGCTCGACCCGAGACTGCTCCACTACGCGCGCGCCACCAGGACGTTCCTGTTCGCCTCCGTCGCGCTGGGCGTGCGTCGCGGCCTTGCTGATCGTCGCCCAGGCGTGGCTGCTGGCCGATGTCGTCGCGCGCGCGTTCATCGGCGGGGACGGAACCTCGGCGTTGCGCACGCCGCTGATTCTGCTGGCGCTCGTCGTACTCGCTCGCGCCGGCGTCGCCTGGGCGTCTGAGCTCGCGGCCGCGCGGTCCTCCGCGCGGGCCAAGTCGCAGCTGAGGGAGGCGCTGCTGGAGCGGATCGCGGCGCTCGGTCTCGACAGCTCCCGCGAACAGCGAAGCGGCGAGCTGGCGGTCCTCTGCACCCGCGGGGTGGACGCCCTCGACGGCTACTTCTCGCTGTACCTTCCGCAGCTGCTGCTGGCCGTCATCGTGCCGCTCGTCGTGCTCGGCGCGGTGCTGTGGAACGACTGGATCTCGGCGGCGATCATCGCGCTGACGATCCCGTTGATTCCGCTGTTCATGGCGCTCGTCGGAGCCACGACCCGCGAACGCATGGACGCCCAATTTCGCACGCTGGAACGTCTGGGCGGCCACTTCCTGGATGTCGTCGCCGGGCTGCCCACGCTGAAGGTCTTCGGGCGCGCCAAGGCGCAGGCGGCGTCGATCCGCGAGATCAGCGAGCGCTACCGCGTGGCCGCGCTGGGGACGCTGCGGATCACGTTCCTGTCCTCGCTGATCCTCGAGCTGGTCGCGACCGTCTCGGTCGCGCTGGTTGCGGTCGCGATCGGCCTGCGTCTGATGAACGGCGCTCTCGACCTGCGCACCGCGCTGTTCGCGCTGGTGCTGGCGCCCGAGGCGTATCTGCCGCTGCGTCAGCTCGGTGCCAACTACCACGCGAGCTCCGAGGGCATGGCCGCAGCCGAGCAGGTGTTCAGCGTTCTGGATAACGCGCCCGCGCGCCAAGGCACGCGCACGAACTTCCCCAACCCGGCGATCGCCGGCCTCGAAGTCGATCGACTCACGGTCACGTATCCCGATCGCCATGAGCCCGCGCTCGACGACGTCTCGTTCACGATCGAGGCCGGTGAGATCCTGGCGCTGACCGGTCCCAGCGGCTGCGGCAAGTCAACGCTCCTGGGCGTCCTGCTCGGTCTCGTTAGGCCGCAGGCCGGATCGATCCGCGTCGGCGGCGTCGAGCTCGCCGATCTCGACCTCGACGCCTGGCGCGCGGGGCTTGCGTGGGTTCCGCAGCGCCCGCATCTGTTCAAGGCCTCGATCGCGGCGAACGTCCGCCTCGGGCGTGCCGACGCGAGCGCCGGTGAGGTACGGGAGGCGATCGCAGCCGCGGGCCTGGCCACCACGGTGCGCGGGCTGCCCGACGGCCTGGACACCGTGCTCGGCGCGCAGGGCGCCGGGCTTTCGGCGGGAGAGCGCCAGCGCGTGGCGCTCGCGCGAGCGTTCCTGCGCGACGCGCCGCTGCTGGCGCTCGACGAGCCGACCGCGAACCTCGACGGTCAGACCGAGCAAGAGCTGCTCGAGGCGATCGTGACGCTCTCGCGCGGGCGCACGGTGGTGCTCGTCGCGCATCGACCGGCGCTCGTCGCGGTCGCCCACAAGGTCGTCTCACTCGCCCTCGTCGGGGTGCCGGCGTGAGGCGCGGGCAGTCGATCCCGGGGGGAGCACCCGCTCGCGAAACCGATGGCCCCGAGGCGCCGCTGGCGAGAACCCTTGCGATCGCGCGACCCGCCACCGGGCGCCTCGCGCTCGCGACGCTTTTTGGAGCCGGCGGAATGCTCGCCGCGATCGGCCTGATCGCCACTTCGGCCTGGCTCATCTCGCGCTCGGCCCAGCATCCGCAGGAGTCGGCCGTCGCGATCGCGATCGTCGGCGTGCAGTTCTTCGCGCTGTCGCGCGGACTGTGCCGCTATGCAGAGCGGCTCGTCGGTCATGACGCGGCCTTTCGTGTGCTGTCGGACCTGCGCGTGGCGGTCTATCAGCGGCTCGAGCGTCTCGCTCCCCTCGGCGTGCCCACCTTCGCCAACGGCGACCTGTTGGCGCGCCTGATCGAAGACGTCGACTCCCTGCAGGATCTACTGCTGCGGGTGCTGCCGCCGTTCGCGATCGCGTTCGGCGTCGGCGTGGCCACGGTCGCAGCGGTGTGGTTGATGCTCCCGGCGGCGGCGCTGATCCTGCTGGCCGCGCTGCTGGTTACCGCGACGCTCGTGCCGTGGCTCACCGGGCACCTGGCCGCGCGCAGCGAGGCGCGGCAGGCGGCGGCGCGGGCGACGCTGTCGAGCGCTGTGATCGACCTGCTGGAGGGCGCTCCTGAGCTCGCGATCAACGGCGCGACGGCGGCGCAGCTGGGGCGTGCGTTGGCAGCCGACACGGAGCTCACGTCGATCGCTCGCAAGAGCGCCCGCACGGCGGGAATCGGCCGGGGGCTGACGAGCCTGTGCTGTGGGTTGGCGATGTGGGGAGCGCTGGTCGTGGGCGTCTCGGCAGTCCACGCCGGGCGCATGAGCGGCGTGCTGCTCGCCGGGATCGCGCTGATCCCGCTCGTGGCGTTCGAGCTGGTCGTTGCGCTGCCGGGCGCGACCCAGACCCTCCAGCGCGTGCGTCGCTCGGCAGCGCGCGTGTTCGAGGTGATCGACACCGCTCCGCCTGTGGCCGAGCCGGCGGAGGCACGCCCGCTGCCGCCGGGCCCATACGCGCTGAGCGCGCGTGAGCTCCGTGTCAGCTACCCCGGCTCGCCACGGTTGGCGCTTGCCGGCGTCGAGCTCGATCTGCGCCCGGGCCGACGGGTGGCGCTCGTCGGCCCCAGCGGCGCCGGCAAGACGACGCTCGCGGCGGCAGCGCTGCGCTTCCTCCCCTATCAAGGAGGATCGATCGCTCTCAATGCAGTCGAGATCGCCGAGCTCTCCGGCGAGGACTGCCGGCAGGTGGTCGGGCTCGTCTCCCAGGACGCCCACGTCTTCGACAGCACGCTCGAGGAGAACCTGCGCCTGGCGAGGCGGGACGCGACCAGCGAGCAGCTGCGTGAAGCACTCGCCAGCGCCCGGCTGCTCGATTGGGCCGAGCGGCTGCCGGCTGGGATGGCGACCGAGCTCGGCGAGCGCGGCGCGCGCATGTCCGGCGGCCAGCGCCAGCGCCTGGCGATCGCGCGCGCGCTGCTCGCCGACTTCCCGGTGCTGATCCTGGACGAGCCCGGCGAGCACCTGGACATCGCGACCGCGGACGCGATCGTCGCCGAGCTGCTGGCGAGCACGCGTGAGCGAGCGACGTTGCTGATCACCCATCGTCTGGCCGGTCTCGAGGAGATCGACGAGGTGCTCGTGCTGGACCACGGCCGTGTGCGCGAGCGGGGCACGCACGCGGAGCTGCTGGCGCTCGGCGAGCGCTATGCCGAGCAGTGGCAGCGCGAGCGCGCCTAATCGTCATGGCGCGCGGGAGAAGCTGGGCGTCAGCGCTCGCGTCGTCGGCGGGCCAGCGCGCGTTGCAAGCTCAGCGTGATCACCGCGCCCGTCACGATCAGCACGACGTTCGTGGAGAGTACGCCGAGGGCGCCGAGCGCCTTCGAGCCTTCTTCGAGCGCTACGGCGATGCCAAGGTAGGCGGCAGCCGGGACGGTCGTAACCGAGATGGCGACGCCCACACCGGAGCTGGCGCGCGTCTCGAACGAGAGCATCCCGGCGACACCGGCGACGAAGGCGACGGCGATCGTCTCGTCGTCGACGTGCGCGAGCCCGCGCAGGATCGTGGCGTTGATGTCGAACGACGCGGGAAACAGCGACAGCTGGTCCTGGGCGAACGCGAAGATCGCGGCGAATAGAGCAACGACGGCCATGCCGATGACGAGCGTGACGAGCGCCCTGGCGGTCAAGCGCAACGAGCGGCCCACCAGTCCGACCGCCGTCGCCGTAATCGGGAGCAGGTCGGGGCTCACCGCCATCGCTCCCACCACGAGCAGCGGGTTCGAATCGACCACCCCGTAGCAGGCAATCACACCCGCCGCCGCCATCAAAGCCAGATAGCGGCTGACGATGCGGGAGTCCGAGCCGGCGAGACCGACGACGTCGGCCCAGATCAGGCTCGTGTCCTGAGATCCGGGCTGCCCGCCGCCGAGCTCCTCAACACGGGTGAGTCTCAGATCCTCGCCGCTGACGCCCATCGCGAGCAGTTCATCGACGAGCGTGTCTGTGGCGTCGTGGCGCACCTCGCCGGACACCAGCGAGTGCCCGTCGGGCAGGGCCGGGATGATGCGCACGCGGCCGATCCCCTCGAGCTCGAGGATTCGCTGCGCGACATCGGTCATCGCCGGGGTCGCTCCGGATATCTCGAAGGCGATCACGAGCTCCCACCCTGTTGGCGAGGCCGGCCGGGAATCGGACGCCTACACAGGCGGCGTAGCGGGCACGGCCGCGGCCGGCTGGTCGGGTCCAGGAGATGGGGCCTTGACGCGGGCGCGGAAGACGTGGAACGACCAGCCCTGATAGATCAGCACGATCGGGAAGAAGATCACGGCGACGACCGTCATCACCGTCAGCGCGTAGTGGCCGGAGGCAGAGTTGTTGACCGACAGGTCATAGGCGGCGTTGGTGCTCGAGATCATCAGGTGGGGATACAGGTCGATGAAGATCGAGCCGACCGTCGCGGCGATCGCGATCGCGGAAGCGGTGAAGGCCAAGCCGTCGTGGTCGGTGCTCGCCAGCACTGCGGCGAAGATCACCGCGATCACCGCCAGAGCCTCGACGGGACCCGGCACGTCGGCGCCGCCCGCGACTTTGCGCGTCCAGATCACCAAGCCGATGACCAGCGCGGTCGCGGCCCAGCCCAACGGCCGCGCGAGGGCGCGCGCGCGCTCGCGCAGCTGATCGGTCGTCCTCAGCTTCAGGAACGTCGCGCCGTGCAGCAGGCACAGCCCGACGAGCGTCACCCCGGTCCACAGCCCGTAGCCGGTCAGGAGGTTGAAGAAGTTGCCGGTGAAGTTGTGGCTCGAGTTGATCGGCAGGCCGCCCAGCAGATCGCCCAAGCCGACGCCGATCAGCAGCGGAACCAGCAGGCTGCCGAGCGTGATGCACCACGTCCAGTCCGACGCCAGCGCCGCCCATCGCGTTTGCCTTTGAACTCCATCGCCACGCCGCGCCCCATCAGCGCCGCCAGCACGATCAGCAGCGCGAGATAAAGCGCCGAGAACATCGTCGCGTACCAGCCGGGGAACGCGGCGAACATGCTCGCACCGGCGATCACCAGCCACACCTCGTTGCCGTCCCACCAGGGGCCGATCGTGTTCAGCGCGACCCTGCGCTCGGTGTCGGTCCTGCCGACGATCGTGTGCAGCATCCCGACGCCGAAGTCGAAGCCCTCGAGCACCAGGAACACGACCCAGAAGATCGCGATCAGCACGAACCAGATGGTGTGAAGCTCCACGCGGGCTCCTAGTAGGTCAGCGCCGGGATCGCGCCCGATCGCCGCGCCCGACTCGCCGTCGTCGTCGTGTTCGTCGCCGAGCTCTTTGCGTCCGTAGCGCAGCATCAGCACCAGGTCGGCGGCGCCGAGCGCGATGTAGATCGCCACGAAGGCGATCAGGCTGATCCAGATATCGGTGGACGTGACCGACGGCGAGTTGGCGTTGATCGTCTTCATCAGTCCCTGCACGATCCACGGCTGGCGCCCGTTCTCGGTCAAGAGCCAGCCCGCGGTGTTCATCAAGAACGGCGTCACCACCGCCCACAGCGACAGGCGCAGGAACCACTTCGAGCGCTCGAGCGTTCCCTTGTGTATCAAGCCACGCTCCCCACAGCGCGAACAGCGCGATCAGCGACCCGAGGTAGGCCATCACGCGCATCGACCAGTACTGGATGAAGACGTTGGGGATGTAGTTCCCCGGCCCGTATTTGTGCTCGTATTCCTTCTGCAGCTGGTTCAAGCCCGTCGACGGGCCCGTTGAATGTCCCCGTCGCGAGCACCGACAGCAGGTGCGGGATCGCGATCACCTGCGTCGGCGTTTGGTCGTTCTTGCCGCCGCCGACCTGGAACGCGGAGAACGAGCACGGTTGGCAGTTTTCCCACTGCGCCTCGGCGGCGGCGATCTTGACCGGCTGATACTTGGCCTCGATCTCGCCGAGCTTGTTGCCGACGAACATCTGCACGAGGATCGCCGGCAGCAGCACCAGCACCGACAGCTGCGCCGCGTGGCGAAATGGCCCGACTTCGCGGCCCTTGCGCAGCTGCCACGCCGACACCGCGAGCATCACCAGCGACCCCGTCACGAGCGAGGCCAGGATCACGTGGACGTAGCCCCACAGGAACGTCGGGTTCGTGAACAGCGCCCAGACGTTGTTCAGTTCCGGCTGGCCGTGGCTGTTGAGCGCGTAGCCGACGGGATGCTGCATCCACGAGTTGGCCGCCAGGATGAACAGCGCCGAGAGCATCGAGCCGAACGCCACCAGCCAGATGCACGCGAGGTGCACGCGCTTGGGAAGCCTGCCCCAGCCGAACAGCCACAGCCCGAGGAAGGTCGACTCGAGGGCGAACGCCGCGAGGCTCTCCATCGCCAGCGGGCCGCCGAACACGTCGCCGACGAAGCGCGCGTAGGCCGACCAGTTCATCCCGAACTCGAACTCCTGCACCAGCCCGGTCACCACACCGACCGCGACGTTGATCAGCAGCAGCGTCCCGAAGAATTTCGTCAGGCGCTTGTACTCCGGCTTCTCGTTGCGGTACCACGCCGTCTGCAGGAGCGCGACGAGAAACGCCAAGCCCGATCGTCACGGGCACGAACAGGAAGTGGTAGATGCTCGTCGTCGCGAACTGCCAGCGAGCGAGGTCGTTCGTCACGTGCACATCTCCCTTGCGCCGTCGTTACACCTGGAGCGCGCGTCCTGCTCTCAGCCGCTGTCTCGCAGCACGCGCGATGCTAGGCGTGAGGGTCGGCGATGGACATCCACCGATTCGGGTTACGAGCCGGCCGCACACGCGGGTCGCCCGCGCGTTGCGGGCGACTCGGCGACGCGGCCGTCCGATCCTCGCGCTCTACACTCCCGCCGCGTGAAGCTCTGGATTCCCGACGCGCCGGGTCACGACGCAGTCGGGACGCTACCCGACGAACGTCGAGCTCGGGCTGATCCCCCGTGAACACGAGCTGCCCGACGCGGTTCTCGAAGCCGAGTTCCTCGTGCCCCGTGCGGGCGACCGGCGCATCGATAGCAGCGCTCGCGGATATGCCTCACCTGCGGGTGATTCAGACGCTGTCCGCAGGCGTCGAGCATCTGCTGCCGATCGTCCCGTCCGGTGTGACGCTGTGCGACGCCCGCGGCAGCCGTGACATCGCGGTGGCCGAGTGGGTGCTGGCCGCGATCCTCGCGGCCGAGAAGCAGCTGCCGTCGCTTCTGGAGCAGCAGCTCGAGCACGACTGGCGGCCCCGGCAAACCGGCGAGCTCGCGGGGAGCACCGTCATGATCCTCGGTTACGGCTCGATCGGAGCGGCCGTCGCCGCCCGCCTCGAGCCGTTCGACGTCGAGCTGATCCGAGTCGCACGGCACGCCCGCAACGGCGTGCGCTCGGTCGACGAGCTCGACTCGCTGCTGGCGCTCGCCGACGTGGTCGTGGTCCTGCTGCCGCTCACGGCTGAGACCGAACAGCTGCTGGACGCCGACGCGCTCGCGCGGATGCGACCTGGCGCTCTGCTCGTCAACGGCGCCCGTGGCGGCGTGATCGATTACAAGGCGCTGCTTGAGCTGCTGCAGAAGCGGCGCGTGCGCGCGGCGCTCGATGTCACCGACCCGGAGCCGCTGCCGCGCGACAGATCCGCTGTGGGATGCGCCCGGCATCGCTGATCACCCCGCATCTCGCCGGCGACACCGCCGCGGCGGAGCGTCGCGCGTTTGCGTTCGTCGGCGAGCAGGTTCATCGCTACGTCGAACGGCGGCCGCTGGAGAACGTGGTCGAAGGCGGCTACTGATAGCCTCGAGCCACAAGCAGCGCCGGTGCAAGGTCGGCCGGCCCGCACCCAGATCGTCACATTCGGGTGATGCACGAGCCAGCGTCGAGACCTGAGTATCCGGAGATCGTTCTGCGGAGAAGTTGGCAGCGAAAGGACAGGCTCGAATGAGCACAACGCTCGAAGCGAAGACGCCGGCGCCAGCAGGTCGGGACGCAACGGGCGAGACGCGCCTTGCCGATGTGCTGGTCGTGTTCGGCATCACCGGCGACCTCGCCAAGGTGATGACGTTCCACTCGCTGTACCGACTCGAGCGCCGGGACTGCTCGACTGCCCGATCGTCGGTGTCGCCGGCGACGACTGGACGGTCGAGGATCTGCGCAAGCGCGCACGCAGCTCGATCGAAGCGTGCGGCGAGACGATCGACGAGGCCGTATTCGCGCGCCTCGCCGAGCGCCTGTCCTTCCTCTCCGGAGACTTCGGCGACGCCGGCACCTACGAACGACTTGCTGGCGCGATCGGCGATGCGCACAGCCCGGTCTTCTACCTCGAGATTCCCCCGTCGCTGTTCGGCATGGTGATCAAGGGACTGGCGGAAGCCGGCCTGACGAAGAACGCGCGCGTGGTCGTGGAGAAGCCCTTCGGCCACGACACCGCTTCCGCGCGGGCGCTCAACGACCAGGTGCACCAGTTCCTCGACGAGTCACAGCTCTACCGCATCGACCACTTCCTGGGGAAGATGGGCACCGACGAGCTGCTCTACCTTCGCTTCGGCAACACGATGATCGAGCCGATCTGGAACCGCAACCACATCGCCTGCGTGGAGATCACGATGGCGGAGAGCTTCGGCGTCGAGGACCGCGGCCACTTCTACGACCCGGTCGGCGCGCTGCGCGACGTCGTTGTCAACCACCTCATGCAGCTGGTCGCCGTCGCTGCGATGGAGGCACCCGCAGGCAGTGATGCCGAGACGCTCAAGAACGCCAAGTTCTCGCTGTTCCGCTCGATCGAGGACGCCTCGCCCGCCCACTACGTGCGCGGCCAGTACGACGGCTATCGCGAGATCGACGGCGTCGCTGCTGACTCCACGACCGAGACCTACGCTGCGCTGCGCCTGGACATCGACAACTGGCGCTGGGCAGGCGTGCCGTGGTTCATCCGCACCGGCAAGCTGCTCCCCACCACGCAGACGGAGATACGCGCGGTCTTCCGCAACCCCCCGCATCTGGCGTTCATGCAGGACGGACACCGCGCTCCTGAACCCAACCAGTTCGTCGTCAAGCTCGACCCCTCGACCGGCACGCGGCTGATCCTCGACGCCCACCGCGCGGACGCCTCCGGCGCCCGTGGAATCACGCTCGACATGGAGTTCGCCGCACGAGGGCGGCGAGGCCCCGACGCCCTACGAGGTGCTCCTGCTCGACGCGATGCGTGGTGACAGCACCCGCTTCACCCGCCAGGACAGCGTCGAGGAGACCTGGCGGATCATGCAGCCGCTGCTCGACGACGCCACCGCCCGTGATCCCTTATGAGCCGGGCTCGTGGGGTCCGGCGGCTGCCGCAGACCTCCTCACCGGGTTTGGGACCTGGCGCGGCCCGTGGTTGGCTTGACCGCGCTGTAGCTGCGGGCGATGGAGAGCTCGCCCGAGGTGCCGCGGCTCGGCTGGCCGACGGCTGCGAGAGCGCTATGGCCTGCTGCTCGCCGCAATCGTCGTCACGTTCGCAGTACAGGGCATCGCGACGCCGGGCGCGGTCGAGCAGGTCGCCGTGTGCGCGCTGCTCGGCGTCACGCTTGCTGCTCGCACTTTGGGCCACGAACACGAAGCCGCGAATCATGCGCCCGGCGACCGTCTTCGTGATTCTGGTCGCTGATCGCCAGCCTCGCGCAGGCGCTCAACGGAGAAATCGATAGTGCCGCCACGCGAGCGGCGAACGCGGTGCTCGTCGCGCTGGCGCCCCCGGCGATCGTGTTGGGCGTGCTGCGCGACCTGCGCGAGCGCGAGACGGTCACGATCCAGGCCGTGCTCGGCGTGCTGTGCGTGTACCTGCTGATCGGGATGTTCTTCGGGTTCGTGTACGGGACGCTCGGCCGCGTCGGTGCAGCTCCGTTCTTCGCCGGCGGCCAGCAATCGAGCGTCGCCAGCTGCCTGTACTTCAGCTTCACGACGCTCAGCACCGTCGGCTTCGGCGATCTCACCGCTCGCAGCAACCTCGGACATACGCTGTCGGTGACCGAGGCGCTGCTCGGGCAGATCTACCTCGTCACGGTCGTGTCCCTGTTGGTCGCGAATCTCGGCCGCAGCCGCCGGCCACCAGCCTGAGCGTGTTGGCCCCCCCGCAACACGGGTGCGAGCACCATCGTCAGGGTTCCGCTCAGGCCGTATCGTCGCATGGCAAGGCGCGTCCTGCACGAGGGACGTAGCAGCCAACGAAAGGAGCCGGCGATGGCTGACGTCGCGCAGGACACTCACGACATGCTCGCGGGCATCTCCGCGGGCGACGCATCGATACTCGAGACGGCGATCGGCATCCGCGAGGGCCTATCCGAGGCAAGCGCGCTCGACCCCTCGACCTTCGCGCTGGTCAAAATCGCCGCGCTCATAGCGCTCGACGCGCCGCCGGCGTCCTATGCTTGGCAGGTAGCCAACGCGCTCGACGACGGTGCGACCCCCGAGGAGATCCTGGGAGTGCTGATCGCGGTCGCCGGACAGGTTGGTGGCCCGCGGGTGATCGCGGCCGCGCCCGAGATCATGCTCGCACTCGGCCTGTCGCTGCCCGACGGCGTAGAGTAGGTCGCGCGATGCCACTGATGAGAAGAAGGCCACTGCTCCGCGCGGCCGCCGTAGGCGGCGGCGCCTACGTCGCCGGCAAGCACGCGGCGAACAACCGCCAGCGCGAGGAAGGTCAGGAACAGCGCATCGGCGAACTCGAAGAACAGCCTCAGGCGCCACCCGCAGCGGCGGCGCCCGCAACGGGCCTGTCACAGACGATGCTCGCGCAGCTCAAGCAGTTGGGTGAACTGCACGACCAGGGCGTGCTGACCGACGAGGAGTTCACGCAGCAGAAGCAGCGCTGCCTCGCCGGCGCCTGACGCGCGTACCGCCGGCCCGGGGCCACGCAGTGGTCACCGGGCCGGGTCAGTATGGCGTCGGCGCTTGGGCGCGGCGGTTCCAGAGCTCCAGAAGGATCGTCGAGCACAGGCGCTCCTTCGCCGCGAACGCGACCGGTGTGCCGTCGACATCGGCCGGCAGCTGCATCGGCGGCGGCTGCGCGGAGACCAGCAGGACCATCGGCTTCGGCGTGCGTTCGAGCAGGATTCGCGTCAGGGTGAGGCCGTCCATCCCGGGCATGCGCACGTCCACGATCACGAGCTCAGGCGCCAACGCGTCAGCCGCACGCAGAGCTTCCTCGCCATCGCATGCCTCGCCGACGAGCGTGAGGCCGGGGGTGGCTTCGACGACGGCGCGCATCACGTCGCGGAACACCTTCTGATCGTCAACGACCAGCACTCCGCCGCGCGACCCAGACGTGGGCGGCGGACTAATCTGGTTCCTCGGCGAGATACACGAGCGCAGCCTTCACGCGACGGCTGACGTCCTGGGCATCGCGCAGGTTCAACTTGGCGAAGATCGCGTTGACGTGCTTCTCGACCGCGCGCTTTGAGAGCACCAGCGACTCGGCGATCGCAGCGTTGCTCTTGCCCTCGGCGATCTCTCCGAGGAGCTCGCGCTCGCGCGGTGTCAGTTCGGCCAGCGGCGAGCGCGCCACGCGCGCACGCGCTTCGATGAGGACGTCGACGATCTGCGAGTCGATGACCGAGCCGCCACGCGCGAGCGTTGTGACGGCCCGCACCAGTTCGGCTTTGTCCCTGATGCGCTCCTTCAGCAGGTAGGCGCGCCGCGCCGAGCCTGACTCGAGCAGCGCCAGCGCATACGCCGCCTCGGCGTACTGGCTGAGCACGAGCACCCCGATCTCGGGGTTGGTCTCCCGCAGACGGTTCGCCACGCGCACCCCCTCGTCGGTTCCCGACGGCGGCATGCGAATGTCGAGGATCACCACCGCCGGCTGCTCGGCGGCGACACAGGCTTCGAGCTCCTTGCCGTTCGAGCAGACTCCGACGAGTTCGATCTCGGGCTCGGACGCGAGCGTCACCGTCAGGCTCTCGCGGATCAGATACGAGTCGTCAGCGGCAACGACCCTGATCGGCCCTGCAGGAGGAGTGTCGCCGCGCGACCCGCTCGCAACTCGTCCTCCTGGTCGTGACATGGGCGTCACCTCGGTCGTGTGGTGGGCGGCCGACCAAACGCAGCCGGCGCGGCCTCCATTGTCGCAGCCCACATCGGGTAAACATCGCCCGAAATGGACTAGAGATCCAGCGCCTGGCTAGGCAAGCGGGACACATCCCCGTACGACGGTTCCAACCCCAACCCGGGAGCTCAACGTCAAGCTCCCTCCCACGGCCGCCAGACGATCGCGCATGTTGATCAGGCCGCGCCCCTGCGGCGTCGCGCCGAGCGCAAAGCCGACACCGGAGTCGCGGGTCTGGAAGCAGAGCGTCGTGGCGTCCTCCCACAGGCGCACGGTCGTCGCCGCGTCGCGACCGGCATGCTTTGCGATGTTTTGCAGCGTCTCCAGGCAGCAGAAGTAGATCGCCGCCTCGGTCTCGGGCGCATAGCGCGCGATGTCGCCACGCACCGTGACCGCGCCGGGCGAGCGGCGAGCTGCCGAGCGCAGCGCCTCGAGCAGGCCGTAGGTGGTGAGCAGTGCGGGATAGACGCCCTGAGCGAGCGCGCGCACTTCCTCGAGCGCGTCCTCGAGATCGCATCCGATTTCGGCGAGCATCCGCCGCCCTCGCGTCGGCGTCGTGTCCAGTGCGTCGTCGGCGAGCTCCGAGGCTGACGCGCGCACTGACGATCCGCTGCTGAATCCCGTCGTGCAGGTCACGCTCTATCCGCTGGCGCTCGGCGTAGGCCGCCTCGATCAGGCGCTTGCGCGAGGCGGCGAGCTCCACGACGGTGGCTGACAGGTCCGCCTCGAGACGATGGTTCTCGTAGGAGATGAAGGCAGCGGCCCCTGCCGCCTTGATGAAGCGCTCCTCGTCAGGGACCGCGGCTCGATGGATGACGACGGCCTGCGGGACACGTTCGTCCTGCACGGCGGTCACAGCCTGCTCGGCATCGGTGCTCGGGAGCTCGACGCTGGTTCCCGACGAATCCACGTAGCCACGGTCAGCCGGCTTCGAGTAGGCGAGCTGCAGCGACGGGTCGTCCAGCATCCGCGCCATCAGCATCCGCGCGTCCTCGGGCGCGGTGTCGCGCAACTGGTTGACGAACTCCTCGAGCGCCTCGCCCATGAACAGCCGCTCCCACACGAGACCGGCGAGCATCGCGAGCGGAACCACCGTCGCGGCGATCACCGAGCACCAGATCAGCGGAGCCCTGGCGTTCACGCCGCTGAACTCGAGCGTCACACACGTGGTCACGATCGCCGCGTACACGATCGC
The DNA here is from genome assembly GCA_963815235.1 of uncultured Solirubrobacteraceae bacterium. GTDB lineage: Bacteria > Actinomycetota > Thermoleophilia > Solirubrobacterales > Solirubrobacteraceae > Palsa-744. The sequence goes on along the minus strand of CAWFFY010000001.1, from coordinate 64,318 downwards.
GACCGCCAGCACCGGCGCGACGTAGCGCCGCTCGGCGACTCCCGCTGCTCGATAACGGCGGACGATGGCTGCGGCCACGCCGAACGCCGCCGCCAGCCACGCCGCCCGCAGACCCTCCTGCGCGACGGTCACGAATGCGCGCAGCGGTGAGCCGACGAACAGGACGTTGCGTGGGCAGGCCGGCATGCACTTCTCCATTGCCGTGACGACCGGCACGTGGCGCGAGCTCAAAGCCAGATAGCCCCAGCAGATCGCGACGACGAGCGAGCACGCAAGCAGCAGCAGGCGCTCGGATCTGAGGAAAGCACCGCCGGTGCTGGACGCGAGCATCTCGTAGCCGAGGATCGGCACCGTCAGTCCAGCGAGCAGCCCGCCGACGGTGAACGCATCCGGGCGCCTCGAGGCCAGCAGGAGCCACACGAGCCACAGCACGACCGCGGCCGCGAGCACCCGGCCCGGACGGCTGTCGGACCTGGCCGCCGCCGCATAGAGCCCGAGCGCCACGACCGAGACGGCCACGGTCACCCAGACGAGCGCGGCGTTACGCGCCGAAAGGCCCGGGCCGACGGCCGCGAGGTAGCCCGCCGCGCCCGCGAGCAGACCGCCTCCGATCGACGATCATCGCCGGCGTCGCACGCGACACGGACAACGCCGATCCGGCCCTCGAGAATCCCCCCTGTACACCAAAGCGCGGCGCTGCTGAGGGCTGCTCCGACCCGACCCTTATAGCCGCGTCGTTCAACGGTTCCTCCCAGATTGTCCGGTGGTCCGCGCCGGTGGTGCTGAAGATCCGTCACCGTCTGCCCGCCTGCACAAACGGGCCCCATCGGCGGTCCCTGTACGCGGGCCGTCCCGAACCGCGATAAAGCGCACACTACACCCAAATTGCGGCTTCAACAAGCGAGACTGATCGGGCATTACACGAGCGAAACATCCCCAGGCCTGGCGTCGGCGGGCGGCCACGCCCGATCGACACCCCGATCAGGGTTCATCCGCTTCGGGTGATGCGCGCTCGCAGCCGCGCTTCTAGCGTGACTGTGGTCCTGTGGGATGTACGGGGGGCGCTTGCTCCAGCAGCTGCAAACCAGATCGGCATGGCGTGCTTGGCGGCAGCCGTTTCGGTCGGCCTTACCGACGTACCACGGGCGCTCGGGCGCACTCCCCGCCCGGCGCCTCACGGCACACTCGGCCCGCACAGGATATGCGGCCGGGTGTGCCGCCTCCGTCGAGCGATCACCCCCACCGGATGATGCGCCGGCAGCCGTGCGGGCCTAGCTTGAACGTGTGTCCACGTCTCCTCCACCTCCGGGCTCGTCCCCGGGCCCCGCCGGTGGGCCAACTCCGTCGGGGCCCGGCCCCGACCAAGGTCAGCAGGAACCGCAGCCCAAGCGGAGCGGCGGCTGGATCTGGCCGGTGTTCGGCTTGATCGCAGCACTCGGCGTGCTCGCCGGCGTGCTCGCCTCGGACAACAAAGCGAGCACGCCCTCGACGACGGTCAACCAGCAGACGATCTCGACGACCAACAGCCTCGGTGTGAGCGTCCAAGCGCCGAAACCCGCGCAGACAACCACCGTGACCACACCCGCGAAGACCGTGACCGCTCCTGCGCCGACCGTGACCGCGCCAGCACCGGAAAGCACCAAGCCCGCGACGCCGACGAAGACGGAAACCACCACCGCTCCCGCATCTCCGTAGTGCCGCTCTGCGCCGCGCCGGTGCGCCGACGGCTCAGATACAGACGTCGATGAGCCCCAGCGTGGAGGCGTGCTCGACGGCCTCAGAACGCGAGGCCGCGTCGAGCTTGCGATAGACGGCGTGCACCTGGCTCTTGACGGTGTTCGTAGATACGTGAAGGCGCCCGCCGATCTCACGAAACGACAGGTGCGTCGGCAGGAAGCGCAGGATCCTGAGCTCGGCCATCGTCAGCGAGGAGGGTCCATCGAGCGCAGCGGCGCTGAGTCCATCGAGCTTGCCCCAGGCGTCGTCGAACCACGCCCGGAAGACCGCGACGTCGGGCGTGCGCCGGGCGAGCCGCGATGCCTGCGAGAGCTGTGTCCGCGCGAGCGGGACGTCGGCGAGTCGGATCGCGGTGCGCGCGATCAGCACCCGCGTCTGGATCTCATACCACGGGATGAAGTCCTTGAGCGCCGCCAGCAACTGCACGGCGCGGGCGAGATCGCGCTTCGCCTCATCGGCGCGCCCGCGCTGCGAGCCGATCCACGCGGCGCTCGCCAGGACCAGGGCCGACGTTGGCTGATCCTCAAGTCGCGCAGCGTGCAGCGCCTCGCCGGCGCGCACCACGAGATCGGCGGCCGTCTCCCATTCCTGCTCCTCCCCTGCCATCACGGCGAGCTGAGACAGGCAGTGGCTCTGGATCCCGCTCGAGACGATCGCGCCGCGGCGGGCTCCCTCCTCGAACATCTCACGAGCGTGCGTCCGCTCGCCTTTGAGCCGATCCGAGACGCCCCTCAGCAGACAGCACGCAGGACGCCACGGGCTGCCCTCGTCAGCGAGCTCGTAGGCGCGGGCGGCCGTAGCTGACACGTGCTCGACGCCGCGCTCACCGACGGCGGCCTCGATCGCGGTCAGTCCCGCGGCGAAGCCAGGGATCGCGTCCGGCCCTGAGTCGGACGCTCGCGCGCTCGCGGCGATCTGTGCCCAATGGGCGGCGCGCCGCAGGTCGCCGTCGAAAAGCGAGCGGTGCGCCGCGGCGAGCGCGAGGGTCGGCGCCGCGGCTCGTCTGCTCGGGACTCGAGCTGCTGAGCGCGAGCTCGAGACACGTGCTGCTTCCCCGCAGAAGCGCTCGCGGCGCCTGCGCCCACAGCAGCCCGCCGACGCTGGCCAGGTCGCCGCCGGCGCAGGCGTGCTGCAACGCCCGCTCGACATCGCCGCGTTCGCCGAACCAGCACGCGGCAGCGAGATGCAGGCGCGCAGCGTGCGCGCCGTCGCGGCGCAAGAGCTCCGCCTCGAGCACGTCGCGCAGCAGCGCACTGCAGCGATAGCGTGTGTGGCTGCGGTCGAGGGGAGCAACCAGCAGGTTGGCGCTGGCAGCGGCGCGCAGCGCGAGACCGGAGCCGGTGCGGTCGAGCACGAAGTCACAGAGCTGAGGCGACAGCTCCTCGAGGATCGAAGTGTCCATGAGAAACGCCAGCGCGTCTGGGGGCATCTGTGCCAGCAGCTCCTCCCTGATGTACTGCGAGACGAGCTCGTCATCGCCCGAGAAGCCCGCGAGCGCGCCCTGCATGTCTGTCTGTTCGCGAAGCGCGAGCGCCATCAGGTAAAGCGCAACGGGCCAGCCCTCGGTCCTGGCAACGGCGAGCTCGAGCTGGTCGTGCGCGAGGTCGAGGCCGGCCGCCGCCAGCAATGCGCCGGCCTCCTCGGCCGTCATCGCCAGCTCACCGACCCCGAGCACGAGCAGCTCGCGCTGCGTACGCAGGCGTGCGAGGGGCAGGACGGGGGCCGTTCGCGAGGCCAGCGCGAGCTTGGCGCCTGCCGGGATCGCACTGGCGAGCTCGCTGAGCAGGTCAAGCGACTCCCGCGAGTAGAGCTGCTCGACGTCGTCCAGCACCAGCACCGACCCGACGCTTGCTAGGCCGAGCGCGTCGATCAGCCTCGGCAGGAGGCTCGCGATCGTGCCCGGAGACGAACGCTCGAGCGCGAAGCGTTGATGGGGCGAACGCAGCCGCTCGGTCGCGGCGGCCAGCGACGCGAGCAGGTGTTGGGGGTCGTTGTCGCTCTCGCAGAGCGTGATCCACGCGAATGGCCGCTCGTCGCACTCGCCCCACTCGGCCAGCGTGCTGGTCTTGCCATAGCCCGGCGGCGCGGCCACCAGCACAACCGAGGCCTCCGCGTCGATCAGCTGGCGCACTAGGCGCGGGCGAGGAATGAAGCTCTCGTACAGCGGCGGACACTCGCCGCCCGCGTCGCGTGCTCCAACGGCCTGCAGCGAGCGCGACGCACTGCTCCGATGCCGCGACGGCTGCCTGGGCCGGCGACGCGGCGGACGCCTGGAGACGCGCGCCGGAGGCGACGCCTCGAGAGTTGGGTTGACGGCTGTGCTCTCCATAGCGAATTTCGTGCTGGGCCTTGGGCGGCGTACGAGCGCGCCGCTCCAAGCAAAGGATCTCGGCAGCACAAGGCGCTCACAAGGTTGTGGACCCCCCAGGGCGCCGGGTGTCGGCACCACCCGTGATCGAGCTCGACCAGCGGCGCGAGAGCGGGCGGTAGGCGCGGACCTCAAGGTCGCACCCCGCACGGAAGCGGGGTGGCGACCATGCTCTCAGGGTGTCGCCACGATGATCGCCAACGTGCCTGCCACCAGAACGATGCTGAACGAGGTCAGGGCCAGCACGACCGTCCGCGAGAGCGGCGCGAAGGATCCGCGGCGAACCGCGGCCGCGGTGTCCCGCTGGCGCACGCTGCCGATCACGAACACGAACAGTGCCAGGAGCCCGTAGCCGACTCCCAACACACGCGGCGGCCAGCGAGCACCGGAGCTGACCGCGGGGAGCAACCGCCCGACGGCAAGCGCGACAGCGGAGACCGCGAGTCCGGTGCGCCACCAGGCGAGCCACGTCCGCTCGGCCGCCAGCAAGGTACGACGGGTCCCGTCTCCGGGAGAACCCGCGTTGGGGGCGGCCTCGTCAGGCACCGGCGTCGAGTCTACTCGAGGGTCCAGCGGCCACCTCGGTACGCTCGCCGGGCGCAAGGACGCGAACATCGACCTCCGGCAGGGCGCCTGCCATCAACGCGGCGAACTGCTCGGCGGGTTGCTGATGATCAAGCTTCTGCGCAAGCGGCCATCCGAGCGCGAACGTGCCCCAGTGGATCGGCACGACCAGCCGCGCAGCGATCAGCGCGGCCGCCTGCACCGCGCGTTCCGGGTCGAGGTGTCCGGGCCCCAGCGTCGGCCCCCAGCCGGCAATCGGCAGCAGCGCGACGTCGACGCGGCCCGCGAGCGCGGACATCGCCGCGAACAGATCCGTGTCGCCGGCAAAGTACACGCCCTGAGAGCCCGCGGCGACGAAGCCGATCGGCTCCGCCTCGACACCCAGCGGCCACCTGCGCCGCCCGTGCCGCGCGGGCGTCGCGGTGATGCGCACGGCGCCGAGTGGTGCTTCCTCGCCGGGGCTCAGCTCCTCGACGTTGCGAACACCGTGTCGCGCCAGCCATCGAGCCGCGCCGCGCGGCGCGAACACGATCGTCAGCGCAGCGAGCGTGCGGAGCGAGCGCAGTTCGGCGTGGTCGGCATGGAGGTGCGAGAGCAAGACGGCATCGACCCGCTCGCCGAGCCCGGGGTCGACCGGCGATGCGATACGCCGCAAGGGGCCGATGCGGTCGTTGAGCACGGGGTCCGTGAGCAGCCGCACGCCGTCGAGCTCGATCAGCGCCGTGGCGTGGCCGCCCCAGGTCACCGCCAGCGACCCGGCGTCCACGACCGCTATCCCACGCTTGTGCGGATCACGCATCGGCGGTATGGACCGTAGCGCGACGAGCGGGCACCATGAACATGGTGAACCCCTCCAACCTGAGAAGGCCTGAAAATGGAAGCTGAGAACTCGCCACTGAACACAGACGCAAGCCGCGAGCTCCTACGCGCGATGGTCCGGCAACTCGACGGCGAGAGCGAGGAGGACAGCCTCACGCTGCTCTCCAACCTCCTCTGCGCCGCATGGGGCAGCGTCACTGCACAAAACCAGTGACAACTCTCCAGGAGTGATCGTCTATGGCCGCTCCGGCTCCGGCTCCGGGGCCGGCCTGGTCGCCTTCGGGGGACCCTGCCGAACCGGTCCTCCAACCGAGGAAGCGGCAGCCCGAGAAGCGCTGCTCGACCTCGAACAGCTCCGCTTGCCAGCGTCGCAGGACGGCCAGCGTCAGCGGGATGAGCGGCGTGACGAACGTGACGATCCAATCGCGTCGTGGCGAGGAGTCGACGACCACCGCGCGAATCCGGGGGACTGAGGCAGCTATTGCTCGGAGCTCGCCCGCGAGCGTCGCCCCCTCGTGAAGCGTCGGCGCGTGAAACGAGCAGCACAGATGCGTTCGCTCGATTTCCACGCCGCGGGGCGGGAGCGGAAGGATGCTGAAGGAGTCCACATACCGATGATCGTGGCCCGCGCGCGCATCCTGAATACTGCGGATGCGCGATCTAGTGCCCATTCTCGAGCACCAGGCCTTCTCCCAGCGCCTTTGCGACGAGGTGCGCACGCGATCGCGCACCGACCTTGAGCATCGCATTTCGCGCGTGCGTACGCACCGTGTCGTGACTGATCTGCAGCTCGCCGGCGATCTCGGGACCGGTGTTCCCGAGCGCCACCAGGCGCACGACCTCTCGCTCGCGCAGCGAAAGCGAGCCCGACGGCGGCCCGACGCTTCTCGCTCGTCGGAAGCGCGACCCCCAGCGCGAGGTGCTCAGCGCCACGGCGAGCACCAGCTGGCGTCCGGTCACGACCTCGACGGTCGCTGCCCACTGGACCGCGACCTCGCCACCGTCTGCCGCCCGCAACTGCACCTCGCCATCGAATTCACCCTGCGCGAGCATCGCCCGCCACTCGGCGGGCGTCAGCACCGGCGGCCCGATCACAAAACTCGAGACGGGCTGGCCGATCAGCTCGCTGCGGGCCTGTCCCAAGAGGCTCAGGTAGGCACCGTTGACGTCGACCACATGGCGGCTGGTGTCGACCAGCACCATCGCGTTGCGCGACTGCCTGAAGGCCGACGCGAACAGGCCTGCCCATTCCCCCCGGCCGCTCACACGCTTACATGCGCCTCGCGCGCCGGCGCCCACGGCGCCGCACGCCCATCACCGACACAGGACTCAGCGGCCTGCCGATCGGATCGATGAACAGCGAGCAGGGACCGATCCTCTCCGGCAGCTGGCCCTCCAGGACATCGACGTCGTATGTCAGCCGCTCCCAGTCCATCCGCGGGTTGGTGAGCGTGAGCACGACGTCCTCGGGCACATCCTCGTCGGTCCCGAGAAACGAGAGCACGGCGTTTGGCGGGTCATCCAGGAAGCTGTTCTCGCCGTGTCCCCACCCATCGATGAACTGCTTTGTTGTCAGATGGCCGACGATCCGCTCCGGCCGGTCGGAGAACATCAGCGTCGAGGGCGCGAGTTCGTGCAGGGTGATCGCGCCGTCGAAGCTCGTGACTCTGCGTGCGCTCTGCACGAACAGTGCCTCGAAGTCAGCGGCCGGTGCGGGCGCCTGCGAGCCCGCATCGCCAGAGCTGGTTGTCGGTTCTGTCGCCATCTCGATCTCCTTGACTCGGTTTGTTCAGTGCTCGGAGTGCAGGTGGCGCGCTACACGCCCGTCTGCGCCTCGATGCGCCCAGATTCGACCGCCTGCGCCAGGGCCTTGTAGTCGCGTTCGTTCTGCTCGGCGTAGGCGTGAGAGAACTCCAAGAGCGCGCGATCGAAGGTCGTACCCTTGCCGAGATATGCGGCGATCGCGACGCGATCGCCGCTGCGCGCGTGGGCGCGGGCGAGCGTCCAGCCGCACAGCCGCCCGTAAACGCTCAGACCCTTCGGCACCATCTGCTCGATTTCCGCTGAGCCCTTCCAGTCCTTCAGCTGCCGTGCGTAGAAGTCCCTGCGCTTGCCGTCGATCCCCGCCTCGACGTGCACCCAGCCGAGAAAGATGTCGCTGCTGGCCTGCATCAGGCGCTGTCCGGCGACGACGCGCTCGCCGTGGTTCTCGAGCTCGCTCGGTGCGAGGAACTCCTCCAAGACCGACGCCTCGGCCTCCTTCAGCTGCAGGAACAACGGATCCTCGCCGTCACGACCGAGCAGCAGCGCGATCCAAGCGCGGGTACCGACGCTGCCGACACCGACGACTTTGCGCGCGAAGTCGACGAGGTGAAACTGCTCGAGCAGGATCCGGCGGTCGTCCTGCAGCGTGTTGCGGTAGGCCAGAATCAGACCTTGCAACTCCTCGAACAGGTCGTCGCGCGCCGTGCCCTCGACGAGATCGGCCATCGGCACGATCAGTGGCGGATCGGCGAGAATACGGGCCTCACCATCTACGACACGCACCAGTTTGGAGAAGGCCGACATGCTGTCCTTGGTGCGCGCCTTCGCCAGCGCCTTCTTCGTGCGCTTGGCCATGCTGGTCTTGACCTGCGAGCCGAGTTCGTCGACGACGCCCTCGATATCGAGCCGCGCGTACCACACATCGAGGTCCTTCATCGCTGCAAACCCGAGCATTGCCGTGCGGTATCCGCGTACGGTCTCGAGCACGATGCGATCCTGGTCGGCGGCGCTGAAGCCGTTGGACTGCGCGGCGATCAGCATGCTCACCGCCAGGCGCTTGACGTCCCACTCCCAGGGGCCCGGGAGCGTCTCGTCGAAGTCGTTGAGGTCGAAGACGAGCTGGCGCTCCGGTGAACCGAACACACCGAAGTTCGACAGGTGCGCATCCCCGCAGCACTGCACCATCAGCCCCGATCGTGGTGTGCCAGCCAGGTCGCTGGCCATGATCATCGCGGCGCCGCGATAGAAGGTGAAGGGTGAGACGAGCATCCGGCCGTAGCGGATCGGGACGAGCTCCGGCACTCGCGTCTTCGCCTGGCGCTCGAGCAGCTTGACCGGGTCGCCACGCCGCGAGGAGGGCTTGAACTCCGCCTGGCTCGAACGTGGCACCTCGGCCCGCGCCGCCTTGCCGCGCTCGATTCGCTGGGCGACGCTCGGGTGCTCCACCGGTACGCCGCCGTTGGTTGCGCTCTTGCGGATCCTGCGCGAAGCGGGGCCGGCGACGGCTGGCGCTGGAGCCGTCGACGACGCGCTGCCATCCGTCCTGACTGAGGACATGAGCTACCCCCTCTGGGAGTTGGTCAGGGGCAAGCAGGTGCGACCGCTTGCGAGCACCCAGCCTAGGCTCGCCTGCGCGGGCCCACAATGTGGTGTCCACGAGTCCGCCACCCGTGCGTGCAGGGGGGCGGTCGGCCGCCGCTCGACGCTCGGGGGCCCGACATCAACCGATCCGGGCGATGCGCTGCACCGACCCACCGCGATGATCGAGTGGAGATGCCCCAAGCTCCGTCGGCGTTCCACCTGCTCGCGAAGCCGACGGGCGCGCAGTGCAACCTGGACTGCGATTACTGCTTCTTCCTCTCCAAGGAGATGCTCTACCCGGACAGTCGCTTCCGCATGTCCGACGAGCAGCTGCAGGCATATCTGCGCCAGCTGATCGAGGCCCATGCAGGCGCCGCGGAGGTGACGATCGCGTGGCAGGGCGGCGAGCCGACGCTGATGGGGCTCGATTTCTTCAGACGCTCGGTCGAGATCGCGCGGGGATATCTCAAGCCGGGCCAGCGCGCCGTTCATACGATCCAGACGAACGGTACGTTGATCGACGCCGAGTGGGCTGAGTTCTTCAAGGACAACGACTACCTCGTCGGGATCTCGATCGACGGACCGCGGGACATCCACGACGCCTATCGCGTCACCAAGGGCGGGCGCGGGAGCTTCGAGAAGGTGATGGGGGGACTCGGGCATCTGCGCGACGCCGGGGTCGAGTTCAACGCGCTGACGACGCTGCACGCTGCCAACGCGGGGCGCGGCGCGGAGGTCTACCGCTTCCTACGCGACCAGTGCGGCGCCCGCTTCATCCAGTTCATCCGATCATCGAGCGCGTACCCGACGCCGCGCTCGAGGGCACCGTGCCGTGGTCCTCGTGGCGCGACCGGCCGCTGTATGAGCAGAGCGGCGCGTTCGTGACGGCGCGCTCGATCAGCGCCGAGCAGTACGGACGCTTCCTGATCGACGTCTTCGAGGACTGGGTGCGCCGTGACGTCGGCGAGGTCTACGTGCAGATGTTCGACGTCGCACTGGCGAACTGGTTCGGTGAGCCACCCGGGCTGTGCGTGCATTCGGAGACGTGCGGTCTCGCGCTCGCGCTCGAGCACAACGGCGACCTGTACTCCTGTGACCACTTCGTCGAGCCCGACTACAGGCTGGGAAACATCTCTGAGACGCCGATGATCGAGCTCGTCTCCTCGCAGCCCCAACGGGACTTCGGACAGGCAAAGCTCGACACGCTGCCGCAGCAGTGCCTCGAGTGCGACGTGCGCTTCGCCTGCCACGGCGGCTGCCCGAAGGACCGCTTCATCGCGACCGCCGATGGCGAGCCGGGCCTCAACTACCTATGCGCCGGCTATCTGGCCTTCTTTCGCCACATCGAGCGGCCGATGCGGATCATGTGCGACCTGCTCGCGCAGGGCCACGCGCCATCGGAGATCGTCGGCGTCTACGCGTCCGAGGACGCGAGGCGGGGCCGCAACGACCCCTGCACCTGCGGGAGCGCCCGCAAGTGGAAGCAATGCCACGGCAACAGGACGCTGGCAGCGTGAGCCTGATCGGCGATCCGCGGGGCGCGTGCTGAGGCCAAGCGTCAGCCGGCCTCTTCCTCCCGCTCGGGGCTCAGCGCAGGCCGAGGCGGCGAGTGCCGCGAGATCGCCGAGGCTGAACGGCGAGTCCCGCTGGCCGATGGCCGCAGCGATCATCGCGGCGATGGCGCTGACGATCCTGCTCCCAAAGGAAGTGCGCGCAGGGCCTTCGTGGCTGCTGCCCGGGCTCGAGGGCCTGCTGCTCGTCGGCCTGATCGTCGGCGACCCAGGGAAGATCGACGGACGCTCGGCGCTGCTGCGGCGCCTGTCCATCGCGCTCGTCGCCCTGCTCGTCTTCGACGCGCTGTGGTCGACGAGCTGGCTCGTCAAGGCCCTGATCGAAGGCAGCAAGATCACCGAATCCGCCAGCGAGCTGCTCGAGGCCGGGGCGCTCGTGTGGATCTCGAACATCATCGCCTTCTCGCTGGTGTACTGGGAGCTCGACGAGGGCGGCCCGGCCGCACGCTTTTTCGGTGATCGCCGCCATCCCGATCTGGCGTTCCCGCAGGAACTCAACCCGGAGGTCGCAAGGGACGGGTGGCGGCCTTTCTACATCGACTACCTGTACCTCGCCTACACCAACGCCACCGCCTTCAGCCCGACCGACGCGATGCCCCTGGTGCCCTGGTCGAAGATCGCGATGATGCTGCAGTCGATGATCTCCCTGATCGTCCTCGGGCTCGTGATCGCACGGGCCGTGAACGTGTTCTCCTAGGGAGTGGCGGGCTGGCTGGGCGCGGGGCCGACCGGCGCCGGCGTCGGCGTCGCATCCGCCGCTGAAATCGGCGCGGCGGTGGGTACGGGCGCGAGCAGGATCACGCTGACCATGTAGGCGATGACCGTGCCGACGATCACCAATGGCACGCTGCCGGCCCCCGAGCCGGTGGTGAGCACGGTCGCGATCACGATCGCCGAAAGCGGCAGGCGCAGCACAGCCGCTACCGCGGCGGCCATGCCCACAGCGACCGCCGGCGTGATCGCGAACCCGGGGAGCTGACCGGCCATCAACCCAGCCACCGCCCCGAGAAACAGTCCTGGGAAGGTGGGGCCGCCGCGGAAGCTGCCCAGCGAGATGGCGTAGGCGACGCCCTTGAAGAGCACCAACAGCGCCAGCGCACCGACCGACCATGTGACCGCTTTGTCTGTGAGCCCGGGGATCGAGGCCTGGCCGGAGAAGAGGACTTCCTGGAACGGCTTTCCGGTGATCTGCTGAAAGGCGATCGCCAGCGCGCCGACGATCACGCCCACGGCCGGCAGCGTCACGAACCGTTTCGCGGAGACGACGCTGACCGTGCGTCGACCGACGCGGACGATCAGCACACACACGAACGCGACCGCGAGCGCCAGCGCGATCGTCCAGCCGAAGTCGGCGATGTCGGGGCGGGCGAACGGGGAGAGCCCTTCGACGGACCCGAGCGCATAAGCACTCGTGCTGAGCCCCGTCCACGAGCCCATCCCGAGCGAGACCAGCGAGCCGATGCCCGCGGCCAGCAGACCGGGAATCAGCACCAGCGTCAGCCTCGGGCCACCGAGCCCGACGACCTCGATCATGAGGATCGCGGCGAGCAGAGGGGACTGGAACAGGAACGAGACGGCGGCGAATGTGCCCGCCGCCGCCAGCACCGTCACCACCTGGGGCGGCGCGTCGCGGCGCGCGAGGCGGATGGTGAGCACGCCGAGCCCGGAGCCGAGCGCGATCAGCGGCGCCTCAGGGCCGAGTACGACGCCCAGGCCGATGGCGCTGAGTCCGGCGAGCAGGATTCCCGGCAGCGCGTTCGGCAGCGTCGGGCCAGCGCCCGTCGACAGGCCATATGCGGGGATGTGTCCGCCCGCGCCCGGCAGGCGCTCGATCGCGAACGCGACGATCAGGCCGGCGAGCACGAGCACCGGAAGCGACCACCACAGCGGCGGACCATGGTGGTAGCCGACGTCGCTCGGCAGGTGCACATAGACACCGCGCTGGATCTGATTGATCAGCTCCAGGAAGCACCACGCCGCCAGCGACACGGCGACGCCCGCGATCGCAGCGACGAGCAGCAGTACGACGAAGGCGCGGCTGCGCATCGTCGCCGCGAGCTGTTCGGGTGTAAGAGTCGGTTCAGTCATTGTGCTCGAGCGCAGTAAAGCCGTTGCACGGACAGGCCCGCCGGGCGTTCACGCAGGTCGGTCTCATCGAGTCATCCCGCGGCTGTCGGTTTTGCGACCGCGTCGCCCGCCGCCAGCCCGTGCCCGGCGACGAGTTTCGCGCTCAACTTGATCGCCTTGACGGCACCCGTCGCAGCGGCCTGCAACGTGGCGCCGAATGCGAGCACGATGATCCCGGGAATCAACAGTGCGCTCGACCCGAGCATCAGGATCCCGACCCGCGCCAGTACGTAGGGGGGCGTGCAGATCGCAGCCCCGATCGCGCCGCTGAGCGCGCTGGCGGTCAGGTTGTCGCGTTTCGAGCCGAGCGCGCGCATGCCGATCAGGCGCGAGGGCACCGCGACGTAACACACCATCATCACGCCGACGACGATGCTCAGCGAGATCGTGAACCACGGCCTTCCCCATCGGGTCACGACCGTAGTCGAGAGCCCCAGCAGCAGACCGATGAACGCGCCCGACCCGAGCACCACCGGAAGGTGGGCTCTGGCGGCGTCAACGCCGCCTCTCACCCGGGGCGGGCCGCCTTTTGCGATCGCGAACGCGAGCACCGCGTTGAGGAAGAACGCGGCGGCGGTGATCGCGGCGATCGCCGCCACGATCGGGATCAGCACCGGCCCGCGCAAGACGTGGAAGGACTTCCCGTGCAGGACGTGCGCTTTGAGGTCGAACATCGCGAGCCAGATCCACATCGCCGGCAGGATCTGCACGAGCGTCAGGCGCCAGTTGGAGAACACGAGCTTCAGGCCTTCGAACAGCATCGCGAAGGCGCTTGCCGCGAGCGCCAGCGGTGCGAGCCATCGATGCGACTGGCTGAGACGCACGATCGCTTCCTCGGCCATCGCGTCGTCTCCCTCGCGGACGGCGTCCACGAGCTCACGGACGCGGCTCAAGCGGGCGCGGTCTTCTTGCGCCATCTAGCCAGCGCGGGCTGTCGAGCAGCTCCCGCTTGGCGGCCGCGTACTCGTCATCCGTTATCGCCGCGCGGTCGTGCAGCGCCACGAGCCGCTCCAGCTCGGCGGCCCTGGATGGCGCGGGCTGATGCCCCGAGCTCGAAGCGCGCGCGTGGGCGATTTTCTCGCCGATCGTGCTGCGCATCGAAGCGTGTTCCGCGTCGGGGAACTGCTCCGCGATCTGCGCCCGCAGGATGTGCGCGCCGACGAACGCCAGGATCGTGAACAGCAGTATCTCCCATGGGTTTCGCGTCGCCGGTATCGGGCCCCAGATGAAGACCAGGGCGAGCAGCCCGGCGGTCACCCAGTAGGCCAGGGCCGGACGCTCGCGCAGGTGCGGCGCGAGGAACCGCCTTATCGAGACCGCCCAGCTGGCGGGACCGGCGAGCCATGCCGAGGCCATCACCGGAAGGCCGACGATGATCGAGGAGGTGGCCACCTGGACGAGCAGCGATGTCGCGACGGCGTACGCATCGTTCGCAGCGGGCTGGATCGACGCGTCAGACGTGATCGCCGACACGACCTGGCCCTGGCCGATCTTGCGCCCGACCAGCACCAGCAGGCCGGCGAAGACGAGGCTCCCGCCCACAAACAACAGCGTGCGACGCCGGTATCCACGGGAGAGCCCGATCGCGATCACGTACAGGAGGAACACCAGAATCGTCAACCCGAGAGCGAGCGCATGCAGGCGCTTTGGCGCCGGTGCGCACCAGCCCGAGCTGGCTTGACGTCACGATCTTCAGGTCAGCTACGGACGCGGGCAGTTTTTCGGCCACCCCGGCCGGAAGGCCCAGTTCTGTGGCGAGATCGGCGACGACCTGGCGGAGGTTCAGGGAAACCGTGCCACCGTTGATCTGCACGCGCGAGCCGCCGCCGTCGACGACGGTTACGAGCGTCTGATCGGCGGCGCGGTTGGCTTTCTGCCAGAGAGCCTGCACCCGCGCGTTCTCGAGCGCACGCTCGGCCGCCTGTTCGGCGACGCCGTGCAACGCTCCCGAGAGCGGGCCCGCCAACGGCTCGAGCTGTGTCGGCAGGCCCGAGCGCAGTTGCGCGGGAACGTCGATGTTCGCGTACAGCTGATTGACGAGATAGCCCGCCAGCGCCGTGCGGACCGTCTGCTTCTGCAGCAGCGACGTGCTCGTCTTCGACCAGTTCTCCGGGTTCAGCAGCTGGCGATTGGCCCAGATCGCAAAGATCGCAAAGATCGCCAGCACGGTCGCGACAACGAGGATCACCCGCACCCAGATTCGGTGCGCGTGCGGCGGCTGGGAGACAGACCCCTCCCCCACGCCGTCGCCGGCCGGGGCCGGGGCGGCTGTCGAGCCGGGGTCAGCGGCCATTGGCGGCGGCGCGCGCGCCTGGCTGATGAACGGTCCTGACCATTGCGACCAGTGATCGTCGCGGAGCCGTAGGCGCGACGCATCATCCGAGTGAGGTGAAAGCACAGCGGAAAGACAGGCACACGACGGGCGCCGGGCCGGCGCGCGGCGACCGTCACACGAGGACGCTCAGGCGACGACCGGCACGGTTATAGAGGGCGGCGTAGGCCGGAAAGGCCGCAGCTCGTTGTGCGCCGGCGCGACGATCGCAAAGGTAGCCTCAGGAACCTCGTTCCAGACACCGGCGACCTCGCCGAGCGGCTCTGAGACGATCAGCCGTGCATCTACGGACTCCTGCGCGAACAGCTGCCGATCGGGGTACAGCTCTCGCAGGGTGAGCACGTCGGTCGTGTAGTAGAGCGAGCGCGCTTCGCCAGAGCTCGCATACCGGAACGCCCAGGTGCGCTCACCGTCGGTGGTCGCGAGCGTGCCTTGGAACGGATCCGCGACCCCGTGCCGAGCGCCGACGGCCTCGACCAAGCCGACCGCGTGCTCGATCGCCGATGGCGGGTCGTCTTCGAGGCCGAGCGTCAGCGCGAGATAGAACAGCACCTCGGAGTCTGCTTGCCCTTTGATGCTCGGATACAGCGACGGATCGACAGCCAGCACGAGGTCGCGCTTGATCTTCTCGAAGTCGTTGATGTAGCCGTTGTGCATGAACAACCAGCGACCGTGTCGAAAGGGGTGACAATTGGTCTGCTGGACGGCGCTGCCGATCGCTGCTCGCACGTGCGCGAAGAAGTGCGGCGAGCTGATGTGCTCGGAGAGCTCGTGCAGATTCTGGTCGTTCCAAGCCGGCTCGGTGCTGTGGAAGACACCCGGGGTCGCCGGCGCGCCGTACCAGCCGATGCCGAACCCATCGCCGTTGGTGGTCTCGGCCCCGAGCCGCGAGTGCAGGCTCTGGTCGATCAACCCGTGCGCGGGCGCGTAGAGCGCCTCCTTGAGCAAGATCGGCGAACCGGAATAGGCGAGCCAGCGGCACATTTTTCGCTCCTTCCTGTCGAGTTTTCAGGTGAGGTGAAGCTCGCGAGCAGCGGTCGCGGCCGGCCCTGCCGGCCAGATGAAGCGGCTGGCCAGGATCGCGACCACGTCCTGCAGGCGCCCCTCGCCGGCTGCCAACGCGCGCTGGCGATCGGCGCCGTTCGCTGTGGCCAGGCGCCGCACGCCCTCCAGCGCGGCGGCGCACCCGAGGTGGCGCGCATGCGGGCGGCAATCGCTCAGCAGCGCATCGAGCATCGCACGCACCGGGATCGGGTGGCCGGCCGGCCGGTCGATCAGCTCGGCTGCCATCCCGTCGCGCGACGCCAAGAAGCGGTTCTCCTCGAGAACCTCGGTAGTCGGACCGGGGAGCGACCCGTCGCTCTCGAGCTCGAGCCGAGCCAGCGACTGGATCAGCGCGACCAGCGGCGCGACCTCGCAGACGGTTGACTGCGCATCCATCACGCGCACCTCGACGGTCCCGAGCGCCGGCCGCAGTCGCACGTCCCACCAGACGGCGCTCGCGATCGGCAGCGACCGCGAGACCGCCCGCTCGTCGAGGGCGCCGACGTAGTCGGAGTAGTTGAGGAAATGACGCGGCAGGCGGTTGCGCGAGACGGCTCCGAAGATCGCTGTGCGTGACGAGGCGAATCCGCGATCGCGCCCTTGCCAGAACGGAGAGTTGGCTGACAGCGCGAGCAGGACGGGGATGTTGCGCCGCAAACCGTTGAGGACCCTGACGGCGTCATCGGGATCGGGCACACCGACATGTACGTGCAGCGCCATCGTCAGCTCGCGCCGTGCGGGTGCCCGGACCGAGCCCTCACCCGAGCGGTAGCGCGCCGCGCCGAACGCTTGCGTCGGGCTCCAAACGGCCTGCGGATGCGTTCCCGCTGCGGCGGCCGTCAGCCCCACCGCGTTCAGCTCGCGGCGCAGCCGCGTCCGCAGCGAGGCGAGCTCTGCGGCCACGCCGTCGACGTCCGGGTGAATGCCCGTGGTGAGCCCGACCACCGCAACACCACTCTCGGACGAGGTGGATGGCGAAAGCTGGCGCGAGAGCCCGGCGACGACACGATCGGCCGGCTGGGCGAGTAGCCAGCGGGACGGGTCCAGGAGCATGACCTCCTCCGCGGCGCCGAGCGTGTAGCGCTGCTCGAGCTCGCCGTTCCATCGAGCCCACAGCGGGTAAGCGCCACGAACGGTGCGCCGTCGAACGGCGCCCGCGACCGCAGGGGCAAGGCCGGATACAGCCACCGCAGAAGCCTCCCCCATCCTCCCTCCTCCAACAAGGAGGCGCGCATGTGCATTAGATCGGCGCGAACACCACGGCCACCGGCTCGACACCCAGATCGCATGATGATCACGCTGCTGGCGTGGCGTAGATTCGACCCATGCTCGGCGAGCTCTACATGGTGTACCGCCTGCTGAGGGAGATGCTCCGCCGCATCACGGGCGTCCCCGCGGGCTCGTCGTTGCTCGCGACGCTGTTCGCGTTCGGCGTACTGGTCAACGCTCTGCGCCGCATCGTTGCCCCGGTGCTCAAAGCGCGCCGACCCAGCCCTCCTTCGTCCACGGGAATCATGTTCGCGCTCGCGGTGCCCACGGCAGCGCTCCGTCGCATCACGGGTCTGGGAGCCCCGGACGCGCTCGCGGTCACCACGACCGTTGGCGCTGCCATGGTCGTGCCGACGATTCACGCGGCGCTCGCGTCGCTGCGGGCGGCGATGGCGGCGATGGCAGCCGCCGGGAGGCTGGCAATTGGCCGGCCCCCAGCGCGCTGAGGCTGCTGGTCGCCTCGAGCGGAGCATGGCCCTGTCCGCTCGACGGGCCGAGGCCGCTGCTGGCTGGCGCTAGCTGGTGAGCCCGGCGATGCCGTTGCGCATCATCACCGCCGCGAGCAACAGCAACAGCACGGCCGCGACCGTCCTGGCGTTGCGCTCGAGCCACCCCCGCACGCGGTTGAGCACGCGTCGCGCCCATTCGGGCGCGACGCCCAGCGCGACCAGGGCGAGCGACAGCGGCAGCAGCGAGATCAGCGAGAAGGCCACCCACTCGGCCACATATTCCGCAGCATTTGGGTTCGTCTCTGAGATGTCCTTCAGCGCCAGCGGGATGAAAGCACCCGGATTGGCGAGCGTCGCGCCGGCGGCGACGATCGCGACCACCGGTGAGGCCGCCACCTTGCTCATCTGCGCGATCATGCTCTGCACCCGTTTGGGGTCGCGCGGGCGCCGCAGGAAGCGAACGACGAACACCAGTAGCACCAAGCCGGCGATCACGTCGATCACCGCGACCCACGTCTTGGGGCTGGATGGGTGTGGCGAGGCAGCCGCGTTGCCGAGCACGAACGCCGCCACCACGCCGACGAGGAGCGTCGCTCCGAGTGCGCCGACGTAGAACCAAAGCCCGGTGCGCATCGGCCGCTCACCGACCACCAGCGCGAGCACCGACAGGAACAGCGTCGTCGGTGACAACATCGCCGCCAACGCGGTGAGCGCAAGCTCGCTATCGGTCCAGCCCATCCCGGCCCCTTCGATCGATTTGGAGCTGCCGGGAGACGCAACCCGACCGTGCCGGTGCACGCTAAGGGGGCGTGGGGCGGCTTGCGTCACCTCAAGCGGGTGATCGGCAACGAAGCTCGCTGCGCCGGCGCTCGCGGCGCAGCGAGCAGCCGCCTCCTAGCGCTGCCCTCCTTCGAGCGGCAGCTGGGAGCGGATCATCCAGAGCTGCTCCTCGAGCGTGCGCACGACTTCGACCAGCACGTCTTCAGAGGCAGAATCAAGCTCGGCGAGGCGATCCATGCGCTCTCTGGCACGCTCGGCTACTTCGGCGACGCGTTTGACCAGCTCCCGCAGGAGATGGACGTCCTCGAGCGGCCCGCTTTCGACGCTCGCGATCCCGCTGCCGGCCGCCACGGCACCCGCCTGGCCGTCGGGCCAGACTCCGAGCGCGACGGCCCGCTCGGCGGTGGTGTCGGCGAGCTCGCGCCAGGAGTCGATCAGCTCGTCGAGGTAGAGGTGCAGCGGTCGAAACAACGGCCCAACGACACTCCAGTGAAACTGCTTGCCGAGCAATGACAGGTCGACCAGCTCGAGCAGCGTTGCCTGCAGCTCGCGTCCAACCTCGTCTCGCTCGTGCACACCCAACGCCGGAAGGTGCGCGGCACGCGTCGTTATCGCCATCCCTCTTCTCCCTTTGCTTGGCCTTGCTCACACACGTGCTGCACCGTCATAGGTCGCGGCCGCCAGATGTCAACGGGCCCGGTCCCGCTGGCCCGGCCGACACCTCCTCCGAGGCGGTTCGCGGTTCACGCGAACGTGAGGACGGCCTTGCCGAGTATCTCGCCGGCTTCGAGCGCACGGTGCGCCTGCGCCGCCTGCTCGAGCGGGAACGTCGCACCGACCGCGATCCGTAGCTCGCCTGCTTCGAATTGGGCCGCTGCCTGTTCGAGAATCCTTCGCTGGCGCTCCCGATGCTCCGCCCACCCGAAGACCGAAGGTGCCGGCATCCAGGTGAACGACACCCGCAGGTTGCGGTCGTGCATCAGCTTGGTCGCCTGCGCCTCCCACCGGCTCTCGACGTTGGAGACGAGATCGCCATAGGGGCGCACCAGCGAGAAGCAAGCCGTGAAGGTCTTGCCGCCGACCGTGTCGTGGACCACATCAGCGCCGTACGCTCCCGTCCAGGCACGCAGCCGCTCCCCCACGTCTTCGCGCTGGTAGTCGATGCACAGCTCCGCTCCCAGGGACGATGCGAGCTCGGCCTTCGCGCCGGCTTTGACGGTGCTCGCGACTCGGGCCCCCGCCAAACGAGCGATCTGCACGCTCATGTGCCCGACGCCGCCGGCGCCCGCCTGCACCAGCACGAACTGATCCTCAGCGACACGCGCGCGCTCGAGCAGCGCCTCCCAAGCGGTGATCGTGACGAGCGGCGCGGCGGCCGCCTCCACGAACGACAGTCGCCGCGGCTTGAGCGCAACGTAGCGTTCGTCGAGGACCTTGTACTCGACGTAGGTGCCCGGCGTTGGGCCGAAACCGCCATCGCAGAAATAGACCTCATCGCCCGTATGCAGTCGCGTGACGGCGGCCCCGACGCTCTCAACGACGCCGGCTCCGTCCCAACCGAGGATCGCGGGGAGCGCGCCACCAATCGTGCCGCCGGAGCGCAGCTTGTAGTCGACCGGGTTGATCCCGGCCGCCTGCAGCCGCACGCGGACGTCGTGCTCTGCGGTGATCTCGGGCTCAGGCAGCTCAACCAGCTGCAGGACCTCAGGGCCACCCACCGCGGTCATTAACATCGCACGCATCTACCGAGCGGACCTCCTCGAACGAGCCCAAACAATAACTGCGACCTGCGCTGACGATGCTCGCTGCTAGCCGACCATGAACGCCGCGGCGCTGAGCTTCGTGTGTGACCTGCAGCCGGGGTTGCGGCGGCAGCGAGCGTCTGCGGGCTTCCTCTATGTCGACGAGCACGGCGAGCCGATCGAGGATCCCGTCGTGCTCGATCGCATCCATGGGTTGGCGATACCGCCCGCCTGGACGACGGTTTGGATCGCGCCCAGCGCGGACGCTCACCTGCAGGCAACGGGCTTCGACAGCCGCGGCCGCAAGCAATACCGGTATCACCCGGCGTGGCGACACCAGCGCGACGAGCTGAAGTTCCATGACATGGAGGCGTTTGGCCGCGCACAACCGCGTCTGCGCAGCCAGATCGAGCTAGGGCTCGCCGACAGGCGTGAACCGCTGAATCATCGCCGTGTGCTGGCGTTGTCGCTGCGTCTGCTCGACATCGGCCTGCTCAGGGTCGGCTCTGATCGCTACGCGCGCGACAACCGGCACTATGGCCTGACGACGCTCCTGCGCGAGCAGGTCACAGTCGGTCCTGAGCAGGCGGTATTCGACTATGTCGGCAAGGCAGGAAAGCGACAGCGGCTCGCGGTCGCCGACGCGCCCACGCTGGAAGTGCTGGCACCTCTGAAGCGCCGCCGGCAGGGGCCGCGCGAGCTCCTGGTGTTCCGCGGTGAGCGAACCTGGACGCGAATCCATCGCGAGGATGTCAACAACTTCCTACGCGCCGAGGCGCGCGGTCCGTTCTCGGCGAAGGAGTACCGGACCTGGAACGCCACGGTGATCGCCGCGGCGACCCTCGCAGCACTGGAGCCGCGCCCCTCGCGCGCCGCGATCGTCGCCTCGCAGGCCGTCGCCACCGCGCTCGGAAACACCCCCATCGTCGCGCGTCAGTCCTACATCGACCCCAGAGTGTTCGACCGCTTCAGCGACGGACGCGCGATCGCGCTCGACCGGCTGCCATCCGACCCGTGGCAAGCACGGGCGCGCATCGAACGACGGGTGCTGGCGATGCTTTCCGCCTGAGCGAGCACGCGATCAGCGCATTCCCTCCTGCGCCTGCGCACTGGTCCTGGCACCGGTGAGCCTTGCGAGCACACGCACCAACGGTGGCGTCGGGACGGGGCGCCAGAGCGGGACTGTCTCGCTCGCGAGGAGGTAGCTCGGAACCCCGTCGTGGACGAGGTCCTTGAGCGCCGGCTGGTCGAGCTCCTGCGCGGACCAGTCGTAGAGGCGCTGGAGCCGGGGAAGAATGACGCCGTAGTCGAGGAGGCGACCGAGGTTGTTCTCGGCGTTGACGTAGACGCTGAGGTCATCGGGGGCGGGGTAGCGCGCGGGGAGGATGCGTGCCAGCGAAAGAAACGCGCCGGCCATCCCGAGCCGCGGGTCTCCCAGCAGCTCGCCCAGCGGCGCAAAGCGCCCGAGCGACAGCCGCGGCGCTGCGACGAGAGAGTGCGCGTAGAGCACACGCAGAAGCACGACGTTCATGAAGAACCGCTCCACGTCGCTCTCCTGCGCGGCGAGGTCGCGGTGGCCCAGATATGCCGCGACGATGCTCGCGTTGTGGGCCCTGTACCAGGTGCGCGCCGTCGGATGCCAAAAGAACTCCATCCACAGCTCAATCGTCGGCGAGGACGGCGCGCCGCCCAGCCCACCGCTACGGGCGACCATCTCACAGCCGTCGAGGAGAAGGCGCTCGTTGACCGCTCGCCACCAGCCGCTTCCGGGAATCTCTGCGTCCATCGCGGCCAGGACGCCACGATCGACCTGCCATCTCATGAAAGACAGCGCGGCGCGCCCAAACCGAGGGTGCCGAGCCGACGCCCGCGACGGGTCCTCGTAGACGCGCGAACACAGCTCGAGGCGCGCAGCGGGATCGTCACGAACCTCCCTGACCAGCGCTGCGGCACGATCTGCGGCGCTCGCAGAACCGGACATGCCAGCAGTATCCTGGGATCTGATCACGACGGTGACCGAGGAGTTCGAGCGGATCAGCATGCACGGCGTCCGGCGAGAGCTTCTCCGCAGGCAGGCCGAAGCAGCGGACATCCCACTTGTCGAGGTTCGCATCCCGCCCGCTTGCGTCAACGACGTCTATGAGGCAAGGATGGCCGAGGCGTTCGCCACGCCACCCCTGTCACTCGTTGAAGAGGTCGCGTTCGGCGACCTCTTCCTCGAGGATGTCCGCGCCTACCGCGAGGCGCGGCTCACAGCGACGGACAGGAGCGCGCTGTTCCCGTTGTGGGGACGCGATACCCGTGTCCTCGCGCGCGAGTTCATCGCCGCCGGCTTCTAGGCAAGCATCGTCTGCCTCGATCCTCGAGACTCGACGCTTCGTTCGCGGGTAGACGCTACGACGAGCAGCTCCTGGCCGATCTGCCCCCGAACGTCGATCCCTGCGGCGAGAACGGCGAGTTCCATACGTTCGTTCACGCGGGGCCGATCTTTGCCGGTCCGATCGCCTGCGCGACCGGCGCCGTCGTCGAACGCGAGGGGTTCGTCTTCTGCGATCTGGCCTGAGGGCAGGGAATCTGCCTACCGGTCTACTACCCGTCCCACACATCATGAACGATGGTTCATATTGTGCTAGATGAGGAAGGATGCAAAGCTCAATCGTGAGCGCATAGCGGTGGTGGCACGACGGCTGATCGCGACGCAGGGCGCGGACGTCTCGATGGAGGCGATCGCCGCCGGTGCGGGAGTGGCGGTCGGCACGCTCTACCGCCACTACCCGACGAAGGCCGACCTCGTCGAGGCCGTCATCGAGCACTCGGTCGCGGACCTCGCAAGCCTGGCTACCGCGACCGACACCGCGATCGAGGCCGGCGGCGATCCACAAGCTGAGCTCGCGTCGCTGCTTCGCAGCATCGCGGGCCGCGGCTCGGAGAACCGCGCGCTGCGGGCCGCCGCGCTGTCGCTGGGCGTCCCCAACCCGCTGCGCCCGACCGAGAACCCGCCGGTGCCCGGCTCGCAGATGAGTACGCCGCGCTCGACGCGCTCGACCGCGTGATCGACGCCGCGCGCGCGGCCGGCGTCGTTCGCGACGACGTCGACCCGACTGGACATCGCGGTCCTGCTGCGCGGGGTCCTCGACATCCAGCTCGATGACCGCAGTCGCGACCGCTATGTCGAGATCATCCTCGCGGGCCTGCGACCGTCGCGGCGCTGATGGCCAGCTACCCGCACGCCCGCTCTTCCCGGGGCGCGGCGAGGAGCAGCCGACGGAGCAGGTCGCGTGCGTGGACCAGTCGCGCGGGTTTGCGGATGCGGCGCGCAGGCTTCGGCACCTACGGCTGGCTGCGAGCGGACGGGCAGGCGGTCTCGATGGAGCTCGCACCATCGCGCCGAGGTGCGCGCACGGGGCGGCTCGAATCTGCGCGGCGATCTCGCTGACTTGGGCATCGATGATCCGCCGCAGGCGCGCGGTGGTGGTAGTTCGACGGCACCTGATCGCGGGACTGGCGGTCGCGATCCTCGCAACGGCTCGTCTCGATCGCGCTCGGTGGCGAACGCCGCGCCTGGTGGCTTGCTGTGCCGCTTGTGCTCGCGCTGGCTGACGCGACGATCGCGGCGAGCAGCAGGCTGAGCATCAGAGCGCGTGGCGCAGCTGCTCGACCAGCGCCTCGGCCTGCACGATCGAATCGTCACCGCGCTGGGGATCCTGGCGAGCAGGGCTCTCCGCTCGGGCTTCGCGCGCTCGTCGTGGCCGAGGCACAGACGGCCGTGGACGCGAGCTTCGCGAGCGTGCGCCTCAGAAGCCGCCGGCCGGGACGCGAATGGGCCTTGCTGTGTGCGTGCGTGGCCGTGCTCGCCGTGCTCGCCGCGGTGCCCGGGCATCGGCGGCACGAGCTCCAGCAGCGGGGCCGCGGCGCGCGTCTCCCACGCGCCGCCGTCAGGAGCCTCGGCGCGTAGCCGTGCCAGCTCGAACGGCACCTCGTCCGCGGCTCGACGCGAGCAGGCCGCCGGGACACAGGGCACACAGATCAACCGGCCGCCGTTGGCCGTCACCAGCAACGGCTCGCCGACGACGAAAGGCTCGGGCTTCAGCCCCTATGGTCACGGAGGCGTGTCGTTCTCCGCCAAGCAGCTCGCGAGCCAAGGCCTCGCGAGCCCGTCCGCTCGGCACGAAGGCCCTCGGTTCAGTCGGCGATCAACGAAGCGGGCGGGACGGGCTCGGGAGCCGCGTCGAGCAGCGCGGGCGCGGGCGCCGGTGGGGGCGCGGGCGCCGGCAAACCAGCCCGCACCGGCTCATCGAGCGCCACGCCGACGTCGCGTGCGGGCGGCTCCGCCTCGGGAGCCGGGCCACTCACTCCCCTGTCAGGCCGCCGCAGCGCCAACGCTCTCGCAGGGACCGGCACCGGCAAAGCGAACGCCGGCTCGGGCTCCGGCGGCACCTCGCAACGCGCCACCCGGCGGCAACGGCGGCCGGCTCGGGGCCCGGCAGCACCGCGCTGAAAGCCGGTCTCGTTCCCGTCCTCGGCGCAGGCTCCTCCGGCTTGCCGCTGCAAGCTGGATACGCGCCGAGCAGCGCCCGGCGGCCTGCCGGCAGCGAGGGGATCTCGCAGACGCCCAACGGCGGTGGCAGCGGCGGTCGCTCGGCGCAGGCCGGCGGTGGCGGCGCAGACATCGGTCAGCTCGAGCCTCGGGCTGATCCCGCCGACGTTCAACTCGACTTCCGCGCTCGATCAGGGGGTGCTCTCGAGCTACTTCGGATCGGCCAACCAGCTGACGCCCGGCAGCTGGTGAGCGCTCGGTGACGTTCGCCGCCGGTTGGGCGCTCGCAGGGTTGGTGCTGCTGGCGCCGCTCGTGCTGCTGCACCTGCGCCGGCGCGGTCAGGTTGTCCGCGAGGTTCCGAGCCTGCTGCTGTGGGAACAGATCGAGCTCGTCGACGCGAAGGGCTCGCGCGGACTGCGCCGTCCGCCGCTGCCGCTGTTGCTCGCTGCTGCAGGCGCTCGCGCTGGCGCTGCTCGTGTTCGCGCTTGCGCGAGCCGAGCAGCCGTGCGCCCGCGGCGAAGCCGGCGCAGGTGCTCGTGCTCGACGACTCGTGGCAGATGCAGGCTCCGGGGCGCATGGCCGAAGCCAGGCGCGAGGCCGAGCGGATCCTCGCCGCCGACCCGCCTGCGACGCCGGTCGCGATCGTGCTCGCCAACGGCAGTGCCGCAGCGTGCTCTACCGCGGCGCTCGCGCTGGGTGCGCTCGCGACGCTCGCGCACGTGGCCGCGAGCGCAGCGCCGGCCGACCTCGCCTCGGCGCTGACGGTCGCCGCCGGGCTGCTCGGCGGCGCGCACGATTCGCTCGCGCTGATCCGCGCGCCGGAGGATCCGCTGCCGCCGGTGAGCTCGCGCCCTGGCGAGCTGCAGACGTTCACGCTCGTCGCCGCCGATCGGCGACCAGGGCATCTTCGACGCCGGCGCCCGCTGCGGTCTCGGCGCGAGCGCAACGCTGTGAGGTGTACGCGACCGTGCGCAACACGGCCGCGCACGCGGTCGACGAGCGCGTCGTCCGCTGACGCCGCCGGCCATCCGCCGGTGCCTGTCCGGGTTCGGGTCGCGGCAGATGCGAGCGCGCCGCTATTCCTCGTGTCCGAGCCCGGAGAGCAGGTCAGCCTGCGGCTGCAGGGCAGCGATCCGCTTCCGGCCGACGACGAGGCGTGGGTCGACGGTGCCGGCGGCCGGCGACCTGCCGGCGTCCTCGGTGGTCACGCTCGTCGGCACGCCCGCGACCGCGCTCGCGACCGCGCGGGCCTTCGCGGCGGTGCCTGGCGTCTCGCTGCGGCTGCGCACGACCGGCGACGTTCGCCTCGCGGCGACGCCGAGCAGAGCGACCTGGTCGTGCTCGATCACGGATCCCTCGCGGTGGGCTGCCGCCGAGCCCGGCGGTGCTGCTCGTCGACCCGCCGCGCCTGCCGGAAGGGCGGGTCGGCGGCGTGCTCGGCGAAACCGTCGTCAGCGGCACCGACGCCGGCAACGAACTGCTCGAAGGCGTCGAACTGTCCTCGCTGGCGATCGCTGCGCACGCCGCCGTCGGGCTCACCCTGCCGCCCTGGCTCGCGCCCGTCGTGTGGAGCCCCGACGGCGTGCTGCTGGCCGCCGGCGACAACGGCCGCCAGCGCGTCGCCGCGCTGGCGTTCGAGCCGGGACAGTCCAACCTGCACGCAGCTGCCCGCGCTCCCGATCCTCGCCGCGAACCTCGTCCGCTGGGCCTCGGGCTGGGCGCCGGCCGCGGCGACGGCCGGTGTGCCGTTCGCCGTCGAAGCGGCGTCCGGCATCCGCACGGTCACGCTCGAACGGGGCGGCGCGGTGGCGCGTGCGCGCGCAGCGTGACACGAAGCACCGTCGTGTTCGACCCCGGCAGGCCCGGCCTCTACAGCGTGCGCGAGACCGGTCCCGGGGACAGCGCGAAGCGCCCTCGTCGCGGTCAACACCGCCGAAGCGTCGCCGCGCCGGCTCCACGCCGGTCGATCTGCTCAGCGCGAGGGTCGGCGGTGGCAGCCGCGCTCCCGTGAACCGCGCGTTCTGGTTTCTGGTCGCGGCGCTGCTCGTGCTTGGGCTCGAGTGGGCCTACTGGGTCTCTCACCGGCGGCGGGCCGGGCTGTGAGCGCGCTCAGCTTCAGCCACCCGCTCGTGCTGCTGGCGCTGCTGGCCGTGGCCGGCCGGTGGCGCTGCTTGCCGGCCGCCGGCTGCCGCGCCGCTCGCCCCGTCGCGAGTGGCTGTGGCTCGCGCTACAGGCGCTGGCTCCAGCGCTGCTCGTGCTCGCGCTCGCCGGTCCGCAGCTGCGCAGCGGCTCGAGCCGCCCGACGGTGCTCGCGGTCGATCAGTCGGCGAGCATCGACGCGTCGATGCAGGCGCTCGAGCGCCGCTGGACCGCTCAGGTGCGAGAAGGACGACTGCGTCTCGCCGTGCCGCGTGGTTCGCTTCGCGAGCACGCCAGCCGCGACGCCACCCGCGCCGGCCGCAAGCCCCGGGTCTGGAAGCGGGCGCCACGGACCTCGAGAGCGCGATCGGCGCGGCCATCGGCCTGGCGCCCAGCGGCGGGCGCGTGGCGGTGCTCAGCGACGGCGGCCAGACGCAGGGCGATCTGCTCGCGGCCGCGCCGCTCGCGCGCCGGCGAGGTGTCGAGGTCGACTGGATCGATGCTCGGCGAATCGACACGCCCCGATGCGGCGATCACGGCGATCGCGGCGCCCCCGGTCGTGCATCTCGGTGACACGGTGCCGCTCACGCTCACGATCCACAGCACCGTGCCCGCGCGCGCGGTGCTGAGCGTGCGCCACCAGCGGTGCGTCACGCCGCCAGCGAGCAGGTCGCGCTTGCGCGCGGGCGACAACCCGCTGCTGCTGCTCTACACGGCCGCAGCAAAAGGCTGGCAGTCCTTCCAGGCGACGGTCTCGCTCCCGGGCGACGCCGTCAGCGCCAACAACTCGCTCGCCGCCGTCACCGATGTCGTCGCGGCACCGAGGGTCCTGAGCGTCGGCGGCGCGCACTCGTCGGTGCCCGGGCTGCTCGCGCACGAGGGCATGAGCGTCACGCAGGTCGAACCCGCGTCGCTGCCGAGCAGCGCCGCGGGGTATTCCGGCCAGGACGCGGTCGTGCTCGACGACGTGGCCGCCTCAGCCGCTCAGCGCAGCGCAGGTCGCGGCGCTGAACGAAGCCGTGCGCGGCGAAGGCCTCGGCCTCGTCGCGCTCGGCGGACAGCACAGCTTCTCGCTCGGCGGCTACGCGCGCTCGCCGCTGCAGCAGGTGCTGCCCGTGTCGAGCCTCGTGCCCGGAAACCTGCAGCGACGGAACCTCGCGATCTCGCTCGTGCTCGATCACTCCGGGAGCATGAGCGAACTCGCCGGCGGCGTCGAAAAGATCGCGATGGCGCGCGCCGCCGCGACGCCAGAGCGCGGCGTTCCTGCGCGCCCACCAGGACGCACTCGGCATCGTCGACTTCGACATCAAGCCCCACACGCTGGTGCCGCTGCAGCTGCTCACGAGCGCGGCCGACGAACGCCGCGTCGATCGCACCGTCGCCGGCCTGCAGGCCGACGGCGGCACGAACATCTACCTCGGCCTCAAAGCGCGGGCTCGGAACAGCTGCTCGCCAGCAAAGCCGAGCAGCGCCACATCATCCTGATGACAGACGGCATCAGCCAGCCCGCGAACTACGCGCCGCTGCTCGCCCAGCTGCGCCGAGCGCACATCACTGTCGCGACGGTGGCGCTCGGCGCCGACGCCGACCGCCCCCTGCTCGCCGAAATCGCCGCCGGCACCGGGGGCAACGCCTACGTCACCGACAACGCGAGCGAACTGCCGCGGATCTTCGTCAAAGAGACGCAGTTGAGCGCGAAGCCCGTGCGCGTCACCGGTCACCTGTCCGTTCAGCTCGCCAGCGACAGCGCGGTCGTGCGCTCGTTGATCGGCAAGCGCCTGCCCGCGCTGGGCGGCAACGTCGTCACCGAACTCAAGGGCGGCGCACAGGCCGACCTGCTCGCGAGCAACACCGGTTCACAGCTCGACCCGGCGCTCGCGGAGTGGCAGGTCGGGACAGGCCGCGTGGTGGCGTGGACGCCCGGCCTGGACAGCTCATGGGCAGGCGAATGGCTCGGGGAGACAGAACTCTGGAACGACGCCGTGCGCTGGACCGAGCGCGGCGTTGCGCCGGCGCCGCTGACGCCCGAGCCGCTCGGCTCGTCGGGCTCGCTGCAGATCGACCTTGCCGGTGCGGGCGGGCAGGCGCTCGGCGTGGGCGCGATCGAAGGGCACGCTCACCGACGCCCACGGCCTCGTGCGCCCGATCAGCTTCCTGCCGGTCGGTCCGAGCCTGTACGACGCCGACGTCGCGTCCGTGGCCGGCGGGCGTCTATCGCTTCGCGCTCCACACCGTCGGCGCCGTGCGCCAGTCGGCCGCCGGCGCGCTCGCGATCGGCTACCCGGCCGAGTACTCCCCGGTCAGCGTGCACGTCTCGCCGATGGCCCAGCTCGTCGCGCAGGCCGGCGGACGGATCGTCCCCGCCGACGATCTGGGCGCGCTCGGGAGCAGCGAGCATTCGCAGTGGCGACTGCTGGCGCTGCTCGCGCTGGCGGTCTTCCTGGTCGGCGTCGCGGGCCGGATGCTGTCCAGCTCCGGCGCCGCTCGGACCTCGACGCGCGCGGTCTGAGCGCCGGCGAGCTTCAGCCGGCCAGCGCCGTCTGCACGAGGCGCTGCTCGCGCGCGCGGGCGATCAGGAACTGGAGCGGGTCGACTGACGTGTCGGCTTGCACGTAGCGCACGCCGTTGGCTCGGCACTGCCGCTCGATCTCGGCGCCCAGGCGCGCGTAGCGCTCGGCGTAGCGCTGCTGCACCTCGGGCGTGACCGTCGCGTCGATGCGCTGCCCCGTCTCGCTGTCGAGCAGCAGCGTGCTGCCTGCCCAGTCGGCCACCATCCCGACAGGGTCGGTGACCTGCACGAACGTCGCCGAGCGCGCGCTGCGCGCGAGCTCCAGCGCGGCCGCTGCGAGCTCCTCGCGCGGCACGAGCCCGTCGCTGATCAGCACCGCGATCTCCGGCTGCCAGCCGCTCGTGGCCGCGCGCCGGATGCTCTCCCGCAGGTCCGTCGAGCGCCCTGCCGGGAGCCGTTCGAGCTCGTCGACCATCGCGCCGAGCAGGTCGCTGCCGGAGTCGAAGCTGCCGCTGTCGGCGCTCGCGCCGTCGCTCAGCGTGTGCACCTCCACGGCGTCGTCGCGCAGCAGCGCGACGGCGCCGAGCAGGGCGGCCAGGCGCCTGCCGTAGAACAGCTTGTTGGGCTCGCCGGAGTCCATCGAGCGGCTCGCATCGAGCAGCACCGACAGCTACAGGCTGGCCTCCTGCGGCGAGGTTCTGACGTGGAGCTCGTGCAGGCGCGCGTAGATGTTCCAGTCGATCCGACGAACGTCGTCACCAGGTACGTAGGGCCGGTAGTCGGCGAACTCGAAGCCCACCGTGCGCCCCGAAGCCTCGCGCTCGCCGACGAGTCCCGCGAGGATCGCGTCGAGCGATTCGAGGCTCAAGCGTTCGAGCGCGGCGATGTCCTCGCGGCCGAGCAGTCCCTTGCGCTCGGCGCCGCTGCTCACACGATCGGCCTCAGCCGGCATCGAGCGAGCCGCTCACGGACGCGCCCGAGCGCGTCGGCGACGATCGCCTCGGAGGTCACGGATTCGCGCTCGGCGTCGAAGTTCAGCACGAGCCGGTGTCGCAGGGCGGGCATCGCGACCGCCTGAACGTCCTCGACCGAGAGGTTGTGGCGGCCGTCGAGCAGCGCGTTGATGCGACCCGCGAGGCTCAGCGCCTGGGCTGCGCGGGGGCTCGGGCCGAGGCGCACGTAGTCGCGCACCATCGCCGCTGCCGTCGGGTCCCGGCTGCAGCGCCAGCACGAGGTCGCTGATGTAGCCCAGAACCACGCGTCGCGGCCGGAACCTCGCGAGCCAGCACGCCCATCGCCAGCAGCTGCTCGGCGTTTGCGACGACGTCGATCTTCGCCTCCACGCCCTCGTTGGTCTGCGCGACGATCTGCTCGAGCTCGGCGCCGCTGGGGTAGCTGAAGCGGAGCTTCAGCATGAAGCGGTCGAGCTGCGCCTCGGGCAGCGGATAGGTGCCGTGCAGCTCGACCGGGTTCTGCGTCGCGAGCACGCAGAACGGCCGCGGCAGCGGGTAGCTGGTACCGGCCGCCGTCACCGTCCCCTCCTGCATCGCCTCCAGCAGCGCGCTCTGCGTCCGCGGCGAGGCGCGATTGATCTCGTCGGCGAGCAGCAGGTTGCAGAACACCGGTCCCGCCTGAAATTCCGAGTGCAGGCCCCGCGGCTGGGTCCTGACTGAACACGGTCGTGCCCGTGATGTCGGCGGGCATCAGGTCGGGCGTGAACTGGACGCGGTTGTGCGAGAGCGCCACCGCGGCAGCGAAGGCGCGTGCCATCGAGGTCTTGCCGAGGCCGGGGATGCCCTCCAGCAGCGCATGCCCGCCGGCGATCAGGCACATCAGCACCCCTCGAACGGCCTCGTGCTGGCCGACGATCGCGCGGGCGATCTGTGCTTCGATCGCGAGCGCAGTCGCGCGAAAAGCCTCGGGGTCGAACGCCTCGGCGACGCCCTCCGCGGCGCTCGCGACAAGCGGCCGCAGGCGTTCGCCCGTCGCCGGCGTCAGGGTCCGCTGCCGAGTGCTGCGCCACGAGGTCAGGAGAGAGAGGACGAATGCATAAGATGAACTAAGCTTCAACTTGAACGATAGCGAACAACCGCTATGCGATTGTTCATAGCCGACCGGGAGGCAAGACATGAAAAGTGCGAATGTGCGGCGGGTCACGGTCATCGGCCTGATCGCCGCGATCAGCCTGATCGTCGCTGCCTGCGGCAGCAGCAGCAAAACGCACCACGAGCACCGTGAAAGCGGCTGCCCTGCCCACGAGCTGGGAACTGCCGGGAGCCGACGCGCAGAACACGCGTGACGTCGGCGGCCCGATCAACTCGACGAACGTCTCGACGCTCGGCGTCGCATGGACGGTTCCGATCGTGGCGAGCGGCACCTTTGGCGCCTACGCGACGACACCCGTGGTGTCCAACGGCGTCCTTTACACGCAGGATCTCGCGTCCAACGTGTACGCAATCAACCTCTCCACCGGCAAGCTGCTGTGGATCAAGAAGTACAACTCGCCCGACGAGGGACCGAACGGGGTGACGGTGGTCAACGGGACTGTTTACGGCGCCACCGCGAGCGCGGCCTTCGCGCTGCAGGCGGCGACCGGCGAGCAGCTGTGGAGCAAGAAGCTCATCCGCAACCCCAACGAGGGCATCGACATGGCGCCGGGCTACCACAACGGCACGGTCTACGTCTCGACAGTTCCCGGTAACACGAAGGCCTTCTACGCCGGCAACGGCCAGGGGATCCTGTGGGCGCTGAACGCCGAAACTGGCGCAGCCAAGTGGAAATTCGAAACGGTCCCCGCGAACCTGTGGTCCAACGAACACACGAACATCAACTCCGGCGGTGGCCTGTGGGATCCGCCGACCTTCGACGGCAAAGGCAACCTCTACATCGGCGTCTCGAACCCCGCGCCGTTCCCGGGGACAAAGAAGTACCCGTTCGGCTCGAGCCACCCGGGGGCGAACCTGTACACCGACTCGATCGTCAAGCTCAACGAACAGACCGGCAAGCTGATCTGGTACTACCAGCTGACGCCGCACGACATCTCCGACCACGACCTGGAGAACTCCCCGATCCTCGGGAGCGCCAACGGCACACCGATCGTGATCGACGGCGGCAAGGCCGGGATCGTCGTCGCTGTCAACGCCGAAACCGGCAAGCTGGTCTGGAAGAAACCGGTCGGCGTGCACAACGGCCAGGACAACGTCGGCGTCGAAGTCGAACAGAATCCGTCGAGGCTGAAAGTGCCGTGGATCGATGAGCCCGGCGACCTCGGTGGGGTCGAGTCGCAGCTCGCGACGAATGGCAAGACGACGCTTTGCTTGCCATCAACAACCTCGCCGTGAAGTACAAGGGCCCGGAAGACTCCGATGGCGAATTCGTCGGCGGAATCGGCGCCGGTAAAGGTGAACTCGTGGCGCTCAACACTGCCACGGGCGAAATCGAATGGAAGAAGCAGCTGCCGACCTCGGCCTATGGCTCGGCGACGGTCGTCAACGATGTCGTCTTCACGACGACGTTCGACGGAACGCTGTACGCGTTCGAAACCACCACCGGCAAGGAACTCTGGAAAACGAAGCTATCGGCCGGCACCAACGCGCCGGTGACGGTCGTCGGTGACACCGTCGTCACAGCGGGCAGCTTCCCGCAGGCGGCCGGTCAGAAGGCGCTGATCATCGCTTACCGGCTCGGGGCGACGGGCACCTTGCCGACGTCCACCCCCGCCGGCCACGACAACGACCGCCAAAGCGACCGCACCAGCGGCGCCCGCCGCGGCCAACGTGATCAAGATCGAAGCAAACCCGACGGGTCTGCTCAAATACACCGAAAGCTCGATCCACGCTAAGCCGGGGAGCGAGACGGTCTCGTTCACGAACAACTCACCGATCGAACACGACGTCGTCATCGCGACGACGAGTCCGGAAAAAGATCCTCGGCCAGACGCCGATCTTCGTCAAAGGCACACATACGCTTCAAAGTGACGCTGCCGGCGGGGACCTACGTCTACTACTGCTCCGTGCCGGGCCACCGTGAGGCCGGGATGGAAGGCAAATTGACGATCACCGAAAGCGCGGGGTGACGCACGCCCGGCGTGAAGATGTGAACTGACGTGTAAGACGACAGTTGGCGGGCGTGCCTGGGTGCGCCCGCCAACCGGTCCTCAGCGCCGTCGTGGTCCGCTAGCGTTGACAGATCGTGACCGGTCCCCCGAGCACCACGCACGAACCTCGCCGCGCTCCCCAGCCAGAGGGGCGCGACCCTGCCGGATCCGCACCCGAAGCGTGGGGTGAGGCGCCTCGCTGGCGTGGCGCCGCCGATGGGCTGTGGCTGCTTGCCCCTCTGATCGTCGTGGGCGCATTGCTGCTGATCCTGACCGGCGCCTTCAGCGCCTCCGGCGGGGCGTCCCGGATACCGGGAGCGATGTTCGGGATGGAGATGTCGCCGACCACCGGCGCCAGGCAGGCGCCCGGCGCAGGGCAGTGCACCGCCTCGATCTGCCCGATCCTGCACCCGGGCCCCAACGAGCTCTCGGTCGCCGGAGAGCTCGGCTCCGCCCTGGCCGCCGTGTGGGTGACGCCAGCCGACGGCGGCCTGCAAGGGCGTCTGGAGCTGCTCAACCCGAACATGGGCCCGGTCGCAGATCCCGTCACGATCGCGGGCAGCTCTTCGCGCAGGGCGTGTGGTCCCGGGTGCTGGACGTTCGCGCTGGCCGGTGCGCCCGCCACGCTTGCGCTCGCGGGCGAGCAGCGCGGCCACCGCCATTCGCTGCAGCTGCCGATCCGCTGGCAGCGGGGTGCCAGCGCGCGCGCGCGAAGCCTGCTCGACCGAGCCATCACGAGCATGCAGGCCCTCCCCGGCGTCAGCGTGAATGAGACGCTCACGAGCGGGCCGCCGGGCGAGATCGAGAAGATCCACTACCGGCTGAGCGCCCCCGACCGCATGGCGTACTCGGTGAACACCGGCGCGCGGGTGATCATCGTCAAAGGCACGGAATGGTCCTCGACTTCCGGCCACGGCTGGCAAAGCAGCGTCTACGGCGGCGGTGGCCAGCACCTTCAACACCCGCAACTGGTACGACTGGGGCCATTACGAGCAGTCGATCCAGCTGCTCGACGAGCACGACAGCGGCGGCCGCGTAACGGCCGATCTCGCGCTGATGAGCCCGGCGCTGCCCGTGTGGTTTCGGCTGCACCTCGACGTCGGCAGCGGCCGCGTCAGCCAGGTCGGCATGGTCGCCGGCGGGCACTTCATGAGCGACAGCTACTCGCAGTACGCCGTGGCGCAGCACATCGTCCCCCCGGGACACTGACAACGGCACCCCGTCGGACCTCGCGCGAGCGAGCAAGCGAGCCAGCGAGCGCGGGCGGCGGCCCAGCCAACGCCCGCGCACCCCAGCAGTCTCTGCCGATCCTCACATGACCGGCTGCCCGGACGCGTGCAACGCATCCCAGTTTCCGCCGAACGCTTTCACGCCCACGTAGCCCGTCGAGCCCGGCGTGTCCAGCACGTAGGTGTAGAGCGCGTGTCCCGCGTATGTGACCTGCTTGGCGCCGCCCGGGAGTTCGATCGTGGACAGCATTCCGCGCTTGACCCCGAAACCCGCCGTCGGCGTCCCGCTGGTCTCGAGCGCGGGCCAGAATTTCGGGCACACAGAGATCGCGAGGCAGCTGTTTTCGGTGCCCTGATCGTGGGTGAACATGTACAGCGTGAGGCCCGATGAGGTCGTGAGGATGAAGCCGAGTCGTGTGAGGCGCAGCTTTACCGTGGCGGCTGCGCCGGCGTGCGCCCTCGGCGCGGAGCCCTCAGCACTCGCGATAGCCGAGCCACCTATGGCGCTGATGCACACGCAGGCAAGCAGAATGGACAGTCGTTTCATGGGTTGCCCCCCTTTTTGGAGATGGGTTTGGGTTGTCCGTCGACCCTGCCGAGTAGACCCCGCACGTCCCACAACCTTCCCGCGGAAGGTTTCCGAGGCCGGTGGAGTCCTTAGCGAAAGGACCAGTACCGGGGGTGGCGCTGTTGGCTGCTCACTGGCCATCCACAGAACCAACAGGAGACCAACCCACCGTGCCCAAGACATCGATTCCTGCCTTCGCGGGCGTAGCGCTCACGCTCCTCGCCCTCAGCGGCTGCGGCAGCTCCAGTTCCAGCTCGAGCTCGAGCTCGACGGCCGCCGCCACGACGCCGGCGAAATCCATAGCGTTCATCGCGCCGATGAAAGCCTTCTCGACCGTCGGCTCGACGGTCCCGGCCAACGGCGACATAAACCCATACGGCATCGCGTTCGTACCGACCAGCATCGGCAAGCTCAAGGCGGGCCAGCTGCTGATAAGCAACTTCAACGCCAAGGAAAGCGCCAAGCAGAACGGTCAGGGTACCGGCACGACGGTCGTGCAGGTCTCGACCACCGGCAAGGCGAGCCTGTTTGCGAACATCAACCCGAATACCCTGCCCGGGCCCTGCCCCGGCGGCGTCGGGCTGACGACGGCCCTCGAGCATCCTCCCCGGCGGCTACGTCGTGGTGGGCAGCCTGCCGACCACCAACGGCAAGTCGGCGACCGCTAAGTACGGCTGCCTGATCGTGCTCGACAGCGAAGGCAAGGTGGTCAAGACGATCGCGAGCAAGAACATCCAGGGCCCGTGGGACTCGACCGCCAAGAGCGAAGGCTCGAAGACCAGCCTGTTCATCAGCAACGCGTTGAACGGCGGCGCGGTGAAGGGCGAAAAAACGATCGACAACTCAACGGTGCTGCGCATCGACCTCGAATCGGGCGAAGGACAGCCACCGAAGGTCCTCAGCGAACAGGTGATCGCCGAAGGAATCCCGTGGGTGGACTCGGAAGAAGCGCTCGTGCTGGGCCCCACCGGCCTCGCGCTCGCCGCCAACGGCACGCTGTACGTGGCCTCCACGCAAGACAACAAGATCCTCGCGATCCCCGAAGCGGCGACGCGCACGACGGCCGTGGCTCACGGCGGCACCGTAGTCACCGAAGGCGGTCATCTCAAGGAACCGCTCGGGCTCGTGCTGGCGCCGAACGGCAACCTCATCACCACCAACGGCGGCGACGGGAACATGGTCGAAATCACGCCCCAAGGTCAGCAGGTAGCCGTGCAGACTGCCGACACGAAGACGGGCGCAGGCTCACTGTTCGGCCTCGTCATCAGCCCGAGCGCCAACAGCATCTACTACGTGGACGACGGCGAAAACACGCTGAACGTCCTGCATTGAGCCGGCCCGGATGAGCCCGCTGGAGCCCGCGCCTGACGCGGGCTCCAGTCCGAGCGAGAGACGCGCGCGGCTGCAAACCGGCGGCCGCTCGGTGCGGTGAATGGCGCGCTCGCGGCCCGCGCTCGGAATACTCGTGCCGATGCCGCGAGCACCCGATCTGGCCGGTCGCGCCCTGAACGACCGCTATGAGCTGCATGCCCTCATCGGTGAGGGCGCGTTCGGGCGCGTGTACCGGGGAGTCGACCGGCGCCTCGCGCGCACGGTGGCGGTCAAGGTGATCAAGCCCTGGTGGGCCCAGGACAGCGCCTGGGTCGAGCGCTTCGAGCGCGAGGCGCGCCTGCTGGCAAGGATCACCGACCCGCGGATCGTGCAGATCTTCGACATCGGCGATGCCGAGGAGGGGCCGTACTACGTTGCCGAGCTCGTCGAGGGCGAGAGCCTCGCCGAGCGCCTGCTTCGCGGACCGCTGGCGACGGCGGAGGCGAAGTCCGTCGCTGAGCAACTCTGCGAGGCCCTCGGCGGAGCACATGCGCAGGGAGTCGTGCACTGCGACGTCAAGCCCGCCAACGTCCTGCTCGCGGCCGACGGGATGGTGAAGGTGGGCGACTTCGGTGTGGCGCGGCTCGCCGAGTCGACCTCACAGGCTCCGTCGGCGACCGTCGCCGGCACCCCCAGATACATGTCACCCGAGCAGGCGCGCGGACGCCCGCCGACGCCCGCGACCGATGTCTACAGCGCGGGAATCGTTCTGTACGAGATGCTCACGGGCGAGCCGCCGTTCGCGCACGGGTCAGCGGTGGAGCTGGGGCTGCGCCATGTGCAGGAGCAACCGCCCGCGCTTCCGATCGAGGTTCCGCCGGCGCTGCGTGCGGTCGTGAACACGGCGCTGTCGAAGGATCCGGCCGACCGCTACGGCGACGGCGCCGAGATGGCGACGGCGCTGCGCGCTGTGGAGCTCGAAACCCTCGAGAACACGGCGGCCGCGCTTCGGGGCGGCTCGGACGAGCCCGTGCTCGCGACCTCGCGGGCCGCCGCCTCGACCGACGCGCCACCGACGATCGATCTCAGAGGACCGGGTAGCGGCGAGACGCCTGCGGCGGTGACACGGCTGCTACCACGCCCCGGCCCGGCGCCGTCTGGCGGCGCGGCCCCTGCGAGGCCTCCCGGCAGCAACGCGTCGGCGGCGGCGTACCGCCGTGATCGCGGCGACGGTGGTCGTGCTCGCGGGTGTCCTGTTCGCAGCGCTCGTGCTGAGCCGCGGCGCCGGCCGGACGACGGTCCGCGTGCCCGGACTCGTCGGGCAGTCCTCGGCATCGGCGGAGAGCGAGCTCGCGCGCTCGGGATTGCGCTACGGCGTGAAGCTGGTGGCGGTGCCGGGCGCGGAGCCGGCCGTCGTGACGCAGCAGATTCCCGGCGCGGCGGCGAGGATCCCGCGCGGCTCAACCGTCGCACTGAGCGTCGCCGAGACGCCGCGCTGGCGAACGTTGACCAGCTTCTC
The DNA here is from genome assembly GCA_963815235.1 of uncultured Solirubrobacteraceae bacterium. Classification (GTDB taxonomy): domain Bacteria; phylum Actinomycetota; class Thermoleophilia; order Solirubrobacterales; family Solirubrobacteraceae; genus Palsa-744. Next base: position 26,262 of record CAWFFY010000001.1, on the reverse strand, counting down.
GGGCGTCGACAACGGCCACTCAGTCCCGTTTCGCATCCTCGGTAGCCGCTGGAGGGTGAGCTACACCATGACCTACGAAGACACGTGCACACTGCTCGTGGTGTGCTTCGGGCCGAGCGCAGAAGTGGAAGATCTTGAAACCGGGTCGAGCTTCGGGTCCTTCGAACTGGGCGAAGGGCCCTCCGAAACGCACATCTACGGCAGCGGACCCGGCCTCTATCGCCTGAGCATCTCGGGAGGCCACGACGCCGCGCGGTGGTCCATGACGGTGGCGGACTACTACTGAGTATCGTCCGGAGTGACTTGGAGGTTCTCGCGCGACGACAATGACGGCCACGAGGAAGGGACTAGCTCATGTTGCGTAGCATCACGGACATGCCAGCCGGAACGATCGGCTTTGAGGCGGTCGGCGAGGTCGAGGATGACGACTGGGAGGAGACCGTCGAGCCCATACTGCGCCAAGAGATCGCTGCGGGGCGCAACGTGAGGCTCCTGTACCTGATTGGAGCACGAGCGCAGGAGGTCGAGGCAGACGCGATGAGCGCCGATGCGGGCTTCCGCGTGCGCCACGCTACCTCCTACGAGCGCGTTGCTGTGGTCAGCGACGAGGACTGGATGCGCCCTGCGCTCCGTGCGCTTTCCGTCTTGCTCCCGGGCAAGGCCCGGGGGTTCCGCGTCCGCGATCTCGCCGAGGCGAAGGCCTGGCTCGCCGAGGGTCGAGCGTAACGAGCGTTCGCGACAGCGAGCGTTCGTATCGGCCGACACCGAGGTGGTCGCCGTGTTGAGCCACAAGCGAAGAGTCCGACTCGAATCCTTCATCGAGCCATTTCGCGTCGACCCTGGGCGGCACGTGAAGCTTGCCCGTGACTTCGACCCCGCCTTCAAGGGCGGGCTCAAGAAGAAGCGCCAGGGGCAGCAGCTGCTCGAGGAGGGCGTGCAGCTTCTGAGTGACTACCAGGCGCGACTTGCGGCACAGGACGCGCGGGGTGTGCTGATGGTGCTGCAGGCACTCGACACGGCGGGAAAGGACGGGACGATCCGCCACGTGATGAGTGGCGTCAACCCACAGGGCGTCGCCGTGCACAGCTTCAAGCGACCTTCGGAGGAGGAGCTCGATCACGACTATCTGTGGCGCTACGCTCGGCGGCTTCCCGCCAGGGGCGAGATCGGGATCTTCAACCGGTCGCACTACGAGGAGGTACTGGCGGTACGTGTTCACCAAGAGAACCTCGAGCGTGAGAAGCTGCCCGCGCCCGCGAAGCGCAAGGGTGTTTGGAGCCGCCGCTACCGCGAGATCAACAACTGGGAGCTCTACCTGACTGACAACGGGTTCCGGATCGTGAAGATCTTCCTGAACCTCTCCAAGGAGGAGCAGCGCGCGCGCCTGCTGCGCCGAATCGACCTGGCCGACCACAACTGGAAGTTCTCGCGCGCTGATATAGCCGAGCGCGGCTTCTGGGACGCCTACCAACACTCGATCTCCGCGATGCTCTCGCACACCAGCACCGAGTGGGCTCCGTGGTACGTGATACCCGCCGATCGCAAGTGGTTCGCGCGCATCGCTGTCGCCGGCGTGCTCGTGAACGCCCTGATGGAGATCCACCCTCGCTATCCGCGCGTGGACATCGAGCGGCGCAAGACCCTCGTCACTGTCAGGGAGGATCTCGAATCAGAAGCACCGCAGGCAGCGACGGGAGACCCCAACGGAGAGCGCGGCATCGTGCCCGGCGGGACTGGGTCGGTATCCGCGCCCGCTCCTGCCTAGTGTAGTGTCTCTAATATAGCTTGACATGTGGGTTGGGGTGCGGTAGCGTCTCGGGGTATGGCGTTGGGTGCTATCGCTGGGGAGGTTTCCGAGGAGCAGCGGGTGCTGCTCGAACGATGGGTGAATGCTCATGGCACCCCGCAGAGCGTGGCGGCGAGGGCATGGATCGTGCTGATGGGCAGCGACGGAGTTTCGAACAGTGCGATCGCCAGGGAACTCGGGGTCTCGCGCCCGACGGTGATCATGTGGCGCGAGCGTTTCCGTGTGGATGGTCCGCAGGCGTTGTGGGAGGTGAAGCCCGGCCGTGGGCGCAAGCGAACGATCTCCGCGGAGAAGGTCAAGGAGATCGTCCAAGCGACCACCCAGACCACGCCGCCGGGTGAAACTCATTGGAGCTGCCGGTCGATGGCCAAGGCTCAGGGCGTGAGCCCAGCCACGGTGCAGCGCATCTGGGACGCGCACGGACTCAAACCCCACCTCATCAAGACGTTCAAGCTCTCCAACGACCCGCTGTTCACAGAGAAGCTGACCGACGTCGTCGGGCTGTATTTGAATCCGCCCGAGAAGGCGCTTGTGCTGTGTGTGGACGAGAAGAGTCAAATCCAAGCACTCGATCGCACACAAGCCTCGCTGCCGATGAAGAAGGGCAGGGCCGGCACGATGACCCATGACTACAAGCGCAACGGCACGACGACCCTGTTCGCTGCGCTGAACATCCTTGATGGCAGCGTGATCGGGGAGTGCCTGCCCCGTCACCGCCACCAAGAGTTCCTGAAGTTCCTGCGCACCATCGACCGCGAGTTCCCCGGTGAGATGGACCTCCATCTCATTGTCGATAACTACCGCACCCACAAGCACGACACCGTCAACAAATGGCTGGAGCAACACCCACGATTTCACTTGCACTTCACGCCGACATCCAGCTCCTGGCTGAACCTCGTCGAGCGCTGGTTCAGAGAACTGACTGACAAGGCAATCCGCCGCGGCGTCTTCTACAGCGTCCCGGACCTCATCGCCGCAATCGAGCAATACCTCGACACACACAACGAGGACCCCCAACCATTCATCTGGACCGCCTCAGCAGACACCATCATCGAAAAGGTCGCACGCTGTAAAGCCGTTTACGAGACACTGCACTAGACACCCGGTTGCTGCTCCCCCGCCCCACCCGCACGCTGGCGGGCAGGGCGTACCTGGTCGTGGTCGCTGCGCGTGGTTCTGCGAGCTACTTGGTGATCTTGATGATGCGCTCCATGCCCAGTCGGGTGTGGCTGCGCCCATCTTGGGTTTCCATGAAGCAGACCTCGACGTAGATGCCTGGCTTGGCTGTGATCGTCTCCTGCTGGAACGCTTCGTGCGAGAGTGGCCCCGCGAAGCCCACCGGTGGTCCGGCGATCAGCTTTCCGAGCGCCTTTTCCTTACCCGTCTGCAGGTCCGCGACGGCTTCCTTGGCCGCCTTCAGGTTCTTGACCGGCGCCGCCAGGTCCATGTGCACCAGGAACCCTTCGTTTTCGAAGCGCACCAGCTCTCCGTCGTGCAGCGTGCTCGGCCCCCGGAATCCGAACTCGATCGAGCGAATCGTCGCTTCAGGAGCCGGCAGGGCCACGGGCGCTTTTGCGGCACTCACCACGAAGCTGCTGCGCAGCTTCACTTCGCCTTCGCCCGCCCCGACGAGAAGAAGGTACTGGCCCGCGTGAAGTTCCGTCTGTACTTCCGATTTCTCGCCCGGGTTCACTTCGGCGTCGAACGCGAGCGAACCGAGCTTGTCGGTGTTGTTGGGGTCCTTCTGCGCCTTCTTTTCACTGATGAACTTTTCAGCTTCGGCAACGCTGACGCCTGGCTTCAACAGGAACAAGATCTCCGTTGCTTCCTTGACGCCGGTGTCCTTCGTCACGACGTTGGCGGCGCCTGATTCGAGCGGCCCGCTCACCGTTCCGGACGTTGGGCTGATTGCGACCGAGACGGTGGGGAGCGTCGATGCCTGCGCCGCAGACGCGAACGCGAGGCCCGCGACGGCCACGATGGCCGCGAAGAACGCCCCTCCCAACCTATGGTGATTCCGACGGGATGACATTCGGTTTCCTTTCGTCGTGCGACAGTGATCTGGAAAGCTCGCTCTCGTTCGAGAGCGCAGCCATACGGGCAGGGCCTCAACGAGGTACCGAGCATTCCGTGCTTCCCCCCTACGCGAGTGCATCCGCCGATCGGCGAAGCATATTGAAGCGTCCGCTGGGACGCAGCCCCCGGGGGCTGCTAGTTGACCGCCCCCCCGGCTGCATCGACGGCGAGCCATTCGCCGCCATACTCGTCTGAGCCGATGTTGAATGTCGAGCGGCCGGTGAAGTCGAGCGCGTAGGTGTAGAGGGGGTGGCCCGCGTAGGTGACCTGTCGCACGCGGCCGTGAAGCTCGATCGTCCCAAGCAGGGAGGCTCTGACGTGCGTGCCGGCGACGGGCTTGCGCGTCGTCGTCAGCGCCGGCCACGTTTCCAGGCAGCCCGATACCTTCGCGCAGCTGTCCTGGCCGTGCCGGTCTCGAGTGAACAGGTAGAGCGTATGTCCGGAGTTGTTAACCAGGATTTCACCGAGACCGGTCTGCTTGAGCCTGACCGTCGGCGTGTTGGCGGCGGACGCGGTGACCCCGACGCGCTGCGCGAGAACCGTGGCGGGCGCCAGAGCGGAGCCGGCGAACGTCAGCGCTCCAACGAGGAGCACGAGCATGCGCCGCGCGGTCCGCGCGCGTTGTTCGCGCGCGCCGTCGCTGATAGCCTGCTGCGCCAGTTCCGGCATGAGACCCGAGGATGATAACGAACGGCAATCGCTGAGCCGACGGGAGTTCTTGATCGGCGCTTCAGCGCTGGCAGCGAGCGTCGGCATCGGGGCCGACCCTGGGCGCGCCATCGGCTCGCCGCCGCTCGCGAGTCACGAGGTCCCGGACGTCGCGTTGGGCGGCCAGCCGCCGGGCCTACCCCTGCGTCAGCACGCGTGGAGCGACACGTTGCGAGTCGACGACGTGGGCAACCCAATCGCGCCACGGTTCGATCGGCTGCTGTTCTTTGACGTGAAGGGACGGCCGAACGCGGCCTACGCGCGGCTACTGGAGGCGGCGCTGCGGACGCTCGAGCGTGTCTACCGCTGGGGCCCGTCGGGGCTGCTGTTCACCGTCGGCTGGGCGCCCGCGTACTTCGAGCGCGTTCTCGGCGCCAGCTCCCCGATTCCCGCGGCGACCGGCCTGTCGAGCTTCGAGTCGCCGGCGATCGACGACTACCACCTGTGCCTGCACCTCGCGTGCGACGACGAACAGAGGCTCGCCGCCGTCGAGGCGGCGCTGCTCCACGGCGAGCGTCTGGACGGTGCCAAGGGCTCGCTGCAGATCAGCGACGCGCTGCGCTGGCGGGAAACGCGAACGGGGTTCGTCGGCGAAGGACTCGCGGCCGCGCATCAGGATGTCAGCGGCATCCCGCCGGGGCGTCCTGTCTCGGCGCAGTCGCCTCTGTTCATGGGCTTCAAATCCGGCCTGCGCAAGAACCAGGCGACCGAGAGCTACGTCACGATCTCGGAGGGACCGTTCGCGGAGGGCACGACCATGCAGGTCAGCTATATGCGTCTGCGTCTCGACAACTGGTACGAGGAGCTCTCATACGATGAGCGGGTGGCGCGCATGTACTCGCCTGAGACGACGCCCGAAGAAGTGACCCACTTCACGAGCGACGCCGAAAGCGAGCCGAACCTGATCGCCCAGGCGATCCAGCGCTACGGCGTGGTCGGCCACTCGCAGACTTCGGCCCTCGCACGTCGCGACGGCAAGCCGTTGATCATCCGCCGTGACTTCAACACCGTTGACGGTGGTCACGCGGGGCTTCACTTCGTCTCCGTGCAGCGTTCGATCGATGACTTCGTCATCACCCGCAACGCGATGAACGCCTCGGGGGCGCGGCTCCAGAACCCGGCGATCACCGACACCACGAACAATGGCATCAACGCATTTATTGCCGTGCTTCGACGGGCCAACTACATCCTTCCCTCGCGCGCGCACCGCTCGTTCCCGCAGCTGCGAGGACGCGAGGCGGGACTCAGGCACGTGACATGAGCCGCCGCGACGACGTCCGAGCGGTCGGCCATCCGGGCGGCCCGCGGGACGGCTACGCTGAGGCTCCCTCAGAGCGTGGGTGCCGCGATGATCGCCCTGCGGTCCGCGCGCTATGCGTGGGTCACGGACTCGTGTGCCTGCAGGTAGGGAGCCAGGTATTTCGCGGTGATCTTGTTCGGCGGCGACGAGGTGGGCGTGTCGCTGATGTGCGAGCTGAAGCCGTGTCCGCCGGTGATCTTGGCGGTGAGGTATTGCGGCTTGTCGTTCGTGAGCAGCATGCCGTGGATCACGGGGTTGAACCGCTCGGGTAGGACAGGGGCTCCGGCGAGAGCGGCAATCGATGCGGCTGCCGTGTCGGCCTGCTGTGCGCCGATGCCGCCTTGCTTGACCGGGAAGTCGGTGACGTCACCGGCAGCGTAGATGCGCTCCACGTTCGCGACTCTGCAATAGGGGTCCACCTGGATGAAGCCGTGCTCGCCGAGCGGGATGCCGCGTATCTCCGGTCCGTAGAGCTCTGGCAGCGAGATGACGCGATCCACCTGCAGGTGACGGTCGCCGGGGCTGATGACGACTTCGCGGGAGCTGGGAACCTCCACGTACGCCGAGTTGATCGTCTCGACGTTGGCGCCCGTGAGAAGCGCTGCGACTGCGTCGCTGGCCGTGGCTCCGAAGATTGCCAGCGGGCTGTCCTCGGGCGTGATGATCGTCGTCTGCAGCTCGATGCCCATGTCATAGGCGCGTCCGGCGGTCATCAGTGCGAGCTCGTACAACGGCAGCGGCCATGCCATCCGGCCGGGCGCCACGAACGCGAGCTTGTGGACGTAGCCGCCCTCGACGTCCTGAATCAGACCGTGCATGGTCTCGTCCAAGTCACGGTCATCGATCAGGAGCGCGTGCTGATAGCGCTTGCTGACGCGGGCGCCGAGCGCGAGGATCAGCGCGTCATAGCCGATTGCCTCGTCGTCCTGCGTGTGAAGCGTCTGCTGGGCTCGATCGATCCAGGCGAGTTCGTCGCGCAGCAGCGTCGCTCCGGCGTCGTGGACGATCGGGGCGAGTGGATAACGCCGGGCCTGCGCGTAGGCGAACGGCTCGCGGATGACCATCGGCCGGTAGACGAACTCGGTGTTGGGCGCGATCACGGTCACATCTGTCCGATCGCCCGCGAGATCGGCGAGCGCGAGCGCCGCCTCGAGGGCGGCCACGCCGCCGCCAACGATCACCACTCGTAGCTTGCGCGCAAGCGCTGAGGGAGGGAGTTCGCCGGGCATCGCTACGCGCCGACCTTGGCGCTCTGGGCCGCGCGCGTCGTCTTTTTCTTGACGCGTGCGCCATTCGTAGCGCCGAGAACCTCGAGTAGGTCACCGATTCGCTCGACGCGGCCGACACGGTCGGGTAGCGGAGCACCGCCTTGGATCGTGTAGCGATTGCGTCGTCCGTTGCGCTCGCGCTTGATGTACCCGTCGCGCACAAGGTCATCGACGATTTTGTGGGCGGCGCGTTCGGTGATCCCGACCCGCTCGCTGATCTCCCGAAGCCGTACCCCCGGATCGTGCGCGATCGACACGAGGACCTGTGCGTGGTTCGTCAGGAACTTCCAGCGGGTGGGCGTGTCCTGCGGCATTCGGTACAGAATAGCAACTCTAGGATCATTATTCTTGAAGTTTTTTTCATGTAGTTATTTTCATGCTATGTTGTTCGTGTCCGCGGTGCTCCTCAGGTCGCTGGCGTTCATGCGCTCCGTCGCACACCCGCTCCGGCGCACACCCACCGAAACGAGGCCCGCTGTGCCAACCTCCGTCATACCCTCACCATCCACCGGCAACGGTGTGAGTCCTCCCGTTATCACTGCGCCCCTGTCGAATGGGATGCGCACCCCGCCGCAGCCCGCCAGCCCGCCGCGAAGCCCGTTGCTCGCGAAGCTCACAAGTCTCACCTCGATCGCAGTAGTCGCGGCGGTGGGCATGATCATCGTTGGCGTCATCGCCGTGATCGGCGGCCACTACGACAAGCAGGTCGTTCGCGACCAGCTCGCTCCGCAGAAGATCTTCTTCCCCAAGCCCGCGACAAACCCGGCGCTCGCGGCCTACGCCGGCCAACAGGTGCTCACCGGCAAGCAGGCAAAGCTCTACGCCCAGAAGCAGATCGGCGTCGATGAGACGAAAGTCGCCGGCGGCAAGACCTACTCCCAGGTCAGTGGTGAATGGATCGCCGGCGGCATGAAGAGCACGAAGCTCGCCGGCGAGCGCACCACGCTGTTCATGGGCGAGACCCTGAACGGCCTGTTGCTGGGCGCCTGGGGTTGGTCGGTCGTAGGCAGCATCGCGACACTCGCCGGATTCATCCTGATCCTGCTCGGAGCGGGCCTTGCGCTGCTCCCGCTCGCGAACTGGCAGGTGAACATCAGACACCGGCGCGGCGAGGCCTCCCCGTCCGGCGCCTGAGGAGGGACCCCGGTCGCCGCTCACAGCATGGGCGGCGACCGGAGATGCATCGGGCGGTGCGGACCCTCTTCTGCATCGCTCCGCCGGCCAGAGCCTTCCTGACGGTAGGCGACGAGCAAGAGCCCCCCTGCGAAATAGGAGACGAACAACGTGAGCAGCCTTGCTGTAGCCCCTCCCCCGACCGCGCAGACCGCGGTCGCTACCTACGAAGCTGCCGTCGTGCACGGCTTCGGTAAGCCGCTCACTTTCGAGCAGGTACCGGTGCGTCCCCTGATCGCCGGGCAGGTTCGTGTTCGCGTCGAGGCGTGCGGCCTGTGTCACACCGACATCCACGCCGCGCACGGTGACTGGCCGGTCAAGCCATCGCCGCCGTTCATCCCGGGCCACGAGGGCGTCGGCATCGTAAGCGAGCTTGGCGCCGGCGTGAGCGAGCTCGCGATCGGCGATCGCGTGGCGATGCCGTGGTTGGGCTATGCGTGCGGGACATGTGACTACTGCGTCTCCGGCCGTGAGACTTTGTGCCTCGATCAGCTCAACACCGGCTACTCGATCGACGGTGCGTTCGGCCAATATGCGACCGCGTTCGCGCGTTACGCCGTGAAGGTGCCCGACAGCGTGGACCCGTTCGACGCGGCGCCGCTTGCCTGCGCAGGAGTGACCGCGTACAAGGCCGTCAAGGTCGCGGGCACACGCTCATCCGATTTGACCGCGGTGTTCGGCGTCGGAGGGCTGGGTCACCTTGCGATCCAGTACGCCGCGATTGCCGGAGGGCGGGTGATCGCGATCGACCTGATCGAGGAGAAGCTCGAGCTGGCGCGCGAGCTTGGAGCCGAGTTCACGGTCAACGCCGCCGCGGAAGACCCCGTGCAGGCGATCCAACGACTGGGCGGCGCCGACCAGGCGATCGCGCTGGCCGTCTCACCGGAGGCGTTCGAGCAGGCTTTCGGATCCCTGCGCCGGGGTGGCACCCTCGTGTTCGTCGCGTTGCCCGCTGATAACGAGGTCACGCTGCCGATCTTCGAGACGGTGCTCGGCGGCATCACGATCGTCGGCTCGATCGTCGGGACGCGCAGTGACCTGCGCGAGGTCTTCGAGCTGCACGGCGCCCGCAAGACCCGAGTGATCCGCGAAACGCGGCCCCTCGACCAGGTCAACGAGGCAATCGCCGACGTCGAGGCCGGACGCGTTGCCGCGCGAGTCGTCCTACAGCCGAGCGCACTCGCACCCGCCGTTGGCCTCCGCAACGGCGTGTTGCCCTCGTGATCGGCTAGCGGCGCCCGGCTCCCGCGGAGGCCTGTGGTCGAGGCGTTGATGAAATACTCGTCCGATGACAGCGGCGAACCTCGACCTGGTGCGTGGCATCTACGAGTCCTGGGAGCGTGGGGACTTCTCGCAGACCTCGGCCTGGGCTCACCCTGAGATCGAGTGCGTGAGCTTCGGAGGCCCGATCACCGGTGCCTTCCTGGGACCCGCCGCGATAGATGAGGGATGGCGCGCTCTGCTGGCCTCGCTGGACGACGCGACGCCGTCGGCGCAGGGGTACCGTGACATCGACGACGAACGGATCCTGGTGTTGGGCTGCCTACGCGGTCGCGAGAAGGGAACTGGTACGCCTGTCGAGCAGCTGCGCGCGAACCTGTTTCGCATCCGCGACGGCAAGGTGGTGAGGCTGATCTTCTACTGGGATCGCGCACGCGCATATGCGGACCTCGGTCTCGACCCTGATCCTCCGGCCCCCTAGGCTCACCCGCTGCGTCTAAGCGGACCAAGGTCCGCTCTTGCTAGTCTGGCGAAGCGGGTCCGTCCCGCGCGCGCACGGCCTGCCGCTCAGGAGACCCTGAGATACGCCTCGCGGTGGCGCCTGATGGGAGCAGTGCACCCCTCTGCCGACCTCAAAGAGCCCTACAGGAGGCCAAAGTGAGCATGTCCCTTTTTCGTCTAGACGCAAGCATTCGTACAGAGGGCTCGCGCAGCCGCCAGATCGCAGATATCGTCGAGCGGGAGTGGCGCAAGGCATACCCCGACGGCGCGGTCGCCAACCGGGAGATCGGCGTTCAGCCTCTCCCGTCGGACGCCTGGGCAGCCGCGGTGTCCGCGAGCGCGACTCCAGAGGAGACGCGCTCTCCCGAGCAGCTGCAGGCCGTCGCGCTGGCGGCTTCGCTCACCGACGAGCTCGAGGCAGCCGACGCCCTGCTCTTCGCGGTGCCGCTCTACAACTTCGGCGTTTCACAGCATTTCAAGACATACGTCGATCTGATCGTCACCGATCCGCGCATGGCCGCTGGTAGCGATCCGGTGATCGCCGGCAAGCCGGCTGTCCTCGCGACGGTCCACGGTGGCTACTACGCAGCGGGCACGCCCAGAGAGGGATGGGATCACGCAACGGGCTGGATGCGTCGGATCCTCTCCGATGTCTGGAAGCTCGACCTGCTCGTCGTGGAGAAGGACTTCACCCTCGTCGGTGTCAGTCCCGCCCTCGATCAATTCAAGGAGCTCGCGACGCAGTTGGCGGCGGAGGCAGAGACCCTCGCCAGCGAGCACGGGCGCAGCCTGGCAGGCAAGCTGCGCCCGTAGGCGCTCGCCTCCACCGGCTGAGGATCAAGCGGGTGCGCGCTGTGCTTGTTCTTCCCAGAAGTGGACGGTCTCGCGCTCGTGCCTGGTTCCGAGCTCGAGCGCGAGCCAGGGTCCTCGCCGGCCATCGCCGGGATCGGCTTCGCGTAGGGCTTCGTATTCGGCGAGCTTCTGGCGGTGCGTCTCGATCTGTGCCTCGGCAAGATCGTGCGCGTTTGCTCCGAAGAACAGCTTGAGCAGCGCGGGGTCGCGTAGCACGTACGGCTCAGGAGTCAGGACCGACAGCCACCGCTCGAGGGCGGCTTGCCCGCGCTCGGTGATGCGATAGCGCTTGCGGCGTCGGCCGTCGGTCTCCCGATCCTCTGTCACATAGCCGGCGCGCGCGAGCCGCGCGGGCTCGTCATACATCTGCGAATGGGGGAGCGTCCAGAACTGTCCGACCGACGCCGAGACGATTCGCTTGAGGTCGTAGGGCGTCGCCTCTCCGAACATCGACAGCAGGCCGAGCACGATGTGGGACGTCGGCGTGAGCTCGATCTCGTCCGGCATCCGCTAACCTCTAACAGTCCGTTTCGGACGGTATGTTTCGGAGCGTTCGGTCCCAGTGTCCATTGGTGGAGGCGAGCTTAGATGACGACCCCCGCAACACCGCCGATGCGCAAGCGCCCGCTCGCGCCGGCGGCGATCTTGGCGAATCTCCTGCTGATCGCGACGGTGGGCCTTGCTGCAGGCGTCCTGTCATACGTGTCGACGGCGAATGCCACCCCGATTCCATCCCGCGGCGCGGGATATCCGCTGCGGAGCGACCCGTTCGTCCAACAGGGCGAGCTGTCGGACGATCCTGGAGCGAGCGGCGAAGACTTCGGCGAAGCGATCGCGGTCTCGGGCCGCACGCTCGTGGCCGGCACGCCGAATCACGTGGCCGCATCCACCAATTTCGAACAGGGCGCCGCATACGTGTTCGCGGCGCCGGCGTCCGGCTGGGCACACGCGCGACAGATAGCGATCCTGAAAGCACCCAGAGGCCAGTCAGAAGAACTGTTCGGCCGCTCAGTCGCCATATCTGCCAGCACGATCGTGATCGGCGCACCGTTCCGCGAAGTCGACGGGCATGCCGGCCAGGGCGCGGTGTACGTGTTCGTCAGGCCCGCGTCGGGATGGAGCCACGCCTCGCCGCCGCTGAAGCTGACCGCGATACGAGGGCAGACGGACGAATTCTTTGGTGAATCGGTCGCCATCTCTGGCCACACGGTGACAATCGGCGCGCCCGGGCGTCAGGTAGCTGGACACGCCGGACAGGGCGTCGTCGACGTCTTCTCGATCCCCGCCTCGCGGACCGCCAGCCCAACACAGGTCGCGCAGCTGGCCGCGCCCGACGGTGTGGCAAATGACGCTCTCGGCATCTCTGTCGCGATCTCAGGCCAGGCAGTCGTCGCCGGCGCCGACCTGCACCGAGTCGGGACCGTCGAACAGGGCGGCGCCTATATCTTCGTCAGGCCAGCAAGCGGGTGGAGGCATGCCCGGGTGGCCGCCCAACTGACGGCGGCGCAGGGCCAAGCGCGTGAACTGTTCGGTCGAAGCGTGGCGATCTCGGATGGCACCGTCGTCGTCGGTGCACCCGACCACGACAGCATCGCGCCCGTCCACGACGGTATGGCGGCCGAAGAAGGCGCGGCGTACGTGTTCGCGAAGCCCCCGTCTGGCTGGGCTGGCTCGCTGACACAGACCGCGCAGCTCGCCGCTTCGGACCCCGGCAAGGGTGACCAGTTCGGCGGGGCGCTAGCGATCTCCGGAGCGACGATCGCGGTAGGCGCACCCGGCCACACCACCGACAAGAGCGCCGAACAGGGAGCGGGATACGTGTTCGTAGAGCCTGCCACGGGCTGGGCAAACGCCACCGAGACCGACGAGCTGATCGCCAAGGACGGCACCGAAGGAGACAAGCTCGGCCTATCCGTCGCTCTCTCGGGAGCAACGATCCTCCTCAGCGCCCCCAACCGCGAGGTCAACAAGACCCGGGCACAAGGAGCCGTATACAGCTTCCGCCGGTAGCTGGAGGCCGGGTACGATCGGAATGTCGCGCCGCAGTCGTCTCCCGTGCCCCTCGCCGTCGCGCTCGCTGCCGATCACGACCGAAGCCGGCGCAGTCCATAGCGGTATGTCGTCCACCGGGAAAGGAAGCAGCGCATGGCATCACTGATCCTGAAGATGTCGGTCTCGCTCGACGGATTCATCGCACCGGCCGACGGCAGCTCCGGCTGGGAGGCCGCGGGACGCTCTCCCGACGGCGGCGAGTGGGTCCTCGACACCGTGAGCAATGCCGGCACGCACCTTATGGGCGCCGCCACCTACGCGCTGTGGGCCGGCTTCTGGCCCGGCGCGTCCGGGCCGTTCGCGGCGCCGATGAACGAGATCCCCAAGGTGGTGTTCTCGAAGTCGCTCACGTCCGCCGACTGGGGCGAGACAGCGATCGCGAGCGGAGACCTGGCCGACGACGTCGCGCGCCTGAAGCAGGAGCGCTCAGGCGGATACCTGCTCGCGCAGGGCGGCGTCCGGTTTGCTCGATCGCTCGTCGAGACCGGACTGATCGACGAGTTCCGCCTCGTCGTCCACCCGGTCGTCCTCGGTGCGGGCGAGCGGCTGTTCACAACGCCCCTCGTCATCGAGCCCGTGAGCACCATCGCCTTCAGCGGCGGAGGGGTCGCCCACGTCTTCACGGCGCACCGGCGGTAGCTCTCTCAGGATGGCTCGAGCGGCTCGATCGCACCAGGCTCGTGGGTGTTGACCACCTCGCCGGTTTCGCTTTCGCGCTGCTGCAACGACACGCGCCCGAGACGACCCTCGAGTAGCGCGCCTATTGACTTGACGTCGCCCCCGGTGCTCATCAGTTCCTGCTCACTGACGCCCCACCCGTACAAGTTACGGATTGCCGCGGCATTCTCGCCGCCCTCATGAAAATCGTACGTCTCCGGGCAGACCTTCTTACCGTCGGAGTCGCCGCCAATGACGATGCAAAGCGGCCGGATCGACAAGCGGTCCTGTGCGATCTGGACTTCCTCGATCCGCAGCGTGTACTCGCCTGGGTCAAGCAGCACCACCGGTTGCTCGGCAAATCGCTCCAGCTGCTCACTGTCCACGCTGAACTCCTTATTCGATAGCCGCTGACCGCCCGACGCCCGGCACGCAGCCAACAGCCTATCCGGAGAGGAAAGCGACGACACATAAACCCGAAGCCCGCGAGTTCGAGTGGTTTGCTCGCTGGTGAGGGTTCGCTCATCCCGGGGGTGCTGCCTCTCAAGGCAGGTGTCTACAAGTCCCCCACTGCTCGGTCTCCGGGCACCGAGCCGCAGGCATGGAAGGCACTGAGTCGGGTCGTCCCGCGTGTTCGCGGCTGTGTTCGGAGTACGAACCTATCGGGGAGACAGGGTCGAGTTGGCTTTGCTAAGCCGTTTTCGCTTCCTTTGCGGTCTTTTTGCGGTCGCAATTCCGAGCGTACGCCATCGAGTACGTGTAGATGTCGTGCCGGGTGCGCCGAGTTGTCCGTGTATCGCCGGGTCCCCAACTGATGTCGGGGACCGCTGTCGTTAAGGGCGCGACGCTTTGGCGGGTGCGCGTTTGGTGCGACTGGTGGCTTTGGTGGCAGCTTTCGCTTTTGTGCTCTTGACCCGACCGGTACTTTTCGCCCGAGCCGTGCCCTTCCGCGCCCGGGCACTATGGGCTGCACCAACCGTTGGGGGTCCGGCGATCGTGACACGCTCGTCGTCGAAGACGGCCGCTATCTCCAGACGGCCGCCCAGCGCTCCGATGTAGTCAGCGACGGTCGAGAGTCGGGGATCTCCGACGCGCTCGAGCTGGGAGATATTCGATTGTGAGACTGCGAGACGCTCCGCGACTGCAGCTTGACTTGCTTTGCGCTGCTTGCGCACGGATGACAGTCGGAGCTCGGCGCGGATCGCCTCGCGGCCCTGCTTGATGTAGGGCTCATCCGCGGCCTTTACGGTCCGCTTTCTGACGTCGCGCCACTTGCTGGTTTTCGTGTCCGGCATCGGATCGTTCCTTTCGTACAGAATCAAAGAGGGCGTCGGCCTTGGGGATGTTCGTCGCGTACCACGGCTTCCAGTTGCCGGTCTTGTCGCCCGCTATCAAGAGGATCGCTTTGCGGTCCTGATCAAAAGCAAAGAGGATTCGCAGGTTCCCACCGATCGAGCGCAGCTCCTTCATGTTGCTGTGGCGACTTGCTTTGATCGTGTCCACGAAGGGGCGTCCGAGCGTCGGGCCCGCGGCCTCTAGCTCATCAATGGCGGGGACGATCTGCCTGCGGCCCTCGTCGTCCAGCTCCTCAAGCAGCCAGGTCTCGACTTGCTCCGTCAGCTCGATCTCCCATGCCACGCTGAGATTATAAGCTACGCCTTCTTAGAAGTCAAGGCTTATATTGGTCGACCGAGCACCTTCCTGCGCCCATCCCCGCGGGCAGACCTCGCGGCACCAGCTTGATCTCCCCGCGCTCCTGACTTGTGAGGACATCCGCGGCGAGATGCCCGCGTAAGGGTGGGCGCATAAGAGCGCTTATCGGGCGTTGGGCAAGACCGGCGTCGGAGTACAGACTGTCAAATTGACAGGCCGTGCCCCTTCTCTACACCTAGGTCACGGCACCCGATTTTCGTGTTGACCGCCATCCGCGGCCGGACGAATGGTCGGGAGCCTATGCGGTCGCGGGAAGCGCTCCGCTGCTCGGAGGTTGCCGGAGTTCGGCAAACGCGTCGACCGAGAGGACGACCGCGCGCATCTGGCCGTGCTTGGTGAGGACGAACTTCTCGGAGTCCCCGCGCTCGAGGAGGTCGACCATCCGATTGAGCTCCCGCATCGCGTCCCGTACCGTCCGCAGCTCGTCGTTGGAGACCTCGACCTTGCCCAATGTGTCCTCCCGCTCGCGTCGGATTGGCGTAGACGCCGGCATCGTAGGCGCCGTCGTGGACGCCATGATTCAAGTCACGACAGCAACGTCGCACTTTCCGTCCGATAGGACGTCCACAATCCTGGTCAGGTCGCAATCACGAGCACGAGATCCCGATCGGGAGACAGCCAGCCGCGGCGAGCATGCATGTACGAAATTGACCTCTTTGCCGTAGGCGAGGGCGAGCGCAGCGGGGACGCGATCGCGCTTCGCTACACGATCCCTGGTCGTACCGACCCGATCGTCGGGATCATCGACGCCGGCTTTCTCGTGAACGGCGAGGTCTTGGCCGAGCACGTCCCAAGGTATTACGGCACGAAGAAGGTGGATTTCCTGCTCTCGACCCATCCCGACGGGGATCACATCAACGGGATGGGGGAGGTGGTGCGTGAGCTGGACGTGCAGTGCCTGTTGATCCACCGGCCGGCAAAGCACGGGTACAGCTCCAACAGCGGCTCGAAACCAGCGGAGGAACTGGCCACAGCTTCAGATCGCGCCCGTCAGCACGAGCCCTCTGATGGCGGGCAGGACGAGTGCCTTGAACAAGTTGCTCCAGCGCTCAAGCCATTGGCCGCGAAGCTGATAGCCGCCGAAGCACGCAGCAACCCGTACAGCCCATGGGCCACGAGCGCCCGGCGCATTGCCGTGCCGGGCGAGCACCGCGTCACCCCTCGGCGCTTTCGGAGTTGTTCTTGCAGTGCGGCTCTCCTGTTGCTACGGCTGAGCTTGGGTTTCGGCTGGTGCGCTAACGTCGTCTAGTACGTCGGCGAGTGCTCGGATGCGCGGCAGGTGCTGGCGCGTGAGCGTCTCGAGTTGTGCGTGTCCGGCTGGCGTGAGTTGAAGGTGGATCTGCCGGTGGTCGGTTGTGTCTCGGGTTCGTTCGATCAGGCCGGTGGTCTCGGCCCGTTGGGCGAGCTCGACGGCGCTGTGGTGGCGGATGTGCAGGTCGTGGGCGGCGTCGCTGATCGTCGGGCCGTTTTCGCGTGTGTGGCCGCGGACTACGAGCAGCAGCTGATGAAGCGCAGGCGTGAGGCCGGTTGCTCGGGCGGCGTCTTCGCTCCAGCGTGTGAAGGCTCGTAGCTCGCTGCGGAATGCGAGCAGGCGGCGGTAGTCGGAGTCCCGCAGTGAATGGCTAGCCGTTGTTGGGGTCATGGTGCTGGCTCGCGGACAGCCTGGAGTCTGGCGAGGCTCGTGGTCGCCTTGAGGGGGCGTAGAGGACGCTCGCGGTGGCGCTCCTCGATCAGGAGGCGCTCGTGTGCCTTGAGCAGGTCGAACTGGCTGACCATGCCGAGGAGTCGCGGCGGCTCTTGGTCATCGATGACAGGGAGCACGGTGTGGCCGGTGGCGACCATCCTGTCCGCTATTTCGCGCAGTGTCTCACCGGGCCTTGCGACGAGTGGGCTGCGTGCCGTGGCGCCGGCGGAGGATGTGCTGTTCTGCGGGGCGCGAATGTCGGAGAGCGCGAGCACTCCGAGGAGGCGCTCGTCGTTGTCGAGGACCGGGTAGAGGCGTTGGCGGCGTAGCTCGGAGCCCTCGGGGAGCTGCTCATAGAGGTCTGCGACGGTTGAGTCTGGAGCGACCGTGAGAACGTCGGTTTGCATGACCTCGCGGACGAGCAGCGCGTGCAGCGGGTCGACTTCGTACTCGCGGGTGACGTGGTAGCCGCGGCGGGCGATCTTCTCGGTCAGGATCGAGCGCCGCAGTGTCAGGACGCTGATGAGGTGCGCGATCGTGCAGGCGGCGAGGAGTGGCAGGAGCACTCCGATGTCGTGGGTCAGCTCGACCGCGAACACGATGCTGGTGAAGGGCGAGCGCATCACGCCTGCCATTGCGGCGGCCATACCGATCATGGCCCACGTTCCCTCGGTGGCGCCCGGCAGGATGGCGCCGAGTAGACCGCCGAGGGCGGCGCCGAGCATCAGCAGTGGTGCGAGGATGCCGCCGCTGGTGTTGGAGCCGAGCGCGGTTGCCCAGATCGTGAGCTTGACGATGAGTAGTACGGCGAGGGTCCTGAGTGCGAGCGTACCGGCGAGCTCGGCGCCGATCGTGTTGTAGCCGACGCCGAGCGCGCGGGGTTCGATCAGCCCGCCGATGCCTACCACGAGGCCGCCGATCGCAGGCCACCAGGACCAGTGCAGCGGCAGGCGTCCGAACAGATCCTCCGCGCCGTAGACGCAGCGGGTCATCACCCACGCCAGGCCGCCACACGCTAGGCCGATGAGCAGCGCGCCGGCTGAGACGGACGGCGCCAGGGTGGCGTGGGCGCTGACGGCGAACAGCGGTGCCTTGTGCAGGAGGCCAGCGTTGGCGAGGGCTTCTCGGGTTGCCTCGGCTGCGCAGGCGGCGAGCGCGACGGGGATCATTGAGCGTGGCCGCCACTCGAACAGGAGCAGCTCGACCGCGAGTAGCACTGCTGCGACGGGGGTGCCGAACACGGCGGTCATGCCGGCGGCTGCTCCCGCGACAAGTAGGCAACGTCGCTCGGCGGCGGTGAGGTGCAGCAGCTGGCCGAGGATGCTGCCGGTGGCGCCGCCGGTGACGATGATCGGACCCTCGGCGCCGAACGGGCCTCCTGTGCCGATGCTCACTGCGCTTGAGATGGGCTTGAGCACGGCGAGGCGTGGCTCCATGCGGCTGCCGCGCAGGAGGATGGTTTCCATCGCCTCGGGGATGCCGTGGCCGCGGATGCGCTCAGAGCCGTAGCGAGCCATCAATCCCACGATGAGCCCGCCGGCGACCGGGACGAGCACGCTGAGCGGCCCGAGGACGCTGGTGTCTGGTGGGCCGAGCGTGGTCGAGATGGTGCCGGTGTAGGCGAGGTGCGTGATGAGCGCGATCAAGTCGAGCAGCGCGAGCGCGAGCAGCGCGACCACTGCACCGAGCGGTATGGCGCCGGCGAGCAGCGTGAGCACTCGTGGTGTGGTCGTGAAGTCCCCTAGCAGGCGCTCACTGCCGTGTGATCTTTGGTCGGGTGGGACTACGGCGTCGCTGGGGAACTGTTCTGTTGGGTTGGTGGCGCTCACGCAACGCGACTATATCGGGAGCCGATATGGTTCTGTGGTCGCTGGGAGGCATGGCGAGTTGCCCACCTGCCGCCCACCGGAACGGCTTTGGTCTGAGCCGGTGGGCGGCGTTGGCAGCATCTGGACGGTAGAAAGGACAATCTGCAGGTATGGGTGGGCGGTTGAGCGAGGCGGTGCTGTGAGCAATCTGTGGCGAGCGGTGCTCTTTTTGCACTTGCTGGCGATGGCGTTCTTTGTCGGCGGCCAGCTAGTTTTGGCGGCTGCGGTAGTGCCGGTCGCCCGGCAATGCGGTGACTTGACGCAGGTGCGTCGGGTCGCGCGCCGTTTCGGTTGGGGCACGCTGGTCGCGATCACGGTGCTCGCCGCGACGGGCAGCGCAATGGCTAGCCACTATCACCTGTGGGCGGAGGGCGAGCTGCATGTGAAGCTCGCGCTGGTCGGCGTGGTGTGCGTGCTGGTCGTCTGGCATCTGAAGCGCCCGACCATGCACGTGCTGGAGGCGGCGATCTTCCTGGTGTCGCTGGTCATCGTCTGGCTGGGCCTTAGCCTCGCCCAGGGCTAGCGTGGGCGGCTAGACGTGGGGATCGTCGCTGGGCGGAGCGTCAGCGGCGAGCTCCGCATCGCAGAAGGAGAGGATCTCGTTCATCCCGCTGAGCTCGAAGGCGCTGTACGTTCGCTGGGCCGGGGATGATCCGCAGCTCGTGGCCTCGTGCGATGCACTGTTCATGGCCTCCCATGAGTGCGCGTAGGCCGCTTGAGTCGATGAACGTGAGGTTTCTGAGGTCGACGACTATGCGTCGTGCTTCGCCTGTGGCAGCGTCTGCGAGGGCCGCTTCGATGTTGGGAGCGCCCAAAAGGTCCGCTTCGCCGTTCAGGGCGATGGCGCGAGCCCCCGGTGTACTCGTCACCTCGATGGTCAGGTAGGGATGCTGACTGTTCACCTTCACCCTCTGTGTTTGTGGTCGGGGAGGTTCTTCGGCCATGACGGGCGGTAGTAGTTGCTGGGGAAGTCTACTGCCCGTCCAGCTACGTTCCGCCGCGAGCGGGGCGGCTTCGGAAGCTGTGGTCAGGCGGAGGTAGTTCGGCCGCTTGCAGGGTGCGCGGCGGCCTGTCCCGGCGGGCGTTTGGCGGCCTCTTGCCGTGCCTCTGGGAGGCTTGGGTGGATGGCGATCGCATCGGACAGACCAACGATTGTGGCGAGGCGCTTTAGCTGTGAGGTGTCGGGGATCACGAGGATGAGCTTGGCGCGGCGGTGGTCGAGGCGGTCGCTGAGGCGTAGCAGCATGTCGATACCTGCGCTGTCGAGGTAGCGCGTCTCGCTGAGGTCGATGATGAGGCTTGAGGCGTCGGGGCCGAGCGCGTCGGCCAGTTGCTGTTGGGTGACAGTGGCATTGGCCGCGTCGATGTCTTCGTGGATGTGTGCGATGGGCACTCCGTCGATCCGTTCGATGTTGAGTGGGCTCATGCTTGGTGGGAGAGCCGCTTGGTGATGGTCACGACGGTTCCGTGTTGGTCGCTGTCGATGCTCACGTCGTCCACGAGCGAGCGCATGATCTCGAGCCCCCGGCCGCCGCTTTGTGGGCGAGTCGTGCGCCATCGACCGACGTCGCGAACGGTGATTGTCGCCTGTCGGCCGTCCTGTTCGCAGCGCACGGTAAAGGTGGCTTCGCGGGCGCCGTAGGCGTGCTCGATGGCGTTGGTGGCGGCCTCAGAGGCGGAGAGGGTAATGTCGAACAGCTCGTCCTCGCTGGCGCCGAAAGCTCGCAGCCAGCGGCCGAGTGTGTTGCGCAGGGCGCCAAGCACGTTGGGGCGTGCTGGGAGAGTCATTTCGAGGATCTCTCCCAGCGGCATCGTCTCGATCGCCAAGAGCGCCATGTCGTCTTCCAGAAGGGTCTCGTCTAGCAGCGTGCGGTACACGCGGTCAGCGAGCGAGGAGTCGCTGCGCCTGGCAGCTGTCTCGGCTGCGGCGAGGAGTCGCTCGAAGCCTTGGTCGATGGGCTCGTCGCGGCGCTCGATCAGCCCGTCGGTATAGAGCAGGAGCCGGCTGCCGGTCGGGAACGGATAACAGAAGGCTTCGTAGGTGTGTCCGATGCGCACGCCGACAGGCAGACCGTGCTTCTGCTCAAGTAGCCGGGCGTGGCCGTCTGGTTCGATCAGCAGTGGCGGCAGGTGCCCGGCAATGACGGCTTCGAGTTCTTCGGCTTCGGGATCGAGTTCCAGGATGCAGAGTGTGGCGCCGCGGTTGCTGCCCACCGAGACCAGCAGCTCGTTGAGCATCGTGACAACCTCGGTGAGCTTGTGTCCTTGCATCATGTAGGCGCGCAGGCTCGCGCGGATTTCGGCCATCACGGAGGCGGCGAGCACGCCCCGGCCGACGACATCGCCGATCACGAACGTGAGGCGTCCGTTGTGGAGTTGGAACACGTCGTACCAGTCGCCGCCGATCTTGATGCCAGAGCCGGCGGGCAGGTACTTGGCGCTGAAGCGCAGGCCGGGTATCTGCGGCAGCACGTCGGGCAGCAGCGAGCGCTGCATCATCGCGGTAACAGAGCGGTGCTCTGACAAGCGAGCGTTGTCGATCGCGAGCGCGGCGCGGTCGGCGGCGAGTTGCAGCAGCATCACGTCGTCCTCGTCGAAAGCACGCTTGACGAGCGTGCCGATGTGCATCACGCCGATGACGCGACCTTCGACGTGGATAGGCACGCCGAGCATCGAGCGGATGCCCCGCTGTCGGAGGATCGGGTTTACGACGTCGGCGTGGTCGAGGTCCTCGATGATGATCGGACGCCCCTGGGCGGCGACGCGGCCAGCGAAACCACGGGTAAGCGGTATCTGCACGCCCTGGCGGACCTCCTCCTCCAGTCCTCGTGCGGCGCGTGCGACGAGTACGCCGCGATCCTCATCGAGCAGCAGGACCGCGGCGGTGTCGACTTCCAGGGCGCTGCGTATGCGCTCCAGAAGCTCGGAGAGCATGTCCTCCAGGGACATGTAGCCGAGCGCCGAGTCGGTGATGCTCAGGAGGTGGTTGCGGCGACTCTCAGAGACGGAGGAGCCGAGCGCGGTGTCGTTCCTAGCGCCGGGCCCCTTGTCTGTCTGCGTCTCGAGCTGCTGGATCTCCACGGCCCGGTTATACCCGTATTTGGCCGCATGCCCGTGCGGCGGCGAGTTGTGCGCGCGGGCGTTTCATAGCCGGCGTGAGGACCAGAGGATCGCGCTGAGGATCACCGAGACGAGCGCGATCACCAGGCCGGTGATCCAGCCGGCGACTTTTTGTGAGGAGAGGATTGCGCCGAGCGCGACACCGATCCCGATAACGCCGCCAGTGGCGATCACGCGAACGAATGCGGACTCCAGCGGGGGGCGCTGGCGCCGGTCGGGCAGCATCGAGACATCTGTCAGCGCGTTCTCGCCGCGATCTTGTGTTCTCTCGCCGTGGCCTGCCATGCGGGCGGGGTTCTTAGCGCGTTGCCTTTTTGACGGCGCTGCGTGCTTTGCCGGCGGCGTCCTGGGCTTTGCCCTTGAGCTCCTCGCCGGCGCCGCGGGCCTCGGTGCCCGGTTTGCCGGCGGCTCGCCCGGCTTGCTGCTTGGCGTGGCCTTTGAGCTCTTTGGCTTTGCCTTGCGCTCGTTGCGTTCGGTCGCCCATTGTCTCCTCCTTTGCTTTTGGTTGCTTTGATTGGTCTTTACCCAGCTAGGAGGGCCGCTGAACAAGGGGGCGATGCATGTGCCGGCGCGCAGCCGAGCCCCCGGCTCGGTCGGCTGTGTGTCATGCGGGGGTTGGCTCCCCGATGCGTTCGCGTAGCTTGGCGAGTGTGGAGCGCAGCAGTCGTGAGACCTGCATCTGGGAGATGCCGAGCTGTTCGCCGATCTGCGATTGGGTGAGCTCGTGGACGAAGCGCAGCTCTACCAGGCGTTGCTCGCGTTCGGTCAGGCCCGTGAGCGCATCTTCGATCAGCAGGTCTGTCTCGACGTGCTCGTAGCCGCTGTCGTGCTCGCCGAGGGTTGAGACGAGCGGGGCGTCGTCGTCCTCGCCGTTCTGCACGGGCGCGTCCAGGGAGCTGGCGGTGTAGGCATGGGCGACCTGCAGCGCCTCCGCTACGTCCTCGTTGGAGAGCTCGAGGTAGAGGGCGAGCTGCTGGACGGTTGGTGATCTGCCGTGTTCGCGTGAGAGCAGCTCGATGGCGTCTTGGACGGCCTTGGAGCGCTCTTGGGCGCCGCGGGCGACGTGGACGGCCCAGGAGCTGTCGCGGAAGTAGCGGCGTAGCTCGCCGAGTATTGTGGGGATTGCGAATGCCTCGAAGGGACGGCCGCGGTCGGGGTCGAACCTGTCGATCGCCTTGACGAGCGCGAGGTTCGCTACCTGCGTGAGGTCCTCGTATGGGAGTGAGGAGTTCCAGTAGCGGCGTGCGACCTTGCGGGCGAGCGGCATGTAGTGCACGGTCAGCGTCTCGCGGGCCGCCCGATCCCCGCGGCTGACTTCGCGGAACAGTAGGTCGGTGGAGTGATGGCGAGTGCTGCTCCGCCGCGGTGTTGGGATGGTGTGGGTGGCTGACATCGCGAGGCTGGTTGGCTCCTGCTGTCGTGCTGAGTTATGCGCAGGCTACCCTCGCGCTTTTATGTGTAAACGGCCTATATGTCACGCAGCGCTGGCAGCAACTCGTTTGCGGCCCAGGTGAGAAACGCGCTTTGAGTTTCTCCGCCGATTTGCACGAGCGCGATCTCCTCGAATCCCGCGTCGATGAACTGCTTGATCTTCTCGACGTGTTCATCGAGGTCAGGCCCGCAAGCGATCTGTTCGGCGACCTGCTCGGGCGTCACCAGCTCGGTCGCGCTCTGGAAGGAGTCTGGGTTGGGCAGGTCGGCGTTGACCTTCCAGCCGAGGCCGAACCAGCGGAACTGGTCGTGGGCGCGCTCGATCGCGGTATCGCGGTCGGCGTCGTAGCAGAGGGCGATCTGCCCGACGCGGGGCTTGCCGTCTCCGCCGGCGGCGTCGAACATCTCCACGAGCCGTGGCTTGGGCTCTGTGGCGACCAGCAGGTCGGCCTTGGCGCCGGCGAGCCGGCAGGAGTCCTCGCCTGAGACGGCCACGCCGATCGGTATTCGCTGCTCGGGTCTGTCCCACAGCTGCGCGGAGTCGACTTGGAAGTGCTTGCCGTGGTAATTGACGGTGCCTTTTTGGTCGAACAGTGCGGCGATGATGTCGAGCGCCTCGGAGAGCATTTGGTGGCGCTCTGCGACCGCGGGCCAGCGCTTGCCGACAATGTGCTCGTTGAGGCTCTCCCCTGCGCCGAGGCCGAGACGGAAGCGGTTGCGGGAGAGGATCTGGATGGTGACCGCCTTCTGTGCCACGACGGCGGGGTGGTAGCGCAGCGTCGGGCAGGTCACGAAGCTCATCAGCGGTATCCGCTCGGTGGCTTGTGCGGCGGCGCCGAGCACCGCCCAGGCGTAGGGCGAGTGTCCTTGTGAGGCGAGCCAGGGTTGGTAGTGGTCTGAGATGACCGAGAAGTCAAACCCGGCTTGCTCGGCGCCTTGGATGTCGCGCACGAGCGCGTCGGGTGGAGACTGCTCGCACATCATCGTGTAGCCGAAGCGCGCCATCTTCCTGCCAATACCCCGAGGTAGCCGTAGTCAAGCTGCCCGGACAGCCTGGTCCTAGTTTTGGCGGTTGCGGCGTTTGGTGAACGGCGCGCGCAGGTCCTGCTCGTGGAAAGGTCCGCTCGTGTCGTTTTCGGCCGCGTATCGGTATAGAGCCACCGCGAAGATCTGCCGCACGACCCCGCTCAGCGCGACGAGGGCGACGAACACTGCGGCCGCGAGCGCGAACACGGCGATGCGCCCCGCAGGGGCATGGCGGGTCGCGGCGATTCCGATGACGAAGACGACCAGCAGCGGGATCATCAGGACGATCGTCCACGCAGAGACGATCACGTTGCCGCTGATGCCCTCCCCCCAGCGCTGCTTGACGAGGGCTGTGGAGCGTTTCAGGGCGTGTGGAGCGCTGCCGCCTTCGAGCGCGAGAATCGGGATCGCGAACAGGCTCGCGATTGACCACGCCAGCCCGACGAGGCGCGCGACGATCGCGCCGGCGAGCGGCAGCCGCCGGGCGAGCTGCTCGAGCACGACGCCGAAGATCGTGGCGAACAGTGCCCACACCCCGAGCTGCCCTACCCGGCTGGAGGGGACCGCGAGTGCCTGGCCGAGGGAGAGTCGTCGTCCTTGCAGTCCTGCGGCTGCGGCAGCAGCGATCGCGGTGTTGAAGAACGTGCTCACGAACATCAGTGGGTAGGCAAGGATCAGCGCGACGATGGCCACGCGGCCGTCGACGAGGCGGCGGTGCCCGTGCGCGCTGCTGCTGCCGAGGCCGGCGACGCCGAAGATAACGGCGACGCCGACTGCTCCCACGAGCGTGGAGAGGATCGCGAGCAGCAGGATCACGCGATCCTCACGGACAACCTGCCAGGACGCCTTGGTCAGTCGCCAAGAGCGGGCGATTCGTCCTTCTCTTTGCTCTGGGGCTGATGTGGCGTTCATCACCAGCGTCCGTACCAGCGCCTACGTCCGCCGCCGACGGGCGCACCGCCGATGAAGAACCCGATCAGCCACAGCAGTATCGCTATCACCAATACGATCCAGAGCAGATGGACGGCGAACCCGAGGCCGCCGAAGATCGCAAGGATCAATATCAACGCAAGTAGTGCCAGCATCGTTTTTGTGCCTCCTAGAAGTTGAGTGTCGCTTTATGATGTCGCTTGATCTACCCCGCCGATCGGAGCGGCTAACCCCGCCGGCCCTGTCTCCCACCGTGAATGTGTGCGGACTGCTTTAGCGTCTGCGTCTCGCCCTGCGGACAATGAATCCGGTAATCGCGAGTGCGAGCGCGATTACCCAGGCAATCCAGGTTTTATGGCCGTGTGAAAACAGCACCCCACCAAGATGCAGGATTGAGGCTGCACACCACAATTAATCCTTCTCCCTTATGCAGCGAGGAGTTAGTCCGCGTGGGCGGTGGCGCCAGCCTGGGCTGTTTGGTGACGGCCCTCTGCGAACTCCTCGACGATCTTCGCGCAGAACGCCGGCAGGTCGTCCGGCTTGCGGCTCGAGACGAGTCCCTCATCGACAACCACTTCCTCGTCGACCCATTCCCCGCCAGCGTTGCGGATGTCGGTTTGCAGGGATGGCCAGGAGGTGAGCTTGCGCCCGTGCACGAGGTCTGCCTCCACGAGTGTCCAGGGGCCGTGGCAGATGACTCCGACTGGCTTGCCCGCAGCGAAGATCTGCTGCACGAACTGGATGGCGCGCTCGTCGGTGCGCAGCTGGTCGGGGTTGGCCACGCCGCCGGGGAGCACCAGCGCGTCGTATTCGTCGGGGTCGGCGTCCTCGAGGGCCTGATCGACGGTGTATGTCGAGCTCTTGTCGAGGTGGTT